>NZ_JAHKQE010000002.1 GCF_018860855.1 Amphritea atlantica
AAACCCACGTAGGGTGACGATGAGCCTCGCGAATCGCACCACCTCAATAAAACAAACCCACGTAGGGTGACGATGAGCCTCGCGAATCGCACCAACTCAACACACGCCAGAGACAAAAAACCATGGTGCGGTTCATCCTTCACCACCCCCTACGCCAAACCACCTAAGGCGATGGAGAGCCTCGCGAATCGCGCCATCTCACACACGCCAGAGACAAAAAATCATGGTGCGGTTCATCCTTCACCACCCCCTACGCCAAACCACCTAAGGTGACGGTGAGCCTCGCGAACCGCACCATGGCTACGGCTAGCTACTTAGGTGTCTCGGAGGTATAATATCCGACTATTTTTTTGCACTAATTCTAGCTTTGAGAGCACGGTCTATTAATGGATACCACCTACCAGCCGCACGAGATCGAGAAATCCTGGTACAAAACCTGGGAAGAAAAAGGTTACTTCACCCCTTCCGGTGAAGGCGAGGCCTACAGCATTATGATCCCGCCGCCGAATGTCACCGGCAGCCTGCATATGGGTCATGCTTTCCAGCACACCATCATGGATGCGCTGGTTCGCTATCAGCGCATGAAGGGTAAAAACACCCTTTGGCAGGTCGGTACCGACCATGCCGGCATCGCCACCCAAATGGTGGTTGAGCGTAAACTGGCGGCTGAAGAACAGAAAACCCGTCACGATCTAGGCCGTGATGCTTTTATCGAAAAAATCTGGGAATGGAAAGCCGAATCCGGTGGCATGATCACCAACCAAATGCGCCGTTTAGGTGATTCCGTTGACTGGCCAAGCGAACGCTTCACCATGGATTCCGGTTTTTATACCGCCGTGCAAGAAGTGTTTATCCGTCTCTATGATGAAGGCCTGATCTACCGTGGTAAGCGTCTGGTTAACTGGGATCCAAAACTACACACCGCGATTTCTGATCTTGAAGTGGAAAACCGCGATGTCAAAGGCAAGATGTGGTATCTGCGCTACCCACTGGCTGACGGTGTTAAAACCGCCGCTGGCGAAGACTATCTGGTGGTTGGTACAACCCGTCCAGAAACCCTGCTCGGGGATACCGGTGTTGCGGTTAATCCCGATGATGAGCGTTATAAAGACCTGATCGGCAAAGAGATTATTCTGCCGCTGGTTGGCCGTCGCATCCCCATCGTTGGCGATGAACACGCCGATATGGAAAAAGGCACCGGTTGTGTGAAAATCACCCCCGCCCACGACTTCAACGATAACGAAGTCGGCAAGCGCTGCCAGCTGCCAATGATCAATATTCTCACCCTCAACGGTGATATTCGTGATGAAGCCGAGACTTTCAACACCGATGGCAGTGAAAACCACACGTTAGACAAAACCCTGCCGGAAAAATACCACGGCATGGAACGTTTTGCTGCCCGTAAGGCGATCGTTGCCGATATGGAAGCTGCCGGTTTATTGGTCAAGATCGAAGAAAACGATATGACCATCCCCTACGGCGACCGCGGTGGCGTGGTCATCGAGCCAATGCTGACCGATCAGTGGTTTGCCGATGCCAAAACCCTATCAGGCCCGGCGATCAAAGCCGTTGAAGATGGCGATATCAAATTCGTACCTAAACAGTATGAAAACATGTTCTTCGCCTGGATGCGGGATATCCAAGACTGGTGTATCTCCCGTCAGCTGTGGTGGGGTCACCGTATTCCGGCCTTCTACGATAACGAAGGTAATGTCTACGTAGCGAAAGATGCGGCGGCGGCCCGTGAGAAATATGGTCTGGATCTCGAAACCGAACTGCGTCAAGACGATGATGTACTCGACACTTGGTTCAGCTCCGGCCTATGGACCTTTGGTACCTTAGGTTGGCCCGAAAACACCGAACGTCTGCAAACCTTCCATCCAACCGATGTGCTGGTGACTGGCTTCGATATCATCTTCTTCTGGGTTGCTCGGATGATGATGATGACCATGCACCTCATCAAAGATGAGAACGACAAGCCGCAGGTACCGTTCAAAACCGTTTATGTCACCGGTCTGATCCGCGATGAAAACGGCGACAAAATGTCCAAATCCAAGGGCAACGTACTTGACCCACTGGATATGATCGACGGCATCAGCCTGCCGGATCTGCTGGAAAAACGTACCGGCAACATGATGCAGCCGCAACTGGCTGAGAAAATTGGTAAACGTACCGAAAAACAGTTCCCAGAAGGGATCTCCGCCCACGGCACCGATGCGATGCGCTTCACCCTCGCCGCTTTGGCCTCTACCGGTCGGGATATCAACTGGGATGTGAAACGACTAGAAGGTTACCGTAACTTCTGTAATAAAATCTGGAACGCCGCCCGTTATGTGCAGATGAACACCGACGGTGAAGACTATGGTCAGAACGGTGGCGACGTTGAGTTGTCATTGGCCGACCGCTGGATCGCCAGCGAACTACAGAAAGTCGAAGCCGATGTAACCAAACATCTGGATGAATACCGCTTTGATCTGGCCTCTCAGACGCTGTACGACTTCATCTGGAACGAATACTGTGGCTGGTATCTAGAGCTTTCCAAACCCGTACTCTGGGACGACAACGCCTCAGCTGAAGCCAAGCGCGGTACTCGCCGCACACTGGTACGCGCACTGGAAGTAAT
Source organism: Amphritea atlantica (assembly GCF_018860855.1). Taxonomy (GTDB): domain Bacteria; phylum Pseudomonadota; class Gammaproteobacteria; order Pseudomonadales; family Balneatricaceae; genus Amphritea; species Amphritea atlantica_A. Next base: position 2,624 of record NZ_JAHKQE010000002.1, read on the forward strand.
TCTACGTCTGACTCACCCGATCATGCCGTACATCACCGAAGAGATCTGGCAGTCGATTAAAGAGATTGCCGGTGTTGAAGGTGAAACAATCATGCTGCAACCTTTCCCCGTTGCCAATGAAGCGCAACATGATGCCGCCGCTGAAGCCGATATCAACTGGCTGAAAGGGGTTATCACAGGGGTGCGTAATATCCGTGGTGAGATGGGTATCTCCCCCGCGAAAGGGCTGGATATCCTGATCCAAAAAGGCACCGCCGACGATAAAACCCGTCTCGATGCCAACCGTTCTTTCCTTGCGAAACTCGCCTCTCTCAGCTCGATCACTTGGCTGGAAGCCGGTGAAGAAGCGCCGATGTCTGCCGTTCAATTGGTCGGCGATATGCAGGTGCTCGTGCCGATGGCTGGCCTGATCGACAAAGATGCCGAACTGGCCCGTCTGAAGAAAGAGATGGATAAGCTACAGAAAGAAGCCGGTCGTCTGGAAGGCAAACTAAACAACGACAAATTCGTTGCGAATGCACCGGAAGCCGTTGTGGCTAAAGAGCGGGAGAAGCTGGCGGAATACAAAGCCTCTCTTGGTCAATTGAGCGAGCAATACGGCAAGATCGAGGCGCTGTAAGGGCCAAAGGGCCGTCGTTCGAACGTCGCTTCGCGACTTGCTCGTCGTTCGTAGTCCGAAAAAGAAAAAAGCCCAGCAGAGATGCTGGGCTTTTTTTTGGTTATAAACAGTACATAACAGCGGAGCTGAGTAGGCGGAGCCTCATCCTGCGAATTGAATTCCCCTGTGTCACTCTAGTTATTACACTCAAAAGTAATCTGGAAAGATATCTCAATAAAATACCCTTTCTAACTGCTCCCATACATCACGATGATTGTAGCAATAGTTTTAACCTAGGCTGCCTAGATCTTGTCACCATTCATGGTCATCTGCCCCTTTTCAAGCTTGAATGTGAACTTGTCACCGTTTTTCTCAAGCATAGCGGCCGCCATCGGATTGAACCTGCCAACCAAATCTTTGGCTTCCTTACCAATATTAGCGCTGAAATCGACAAAAGCTGCATTCATTAGGGCCTGTGGATTGGCTCCGCTACGAGACTTAAACCCGTCCTGGAGATAATGTTCAGGTAGTTTCTCGGCATCCAGCTTAGCAACACCGCTAGCGTTGATAATGTGGGCACCATTTTGTTTGAACTGAAAGCTCTGCAGCTCAAATTGTGGATTCTGAGCAAGCAACTGATCTGCGCGCTCATTCATAACACCTTCAACTGCTTGCTTCATTTCACGATCGCTCCAGCCATATTTGGCACCTTCCTGAGCAACTTCTAATATTTTCACAACAGCTTTGCCATCTAGGCCGGAAATTTTGTATTTCAACTCGCCATCAGAAAGGTGCTGCCCTTCTCCTTCGAAGCTACCTAAGTTAACCGCCAAGCTAGTAGTGAATTCATCATCGACTTTACTCGCAATATCGACTCCAAACGACTTAATAGTAATGCCTTCAATCGAGGCTTCTGCAATCTCAATAGTCGCCTGGCCTTCACCTTCTTCGCCATCAAAACTGTTGTTAACGAACAATTTCCCGCCAGAAAAACCGATGACACTATGACGCTCTTTGAGCATGAATTCAGGCATATCAGCGGTCATTTCAAAATTTTCGGGCCGGCCTTCGTCATTAAAGTTATCGGCAGAGAACTCAACCGTTATCGGTTTAACGGTCATAGCACTGCTTCTTTCGGCAAAATCGATATTAGGAATAATCATCTCACCATCGATGCTATCGCTTTTCATGTTACCTTCGACAACAATTGGCTGACCATCTAAAACAAGGCGGGTGATGGTCTTTTCATCGTTCCCTTTCATGACAGGGTTAGTGATCTTCGCAGTGTAAGAAGGGCCCGTCAGCAGAGAAGTAAGGCCGTGATTGACGGTATATTCGACTTGAAACTCAGTAGGCCGGCGCGTATTACTATCGTTCAGGAGAATAACGCCAGAGGAAGACATAAGACCACCTTGCTGGGACTTGATGGTCACATCAAATTGCTCACCCAAAATAGTCGTATCATTAAGCTGCTCGACAAGATTTTCGACGCCCGCCTTAACATGATCTTGGTAGCTAACTTGTTTAACACCAGCATAACCGACAACAGCAGCGGCTGCGATAGCGACTGCTATATACGTTTTCTTCATTGAACGTTCTCCATGTTCATTGCGCCCCGGTCTAGGAATCAGATGACACCTAAACGCTACGTGAGGCGATAATAGTTATTAATAAATAGTGAATTTTATAACGGCTAAAGACTTGTTTACTAAAGGCGGCATCAAATACTCAAATACCAACGGTATCACCACCTGATAAATCGCATAAGTGGAGGTTGAAATATCGAACTTATTTGCATCTTCTCTAATAATTCACCCAACGCCTTCTTGATTTTAATTCTCTACTCTTTTCTTCTACTCAACACCATTACCCAACTCCTTCGCTAACATCATTTTCAGCACGTCCGTTTTATAAGCATATTGTGCGGGGATTCGCAGGAGCGGGAGTTTTGATTGTTTGCAGATTTTCATCAGCAGTTCGTCGCGTTTCTGCCGATGTTTCTGGTTGTGGCTTTTGTCGTCGAGTTCGATGGCAGCGACAGGGGTTAGGTCGTCTGTTTTGCAAATGATGAAATCGAAATGTTTGGCACTGATGGCGTTAAAAGCTTTCTGCCACTGACTACGGTTACGGCTCGGCTGAGGCTCTAACACGTCGGCAACCCGAACTTTGCCGAACACCTGATGCTGATCACTGTCGATGGCTTTTAGTAACACACCATAGAAGGAACGCTCCGCGGGGGTAAAAAGTGGGCCGCATTGACGATAGCCTAACTCCTCAGGTATACCCAACGTCGCTGAGGGTACTAAATCCGTCTCTTCGGGCAGTTCTTTAACTGTGTCTTTGCGCGCCATACGCGGCTGTTTTTTGTTTACCGCTATATACAAAACAGCACCGACAACAAGAAACAATAAAATAAAAAATTTCATTATTAACTATCCTCTCCACAGGCTTTATCACGATTGTAAATATCGATATTTTTACGGGTGCGGGCGGCTTTGAGCGTTAGCATGGAGCACTTTTGGCGCTGCTCGGCGTTTTCACCTACCGGTGCTGAACGGCGGACTTTTGCGATAACAGGCTGATAGCTAGCAGCCGCATTGCAATAAAGCCGTTTGTAGTTTGGATAGTTCAGTGAGTTGCTGGATCGCTGCTGTAATGTTTGACAGGTTTCCCGAAAGAACTGGCTGGCGGCTTCAGAACACGCGGAATAATTTAACAGATCAGCTTTCAGTGGTTGGCAGACGCTATTCGGGCGTAGCCGCCACATTTGATACTGAAAACTCACCGGTTGATTATGGTATTCGACAACGATCGATTTGAGTTCTACCCCAATACTATCATGCATGGGTTTCATAATGGCGCGGGCCAGTTTCTGGCTAAAGTTCACATAGGTATCGGTCAACACATCCGCGTAGGTGACGCTAGGCACGAGTAGACCGCCGGCCAGCAATAGGGAAATACTGTGGCGTTTGGTATAAGTAACAATAGGGGTCAAACAACTAACGATGAGCCACAAGTAATGACTCTTAAAAAAAGCATCCATGTTATATCCATTTCAGAGAGCCGCTCTGCGCCTCTGGGTCGTCCTGACCAACTACGTGATTGCTCTAACAATCGGGTGACGAGTTAATTTTTTATAGTCATACCTGAATGTACCCCGCCAACACTGTTCACTCAACCCCAGAACAAAATTAAGCGGAATAACTAGCAAGAGGCTCCTTTTTAACAACCCTAAGAGAGAGCCTTACTCATTTTTTTAACAACGGTCGGTGCGACCTGCCCACAAACCGACCGATATTAGATTTTAAATTGGCCAACCTTGGTATTCAGTTCAGCCGCTAATTTTGAAAGTTCATCGCTCGCGGTGGATATCTGCAACGCACCATCGGAAGAGGCCTGAGAAGCATCATGAATCGCCTCCAACGAACGATTGATCTCTTTGGCAACACCGGTTTGTTCTTCGCTAGCCGAGGCGATATGGGTATTCATATTGGTAATCATGCCCACCGCTGAAGAGATACCCTGCAGCGCATTCCCCGCTTCCGTAGCTTTAGCGCCGGTCTGTTCGGCTTCTTGCTGACTCTGTTCCATCGCACTCACCGCAGAACGAGTGCCAGCCTGTAGATGCTCAATCGCCTGTTGAATCTCTGTCGTAGATTGCTGAGTTCGCTGTGCCAGCGTCCGTACTTCATCGGCAACCACGGCAAAACCTCTCCCTTGATCACCTGCTCGGGCCGCTTCGATTGCTGCATTCAGGGCCAACAAGTTTGTCTGATCAGCAATATCGTTGATGACATCGATAATTGAACCAATATTTTCGCTATTCTTTTCCACTGCGCGAATACGATCAGACACCTGGGCAACATTGCCCACAAGAGTATTCGTCGAAGCAACCGCCGCCGATACAATACTGTTACCTTGGTCCGCTTGCTCTTGCATTATTTTCGTCTGGCTATCGGCATGTTCAGCATTTTTGGCCACATCCTGAGAGGTAGCCACCATCTCATTCATCGCTTGGGCCACCTGCTCGATTTCCATACGCTGGCTATCGATGCTGTGGTTGGTCTGCTCGCTAATCGCTGACATCTCTTCAGCTGCTGAGGCGAGTTGAATGGTGGCACGACTAATACCGCTAATAAGCACGCATTGGTGAGTTAGCATTTGATTAAAGTTTTCCGACATTTTGCCTAGCTCATCAGTACTATTCACTTCAACCGTGGCGGTCAGGTCTGATGTTCTTGCCACTTGATCCATCGCAAGGCTAAGAGCGTCCAACGGTTTACGAATAGAGCGATATACCAATGTGCTCAATAGCGCCAGCAGCACAATTATGCAGCCGCCCAGTAACAGCATAATAATTACCGAGGTCTCATAGGCCATCGCGACATGGCTCCGCTCTTCCGCGGCTACTCGTAATTGCAGGTTGATCAGGCTGGCTATCTTGTCGCTGATCGGATCAATATTCTGATACAGCGGGCCATCAAATGCGCCTAACTGGCCACGTATATTGCCCAGCCCAGCCGCTTTTATGCCAGATTCAAGTTGATCTAACGAACGGTTAGCGACAACAAACAGCGCTTGCGCCTCTTTTGCCAGCTGCGCTTCTTCATCGTTGAGTGCACGCGCGGTGTAATCTTGCCATTTTTGAGCAATTTTTTGACGCGCAGCCTGGATACCTTTTAACGCTTCATCACCGGTCAGGATACCGGCATTTGCCTTATTGACCGCATCAATCACCAGTACCGCATACTCATCTGCGATCACCTTTAGATCCTTTAGCGGGATAACACGATCTTCATAGATACGATCAACACCATCATTGGCGCGCTGCAGTTCACTGAGCGCGGTGACGATGATGATGATCATACCAATCACCGGAAGAATAGAAGTTAGTATTAACTTACTTCGGATAGATAGACCCTTTAAAAGCATAAACAGCTCCGCAGCCCTAACAAACACCACTAGGCCTGACATAAGACGGGCTCGGATTCCAACAAACCCTAAATTCAATAACTGCAATATTCTGTATCTATTACCTCTATGGTAGATATCATCACATCATATAATGTTTCTCTGTCACTACAATCAATGAATTACCCACTTTGATTCTAAAGAATAGCAGCAATCGCCGCCCCTAGGCCTGCTGACATCTCTACAAGAGATAAAAACATATCGCAATCAACGGACTAGAATGGCGTGCACAGTAAAAACCCGGCACGAAGGCCGGGTTGGGGATGTTATAGAATACGACATCAATTAACGACGTGAGGTTACCTTTTCAGGGGCCCATAGCGCGGCTAACCCTGAAACTGATACTCAAGCAGTGGTATTCAGCAGAATACCGGTGGTAGAGCTAGAACTAGAGCTGTCTTGACTCTGAAACAGAGAGATCAGTTCATCAAAGTTGACCGTGCCATCATCTTCAAAAATCGAAGCAACAGCCTCTTCGCCAAACTCTTCCGTCAGTGCTAACTGCAACTCTTCACTAGAAACCATTCCCTGAGGTGGCGGCGGGGGTGGCGGTGCCATCCCTTGAGTTTCACCACCACTACCAGGCGCATTATTGGCTAATAATGTCGTTAACTCATCAACATCGATTGAGCCGTCTTCAGCTAACACCGCTGAGGCATCATCACCAAAACGGCTCGTCAGATTTGCAACGAGCGTTTCGGCATCGATACTGCCCTCTTCAACGGCACTCACCATTTGCGAAGCTAACTCATCCGGTGAAGGAGGTTTTTGCATCCCCATCATCGAAGAGCTACCCGCCTGAATACCTGTAATACTCATGGCTCTCTCCTTAACTTAAATTAATATATTTAAAGCTATTCGTTAATTGCAAAGAATATACCGACTGACAATTTTTACGACTTTTTTTAAGTCTTTTCTCACCATTTTGCGTTTATTAACCAACCCTTAACATAACTTAACCTAACTTTACATTCGGTGATAAAAACGGTTATTTATCATGATGAAAGCGGAATATTAAAACCAGCCAAAGTAATTAACGCGGCAAATGATTGCCGTCTGCTACATCGTTTTAAAACCTTTTATGAGCAGCTTATCTTTGAGCATCAAAAAACGATTCAAAATTAAACGCAACTGATAATCTTTTCGTTGCAGGATTCCCCCACTGTTAATTTTACTCTACACTAGAATTCATGAAGCACATGACCTGCATCACATCATCCCAAGAAAAACATCGCCAAATTCATTTTGGGCTTGCGTGTATGTTGTTGTTGGTTCTGATCGAGATGCAGAGCAGAGGGCTGATACGAGAGCCACTCGCTTCACAACTGTTGTCCGTTAATGAAAGCAATGCCTTACAAGTATTGCTACCAGCCGCCATCGATGACGATCAACCCTGCAATCTCGTTTTAACAACCAACAATGATCTCCGCCGATTAGGCTCCGTTATCGCCCAGACGGAGATCAACCCTTCTCATCCTGCCCGTCCTCGCTGGATAGCACCCTCCCCTAGAGCACCGCCCGTTCTTAGCTAATTCTTACATCGCTATTTTTATATTATTGATGACAGCCTTTAAGGCAGGATTACGCTATGAATAATTACAATGAATTGAAAACGATTCTTCTCGATGCTTCCGCACATATTGCCAGCCCTGAAGAACTACATGAATACACGTTCGAAACCAGTGCCATTGAAGTCATGACCGACTTTGAGAAAGTCCAACCGCTCATGATGGAACAGGATGTTTCTATCGATGAAGCTCGGCAGATGATGCGTAAAGTGCATGTGCGTTCAGTGCTGGTGATCGATAAAGATGAAAACTTTCGCGGACTGCTCACTATCGCCGATCTCGAAAGTCGCTCAGCCATGAGTATCGCCACCTCAGCAGGTTTAAAACGACATGACATATCCATTAAAGAGGTGATGACACCACGGGATCGCTTGCATGCTATTCCATTAAGCGAGGTCAGCCATGCCAGCATCGGCGATCTCTTACGTACACTGCAACACACCGGCACCCCTCATATGTTGGTAGTCGATACTCTAAAACATGAAATACGCGGCGTTATCTCCTCCAGTGATATCGCCCGCCGACTAAAAGTACCGGTCGAAATATCCAAACGCGCGGCTAACTTCCAAGAAGTTGTTGATGTGCTTTTTTCCGGTCGAGATACTTGAGCCGACTCAGCCTCGTGACTAACTAATCACGAGAAATAAAGAATACCTCAACTAAGTAAAACCGAAGGTTCGACTTGAAGGGGCTACTCATCGGGGTGATGTCCGGTGAGTAGTATTAGCAAGCTAGAATCTATGTGTGTGGATGGCTTGCGCATCAAAGCCCGGTCTCTAGACTGGGCTTTTTATCTTTGCCTCCGGCTATTACAGCCAATCAACAAAGCATCTCCGCAATGCTTATATTAGTACCGATAACCCCATCCTCAATTAATTCTCGCGGCTTACTTTACTGTCTTACTTTTAACGTCTCACTAGAAGTCACGGGTAAAGCGTTGACCGCTGCTTTATTTAGACAGCCTGTGCTATTCTCCCGCTCCGGTTAACTTATTCTTTTTGTGTTAACACTAACAACGGAGCACAATTGTGGACTACGATTTTACCCACGATATTTACGGCGCATTCTGTGCTGAATTTTCTATGGGCCATGAAGCCCTAGGCTACTGGCTGACTTATGAACTCAGAAGTCGTCAATCCGTTATTGCCGAACTGCTACGTATTACCGAAGAGCTGCAACAGCATCAACGCCACGACTATATGATGGAAGGCTCAGAATACAATCTGATTCTGAATCAAGATGAAGCGGTTGTCCGCGCCCATGCACTGGATGCCTACGACGATACCGTAGAGCCTGAAGATAACTTGGTATACTACGATCAAGAATCGACCGCCAGCTGTGGACTCGATGATTTCATCGAGATATTAGAAGGTTGGCAGCAGTTTACCGCGCCGGCCTAATATCGTGCTGAAAAAGTCAGGCCAATAAAGCCCGTTACAGCAACCCAGCCCGAAGCAGATCAAAGCACTCCATAATCCGAGCGATATACTGATCTTTAGGGCGAAAACTACTGCTGCTCTGCTTAAGCATATCCTGCTCCATATGCTTAAGCATCTTCGTCAGACGATAGCGATGCAACCCCGTTGCAGCCTGTACGGGGTCGGATATCACACCACTCAGTGCCGCCCCCGCTGACAAAAGCGCTAATACACCGGCGATAGTCGCCAGCGTAATACCGATAGAGGGAGAAGGTGGAAAAACGCCGTAATAGGCACTGCCCAAGGTTTCACCTAAGAAAAAATCACGGCTCGCTAATTGCGTACTGACCATACTCGCCAGCATCAACCCGATACCGATGCCTCCCGGCGTGAATTTCTGAAATGCAAAAGCCCCCAGTACAGTACATGACAGGGTATTGGTAATATCCGCCGAGGCCGTTCTGGTTACCCGGTACTGCGCCAAGGCATCTTCAATAATAGGTTCAGCTTGTCGATGAAACTGGGCGATATCAGGATCACCTACCCCTTGCTGCTGATAAAGTTCACGCAACGCCTCAGCAATATACCAACTCAGCGACTCACTGGTCTGATGATGCCGCAGTAAGTCACGCAGTACCAAATCACTGATATGGGTTTGCACCTGAGTCGTAAATCCTGCCGGAAAACGCCCCAACAAGCGATGCAGCCAGCTCAACCGAGGTGAACGCCCAACGAAAAATCGAATCAGGCTCACCAGCGCATAAAGAGGCGCCCAAAAGAGATTAACCGGCGCCCGCAAAATATCCAGACCAAAGGCCACTCGATTGGTTTTTAACGCCGCCGGATAGCTAAAATGCGCCGTGACAAAATCGGGCACCCGCTGCTGACACCGACGAAAATAGCTGCGAATACCTTTCAATACTGCCTGCTGAATATCCTGCTGTAATTGAGCATCGCCCTCAGCTTGGCTATCTGGAAATTGCATAAAACCCTAATATTTATCAGTCTGACATAGTTAAACGGAACGGTATCACTCGCTTGAGACCGGCAAACACACCAAAGGTTTCAGCACGATTGACTGGCCTGAGTAGTTTAACGATTTAATATGACAAAAACAGACCGCCTTTCAGGTTGATTTCAAGTTAATCATCAATACTGGTACAGCTTCCGTTAAGGATTGATCTCTCAAAACATTAACGGGACGGTTGAAATGACCTTTTAACAAGACTGATGAGCAACATATTACCCGATCACGCTACCAGCATTGAGCCAATAGCGCGGTCACCCACCAGAGGAATAACAAGAATGAACAGCAATCTGAAAAGTAGTTTTTCCGGCGCAGCAATCGCCGTGGCAGCCGCAGGCCTAGCCGGCTGTATGGGATCAACCTCAGCCAGCACCAATACCGCGCCCATGGCTAGCGGTGATACCGTTGAACTGGGACATTGTTATGGCGTTAACTCCTGCCAGGGACATAATGACTGCAAAACAGCCAATAATGACTGTAAAGGGCAATCCGCCTGTAAAGGCCAAGGTTTTGTTTCTATGCCGCTGAAAGCCTGTACCGATGCCGGCGGTAAAGTACGAGATGACTGGCGCGACCAAATCGCTAAAGCGGATCTGACCCAGTGCTTTGGTATTAATGTGTGCAAAGGCCATAATGACTGTAAAACAGCGAATAACGCTTGTGCTGGACAAGGTTCTTGTAAAGGCACTGGTTTTGTTATGACTACCGAAAAATCCTGTGACGATATCGGCGGTACTACTAAGTAATTAAGCACTACCGAGTAATCCGTTAAGCTAAACCGAGTCACAGAAAGCAACACCTTAGCACATAAGCATGGACGCCCTTCGGGGCGTTTACCATACTCTGCAGGAGATCCCATGACCGACCACTATCTAGGCTTTGGACTGGGTTTACGAACCCCACATTTTCAAGATGTGCTTAATACTCAGCCCGATGTCGATTGGTTTGAGATTATCTCAGAAAACTTTATGGTGGCCGGCGGCAAACCCAAATACTACCTACATGCCATCCGTGAACGGTATCCGATGGTGATGCACGGCGTATCCATGTCCATCGGATCCACCGACCCCTTGGATAAAGATTACCTGCAACGGCTGAAAAAATTAGCGAATGAAGTACAACCTGAATGGATATCTGACCACCTATGCTGGACTGGACTGGATGGCATCAATAGTCACGATCTGCTCCCCATGCCCTATACAGAAGAGGCGATCAACCATATCGTTGCACGCATCAAGCAAGTTCAGGACACGCTCGGCCGGCCATTACTGCTCGAAAATGTTTCCAGTTATATTAGCTATACCGACTCCGCCATGAGTGAGTGGGCATTCTATAACGAGATCGTAGAGCGCGCCGATTGCCTGATGTTGTTAGATATCAACAACATCTATGTCAGCAGCCGCAACCATCACTTTGACGCACAAGACTACTTAAATTCAGTTAACCCAGCGCGGGTCCGGCAATTTCACCTGGCGGGGCACAGTGATTACGGCACTCATGTCATCGACACCCATGATCATGATGTCTGTGATCCCGTTTGGCAGCTTTACCGCCAAGCCGTGAAACGCTTTGGCCCCATCAGCACCATGATCGAACGGGATGATAATATCCCCCCTCTAAACCAACTGATTGACGAGTTAACTATTGCCCGCCATATCGCCGCTGAAGTAGAAGCGGGCGAACCTCTCATCCGCGAGGCCAGTCGCCCATGAAACCCTCACTTAAACAACGCCAACAGCAGATGATGCAAGCACTACTCGTCGGCAGCGACGAGATTGCCAATCACATTATCGGCGACCAGCATCTTGATGCGCGACAACGCTTATCGATCTATCAGTCCGGTTATCGCATCCGTCTGCGGGAGGTGATCGACAATGATCACCCCGTGCTGGGCAGCTACCTGGGTGACCAACTGTTCGAGCAGATGACCGAGGGCTATATTGATGCCCATCCCAGCACGTTCCGCTCACTGCGTCATTATTGTGATCAATTACCCAGCTATCTTGGCAGTGATACATTCTTCAGCCAACACCCTCACATCGCCGAGTTAGCCCGTTTTGAACGCTGCTTGCTCAGCTCATTTGATGCGGCCGACCGCACAACCGTATCGGTAGCCGATCTACAGCAGATTCCGCCGGATCATTGGCCTGCACTGCAACTTCGATTTCACCCTAGCTTGCAACTGTTTAATACTGAGACAAATGCGGTGGAAATATGGCAAGCGATCAAAGGAGAACGAGTTCCTCCTGATGCAATCCAACTAGTTGAATCTTGGGTTATCTGGCGCAATCGTGAAAGGCTAACGGAATTTCGTTCCGTCGATACACTGGAACAAACGCTATTGAACTGTTTTCTTCAAGGAGGTGATATTGAGATGGCAGCAGAAATTACCGCCCAAACGAATGAAGTTAACGCAGCAGAAATTCTGCTAACACTGCTGTTTCGTTGGCTGGAGCTCGGTTGGATACAACAACTGAGTGACGAGCAAAACCCGTCGGTATTCGATATCGTTTAATATGAGATCATCGAGACTCCAGCAAAGAGTCACGATGAATAAGGCTATTTAACAACAAGCATTAGCTATCTAAGGGCCGGATTTTAATGACCATACCTTCGCTGGCATAGATCTCAACCTTGGTGCCGGCGGTTAGCGTCGTTTCAGCTTCCGCTTTCCACAGAGTATCGCCTACCTGTACCCGCCCCTGACCGTTCTCTAAGTTTTGTTCAAGCACAAACTTGCGCCCAATCAACTGCGCCGCTCGATCGTTCAACAAAGGCTCAACGGTTTGACTGTTAAAGGTTCGGAATACCCGCCAATAGAGAATGGTGAAAGCGATACCCAACAGCGCAAACAGTAGTAACTGATAAGACCAGCTCTCAACCACACCCAATGCAACGGCACCAGCTACCGCCAAACTAGCAACAGCCAGCCCGATTAAAAAGCCAGAGGCTCCCAGCATTTCAAGAATCAACAGCAGGACACCCAGAATCAACCAGTGCCATTGGGTTAGGGTATTAAACCAATCAGCCATCGTTAATCTTTCGCTTTAGAGGGTTGGAGCAGCTCAGAAATACCGCCGATAGAGCCGATCAAACTGCTAGCTTCTAACGGCATCATCACCACCTTGCTGTTCTCGCCTTCGCCAATCGCTTGTAACGCTTGGGTATATTTCTGCGCCACAAAGTAATTGATCGCCTGCTGGTTACCTTCACTGATCGCTTCAGATACCACCTTGGTCGCCAAAGCTTCGGCCTGAGCTTCACGTTCCCGTGCTTCAGCATTCAAAATGGCCGCTTGAAGATCACCTTCTGCCCGCAGAATTTCCGCCTGTTTCTGACCTTCAGCCACTTTAATTGCCGCTTCCCGCTGACCTTCGGCCACCAGAATCGTCGCCCGCTTATCCCGCTCGGCTTTCATCTGATTACCCATTGAATCAACCAGATCTTGAGGGGGTGAAATATCGCGAATTTCGATACGTGTCACCTTAATACCCCAAGGGTCCGTCGCTTCATCGACTTTACCCAACAGCTTGATATTGATGGCATCTCGGTTGGACAACATCTCATCCAGTTCCATCGAACCTAACACCGCACGTATATTGGTCATCACCAGATTACGCATAGCACGGGGCAGATCATTCACTTCATAAGCGGCTTTACCGGCATCTAACACCTGAAAGAAACACACCGCATCGGTGGTCACCATCGCGTTATCAGAACTGATGACTTCCTGTGGTGGAACATCTAACACCTGCTCCATCATGTTTTGTTTTGAGCCTATTGCATCAACAATCGGAATCAATAAGTGCAAACCTGGATTCAGTGATCGGGTAAAGCGGCCGAACCGTTCAACCGTCCAGCAATGCCCCTGGGGCACCATCTTCACACCGGCAAAAATCAACGCCAGAGCAAAAACAACAATCACAACGATTGAGATTTCTAATCCATACATAGTTCTTCTTCCTTAAACTCAACACTAGACTTAGCTATAAAACAGAATCAGACGTTAAAACAAAACTGAACTTCGCAGCAGAGACTGGCCGCCGAATAAATAGCACTGAACCGTAATATACGGCATTAACATGTTAACAGCGATGTTTGTCTTAGAGGACGTTGCAACTATTGGCCAGCAACCAAACTGATCGCTAAACAAAACCTTTAGCTATCAGTGCGAGAACGAAATACTCCCTTACCGACATCCTCCGCCTTAAGGTATTTCATCATTAGCATTCGGTCCTTAGCAATACGTGACATCGCTTGCTTCTCCAACGCCCAATCTTCTTTTAACAAGCTGTGCTTCAGCAATACGGACAACTTTTGTAAATCAAAAAAGGTATCAAATACGCCATTGAGCTGCTGACGGTAAATATAGGCTTTCTGATTAAACAGCGTCTCCTCATAAAGCCTTTTGCTATCAATGTAGGAGGGAGTCCAGTGATTGTTGCGAAAAAGGATGAATCCTTGTGAATCTTTCGCGGCTTTAAATTGCTGATACTGAAAGACCAACTCATCACTGATCGTTAGATATTCACCCACGATATGCCGAACAAATACCTGAGGGTCGCTCGTATCAATCGTTAACGCGACCCGCTTACTCTCCGGTTCAGGCTCTTCCTGACAACCGGTCATCAATAATACTGATAAGCTGAGTAACCAAGCGGAAAAAACTACAATCCATCGTCTGTTTTTAAATTTCATTTAAGTATTTTTACCTTGCATCGGCCTCTATCTGCATACTATACGTCATTAATCTAACCGTTTAGTACCACTAAAAACACACATGACTTAAGCACAGTTATTAACGTTTTATATTAGCGAAAATCGTGCTGATCTGTTCGCTAAGGCTATCAGGGTTGCGGCTAGTTTTCATATAGATTCGCAAACCTATCATCTGTACCTGTAAGTGCCTTGCTAGAATTCGTGGATTAGCGTGCTTAGCAATTTCGCCGCCATCTTTTGCCTGCTGCAGTATATCCGCAAAACGATCTTCGGTGCGTTTCAGCAGCTCCCGTGATAGCTCCATCAGTTCGGGGTGATCATCACTCACTTCGGTTAATGTCTTAACCAACATACAGACCTCACTAGGGTTTGTATCACACTGATCAATAACCACATTTCGGAAGAATGCCTCTAAGCCTCCGAGAGGAGAACCGGCACTGACAATTCGCTGCCCCAGCATCTCAGCCATCCCTTGGGAATAGCAGACTAACGCTTCACGGTAGAGCTGCTCTTTACTACCAAACGCAGCATAGATGCTGCCTGGTCGCATATCGATGGCCTGTTGTAGATCTCGAGTGGAGGTACTGTTATAGCCCTTCTCCCAGAACAGCAACATCGCCTTATGGATCACGTCATCACGATTGTATTTAGCAACATTAGCCATCATTGGCACCTCTATTTGAACAGATGATCAAATTTTAACTTGAACATGTGTTCAAAATCAAATAATCTAATCCCCTGAACAGTTGATCAAGTCGATAGGCATAGCCGTATCAACACCAACTTATACACCCAAAGGATCTTATAATGAATAATTTAAAAGTGCACACTCTCGAATCCGCTCCTGAAGGAAGTCAGCCTCTGTTGCAAAACTCCATCAAAGCCTTTGGTTCACTACCCAGCCTGCATGGGGTAATGGCTGAATCACCTGTCGTATTAGAAGCCTATCAGATGCTGCATAAGTGGTTTACAGAAAGCTCATTCGATGCCGATGAATTAACGGTCGTATGGCAATCAATCAATGTCGAGCATGAGTGCCATTACTGTGTTCCTGCCCATGCAGCCATTGCCAAAATGATGAAAGTCGATGATGCACTAACAGCGGCACTTCGTAATCGTCAGGCAATGCCAAATGCTAAACTGCAAGCGCTGCATGATACGACGTTATTGATCGTACGTAATCGAGGTCAGATTAGTGAAGCTGATGTCGCCGCTTTTTATGCGGCAGGCTATAGCCCAAAACATCTATTGGAAATCGTGCTAGGTCTGTCACAGAAAATCATGAGCAACTATATCAACCACCTTGCAGACACGCCTCTGGATGAACGCTTCGCAGCCTTTGTCTGATCGCTTATGTGATTCGGCCATTTAACAAAATCTGCCGCCGATAGATCACAAACCCGAAAAAGGCCGCATTATGCGGCCTTTTTGCTATATATCTCATGCGATACCTACAGCTTTTTACTTTTTGCTGTCGTCGTTCATAAGCTTACGAATTTTGATAAACGCCCAGATCATGGCGCCAGCCATAGCGGCAACACCTAATAAGCTAGGCCAAAGTGTTTCGAACGTATACGGATCCATAACAGTTACCTTTTGTGTGTTTCTATCTTGTTAGTGATACTACCCCTGATGCCATAAGAGAATATTGATATAACTCAATAAGTACTCCTATAAACTAAGATAGTCGCTATGCGCAAAATTTAAAGCTCACCTCAAGCTCACCTCAATAACAAATAGATCCGCTTGGTACTCAACCAAACAGACATAGCCCCCAAATAATCTCGGCAGCAATAAAACATTGATCACCAGTATTCCGTCACTGCCTGGCTTGTTATCTGAAATAGTTAAACATCACCAGCAATGCCCTACCTCATCAAGCGTTATCTCACCTCAGCACTAATCAAAAAATCTTATTAAATCAACTAAACCTGTTTAGATTAAATTAATAATCATCTTTGATGTATCAAAATCTAACAGTGATAGTTAAAACCATCATCTACTCCGTTTTATATAGGAAAATACAATCACACGAAATGGTTAAAATAACCTTATAAATCAGTTACTTAAAAACAAAAACAATCTTTCGATCAAACTATACCAAAGCCATTAAAAACACCTTATTAAACAATAACTTACAAGCTGCCAAATATCTTTTTATATTTTTGATTACTCAAAAACTGTTATATAATTATCTTAATTAGTTTTTTACATCGATAAAAAAGGTATTGATGATGCAAGAGAGAGAAATTAAGCTTCTATTTAAAGCTGGAGTATTTGATTCCTGCCAAGCGGCACCCGTCTCGATTGCGCGGGGCTGGCGCCTAAAATTCATTACTAAACAGGGAGAAGTTCTGACGCTAGACCTACAGCGCTCCAAAAAAGAGCGAGAGTTCAAAAGCCTCGATGGTGCGGCAGCTGTGGCGCGACGTATCGGCTTTGAATGGCTAAATGTGCAGATTGGCGATATGGAATGGCAGGAAAAGGTTTAACCTCCACCAATAACAGACGTTATTAGCCTTTTGGTGTTGGTTATGGTGAGACGAGGGAGAAGGCCGAGGTAGAAAACGACCTACAGATAGGCCGTTTGATTCACTGTACGGTATTTTTAACCACAGTGACCGAAAGAAGTACCGGCCCCTCTAGATATTGAAGAGCCGATCAGTTGGGTTATTTATCTCTGATAGCCGCTTCTATTTTCTGATCTGTTTTATATTGGCTCAAGGCATAGACTGACCAGATGGCAGCCGGCAACCAGCCGACCAAGGTTAATTGTAGTAACAAGCAGATAATGCCTGCGATCGGCTTTCCTATGGTAAAAAACTGTAACCATGGAAGCAGCAAAGCTAATAGTAAGCGCATCTTTAATACTCCTTTTTAGTGAGCAGTAAACATTGAAATTTAAGTGTTAACCAGTGTCAATAAAGCTATTCGCTTAGGCCATTTTGCAATTCGGCGTCGGTCGCATCACGGACAGAGATCACCTCGACTTCAAAATCAAGTGTCTGGCCGGCGAACGGATGATTGGCATCAATCGTCACTTCACCCTCATCTTCATCGATCTGCATAATGGTCACCAGTTGCGGCTCGCCATCTTCGCCCTCAACCTGACACAGCATGCCTTCATGGATATCATCAAAACCGGCAAAAGATTCGGCATCAATAATGCTCACTCGCTCTTCATCCCGCTCGCCGTAACCCTGCTCAGGCGCGATAGTCACGCTAAATTTATCTCCAACAGCCCGTCCTTCCAGCGCAGTTTCTAGACCAGGGATAATATTTCCTTTACCTTGAATATAAGGCAAAGGCCCTGCATCCCGTGAGCTATCGACCACCTCTTTGGCAGCGTTATACAGGGCGTAGTGAATCTCGACATAGCAGTTGTTACTAATATTCATTTAAATAGTTTCCATCGTTAATAGTGCTGTCAGCCATACACCGATCGCTTCAATCTCTTCTAGACAAAGACCATGATCAACCGGCCAGCTATGCCACTGAGGTTTATATTCCAACTGCTGCAACAGCTCTTTTGCCTGTTGCCCGAGAGAGATAGGCACAACATCATCGGCGGTACCATGGTGAATCGCAATCGGTATAGCCTGATTTGCCTCGCTGCGGTGCTGCTTAATCAGCTCGGCGGTGGCAACATAGGTAGAGAGGGTGAGCAAACCCGCCAACCGCTGTGGAAAGCAGAGCGCGGTATGATAGGCCACGGCTCCGCCCTGAGAAAAACCAGCGAGGACGATCTTATTCGCCGGAATACCTCTGGCGATCTCCCGTTCGATTAAGCGATTAATCTGGCTAACGGAATGGAGCAAGCCATCAACATCGATCTTGCGCTCCAATTTCATTTCCAGAATATCGTACCAAGCAGGCATCTCCCAGCCACCGTTAACAGTAACCGGCTGCACGGGGGCATTAGGGAAGACAAAGCGCACCGGCAAGCTTGCGGGCAGTTTGAGTGCTGGAATGACCGGTTCAAAATCATGGCCATCGGCACCCAGCCCATGCAGCCAGATAACACTGGCCATCGCCGGCTGGACCGGTTCAACTTCAACACAGGATAAGAGTTGTTCAGTCATGTTATTAAGATCCTTTAACGCTTAAGGGGAGAGTCGATCGATCTGCCATTGACCATCCACCAGCGTATAGCTGAAACGATCATGTAAGCGGCTTTCCCGCCCCTGCCAAAATTCAAAACGGCTGGGTATCAAACGATAACCGCCCCAACACTCGGGGTAAGGAATATCGCCCTCAGGATGTTGCTGCTGCAGATCGATAACCGCCTGTTCGAGGCTTTCACGACTATCAATCACCGAACTTTGATGGGAGATAGCCGCACTCAGCCGACTACCGACGGGGCGCTCATTGAAATATTTATGGCCCTGTTCCGGCGACAGTTTCTCGACCCGACCTTGGATACGGATCTGCCGCTCTAAGCCATACCAGTAGAACATCAGCTCCGCTTGTGGATTTTCCGCGAGATGCTGACCTTTGTGGCTACGATAATCGGTGTACCAAGCAAAACCATCTGCACCAAAATGCTTCAGCAACACAATACGCGCCGAAGGCATCCCTGACGTACCGGCGGTCGCTAGCGTCATGGAAGTCGCATCATCGGGACGATATTCGGTGGCGGTCTGCATCCAGTCGGCAAACTGCTGCACCGGATCGGCGGCCAGATCTGACCGGTTAAGAGGTTGCGCCACATATTCACGGCGCAGGGCTTTGAAATCACCCTGATCGGATTGACTCATAGATAACCTGAAAATTTACATATTCTGATGGGCTCATCTGCATGATGAACGAATACCGTCACTCAGCCGCAGACTCTTTAAGCCGCTATAATACTTCACTATGGATTCAACATCACGGAGATACATGCCAACCAACCTCAACCAATGACCAACATCGCGATAAATATTATGTCGTGCGGCAGAGCTAACACTGAGACCTAGCAAGCCATCCACTTAATAAAGATTAACCACTCCACGGCAACATCGGTTGTTCTAACCATTAGACTATGGGTTGAATGACACAAATCTGGCATACTCTGAGTTCTGTTTTTCAGCAACGGTTTATATCGCAATGCATGGCACACCTGAACAATTGATCGCTTGTCACGAATGTGATCTGCTGATGGAACGGGTCTCAAACCACCCCAATGAGGATGTTATCTGTCCCCGCTGCCATGCCCGTATCTATTACACCACCGTCAACAGCATTGAGCGCCTACTCGCATTATCAATCGCCGGCCTGATTTTATTTATTCCCGCCAATATTTTTCCGATTCTCAGTTTGCAGGTGTTTGGCCAGAGTCAGAGTGAAATTATCTTTCAGAGCGCCTTATCCCTCTTCGATGGTGGGCTGGTATTGGTGGCTCTGCTGATTCTGCTGTTCGCCATTGTCGTGCCGCTGTTTCAGCTAGTAATCTTGTTTTATATCAGTTTTTCCCTGCACTACCACCGCACAGGCCGACTGCTACGTCAGGCCATGCATGGTTATCAACATCTGCGCGGCTGGGGCATGTTGGAGATCTTTCTGCTCGGTGTATTAATTTCGATCATCAAACTGAAAGACATTGCCGATCTCGATATAGGTCTAGGGCTCTACAGCCTCGCGGCCCTGATTGTCGTCACCACCCTGAGCAGCGTGTTTTTTAATCCTCATCAGATCTGGCATGAGATCGATCTAAACCGGCAAAAGGCACGGACTAATGAGTAATCAATTACCGCGATTTAAAAGCGCCCGAGAGAGCGGTTATCTGCTCTGTATTGATTGTGAAAAACTTCACCCTCTCAGTTTAGAGGGCGAGCATTGCGATCGCTGCGGTGCCCGGCTGCACAGCAGAGTACCTAATTCGATGAATCTGAGCTGGGCCAGTCTGATTGCCGCTGTTTTGCTATTTTTGCCGGCTAACCTGTTGCCCATTATGACCTTTAAATCCTTTGGTCAGGGCGAGCCAAGCACCATTCTGAGTGGCATTATTCATCTGCTAGATCAAGATATGCTCTTGATTGGCCTGATTGTATTGATCGCCAGTATCGTGGTGCCGGTATTAAAAATCATCGCCATGACTATTTTGCTCTGTACGGTGCAGTTTCGGTTGCAAACCAACTTACGACAAAAAACTCTGATGTTTCGCATCGTTGAGTGGATCGGACGCTGGTCAATGCTGGATGTTTTTGTCATCGGCATCTTGGTGGCGCTCGTACAACTGGGTAATATTGCCCATATTGAAGGCAACGATGGGGCTACCGCTTTTGCAGTGGTCGTGTTGCTAACGATGTTTTCTGCTATCGTCTTTGACACACGATTGATTTGGGATAACGGCGTTACGGATTCGCCCGCTAACGACGATCAAAAGGACACACAATGAGTACCTCTCAAGCTGATAACACCCCTGCAACACCGTTGGTGAAGCGTCATCGCGCGCCCTCTGTGGTCTGGCTGTTACCCTTTCTCGCCGCTATTATTGCCGGCTGGCTAGTGGTCAAAAGCTACCAAGATGCAGGCATCATGATCGAGGTTCAGTTTGAAACCGCAGAGGGGCTGGAAGCCGGCGTCACTCGGGTTATGTATCGTGGTCTTCCAGCGGGCATGATCAAAACGCTGAAGCTCAATGAAGACCTCAAAAGCGTCACCGCCATGATTGAAATGGAAAAAGAGGCAGAAGAGATTCTCGTGGAAGGCAGCCGTTTCTGGTTGGTCAAACCACAGATATCCCTCAGCGGCGTAAAAGGGCTGGATACCCTACTCTCCGGTTATTACATTGAACTACAGCCCGGCAAAGGCAATGAGCGCTACAGTTTTATTGCTGACAATGAGCCACCGCCACCGCTGAAGAACCGACAGGGGCTTTACCTATCTCTGTTGGCCGATTCGGCGCAATCGATTCAGCGCGGCGCAAAAGTCTATTACCGTCAGGTTGAGGTCGGCGAAGTGATTAACTTCGGCCTAGCTAACAACTCCGAAGGGATTCGCATTGAGCTGTTTATAGAGCCAGCCTACCGCCACCTGATCACCGATAGCACGCGTTTTTGGAATGCCAGTGGCATCAGTCTGAAGGCTAACCTATCCCGTATCGACCTACGTTTTGGCTCATTAGCCGCCATTATCGCCGGCGGCATCAGCTTTTATACCCCACCGGGAGATGAAAGCAAACTCACGCCAGAGCATCAGTTTCATCTGTTTCCC
The DNA here is from genome assembly GCF_018860855.1 of Amphritea atlantica. Taxonomy (GTDB): domain Bacteria; phylum Pseudomonadota; class Gammaproteobacteria; order Pseudomonadales; family Balneatricaceae; genus Amphritea; species Amphritea atlantica_A. Next base: position 24,122 of record NZ_JAHKQE010000002.1, read on the forward strand.
GATTTTGAAGCGGCGGAAGATGGCATCGTCGTCAATGTGAAGTTTCCCGCCCGCACCAATATACACAAAGGTACTCAAGTCATCAGTGAAGGCATTCGTATCGGTCGCGTACAACATCTGCAGCTGAGTGAAGACCTACAAACCCTTAATGCCCGCCTTCTCATCGATCCGCGAGCCCGGCCACTGTTGCGCGCCGGGAGCCAATTCTGGTTGCCCACGCCGAAGCTGTCGCTAAACCGTTTACAAAATATTGGTGATCTCATTCGAGGCGCTGCGATCGTTCTGCGACCGGGTAGCGGTGAAACACAGTTTGATTTCACCGCCCTCAACAGCCCACCCGCTTACCGGCCAGGCATTACTGGATTGAACATTCGTCTAGAAAGCGATCGCTTAGGCTCGTTAGATTACGGCTCACCAGTGATGTATCGCCAGATTCCGGTGGGGGAAGTGAGCGGTTATGAGCTGAGCGACGATGGTCATCACGTTATGATCTATGCCACCATCAAAGAGCAGTACGCTTCACTCATCAAACACAACAGCCGCTTCTGGGAAGAGAGTGGTATTAAAGTCTCTGCCGGCGTCGATGGCGTCGAACTCGATAGCGGCTCGCTCAGTAGCATCATTAACGGCGGCATTGCATTTTTCACCCCCGATACCGAAGACCAGAAAGCCGTCGAGCAGGAACATCCCTTTCACCTGTTCCGTAACTTTGATAACGCCAGCCAACAGGGACAACTGCTCTACCGCGAAAATGCAGATAAATTAGCCCTCAGAGTCAAAGCGGACAGCCTTGGCTCAATCACTAGCGGCGCACCGGTGTTGTACAAACAACTCACCGTGGGAACCGTCAGTCATTACGCCTTGGCCGATGACGACAGTGTCATTATTCATCTACTGATCGACAAACCCTATCGCCATCTGGTGACCGACCAGAGCCGTTTCTGGAACGCCAGCGGTATCGATGCAAGCCTGAGTCGTAACGGCGTAAAAATTCACAGCGAATCGGTACAGACACTGCTTCGTGGCGGTATCGCCTTCGCCAATATCAGTGATGGTGGCCACGCCGTCAAACCCCGCCAACTCTTTAAACTCTACAACCAGCAACATAAAGCGTTGCAAGGCGGCCCTGATATCACCGTTACCTTTCCACCGGGACCCAACATTACCGAAGGCGCCAAGGTCTACTTCAAAGGTATCGCCCTAGGAACGGTAGAACAGGTACGTTTACTCGACAGCCAAGGTCGCGCTGAAACCCATATCGCCCTCACACAAGAAGGCCGCCTACTGGCTCGGCAAGGTTCTCGCTTCTGGATTGCCGCGCCTCGCATCAACCTCTCCGGTGTGGATTACCCAGAAACACTGATCGCTGGTAACCATATCGAAGCACTGCCCGGTGACGGTACGCAGCAACTCAACTTTACGGGGCTAGCGGAAGCTCCCGCCGCACAAAACTTACCGGGTCTAAATATCGTACTGGAAACACCGCGCTAGGTTCCATCGATATTAATAGTAATATTTACTTCCGTGGGATGCCGGTCGGTTATGTTTCTGGCTATGCTCTCAGCGAAGATAATCAAACCGTTAAGCTCTTTGTAAATATTAAAGAGCGTTACCGTTCCTTGGTAACCAAAGCCAGCAAGTTCTGGAATATTGGTGGTATTGATGCGGAATTTGGCATTTTTAAAGGATTAAAAGTGGAAACAACCAATCTAGAAAGTCTGGTACAGGGTGGCATTGCCTTCAGCACCCCAGTAAACGATCTTCAGCCGGTTCGTTCAGGCTTCCAGTTTGAGCTTTATGAACAGGAGCCCGATAAATGAAGCCCCTCAAACTATTACAGATTGGCATCATCGCAACCCTTGTGTTGCAAACGGGCTGCGCCACCAACTCAACCAACAATTTCAAACTGAGTAATCTGGCTAAAAGTGATATCGACAGTGTCACGGATATGCATATTCAAGAGCTCCACAAACTCTGCCGACAGTTAACCATTAAACTCTATAAACGTAATCCACGGGAGCTCGCCAAAGCACCTGGCACCACCGTAAAAAAACGTTTAGCTCAACTGTTCAGCGATGAACGCATCAAGGGATTTAGTGAACTCAATGGTGCTAAAAGCACTGCGGCTATCTCACTGAGTTTCAATGAAGGTTATCAAGGAGATAGAGTATTTGCGTTGATGGCGGGCATCAGCAGTATGTTATATGCGGCTTACAACCATCAAGATGAATTCTATATCCTCGATGAAATTGATCAGCAGAAACTGTATAACAGCGCCCGCAATCTAGAGACCGTCTCTTGGCAACTGAACAACCGTAAAGACAGCTACGGCGAACGCTATATTCTGAGTAACGGTATCGCCACCAACGGCATCCGCAACCTCAGCTATGAGCGTATCTTTGGCAAGATGATCAGTCTGCAGGATATGATGGCACTACTGATTGCCGATACCACCAACCGCAATATCACCCGTGTCGTACAGAGCGCCGCATCCATGACTTTTCTACCAATCTAATTGCCAATATGGCGAGCGAGTCTCGCCACCATGGCCCTTAAATCTGCAACACAGCCTACGGCTTCATCTCTTTAATAAACTGGTCTGAAGCTTCGATAGAGCGTTGCATCTCGGCCAACAATCGGTCGATATCCCGTTTAATACCGCCAAACTCTCCTTTCAAGGAGCCTATCGCCCGCGCATTCAAATTATGTTTAAGAAACAGCGTGTTGTCCTTTAATGCCGAGAGTACCGGCTGCATCTTCGACTCAGCCCCTTTCAATCGAGTATGCAAAGCGTTATAACGCGATTGAGTATCTTTTAAGGATTGTGCACTCTGACGACGTAATTTTTGATTACTATACTGCTCTAGCTCATCCTGCCACTCATCAAATAGCGCTTCAGCAACCTCTTCAACCTGACGAATATTATCACTCACCGCTTCAGCCGCTGCCTCACTGTCATCATAGGCGGACTGCATATCGTTATACACCGACTCCAGCTCACCGCCATCAAAGTTCACCACTTGGTGAAACTGCTCTAACGCCGAGACAAACTCCTGCTGGGCCTCATCCTGCGCACTGCGAGTATCTTCAACCCGATCCACCAGAATATCTCGTTTATGGATACCCACTTGCTCCATCGCGGAGTAGTAAGCACTTTGGCAACCACTCAACACCAATGGCAGCGATAACACAGCAGCAAGCATTAAACGTTTCATCTATTTCCCTTACATCACTTTACAGCGGTTTATTAATACGGATATTACCGATTTTATGATTTTGATTCAGCTCGAGGCAGACATCCGCTCGGCTTGGCATCTCTTCGAGCATATTACGAGTCAGGCGCTCATAATGCTGAATAAACCGTCTAATTTCCCGCTCATTCATAATTCGCAGATGTTCCGTCGGCTGCTGGGTGTCATAAAAATAACGTACCCGCTCGGCCAGTTTCTTCTCCTGTTGAGAACGCCACTCAAACACCGATTCCATGCTTGGCACTTTAAGCATAATCAACACATCAATCATGTCGAATAACTCTTTATAGCGACCATCAAGTTGCTGGTTAACATAACCTCGCCAGAAGCCCAGCGGGTCTTCACTACGCTCAAGATCATTAACTGATTCGGCTAACATCGCCTCCGGTTGAGCCGACGCGCCAACACACCAGCCCTCCAGCACAATCACATCTGCTTCGCCATGCCATTCCTGCCACAGCACCGGCGGACAACGGTCATCGATCGACTTATCAAACACCGGAATTTTGACATTGCGTCCCTCTTCGCCGAATTCGCCTTTCAAACCGCGAATCAGTTCAATACCCAGTTCAACATCATGGGTGCCTGGTACTCCGCGGGTACTAAGCAAGGGGTGAATGGAATGTGCTAAACCTTCCCGAGCTTCACGGGTTTTATAAAGGTCATCAATCGATAACCCAACCACTTTAAGGTTAAAACCCTCTTCGAGAATCACTTCCAACAGGTTAAACAGGGTTGATTTACCCGCCCCCTGAGCACCATTAATCCCCACCACCAATGGCCCCTGCTGCTGATCTTTTCGCGCCACCAGCCAAGCACCTAAAGGCACATAGATCGATTCCAGCAATTCCACCAGCCCAATATCAACCTTCAGCGATTCGAGGGTGGAGGCAAACGCGCGCTCGACTCGGCGGATCGCTTCCTCACGTGCATCCTTTGTCAGACAAAGCTGATCCGATGGCCATTTACACAGTGCACTCATAATACGGTCTCCTAATTATTGACCCGATTATCTCGCAGCCACTGCTGTATTGCATTTATCTGTTCGGTTTCCATCAACGAGGGGGCATGAGTCATGCCGGGAATACGGTAGAGATCCATATCCGGACGTAACTGCTGCATCCGCGTCACCGTAGCCTCACGGAGCACATCCGACTGATCCGCCCAAATCAACATCTGCGGGCAACTCACCTGTCGCCAGAATGGTTCTAGATCGATATCCTCATCCTGTACTGCTGCGCTCTGCTCCGCAATCCGCGGGTCGTAATGCAACCCATATTGATCTTCCGCGATACGCCGGTGGCCATACTTAGCCAGATGTTGCCATTGCTCGTCATCCAACCCTTGATAGGCGCTATAGGTACGTCGCATGTATTGTTCGACTTCGGCTACCGAGCTAAACCGATGATCACCTAAATACTGGGCGATACGCTGTAGGGCTGCTTTATCGATGAAGCAGCCGATATCATTTAACACTAAGGAGCGGATCGGTGAATTGGGTAGGGCCGCTAAACACATACCGATAATGCCGCCCATTGAGGTGCCGACCCAATCCACCTGTTCGACATCCAGCCGCGCCAGTAATGTGACCATATCACTCATATAGCGAGGAATATCATAAGCCACGCCATCCGGCAGCCAATCACTTTCCCCACGGCCGGGCATATCTGGACAAATAACTCGATAATCCCGTGACAATGCCCGTGCTAAGGCATCAAAATCGCGGCTATTGCGGGCCAAACCGTGCACACAGACCAGCACCCGTTCGTTATCCGCACTACCCCACTCGTGATAAACCATTCGGTGAAGACCTAAGGGGTCAAGCGCCATTACCGATCGGGTTCGCATCACTCTCTCCTGTTATTTGAAACGCAGCTAAGCTGTAAAACTAACATCTACTAAAGAATTGTAAAGAGGAGAACAATTCTGCTTACTGTCGAAAACAGATGTATTATGATCAATCTCTAATCAAAGCTTACCAATGGACAGGTCATGGCGGAACAGCAATCTTTATCTTGGTATCAGAATAACAAGCGCTGGTTACTACCGCTGTTCATTTTAGCGGCGGCCGTGGCGATCTTTGTGATATTGAAAATGACTAAGCCGACAGCGCCTGCTCGGCCCGCTAAAGAGAAAGTCTGGACGGTCATGGTTCTTCCCGCCGCACCCGCTCGTTATGCCCCCCAATTATCCCTCTACGGTCGTATCGAATCGCCCTCTAGCAGTACGCTTTCCTCATCGATTAATGCTTTTGTCGAAAAACGACTGGTCGCCGAGGGGGAAAACGTCACCGCTGGGCAGTTATTGGTTCAGCTTGATAACCGTGATGCATCGCTACTACTAGCCCAAAAACAAGCCGATGTGGATCGCATCACCGCCCTGATTGCCGCCGAAAAAGTCAGCTATCAAGCCAATATCAAAGCGTTAAAAATTGAACAGGAACTGGTCAACCTCACCCAGCGTACTCTCAATCGCTATCAGGATCTTAGCAAGCGTAATCTCGCCAGCCAGACCCAGCTAGATGACGCCCGCCGCACCAAACAACAGCAGGCGCTGTCACTCAATAGCCGCCAACAAGCGATTGATGACCACCCCAACCAGATGGCTCAATTACAAGCGCAGCTAGATCAGGCCATTGCCCTGCGAGATAGCGCCGCCCTCGATTTAGAGCGCAGTCAAATCCGCGCCCCCTTTACCGGACGTATCGCTGAAATCAGTGTCGCAGCCGGTGAACGGGTTCGCAGTGGCGATACCTTGCTAGCCCTCTACAACACCCGTGCACTGGAAGTGCGCGCGCAGATCCCTAGCCGTTATCTGCCACAACTGCACCAACAGCTCGATAACGGCCAAATCATTAGCGCCACGGCTTGGCTCGACGGCCAACCTCTCGATCTAATCCTTGAACGCTTTGCCGCCGCCGTTAATAGCGGCAGCGCCGGCGTCGATGCGCTATTTCGAATCCACGCCGACAGTTATCGTGGCGAGCCGGGCCGTTCGGTCTCGCTTGATCTGACGATGCCGACCCAAGAGAATTTGCTGGCACTGCCGCCTCAGGCGATTTTCGGCACCGATCGAATCTATACCGTTGAAGATAACCGACTACAGGCCAACACCGTTATTCGAGTGGGCGATATGCGCGACAGCGAAGGTAAAGCCAAGGTTTTAGTCAGGAGTGATCAACTGCAAGCCGGGGATCTGATATTGGCGACACAATTACCCAATGCCATCACCGGTCTACTGGTCGAAGTCGCCAGCAAAAAGCCTCAAGCGGCAGCGACGGAGTAAACGATGTCGACCAATCAAGGAAATCAAGGGCCTTTCAAAAATCTGATCTCACTCTTTGCCGAACATCGCGTCGCAGCCAACTTACTGATGATGTTGATGATACTGGCCGGTATCTGGGGACTAAAAAAACTCAACACCCAGTTCTTCCCCACCTTTGAACTAGACATTATCACCATCGCCGTACCCTGGAGTGGCGCGGCCGCCGAAGATGTCGAAAGCTCGATCATCTTGCCGATTGAGCGGGAATTAAAATCAGTTAACGGTATTGATGCCCTCTACTCAACTGCCACGCAGGGTTCCGCATCGATTCGTATCGAACTAGAGGAGGACAGCGATGTCGCTTACATCCTCGATGAGGTAAAACAGAAGGTCGACGGCATTACCAATCTACCGGCCGATGCGGAAAAGCCGATCGTGCAGCAGGTGATCCGCTATGACAATATTGCCCGCATACTCATCACCAGCCCTACCGCCAGCCAGCAGGAGCTGCGCACCCTCGCCCGCGAATATGAGCGGGAACTACTACAACGGGGCATTCGCAAGATCGACTTTGTCGGTCTGCCGGAAGAAGAGATCGCCATTCAAGTGTCATCCAGCCGCCTGCATGAACTCAACCTCAACCTGAGTGATGTCGCCCAGATTATCAATCAGCGCAGCATTGATCTGCCCGCCGGTACCGCCGCCCAAGGGGATGGCTCACGACAGATTCGTAGTCTCAGCCAGCAACGGGATGTGACCGGCTTCAATCAATTACCCTTAATTACCGATAACAATGGCCAGCTACTCCGGTTAGGGGACATTGCCACCATTGACTGGCGCAATCAGGACAATCAAACCTACCTGAGTTACCAAGGCCAGCCCGCTATCCAATTGCTGCTGCGCCGTACTGAAAACGACGACACCTTAGAAGCCGCCGCCATTATGCGCGAGTGGCTAACAGAACGGACGCCAACCTTGCCACCGGGCATTCAGCTGATCGCCTTCGATGAAGGCTATGAAGCAATTCAGGATCGTATTAATCTGCTCGTCAAAAACGGGGTGAGCGGCCTAATTTTAGTTATCGCTATCCTCTTTCTGTTTCTCAACGCTCGCGTGGCGTTCTGGGTCACCATCGGTATTCCAGTCTCCTTTATGGCCACCCTCGCGGTACTTTACGGTATCGGCGGCAGCATCAATATGATCAGCCTATTTGGCATGATCATGGCGCTGGGGATTATTGTCGATGATGCCATTGTAGTCGGGGAAGATACCCTCACCCACTTACAGATGGGCGAGCCCGGACTACAAGCCGCTATCGGTGGCGCACACCGGATGCTAGCCCCAGTCATGGCCTCCTCGTTGACCACCATTGCCGCCTTTCTTCCGCTATTATTAATTGGCGGGACGATCGGTAATATTCTGATCGATATTCCCACCGTGGTTATCTGTGTCATTCTCGCTTCGGTGGTGGAATGTTTCCTCATCTTGCCCGGCCACCTACATCACAGCCTTCACCGAGCGGCCGACCTACATCCATCGACTACCCGCATCAAGCTTGATGCCGCATTCAATCATTTTAAAAATGGCCGCTTCCGTGGCTGGGTCGAAAATGCCATCGAATTTCGCTGGGTGACCATCACTATCGCCTTCGCCGCCTTTATTATTGCCATCGGCCTCGTTAGCAGCGGGCGGATTAAATTCAACTTCTTCCCCGCTGTTGAGATGGAAACCCTGAATGCCAATATTCAGTTCACCTCGGGCAGTAGCCCTGAACAGGTCGATCAATTTCTGCAACATCTGGATAAAACCTTACGCCAAACCGAACAGGAACTCGGCGGCGATCTGGTCAAGATGGCACTGCAAATTCACCGTAAAACGAATAGCAGCCGCACCAGTGAGGGCGCCAATCAAGGCGATGAATTTGGCGCGTTATATGTGCAGTTCACCCCCGTCGATAGCCGTGAGATCGCTAATGGTGAAATTATTAACAAGTGGCGTAGCAAGATCACCCTACCCGCGGGTATTGAGAAGTTCACCATCGATCTAAACCGTACCGGCCCACCAGGAAAATCACTCGAAGTTAAATTGGTGGGGGACGATGTCGAACAACTTAAAGCCGCCTCGTTGGCGGTGCAGGATAGCTTACGTCAGTATAACGGCGTCAGTAATGTCGATGATGACCTGCCGTTTGGCAAATCGCAGCTAATCTATGAACTCACCCCCGCCGGTAAAACAGCAGGGCTAACCCTCAGCTCCGTTGGCCGTCAACTCAGATCATCCTTTGATGGTCAGCTAGTGCAGATCTTCAACCGCGGTGAAGATGAAATTGAGGTCCGCGTGGTGCTACCCGACAGCGAGCGAGACCGTTTCAGTGCCCTCGAGAACCTACCCATTATTCTGCCCAATGGCGGCAGCGCTCCGCTGGCCAATGTGGTTAAATTCTCCGACAAACAAGGGCTTGATCGGTTACAGCGGATAGACGGACAACTGGCGATTAAGATCACCACCGACCTCGATGAAGCGATCGCCAATGCCAATGAGATTATCGCCGACCTGCAAGCGGGTAAACTGCAACAGATCACCTCCGCATTTGGCGTTGAAGCCAGTTTCGAGGGGCGTAACAAAAACCAGCGAGAAACCCTCGCCGATATGCAGATGGGGTTATTAATTGCCCTACTGCTGATTTTTATTATCCTCAGTTGGGTATTTTCATCCTATAGCTGGCCATTCGCCGTGATGTTGGCGATTCCTTTGGGTCTGACCGGCGCCATCGCCGGACACCTGCTGACCGGTCAAAGCCTCACCATTCTCTCGTTATTTGGCTGCTTTGGTTTATCCGGCATCGTCATCAACGATTCTATTGTACTGATCACCTTCTATCAGAAACTGCGTAATACCGGGATGGATGTGCATAAAGCGATTGTTGAAGCCGCTTGTCAGCGTCTGCGGGCCGTATTACTCACCTCATTGACCACCATCGCGGGACTTACACCGATTCTCTTTGAAACCTCGTTACAAGCTCAGTTCTTGATCCCGATGGCGACTTCACTGGTGTTCGGGCTGGCCTTTGGCACTGTGCTGATTCTCTTGGTGGTGCCGGCCTTACTGATCACCCTTGAGAATGGCAAAGCGATGTTCAAATCTTTCACTAGGGGACACCAAAGCAAACCAAGCTGATTTCCCAGCATCGATAACGATCTGCATACCTCAGTATGCAGATCAGTCCATGCCGCCCTTAAACCTTTTTCCAGAGATAAACGTTAATTGATACGGGGTTTCATTGGCCTGCCGACTTCCATCCGGTATAATTTTCGCTCTTTTGACAGCGGCTAATTACAAGGCATTTCAATGAATCCAGATCTGCAGAAGCTTCAGCCATACCCATTTGAAAAACTGGCTAAGCTGAAAGCCGGGGTAACCCCACCAACCGAGCTCGACCATATCGCCCTTTCTATCGGTGAACCCAAGCATCCATCACCGGCATTTGTGATCGATGAAATGAGTCGCAATCTGGATAAACTGGCGAACTATCCCACCACGGCAGGCACCATTGAGTTACGCCAAACGATCGCAGACTGGGCCACTCGCCGTTTTTCACTCAAATCAGGTAGCCTAACCGGCGAACAAAATGTGCTGCCCGTGCTTGGCACCCGTGAAGCGATTTTCGCCTTCACCCAGTGCGCCATCGATAGAGCACCGGCCAACCAAGAAACACCGCTGCTAGTCTCGCCCAACCCGTTTTATCAGATCTATGAAGGTGCGGCCTACCTCTCCGGCGCCGAACCTTACTATCTCAGTTGCGTTGCTGAGAATAATTTCGTACCCGATTTTGATGCTGTGCCCGAAGTCGTCTGGCAGCGTTGCCAGCTCCTATTTCTCTGTTCGCCGAGCAACCCGACCGGCGCGGTCACCGATGCAGCGACACTGAGCAAGCTAATTGCGCTATCAGATCAGTATGACTTCATTATCGCCTCCGATGAGTGCTATTCCGAAATCTATTTCGATGAAGCACAGCCACCGGTCGGTTTGCTGGAAGTCTGTGCTCAGTTGGGCCGAGATGACTATAAAAACTGCATGGTATTTCACAGCCTGTCTAAACGTTCAAACCTGCCAGGACTGCGTTCAGGCTTTGTCGCCGGTGACGCCCGTCTGATTAAGCCTTTTACTAGCTATCGCACCTATCACGGCTGCGCCATGTCGATTCCAACTCAATTGGCGAGTATCGCTGCCTGGAATGATGAGGCACATGTGCTAGAAAACCGTGATAAGTACCGGGAAAAATTTGCCGCTGTCGTCGAGATTCTGAAGCCAGTCATGGATGTCGATTTTCCAGATGCGGGTTTCTATCTATGGGCCGCCACGCCGATTGCCGATGACCTGTTCACTCAAGGTTTGTTTGCACAGCAGAACGTCACTGTACTGCCCGGAAGCTATGTTTCCAGAGCCGATCAGCAGGGTAACCTGCCGGGGGCTGGCCGTGTGCGTATGGCGCTAGTCGCCACCTTGGATGAGTGTGTCGAAGCGGCTTGGCGCATCCGCCGTTATGTTGAATCGCTGACAAACTAAGAGGCTAATAATGACAACGATGTATGGCATTCCCAACTGCGACACCGTGAAAAAAGCCCAGCGCTGGTTAACCGCTAACCATGTCGACTTTAGCTTTCACGACTTTCGCAAAGATGGCCTCACCGAAGCTCAACTGCGCGAGTGGGTTGCCGCACTGGGCTGGGAAACCTTGCTCAACAAACGCAGCACCAGTTGGCGCGCCCTCAGTGATGAGGTTAAAAACAATATCGATGAAGCCTCCGCCATACGCGAAATGCTCGCGACGCCGACGTTGATTAAGCGTCCCGTGCTGAGCCACGCTGGCGGCCTACTAGTCGGCTTTAAAGAGAGCGATTACAACACGCTCTTAGCTTAAAAAATTAATCTTTTGCCTAGCCGATCTGACATAACAGGTCGGCTAACAACCACTATTTTAATGATCTTACGCTAAGGTATTGCGCTAAGATCTTACGACAAGTTCTATGGAGTGACACACATGAGTACATTTGCATTCGGCCTCGGTATTGGCACTAAATCGTCTGACGGTGAGCTACTGGAAGTTTATTATAACGGCCCACTGCTTAACCCTTCTGATGAGCTGATCAAAGCCGCCACCGATGCGGTAGGCTACACCGGTGGCAATCAAGCGATTGAGTTATCGGCGGAACAACTGGGCGCTCTCGAGTCAGCCTTTTTAGCGGTTGATGCCGAAGACCAAGCTGAGATCATTGAGATCTGCAAAGGCACTCACCAGCCCATGATTCTGACCGTACTGGCCACCGATGCCGATCCTGAATCCACTGCTGAGGTTTACCTCAAGCTGACACTATTGTCACACCGTCTGGTTAAGCCCCATGGCCTTAACCTAAATGGTATGTTCGGCAAACTGCCAAACGTGGCTTGGACTAACGAAGGGGCGATCTCTTTAAACGACCTGCCTAAGCGTCAACTGGCTGCCCGCGCTCAGGGTCGCATTATCGATGTTCACTCTGTGGATAAGTTCCCTAAAATGGCGAACTACGTTGTGCCAGCCGGTACACGTTTGGCAGCCACCTCACGTATTCGCCTCGGCGCACACGTAGGTGAAGGCACCACGGTTATGCATGAAGGTTTTATCAACTTCAATGCCGGCACACTGGGCGTCAGCATGGTTGAAGGGCGTATCTCTGCAGGGGTTGTGGTCGGTAACGGTTCTGATTTGGGTGGTGGCTGCTCGACGATGGGCACCCTGTCCGGCGGCAACAATGTGGTCATCTCCGTTGGCGAAAACTGCCTACTGGGCGCCAATGCTGGTTTAGGTCTCCCACTGGGTGATCGCTGCACCATTGAAGCGGGTCTGTACGTAACCTCTAGCTCTAAAGTCACCCTACTGGATGATCAAAATAACGAAGTCGCTACCGTTAAGGCGGCTGAGCTGGCCGGTAAGCCCGACCTGCTGTTCCGTCGTAACTCACAAAACGGTCGCATCGAAGTTAAAACCAACAAGTCGGCTATCGAGCTGAACGAAGAACTGCACGCCCATAACTAAGCGTGTCATCTACGGGTGTTGCCATTGGCGCACTCGATCTATTCTCCTCCCCCATTGCCCGACGTTAAGGTAGCCCAATGCCCCAACTAACCCCCACTATCGAATTAGCCAAACAACTCATCTCACGTCGCTCCGTCACACCGGAAGATGACGGTTGTCAGGAACTGATGATAGAACGTCTCGAAGCAATGGGTTTTCATATCGAACGCCTACAATTTGAAGAAGTAACTAACTTCTGGGCGCGCCGAGGCACACAGGGACCGCTGTTCTGTTTTGCTGGCCATACCGATGTCGTGCCGACCGGGCCTGAAGCCAACTGGAGCCATCCACCTTTCGATCCCATTATTGAAGATGGCTTTCTCTGTGGCCGAGGGGCCGCCGATATGAAAGGCAGTCTAGCAGCCTTTATCACGGCGCTAGAACGCTTTATTGAACACCACCCTGACCATGACGGTTCCATCGCCCTACTGATTACCAGCGACGAGGAAGGCCCTTTTGTTAACGGTACCACCCGAGTGATTGATCACTTAGAAGCCCGTAACGAAAAGATTACCTGGTGTATTGTTGGCGAACCCTCCAGCACCACCAACGTTGGTGATGTCATTAAAAATGGCCGGCGAGGTTCCATCAGCGGCGAGTTAACCATCCATGGCGTGCAGGGCCATGTTGCCTACCCGCACCTAGTGGAAAACCCGATCCACCTGGCTGCCCCTGCGCTACATGAGCTGGCCAGCGAAGTATGGGATGAAGGCAATGACTTTTTCCCGGCTACGAGCTTCCAGATCTCCAATATTCATGCCGGTACCGGCGCGACCAACGTAGTCCCCGGCGAGATTAATGTGCTATTTAATCTGCGCTTCTCTACCGAAATCACCGCCGAACAGATTAAAGAGCGAACCTACGCCATTCTTAACCGTTACGGTTTGAATTTTGATATTAACTGGACTCTCAGTGGCCACCCATTTATTACCGATCGCGGTGATCTCGTAGATGCCTGTGTTGAAGCTATCCAATCCATCACTGGTTTGGATACCGAGTTATCCACATCGGGCGGCACTTCCGATGGACGCTTTATCGCCCCAACCGGCGCACAAGTAGTTGAGTTAGGCCCGATCAACGCCACCATTCACAAGGTCAATGAACGGGTGAAGGCAGCGGATCTCGATACCCTGTCTTCGCTGTATGAAAACATTCTCGCTAAGCTGTTGGCACGGTAACCCGTATGAGCTTCGATCTTAACTGTCCCGTCTGCCTGCAACCGTTACAGGGCGATTTGAAACATCTCGAATGCCCCGAACGACACAGCTATGATGCGGCCAAACAGGGCTACTGGAACCTGCTGCTCGCTAATCAGAAACGCTCTAAAGATCCCGGTGATAATGCCGCGATGGTGTTGGCTAGACGCCAATTTTTGGCGCTGGGCTACTATCAACAACTGGCCGATACCATCGCTACACGGCTTGCCGAACGTGCGGCAGGACTCGCCTCACCCCGTATCCTCGATATGGGCTGCGGTGAGGGTTATTACACCCAGCGGATGGAGCAGCAACTTGAACTGCACGCCAGTGGCGCCCAGCTAGCGGGGCTGGATATCTCGAAACACGCCATAAAAGCGGCCTGTAGCCAGAGTAAAGCCGTCACCTGGATGGTGGCTTCTGGGGCACGAATGCCAGTAGCGGATGCCTCTTTAGATCTGATGACCGTGCTGTTCAGTCGTTTGATGCCAGAAGAGTTCAGCCGCACACTAAAACCCGGCGCAGAACTACTAATCGCCTACCCCGGTGATGACCATCTAATCGAATTGCGCACCCAGATCTACGACGAGGTACGCCACTCGGGCTTTACCCCCGAATCGGTATTGGGCAACACCTTTGAGCATCTAACAACCGAAACGATTAGCTATCAATTCACGCTACCGAATCCGACTCAGATAGATCAGTTGTTAGCGATGACGCCTCATGGTTGGCGCATTACCCAAACCGCTCGAGAGCGTCTGGCCAAGTTGCAACAGCTAGAAATCACCCTAGATGTTCGTCTGGCACGCTTTAGACGGATCTAAAGCATGCGCCATCGCAGCCTAAGACAACGCCTACGTTTACGCCTGATACGTCGGGCCGATAATGTGAAGCAAAACCTTGCCATTCTGATGGCCGGACTCGGCCTCTTTATGCTCGGTTTTATCGCCTTAGTGCTAGCCCAATTTCTCTTAGCAGACAGTCTGCAGCGAGATATTGTTGCTCTTCTTGGGCTTATTCTGTCAATTGGCGGCGCAATCATCGCAGCCTTCGGCTATATTAGCCTGAGCATCTTAAGAATTTTTCGCTTTCTGTTAACCGACATTCAACCCAACAAGAACACAGACTCTCACCATGACTGATACCCAACGCCACCCCGATATTGAGATCTATATTAAAGACCGCTCATTGGATCGGATCAGACAATGGCTGGAGAACCTCTGCAGCCCCTTAAAACGAGACTTTGAGCAGGGCCAGGTACACCACTTCATCGGCTTTATTGATGGCCATGAGATGCCGATCATGATTCACGAAAAAGTATCCGGCAAAGCCTGGACCAGTGTCTGGTTCAACTCAGATCAAACCCCGTGGATAAAAGATCTCGACTGCGCCGAACAAGCCGCCCGCGAACTAGATACACAGATTCGCTGTATCGCCAGTGGCTGGACGTCGGGAGATGATCCAGATGAATGGTGGAAAGTAGACAATGGCACTGTTGAAAAGATTAACTGGCAGAGCTGATTTACCCCTAAAAGACCCTTTTGGCGAGTGCTCTGTCTAAATTAAGCCTGAGCACTGAACTGCTGCCCCGAACGATCAATCTGATCGATCATCAAACGCCCTGCCGATGCCAACCCCATGCGAGCGAAGTCATCACCACTAGAGGCGACACGATTAGGCGTGTTAGCCTGCACCGAAAGATGACTCAATAAATAAGCCAAATCACCTGGATGATCCTCACTCACAGCACTATTCAAACGACTCACCACCTCATCGGTATAGAGTGAGTCAGGATCGGGATATGTCGCGGGCTGCTCCGCCGGTAAACTAAAGCCGCTGGTCGAGGTTTTTGTTTTCTGCGTCTGATCTTCGGTAGCATTGATCAGACTCAACAGCATAGAGAATTGCGCACCCCGTCCCTCATTGACCGCTTGGGTCAACGACGAGGTGTAAGTCTCGATCCGCTGTTCTAACTGTTCAAGCCGTTCGATCTGCATCAACAACAACCACATATCAGGATTAAAATAGAGTCAGTTATAGATCGGCCTAAACGGGAAAATCTTTAATATTATCGTAGACTTAATCCACGTCATTAGCGCTCAACAGCCAATTAGCCTTCAGCGAACGAATCTCCCTCAGAGAGCGGCGTCACCGGCACAGCCAAAAATTCAATAAACGCCCTCACCAACGGATTAATATGAGATTCAGGCGGCACCACCAGTGACATCTGTCGGGTCAACGCCAGCGGCGTCTGTAACACCACCAACTCGCCCCTGAGAAGCTCATCAGCAACCGCTAACTGAGATAGACAACCAATGCCGAGCCCTGCCTTAACCGAGCGCTTAATCGCCTCCTGACGGTTCAGCGCCATCACCGAACCCAGCTGACCACCCACCTCCTGCATTGCCCGATCGAACACCGCCCGCGTCCCAGACCCCTGCTCCCTTAAAATCCAGCGCTGTTGTCCCATTTGCGCCACCGTTAACCTTCCCTCCAGAGCCAATGGGTGCGTCCGACTACAAAACACCTGCAGATGATCTTCTCGCCAAGCAAGCGTCTGCAGTTGATGATGGGAAGCAGGCCCCTCGATCAAGCCGATATGCGCCTGGCCTTTTTCTAGCCGCTCAAGCACCCGCTGGGTATTCGCAATCTGTAAGTCCGGTTCCACATCAGGATGAAGGGTTAAAAAATCTGACATTATCTGGGGGAAAAGATAGCTGGCAATCGTGACACTGGCCGCCACTCTAAATGGCCCACTGACACCCTGACCATAGGGCGTTTTAAGGCTTTCGATATAGGCCAAAATATCTCGCACCCGAGGTAAAACCTCCTGACCGACATCGGTGATTTCCAATTCACGGCCAGTGCGATTAAACAATCGATAAGCCAACGTGGACTCCAATTCCTTTAACGCCTGACTGGCCGCCGACTGACTCAGCGCCTGCTCATCTGCCGCCGCCGTGAGTCGCCCTAGCCGAGCAGTGGCCTCAAATATTTTTAACTGCCTTAACGAAATCGCCATTGTTCGGTTTTTCTTATATCTAATGTTAAAAACATCCATTTTACTAAACATTAATAACATTGGAAGATGGCTGCGTCACTCACAAAGATGAACAAAACGATGCCACGTATTATTCTGCTACCCCTTATTGCCGCATTAGCACTCGGACTTGCCAGCTTAGGCCCCATCGCACAACTGGGCCTAAGCGCCCTACCGCTGGCGATTTTAATCGGCATGATATGGGGACACTTTGATCACCGGCAAAGCAAAAATGATCAACGGGTCAGTCAGTTCTGTCAGCAACGCTTACTACGCACAGGGATTGTGCTGTTTGGCTTTAGCCTGAGTCTAGAGCAGATCTTTGCCGTCGGCTGGCAGGCACTGTTATTAGATGCGCTGATGATCTGCACTATTTTTAGCCTTGGCACCTGGATCGGTATAAAGTTTTTTAAACTTCACCGAGATGTTGCGATTCTAACCTCTGTCGGTAGTGCGATCTGTGGTGCAGCAGCGGTGCTCGCGACCGAATCCGTATTAAAACCCAAACAGCAACATGTCACCATCGCCGTAGCAACCGTGGTGCTGTTTGGCACCTTGGCGATGTTTAGTTATCCACTGATCTATCAGTTTGCGGGTATGACCGAGCAATCTTTTGGTATCTATATCGGTAGCACCGTGCATGAAGTCGCACAAGCCGTTGCAGCGGGTGAATCGATCAGCCCTGAGACCCTACAAACAGCGGTCGTCGTTAAGCTGATTCGAGTGATGATGCTCGCCCCTTTTATCCTGCTACTCAGTTCATTCCTGAGCAACGCCAGCAGTGGGCAAGCAGGTAAAGGCAAGGTAATCATCCCATGGTTTGTATTTGGTTTTATCGCTGCCACCGGCGTTAACAGCTTCATCGTGCTCCCCGAGCAACTACTGGGCCTATTAAAAACCGCCAGCCAGTTCAGCCTAGCGCTGGCAATGGCCGCACTCGGCCTACAAACCCGTTGGGAGACGATCAAACAGGCGGGGCCTAAACCTATGTTGCTAGCGTCGATTCTGTTTGTGACGTTGATCGTGGGGGGTTATGGATTAAATCGATTGTTGATTAGCCTGTAAACCTTTCAACAACCATTTAAAAATCAGGTTTTCACATACTCAATCTGATTGATGTACCAATAGGCCTCACCGGCCGGAGTCCTGATGGCGACCTCATCGCCGACCTCTTTTTTCAATAGGCCTCTGGCCATCGGTGAGTCGATGGAGATGTAATCCTTACGTTCAAATATCTCATCATAACCGACGATGCGAAAACGCTTCACCTCGCCGTCGTCGTTCTCAATCTCAACCCAAGCACCAAAAAACACCTTACCCTCTTGTTCCGGCGCGTAATGCACAATGCCCAGTTCATCAATACATTTGCGCAGATAGCGCACTCGGCGGTCAATCTCCCGCAAGCGCTTCTTATTGTATTGATAATCGGCATTTTCACTACGATCCCCAAGGCTCGCCGCCCAAGTGACTTTTTGGGTAACCTCTGGCCGCTCTGTACGCCATAAGTAATCTAGCTCCGCTTTAAGCTTATCGTAGCCTTTCTGTGTGATTAATCGTGCTTTCATCAGCCAACCATACCTTCAACATAAAGATCTGCTAACGAGATGAACCACTCGATACTAACAGACCGGAATAGACCGCATTTTTACCACAGAAGCGTGTTGGGAACACAGAAAAAAACCCAGCTCTTCATCATGCGCTTTATTGGCAGACAAACAACCGGTGATGACTTTGGAGGTAGTAGAAAGATTAGACATAAAAACCACCCAACGGTGGCCACTGATGAAATAGATCGTATAGGATAACTTCGCCTTACAGCCCGAGATCACACACACCAGCGTTGTTTCCCTCGACTCGAACCTAGCGAGTCTCACTCTGTGGGTAAGGTAAATTTCGGGCATAAAAAAACCACCCAACGGTGGCCATTTATACCATCTATAAAAGAGTGGTGGGTCGTATAGGATTCGAACCTATGACCAATTGGTTAAAAGCCAACTGCTCTACCAACTGAGCTAACGACCCACTATGGCTCCTCGAGCTGGACTCGAACCAGCGACCAATAGATTAACAGTCTACTGCTCTACCAACTGAGCTATCGAGGAACAACATTTATCGCTATGGCGGAGGGGCAGGGATTCGAACCCTGGGAGGGCTATTAACCCTCGCTGGTTTTCAAGACCAGTGCTTTCGACCACTCAGCCACCCCTCCAGCGATACGCCTTATATTAAAGCGCCTAAATCTCAAACATAAAAAAACCACCCAGCGGTGGCTATTTATTAAGAAGTGGTGGGTCGTATAGGATTCGAACCTATGACCAATTGGTTAAAAGCCAACTGCTCTACCAACTGAGCTAACGACCCACACCGAACTTCTTTTTTTCCCCATACCACAACTCTGTTAAGAGAAGTGGTGGGTCGTATAGGATTCGAACCTATGACCAATTGGTTAAAAGCCAACTGCTCTACCAACTGAGCTAACGACCCGTTGTGGCTCCTCGAGCTGGACTCGAACCAGCGACCAATAGATTAACAGTCTACTGCTCTACCAACTGAGCTATCGAGGAACAACGTTTCTCGCTATGGCGGAGGGGCAGGGATTCGAACCCTGGGAGGGCTATTAACCCTCGCTGGTTTTCAAGACCAGTGCTTTCGACCACTCAGCCACCCCTCCAGCGAGGTGCCGTATATTAAAGGATTCCGCGTTTGTGTCAACACTTTGGAAGTGAAAAAGTTAATATTTGACTAAAAATATTCATATCCCTTTCACAACTCAGATTCTCGTCCCTTAATTCATCCCCAAACGGTACTTCTCGCCGTAGGTTTCACTGCGGCGGTATTCACCCGGTGTCATGCCGGTCCACTTTTTAAATGAACGGAAAAACGCCGAGGGCTCATCAAAGCCCATTAGTGCGGCGACATCATTGATCGATAGCTGGGGCGAGTCCATATAATTGATCGCTGCTTTCTTGCGGCAATCATCCTTTATCTTCTGATAAGAACTGTTCTCATCGGCTAATCGACGACGCAGGGTCGACACTGACATATTCAGTTTAAAGGCCACCTCCTCTGCCCCAGGCAGCTCTCGGCTGAAATCTTTACCCAGCATTACCTTAACTTGAGAACGTAGGCTTTGATCGTTATCCACCATCACAATTAACTGATAAGGCGCCGTTTGCAGAAAAGCTCTCAGGCTTTCATCATTCTGAATAATGGGATAATCCAAATAACGAGCGGGGAACACGATGGCATTATCATGCTGATCAAATTTAACCTCCGACTGAAACAGTGTCTCATAATGATAACTGTCCTCCTGCCGTGGAAAGGTGAAATACGCCGCTTTCAAATCCAGTCGGGAACCAATCAACCAACTGATAAAATGGTGCCACATGGATAACCCTGTCCGAACGACGCCAGCAGGTTCATTCTCTAATAACTCCCGTACTTCTTCAGCAGGTACCGAACTGACCGGTGCAAAAGAAAGCTTTGCATAGCGCCCTTTGCGCACCAATAAGGGCTTCACTTTAGTGCCTCGGCAGATTTCATAAAAAGCACTACTGCGATAGATCGCCTTCTCTAAAGTCGAGCAATGAATAATCGCATGGCACATCATGCGAAACGTACCATTGGGTACCCGTCCGCCCGAGACCATCCCGAATGATTCGTCTTGCGCCGTCCACATAATACGCTGATAGAGTTGACCGAATTTGACAGCAGAAAACTCTGTTCTTTGCTCAATTTCAGTAGGATCTATGCCGACTTCGGCCAAAAGCTCATCTAGGTTGTAGCCCTGTTTCTCTACCTGAGAAAGCAGATACCGGACATAACCGGTTGGAACTGTGATGGTTTTTTCCATCTTTCTTCTCTTCTTTTCTCTTACTTTCTTTAATGTTACAAAATATAGAAACGATTGGTTTAACTTATATCATGAAAAGCCGAAAAAAAAGTCGAGACATTTTTTGTCAGTGATAATGACAGCTATTGTTATTGAGAAGATAAGCACGAATGATGGATGATTTAAGCTGCCTTATTCAGATCATGCGAGCCGCAGGACTATAAACCTGATTAGTAGGCTGGCTAATATCCCGCATAAACGGGTCTGGCTGAACAAACAAAAATAACAAGCTACCGAAAAGGTGTAACACATGGCAAAGAGATCAACGCCTGCCTTATGGCAAACCATACCTGCGCGTAACAAACTCGCACAGAGTATCACCCTCTCAATATTAGCAACAACCCTCGCCAGCCCAGCGATGGCGGTCGAATTCAACCTTGGGGAGATAGAAGGACGCTTTGACTCCCAGCTATCCCTTGGTTCCAGTTGGCGCTTAAATGACGCTGATGAGAGCTTGATATCCACAGCGAACGGCGGTACCAGCGCGGGTTCTGGTTCTTATGATGACGCGAACCTTAACTTTAAAAAAGGCGACTCATTCTCTACCGTCTTCAAGGGCGTCCATGATTTAGAGTTACGCAAAGATAATATTGGCTTATTTGTTCGAGGAAAGTACTGGTTCGACACAGAGCTCGAGAACGGCAATCGCTCCCATGGTAATACGGTCAATGGCTATTCATCCGATGACTCATTAAGTGATGATGGCTTTAATGACTATGCCAAATTTTCTGGCGCAGAAATTCTCGATGCCTATGTCTTTGGCTCATTTTCAGTCAACGAGCAACCATTAGATGTAAGACTGGGCCGACAGGTTGTTAACTGGGGCGAAAGCACTTTTATTCAAGGCGGTCTGAACTCAATTAACCCAATCGATGTCAGTGCAATACGCCGTGCAGGCGTAGAGGTTAAAGAAGCCCTGCTACCAACCAATATGGCATTTGCCTCGCTGGGGCTCACCGATAATTTAAGTGTCGAAGGTTTTTATCAACTAACATGGGAAGCAACGGCTATTGATGGTTGCGGTACCTACTTTTCTAACAACGACTTTGGTGCTGAAGGTTGTGATGGTATTCGTATCAATTCAGCCTTAATTCCGCCGACTCAACAAGCAGATGCCGCTTACTTTGATACTGCGGGGGGGCTCTTTGTTATAAACCGTAATGACGACGGTCGCCGCGAAGCCGATGACAATGGACAGTTTGGTTTGGCATTTAGATATTACGCCGAAGAACTCAACAGCACCGAGTTTGGTCTTTACTACGCTAACTATCATAGCCGACTACCCATTTCTAGCGGTGTAAAATACACAGCAGGCGGAGTCCCTGGCGTCTTTACCTCTGAATATTTTATTGAGTATCCTGAAGACACTCAAATGCTAGGTCTCAGCTTTAACACCACGGTTGGTACGGTCGCTTGGTCTGGGGAAATAACGCATAAAATCGATGTCCCCGTTCAAATTAATGGACCACTGCTTGTCTCTGCCATCCTAACTGAAGGGCTAGGTATGAGTAGTGGTAATGCAGCAGCAGACAACCTAATCGCCAGCTCAGCCGTTGGAGGAGATGTTCACGGATACACCATGTTCGATGTCACTCAGGTGCAGACTAGCCTGTTACAGTTTTTTGATAACACCATGGGAGCTAGCCGTTTAACGTTGATCGGCGAACTCGGCTGGACACACATTAACGACTTCGATGAAGGCGCTAATGCACTCAAATATGGTCGCCACGGCACCTTTGGATATGCCGCAGGTGAAACCGATGGTTTTGTTACTCAGGACTCTTATGGCTATGTCGTCCGTGCCAGTCTCAACTACCCTAACGCCTTTGCCGGTATCAATTTAACCCCTCAACTTAGCCTCAAACATGGCCTTGGAGGTAATGGACCAGAACCAGGCGCCGCCTTCAGGGAAGACGAAAAAGTAGCTACACTTAGCCTAACTGCCGATTACCTTAATAAATATCAGGTACAAATGGGCTATACCAACTTCTTTGGCGGTGACTACAACGCCATTAGTGATCGCGATTTTCTTTCTCTCAGTGCATCGATCTCTTTCTAAGAGTTAAGGAAAATAGGAGAATTTATTATGACGTTTAAATCAACGGCACTGATCCTTGGCTCAGTAATGGGCTTGAGTTTTAGCTTGCAAACAATCGCAGCAGTTTCCGACGCTGAAGCCGCCAAACTCGGCACGACATTGACCCCACTAGGGGGTGAGATGGCAGGTAATGCGGACGGCACTATTCCCGCATGGAAAGGTGGTTTACCGGCTGGAGGGGAGCGTTTTAAAGACCCCTATGCAGGCGAACAACCGCTCATGACGATTACCGCTGCCAATGCCGCCGAGTACCAGCAGCACCTCACGCCTGGCCAACAGGCGATGTTTGCCAAATATCCGGACACCTTCCGGATGAACATCTATCCGACCCACCGCAGTGCCTCACTGCCGGCGGTTCAGTATGAGAATGCGCGTAATAATGCGGTCAATTCAGAACTGACCGACAACGGCAACGGCTTGAGTAGTAATACTCTGGAAGGTATCCCCTTCCCGATTCCGGGTAATGGCCTAGAAGCGATCTGGAACCATATGTCACGCTACCGTGGCGGCGCACTTGAGCGAACCTTTGTGCAGGTACCCGTGCATGAAAACGGTAACTTCGTGCCGGTCAAAATCACCGAGAAGATGTCATGGCCTAACTACCTCAAAGAGGGTCGCACCGAACAGGATGACAATATTCTCTTTTACTTCGTGCAACAGATTAAGGCACCTGCCCGTTTAACGGGCAACGTGCTACTGGTACATGAGGCACAAAACCAGATAGCCAAACCGCGTCAGGCGTGGATCTATAACGCAGGGCAGCGTCGTGTTCGTCGGGCACCACAGATTGCCTATGATGCACCGGGCACGGCATCTGATGGACAGCGGACCTCCGATAACCTCGACCTGTTTAACGGCGCACCGGATCTATACGACTGGAAACTGGCGGGTAAAGAAGAGATCTACATCCCTTACAACAGTTACAAACTGGCTGACCGTGGACTGAAATACACCGATATTCTACAAAAGGGCCATATGAACCCAGATTACGGCCGCTATGAGCTGCACCGCGTCTGGAAAGTGGAAGCAACCTTGAAAGAAGGTGCTCGACATATCTACGCTAAACGGGTGTTCTATATTGATGAAGACACTTGGCAAGCAGCGATTGTTGATCACTACGATGGCCGTGGCCAGCTGTGGCGTGTCGGTGAAGCACATCAGATGCAGTATCAGGACGCACAAGTGCCTTGGCTAACCGCTGAAGCCCTGTATGACCTGCAATCTGGACGTTACCTAGTGGGTAGTCTGACCAATGAAGAGGGCGACGGTTTCGACTTTAACGCGCGCTTTAAGCACAGTGACTTTACCCCACAGGCGATCCGTCGTATGGGTATTCGTTAAGCATCGGCAACAATCTTGCTGATCAAACCATAAAGGAGCCTCCGGCTCCTTTATTTTATCTAAAAAACATTCAAACACCGCCAATAAACCGCTACTAACCTGTTGATTAACGATATTCTAAACGGGTTCAACGATCAGTGATGGCCAATACGAGCCTGAACCGCGGCGGCTGTTCTTGCTCCCTGCTGCCAAGCGACTAAAGCCTCTTCACAACCACTACACACACCGACTTTTAACTCCCGATCAACAATAACCCAGGTGCATTTTCCATCTTCAGTGTCACAACTATGATGATCATCACAGCCACAGCCGATACAATGCGCCAGCACTAACTCATTTTGCTCCATAAATATCTCCCTCGTTATCGGTTTTATCCTTAATGACAGGCGATAAATAATAGATCACTTTATGCCACCGTGCCGTTCAACTAAGTGGTTAGCATGAAACAAGTGCTATGAGAGAGATGAGTTAAGCCTTTTATTGTTTCAACCCCGTGGCTGTACGCCTGATTTTTTGGAGAATCATTTTTTGAGCACCCTGCAGGGAACAGAGATCACCCGCAATTTTGATGAGTATGGCCCGATTTATGTCTATGACGACGGCCCTTACCGCTACATGAGCTTTGGCTCTGGAGGCGAACAGAGCCGTATCGATCGCACTCGTCCGGAATATCCGGTATATCAGTATTTACAGGTCATGCTGTTAGGTTTGCTATATCAACCGGCACCGCAACAGGCATTGATGTTAGGCCTAGGTGGCGGTTCATTAGTGCATGCCCTGCTGAGTTACGCCGATGACCTTCACATCAATGTAGCTGAACTCAGACCCCAAGTGCTGACCACCGCGATTGAATACTTTCAGTTACCGGACACCCCGAGGTTAACGGTGACGATCTCTGATGCGATGGACTATCTCTGCCAAAGCCACACCTCAGTGGATCTAATCTTTACCGATCTATTCAGTGATACGGGAATGCAACAGCAACAACTGCAAAAAGAGTATCTTGAGCAGTGTTACCGCTTGTTGAGCGATCAAGGAGTATTAGTTTTAAATCTGTGGGATGAAGGCCACGGCTACCACCCCCGCGCCAATCAGCAACTATCTGATCTATTCGGTGATAACTGGCTTTGCTCTACTGTCGACAGCGGCAATCTGATCGCTTTTGCATTTAAAGGTGGCAAGCCCGAATCGAACCCTCGCGCCCTACTCAACGGCGCGAAAAAGCTGGAAAAACGGCTCGGGTTTCCAGCACGAAAGTTATTAAACCGGATACGGGAATCATGATCGCTGGGCGATTGAAAAGAAATCCACCACTAAGGGTTAATTTCCCCGCATAATACTGGGATAATCTTCGACTATACTATTTGTTATTTCTGAGAGATTTACACATGCCTCTGCTAGATAGCTTTACTGTTGATCACACCCGTATGAATGCGCCAGCGGTTCGTGTTGCTAAGAATATGACCACCCCCCATGGCGACACCATCACTGTTTTTGATCTGCGTTTCTGCCGTCCCAACGAAGAGATACTCAGCGAAAAAGGCATTCACACTCTTGAGCACCTGTTTGCTGGTTTTATGCGTAACCACCTAAACGGTGATGGCGTCGAGATTATCGACATCTCACCTATGGGCTGCCGCACCGGTTTCTACATGAGCCTGATCGGCACACCTGAAGAGCAAAAAGTCGCCAACGCTTGGTTGGAATCGATGGACGATGTCTTGCATGTCGAACAGCAAAATCAGATCCCTGAGCTGAACGAATACCAGTGCGGTACCTACCATATGCACTCACTGGACGAAGCTAAAGCGATTGCTGATAACATTCGTCATCGTGGCGTCGGCGTTAACAGCAACGACGAATTGAAACTGGACCCTGAGTTCCTAGAAACCCATTCCTAATCAAATCGATACCTGATTCAGTAACGGAGCCAGAGTGATCAGGCTCCGTTTTTATTTTACCTAGAGGCACAACCCCCATGGCAATGATCGGCCGGTTCAATAATCTGGAAGTGGTCAAACAAGTTAAGTTCGGCGTCTATCTTGATGCCGAAGAGCTTGGTGAAATTCTGCTACCTCAACGCTATGTACCAGAAAACACGCAACCAGGTGACCGGTTAGAGGTCTTTATCTATCGCGATTCCGATGATCTATTGATCGCCACCACTGAAACGCCTAAAGCGCAGATCGGCGAGTTCGCCTGCCTTAAGGTTGTCGATCTCAACCGTACCGGCGCATTCTTTGATTGGGGTCTTCCCAAAGATCTACTGGTACCGTTTAGCGAGCAGAAAAAAACGGTTGAAAAAGATCAGGAACAGATCGTGTACCTCTATCTGGATCAGGAAACCGATCGCATCGCCGGTTCAACCAAGCTGAATAAATTTCTCGATAGCTACCCCCATAACTACGAGAAAGGCCAACAGGTCGACCTGATCATCGAAGAACACACCCATATTGGCTATAAAGCGATCATTAATGGCCAGCACTGGGGCGTAAT
Organism: Amphritea atlantica; assembly: GCF_018860855.1. Taxonomy (GTDB): domain Bacteria; phylum Pseudomonadota; class Gammaproteobacteria; order Pseudomonadales; family Balneatricaceae; genus Amphritea; species Amphritea atlantica_A. The sequence continues at coordinate 50,812 of NZ_JAHKQE010000002.1, forward strand.
ATACGATGATGATGTGTTCAAACCGGTACGCTACGGCCAACGGATGAAAGGCTTTATCAAGCTGGTGCGCCCCGATGGCAAGATCAATCTAAGCCTACAACAACTGGGTTATGGTAAAACCGATGATCTCGGCAAGCGTATTCTGCACCTGTTAGAAGACCATGACGGCTTTATTGCAGCGAATGATAAAACCTCACCGGAAGAGATCAAACGACTGTTCAGCTGTAGTAAAAAAGCCTTTAAATTATCGATCGGTCGTCTATATAAAGAACGGAAAATCGCTATCGAAGAGAACGGCATCCGCCTCCTCACGAAATAACCCCGCCATAACCCGATGCCATAAGGGTCTGCGCTTTCGGTGCAGCCCCTTACCATATACAGGAAAACCCTGATAAACTAGTGCCTTTCTCCAAGGACATAACACTATGACTCAGGCCCTGATTATTGCCTCCGCTAAAACTGTCGATAACCACGGCTCGTTACAGCACTGTTTAGCCCAAGAAGCCACCCTAAAACAGCAGGGACTCCGCTTAACTGAGCTGGTGATCGATCCTCTCAGCACCCCTTGGCACAGCGAACTACTCCCTAATCATTACCGCAGCGGCTGCGGACCCATTGAAGCGCTAGCGGACGCTAAACGGCTCATTAACAGCGGTGCGACCGATGCCGTCGTGATCAGCGGCACTGATAACTTGCGCAGTGGCTATGATCGCCAAGAACGACTCGATCTGATGGCCGTCTACGGTAATGACTATCCGCTGACACAAGCCTATAACGAACTGGCAGAACAGTTTATCCTGCGGCACAACAGTGACGCCGAGCAGTTTCGACAACTTGCCGATGATCTATTTGAAAACTATAAACGCCGTTTTCAAAGCCTGATAACAGGAGCAGCAACGGACCAACTACCGGATGAGCGCTGGTATAAACTGATTACACCACTGTTTCGTGGCGTCGATTGCGCTAACCCGCTAATCGACTTTAGTGGCCGCTTACTGATCGGCAACCCTGCGACCGCCGAAGCACTCAATACCCCTCACGCCATAGAGGTCGCAGCCGTCGGACTAGGCTGTCTGCGGGGGGATGGACAAGAATATATCGAACAGATCGTCAGCTATGAGCATCTTAAAAGCGCCTATCAATCAGCCTGCCAGCAAGCTGATATAGACTTTGCTCAGCAATTTCGTGACGGGCTCGCCTTACTAGAGGTCTACACCTGCTACCCCGTTGTACCGATCGCCTTCTTGCTGGTCAGCGGACTCGTAGATAACTTAACGCAGCTACCGGCATTTCTCGAGCAACACCTAATCACCATTACCGGCGGCATGAACCTAGCCAAAGGCCCATGGAACAATCCCGCACTCAATGGACTCATCGAGATGCACCAACAGCTACTAGCGAGTCCTACCCACTCACTCGGTGCCGTACATGGCAACGGCGGGTTGGGTTATAAACAGGGGGTCGCCCTGCTGAAAAAGCTCGCTTAACTGCTAGCAGTTTAAACAGGCCGATTTATCACGACTATCAACCTACTATGATGGCCGAATACAAATTAAGATGATTATTCGGGGTCAATTCAACCTATTGGCCTGTGAATAACCTCATTCCTCCCATGATATCCACTCAAAGCTGTTTATATCCCTGTGAGTACTGTTGTATAACCCCCTCGAACATACCCACAGATCTTGGAAAAATACTTCCTGTCGCCCCTTATCTTGCTCCTATGATTCATAGCTACCGCTATAAATGGCTTTTATTCACCGAAACCCTATGCCTCTGCGCCAATCACGAGGCCTTAACCCCCTAAACGGGGACAAACCATCCACACCATCATGTTATCCCCTTATTCTGTGGATATCCTATGGGAAAACCTTTGCATAGCCACTTAGAAAGCAGCTCAATAGCCCATTAACGCTAGTGTTTCAGAGGCGGGTTAGTTTATATGCAACAAAATAACAAAAACTTATTGATAAGCATTCTCATTTGCATTAACATCAATCTCGCTCGTAAGAACAGACAGGTTGCTCTCACCTCACCGGTAATCTGTCTACGGCGGGAAGGCTGATTTGGCCAGCCCTCCCGCCTTTCTTATGCGTATTGATAATCCGTCTGTAATTCAATTTTTGCTATGAGTGCTTCTCTTTCACACTCATCACGAATTACCGCTGGCATTGTCAGGCTCTTGTTAATATTCACCGGGCACACACGCCCGGTATTTTTTTCTTATCTCCGGTCATTTATTCGCTACTATATAGCCAACATTCACATTAGACCGAGTACCCCATGCAACTGGACCCTACCCCCGCCAATAAACACCTAATCTTTATCGGAGGAGGACATGCACACGCCATCGCTCTGCTGATGATGGCGATGGATAAACCCACGGGCGTACGTATCACCCTAATATCCAACCTAGTTCAGACCCCCTACTCGGGCATGCTGCCGGGATTAATTGCCGGACATTACAGCTTTGATCAGGTGCATATAGACCTTGGGCGTTTTTGCCGTTATGCCGGCATCGATTTTATTGAAGACTCAGTTACCGGCATTGATCCCGTCAACCGCACCGTACAATGCCTCAACCATCCAGATTTTAGTTATGATCTGCTGAGCATCGATACCGGTTCGACCCCCGCCCTAAGCACCATTCCCGGCGCCAGTGAGTTCACTGTTGGGGTGAAACCCGTTAAACAACTACTCGACTACTGGGATGATCTACAAGACCGCATCATGCAAGGGGATGACCGCCAGGAGATTCACATCGGTACTGTCGGTGGAGGCGCCAGTGCAGTGGAAGTACTGCTGGCCATGCAATATAAACTACAGAAAATGCTCGGTAAGCAACAACGCCGTACCAGCCATCTACATTTCCATATTATCTGTGGCCCACAACAGATACTCTCGGCCCAGAATAAGCGGGTACAACGTCGCTATATCGACGTATTAAAAGCTCGGAATATCAAGGTGCATACGGGCTTTAGAGTAACTAAAGTCAAGCAAGGCCGAGTGATCAACGCTGCAGGAGAGAGCATCCCGCTGGATGAAATTCTTTGGGCAACGACGGCCCGCGGGGCAGATTGGCCCGCTAAAGCGGGACTTGAATGCGACGACAATGGCTGTATTCGGGTCAATGACTATCTACAATCGGTCTCCCATCCCGATATTTTTGCCTGCGGTGATATCGCCGATATGATCAACTATCCTCGCCCTAAAGCGGGGGTTTTCGCCGTTCGGCAGGGAGCCCCATTACTGCGAAATATTCAGTCAGCACTCTCTGGGCAGCCGCTCACCCGCTATAAACCGCAAAAACAGTTTCTCAGTCTCATCAGCACCGGTGATCGCTATGCCGTTGCCTCTCGCGGCCCATTTAGTTTCGCCGGTGCTTGGGTCTGGCGCTGGAAAGACAATATAGATCAAACCTTTATGCGCCGTTTCAGCGACTTAACTGAACTGCCAGATCAAACACCCGGTGCGACGCTGAAAATAGAAAACCCCGATATGCGTTGTGGCGGCTGTGGCGCTAAAGTAGGACATAGCATCCTTAACCGGGTACTAAAACAGCTTCCCCGTCCAACAGCCCCTATAGAGATTGGTCTTAACCGCCCCGACGATGCAGCCGTCATCGATGTGCCCGCCGATAAACTCTTGGTGCAATCCGTTGATAGCTTTCGCCAACTGGTGAACGATGATTTTCTGTTTGGCCAGATTGCCGCAAATCATGCATTGGGGGATATTTTCGCCATGGGTGCGACGCCCCATAGCGCTCAGGCGATTGTCAGCATTCCCCACGCCAGCGATGAGATTGTCGAGCAGCGCTTACGCCACCTATTACTCGGTGCCAGCAAAGTGTTCACTGACTGTAATATTGGCTTAATTGGTGGACATACCTCTGAAGGCACCGAACTGACCCTAGGCTTTACCATCAATGGCCTAGCGGATCGGCAGCAACTACTCACCAAACAGGGTATCCAACCGGGTGACCGATTAATTGTAACGAAGCCTCTCGGCACCGGCACTCTCTTTGCTAGCGATATGCGCAGCCAAGCGAAAGGACGCTGGATCAGTCAGGCGTTACAACATATGTTGCAGTCTAACTACCGCGCCAGCCAGATTCTCTCTGCAGCGGGGGCCCACGCCTGCACAGACATTACCGGCTTTGGCCTGCTCGGACACCTTTCTGAGATGCTAGAGGGATCAAACCTGAGTGTACGCCTATGGTTAGATAATCTACCGGTGATGGACGGTGCCTTAGCTTGCCTACGAGCGGGGCTATTCAGCTCACTGCATCCACAAAACAGAAAATTTGAAGATTTAATTTCCAACCTAGATGATTTTAATACTGATACGATAATCGAACTGTTATTTGACCCACAAACCGCCGGCGGCTTACTCGCGGCGGTTAGCCCTGATCAAGCAGACAAACTGATCGATGAGCTACAGGCGGCCGGTTATACCGAAGCCTGTGCGATAGGCAGCGTGAGACAAGAGGGTGAAACACAGGTGGTACTGAGTAAAAACGGCTAACGATGATGATCTAACAGCATTAAAAATAATCGCCGATCGATTCAAGATTTAAGGCGTGAATATAGCGACTGATAACCTCATTATCACTGGTAAACGCCAAGCCCGCCTGCTGCTCCGAAGGAGATAGCGACTTCACTTTGGAGTGCACCACCGATGGCTTTTCATCGAATGGCAGTTGCAGTTTAAGCTGACACTCGGTCTGCTCAGTGCGTGCCTCTTGGAGAATCTGAAAATCCTCTCCATCGGCCAGTTTTAATAAACCACCACCTGTACTGAAGTTAATAACAATACCGTTAACGGCCGCCTCCCCTACCACTAATTCGGCGGGAATCGCGCAAGGGTACCGCGGTTCTTTACGTAAACTACGGGATTGGATCTTATCTGGATAGCTGGTCATCAACAGACGCCCACCTTGCAGAAACAGATCAATCACCTCAGATTCAAAAGCATAAATATGGCCATTAGAAATAATACGCATCACCAGCTTACGCCGATTGGTGAAGGTATCTCTGTAGGTCAATTCGTCAGAACCCATACCGCTTTTGGATAACTGCGTCACCGAAGGCAGGCGAGTGATGATGACTTTACCGTCAATACCAAAAAAACGGGAAATGTACTTAAAACAGCCCCCGGCATCACTCACCTGAATAATACTGTCCTGCTCAAGTGGGGGGAATTCATTCAGAATGATATTCTCATTAGTATAAGGCATCCAAGCACCATTAAAATCCGGACTGACAATAAGGGAGAGGCAATAAATCCAATTTATTCTCGGCGGAAAATCCCTAGAGGATCGCCCACAAACTTGCCTCGTTAACATCAATACTATAGTCCTTCATCCCGCCCTTTCACAAGCCTCATCCATACGACTCTCGCCTAATAAAAACGCCCTTTATCCGCGTTATTCCTAGAAACCGTTAGAGAATATTTTTCTGAAAAACAGCGGTGCTATCTATCTTTGCCCTTTTCAGGTTGGTTTCACCCCCTACGCGTATTATGTTTGCTATACAGTGACTCATGCGGAGATAACCGATGAAAACAAAGATAGCCATTTTACTCACAGCCCTAGCGGGTATTACCGTGCTCAGCGTTACCGCCGCACCCGATAAGATTGTACCTGCAGACCTTCAACAACAAGGGCTTAAAGTAGCGACCTTTGCCGGTGGATGTTTCTGGTGTACCGAAGCCGGATTTGAAAAACTCCCCGGCGTCAAAGATGCGATCTCCGGCTATACCGGTGGTTCAAAAGCAGACCCAAGCTATCAAGAGGTGTCGTCCGGCTCTACAGGTCATACAGAAGCGGTACAGGTTTACTATAACCCCGACGTTATTACCTATCAGGGACTCCTGCAATCGCTCTGGCGGCAGATGGATCCAACCGATGGTAGCGGCTCCTTTGTCGATCGGGGAAATCAATACCGTCCAGCCGTGTTCTATCACAACGAACAGCAGCGCCTTATCGCTGAAAAATCGATGGCGGAGCTCGCTAGCTCTGGTCGCTACAGCCAACCACTGGCGACAGAACTCACCAAGCTGACCGTCTTTTATCCGGCAGAGGATTATCACCAGGATTACTATCAGCACAATCCAATTCGCTATAAATACTACCGTTTTAATTCAGGCCGCGATCAGTATCTGGAAAAAACCTGGGGTGAAGAGCTACATCCGGACTTCACCCAGTTTGGCCGTGGCCAGCAACAAGACGCAATGGATCAGAATACTAAAGATGGGAATGCTTACATGCATTTCCAAAAACCGTCAGAACAGCAGCTACGTCAAACACTGACCAAAGTGCAATATGAAGTTACCCAGGAAGATGGCACCGAACGGGCTTTTCAGAATGAATATTGGGACAATAAACAGGCAGGAATTTATGTCGATATCGTCAGTGGAGAGCCGTTATTCTCGTCTAAAGATAAATATAAGTCAGGCACCGGCTGGCCTAGCTTTACCCGTCCGATTACAGCAGACGTGGTAACTGAACATAGCGATACAAAGTTTTTTATGACCCGTACCGAAGTGCGTAGTGCTTATGCGGATTCCCACCTAGGACACGTATTCAATGATGGCCCTCAACCCAGCGGACTACGCTATTGCATGAACTCTGCGGCAATGAAGTTCATTCCGCTAGATCAAATGGCTGCTGCAGGTTATACCGAACAGCTTAGTCTGTTTAAATAATCACCGCTGAGTCTGACACAAAAATAGGATAAACTGTTGCTCATACTGATGAGGAGCAACCGTTTGTCCGTTTTCTATCGTTTAATCATCACGCTGATACTGCCATTAGTGGCACAACAGGCCTTGGCTATACAACTGACCGATCCTCGATCAGCAGCTGTGTATCTGCAGCAACAACGTCCTCTTATTAACGCCTGCCTCCATGAAGCTCAAGCCAGCAATCATCTACCCGATATTTGGCGCAGCCAAGCCTGCCAACAATTATTAGATCAAGACTCTCAACTCAAAACCGCGTGGCAACTCATCTTACCGAACGGAACTACCAAGGGATTAGCACAGGTTCCCTACGGACTACGCCAACTCACCGTTGATACCTATTCAGAATATAAACAGCTAGCAGAGAGAATCGCGCAATTAAGCCGTTAGACCAATTTAATTTCATTTTTATTGAAGGGTTATTTTCGTGAGGTTTCGCCTGAAAAAACTATTAAATCAGACAGATAGCCGCATCCATATTAAAGTCTGAAAAAAAACTAAATTTCAAGTCTTACCTTTGCCTTTCTGATCTCTATAATACGCCCTCATTTTGCCAGCGGCTCTGGGTAATATCTTGATTATTTTCACCATCACCAACACAGTTTCCAAACAGGTTTATGTCGGTTCAACCCGAAGTGATATCGATAGTCACTGGGAGACGCTGCTTATTGCAGCAGAATCCGGTGTAGAAGCAGAACTCTACAATGATATTCGTGATGCCGGAGCCCACAGCTTCGCATTATCCGAATGGGGATTCGCCGATAATCTCAGCGAGGCCCGTGAGCTCACCGCCGATGCTATCGAAACCTTCGATGCTAAAAGCTTGCAGGGGCTAATCACCAAGCCTAAACCGAGCAAGGTACACCGTCAGAGCGCGGCTGAGCGTAAAGCCGCTCTGGCTCTACTAGAGGAAGCTGAGCAACAAGCTCTGTTGAAAAATGAGATCGCTAAACCGACCGGCGAAGCAGGCGACACACCTGTCAGCGAAGCGGATCTAAAGCTCCTTGCCCGTAAGCGCGATGCTGAACTGGAAGCAAGAATCGTTCGTGAGCGTCAGGAAACCATGGCAATGAACAAGGTTCTTGCTGAAATGGAGTTCCGTAAACGCAGTAAGTCATCGAAATCAAAAGCCAAAAGTTCTACCGGCAAAACGACTAAACCCGTATCGACAGCACCCAAACTCGCTGTTGGCAAAGTCTCTTCCGCTAAACTTGAGAAAGAGATTAAAGAGAAAATAGTCCAAGAACGAGAAGCCCGTGAGACCACTAAAATCTCTCGGCAAAAAGCTGAAGCCCAAGAGATGGCCGCAGTGATGGCGCGCATTGACGCCCGCGCACAGGGCATGCGAAAAACCGCACCTAAAGCCAAACCAAAGTCAGCCATGCGTAGCAGTATTCCGCTATCGGTGAAAAAGGCGCCAGAAGCACTCAGGGAAACACGATTAGAACTGGATCTGGACATCGCGAAGAAAGCCGAACTGACCGTAATGCAGCAGGAAAAGAGCCGCGCAGTGACAGGCCAACCCTTAACGGCTAAACCTTTCGCTATGGCTCGCGTGGCTCAGAACAGCGGCCAGAGTAAAGAGCAAAAAATTGCTCATACCATTGATCGCTATCGTAAAACCGCAACACCGGCAGTTAGCAATAAAGTCTATGGCCAGCAAGACCTGATCAGTTCACTACAAGCACGCCTAGCGCAACGCAACGGTAAATAACCCAGCACGAAGCATCGAAAGCGTGCTTCGGGGTTTATGCTCGCTTTCCTGAATCGATTAACGATGATGGAAAGCGATCGCACAGATCGACAAAAAACACACTGAAGCCGGCTTCAAGTTGAGGATAGTGCAATATCAACTCCTCGCCGATGCCATTGAAATCATGGCGAAAGCGAATCCGTCCCGCAATCCGATCCAACGCATAAGCAACCCCGTCTAACTCTTGATAAGCCCGAAACCAATCGGTATCCACCAGCCTCTGAGTCACCAACTGCATCCGTTCCGGCATAAGTGATTGACCAGCGATTAGATCTTCGTACAGTGTTTCAATCACCTGATCCACAGGTACATGACTAAACTGCTGCCAATGTTTAAGCATAAAGTGATCAAACAACACATCCAGAGCTATACCGGAAAATCGACGCCGCTGGACGCTAAAATATCCTTTCAGCTGAATAACCTCAGGATGCTGATCCGTAAATTGATCAACCCGCCGATGATTCATCAGCCCCTCTCGTACCTCCTCAGGTAAACTCTGGATATCCACACCGCGGGCAAAGTCCCCCAGCAAGTTACCAACCCGAGATTCAACCGTCGGCTTAGCCAGCACGAGATGGGCAAAAAAATTCAAATAAAAAACCCCGAGTATTGTGACAACAAATCACAGTATCCGGGGTTTTTAGTACCACAGCAAGCGACTCTAGGAGAGTGCCGCTTAACTGTGAATGACACTTAGTTCACACGTTCAAATACCGTCGCAATACCCTGTCCCATACCAATACACATGGTCGCTAACCCTAGTGTGCCATCATTCTGCTCCATCACATTCAGCAATGTGGTGGATATTCGCGTACCGGAACAGCCTAGCGGGTGGCCCAATGCGATCGCGCCACCATTGAGGTTAACCCGCTCTTCCATCTGGTCCAGCAGCTTGAGGTTTTTCAGCACAGCAAGACCCTGCGCGGCAAAGGCTTCATTTAGCTCAACGTAATCGATATCGTCGATGCGCAGCCCAGCCCGTTTCAACGCTTTCTGAGTCGCAGGCACCGGTCCAAATCCCATGATAGAAGGATCACACCCAGCAACTGCCATCGAACGTATCTTGGCACGCGGTTTCAACCCAAGCGCCTGCGCTTTGGCCGCCGACATAATCAGCATCCCAGAAGCCCCATCAGAAAACGCCGAGGAGGTTCCTGCGGTCACCGTACCTACCTTCGGTACAAACACAGGTTTCAGCTGTCCAAGCGTTTCCACTGTGGATTCTGGACGGATAACTTCATCCTGCTCCAGCAACGATTTGAAACCGTTCTCATCATGCCCTTCAACTGCCACAATCTCATTATCAAACCGACCTTCACGGCGGGCTTCATCGGCCAGACGGTGAGAACGAGCACCAAAGGCGTCCTGCTCTTCACGACTGATACCGTTCATCTTGCCCAACATCTCAGCCGTTAGACCCATCATCATCGCCGCTTTGGCAACCTGAGTACTCATCTGCGGGTTGATATCGATCCCGTGAAGAATATCTAAGTGTCCCATATGTTCAACGCCACCGACCATAAACTGATCGCCGTTGCCGGTCATAATCGCCTGTGCCGCGGTGTGCAGCGCGGCCATAGAGGAACCACACAAACGGTTAATCGTCTGCCCTGCAACACTATGAGGCAAACCCGCTAAGACCGATGCATTACGTGCAATATTAAAGCCCTGCTCTTTGGTCTGGTTAACGCAGCCCCAGATCACATCCTCAATTTCAGCGGGATTCACATTAGGGTTACGTTCCAGCAAACCGTTCATCACTCTTGCGGATAATGCTTCAGCACGGACATTCCGGAAGGAACCGCCTTTGGACTTACCCATCGGGGTGCGCACCGCATCGACGATGACTACATCATTTGGATTCAGACTCATCTTCGATTCCTCCTTAGTTAGCTGTGTTGTTTAAGTATGTGGTACCGGCCGCCGCCATCTGCTGCATCGTCTCAGTTGGCTGATACAGAGGGCCTAACTCAGCGTATTTAGCGGTCATTTCACAGAATGCGGCCAATCCCATCTCATCAAGGTAATGGAACACACCACCACGGAATGGAGGAAAACCAATACCATAAATCATCGCCATATCAGCTTCCGCTGGAGAGGCGACTACACCCTCTTCTAGACAACGTACCGTCTCGATACACAGTGGTATCATCATCCGCTCGATAATCTCTTGATCGTCGAAGTCCCGGCTAGCACCGACCACTCCTTCGATCAGAGAATCAACGGCATCATCCAGCAATTTAGCCTGTTTACCTTTACGATCTAACTCATAACGGTAGAAACCTTTGCTATTTTTCTGGCCAAAACGTTCCAATGAGAACATCCGATCAATAACCGATTCACCCTCATGAGACATCCGCTCAGGGAAGCCTGCAGCCATCACCTCATCGGCATGATGGGCCGTATCGATACCAACCACATCCAACAGATAGGCAGGTCCCATTGGCCAACCAAAACGTTCCATCACTTTATCCACCTGACGGAAATCAGCACCGTCCTGCAGTAAACCACTGAAACCACCAAAGTAAGGGAACAATACTCGATTCACTAAGAACCCAGGACAATCATTGACCACTATCGGGGTTTTGCCCATCGCTGAGGCATAAGCAACGGTCCGAGCAATCGTGGCATCCGAGGTTTTTTCACCCCGAATAACTTCCACCAATGGCATCATATGCACTGGATTAAAAAAGTGCATGCCGCAAAAATTTTCCGGCCGTTTAAGTGATTTAGCCAAGGCATTAATAGAGATCGTCGAGGTATTAGACGCTAACACGGCATCTTCAGCGATATGCTGCTCGGTTTCAGCCAGTACCATCGCTTTAACTTTTTGGTTCTCAACCACGGCTTCAACCACGAGGTCGACCGTTGCAAAATCACCATAGCTCAAGGTCGGGCGAATACGGTTGATGGTCGCAGCCATCTTCGCCGCATCGATTCGGCCCCGTTTAAGCTGCCCGGCGAGCAGTTTATTTGCCTCATCAAGCCCCAACTGAATAGCCGACTCATTGATGTCTTTCATCAGGATCGGCACCCCTTTAGAGGCCGATTGATAAGCCACACCGCCGCCCATGATGCCAGCACCCAAAACCGCCGCCTGCTTCACTTTTTGCGCTTTCGCTTCATAGCCACGGCTGACTTTTTTAACATACTGGTCTTTCATGAACAGACCCACCAGCGCTTTCACCACTGGGCCAGACGCCAGTTTCGCGACACCTTTAGCTTCCGCTAGGATCGCTTTGTCCCGGGTCATCCCGCAGGACTTCTGAATCGTTTTAACCGCTTGTAATGGCGCCGGATAATGGGGCCCAGCTTTCGCACCGATCATGCCTTTAGCGGTTTCAAACGCCATCATCTGCTCAATTTGATTGAGCTTCACAGGGCTTTGTTTAATCTGACGACGCGCGGCGTAATCGAACTTACCGGCAGCGCACTGGCGCAATAGGTTGATACCCGCTTCACGCACTTGATCTTGTTCTACAACCGCATCCACCGCGCCATCTTTCAGAGCCGCCGCCGCGCGTTTTTCAGCACCAGCACAGATCCATTCATGGGCATTATCGATACCGATCAGGCGAGGTAAACGAACAATACCGCCCCAACCCGGATTGATGCCTAGTTTAACTTCGGGTAGGCCAACTTTAGCGTTTTTACCCATCACCCGATAATCGGTCGACAAACAAAGTTCAAAACCACCGCCCAGCGCCAAACCGTTAATCGCGGTAACGGTTGGGCAAGGTAGATCTTCAACCGCATTAAAAATAGCGTGGGTTTCCAGTAAGCCGGCAATTAAGCCCTCTTCCCCCTGACCAAACAGAGAACTGAATTCGGTAATATCCGCGCCAACGATAAAACAGTCTTTAGCACTGCTAAACAGCACCCCTTGGATGCCTTCTACTGCGCTGAGCTGAGTCACCGCCTCTTTCAGCTCACCTAGGGTCAACTGATTAAACTTATTTACTGGCTCATTGTTCAGATCAAATGTCAGCTCGTAAAAACCGCTGTCGATCTCCTGAACTCGAATAGCCTTACCTTCAAAATACATGGTGCACTCCATACTCAGGATAATTATTGTTAGTCATAGTAAGGAACCTGACTCCTCTTCTGTACGCCGGACTGCCAAATCAAAAACAGGGAGATAAAACTGCGCACAGCTCAGGCTTATTAATACTAGACTCAGGTGATTTTCCAGCAATAACAAAAATAGCCTTAATCAGTAACAAAATCGGTTATCTTAAATATATATTCATATAAAACAAAAGCTTATATAAAAACAGATAAATAACATTTCTGAGCAAGCGCCGTAAAAAAAGACACTTTTTATAATTTAAGCGGTGATCGAAGAGATTCTAGTCCGGACAATGCCGGCTATTGCGTATCCGATTAAGCCAAATAACACTACAATGGCCATTAAAGCCGCTGACATTTACTAATCACGCCATGCATTCAACTATTTTTAACAGCACACTGTTTCATCCGCCACTGCGCTGGCTATCGCGTAAATTTCTTAAGATGAAAGGCTGGCAGGTGGATTTTTCAGCGATAGAAGGGATCGATAAATGCGTTCTCATTGGTGCACCACACACCAGTAACTGGGATCTACCCTATGCACTGATGCTGGGATTTAGTCAGGATCTACCGATCTATTGGATGGGGAAAGTACAGATTTTCAAGTTCCCCTTCCGTCGCCTCATGATGTGGCTCGGCGGTATTCCCATTGATCGTTCAAAATCGGTCAATGTGGTTTCTCAGGCAGCCGCTAAGCTGAAACAAGCCGATCAGCTCTACCTAGTGATCGCCCCAGAAGGCACCCGCGCCCAAGTGGATGAATGGAAGAGTGGTTTTTACTATATTGCCCATCAGGCCGGCGTACCGGTGATGGCAACCTATATCGATTGGCGCACCCGCCGTGCAGGTATCTACACGGCGTATTACACCAGCGGTGATGCCGACCAAGATATTGCCGAAATCAAAGCCCTCTACGGCGACCTACTGTTACGTCACAAGGGCAATCAATAAGGTTACTGGTCGGGCTTGTCCACCCTAAAAATCAAAACCGGGAGAAGTCTGGCTCGCGCTTCTGCATAAAAGCCATTAATGCTTCACGGGCTTCTTCGGATGTGAGTCGCTCGGCAAACTGATTAACCTCGGCAACCAGTACCGCCTCCAACTGAGACTGAGTATGGCTACGCAGCATCGCTTTACTCTGGCGCACCGCTTCCGGCGCTAACGCAGCCAACTTAGTCGCCTCATGCAACGCCTTCGCTTGCAACGAATCTTGAGCCACGACCCAGTTTACCAACCCCAAACCACTGGCGGTCTCCGCACTGAAAGAGTCCCCCAGCACTAGCAGCTCAAAGGCCCGTCGATGGCCGACTAACTGCGGCATCAAAAGACTAGAACCGCCTTCTGGCACTAGCCCTAAACGGGCGAATGGCAGTTGAAAGCGTGCCTGATCACTGGCAATCACTAGATCACAATGGAGTAATATAGTCGTTCCGATACCTACCGCCGCCCCTGGCACGACGGCGATTAACGGTGTCGTTAATGAAGCCAAGGTTTGCAAAAAAAACAGCGGCACTTTAATCGCATCCGGTTGGCTAGAGGCCGCGATAAAATCAGCAATATCATTACCGGCACAGAAGCTATCGCCGGTGGAGCCGAGCATAATCACCCGGACCTCAGGATTTGCATCAGCAGCTAACATAGCATCGGTTAACCCTTGGTACATTTCGAGTGTCAGGGCATTTTTTTTATCAGGACGATTCATTAAGACCTGACAAATACGATCCTCGGTGGTAACTCTCAGTATATCGCTCACAATAACTCCTGTTTAATTCGAGGATTTAGGGGTGGAATCAGTATTATCGGGGTCCACGGGAGTAAAGTGTTCAGGCAGTAGAACCTTTATCACCTCGCTGTTCTGCGCCCAGCTATGACAACTATTGATCATCAGTGGTGCGCCTAACTTCATGACATCCGCATCAATGCTAGGCCAAAGCGTCTGCACAGCCGTCGTCGCAATAACCGGCAGCAACTCATTCAGATGTGTACAGCCGCGATGCCCTCCCAACAGCGTTTTACATTGCCGCGACCAACCCGCACCAATACGCGTGCCTTCCAGTTTTTTAAACGCGACAGTAATATTCGGGCAGATGGGAAAAGGTGAGGCATCGATAAACGCCTCAACCTCGTGGATTAAAAACTGCTGATCGAGTGTGATCCGCAAACCCAAATCATGAAAGGGTTCACCCGCAGGGACCTCGCCTCGAATAGGCAAAGCCACTGTTTCAGTTTTCACATCGATCATGCGGGCTTCGATATCCCACAAACCATCTTCACGCTTAAAACCATAACTTTCGATGCTACGACGGTGCTCTAGCACCCGTCGCACCGGTTGGGAAAGTGCCATAACAGTCTCCAGCGTTAGGCAGCATGACTACCAGGTTTATTATCTTTACGCAGACAGCGTCGCAGCACTTTACCCACATTGGATTTAGGTAGGTCATCCGTAAATTCGACGATTTTAGGGACTTTATAAGGGGTCAGACGCTCTTTACACCAGTTACGAATATCTTCACTGGTCAGTTCATCTTTAGCTACCACAAAGAGCTTCACTATTTCACCACTGTGCTCATCGGGCATACCGATCGCAGCACACTCAATGACGCCGGGGTGCAAAGTAACAATATCTTCAATTTCATTGGGATAAACATTGAAACCAGACACATTGATCATATCTTTTGCCCGATCGACAATACGCAGATAGCCATCGGCTTCTATGGTTGCGACATCGCCGGTAATAAAATAACCATCATCGGTAAAACAGCTGCGGGTTGCTTGCTCTTTCTGCCAATAGCCTAGCATCACCTGGGGCCCTTTAACGCAAAGTTCTCCCACTTCACCCACCCCTACCGTTTGGCCATCAAGCCCGACGATTTTCACATCGGTCTCAGCCACTGGAGGCCCAATAGTCCCCACTCGGATATTGGCCGGAGGGTTCATTGCCACCGCTGGCGAGGTTTCGGTCAAACCATAGGCTTCGAGCACTTCGCAACCGGTCATTTTTTGCCAAGCGTTGGCGGCCGATAATGTCAGCGCCATACCACCGGACAGGGTTACCTTTAAATGGCTGAAATCGATTTTATCGCTATCTTTGTGATTACAAATGGCCACAAACAGAGTATTCAGGCCGATAAACGCTGAAAAAGCATTCTTTTGCAGTTCTTTGACAAATCCGTTGATATCCCGAGGGTTAGCAATCAGTAGATTATTGCCGCCAAGCTCCAACACCGCCATCGACAGAGTAAAGGCATAGATATGATAGAGCGGCAAAGGTGAAACCACCGTTTCTGCCCAATGCTTATCGGCATCAGAGATCAACTTGACCCCTTGCAAGAAATTAGAGATTAGGTTGGCATGGGTTAGCATCGCCCCTTTCGAGATACCCGTCGTGCCACCGGTATATTGTAAAACAGCAATATCACTGGACTGTTTAGTCACCACTTGCGGTTGCATACCCGCTTTTTGCTTTAAGGCGTGACGTAATTCAATCGCTTGCGGTAGATGGTAGGCGGGCTCCATCTTTTTCACGTACTTAACTACAGAGTTGATCAACAACCGTTTTAACGGCGAGTGCAGATCAGCGATCTGAGTAGTAAATACATATTTTAAACTGGTATTAGCAATGATTTTATCGACGTTATGGGCCACGCCTTTAAAAACAACTAATGCCCTTGCACCGGAGTCTTTAAACTGATTTTCCAGTTCTCGCGGGGTATACAGCGGATTGGTATTAACAATCACCAAACCCGCTTTCAACGCGCCAAATAAAATAACCGGATATTGATTGAGATTAGGTAGTTGAATGGCAATCCGGTCACCCGGCTGCAAATCGGTTTCCTGTTGCAGATATACCGCAAACGCATCTGACAACCGTCCCAGCTCGGCATAACTCATCGCATAACCGAAACTGGTGAAGGCGGGCTTGTCGGCATAGTCACTGACCATTCGCGTCATAACGTCGGTCAGTGTTTGATAGCCCCGTGGATTCAAACTTTCAGGAATCCAGTCGCCGCGTGTTTTATGATCCATGTTCAGATCCCATCCGTTGTTATTTTTTTTATCTTTTTTGGTCTAGGGTTTACTGCTCAACCTGTTTATTTCAGCATAAATACTCAGATAAAAAAGTCGAATACAATCAGCCACAATAGTGATCTAATGCAGCTGATCGTGGTTTTAGCTGACCGGAAACAGTGTTTCCAATCGGGTCGCTAGCATAATGTCGCCTTCCGCCCGAATACGGCCAGCCATGAACGCTTGCATACCGTTGGTTTCACCATCGAGCACCTCTTTAAAGGTTTCGGTATCCATCAACAGAGTTACACTTGGCTCATCATGCTCGCCTTCGCCGAGGGTGCATTCACCGTTCGATATCGCTGCATAATACGCATCCCCCTCATCCAGACGGTATTGAAATACCGCCTCTAGGCCCGTTGCTGCGGCACTATCAAATCGCCCAACCATCTGCTCAAATAAACCTTTGATATCGCTCATTGCTGCTATCTCCTGACGCTCTTTTGTCTGCGATGATTTTTTCGTTATCCGTCGCAAACGGTAATTTAATGTTAGCAAGCCCGAGATGACTGCGCGGCCCGCCTTACTTTTAACTGCTTTAGATTGAAGTCGTTTCATCATGATCAGCTATAGAGGATCAATTAGAAAATTCAGCGATATCCATCGACAGCAGATTGTCCGCGCCAGAATCGATGGTCGCTTCCAATGTTTTAGTCCGTGGCAAGATACGCTCGAAATAGAAACGCGCTGTTTTTAATTTAGCTTGATAGAAACGCTGATCACCCGCGCCGGCATCCAACTTTTCCTGTGCCGTAACCGCCATACGCGCCCACAAATAGGCCATGGTGATATAGCCGGAGTACATCAGATAGTCGACCGATGCCGCGCCAACTTCTTCGCGGTTTTGCATCGCTTTCATGCCAATGCGCATGGTCAAATCTCCCCATTCGCGATTCAAGCGAGCCAGCGGACTAATAAATTCCGTCACGGCTTTGTTATCAGCCTGAGATGCACAGAACTTATGCACCACCTTAGTAAAGGAGCGTAGTGATTCTCCCTGAGTCATCAGCACCTTACGACCTAGAAGGTCGAGCGCCTGAATGCCGGTAGTGCCTTCATAAAGCATGGAAATACGGCTATCACGCACGTTCTGTTCCATTCCCCATTCGCTGATATAACCGTGACCACCAAAGATCTGCATACCAAGGTTAGCGGATTCAAAACCTGTTTCAGTCAAAAAGGCTTTCGCGATAGGTGTCAGGAATGCCAGCTGTGTTTCAGCTTCTTGACGCGCATCACTATCAGCCGTGAGGTGAGCTTTATCGACTAACTGAGCACAGTAGTAGATCAATGCACGACCACCCTCCGCAAAGGCTTTTTGCGTCAGCAACATGCGTCGAACATCTGGATGAACAATGATTGGGTCGGCCGCTTTATCTGGATATGCTGGGCCACTCAGTGAGCGCATTTGTAGACGATCACGAGCATAGTCAAGGGAGTTCTGATAACCCCACTCGGTATGGGCCAATCCCTGTAGTGCCGTACCAATACGCGCAGTGTTCATAAAGGTGAACATGCAGTTCAAACCTTTATTTTCGGCACCGATCAGATAACCGGTCGCACCATCAAAGTTCATCACACAGGTTGCGTTACCGTGAATCCCCATTTTATGCTCTAACGCACCACAACTCAGGCTATTACGCTCGCCAACATCACCGGCCGTATCGGGTAAAAACTTAGGCACGATAAACAGAGAGATGCCTTTAGTGCCCTGCGGAGCATCCGGTAGACGCGCCAACACGATATGAACAATGTTATCCGCCATATCATGCTCACCAGCTGAGATAAAGATCTTGGTTCCGCTGATCTTATAGCTGCCATCCGCCTGTGGTTCAGCCTTGGTTCTCAACATACCCAGATCGGTACCGCAGTGGGACTCCGTCAGACACATAGTGCCAGTCCACTCACCACTAATCAGCTTGGTCAGGTAGGTTTGTTTCTGCGGATCGGTACCATGCGCTTCGATGGTGTTCATCGCGCCATGACTCAAGCCTGGATACATACTCCATGACCAGTTAGCCGATCCGACGAGTTCATTCAAGATAATGCCGATCGATTCCGGTAACCCCTGCCCACCCCATTGTGGATCATGGGGTAACGAAGGCCAACCGCCTTCAACAAACTGCTGATACGCTTCTTTAAAACCGGTTGGCGTTGTGACTACGCCATCATTCAACTGACAACCCTCTTGATCACCCACCTGGTTCAGCGGCGCCAAAACACGTTCGGCAAACTTAGCGCCTTCATCCAAGATCGCGTTAATCATATCGGGGGTTGCTTCTTCACAGCCAGGCAGGCTCTGATAATGCTGTTCACTTTGCAACATTTCGTCCAGTACGAACTGAATGTCTCTTAGGGGCGCTTTATATTCCGGCATGATGACACCTCGATCGATCCTGTAACGCTGCCTGCACCCGAGATACAGATGCTTTTCAGTACAGAGATCTTTGGTTATTTATTGTATGGATCTAGGATCTATGAAGCGCCCGCATTTACCAATAACAAAACCTTTCATTATCACTAACACAAAAAATCACGGCACATATAACGGCAGAATAACCTATATAAATCAACACAATAAAAAACGGTGCATAGGTAAATTTTATTAACAAAAAAGCCCGAAAATCGGGCTTTTAGAGAAACAGTTTGTAGCGAAACAATCGGCCACTACTTTATTAACGGTACGACTTCATCGGAAAGCCCAACCCTCAGTACAAGAATATCGCAATCCAACCGCGATAATATTCGCTCGGCGGTGTTACCAATTAACGCCCCTTTCAAGCCTCCGCGAGCCCGAGTACCAATAACCACCAAACGAGCCTTAAGCTGTTTAGCCGCTTCAGGAATCCAATACTCAACGGGCCCTTCACCAACAGCTGAATCCTTTGCGGTTAATGCCAACCGACTTAGCTGCCCCTCCAACGACTGCTGGGCCTTGGCTTGTATCAGGTTTTCCGACTGCAGTACCGGATCAGCGCCCATCATCGCCGATGGACAAGCCACCGCGACGGTCAGTGCCGACTCGGTAACCAAGGCAATCTGAGCAGCAACATTTAAAACATCATCATTCAGCTGCAACTGATGCGGATCATGGGTCAAGGCATTCACCGCCGCCATCACCACACCATCTTGCCAAAGCTGACCACGTTTCACCAACAATACCGGACAGGGAAGGTCACGAAGGATATGACCATCCATCGAGGTCATAAAACCGGATTGGCGCGGATCACAGCTTTTTATCAACAATCCAAATGACTGCTGCGACAATAACGCCGCCAACTGTTTTAACAGTTTATTCCGCGTACTGTAGTGCAAGCTAACCGCGACACCCTCAGTCTCCAGCTGCGCCATCGCCTGTTCCGCTTTAACTTGGTCATCGCCAAGCCAAACAATACTGACAGGGCTTTGCAGACGACTCGCAATTAAATGACAACGTTGTAGCGCCAGACAGGCTTCATCCTGTTGATCAAGCACCAGTAACAATCGCTTATTTAACAACATCTTCAACCTCCGCTTGGGCCGTACTTATTGAGCCAACACCTGTTGCACCACACTTTAACAGACACGCCAGTGCCGGAATCAATACCAGCGCACCGAGCATGTTCCAGAGGAACATAAAGGTCAGTAAGATGCCCATATCTGCCTGAAATTTGATGGGAGAGAAGACCCAAAGCACCACGCCGATGCCTAAGGTTAATCCGGTAAAGGCTACTGACTTGCCGGTGGTTTTCAACGTATTGAGATACGCTTCCGGTAGCGCCATGCCCTGCACGAGGTAGGTATTCAGCTTAGAATAGATATAGATACCATAATCGACGCCAATGCCAACACCCAGCGCAATCACCGGCAGTGTTGCCACCTTCACGCCAATACCCAGGCTAGCCATCAGTGCCTGACACAGTATTGAGGTTAGTGCTAACGGCGCAATAATACAGATCAAGGTTTTAAACGAACGGAAAGTTAGCAAACAGAGCAAACCCACCACCGCGTAAACCCAAGCCAACATCTGATACTGCGCGGTACCGATCACTTCGTTAGTGGCCGCTTCAAAGCCGGAATTACCCGCCGCCATCTCAAAACGTATCTGCTCAGAATCATATTTTGCGGCAAACTGTTCGATCTTCCCCGTCAGCCGCTGCAAGGTTTCCGCCTTGTGGTCATCCAAAAAGATGATCACCGGCAACAGAGAGCAAGAAGGGTTCATCAACCCCGCGGGGACATAGGACAGTGATGCATTGATCACCAACTGATTACGGCTCACGGTGCGCCATTTTAGGTTGCCCTCGTTCAACCCTGACGTCACCCGCTTGGAAACATCCACCAGCGAGACACTCGACTGTACTCCCTCGATATTGGTCAGGTAGTACTGAAAGCGATCCACCAATGACAGCGTATTAAAACTAGAGCAGTGGTCTTTCTGAGTGCCGACCATCACCACAAAGGTGTCACTGGAGGTGGAATAGTGCTGGGTTATAAAGCGATTATCGACATTATAGCGGGAATCGGCGCGTAACTCTGGAGCACCGCTATCAAGATCGCCGATTTGCAGTTTTTGCCCTTGATAGAGACCACCGGCCAATAACACACCCGCCACGATCACAGCAGACCAAGCGCCCACTGGGGTCGCAAACCATGTGAGGCGATCCCAGGCGCTGTTCTGTTTCTGCTCGGCATTCAATGCACGTTGCGTTGCCCGCTCCCCAATTCCAAGCAGCGACATGATCACCGGCAACAGGAATAGGTTCGTCAAAATAATAACCGCAATACCCAATGAGGCGGCGATAGCTAAATCCTGAATCACGCGAATATCGATCACCATCAGGGTGACGAAACCGATGCCGTCTGACAGTAGCGCAGTCAAACCCGGAATATACAGCGCTCGAAATGCTCGCCTAGCAGCCAACCAACTATCCGCCCCCCGAGCACTTTCTAAGGCAATGGTATTGACGATCTGCACCCCATGGCTGACCGCGATGGCAAACACCAAAAACGGCACCAACATGGAATATGGGTCTAGACCGAAGCCTAATAGCTTTAACAATCCTAATTGCCAGATCACCGCAATCACTGAACAGGCCAGTGGCACCAAGGTACCGGTAATACTGCGGGAATAAAGATATAGCAGCACTAACGTGATCAATAGTGCGATACCAAAGAACACCGCCACCTGCGCAGCGCCATCGATCAGATCACCCACAATTTTGGCAAAGCCCGTAATATGGACGCTCACCTTATCGGATTGGTATTTATCGCGAATCAAGATCTCTAACTGCTGCGATAACGCCTGATAATCGAGCTTTTCGCCGGTATCGGGATGTTTATCAAACAGTGGCACCTGCACAATCGCCGAGCGAAAATCATTTGCGACCAACCGCCCCACCTGACCGGAGCGTAAAACATTTAACTTAACCTGCTCAAGACTAGCCGCAGAGCCATCGTAATCTGCCGGGATCACTGGGCCACCGACAAAGCCCTCTTCGGTCACCTCGGTCCAACGCACATTCGGCGTCCAGATGGAGGTCAGTGCCGAACGGTCAACACCCGGAATAAAGAACAACTCATCGGTAATTTTCTGCAGCGTTTGCTGAAACTCAGCGGTAAAGATATCTCCCTCATTAACCGCCACCGCAACCCGTACACTATTCCCTAGCCCTGCTAGGTCATCACGGTTTTTGAGATAGTTCTCAACATAGGGATGCGAAGTCGGAATCATCTTCACAAAGCTGGCATCGGGACGAATCTGCACCGCCTGCCAGCCGAGAAATAACGTCAATGCAGCAAACACCAACAACACCGGTAGTCGCCGGTGAAACAAAAACCGTTCGGCAAACTCTTCAGAACCTTTGATCGGTGCCAATAATATCCGCGATAACTTATTCATCTCCGACCTCCAAGCTCAGCAATCCACCTTCACCCACCAATCGATAGCCTCCCTCGACCGCCACCCCCGCGCTCAAAGAGCGCCGACCGCCACTATCCAATGCCGTGAAATGCAGACCTTCCGAACTCTCAAGAATCAGGCCACCCTGCCCTAGCAGCACCAACTTATCTGCCCCAGCGACAGCACTCAGCAGCGTCGCGCTATAGCCCGTCTTAACCGCTTGCCAATCATCACCATCATCTGAGCGATACAGATGCCCCCGTAAGCCCATCAAAAACAATTGCTGTTTAAATTCGGTAATACTAAAAAATGATCCCTCGTAAGGCGTATCCATACGAGTCCAAGACATGCCCTTATCCGTTGAGCGAAACAGCAGCCCCGCTTCACCCGCGATATACAAATCGCCGCGATGATCAGCCATCATCGCATTCAGATGGAAGTTATCAGGATTATCCAGACGATCTCCCCAGTAAGCCCAGCTTTCACCGCCATCATCGGTTTTCAACAACAACCCATACGCACCCAGTGCGAATCCTTGCTGATCATTGGCAAACCAAACATCGAGCAACGGGATACTCGGCCCTTCTGCTAACGCGGCGGCTGCATCCTCGGCGTACCAGACAGCGTCATCTAATTGGGTCATCAATGACTCATTTTCCGGCTCAGCATCCACTTGAGACTGCAACTCAACCACCACCGCCTGTAACCGCTGCAGACGTAACTGATTGATCTGATTGCCGTCGAGTAACCGTTTCCAAGTCACACCACCATCATGACTCGACGCCAACAGCCCATCATGGCCGGTCAGCCAAGCATTATTAGCATCGGTAAAAAAAACAGACGTGAGCATGACACTAAAAGGCGTTTGCTCCTGCTGCCAGTGCTGTCCCTGATCGGACGAGCGCATCACAACCCCCTGATCGCCCACAGCAAGTAGTTGGTCACCATGCTTAGCGATATCCAGCATCAATGTCTGACCAGCACGATAAGAAAGCAACGCAGAGGTGTTGAGACGATCAACGTCTGGCTGTGCGGCAACACTGCTGCTCAGCAAAACAGTCGCCAATGCGAAACAGTGAATGAGTGATCTGATTGGATCCATATTCTTCCCAATTATTATCTTTATGCAGGAACTTACTTTCTCTCTCAGGCCGGTATCATCCACCGCCACCCGAGTAATACCCAGTAAGGTGCAAGAATCATTAACAAAAACGGTCAAATGCTCAATAACAAATACTGGCAATATTATTAACACTTTTTGCCAGCCGCTAAAAAAAATGGGCTTCAGAACAATATTATCTGATAAAACATCGCTACTTAGATTGCATTTAATAGATAGCCGGAGGTAGAGTTAGAAGCTGTGTCAGAGGACTTTCACACGGGTATAAGAATCTGCAGCTATGTTCGACTACGTTAATAACGCGAATCGACTATCCTCAGATATTATTCCTCCCGCAAGACGTCCTCTGCAAGAACAATAAATGGAGATTAGTTTGATGAATCAATTTCGCAAAACATTACTGAGCCTGAGTACCGCCGTTTGTATTATGGGCTTAACCGCTGCAGCGCAAGCTGAGACCCTTAAAATTGGTCTTGCAGGACCGTCCACCGGACCTGTTGCACAATATGGAGATATGCAAAAGATTGGTGTAATGGCCGCGATTGATGATATCAATAAAGCCGGCGGCATCAATGGCATGATGCTTGAGGGTGTTGTCTATGATGATGCCTGTGACCCTAAACAAGCAGTAGCCGTCGCCAACAAGATCGTTAATGACGGTATCACTCAGGTTGTCGGCCACCTGTGCTCTTCATCAACAGAGCCTGCTACCGACATCTATGATGAAGAGGGTATTCTGATGATCACGGCGGCGTCTACTTCGCCATCGATCACAGAGAAAGGCTACAAAACAATCTTCCGTACGATCGGTCTAGATAGCCTGCAAGGCTCTATGGCTGCTGAGTACATTCTCAACAATGCAAAACCTAAGCGTATCGCCGTCATCCATGACAAGCAGCAATACGGTGAAGGTCTAGCCACCTCTGTACGTGACCTGCTCGCCGAGAAAGGCGTTAAAGCAGCCATGTTTGAAGGTGTAACACCTGGCGATAAAGACTTCTCGGCTCTGATTGCCAAATTGAAAAAAGAGAACGTTGATTTCGTTTATTACGGTGGTTATCACCCAGAACTGGGTCTAATTCTGCGTCAATCAGCAGAAAAAGGCTTTAACGCTCAGTTTATGGGGCCTGAAGGCGTCGTAAACTCCGACCTAGCAAAAATTGCTGGTAAAGCATCTGAAGGTGTTCTGGCTACTGCGCCAAAAAGCTTCGATCAAAACCCAATCAACGAAACCCGCGTAGCGGCGATCAAAGCGAAGGGTGAAGATCCAACTGGCCCGTTCGTCTTCACTGCCTACGCTGCCGTTGAAGTGATGACCGATGCGATGACCGCGACCAAATCAACCGATGCTGAAGTACTGTCTGACTACATTCGTGAACACGACTTCGATACTGCCATTGGTAAAGTTAAATACGACGAGAAAGGCGATCTGACTGAGTCTACCTTCTTAGTCTACCGTCTGCATCAGGATGGTTCTAAGACGCCTGCTGAGTAATTCGTCTTAATAACAATGGTTTAGCAAGCTTCAGCAGTATTTGCTGAAGTTCGACAACCCCGACTCCCTGGTGCCGCGATCCGGTATTGGGGATTCGTTTTATCTGGTCCCTGCAAATGTCAGAATTTTCGCTTTATCTGTTGCAACAGCTCATTAACGGGCTAACCATCGGTTCTACCTATGCGCTGATTGCCATTGGCTACACAATGGTTTACGGCATTATCGGCATGATCAACTTCGCCCACGGCGAGATCTATATGATCGGCTCCTACGTGACATTTATTGTTATCGCAGGCTTGATGGGCATGGGAATAGCAAGTCTTCCTATCATCCTGATCATTGCCTTGGTCGTCGCCATTTTCATCTCTAGCACCTATGGCTGGACGGTGGAACGGGTAGCGTACCGCCCACTGCGAGGCACGAACCGACTGATTCCGCTGATCTCCGCGATCGGTATGTCTATTTTCCTGCAGAATTTTGTGGTTCTGTCTCAAGGTTCACGTGATGTTGCCCTGCCACCGCAAATTACCGGCGGCTGGAACTTTGGCGACCCGAGTCTGTTTGAAGTATCGCTCTCCTATATGCAGGTGCTGATCTTTGCCGTCACGTTCATCAGTATGACGCTACTCACCCTGTTTATCTCCCGTTCACGTATGGGCCGCGCTTGCCGCGCCTGTTCGGAAGATCTGGGCATGACGAACCTACTGGGGATTGATACCAATAAGATCATCGCCCTCACGTTTATCGTGGGTGCAGCACTGGCGGCCATTGCCGGCTTACTGCTGGGTTTGTATTACGGTGTGGTTAACCCCTTTGTCGGTTTTATTGCCGGATTGAAGGCCTTCACTGCCGCGGTTCTCGGTGGAATTGGCTCGATTCCCGGAGCGATGCTCGGTGGTTTGATTCTCGGCGTTACCGAAGCGATGACCGCAGCATTTTTCCCATCGGAATATAAAGATGTGGTTTCATTCGGGCTACTGGTGACCATCCTGCTGTTCCGCCCTAGTGGCCTTCTAGGCAAGCCGGAGGTAGAAAAAGTATGACCTCGAGTAAACTTTATAACGCCATTTTCGCAGCTGGGATCTCTCTGATTCTGGCCTGCTTGATGATCGGCGTAAAGCTGGATACCGATGGTTCCACTCTGGCCGTTAAAGGCGCTACCACAGAACAATGGATGTGGATTTTTGGCGGCATCGCGGTGGTCTTCCTGTCACAGTTATTCAGCGCTCAGGTGGACGCCCTATTCGGTGCGATTCCTAAACCTAATTTCCAGAAAGTGCTGCCGCAAGGCGAGAAAATGGCCGCCCTTAAACCTTGGCTGATCTCTGCGGTGATTGTCGTCATGCTGATCTGGCCCTTTATGGTTTCACGGGGTACCGTTGATCTGGCGACACTGACGCTGATCTATATCATGCTCGGGTTAGGCCTCAACATCGTTGTCGGTCTTGCCGGCTTGCTGGATTTAGGCTTTGTCGCCTTCTATGCGGTGGGTGCATATACCTACGCGTTGCTGTCCCAGTATTTTGGTATGTCATTCTGGGCCTGCCTGCCAATCTCTGCAGCAATGGCCGCGGGCTTTGGTTTCCTACTCGGTTTCCCAGTGCTCCGCTTACGCGGCGACTACTTGGCGATTGTTACCCTCGGCTTTGGTGAAATCATCCGTATTTTACTGAACAACTGGACCTCCCTCACCGGCGGGCCAAACGGCATTTCAGGTATCGCCAAACCAGGCTTATTCGGCTTGGAATTTAATCGTCGGGCAAAAGAGGAAGGCGCGGTCACTTTCCATGAATACTTTGGTATGGATTATTCCAGCTCATACAAAGTAATCTTTCTCTATCTGATCGCTGTTTTACTGGTCATCTGTGTTATCTACTTGATTAACCGACTGATGCGGATGCCTATCGGTCGCGCATGGGAAGCGCTACGGGAAGACGAGATCGCTTGTCGCTCGCTAGGCTTAAACCGTACCGCCATTAAACTTTCCGCCTTCACTCTAGGCGCATCAACCGCAGGCTTTGCGGGTTGTTTCTTTGCCGCAAGACAGGGCTTTATCAGCCCTGAGTCGTTTGTCTTTATTGAGTCGGCGATTATTCTGGCGATTGTGGTCCTCGGCGGTATGGGCTCACAGGTGGGAATCATCTTTGCCGCCATTATTATGACGATTCTGCCCGAAATGGCGCGGGAGTTCGCTGAATATCGAATGCTGCTTTTCGGTCTATTAATGGTCGTGATGATGCGCTGGCGCCCTGAAGGCCTGGTACCTATGAAACGTCCGAATCTGGAGTTAAAACAACAATGAGTCAGTTACTGCTAGATGTAAACGGCCTGACGATGCGCTTCGGTGGTCTGGTAGCGGTAAACGGCGTAAACCTGAAGGTTAAGAATCGCCAAATAGTTTCTGTTATCGGCCCAAATGGGGCGGGAAAAACAACCGTCTTCAACTGTTTATCAGGCTTTTATATTCCGACCGAAGGCAGCGTTATGCTGAAGGACGAACAGATTGCGGGGCTGAAAGATTATCAGATCTCCCGTAAAGGCTTGGTACGCACCTTTCAACATGTCCGCTTGTTTCAGAAGATGACTGTGATTGAAAACATGCTGGTGGCTCAGCACCGGCATATGAATACCAATCTACTATCAGGTCTGTTGAAAACGCCCAACTATCGCCGTCTAGAAAAAGACGCGATGAACCATGCTGCCCATTGGCTAGAAGAGGTCGGCCTACTGGAGTTTGCTAATCGGGAGGCGGGCAATCTGTCTTACGGCCAGCAACGCCGTTTAGAGATCGCCCGCTGTATGGTCACCCAGCCAGAATTACTAATGCTGGATGAACCCGCTGCCGGACTAAACCCGAATGAGACGAAAGAGCTAGATGAGTTGATCATCAAGCTACGGGATGAGCATGAAATTTCTATCCTATTGATTGAGCACGATATGAGCTTGGTGATGGGCATCTCCGATCATATCTACGTAATCGCTCAGGGCACCCCACTCGCTGACGGTAATGCCGAGCAGATCAAAGGGAATGCCGACGTTATCAAAGCCTATCTTGGGGAGGAATAAGATGCTGCTGATCGAAAATGTAAACACTCATTACGGACAGATTCAGGCACTGCATGACGTCAGCGTCGAGATCAATCAGGGTGAGATTATCACCCTGATTGGCGCGAATGGTGCTGGTAAAACCACCCTGATGATGACTATTTGCGGTGACCCAAAAGCATCGGCCGGTAGAGTTATCTTTGAAGGCGAAGAACTAAGCGCCTTTAATACCCCTGAGATCATGCGCAAAGGCCTCGCCATTGTGCCTGAAGGACGGCGGGTTTTCAGTGCCATGACGGTTGAAGAAAACCTCTTCATGGGCTCTTACTTCCGCACTAACGAACAGGCAGCCGAAACGGCAAAGTACGTGCTTGACCTGTTCCCCCGTTTGGAAGAACGCTATAAGCAAAGGGCAGGCACCATGTCCGGTGGTGAACAGCAGATGTTAGCGATTGGCCGAGCGCTGATGAGCAAACCGCGTCTGCTGCTCCTAGATGAGCCCTCCCTCGGACTCGCGCCGATCATCATCCAGCAGATTTTCGATATTATCGAGCGTTTGCGAGATGAAGGGGTCACCATCTTTTTGGTTGAACAAAATGCTAATCAGGCATTACGGATCGCCGATCGAGGATATGTATTGGAAAATGGACGCATCGTTAAAACCGATACCGGAGCGAACCTGCTCACCGACGAGTCCGTTCGCCAGGCTTATCTAGGAGGCTAATCCCAAAAAGTAGCCTAAAAAACGGAGAATAAACCTCTTTGTCTCTAAACAGCGACTACAAAAAAACCAGCCAATCGGCTGGTTTTTCTATTTATAGTCTATAATTTAATCAATGCATTCGTTAAATCATGCTAAAAACCATCAATATTGCGTTTATCATATTAAAAACAATGATTTATATCAGGATATTCA
Source organism: Amphritea atlantica (assembly GCF_018860855.1). GTDB lineage: Bacteria > Pseudomonadota > Gammaproteobacteria > Pseudomonadales > Balneatricaceae > Amphritea > Amphritea atlantica_A. The sequence continues at coordinate 79,899 of NZ_JAHKQE010000002.1, forward strand.
AAACGCTCTTTTCGTGCTACTGTATGTCTTATAAATGCGACAAAAAATAGATAAAAGCGACTCCTTTTTGTTACAGCCTGATAGTTACAGGCTTATTACAGAATAATCACTGTATTAGCTAACGAACTTAGGTCTATCCAAAAACAGTTTTGAGGTAACACACATGACATGTCTATGCCCACAGTGCAAGTCACTACTGGAACATCAAAGCATCAGCCTACACAGCGGGTTGGTTGAGGTTAAACACATACACAACAATACGCTGTATAGATGTAAAGACTGCTCCGCGCAAATCGGATTGATCAGCGTCCCCCATCGCTGGGAACTGATAAATTACACGCCAGGTCAGCAAGTCGCCTGAGACTTAACGCTTAACGCCTATTCTTTACTGACATTAGGTATATTAGGTATGCCATCGCTTAGCTATGGCTTAATGAAATCGACTATAGTGCAGCACCTGTAAACAGCGCCAATATATTACGCCTCCGTTTCAGCTCTTCACGAACAACCCCCAGCGATCTCTTTGGCAACAATTTTCACTCTCGATCTAAAACCCCATCGCTCTGAATATAACCAACATGACAAATAAGTCATGTCGCTAATGATATCGAGTGCTCAGCAATAGCTTTTCTAGCATCCGTAGTTAATACTGAAACAATCACCGCGGAGCTACGGGACAAACTAATGAGAATGTTGACACTACTACGGCACGCTAAATCTAGCTGGAAAGACCCAACACTGTCTGACTTTGACCGGCCACTCAACAAACGGGGAAAACGTGATCTGCCGTTAATGGCGGCCCGCTTACAAGCATGGCAGATCCAACCAGATCTGATCCTCAGTAGCGGAGCTCGCCGAGCAATCACTACCGCCGAACAGGTGGCACGGATGCAAGATTATCCGACGGATAAGATCATTGAAGTGCCTGAACTCTATCATGCTCGCGTAGAGACTCTAATCAACCTGCTGCAGGGACAATCCGACCACTATCGCCACCTCATGGTTGTTGGCCATAACCCTACGTTAGAGTTGGCTGGCTACTATTTAACCCAGGAAAACATCGCTAACCTGCCCACCTGTGGCGTTATGCAGATCGCTCTGAGTATTACCCGCTGGGAAGAGCTAGCCGAATCCTGTGGCACTCTCGAACGGCTCGATTATCCAAAACTTCATCAATAATCTCTTAACTGAATATCAACACTGTGACCGAAAATGGTAAACTGCGGCTAACGCCCACCAATTAGCTATTTGTTAGCGTAACGGACATACAGCCTTGAACCTCTATCTAGATACACTGATTTTTACTAGCAACATTGTTACACCCATCTTTTTCATCGTGTCACTGGGCTATCTGCTCATACGACTAGGAGTAATTGATCATGGGTTTGTTGATACCTCATCTAAACTCGTGTTTACCATCACCCTGCCGATGCTCGTCTTTATGAGTATCTCCACGATGGATTTTCAGGCCGTGTTTAACCCGAGCCTACTAGGCTATTTTATAATCACCACACTGATCAGTGTGCTAGCCATCTGGCATATCAGTAAGTTTTTTATCAAAAAGCCAGAAGACTTTGGGGTGTTCATTCAGGGCTCATTTCGTAGCAACTTCGGCATTCTAGGCTTGGCCATCAGTTTTAATATGTTTGGCAACACCGGCTTAGCACTCGCATCCTTATTACTCGCCTGCGTTATTCCGCTCTATAACGTCGTGTCGGTTCTGGTGTTATCACTTCCCATGCAAGATAAAGATGGCCCTAGTTTCACCGCCCCGCTCAAAGCCATTGCCCGCAACCCACTCATCATCTCGGTGCTGCTAGCACTGCCCTTTTCATATTTTGGTTGGGCGCTACCGGAGGTCGGCGATAAAATTGGTCATTACCTCGCCAATCTAACGCTCCCCTTAGCATTGTTGGCGGTCGGCGGCTCACTCAACCTCAGAAGCCTAAAAGATACCTCAGGCCTATCTAGCTGGGCCACCCTGATTAAGCTGATCATCATCCCCTTCGTACTGACTATCGGTGCATGGCTGTATGGTTTTGAAAACCAAGAGCTCGGTGTTCTATTCGTATTATTTGGCTGCCCGACCGCCGCCGCCAGCTTTATTATGGCGAAAGCGATGCACGGTAATGCGCAACTCGCCGCCAATATCATTTTGACCACCACGCTAGGCTCATTGTTTACCCTCAGCGGCGGTATCTATCTGTTACGTTTATTGAATTTAATATAATAAAGATAAGCCCAAACGGATCGTTAGGCTTAAGAGATTGCTGCCACTTTTGGATATTATCCAATATCCATTCTCTATGACGCGATCCGCTTACCACTGCAGGCGATGAAGCCATCGCAGCCATTTATCTGACGAACTCAAGGTGCCTTGTAGATGAATTTTTTTACCCAACGCCATCTAAATAAACTGCAGCAAGCCGTCATTGACGGAGATCTGGTTAAACTGAAAAAGCAATTCCAGAAGCTAGACCAGGCACCGTTGACGGAACCTACCTTTAACCATCAGAACCAACACTACAACCTGCCAGAACTGGCGATTAGCGTCGGTCAAGCGAAAGCATTAGAACATCTACTTCAAGCAGGCTGCCCAATCATTGCCAGCCGAACAGAGCCTCTGTTATATCAAGCCATACAACATCCGCAGCAGAGCTTGGCCTTGATGACTGTACTGCTTCAAGCAAACACCCCACTAGAATATCCCAATAGCGACCCTCAGCATGCGCTCTTTGCTTGCTTTAGGTTTTGCTCCATCTCTAGTTTAATGCTTCACCTAAGCCGCCTAAATGAGTATGGTGCCGATCTTAATCAAACGGATGCGCAAGGCAACACAGCGCTCATGTTAGCGTTACAACTGGAACATAAAGGATTAGTACAGATGTTGATTAACAGCGGAGCGCTGTTGCCAGAGGAGATGGCTGAGGGATTGTGCGCAGACGAAATGATCGGCTATGCCAAACGACTAGCCGATGACCTTCGTATCAGACAGATGATGCTCGGTTAGACGAGCACCTGACGATCTATTTTTTTAGCGCAGCAATGACTGAGATTTCCACCAGTAGTTCTGGCCGCGCCATACGGGCTTCGACACAGGCGCGCGCGGGAGCATGACCTTCAGGTACCCAGCTATCCCAAACAGCATTCATCGCCGCAAAATCTTTCATATCGCGGATATACAGGGTTGCCGACAAGATATGCTCACGATCGCTGCCCGCTTGCTGTAGCAGCGCATCCACTTTATCCAACATGGTTGCTGTCTGTTCCGTAATTCCGTCATTGGCATCTTTAGCCACCTGACCACACAGATAAACAGTATCGTTATGAATAACAATACGACTCATGCGCTGAGCCGTTTCCTGACGTTCAATAGACATAGTTTCCACCCTTAATAAAATCAGCCATTGTATTCGATCGACCCGTAGACACCAGACAGATCTGCCTGAAATAGAGATCAGAGACAACAGAAAGCGGGGTAGTCGACGATTTTGCAGAAAATAATGCTGCTGCCAGTGGATTAATCGCCACTGGCAACAAAGGCCTCGTCAGAGGCGGGGAATTTCAATCGCCGGACAGCGATCCATAACAACCTTTAAACCGGCCGCTTCAGCCTTTTCAGCCGCCGGCTCATTCACCACCCCCAGCTGCATCCACACGGCTTTAGCATGCACTTCAATCGCCTCATCAACCACATCTCCCGCTTCAGCGGAGTTACGGAAAATATCCACCATATCGATCGGTTCTTTAATATCCTTGAGAGAGGCGACGACTTCACGACCATGAATCTTTTCACCCGCTTTAAGCGGGTTAACTGGAATCACGTTATAACCTTTAGCTAACAGGAAATGCATCACCTGATTACTCGCACGATGCGGCTTAGGGCTAGCCCCTACCATCGCAATGGTTTTACTTTGCTCTAATATCTGACGAATTGCGTCCATTAAATCCGGTACCTCTTTAATTATTGTTATCTGCGCAACAAGGACACTCGGGGTCCCGTCGCAGTTTCAGTGTTCGCCAATCCATATGACGACCGTCTAAAAGTAATAATTTACCAACCAGCGGCTCACCGATATCCGCGAGTACTTTTAAAGCTTCCATCGCCTGCACTGAACCAATAATCCCGACCAGCGGCGCCAGCACGCCACTATCGGCACAGGTTAGGCTTTCTTCATCACCGTCGCGATAAAGGCAACGGTAACAGGGAGCATCGTCGCGGCGCGAATCAAACACCGCCACCTGCCCCTCTAGTCGTATCGCCGCCCCTGACACCAGCGGCGTTTTATGTTTTACACAGGCATCATTCAGAGCAAAGCGAGTGGCAAAGTTATCGCTACAATCAACCACTAAATCCGCCGCTATCACCTGCTGTTCCAGCGCCTCGCCCTCTAGCCGACCATCAATCGCCTCAACTTGAATATCAGGATTCAGTGCGGCTAAGGCGGCTTTTGCTGATGCCACCTTAGGCTGACCAATGGTTTCAGTGCGATGAATAATCTGCCGCTGCAGATTGGTCAGTTCAACCTTATCATCGTCCACCAACACCAATCGACCCACGCCGGCAGCGGCCAAATACATAGCCACTGGACTGCCCAAACCACCGACACCGATAATCAGTACCGTCGATTTTAACCAAGCTTCCTGACCGGCAATATCAACCTCAGGCAACATAATCTGGCGACTGTAACGCAATAGCTGATCATCATTCAGCATTCTATTTAATCTCTTTTTCTATCACTGGGTTATGCCAACGGGCCCACGTTATACGATCATTACCACCATAATCCTGCGCCGACTCGATCCCCTTGTAATGCAGGCCAGCCAATAACTGCCGCACGGCCTCGGCCTGATCATAACCATGTTCAAACAGCAATGTACCGCCATCCGCAAGAAACGTCCGAGCTTCGGTTGCGATATAACGAATATCAGCCAAACCACGCTCTTCTGCAACTAAGGCGCTGAGCGGCTCGAAACGCACATCACCTTGCTCGAGATGCGGATCTTGAGGGTCGATATAGGGAGGATTGCTCACAATCAGATCGAATACCCCATCAACCGGCTCAAACCAACTCCCCTGCAACACGCGAACATTGGCCAAACCTGCACGCTGACGGTTACGTTCAGCCAAGGCTACTGCATCGGCCACCCGATCAACTGCTACCAATGACCATGCGGGACATTCAGAGGCCAATGCTAAGGCTATCGCCCCAGTGCCAGTGCCTAAGTCTAATACTCTGGCCGCGGAAGGGGGAATTAGTTCCAATGCTTTCTCCACCAAGCACTCGGTATCGGGGCGGGGAATAAGCGTCGTGGCATTCACCTCAAGGTCAAGATTCCAAAACCCACGGATACCGGTCAGATAGGCAATAGGCTCACCCTGTAGGCGTCGTTGCAGCAGCTGCTCGAACCGCAACTGTTGCGCTTCGCTCAAGCTATGCTCACGGCGGGTAAATAGAAAGGTGCGACTGCATTCGAGGACATGACAGATTAATAGCTCAACATCGACAGTTGGGCTATCACTACAGGCAGAAAGCTGGGCTGCGCAGCCCTGAGCTTCGAGTATATTCATAATAAGTCAGGCTAGCCCTCTTCGGACAACGCCCCGAGTAGCTCAGCCTGATATTCATTAACCAGCGGATCAACCACCGCACCCAGCGCGCCTTCCATAACCTCTTGCAGTTTATAGAGCGTCAGGTTGATACGATGATCGGTAATCCGTCCTTGAGGGAAGTTATAGGTACGAATCCGCTCGGAACGATCACCGCTACCGACTAATGATTTCCGCGTACTGGCCTGCGCTGCCGCATGACGCTCCCGTTCAGCCGCTTGCAGACGAGAGGCCAGCAATGACATCGCCTTGGCGCGGTTCTTATGCTGCGAACGCTCTTCCTGACACTCGACCACCACGCCGGTGGGAATATGGGTCAATCGAATCGCTGAATCCGTTTTGTTAACGTGCTGACCACCGGCACCAGATGAGCGGAAAGTATCGACCCGTAGATCGGCCTTATTAATCTGAATAGCGCTGACCTCATCCATCTCAGGCATCACCGCTACCGTACAGGCGGAGGTATGGATACGTCCCTGTGATTCGGTTTCTGGCACCCGCTGTACACGATGCGCACCGGACTCAAACTTCAGACGGGAATACACATCCTTACCGATAATCCGAGTGATCACCTCTTTATAACCCCCGTGCTCACCCTCATTAGCACTGATAATTTCAAGTTTCCAACCTTGGGTTTCGGCAAAACGGGTATACATACGTAACAAATCACCCGAGAAGATCGCCGCTTCATCACCACCGGTGCCAGCACGGACTTCAAGAAACACGTTATGTGAATCATTAGGGTCTTTTGGCAGCAGTAGTATCTGTAACTCCTGCTCCAGGGCTTCAATATTGTCCTTCGCCGCCGAAAACTCTTCCTTAGCCATTTCGCGCATATCTGGGTCAGAATCATCCAACATCAGACGGGCTTCTTCTAGATCGGCATCGGCAGCCTGATAGGCCTGAAAGCATTTCACGACGGGTTCGAGCTCTGAATATTCCATCGAATAAGCACGAAACTTATCCTGATTAGAGATTACCCCGGCATCCCCCAGCAACGCCGCTAGTTCTTCATAACGGTCAGCCAAGCTTTCGAGTTTAAGGGCTATCGATTCTTTCATCACTAATCAGTCTTCTTTCAAATTGGGAGATAGCTGATACAGATCTTGGGCTATCTCAAGATAATCATCACGCCCCTCAGCGCTAGCTTTACGCAGCTGCACTGTCGGGCTGTGCATTAATTTATTCGTTAAACCTCGGGCCAGATTGTTCAACACCGTTTCAGCATCCTTACCATTATTCAGTTGGCGTAGTGCTTTTTCCAGTTCAGCATCGCGCAATTTTTCAGCGTGCTGGCGCAAAGACATCACGGTCTCGACCGCGCCTAGCGAGCGCAATTGACGGATAAACTCCATCGCTCCCGCTTCAACCAGTGCTTCCGCTTCGCGGGCAGCACTTTCGCGGCTACGAACATTCTCCTCGATCACCTCTTTAAGGTCATCAACGGTATAGAGATAAACATCATCCAGATCGGCGACTTCATGTTCGATATCCCGTGGCACAGCGATATCCACCATAAACACAGGACGATGCTTACGTTTTTTCAACGCAGACTCAACCGCCCCTTTACCCAAAATCGGCAGTTGACTGGCCGTTGAGGAGATCACAATATCAGCATCTTCCAACGCTTCAGGAATATCACCCAGCAATATAGCCTTTGCATTAAACTCTTCCGCTAGTACCTCGGCACGCGCTAATGTCCGGTTGGCGACGGTCATCTGCTTTACGCCGGCCTCCGATAGATGCCGAGCGACCAGTTCGATGGTTTCACCCGCGCCAATCAATAAGGCTTTGCTCTGACTCAGATCGGTAAAAATATGTTGCGCTAGACTAACCGATGCATAAGCAACCGAGACTGGGTTTTCACCAATCGCGGTGTCGGTGCGCACTTTCTTCGCCACGGCAAAGGTTTGCTGAAACAGTCGATCTAGCTCCGCACCCACTACACCGGCACTCTGGGACACCGCATAACTGGATTTAAGTTGCCCGAGTATCTGTGGTTCACCCAGCACCAACGAATCCAAACCACTGGCCACCCGCATCATATGTTGTGCGGCGCTCTGATCCCAGTGGGCATAGCTGCAGGTCTGTAATTCATCGGGGTCGAGACTATGATAACTCCCCAGCCACTCTAATAACGCGCGAGTGCCTTCGAGCTCTGTCGAGCAATAGAGCTCCGTCCGGTTGCAGGTAGATAGAATGGCCACCTCTTTCAGATGGGCAAGTTGACAGGCCTGCGCCAACGCATCAGCCATCTGTTCCGGTGCAAAGGCAACCTTCTCACGGATCGATACCGACGCTGTCTTGTGATTAATGCCTAACGCGAGCAAAGCCATATAGGAAAATAACACCTAGGTTGAAAATAGCGCGTAATAATACACTTTATTGACCCAAAGGTTAAAAACCCCTGACGGATCAGATCAATTTTTTACGAATTACACCCATATATGACAACACCCCCACGATTAATCTATAGTGGAGCCATCAATCTCTTTGCGATAGCTAAATAACAGCAAAATGAAAGTATCTATGCCTATACCCACATCCGTAGTAAAAGCTGCCACGCCGTTTACCGTCGCCGTTCTCGGCCTATTATTGAGCTTAACGGGCTGCTCTAGCCATCTGAGCAAAAACGAAGCCCAGCTCGAAACGCAATCCCTGCCCACCGTGGAATATCGACCAGGCGAACTCAACCGTGAAACCTTATACGATCTTATAGTGGCGGAGATTGCTGGTCAGCGTAAGGCGTTTGACCTGTCGCTGGAAAATTATTTACATCAGGCAAAGCTTACCAAAGACCCAGTCATTGCCCAGCGCGCCACCTATATTGCCCAATACCTGCAACGCCCAGATGAATTACTTGAGGCCGCTAATCTGTGGCAAATAGCCGAACCGCAAAACCCTGAACCCTATCAAATAGCAGCCAGTCTACTACTGCATCAAGGTGATTTTGCTGCAGCACTCCCTCTATTACGTAACGCGCTGAGTCAGTCCGATAAACAAACACTGGTGATCATCAGTGCTCAAGCGGAACAGTTCAGCCCCGAAGAAGCCGATGCCTACATTAGCCTACTGGAAGAGCGCGCCCAGCAGAGCACTAATGCCACACTGCTGACCACCTTGGGTATCCTTTATGCCCAACAAGGCAACAATGTTAAGGCCCTGCAACGTTTTAATGCCGCTATCAACGATGATCCAGATCACCTTGAAGCCATCATCCAAAAAACTGAACTGCTGCGCGGCCAAGGCGCCTTTCGCCAAGCGATAGCCGTGCTAGAACCCCATATGAATGCGGATCAACCGGACCAGCAGGTCTTTACTCTTTATGTGCAACTGCTGTTCCAATCGAAACAGACGAAAAAAGCCGTACAACAAGCATTGCTCTTGGTGGAAACCTTCCCCGAGGAGCCTCAACTAACTTTTTATACAGCCCTACTGTTACTGGAAAATAATCAGGTAGTGCAAAGCCGCAACATTATGCTGGCACTGCTACAGCAGTATCCGGACAATACGACACCGCATTACTATCTCGGTCTGATTGATCAACACGATGGAAATCGCGACGCCGCTATTGATCACTTTATAAAAGTCAAAGATAACAACAACATTCTGCCATCCTACCGGCGTATCGCAGCACTGCTCGACCACCCAAGCGATCGCAGCCAACTGCAAACAATTCTGCAGAATGCCCGCAACAGCATGCCTGAACTTGATGTTCCTCTTTATATCATCGAAGCCGAATGGCTGAACCTGCATGACTTTAAGGATCTTGCCCTCAGCGTTCTTGATGAAGCGCTGCAGCAACACAGCACTAACTCTAGTCTACTCTACAGCCGCGCCATGACTCTGCCGCCTCAGGATATCGACCTGATAGAGAAAGACCTGCGGCAAGTATTAAAGCTAGAGCCGGATAACAGCATGGCACTCAATGCACTGGGGTACACACTATCCCTGTATACAGACCGTTTTGATGAAGCCTATGAACTGGTCAACAGTGCATTAATCATATCCCCTAATGACCCTTCGATTCTCGACAGCATGGGCTGGATCCTTTTGAAGCAAGGCAAACCCAAAGCGGCCGTCGATTTCTTACAACAAGCTTACCAACGCTTTCCCGACCCTGAAGTCAGCGCTCACCTAATTCAGGCCTATCATGCCGCCGGTGACCAACAAACCGCCCTCGCACTGTTAAAAAAAGAGCAGATCAAGCATCCCGGTAATGAATTTTTACAGGAAGCAGCGCAGTCGATTAACGCGCCTCAGGATTAAACCATGCGCTTACGAATTCTTTGTATCATGGCGTTTTTGCTGCTGTCAGGCTGTTCGACCCTGACACCACAACCGACACCGCTCACTGAACGCCCTTGGAATGAGCACTATCAGCAACTGCAATCGCTCAATACCTGGCAACTTAAGGGCAAGATAGGCATTCGCGCCCCCGATGAAAATCACAGCGCTAGCCTGTATTGGGAACAATCTCCACAACACTACCAAATAGAGCTCACCGGCCCGCTCGGCCAAGGTGGCGCCCGCATAGAAGGTAATGACCAAGGTATCAGCATTGATATTGCTGGCGAGGAGCCTCTTTGGGCTCCTTCCGCCGAACAATTAATGGAAGATACCCTCGGCTGGCAGTTTCCGGTGCAAGATTTACGCTACTGGGTTTTGGGCATTCCCGCCCCCAGCAACCCCTTCGAACTTAGTTTATCTCAGCAGCTCGCCGACGAAATCATCCAGAACGGCTGGGAAATCAAGTACTTGCGATACAATCATCAAACTGACTACCCATTGCCTGAAAAGCTAACCATCAGCCGCGATAATCTCCGACTGACCATTATCGCGAAAGAGTGGCAAATACCACACTAAAATCAGTTCTTTTCGGCGTCATTCATTTGACTTTAACTCACGCATCTAGGAAAATACGCGCCTCATTTACGGGCCAGATCCGTGAATCAGAATTACTGGGGTATCGCCAAGCGGTAAGGCAACGGGTTTTGATCTCGTCATGCGGAGGTTCGAATCCTCCTACCCCAGCCATATTTAAGTCTGAGCGTTTTTATCATAGCTTCGATTTTAAAGAACTTGGCCGGGAAGCGGCTCCTGAGCCTTTATTTTGAGGTTTAAATAGAGTGCAAGCCCCGCCAAATAAGATGAACGAATCTCAATTAAACGACTGCAGATCCGAGAAGGTAGACACCGTGCCTAAAATGATGGTCTTCACTGGCAATGCAAACCGCCAGCTGGCTGAAAAAGTTGTAGAACGCCTCGATATTCCAATGGGCGAAGCCACCGTAACCAAATTCAGCGATGGCGAAATCAGCGTTGAGATTCATGCGAACGCCCGTGGTAAAGACGTTTTTATCGTCCAATCTACCTGCGCGCCAACCAACGATAACCTGATGGAACTGATCGTCATGGCTGACGCTCTGCGTCGTGGCTCTGCCAGTCGGATTACCGCGGTTATTCCTTATTATGGTTATGCTCGCCAAGACCGCCGTCCTCGCTCTGCCCGAGTCGCTATCAGCGCTAAGGTAGTGGCCGACATGCTAGCGGGTGTTGGTATTGACCGAGTATTAACCGTCGATCTTCACGCCGACCAAATCCAGGGTTTCTTTGATGTCCCTGTTGATAACGTTTACGGCTCACCTGTGCTGCTAGATGAGATCGCTCGTCAATGCTACGACAACCCTATTGTCGTCTCGCCGGATGTGGGTGGTGTTGTCCGTGCACGTGCGGTTGCTAAGCAACTGGGTTGTGATCTAGCCATTATCGATAAGCGTCGTGAGAAAGCCAACGAAGCGCAGGTAATGAACCTAATCGGTGATGTTAAAGGTCGGACCTGCATCCTCGTTGATGACATGTGTGATACCGCCGGTACGCTCTGTAAAGCTGCTGCGGCACTGAAAGCCAATGGCGCAGACAAAGTCGTTGCATACGCGACTCATGCCGTACTGTCTGGCGCAGCGATCAGTAATATCACTGGTTCAGATCTCGACGAACTGGTTGTGACCGACACTATTCCGCTGAGCGAAGCCGCGCAGCAATGCAGTCAGATCCGTCAGCTAACGCTGGCGCCGATGCTGGCCGAAGCAGTACGTCGCGTCTGCAACGAAGAATCTATTAGCGCAATGTTCCGTTAAGCCCACGAGCTTAGCGGTAGCTGATAAACATCCCATACGGGAAAACGTGCCCATTTAGGGCTTACTGAAATAACTGCAAAGACCTGGTCGCAAGGTGTTTGCAGTTTTGTTTTTATTGAAGGTATCAAAATGACCGATTTCGTATTGAATGCACAGCCTCGTACTGACGAAGGGAAAGGTGCGAGCCGCCGCCTACGTCATGCTGGTTTTGTTCCTGCTGTAGTTTACGGCGGAGACAAACGTAAAAAGCCTGTGTCTATCTCTCTGGAAAACCGCGTACTGGTTAAACAGCTTGAAGATCAAAGCTTCTTCTCTTCTATCCTGACACTGAACCTAGAAGGCAAAGAAGAAAAAGTAATCGTTAAAGATATGCAGCGCCACCCAGCGAAAGATTCAGTTATGCACATCGATTTCCAACGCGTGACTAAGTCTGCGCCTATCGAAATCATCGTACCACTGAACTTCGTTAACTTTAACCAGTCTCCAGCGGGTAAAGCATCAGGTAAATTCACCATCCAGCAGAACACTACTAAAGTTCGCTGTTTAGCTGAAGATCTGCCAGAAGCTCTGGAAGTTGACCTGTCAGGCGTTGATATGGATCAGGTTATTCACCTGTCTAGCGTATCTCTGCCTAAAGGTGTTGAGATTGTACAATTGCGTCGCGGTTCTGATCGTGACCAAGGTATTGCTCAGGCTTACGCTCCACGCGCAGCTAAAGCAGGCGCTTAATAGCTAAACCACAGGCTCCGGTATGCAAGACCAGATACAACTGATCGTAGGCTTGGGAAATCCCGGCCAAAAATATGACCAGACCCGTCACAACGCCGGAGCCGACTTCGTTGGGCAGCTTGCTGCCCGACATCTTATCCAACTCAAGCCAGAAACCAAGTTTCACGGCCTGTATGGAAAGATCAGTCTGAATGGCAAAGCTGTTCACCTGCTGATCCCTACAACCTTTATGAATCTCAGTGGCCAGGCAGTTGCCTCACTGGCTAACTTTTATAAGATTCCTGCTGAAAATATTCTTGTCGCCCACGATGAACTGGATCTTCCTCCCGGTATTGCTCGCTTTAAATTAGGCGGCGGTCACGGCGGACATAACGGTTTACGCGACATCATCAGCAAGCTAGGCAACAACAAGAATTTTTATCGCTTGCGCATCGGCATCGGACATCCGGGCAGCGCAAGCGAGGTTGTCGGCTTTGTCCTCAAAAAAGCACCGTCCTCTGAATTTAACTTGACGGAGGCCGCTTGCGATGAAGCCTTACGCGTGTTGGAACAAGCCGCTGGCGGCGACTGGCACAAAGCGATGACCACTTTACACTCCTTTAAGCCGAACAACTGACGACAGGATCACAGCCATGGGTTTCAAATGCGGCATCGTAGGCTTGCCAAACGTAGGTAAATCTACTCTGTTTAACGCCCTGACCAAAGCAGGTATTGGTGCAGAAAACTTTCCTTTCTGTACGATTGAGCCAAACGCAGGTGTTGTACCTATGCCAGACCCCCGTCTGGACGCACTCGAAGCCATTGTTAAGCCTGAACGCGTATTGCCCACCACAATGGAATTCGTTGATATTGCCGGCCTCGTTGCCGGTGCATCAAAAGGTGAAGGTCTGGGTAACAAGTTCCTAGCCAACATCCGCGAAACCGATGCAATTGCACATGTTGTTCGCTGCTTCGAAGATGAAAATGTTATTCACGTTGCCAATAAGATCGACCCTATTGATGATATCGATATTATTAACACTGAATTAGCACTCGCCGACCTTGAGTCGGTTGAAAAACAGCTTAATAAAGTGACTCGTATTGCCAAAAGCGGCGACAAAGAGGCATTGAAATCAAAAGCCATCTTGGAAAAAGTGCTCGCCCAACTGGAACAGGGAAAACCGGTTCGCGCGCTTGAGCTAAATGATGAAGAGCATGCAGAGATCCTTCAGTTCCATCTGCTGACCATCAAACCGACCATGTATATCGCCAACGTGGCGGAAGACGGCTTTGAAAACAACCCTCATTTAGACAAAGTTATCACCTTAGCAGAAGAGGAAGGCGCGGCCGTCGTTGTTATCTGTAATAAGATGGAAGCGGAAATCTCTGAACTGGAAGATGAAGAGAAACTCGAATTCTTGCAAGAGATGGGCATGGAAGAACCGGGTCTTGATCGGGTAATCCGTGCAGGTTACTCCCTATTAGGCCTACACACTTACTTCACCGCAGGTGTTAAAGAAGTCCGCGCTTGGACCGTCAAAGAGGGAGCAACTGCCCCTGAAGGCGCTGGTGTTATCCACACGGATTTCCAGAAAGGCTTTATTCGCGCTGAAGTGATCGCCTATGAAGACTTTATTCAATATAAAGGTGAAGCGGGCGCGAAGGATGCCGGTAAATGGCGTCTTGAAGGCAAAGAGTACATCCTGAAAGACGGCGATGTTGTGCACTTCCGATTTAACGTCTAAAACCAACCACGAGCGAATTAGCCTGCATATCTAAGGCAATTTATCGTATAAAAAATAGCCATTCTGAAGTCATTCAGCATGGCTATTTTTTTGCTCCGCAGAAGCGAGAGAAATTAACGGTTTTTTCCCTCTAATCAGTTGACATGATTACCAAAAAAGAGAATAATTCGCGGCCTTGATAAGTGCTAAGGCAATATAGCTCAGCTGGTTAGAGCATCGCATTCATAATGCGAGGGTCGCAGGTTCGAGTCCCGCTATTGCCACCATTCACTTATCAACATTGCTGGGGTATCGCCAAGCGGTAAGGCAACGGGTTTTGATCTCGTCATGCGGAGGTTCGAATCCTCCTACCCCAGCCATTTTCTTAACACTATTTAATAGCGTTAAGAAAGATTGGTGAACATCAGGTCAACCTGATAATTATCAATCATATTTGTATAACGGTTTTTAAACCCACTGTTATATAGATGGCAATATAGCTCAGCTGGTTAGAGCATCGCATTCATAATGCGAGGGTCGCAGGTTCGAGTCCCGCTATTGCCACCATTTTGTTGCTGGGGTATCGCCAAGCGGTAAGGCAACGGGTTTTGATCTCGTCATGCGGAGGTTCGAATCCTCCTACCCCAGCCATTTCTTTCCCCTCTGCCATACTCAAATATAACACCTAACTTTTAGTTTGCACGAGAACCTTTAGGTTCGACTAATTGCGAAGCAATTTGAGACGAGCGACAGCGAAGCCCGCAGGGGACTTATCGTCATCAGACGATAAGGATCAATCCTCCTACCCCAGCCATTTCTTTCCCCTCTGTCATACTCAAATATAACGCCTAACTTTCAGTTTGCACGAGAACCTCGAGGTTCGACTAATTGCGAAGCAATTTGAGACGAGCGACAGCGAAGCCCGCAGGGAACTTATCGTCATCAGACGATAAGGATCAATCCTCCTACCCCAGCCATTTCTTGCTTTATCTCTCTGCTCAACAAACACCCCTATCTTCAGTTCCCAACAGTAGGTTCACGCGCAACCATCATGTTATGTCAGGTGGAACATCCACTGCTTTCAATCTCTACTTTTATAATTCAACCGCTGATATTCATCGCTGACAGAGTGACTCAAAGCAGATACACTCGTATGTACATAGGGAGTTTTAACCGCAGAAGAATACAATGAATGATCAAGCAACAACCGGCGCTCCAAGCGGACTGTTTAAAAGGATTGTTTCAGAGAAGCGCCAGCGACTACGTAAAAATGTACATATCCTCTTTCTCAGCCTAACCGCCGAGGAAACAGACCCGATTATCACCCTGTTACGTGGCGCCAGGATGGCTCCCCGTGGGCAGCAGATACAATCGGCTGAAGAACTGAATGCAGCGCTCAGTGAGCGCTCGTGGGATCTTATTCTTAGCCCCCAGATCGAAGGCCAATTTGGCGCTAAAGAAGCCGCCCAGATTATTCACCGGCTAAATAAAGATATTCCCATCATTCAACTGGTCCCTAAAAGTAGCAGCCAAGCGCTCTTGCAAGGGCTAAAAGCACGAATGGCAACCGTCATTTCGCTGGATGAACAGGAACTGCTGTTAATTCAAATTCGGCGACAACTTGAACATCTTGAGACTCGACGGCGTCTACGCATTATTGAAGCTGAACTGGCTCAGACAGAAAAGCAGTGCCAGCATCTAGCCGATCTCGCCAGTCTGCCAATCGTTTACCTTACCAACAGCCTTGTGCCTATATACAGCAACCCTGCCTTTACGGAACTGTTCGGGTTGGAAGAAAACAACAATCTAGAACATCAAACACTGGATAAATTCACCGTTCTAAAAGATCGTGATCGCTTGAAAACAGCACTGCAAGACGCTCTCGAAAATAGCAATCACATCATCAAAACAGAGTTGAAAGCACGCCGTATTGATGGCACCAACTTTGAAGCGGCATTTACCATTCAACATGCGCACTATATGAATCAAGACTGCCTACAGGTCATGATTAGCCCCGATAGTGATGACAATGAAACAACCTTTGAAAATCTCGACCCAACTACTCGGCTATATGATGCAGATTACATTATCAATGCCTTAGAAAAAGCCGCCCACCGTGCACTGATCGGAGGGGCCGACTGTAGCCTTCTCTATATTCGATTTGATAACTACAGTGCATTGCAATCAGAGCTCGGGGTCACCGGTAGCGATATTGTGTTATCCGATGTTGCCGATCTGCTGCGTAAAAAAATCAACAAAACCCATATCTGTGCGCGACTGGAAGATGACGTTTTTGCCATTCTGTTCCACGACCCTAGCCCCGACAAAGCGATGAAGCTGGCTGAGCACCTGTGTAGCTCGGTTGCACAACTCAAGATTGATGTCGCTGGCACCAGCGTACAAACCAGCTGTAGCATCGGTGTCAGCACCATCAATGATAACGCACCTCATTATATTGAGCTGATTGATCGAGCTCGACAGGCCGCTGATGAAGCGCGCAATAATGGTCAGCGAGGAAACTGTGTAAAACTGTTTGAAACCCCAGAGGATGAACTGGAAGATATCAATGATTCATCTATCAAAATGATCCAAGATGCGTTGAAAAATGATAAGTTCCACCTCCTGTTTCAACCGATCGTGGCACTGGCTTCAGCTAACGGCTGGGGGAACTATGAGGTATTCCTCCGGTTACAGGAAAATGAGAACGATGAGGCGCTATCGCCCAATATATTCCTCTCCACGATGGACCATTCCGATACCAGTATTCAGATCGACAAATGGGTAATCGAACATACCTTTAGTCAAATGACAAAACAGCTAAACCATAAACAGCGCTGCCGAATATTTATTAACCTGACCGCCAGCTTTTATCAGGACCAAGACGAACTTGGTTGGATTGCCGATAAACTGAAAGAGCACCGTATTCCAGCAGAATTGGTTGTCTTTCAAATCAGTGAATCCGATTTGAGTACCAGCCAACTACAGGCCGAGCATTTCAGATTTGGTCTGAAAAAGCTGGGCTGTAAATTCTGCATCAAGCACTTCGGCATCTCTGAAAACCGTGAGTTATTACGTATTAAGCTCAAGCCAGATCTGGTTAAACTGGATGGTTCCTACATTCAAGATTTAAGTAGCTCAACCGAATCAGACAAAGCCTTCGCTTCCCTGATTAAAGACCTTAAGCACGCTAATATTAGCAATATCGCCCCCTACGTAGAGGACACTCAACTGATGGGTAAACTCTGGAAATTTGGCGTGGATTATATTCAGGGATACTATCTACAGCCCCCCTCCGAAGAGATGAACTACGACTTCTTTGAATAGCAAAAAACCGCCAACTGGCGGTTTTTTTCTTGATGCGTGCTTAACTCACGAATGTGTTATAACCGATCCCGATCACGGAAACCGATAAGATAAAGAATTCCATCGAGTCCCAGGGTAGAGATCGCCTGCTTAGCACTCTTACGCACCAAAGGCTTGGCCCTAAACGCGATCCCTAAACCGGCAATAGAGAGCATCGGCAGATCATTAGCGCCATCACCTACGGCAATGGTCTGCTCTAAACGAATGCCCTCTTTCTCAGCAATCTTACGCAGCAGCTCTGCTTTTCGCTTACCATCAACAACAGAGCCCGTGACATTACCGGTGACCTTGCCATCGACAATTTCTAACTCGTTTGCATAGACGTAGTCAAAACCCATCTTTTGCTGCAGATAATTGGCAAAGTAGTTAAAGCCACCGGATAAGATCGCGGTTTTGAAGCCCAGTGCCTTCAGCTTAGACACTAGCTCTTCTACGCCTTCGGTTAAGGGTAGGTTATGGGCAATGCGTTCCAATACCGACTCATCTAGCCCTTTCAGCAGCGCCATACGGCGTTTAAAGCTCTCAGTGAAGTCAATCTCGCCACGCATCGCCGCTTCGGTAATCTCAGCCACCTGATCGCCGACACCCGCCTCTTTAGCCAGCTCATCGATCACCTCCGCTTCAATCAGAGTGGAGTCCATATCAAACACCACTAAGCGACGGTTCCGACGGTAGATATCATCCTTCTGGAAGGCGATATCCACATCCAGATCGCTAGCGATACGCAAAAACTCTTCGCGCAGTTGAGCAGAATCAGCCGGTGCGCCTCGTACTGAGAATTCGACACAGGCACGGGTCTTTTCGCCGGTTTGCCCCTTAGAAACTTCATCGATAGACAAACGGCCTGATAGACGACTGATATTATCGATATTCAAACCATGATCAGCAGCGGTTTGAGTGACCTTGCCGATATGCTCTGCGGTAATTTTGCGAGCTAACAGGGTAATGATGTGCCGGGACTTACCCTGCTCACTCACCCAGCTTTCATATTCGCTCTCAGTCACCGGCTCAAAGCGGATATTCATATCCAGCTCATGGGCCTTAAACAAGATGTCTCGTAATAAGCTGGATGCCTCGGCTTCTTCAGGAACCCCAATCAGGATGCCCAATGACAGGGTGTTATGAATGACCGCCTGGCCGATATCAAGAATATTAATATCAAACTGGGTCAAAATATTGGTGATAGACGATGTGACGCCCGGCTTGTCTTGGCCGGAGATGTTAAGCAGGATGATCTCTTTCATGACCTATTCGCAATGCGTACTGAAGATGGGCGGATTATACCACCGCTATAATTTAATACTGTTAAAGATCGAAGCGGATACTGCATTTGAATCCGCTGTTTCACTTATTTTACCCGTGCTGACAAGGGGGATCTCTATTTCAGTAAACAGCAGAAAAGCGTTGCTACTGTTTATGTTATTGATAGATCGCCACTATGTCCGTCAATTAAACAGGCCCGTAAACCCGCTAGGGATTTGCTAATAAGACGACCTGAGACTTTTACATGCCCAGCCCAAACAATTGAGCAGTCGTCGCTTGCTATGGTTTGCTGATAGTCTGCGCGGTGCAACGAATACCCGCCGGAATGTTGCCATCTGGATTTCGCATCACTAACTGCACACGAAAAGTACCACTGGCAGAGTCAATCAAAGGATCCACGATAACCACGGTAGCGGTGTTTGCATCAATCGTCTCTGACTCAGGCTTAATCAACAACTCTTGCTTAAGCGAAACCAGCCCAAAATAACTGGCAGGCAATAACAGATCGACATGCAATGGATCTAATGTTGCAAGGGATAAGATAGGATCCGTGTTAACAAATTCACCGGCATTATTAAAGCGATTCACAACCACACCTTTAATAGGGCTGGAAACTTTACGCAACGACAACTCCTGTTGCTTCAAGCGAAGTTCGGACTTAGCAATAAGTAATTCTGTTTCAATCTCATCCCGTTCACTCGCCGTTAAAATATCGTCGTCATAAAGATCCTGATTACGTTGTGCTTTGCGCTTAGCAAACTCAGCCCTGACTTTCGCTAATTGAACACCTTCCCTTTCAACTCCCGCTTTGAGCTGAAATAGGGCTTGCCCCTTTTCAACGCTATCTCCACGCTTAACCATCACCTTATCCAGCACCCCCATCACCGGCGAACTGATCTCCACCTTTTCACTCGGCTCTAACATGCAACCCAAGGTTGACAACCTTAGTTCTTCCGCCTGAAGACTACTAAGTTGAGTAAAGAAAAGGCCTATCGCAACAATAAACATGAGAGGCTGTTTTTTCATTTTTTATCTCCAGTAAATGCCAACGTCCGTTGACGTTGAGTATCCACTTTGATGAGTTGCATACGTTGTTTGTAATGGCTTCGTGACAGTTTCTTCTGACAACTGAGCTGGATGCGATAACCCAACCGATGCGGCAACATGATACCTGTCGTGTTTATCGCCTGTATAAGTTTTCGCAGCAACGGCCCGGCCATCTTTTTAACCAACTGATCTTCAAATGATAAAATTTCACTGACAGCCCCAGGGTCTCCTTGGCGCGCACTACGACCCGCTAACTGTCTGTCTATCCTAGCAGCATCCTGAAGCTCTGTAATAACAACATGTAAACCACCTGATGCGCGAGTTTCATCCGTTAGCTTAATATCCGTTCCTCGCCCCGCCATACTGGTAGCCACCATCACCGCGCCAGGATAACCCGCCACTGAAACGATATCGGCTTCCTCTTTATCTTGCCGCGCGTTCAATATCTTGTGCTCAATCGATACGTTCGTCAGTACCTCACTAATGGCTTCCGATGAAGCAACCGAGTTAGTACCGATTAATACCGCTTGGCCTTTTGCTACCAGTTCACGGGTCACTTCAGCAACCCGTTGCCATTTTTCCTGCTCGGTTAAATACACCTCACAGTAGCCTTTTTTCCTCTGACTCTTTTTCAGCAAGGGAATCGTTTCACTGCGCAGCCGATAAACATCCAATAACTCGCCTGCAACTTCGCGAACCGTACCGGTCATGCCGCATAAATGATGATACTTTCTAAAAAAGTTTTGATAGCTTATTTCTGCGTTTGTTTCCCGAGGTTTGGTCAGCTCACAGCCCTCTTTCATTTCGATCATTTGCTGCAAGCCTTGCCCCCAACTTCGCCCCGGCATCACACGGCCGGTATACAGATCGACAATTTGGACGGCCCCTTCATCATCAATAATATAATCCCTATCCAAATGATAAACATACAAAGCGGCTAAAGCCTGCTTCACTAAGGGCTCACGATAGAAACTACTATTCCACAAGCCATCCAGCGGTTCACAGCAATCGACTAATAACTTATGCCCTGCAGCAGTCAGGTGTATCTTTGAATTTTCATCCTGCTTAAAATCGATCTCTTTTTTATACTTTGTCCCTATCTCCATCGCGGTCTTTAACAAGCGTTCTTCCCGTTGACCGAACTTTTCTTGTCCAGAGATAATCAATGGCGTTCTGGCCTCATCAATAAACACACTATCGGCCTCATCGACGATAGCAAAATGCAAACCTCGTAGTAATAAATTGTCCGACCAAGAGGCATCCCCCGTCAGTAATGAGGCTTGCTGAATACGTGTGGTTTTTCGATGGGCTAATACTAAGCTGTCTTTTAAAAAATCAAAGGTGAGTTCTTTATTGCTGCAATAGCATATATTGCAGGCGTATATTTCGCGCCGTTCTTGCAGCTCTCTTTCATGGATAATAATACCGACAGACAGCCCTAACGCCTGATAAAGAGGCAACATCTCTTCACCATCTCGCTCGGCCAGATAATCGTTGATAGTGACAACATGCACCGGAATACCGGCGAGACCTGCAGTCGCCGCAGCCAAGGTGGCCGCCAAGGTTTTCCCTTCGCCTGTCGACATCTCAGCAATGCCGCCGCGCAACATCGCTAAGGAGGTCCGAATCTGTGTATGATGGTGACGCATCCCCAATACGCGACCACTAACCTCTCTTATCACAGAGAACGCTTCGATAATCGTTGCGGTATTGATGCCTTCTAACCGTAATTTCTGACGACTAGTATCCAACGCTAACGCAAGCTCATCCGCTGTATAGTGTTCGAGCGCCGCCGAGCGTTTGAATATTGCTTTCACCATCCGCTCGTTGCGTCGCAACAACTTGCCGCCTAACTTTTTTGACCGCTCCTTTGATCTCTTCAGAAATGTATCGAGCCAATTACTTTCCTGCCATTTATATTCGTTGCGTAAGCCTGCAACAACCGGTTGTTTACTCGCATATTCAGACATCGAAGTACTCCAAGAAAGTACGACGAACCACGCGGTACAGCCTATAAATAATAGCTTCTGGCGGATGCTCAAATTTCAGATGGATACGCTCATCAACAAACACTATGGGAAAGTGCCCAAACTCCAACGCAACGATAAAGTACTGCCTTAGTGATTGCGGTGTGTCCGAAGAAGAGGAGGAAGGATCCATAATGATGCTCCCTCCCGCCGTTTCAGTCAGTATTCCACTGACAGGCTCTTTAGTCGCCGCAGGGAAAACCGACCAACTAGTGGGTGTTAACTGTGTATTAAGATCCGATGTTTGTAACGCAGATATAGCCACTGATTTATCGCGCACTAATTCAATATCAGCTTCCGGCACCATACCCAGAATCGAAACATGATCATTGGTTATAACATGGCCGATAAGATCACCACGTTTCAAAAACATACCTGACAGATCCGCTGCATTTCTGAGCGACCAAATGCCATCGGCCTGAGCATAAAGATTTAAAGATGCTAACCGTGCTTCGCTCTCTTTCAGCTCCAAATTGAGCCGTGACAGTTGATCATCATATATTTTTAACTGCACCGGATCATTCCAGACGCCTTGCCGTTCTGCACTGGACTCGAGGTACTGCTGCTGTAAAACTAATTGTTCAGTACGCAACTGAGGATTGCTACAGCTGATCAGTAAATCGCCTTTCTCAACAATAGAGCCAGGCGGCTTATGCAGCTGCTCGACAAAGCAGTTTTCCTCGGCGAGAACTCGGCGTTGATCGTCCATCTGCACCACTCCCTCAACACTGGTGGTCAACGGCAACGGCATGACACATAAAAGAAGCACAACAATACCTGCAGCCACGGGAATCATCACGGTCGGGCTGCGGCGCCCAGTGCGAATATCCGAGTCCTGCCATGCTTTTTTTAGTAGCTTAAAGTTTGGCACGATTAAAGTACCAATCAGCGCCCAAACCGCAAGAACGATACCCACAAAGAAATATTGCTGCGCCACAAATAACACAATGGTGACCATCAAGAACATACGATAAATGTACGAGGCAAAGCCGTAAAAAAACAACCACAGTGCTTCACGCCGATCATAGGCCGGTGACGCCAAGCCACTAACGCCAAACATAAAACGCTTTGTCAGCCATCCCCAGTATTGATTCGAGCGCTGGCCAAGATTAGGTATCTCAATAAGATCCGCCAGTATGTAATAACCATCGAACCTAAGTAGAGGGTTGCCGTTCACCATCACAGTGGATAATCCAGCGATAAAGATAATATTGTACGCTATCGATTTGATAAGGCCTGGCTCAGCATTCACCCAGATAAACATCGCCACCGCAGCAATAAACAGCTCGACGATGATACCGGCAGATCCGACTAAAATACGTTGTTTCTTATCCGCAAAGGCATTGGTTGACGAAGCATCCACATAAGGCATGGGTAGCAGCACCAATAACATAACACCCAATTCGTGAACTTCACCGCCACCTCGCTTAACACAATAACCGTGTCCCAGCTCATGAATAAGTTTTATTACGGGGTAGATAAACCATAAAAGCACTAGGTTATCCGCCGCGAGCACCCGATCGGTCACATTCGAGGTTAGCTCCTCCCAATGCTGACCCACCATAACAAGCATGCCAATAACCAAGAGGCACCAAATACATAACGCCGTAAGAGAGAAGAGAGGCTTGATATATTTTTGCGTCGCAACCAAGAAACGCTCAGGATCCAGCAGAGGAATTTTAATGGATAGCGGAGACTTCAGTTTAGACATCCAGCGCGTGCGTTCGGCTTCTTTACCACGCTCAAATAATTCACTGATATCACCACTCGTATCCATACCGACGAGGTTGGCTTGATACAGGCTTGCCAGTAATTGCAGCATCTCCTCATGCGTCGGCATCTCTTCGCCTAGGCGCTGCGATGAGAGCTCCCATAACCGATCAATCGTTCGTTCGCCATTCATCAAACCAACGATAAGATAAGACTGAGGTGAAAGCCGTCTCACCTGACCGGTTACATGATCTTCAAGAACATACCAACGTTTGCCTCGATAACGGTGAGCATTAACCGTCACATGGTGCCGTAACCGCGGTTTCAATTCGGCAATTTGATACCAATCGCTGGAAAACAAATTAGCACTCATGATAATTCCCTATCTGCGCACCGAGACAACGGCACTACCCCCAGAAACGCCACAATTGAAGTTTCATCCAATCAACCATGCTGCGCGTCCAGATACTGATCAATAGACGCTCATCAACATATATCTGCGCCACCCCTTCGAGGCCGACACGTAACATCTCATCCTTATTGTCAAAATCAGCTTCAACACGATAAACCGTCGCCCCTTCGAGCACTTCAGCCATAGGATTTATACGCGTGACGGTAAACGAAAACTTCTGGTCAGGTAGAGCAGATAACACCAGCTGACCGGTTTGCCCTTGACGGATATCATTAATTCTAAATTCATCCACATACATGGCTAACCTGAAGTGACGACGGGGGGATAATTCAAATAATACATCGCCCTGTCGTAACAGAGTGCCGATTCTCTGACTCAAATCCCCCGACACAATCAAGGCATCAAATGGCGCTTTCATCACCGCCTGAGATATCTGATATTCAAGCAGCTTTATTTCAGCCTGCGCCCGCTTACCCTGAGCATTATTAATCTGCACTTGCGTGCGCTCGTTTCTCGCTAAGGCTTCTTCATACTTACGCCGCGATGTAGCCTCTTGGTTGACCCAGCTCATCAACTGCAAGCGTAATTCTCGCGTATCCAGTTCGGCTAACAACGCCCCTTGTTTTAGCGTATCCCCCGCCCTGAGTGTCGCATTCTGTAAATAACCATCATAGGGGGCAACGATAGAGCGGATCTCAGCGCCCTCGATGACAGCATCCGCGCTGATATTGTAACGGCCGGGCATCAGACTAAAAAAGAGAGATAACAAGAGCAGACTAAATAGAGTAATTTTCCGACCAAGATGACCAGGACCAAACAACAAACTTAATTGATTTTTAACACTACGATAAACGTAGGCATACAGAGGTAAACAAGACTGACGTTTCTCTTCAAGTACCACGCCGACAAAGTTAGTCAATGCTTCAGCCGTAAGCTGTTCTTCTTGGCTGAATGGCTGATCAATCGGCCGATCAAAGAGCACCGCACCGTAACAGTCTTCTTTATCAACCAGCGGTATCGTCATCAGGGCGCGCTGCCCTTTTTCTACCGCCAAAATACTATGCGCGTGTGTTACCCGGTTATGGCCATCCAGAGCGGGCCATACGATAGATTCTTGTTGATCAACGGCTTCCTGCATCGCCTGAGTCGTTAATTTAACTAACTCATGTTTCTTACTATGGCCGCTACTATTTGACTCAGAATGGACCTCTAACTCAGCATTTTTAACAAATCCGAGCACGACTCGTTCGGCGTCTAGATATTGCCCCATCAAATTTACAAAGCGCAGCGCTGCATGCTCAAAATCACGCTCGCCAAGTACATGGGCAATACTATCGATAACAATATGTTGCCGTTGATTATCTTGGGCAACCGTATTTAACAGGTTGCGAGATAAGCGTAACTCAAGCCATCCAGCGCAATACTCAATCACCGCCAATGCCTTGTGTAACTCCACTTCATCTGTAGCGCTCAGCAACACAGTAACGACCGCGCGCAACGCGCCATCGACAAAAACGGGGTAACTGCCAATATGATGTTTACCATCATCTAAAGGCATGATCAGCGGCTGTTTTGACTTCAGAGTCTCGTCCGCTGCATCCAGTAGTAATTTATCCTGAGTGCCCACTTCGGGCCAAACGGCCATCGAATGAAACTGTCCACTGTGTGCTTCATCGGCAACGACTAATGCGACGCGAACCTGGGGTAATTGACCGCACAACCACTCCAGCCAGGTAAAATGCCAATTATCATGATGGGTATCCAACAACCCATTCAGCTGCTGAATAGAGTCAGGCAACGAAGCTGTGATCTCACCCATAAATAGATTCTTTTTTTATGTGTCTAAATATAAAAATGCCCCGGCATGCCAAAACATACCGAAGCGTTTATAAACTAACCCACTCTCGATTCCTTAATTTTTATTTACGCCGGTATCATCAAGCTTACCAAAACGCTTTTCATACTCTTCCACAACACCATTCAACAGCAGCGATAAACGCTTTGCCGCAAAAGGGCTAACAATCATACGATCCGTTAATTCAATACCGACTTCTTTTTGACCTGCGCGCCATGCTTGGTTGGTACCAAACAACAGCGTCACTTCCTCGCGTGTACTGGAAACATTACACACATTGGCGTAAGTACTACGCATCTTGCTGTCGTCCCAACGAATTGTCGGTCCACTTGCTTTCTTATTTTCTACCGTATCGCCAGACATCTTAATTCCTCAATGTTTTCGTTTAAATAACTTCATGTTAAATCCTTTTTCTGCCAGATCGAATACTTCCGACTGGACTGTGCTCTTCGCAAGTCTTGCAAATCTCCCTGAATAACATTGTCTTCATTACTTAAGCGCCCAAGTCGCCATCCTCGCTGCCCTGCCACATTAGCCGCTAACAGCAGACCAATGGCCAATGAATCCGATAAGGGTTCACTTGCCGGCGCGGCATACTCACGGTCCAGCTCCGTTGCTTCACCATCAACACTCTTTTCAGAATCGCTAGCGGTTGACAGCCAAGACCTATCTTGCGCTGGCCGTTCATTCACCATAGCCACTGGAATTATGGCATCATCTGGCGCGACAGGGGCTGTAGGTTTCTGCTCTTCGACTGGTACGCTAACAGGTCTAGATGTATGACCCGATCCTCTTCGTTGCTCAACACCAAGCAGTGGAAGATTCCGCAAAAACTCTTGCAGCTCTTGATCAGACAAGCGGGAAAGCTCTTCGCCATTCAACAGTGGCGTTAAACGCAAGGCCGTATCAATACGCAGTGGTTCAGCGTCAGAGTCCCCAGAGTCTATAAAGATGTCATCATCCTCTTCTTGCGCTATATCCGTATTAACACCATAGATGCTAAACAGGCTAGAAGATATAACTTCACGGTTAGTCGGGTCAGAAACAATCAATAAAGAGGTGAAGTCTGCGGAATCCTGAATACGCGCATAGTTACCGATAATGACATCGGTGATTAAACTACCATCGTAATAATCAAAGCCACTACCACCGACCATAATGTCAAATCCGTCTCCGCCTGACAGAATGTCACTGGCGCCAAAGGTCGGTAAAGTAGACTGGAAATCCCTCAGCCCTGAATTCGCTATTGTAATATTAACAAAGTCACCAAAGATGGCATCCTCGCCCTCCTCGCCACGAATCGAATCAGAACCGGCACCACCAAGCCCAATATCGTTGCCCGCACCCAGATTAACAATGTCGTTCCCGCCTAAATTCGCATCGACATCATTTCTGATTAATACGGCAGGTTCTGAGGTAAAGTTATAATTCAGGACACCGGTATCGGCAATCACAATGTCGTTATCTGCACCAGAGTTGATAACATCACTGCCTAAGCCGCTAAAGATAATGTCATCGCCAGCATCCGTGTTGATATGGTCTTCACCATCGCCCTCGTTGCTAGTCATAATGCTTTGTAGTCGGCCCGTGTCAAATAGCACCTCACCGGTATCGCCTAGAACGACATCGTCACCGATACCCGTGACAACGCTATCCGCCCCAGGACCAGCCAGAATAACGTTATCACCATCTCCGCTTTGAATAGTGTCAGCACCACCGATTGAAGTTTCCGCTGACGTTACTCGCGTAATAACATTATCAACATAGATCAACTCACCGGCATCACCCAAGATCACATCCACACCATCGCCGGTGGTTACTCTATCGGCATTGAAGCCGCCGATCACGCGGTTACTGCCATCCCCTGCATCAATGGTATCTAGGCCGGTGGTTGTCTCATCGACATCCGTCGACAGCAAACGTACCGCCATCCCATCAACATATTG
>NZ_JAHKQE010000040.1 GCF_018860855.1 Amphritea atlantica
GGTGAGCATCACCGATGACCAAGGCTTTGCCGAAGGGCCATTAGTCAGCAGTGCCACCGATGCCATTAGTGCGGTGAACGATACAATTGCTGGATTACCGCTGATCAATGGCAGTGCCACAGAAGATCAAACCCTCACCGCCGATATCAGTGGCATCAGCGATGTCGACGGACTCAGCAACAGCTTCAACTATCAATGGCAGCGTTCCACCGATGGGATGAACTGGGGTGATCTTACAGGCGCTACCGGAGCTAATTACACACTCGATGATGCCGATGTCGGACAGTATCTACGAGTCGCGGTGAGCATCACCGATGATCAGGGCTTTGCCGAAGGGCCATTAATCAGTAGCGCAACGGCTGCCATTAGCGCGATTAACGATCCGATCGTTGGATTACCGCTGATTAGTGGCAGCGCCGCAGAGGATCAAACCCTCACCGCCGATACCAGCGGCATCAACGATGTGGACGGCTTGAGCAACAGCTTCAGCTACCAATGGCAGCGCTCCGCCGATGGCGTGAACTGGAGTGATCTGGCCGGTGCCACGAATGCGACGTATACGCTGGATGATGCCGATGTCGGGCAGTATCTAAGAGTCGCGGTGAGCATCACCGATGATCAGGGCTTCGCTGAAGGGCCATTAGTCAGTAGCGCCACAGATATGATCGGTGCGGTGAATGATCCGGTCGCTGGATTGCCACTGATTAGCGGCAGTGCCACAGAGGATCAAACCCTCACCGCCGATACCAGTGGTATCAGCGATGTAGATGGACTCAGCAACAGCTTCAGTTACCAATGGCAGCGCTCCGCGGATGGTGTGAACTGGAGTGATCTGGCCGGTGCCACCAGCGCGACGTATACGCTGGGTGATGCTGATGTGGGTCAGTATCTAAGAGTCGCGGTGAACATCACCGATGATCAGGGCTTTGCCGAAGGGCCGTTGGTGAGCAGTGCCACCGATGCCGTTAGCGCGATTAACGATCCGATCGTTGGATTACCGCTGATTAGCGGCAGTGCCGCAGAGGATCAAACCCTCACCGCCTATATCAGTGGCATCAGCGATGTCGACGGACTCAGCAGCAGCTTCAGCTATCAATGGCAGCGCTCCGGGGATGGCGTGAGCTGGAGTGATCTGACGGGTGCCACGAACGCGACGTATACGCTGGATGATGCCGATGTCGGGCAATATCTAAGAGTCGCGGTGAGCATCACCGATGATCAGGGCTTCGCTGAAGGGCCATTAGTGAGCAGCGCCACCGATGCCATTAGTGCGGTGAACGATCCGATCGTTGGATTGCCACTGATTAGCGGCAGCGCCACAGAGGATCAAACCCTCACCGCCGATACCAGCGGCATCAGCGATGTGGACGGCCTGAGCAACAGCTTCAGTTACCAATGGCAGCGTTCCACTGACGGTGTGAATTGGAGTGACCTTACAGGCGCTACCGGAGCTAATTACACATTCGATGATGCCGATGTCGGACAGTATCTACGAGTCGCGGTGAGTATCACCGATGATCAGGGCTTCGTCGAAGGGCCATTAATCAGTAGCGCGACCGATATGATCGATGCCGTGAATGATCCAATCGCTGGATTACCGCTGATCAATGGTAGTGCCGCAGAGGATCAAACCCTTACCGCCGATATCAGTAGCATCAGCGATGTGGACGGCCTGAGCAACAGCTTCAGCTACCAATGGCAGCGCTCCGCGGATGGCGTGAACTGGAGTGATCTAGCCGGCGCTACCGGAGCTAATTACACACTCGATGATACCGATGTCGGACAGTATCTAAGAGTCGCGGTGAGTATCACCGATGATCAAGGCTTTGCCGAAGGGCCATTGGTGAGCAGCGCCACCGATGCCGTTAGCGCGATTAACGATCCGATCGCTGGATTGCCACTGATTAGCGGCAGTGCCACAGAGGATCAAACTTTAACGGCCGATATCAGTAGCATCAGCGATGTGGACGGCCTGAGCAACAGCTTCAGCTACCAATGGCAGCGCTCCGCCGATGGCGTGAACTGGAGTGATCTGACCGGTGGAACCAACGCGACATATACGCTGGATGATACCGATGTCGGCCAGTATTTAAGAGTCGCCGTGGGCATCACCGATGACCAAGGCTTCGCCGAAGGGTCATTAGTCAGTAGCGCCACCGATGCCATTAGTGCGGTGAACGATCCGATCGCTGGATTACCATTGATCAATGGCAGTGTTGAAGAAGGTCAAACCCTCACCGCCGATACCAGCGGCATCAGCGATGTGGATGGCCTGAGTAATAGCTTCAGTTACCAATGGCAGCGTTCTGCCGACGGTGTGAACTGGAGTGATCTGGCCGGTGCAACCAACGCGACGTATACGCTGGATGATGCCGATGTGGGTCAGTATCTAAGAGTCGCCGTGAATATCACCGATGATCAAGGTTTTGCCGAAGGGCCATTGGTGAGCAGTGCCACCGATGCCGTCAGTCTTATTAACCATGCACACACCGGCAGTTTAACGATTAGTGGCAATGTTGCTGTTGGAGAACGGTTGATTCTTGATAATACCCTGGCAGACCCCGATGGGATCAGCACTATTGCATATCAATGGTATCGCAGTGGAGAGGTGATAAATGGCGCCACCGAGCAGAGTTACGTTTTAACCGCGGCAGATGCCGGTAAAGAGATCTACGTGATCGCCCATTATGTTGATTTAGAGGGGCGTGCTGAGTCTGTGACAAGTAATCAGGTTTTTCTGAGCGTTCCAGAACCCGAGAGTGTTACAGTCTCTGTACCCGAGGCGGAAATTGAGGGAAATGAACAGACCCTGGATGTGGCGGCACAGGAAACAGCTGATTCAAAAAGAGTACCTGAACCGGTTGTGGTGATGGAATCGGATAGTGTTATAGCTGCATCAGAGGTGTCGCAGTTTGTGATTGATGTCGCCAATAATGAAAGAGAGCAGCTCGGCGTTACTAAGCTGAATAAAGTCATTGCCCAAGAGGTTAATACGCTGCGACTCCAGTCTATTCTCGATACGATGACACAACCTTTACAGTTACAGCAGTTTGATCAGTTTATGACAGGAATTGATCAGCTTCAGCAGGAAGCAAAGCAACAACATGCTTTGAATACCATGATGGTGGGCGGATCCATTGCGCTCTCGTCGGGGCTGTCTGTTGGCTATGTTATCTGGCTAGCCCGCAGTGGAGTGTTATTGAGTACGGTGCTGACCTCTTTACCTGCTTGGCGCTTTATCGATCCTCTGCCTATCTTGTCGAAGACCTCTGCCGATGAAAATAACGCAGAAGGTGTAGAGCAAGATGATGAATCTCTCGGCTCGATGGTTGAGGGGGATGATGAAAGCGCGGATGATTCAGACGACGAGAACACGGATGACGAAGATGATACGGATAAAGAGGGTCGATCATGAAGTGGCTTAAACGACTGCTTTCAGCCCGAAGTACGACCAGTCGTATAGCATTAGGGCAGGTGAGTATGTTTATCAGTGTGGCACTGATCGCCATCATGTTCGGCATTTTACCGGATTATTTAGGGACTCGGTTTAAGGATCGAGTGGCGTTAGCGGAAGCTATCGCAGCAAATAGCTCAGTGTTGATTACCCAAACCGATCTGATGAGACTTGAATCAGTGTTAAAGCTGGTTGTGGAGCGTAATGCCGAGATTCTTTCAGCCGGTGTTCGTAGCGCATCACAGCGACTAGTCGTTGAGATTGGAGATCATCGGGATGCTTGGCAACAGAGCAGTGATAATCGGCCTATTGATCAGCAGATGAGTGTCCCTATCGTTGCCGGTAATCAATCCTGGGGTGCGTTAGAGCTTCGTTTTAAACCGCTTTATGGGCAGGGCATTATCGGTTTTTATCAACGACCCACGGTGCAGTTTTTACTGTTTTGTTCCGTTATTCTTTATCTGCTGTACTTTCTATATTTACGGAAAATGTTGAAGCAGCTAGACCCATCACAAGCGATACCGGACCGAGTACGCTCTGCTCTGGATACCATGGCGGAAGGCTTAATTGTTCTTGATAGAAAATTTCAGGTGGTGTTGGCGAATAAGGCGTTCTCTGATCTATTAGGTCGCTCAGCGACCTCGCTCATGGGTTATGAAGTGCGTCGCCTACCTTGGCGTCGCGGCGATAACTCGTCTAAGACTGACTTCCCTTGGCAAACGGCTCTTGTTAGTGGTGAGACGGTCATGAATAGCATCGTGCGCCTTGAGTTAGAGGATGGTGTTCGGACCTTTATGGTGAACTGCTCCCCAGTGTTAGCCGATAAGGGAAAAGCGAGCGGTGTCTTGGTTAGCTTTGATGATATTACTGAACTGGAAGAGAAAGAGATCGAGTTGCGGCGGTCAAAAGAGGAAGCCGAAGCGGCCAACCGGGCGAAAAGTGATTTTCTGGCAAATATGAGCCATGAAATACGTACGCCGATGAACGCAATTCTTGGTTTTACTGAGGCGTTGAGAAGAGGATATGGCAAGGATGAGCAGAAAAATGACCATTATCTCAGCACCATTCTGGTTAATGGTGAACACTTATTAAATCTCATCAATGACATTCTCGATCTATCAAAGGTAGAAGCGGGTCATCTGGAAGTTGAATCGACTAAGTGTCAACCCTACCAGATTATTAAAGAGGTGATTCAGGTTCTCTCCGTTAAGGCTAAAGAGAAAGGGATCGCACTGAGGTATATACCCGAGGGCAGTATTCCTGAAACGATATTGAGCGATTCCGCTCGTCTGCGCCAGATTGTCACTAACTTGATAGGTAATGCGATTAAGTTTACTGAGCAGGGTGAAGTCATAGTTCATACCCGCCTGAGTAAGAATCGCAAACGGTTGGTGATCGAAGTATCTGATACGGGTATCGGTATGACGGAGGCGCAGGCGGTCGCGGTATTCGATCCTTTTGTCCAGGCTGATGCTTCTATTACACGCCGGTTCGGAGGGACGGGGCTCGGCTTAGCGATTAGTAAAAAGTTTGCTGCGGCGATGCATGGCGATATCTATGCAACCAGTAAAGAGGGAGAGGGAAGTCAGTTTTTTCTTGAAATTGACATACAAACCGATGGCCCCGTCACCTTAATCAGTGCAGAGAGCATTCTGAACTGGCAAGACCGCTTGAGTGTCGCCCAAGCATCTCGATGGATATTTCCAAAATCAAAAATCTTGGTTGTTGACGACGGTGCTGAAAACAGAGAGCTGATGCGCTTAGTCATCGAAGAGCAAGGGATAGAAACGGATGAAGCGGAGGATGGGCTAGAGGCTTTAACAAAAGTCGCTTCTCAGCCGTATGATTTGATTCTGATGGACGTTCAGATGCCGCGTATGGATGGTTATAGTGCTGTGAAGGCCATACGAGATCAAGGTATTAAGGTGCCTATTATCGCGTTGACGGCTCATGCCATGAAGGGAATTGAGCAACGCTGTTTTGATGCGGGTTACTCCGGTTATATGAGTAAACCGATCAATATTGATAAGTTATTACTCCTGTTGGTAAAAGAGTTAGGCGCGGTTCAGCAAACGGATGCCCTATCAGAAACGGCTGTAGGCGATATTGTGAGTGCTGGGCAGCAACAAAAAAGGGCTGAGGTCGTGGCATCGGCGTTAAGTGGCTTAAGTCCACTCTACTCAGAACTACCTTTGACTAATCCCAAGTTTGCGAAAATTATTGAACGTTTCATCGCCCGTTTGAATGATGTTTTTCCATTGATGAAAGCCTCTTTTCAAAATAAGGATAAGGAAGCGTTAGGCCGTCATGCTCATTGGATGAAGGGCTCTGCCGGCTCAATAGGGTTTCCTCAATTAACTGATTTAGCTAAACAACTTGAGCAAGCGTTGGCGGATGATAATAGCGTTAATATTGAGATGCTGATGGTCGCGATAGAGCGAGTTGTCGCGCAGATTAATTTAGCAGGCCAGCGAGATAGTAGCGATCAAGGTTACTCCCCAGCCCCTTATAGCAAACCGGTTGTGACGGCTCATTGGTCGGTGCCGGAACAAGTGACCTCTGACCTTGCTGAGCATGGCGAAAAGTTTAGAGCGATTGTTAAAAAGTTTGTAGTTAAGTTGGGGCCTAAAATTCAAGAGATGGAACAGGCTGTTGAGCGTCAAGACTTTGTGACGTTGAAGAATGACGCTCACTGGCTGAAGGGGGCTGGTGGATCGGTTGGTTTCCATCTATTTACAGATATATCAATTGCCTTAGAAAAAGCGGCCCGCATGGAGAGTCAGTCTGAATGTGCAGCGTTACTTAAGGTGATTAAGCAAATTGATGATAGGATTAGTGTTTGAATATTAGGTTGTCCGAGATGGTCTTATGAAGGAACTAAAGGATAATGATGCGCTGATTATGATGGTCGATGATGAGCCCATTATGATGGAAATTGTCCAGGCTCATTTAGAAGAGGCCGGTTACTCTCGTTTTATCAGTGTTGAAGATTCATCTAAAGCTTTTGATGTCTTAGCGCATCAGCGGCCAGATATTTTATTTCTCGATCTGGTTATGCCTGAAGTGAGTGGTTTTGATGTGCTCGAACGTATTCGTGCTCATCAAGAGTTTACCTATCTGCCTGTTATTGTGCTGACATCATCCTCGGACTCCTTTTCTAAGTTAAGAGCGTTAGAGCTTGGCGCCACGGATTTTTTAGCGAAACCCGTGGATGCGAGTGAGTTAAAACTTCGATTGCGCAATACACTGACCCTAAAAGCCTACGTTGATCAACTTTCGAGTGTCGATGTGCTGACTAAGTTAGCGAACCGAAAGTCACTCAGAGAGA
Source organism: Amphritea atlantica (assembly GCF_018860855.1). GTDB lineage: Bacteria > Pseudomonadota > Gammaproteobacteria > Pseudomonadales > Balneatricaceae > Amphritea > Amphritea atlantica_A. The sequence goes on from NZ_JAHKQE010000040.1 coordinate 6,783, forward strand.
AGATGGGCTGGGCGCTAAAGTTTGATCAGATAAATGAAAATCAAACCGCCCTGCTAAGTATTGGCTTGGATCGCTTTGGTCAAGTTAACGAGTCTTTTGGCATACAGTTTGGCGATGTGTTGCTACATCAAGTGGCGCAACGCATCAAAGACGTTGTAACCAGTCGAAACGAATTACTCGGTATCGTCCGCTCTGAAGCAGAGATCTATCCTGCACGGCTGGCGGGTGATGAATTTGGTGTTTTAATCCCCTCAGTGAGTGGGCGAAATCATGCGGCGTCGATTGCTCGGCAAATTATTGAGGGGATCTCAAAACCCTTTGATATTAATGGGAAGGAGCTATTTGTTAATGCCCGGGTTGGCATTACAGTGTCGCCTGATGATGGCTTTTTAAGTGACGAGTTGATCAATACCGCCAGTACGGCGATGCGTCAGTCAAAAGCAGATAATGTTGAGGTCATCCGCTTTTATTCACAAAAAAATAGCCAAGAATTAAAAGAGAAAATTGAATTAGAAACGGCTTTGCATAAGGCTCTCGAGAATAATGAACTGTTATTACATTATCAGCCTAAAGTTGATCTACGAACTCGGCAGGTAACCAGTGCCGAGGCGCTGGTGCGTTGGCAGCATCCTGAAAAAGGGATGATTTCCCCGGTGGTGTTTATTCCTCTGGCGGAAGAGAGTGGGTTGATTCTTGATATCGGTAACTGGGTCTTAAATGAAGCTTGTCGACAGGCAGGAGAGTGGGAGCGCACAGGGCTTGGTGATATCAAGGTGTCCGTCAATGTTTCAAGCCAACAGTTTAAAGAGGCAAATTATAAGGAACATGTTGAAGCCGCTCTCAACGTATCAGGTTTGTCGCCCTCTTTGTTAATGTTGGAGCTAACAGAGAGCCTTGCGATGCAGAATGTGGAAGCGAGTGTTACGTTACTATCCAGTTTGAAAGAGCTAGGCATTGGCTTATCGATTGATGATTTTGGCACCGGTTACTCATCATTGAGCTATCTGAAGCGTTTCCCTTTAGATGAGCTGAAAGTTGACCGCTCATTCATCACAGGCATACCGGACAATGAAGATGAGGTTCGGATTGTTTTGGCCATCATTGCGATGGCCAAAGCGCTGCGTCTATCGGTGGTCATCGAAGGTGTTGAGACAGAGGAGCAACTGAGGCTGCTGCAGGGGACTCAGAGCGATCTTATTCAGGGCTTCTATTTTAGTAAGCCGTTGATTGCGCATGATTTTAGAGCGTTTGTTGAGCAGTTTAACCATTAATTCTTCCATGTATTTTTATATCAGAAATGAGCGTGTTTAGGTGTAATCACCCTTCACTGCAAGATGATATGTCACCTCTCCTTGTTACCTTCGACCTTTCCTGTCACCGTTTTTTCGGGATTGCCGCATCACTTTGATCCTACGTTCTTCCCGCCATCGTCGAGATTTTTTCACCGGATACACGACCGGTTAAACCGGTGAGATAAGACCTATATGGGAACCTATTTAGCAAAGGTCGACCTGTCTTTTTTTTATTTTCGCAGCTTTCAGTTTTGTTTCAGTTTTAATCTTTAAAGTGTGAGACATCAAGTAGAGATGAAGCGGCACTGTTGTAAACCGTCTGCTTATATCGATTCGGTGTTGGGCTAGCGATTAATTAAGTTGGCCGATGGATAATTTGAAACTAAATGTTATCTATATACTGAAGTAGCCTATGCTTGAATGAGTTTAATCAAAAGATTAAATGTAAAAACAACTAAAGCAATATTATCGATTTAATTTGGAGTAATACAAATGAATAAGGCAAGCTTAGCGACAGCACTACTTCTTGGCGCATCAACTGCACTGCTTAGCACAGGTGCTATTGCCGGTCCTAATAGTCAACTTAAAGTGTCTGAAACAGCATCTGCTGAAGTTCAGGCGAAAGTTAATGGTTGGTTAGCGGGCGATAAAATTAGTGGCCGTAAAGACAAGTGTTTTGGCATTGCGTTAGCCGGTGAGAATGACTGCGCTGCCGGTGCTGGTACCAGCTGTGAAGGTACGTCAACTCAAGATTTCCAAGCCAATTCTTGGACCTATGCGCCTAAAGGTACTTGCGAATCAATTATCACTCCGAATGGAACAGGTTCTCTTGAAGGTTAATAAATATCGGCCTTTGTCGTCTTTGACGACAGGGGCGCATCTCGGTGCCGGCCTGGGTTTAAAGGCCGATCACCTAGATGATATTTTTGCCCTGCCGGTGGCCGATGATGCCCAGATGGGTAATCAGCTTTGGTTTGAGGTGCATACGGAGAACTACTTTGTAGCGGGCGGTCCACGGCGGCATTATCTGCGCTCAATCCGTGATCGTTATGAACTTAGTTTTCACGGTGTAGGCGGCTCAATCGGTTATGACCATCAATCTATGCCTGAGCATATTAAACAGGTTAAAGCATTAATTGATGAGTTTGAGCCAACACTGATATCCGAACATGCTGTTTGGTCTCGTTCTAGCGGCGCTTATTTTGCCGATTTGATGCCCTTGCCTAGAACGCAGGACGCATTGCAGTCATTGGTGGATGGTGTGGATCGTTTTCAATCCGGTATTGGGCGGCGTATTTTAATTGAAAATCCGAGTAACTATTTGGATTTTACCAGTGAGATGGATGAACCCCAGTTTTTAGTTGAAGCGGCGCAGCGTAGTGGTTGCGGCTTATTGATCGACATTAATAACCTGTATCTCAGCAGTAAGAATACCGGTATTGATGCCGCACAGTACTTATCACAGATCCCAGCCGAGTTAGTTGGCGAAATTCATATAGCAGGACATGACCCTGATCCCGAGTTAGGCCAAGCGTTATTAATCGATAGCCACGCCTCACCCGTTGATTTGCCAGTATGGGAGTTATTACAGCATGCGTTAACGCTGTTCGGTCACCGACCTGTACTGGTGGAACGGGATGCCAATCTACCGCCGTTTGCTGAGTTAATGCATGAACGTCAGCTAGCACAAGGTTATTTAGATCAATGCCGTCATGAAACTGACTCTGCTAACGTTTCTCTAGGGGAGACTCGGTAATGGCTCTTAGCCCTTATATAAATGCTTTTACAGACTACCTGCGTAGCGGTGATGCTCGCGGGATGAATGACTATTGCGTTGATGTAACGCAGATAAAACGGTTAGCGGTTTATCGAAATGGTTTTTATAAAGGCTGTATTGATGCGCTAGCCGCGAATTTCCCCGTGTGCGAAAAAAGCCTAGGGCGGGAATCTTTTAACCAGCTTGCCAGTCTTTATGTGGATCATTATCCGCCGGAGATCGGCACACTGGTCGGCTATGGTGAATACTTTCCTTATTTTATAAGAGATTTATTGGCGGTATTAGAACATCAAGGAGGGCCAATGCTCCTACCCGCGAGTCTAGTTGATTTGGCGCGCTTGGATTATGCCTGGCTAACGAGTTTGATGAGTGCTGATGCGACGCAGACGCTAACCGCCGAAAAAGTTAATTGGTTGGTTGAGCATGGTGTGGATTTTACTCAAGCGCAGGTGACATTAAATGCCAGTGTTGACCTGCTGAGGGTTAATGCCGGCACCTTGAATCAATGGATTGGCTTTAAAACGAATAGCCCTGATGTCGAGCCACTGGTGTTGTCTCCAGAAGGGCATATGAATCTGTCAGAATTAGCGCAGGCCGATAGCACCATAAATGTTGATACTGTAATGTTTTGGCGGCTTAACGATGCAGTTCAAGCGCGCTTACTTTCAGCTCCCGAAGTGGCATTGATGCGAGCATTACAGGATGACGGTGTACTCGAAAAAGCGTTTGCTGCCGCATTGGCCTTAGATCCTGATTTTGATGTGAGCGATGTTTTTTCTGCCTGCCTGCAGAATGAAATACTAGATATTGATTTGACGAAATATAATTATAAACATTAGGACATTCATATGAAGATGGTAGAGAAGTTCCGCGCGTTATATGTGCAAATGGGTTTACAGCTATCTCGGTTTTTAGAACCCTTAGCTCTATTTTTTCTGCGTTTTATGGTGGCGAAGGTTTTTCTCGATTCGGGCTTGAGTAAGTGGGATGGCTTCCTGCAGTTTAATGTCGATAAATATGACCTGTTTATGTATGAATTTTTCTGTCCTGATCCGGTGAGACCGGGTGCTTTGCAGTTGTGTAACCCTGAAACACTCGACTATGTTGAAGGTTCATTTGTTGTAAAAATGATTGAGTTGCTGGCGGTATTCGCCGGTATTGCTGAAGTACTATTACCCATATTATTGATTATCGGTTTGTTTTCGCGTTTTGCAGCGTTAGGGCTCATCGGTATGACGATGTTCATTCAACTGGCGGTGTTTCCTACTTGGGATCATTGGATCAACCCTGCATCTTGGTGGGCGATCTCTTTATTAGTGATTGTTGCACGGGGCCCAGGTATTCTCTCTATCGATCGCTTGCTTGGCTTGGACGCAAAGCCGGTAGTTGCCAAATAACTGGTTGTACTCAAGGGGTATCGAGCGCATAGTTATCTTGGTGAGGAGTTAGTGATTATTTCAAATGATTCGGCTTCTATATTTGCTGCAAACTAACTCCCATCACTGATTTATGTGCGTTTGCGCTACTCGTTGAAGCGGTACTCAGCGGGTGGCTTATCCTGTGATAACAGGGTTGATAGTAGTGGTTTGGGGTTATGGCGTGGAAACGGAGACCCAATTAGGTATTAATGGCCTTGTATCCTGACAATCTGAGTTAGGATATGGATTCAATAGGTGAAAAATTCATCCGTTTCTATTAAGCTACGCCGTAATTACCGCAATGATGTAAGGGGAATGAATGAAGATAGATAAAAGTGTTACTTTGGAAGACTGCTTAACGGATTTAACCTGCGAACAACTCGATAATATTCTAGCTAGAATACCCGACTTAGGTAAGCAGAAACAAAGGAAACGCGAGGAATACCTTTCAAGGAAGTTGGCAAGATCTGGCGTTGCCGTCGATATGCCAAAAGCAGGGTCAGTCCTCACCGAAGCTGCAATATTAGGTTATGATTTTGGTGGTCTAGTCGAAGATATGGCGAGATATCAAAAAAATAAACGATAGTTGATACATCAGCAAAGCTTTTTATTATATTTAGCATCATGTGATTAACATAATTATTATGCCTTCAGTATGTGTCGATTTTTATTAGGTGTTACTGAAATAAATTAAAATATTTTGTGCTACAGACCTTAATTAAAATTTTAACGGCTTTAATCACCATATTAATTACAGTGTTAATCATAAATATAGTATCCATACTTTGAATTTTAACGGCTGTTAATACCCTGATAATAAATGGGATAAAAGATAGACTTCACCCTGTTGGATGATGTTTTCTGTTGACTCATACGTATATCGCTCATCGATCCTCTTTTAGATTGAGGCTTGCTGCTAAGTTTTGTTTGTTCTGGTTATGAATTCGAACATTGATTACCTCGTCTTAAATCGTCTGATTCTATTCGGGAACGACAAGCTTAAGTATTTAGGATGTCAGGCAATTATCATTGTTATATTGCTCTTTCAATCAATCTTGTTATCATCCAGACATATAGTCGGGGGGCCGTTAAGGCTGAGATTGCATGTTTCGAGACCCGTTGAACCTGATTCAGTTAACACTGGCGTAGGGAACTATAAATCTGGCTTGGTATGATTTGATCCTCTTAAGTCGTAAATCTTCAGCTCGATAAAGTTCCTAGACCCTAGTGTTAGGAGCTTTTATGTCAAATATTTCTGCCTCGCCGCCTGTTCAAGGCTCATCCACCCCGATCGTGTTAACGATTGCAGGCTCCGATAGCGGTGGTGGTGCGGGTATTCAAGCCGATATTAAAGCGATCTCCGCGACGGGCAGTTATGCCTGTTCGGTGATCACCGCCATTACCGCACAGAACACCTTGGGCGTGTCAGCTATCTTTCCGATACCGCTGGAACATGTTGAGAAGCAGCTAGATGCCGTGTTTACCGATCTAAATGTCGTTGCCGTTAAGGTGGGGATGTTGGCGGATTGTGACATCATCAAGATCGTTGCCGCCAAAATAAAACAGTATCAGCCTGCATTCTTAGTGGTCGACCCCGTTATGGTCGCTACTAGCGGTGACTTATTGTTACAAACTTCAGCGATCAACACGTTGAAATCAGAACTGCTACCTCTAGCCGATCTTATTACACCAAACCTACCCGAAGGGGCTGCCCTAATTAACTGTGAGGTACCCGATAATGAAGACAGTATGGCGACCATGATTACTGGCCTGCGTCAGTTGGGTGCAACCGCTGTGTTACTAAAAGGTGGCCACCTAGAACTAGACGAAAACAGTAATGATCTGCTGATTTTGTCAGAGCAGGTACACCATTTTGCGGCTAAGCGAATTAATACACGCAACACCCATGGTACCGGTTGTACCCTGTCGTCGGCTATTGCTTCCTATTTAGCTCAGGGCCATGAACTATTAGAGGCGGTACGGTTGGGTAAACAGTATATTTCTCAGGCGATTGCCCATGCTGACGAGTTAACCGTAGGTAAGGGACATGGGCCAGTCAACCATTTCTTCAGCGGCCATGCGGATGTCCGCTAATCGACTAGCGGCTAATAACCAAGCGGTAGGCATCACGATCTCAGACGGCTATCTGCGTTATCACGATAGTGACGACGCTATTTTAACCGGATTGAATATTGATATGCCTAGCGGTGCTTGGACCTGTATTTTGGGTCGCAGCGGTTGTGGGAAGAGTTCATTACTGCGGTATCTAGCCAACCTGCTTGATGATAAAGCGGATTGGCGCGGCGAGTTAAGCACACAGCCTCAGTGTGATCTGAAAGACCATATTGCCTATATGGCACAGCAAGACCTATTAATGCCGTGGTTATCGGTATTAGATAATGTCTTGTTAAGCACTCAATTCGGTACAGATTCTCAACCAAGCGCCATCGATGCACAGCGGGCGAAAGCGCAGGGGTTATTGCAGCAAGTAGGTTTGGCGGACAAATCAGACTATTTGCCGCAGCGACTTTCGGGGGGGATGCGTCAACGGGTAGCATTAGCGCGGACGCTGATGCAAGACAAGCCCATCGTGTTGATGGATGAGCCCTTTTCCGCGTTGGATGCGGTCACCCGTTATCGATTACAAAATCTAGCCCATCGGTTGCTGCAAGATAAAACCGTGGTATTGATTACCCATGACCCACAGGAAGCGATACGCTTGGCTCATCGGCTCTATATCATGCAAGGGCGGCCGGCTTTTACTGAATCTTTAAGTGTGCCCGATTCGGCGACACCGCGTGATTTTGATGCCGAGTGTGCACAGCTGCAGCAAACCATTATGGCGCGTCTGGAGCATGATTATGAATGATCTCATTCAGACCAACGCTTTATCTCGTCGGCTAAAAAACAAAGAACGGATCTCCCATCCATTGGTGCGCATACTCATCAGTGCAGCGGTGATGATTGGGCTATGGCAAGCGGTGGTGGTGTTGTTTGATATGCCTTCATTTATTCTTCCTAGCCCCGCCGACGTGTTTGCACGGCTGATCGAAAGATATGCGATCTTGCTACAGCATAGCTGGGTGACCGCGCAAGAGATCTTATTGGGGCTGTTATTTGGCTTAACCATGGGGTTGTTGTTTGCGTTACAAATGTTGCTGTTCAAACCGGTTAAACATTGGTTGCTGCCCCTGTTGATAGCCAGTCAGGCGATCCCTGTCTTCGCCATCGCGCCGGTACTGATGTTATGGCTGGGTTATGGTATCGCCTCAAAAATCGTTATGGCGGCGCTGATTATTTTTTTCCCGATCACCATCTGTTGTTATGACGGTTTACGCAATACCCCGGTGGGCTATCTGGATCTGGTCAAAACCATGGGGGCGTCAAAGTGGCAAATGCTGCGCCATATTCAACTCCCAGCGGCGTTACCTGCACTGGCTTCGGGCATTCGCGTGGCGGTGGTGATCGCGCCGATTGGGGCTGTCGCGGGTGAGTGGGTGGGGTCCAGTGCAGGCTTGGGCTATCTTATGTTGCAGGCCAATGCGCGCATGATGATAGACGAAATGTTTGCCGCGCTGTTTATATTATCCGTGCTGTCTATCGTGCTTTATTTTGTCGCCGACCGGTTGCTGAAAAAACTGATTCCCTGGGAAATTTAATCCCTAGGTCGTTATTAATGCATCGATTCGATGTATGCCTAACAATCGCAATATTAAAGGAAACTTCATGAAAACGCGTATTCTTTTGGCCACCATGGCACTGGCGGCAACGCTGCTGTCGGCGACGACTCAGGCAGAAACGAAAAGCCTTAGCTTAATGCTGGATTGGTTTGTCAATCCGAATCACGGTCCCATCGTTATTGCGAAGCAGCGGGGCTATTTTGCCGATCAAGGTCTTGAGGTCGAGATTCAAGAGCCAGCCGACCCGAATATGCCACCTAAGCTGGTGGCTGCTAATAAGGTTGATCTAGCGATTAGCTATCAGCCTAATCTGACGATTGATGTCGCGGCGGGGTTGCCATTGATTCGCTCGGCTACCCTAATTGCAACACCACTGAATATGCTGATGGTGTTAGACAACGGCAAGATTAATGATCTGGCAGATCTAAAGGGAAAGAAAATTGGTATCGCGATCGCCGGCACCGAAGAAGCCAGTATCGGCACCATGCTCGACACTGTCGGTGTGAACTATGCCGATGTTGATATTATCAATGTTGGTTGGGCACTATCGGCGTCACTGGCGTCGGGTAAGGTCGATGCTATTTGGGGTGGGTTGCGTAACTTTGAAACCAATCAATTAGCCCTAGAAGGTTTCAAAGCGAAAGCCTTTTTTCCTGAAGAGCACGGCGTGCCGGTGTATGACGAATTGATCTTTGTTGCGAATGCCGATACCTATGATAAAGACGCTATCCGCGGTTTTAATAAAGCCATCGAGCAGGCGACAATTTATATTACGAACCATCCGCAAGCGGCTTGGGAAGAGTTTGCCGCTTACGCGCCGGATACTTTGAACAATGAACTGAACAAGCGGGCTTGGCGCGATACTCTTAATCGTTTTGCACTGCGTCCTTCAGCGGTCGACCTGCAACGCTATGATGATTATGCTGAATTTATGTATGAGCAGAAGATTATCAAGACGTTACCGAAAGCACAGGATTACGTCCCCACGTTTTAATGGGGCAAGGATGGCCGCATAGCATCAGGCTGACGGTTTTATTGGCACTAGGGTGAGGCGTACGTTACCAACCTGATTGGTCTATCTTTATATCATCCGTTATCAAGGAGTGAAGCATGTTAGATCTATTGGTGCGCAATGTGAATTTGCCGGACGGTCGCAAGGGCGTTGATATTGCGATTAAAGAGGGCAAAATTGTTCAGCTTGCCAAGGGGATTGAAGCGGCCGCTGTCTCGGAGATTGATGGACAGGGATACCTGGTATCACCGCCCTTTGTCGATAGCCATTTTCATCTGGATTCGGCCCTCAGTCTCGGTCAGCCGCGCTTAAATCAGAGCGGTACCCTGCTTGAGGGGATCGCCTTATGGGGAGAGCTAAAACCTCAGTTGACGGTGGAATCCATTAAACAGCGGGCATTAGCGATGTGCCGTTGGTCGATTTCGCAGGGCACCCTGTGCATTCGCAGCCATGTGGATATATGCGACGATCGTTTGCTCGCTGTAGAGGCGCTGCTTGAAGTGCGCGAAGAGATGAAGCCCTATCTCGATCTACAGTTGGTGGCGTTTCCTCAGGATGGCTTTCTACGCTACGGACGAGCTCGGGAAAACCTGTTGCGGGCACTGGATAAAGGCGTCGATGTGGTGGGCGGCATTCCCCATTTTGAACGGACCATGAGTGAGGGCGCGGCATCGATACGTGAGTTATGTGAGATCGCCGCCGCTCGAGGCTTACGGGTCGATATGCATTGCGACGAAAGCGATGATCCTCAATCGCGCCATATCGAGACACTGACCTACGAAACGCAACGTTTAGGATTGAATGGTCGAGTGACGGGCTCTCATTTAACCTCGATGCATTCTATGGATAATTACTATGTCAGTAAGCTGCTGCCACTGATGTGTGAAGCTGGCATTCATGCGGTTGCCAAGTAAGCGATCAATAAACCC
>NZ_JAHKQE010000046.1:0-13421 GCF_018860855.1 Amphritea atlantica
TCGTCAGTTTGGCGAAGAAAGCCGGCGGCAGAGGACTATCGGGAACGGAGTCGGCGCAGGCCCACTGCTGCTGGCGGAAGCTATCCTGCCAGGTGGATTGCCAGAGGTCGGCGTAGTGACCCGAGACACATAGTAAGCCAAGAGCTCGAACCCGCGCCAAGGGAGCGTCCAGCAATGGGAAGATTGCTAATAACTGGCCATACAAGTCTGACTTGCCGGTTGATTTAAGAAAGAAGTCATACGCGACAGAGAAAGTTGCAGCCGCGAAGTTAACAAGATACTTCTCATCTCTTATGACGGTGCTCACTGTAGTATTGATGTGGCCGGCCCCCTTCGGCATCACCGTACTAATGAATGAGCGTTCAGACGATGCACCAAACATACGCCTGTTTACGAACCGATAACACTCCGTCACCAACCGCGGCTCTGACTCGCCCTCTTCCACCCAGGGCACGCGGGGGGTGCGGGCGCGGTAGGTGTCGGGGTCGCAGGCGGGGATATAGTTGGTACGGGGCAGGTAGTCGTCCGGCAGGGTTTGCTGGTCGAGGTTGTCGTAGGCCTTGTTGGTATCGCACACTGCCCGCGGGGTGTTGTAGAAGGGGTTGCCCACAAAGAAGTGGGGGCCGGAGAGTATCCACTGCTGCGGGGACTCGGGGAAGCGGGTGTCCCTTTTGATGGTGCCGTCCTTCTGGGCATTGGTTTCATGCCACATCTCTAGCGACAGATACTGCCCTTGCAGATCCCCCAGCCGCCGGGGCTGGGCGGCGAATTTTTCCAGTACCGAGATCAGCTGGCGGGCGTGCAGGGCGGGCAGGCGCGCTTCCAGGGGGTCCGTGCCGGCTTCGTCGTAGAGCCGGGCAAAGAGGGCCAGTTCATGGTGGCCAATTTCGACAATGCGATCGCGGTGACCATCAAAGTTCCATTTCACCTTTACGCGGCCATCCGGCAGTTGCAGCTCTTCCTTGATACCGGGCACTGGCCCGCTTCCATCGTGCGAAAAAGATAGGTCAATTGTGCCCGGAACAAATAGATTGGAAACATTCTTGAAGGCAGGTTCGCTAACAGGTCCATGGATATTGATGCTGAACAACGTTTGGTTATGGACCTCGGCAAACAGCTTGGTCTCATTGATAAACTGGAAGTGCCCCCGTAACCGCTGATAAACCTCCCGCCGGAACCCTCCCCCTTTTGGATCGTCGTAAATCCCTTCCGGATGCAGAAAGCCACTCACTCCCTGCTCATTCATATTGGCCCACGCAACCGGCAAAAAACACTTATACAGATTGGTCTGCATACCCTTGAGTTGCGGGTAATTCTGGGTAGCGTTCAAAAACGCCTGCGAGCCTTCAGCCTCGGCCAATTCAGTAAACCATGCTTGCTCTAGCTGTGGATTGCGAGCGAAGGCTGCTTCCCGCTCATCACTGAGTTTTTTCGCACTGAGTTTATGCAACACAAAGGCGGGGTTGTAGTCGCCCAGTACGCCGCCCTCCTGCCATTCCACCTTGCGCCAGGGCGGGTTACCGAGGGTGATATCAAAACCACCTCGCTGGGCAAAAATATCGGCAAAGGTAAGCTCCCAGTGGAAGAAACGGAAATGTTCGCCCAGTTGATTGGCGATCTGCAGGGTGGCGAAAAACGGATTTTTAAACAGCTTTTCTAAGTTCAATTCGCCACGCTGATTGTTCACCTCGCGGGCGGCCTGGGTTTCGGCGCGTAGCGTTTGCTGCGGCGCTTCGGCGGCAAATAGATCTTCTATAGGCTTGGCAAACAGATCGCTGCTGCCCTGCTCGGCTGACGCAGCGCCCCTGTTTGCTTCAGATGGCGTTGCCGCTGCCTCAAGTAAACTCTCTTGCTCAGGGGCAAAGTCAAAAGTACCCGCGCTATTCAGAATGGTATTGAGGTCGAACAACCATTTCTGGCGATCGGGCAGCTGATCCATCTTATCTAGCGGCCAAAACCAGAGCGCACACCAGTAGTCCATCGCTAACTTTAAACGTCGATAGGGGGAAGCGATGCGGGCATGGGTGTTAAAGATACCACTGATGCGTATATCATCTTTCTCGCGGGTGCTGGAATAAGACGCGTCTGCTGGCGGTTGCCCCCAAAGGCTGTGTTTATCTTCGGTGCGATTACGATCATGGGCCAACATCTGCATATGTTCACGCCATAGCCGATCGACTGCGTTACTCAGGCTTTCAAGTATCTGAATTTCACTCTCTTCAAGCGGCGCACAGAACGCTACTTTCCAGTCTTTGACCTTTTTAAACTCACCTGGCCGCAGTTGTTTGGCCGTTTTGTCCTTGTAGCCCACCATGCAGGGATCAGGCAGCAGAAAATGATAGATTTCCCCCGCCTTTCGCCCCCCTATCCCAGAGGAATCAAGCAGGGTTTCGGGTGGTAACCGTCTAGGGGCATTGTTATACCAGAGCCCCTCTTTCGCCTGTTTTTTCAAGGCACTGGCAGGGTAAACCTCGCGGCGAGCACCGATAAGGCTGTTACCACTAAACAGCTGATAGCCAAACCAAGGCACATTATGGCCGCCACTGAGGGCGTTAAGCCAGAGCGACACTTCGGCCAATTCAACAGCAATGGGGTTAAGGTCAACGCCGTAGACGTTGTGATCGGCGATATACATCTTAACCCGTTGCAGTTCGTGCTGATAATCCTCATGGGGAATACGCTGACCAAGGGCTTGCTGTTTGCGCGTGAGGTACGCTTCAGCCAGTTGATTGACAGCCTCGTTCAAGAAGGCGGCACTACCCATCGCGGGTTCACACACGGTGAGCGTCAGAATATCTTCGGCACTGACCGCCTCGGTAAGACGCTCTTTCAGGGTGTATTTCACCAAGCTTTTGGTGAGCACTTCAGGGGTGTAATAACTGGCAGATTTTTCTCGGTCACGGCCCGCCATACGGTAGATAAATTTACCTTTGGGGTGCACTCGCAGGCTGAGTTTGCCGTCGACCTTGTCATACACCCGCTCTTTGTCGTCAAACTCATCTAATTGAGATTGAGTGACAAAATAGCCGGTATCGAGTTCATCCGGATTGATGTTATGGCCTTTTGCGGCCACTTCATAGAGGTCTTCGGTGGCGAAAAAACCACGATAGCTGAGTAGCGCCTCATATACTGCCCCCAATTGGTTAATACCCAACTGAGTGTAGCTAACCCGGCCCCGGCGTTTTTTGCCTTTCGCCGGGCGAGTCAGTGACATGCTTTGAATCACCTGCTGTAGGGTTTCATTGCTAAACACCACCCGGTTGAGTAGCGGCGTTTGTGCAGGATCGAACAGATGACTATCCAACCCTCGCATGGCAAAGGTGCTGACGGCACCCGCCCGGGTGTGATCGATCTGCTGACTGCGTTCACGACCAGCGTAAATAAGCTTGAACATACGTTGCAGGCTATGATGAAAGTAGTGGCCACGACGACTCTCTTCCGTCGTTAGACGCACACTTTCAAGGTCGCGCAGACTATCGAGACTGTAGCCCTGACGCCAAGTATCATCATTGGGCAGATAGCCAAGTTCAGGCCGAGCCTCAATGTAAAACAGAAATAGAGTGCGATACATATAACGCAGACACTCACTAGAGAGCTGCTCAGGATCTAAGGCGTTTGCGCCGCTAAAGATCCCCTCCTTCCGCTCGCGAGCCTGCTCGATCAGTTGTGCTGCGGCTTCGTTACCTAGCAGTTCTATCGCTTGACGTAGCGCGTATTTAAGGTCATCCGACACGGCAAACGCATGCTTGTGGCTGTTTTCATCCAGACTGTCGAGGCGACACTGGCCTTGCTTGCCAGCTTCATCCACGGGTGCAAGGCTTTCACGGTGCAGTAGCACGGCGGTCGCTTTGAGAGTTTTATCATCACGGCGACCAAGAATTTCTTCCCAATCAAACCGTAACATACGATTTTGTGACCATTTATAACGATCGATTAAAATGCCCTGACGATCGGACAGTAATAGTACCCAACGCGGAGGATTATCTTGCTGAAAGACAGCTTCGTTAAGGATGCTGTACCAATCAGTATTTTTCAGTTTGTCATGATGTGGGCCTGCGCCAAAGAACTGATTGCTGTGCAGTGTCAGCGAGAGCGGATCTTCTCCTTCATTATCGGAATCCAGCGCACCTAGCACCCAGAGCTGATCCCCTAATGCGGACAGTACCGGCAGTTCGGTATTAGGCGCTAGTTCACGGTTTTCTGGCTGATAGGGAATGCCTAAAACGGCACAAAGCTCTTTAAAAAATGCCCGTTGCAGGTTGATCCGTTCAGCACTATTGCGTTCGGTTTTGAGCTTATGACGCAAACCAAAATAGCTCTGATTAAGGTTACGTAGCGCACGATGTGGCGGCTGCTCATCCCGGTTCTCCCACCCTTTAATAACCTCAGCAAAATCCCCCTGAAAGACTTCTGACAGATAGTGGGCGCTAAAAAATTCGTTTTCGTTGCCTAAACCTATAAAAGTGGCGACAGTATCCTGAACGGCCATCTGATTCTGCTCCTTTGCCCTACCCGGGCCTGTTAATCGTTTGCTCGGGTAAACACGGCGATGATCTGGATGAAGGGGACTGGTTCTATGTTGAGGGTGTCCCGCACCCATGTCTGATAGTCGTTAAAGACGCTGTCGATGCGGTTTAAACGCTCTTCACGGCGCGCCACTTTAAAGTGCTCTGCCTGTGCTGAACGATTCAAATTCAGATCGAGCTGACTCACCTGACGCGCTTTAAGCGCCTCTAATTGAGATAGCTGTTGATCGAGCATGGTTTGGGTTTTAACGCTGTAATCTTTTTGTTGCGAGGCCATCTGCTCGTTAGCCGCGTTAATCACGGGCTGACGTAAGGCTTCAAGCGCACCTATATCAACCGGTTGAGCGCGGTTGGGTAGCTTGTTATTCAGCTCCAGTTGTTTTAGCCAACCCTCTGCCGGCTGAACCTGAGTGACCACGCCGTTACTACAATGAATAGCAAACCACTGCCAGATAACGGGGTGAGCTTTACGGTTAGGGATCAAGCCACTCACTAGAAAAACGGATTCTTCCGGCTGCAAAGCGTATTTAACCTGATCGGTATCCGGTAATGCCAACACCGGTGCACTGTGACGAGCAACCTGTGCCAGTAATTTATCTTCTAACCATTGAACGGCTGGGTGCTGTGGCCAAAGATAATGCAGTTTAGGCCAAGCGTTCTCATCTTGCCGGCTGCGACGGATTTCATCGTCAAAACGCTGTTTATCTGCGGTCAATACGAGGCTGCCGTTATCTGGGCGAATCTCCGGCGGTAAAAAGCGGAAACGGTAATCCAGGTCATCCGGTGGTGTCAGCGTGAGGGTTTGCCGTTCTTGGTTGGCACTGAAATTGACTTGCTTGCGCTCACGATTGATCGCTTCGAGCGCCTGACGAGCAAATTCATAATCGCTCGGGAACAGACTATATCGTTCACACGTATGTTGTTCGGCCTGCTCCTCGACCTGAGGCTCAACGGTTTCTGGGTTCAGGAACAGCGCTAAAAGATCATCACCGGCGTTACTGTCATCCGGCTGATAAAGGGCATCAAAGGTGTCGGCATCGGTGCCAGACGCCATCGCGGATTCGGTCAGTTTTTCTTCTGCCGCCGCATCGTGCACTTTCATAAAGGTGGCTGGATCACCGATGTTTTTATACGCTTGCTCATCTTTCTCTTTGAGAATTTCAAGGATGCGCTGATCCCCTTTTACTGTCGGGTTATCACTCTGGTTAATCAAATACGTGATAATGGGAATCTGTTCTTGGCCATAGCGGTCAACCCGACCATTACGCTGCTGAAACACCATCAGTGACCAAGGTAGATCAAAGTGCACCAGTCGATGCGATAGGTAATGCAGGTTGATACCTTCACTGGCCACATCGGAGCATAGCAATACCCGTAGCTTACTTTCAGGTTTGCCAAAGTCCTCTACGATCGATTGCTGCTCGATATCGGACATGCCACCGTGGAGAATGCGGACGGCGTCATCTTTCAGCGTTAGATCATCCATCATCTGGCTACGCAACCAATGAAGCGTTTCGATTCGCTCACTGAAGAGTACCAAGCGGTCTTCAGTATTGTTTTTCTTCCAACCGTAATCACTGCTTTTTAACAGCTTGAGCAGTTGCTGATATTTATTGAAATGGATTGCATCGACATTACGCAGCGCCAGCAATAATGACTGCAACGCTTGAACTTCTTGCTGCTCATCATCGCTGACAACATGCTTGCTGGCGGTAAGCGTGGTTAGTTTTTTAATTCGTTGTTCGATTGACACTTGCGCCGCAGCTGGCGAACTGAAAATAGATTTTTGCAAGCCAATACGTACCAACTGGCCATTCAGCTCTGCGCTATGCTCACCGCGATAAGTAAAAGGCACATCCAACAGCGCTTGGTAGGCCGCTTCCTCCTCTGGGGAAGCATTGAGATAGATATCATTGACCACACGCTCTTTAAAATCCTGTTGCACTTGATCACGAATATCTTTCTTAAAGCGGCGAATCACCAAACCTTTATCACGAAAATCTTCTTTAGCGTAATCGTCTGGATCGGATATAGCGGTTGGGTCGAGCATATTCATCAAGCTCGCAAAAGACCGCGCCTTACCATCATGCGGTGTCGCCGACAGCATAATCAGGCTATCTGAGCGACCAGCTAACAGTTGCGCCAACTTAGCACGCTGAGAGCCGCTGCTACGCTCAGCCACGTTGTGGGCTTCATCGATAACGATAATATCCCAGTAGGCTTGTTCTAGGTGGCGGCGGTATTCATTATCCTGCTTGAGAGTATCGATGGAGATAATCGACTTATCATAGTAGTAAAACGGATTATGGTTGCCCGGAATATTATTACGTACGCGCTGTAAACCCGCAGAGTCGAGCCGAGTTAGCGGTATGGTAAAACGGTTCCACATCTCTTTTTGGAACTGAGTCATCATGCTTTTAAGCGTCAGCACCAAAATTCGCTTACCCTTACCTCGGCGCATCAACTCAGTCATCAAGATACCGGCTTCTAGGGTTTTACCCAGACCAACGGCATCAGCAATGAGAATACGCTGACGGTTTTGTTGCAATGCTTGTAGGGCTGGATCAAGTTGATAAGGAACGGGGTCCATCGCGGCTTTATGACCAAGGTGGATTTTGTTATCCGCTGGGGTGATTTGACGCAGCTGTGTCTCGATAAACAGACGGCTTTTTTCAAACCCCGGTGTTAAATCCTGTTCAAAGCAGGTTTCTGCTGGGTCCAACACTCGAATGGTTTTGTCGGCTTCTTCAAGCTGCGTAAGAAAACGGGCACTCTTGCCACTAACCAGCTCGGATAACCCGTCAACCGTAAGAATATAACCGCCATCATCGCTTAGATCTGCTCGACGGACAATCCATTCACAATCACGAATGACTACCCTTGCCCCTGGTGCGTACACGCTTTGCATCCCTGTGTCCTACAGTTTGCGCGACATGTAGTTGGATATTGAGCTTAAAGCATCGACATCCATTGTCGCTATTTGAAGTCTAAAATATTACTCGGGGATGAATAATCCTTCAGTTTGATCGAAAAGGGAAGTGGAATCCCCAAAATGAGAGCTCTTATTTAGCTTTGTTCGTAACCTTTATAACACTAAACAAGCTTCATTCTTTTCTCTCGCATCGCCTATAGCAACGAAGAATTCTGATTTTTATAGCTGAAGAAATATTGAATTCAATTTTGATGTGCTTGCTATAGCTATCATCGCCGCTAGGTTCTCCCTATCGCACCTAGGCATAACTTTCCTTTTAACTTTGACCTTTATATATGAATAATAACACTGACTTAATGCCCCCATTGATGGACCTCATGACGACAAGCAAACCACAAGCCGCTCTCGAGGCTGCGACGCATCGTTGCTATCTGTCCATGCTGAGCAGAAAACAACTGTACTGTGCGCACCGACCTACCTTCGTTTTTAGCGTACTCGCACAGAACCCGATACCACCCCTGTAAGTCTTGCATCACGATAGTCGAGAAATGACCATCACAGGAAGAAATAGTTGGTTGCGCTGTCGGCTTAGTATCAGCAACAAAGGTGATACCGAGGTTAAGCGGATTAGTGCCACCATAACAGGGTGTTGGGAACTGACAATAACTCTCAGGCCAACGCCGAGTTTCAACGTTCGCCAGCCATGTTTGACTGGGCGACACATGTTCTATTTTTTCACTCAATCGACTGTAGCGCCGATGTGGCCAGATGCCTTGAGCTGGCTCGTCGCTTTCATACAACCAACGCGCCAACAGTTCAAGCTGTCCTCGGTTATTCCAGATACGCAGAAACATCGCCAACAACAGATCATCAGGTAAGCTGTCCCCTTTCCTAGAAAAGTTCAAATCATACTGTATATCACATAAAAAATGCCTATAAAACGCATCTATGCGAATACTAAGCAGGTGCACCAAAACATTTAGAGTTACTCACTGAACTGCTATCAAGACCATGCTATAGTGAGCACCGGCTAAAAAATGGAGAATTACCGGCTTAAATGACTAGCACTAGCTGTTTGATAGCCAGACAGACAAAGGCAGCAAATGCTGCCTTATTATGTTTTGTTTAGCTAAACCACTGCTTTAACGTTTCTTTTGCTTTTTCTGAATGTTCTTTTTTTATGTAAGCAGCTATAGCTGCTGTTGCTGCGACTAAAACACCTAGATCATCTGAATAACCAACAATAGGGGTTATATCTGGAATTGCATCTATTGGTGATACAAAATACCCTAGAGCACCGTAAACTGTAGTTTTAGCCCACTTTGGTGTATCAGAGTCTTGAGCCGAATAATAGAGTTTAAGTGCAGGTTCTAAAACAGCCTCTCCTGCGGCTTTGGCAAAATTCTTAGTTTTATCCCAAAAACTATCTTCGCTAAATTCTTTTTCAAATTGATTTTCTGACATATTTGATATATCCATTTGTGATTAAAAACATAATCGTTAAATATACGACAACAGTTTTGGAAAAATGCGACAGCGTGTCATATAACACTCTTAAGTGACATTTTAACTTTATCGCTTAACCTGCTGAATCAGCGTCTGAATTTTTTGGAATCGTGAATTATGAGTTTGAAGAAAGACGACAGTGTGTCGTATATCGGCAGAAATGCGACAAAAAACTTAATAAGAATCATTTTTATTCATTATCCCTAAATCGATTGGTACTGAATCCTTAGTAACTCCATACTACACAGATTTATTGCTCATGAAATACTGTTTATAAATACAGTACAAGAATGTACATTATGAGTTCCCCTTTCATCGTTCGATTACGTCACCACATTCGTGCTCGCAATGACAGTAAACGTACAGCACAAACCTAAGCTCACTGGATCTTAGACTTTATCCAGTTTAGTGGGCGAAATCATCCTGACACATTAGATCAACAATCTTGCATCTCGAAAGCAGCTGTCTGAACTTTCTACTCGTGTAATGACTACCCTGATCGGAGTAGAACATCACTTCTTGAGGCTTCCCTTGAGATTCATAAACCATCAATAACTCCTTCGCTACTAATCGCGATTTAACCAAGCAGATGCTATTGGCTGATAGCTATCAGGATGAAGCCACTTATTACTGACGTCATGCAATCTAATATTGGCTGCGTCATCAACTGCCTTGAACCATTGCTCGTTCGATTTTCGATCCTTAGCCGTTCCACTTGTAATCGCTTTTTCTTTTAGCCATTCAGAGAGTTCACTTGGGTTACAGGTTACCCTACCGTCACTTTCTATATGCCAAACAGCATACTCTTGGCGTTGTCGAACACCATTTTCGTTTTGCCATCTTAGATAACCAGATACTAGAGCATAACCTGATAAATCCTGTGCAGCTGCAACAGCAGACTGCCCCATAAATTCATATGACTTAGCCAATTCAATCATATGAAGCATTAGGAAGTTATCCATATCTAACATGTTTGTATTTGGCCGATGTGCAGCAGTTAATCGATCGCTTGTTACTTCCCAACGAGTTTTCCTAACACCAAGCTTTTCTGATAGCTCTTCGGGTAGTCTGATTTGCCACACCATCCCTTTATGTGTTTTTTCAACAACTTCGATTGCTAAGAGCTCAAACATACCTAAAATAAATGATTCGAGGTGCTCAGAAGTAATACCAAGCTCTTCTCTCGCTTCATTAGGATCAAAGCTAGCAGCATACTCAAATAGCTCTCTTTGTTTTGAGGCTGCTTCTTTGGCCTTCTCCATCGCCTCGTCAATTCGCTCTTGAGTCCTTTCAATGCCAATAACAGTTGACTCTTCTAATATCTTTTGGACATCCACCATTTCTGCTATTTCACCCAAAATATCATCCTGTAGCGTATCGTTGAACTCGTTCCCTACCGTAGCTAAATCAGAAACTACCTGGTCAATTCGTTCGTACATCATATCCATGATTTGCTCATCAGCTGTTTCTGGCGAATGAATATTAAAGACAACAACTTTTTTCTTTTGACCGTATCGATAGAGTCGACCAATTCGCTGAACAATTCTCATTGGATTCCAAGGAAGGTCATAATTAACCATGACATGGCAATTTTGCTGAAGGTTAATACCTTCACCACCTGCCTCAGTTGAAATCATGAATTGCCCATCATTTTCGAATCTATCTATGGATTCACGGCGCTCTTGATGTCTCATTGAGCCGTTTATTAACTCTACCTTTGACTCACCATAGCGTTTTTCAAGGGCTGTTTTGATATAGCTTTGTGTAGAGCGATATTCAGTAAATATCAGCACTTTCTCTTCAGAATGCTGAGCTAAAATATTACTAATTAATTCATCTAGAAAAAGCTGTATTTTTTTATCACTTTCTAAATGTCTTTCACTTCTAACGATTAAGCGATCCAGTAATTCAAGCTCACCTTCAAAAAACTCTTGGCGTTGTGAATCGTACTTCTCTTCATACTCACCATAATAACGTTCATCTGCTGTATCAAGATCAGTAATTCCATTTACATATTCGCCATGAAGCCGATCTCTCCTTCTCAACAATGCTGTATGAATGGCTTGTGCACTGGATGCTGCGAGCTTGCGATAAACTGTCATCACAAAGCCTATCGCGTTTCCTTTGAATCCAAGCGCTGATCCAGCAGCGTAGCCTTGCTTAAGATAGTCTTGTAGAGCCTGATCAAACTCTTTGGCATCGTCACCCAAAGGAACTCTTAAAGCTTTTGTCGATTTCCCATGAAATATGAAGTTTCCATCGATATCCGTTACGTCAGCCTTATTATTTCGAAACATCATGTCAGAGAGAATCTCTGGATTTAAGGCAAGAGTATCGATGTCATTCTTTCTGTCGGGATGTAAAAGCGTTAGCAGGCTTTGAAATTTATCCTGCATTCCTTGATGAGGTGTGGCGGATAAAAGGATAAATGCTTGAGTCTTCTGCCTCAGCGCTTGTGCAAGCTGGAAGCGCTGCGACGCGTCATATTTCATTCCATATTGGCGACGACTAAGCCTATGAGCTTCGTCGAAAATAACTAAATCCCATGGTTCAGCTTGCAAAAGAATCTCAAGATGTTTTTCGTCTTTAAACCGATCAATGGAACCAATCACATCATCATGTTTTTTCCATTCACGGGCATAATCAATAGAAAAATTTTCTCCATAAATTTCAAATTCACTTAGAGCAAATTTGTGATGCAGCTCCTCTTTCCACTGAGCAGTAAGACCTGCGGGAGTGATAAGTAGAATTCTCCTAGCTTGTCCTCGCTGCCTGAGCGCTTTAATGAGCATCCCTGTTTCAATAGTCTTACCAAGACCAACATCATCAGCAATCAACCAGTTAAGGCTTCCTGATGCGAGTATATGATGCACAAGGTTCGTTTGATGAGGTAATGGGTCGATATCCATCCTGGAAAGAGAGCCCGTGTTTTCATTCCAGGTTTCGATCGCATGCGCTAATACTTTTAACCTGAACCTCTCAGCGCTGTTATGATCACCGCAATCACCCAAAATAAATCGATGCTTAGGCCCTTTGATCCAAGACAAGGTTTCATAAGGTAACCACTTTGTAGACCCTGAAGCTGTGAATTCAACTAGCACTTGATCATTAAAACCAAGCGTTCGTGTTTTAAGTACAACTCCCTCACCCAGCGATTGAGCTCCTGTTCTGCTAGGTACATGTCGAACATCCATACCAACCTTGAAGCCTGAAGATAGCTCTTCAATTAAAACAATACGTTCAATGCTGTCTTTAAAACGTACTTTTGCACTGATGCCATCTGCACCTTCCATTGTACCTAGTACAACACCGCCATTGTTGTTATAGCTAACCCAACAGTTCTGAGTAGGGAGTAAACGTTCCTTAGTCTTCATTATCGTCCTCATCAAATTCATCAATTTCCTGGACTTTAACTATTCGTTTTATTTTTCTTTCAGGTACAAGCAACTTCCCTTCTTCTTGATCGAAGGGTATATCAGAAGTGTAATAACTTTTAGTTGTAAAGTTATTGTGCAAATTGATGCCGTACTCAGAAAGAGCATGATACATATCAGATCCTTCTAGCTCTAAATCATCACTATCCAGTGTTTCTTCATCAATTGGATCAAAGAAAAACGATGAATCACTTGCTGGAAGCATTGATGGAGCATCACTAAAACGGTAGTAAATAAGATAATTTATAAATGCAGGGTATTTTCTGCGAAGTATCTTTTTTGAATACCAATACTCAAACTCAACTTCTAGCATTTCATGAATTTCTTCAATGCAAGGGTACCCGTTGTAAGTCCTGATAATTCTAAGAGCCTGCTTCCAACTAAAGTGTCTATAGGAAGCAGTTGTGTGCTCGTAAAATCGATTAATAGCTCCAAAGTAAATCCAATATCGATCACACTCCTTCCAGATGAGCTTAAGCTCTCTAGCAAGGGTAATTTCTTCAA
Organism: Amphritea atlantica; assembly: GCF_018860855.1. Classification (GTDB taxonomy): domain Bacteria; phylum Pseudomonadota; class Gammaproteobacteria; order Pseudomonadales; family Balneatricaceae; genus Amphritea; species Amphritea atlantica_A. The sequence goes on from NZ_JAHKQE010000046.1 coordinate 12,903, forward strand.
CCGAAGCACCTAACTCTATCTCTCTTATCAGGGTGGTTTTCGTTGCAGACCAACCATTATCAATAAATATATCTGTGATCAGACCAAGCTCTGATTTTGACCAACCGACAGTGTCAATGACCTGGGCAGCCATCTGACGAGCTCTCTGAGAGCGTGTAATGGTATTTCCAGGGCCATCTTCTACAGAAGGCTTATCATCTGTCCAGAAATCATAAAAATCTTCTTGCTCTGTACTTTCAGATGAAGCGACATCATCAGGAAAGTCTAAGTCGTCATTTGAGATGTTTTCGGATATTGGTTCTTCAATAACGAGAGGTGAATCGAAAATACCATCTTCTTCAGATGGCTCATCATCTGCCCATAAATCATAAAGGTATTCTTGCTCTTCATCGTCAAGTGTAGCGAGATCATCAAAGAAGCCTAAGTCATCATTTGGGATTTTTTCAGGCCTTGATTCTTCAATACCAATAGGTAAATCGAAGGTACTATCAAAATCATCTACTTGCTCTTGCTCTTGCT
>NZ_JAHKQE010000046.1:13791-14039 GCF_018860855.1 Amphritea atlantica
CTTGCTCTTGCTCTTGCTTAATAATATTAAGACTTTCTTCTTCTACAGGTTCAAGCTTTTCTATCGAGTTTTTTTCGATCTCATCGCTTAGCGATAACTTCTCGCTTTTGGTATCACTCTTTTCTTGTGTAGCTGAATGTTTTTTATTTCGTTTTAAAATCAGTTCTATTGTGGAGTCTTGGGTATCACCCTCTGATATTTTACTAATGCCTGTGATTTTTGATTCTACAGGTTCATTGAGTGGTGTT
>NZ_JAHKQE010000011.1 GCF_018860855.1 Amphritea atlantica
TTTTACTTGACCACTACAGTTGCCTTTTCTATACATTGGTCACGAGACCAGACTGAGTGCTCCATATAGGCTTCAGATTTCTGATACTCAGCTTCAGTGTATGTCTCAGGGTCTCCCTGGGCAATTGATAACTGTAATAATGCTTCTTCAATAAATTCATTGGTTTGTGTCGAATAGATCATTGGACTTGCATGCTTTACTAATTCAACCAGTAAGTCAGCTGCACCAGGGCGCTGAAGGAGCGTGTAGTTTTCAGTTTCATTTTCTTTGACATACGTGATGTCTATAGCGCTATCCAGCCAATTATCAGGGATCATTGAACGTTCAGAGTGCTTTATTTTACGGAAAAGTATTCCTTCTAGGCTAAGACAAACTATTGGGCGTGGTCGACTAAAGTTATTATAAGGGTTATTCCGATCAATTATTAAACTGTTTATCTCAGTTATCCCCATAGGTTTTCGTGTTTCTTTACAAATATACATGGCGACGCCTCAATTTTTTGGTGCTGTTTTCGCACCAGAATAGCATGTAGGTATAGTTCTCTCAATGATAAAGAGTCCGCGTCATCCAAAGTATATAGCTTTGATAAACTGGTTGATTTCTGTTCGAGAAGAACAGGGCCTTACTGTGCGCGAGCTAGCAAAGCTTCTATCTGAAGATCATTCAACTATAGTCAAAATTGAGACTCGGGTTCGCAAGCTGAGTGCTATCGAATATTATGAATTTTGTAGTGTGCTGAATGTTGACCCTGCCGCAGGATTTATTGCAATGGATAAATCATGTGAGAAGTGGAGTTAAAGTTAGGTTAGATGTGAATAAGCCCTTCTCATGCGATAATCCATTTTTAATCTTCGAGCCTGTCCATGTCACATCAACTTACCTTGCTGACAGCGAATTCAATAATAAACGTCGAAACTATGTGTAAGTAACATCTCTGGCAATGATTATTGCTGGCAATCTAATCTTGCGTATATTTCTTGATCAACATGAAGTGTGTTAGGTAGCTTAAAGTCTATTGCTTCTTGTATCTCAGCTAATGTTACTGCTTTTTGACAGTAATCATCATTACGTTCACTGCTTTGCTGCATCATGAAAGCTGCTGTATCACCTTTCTTGTTATAAATTACTTTGAAATATGCGTTTGGAACAAGGTGTTCTTCATCAGCACCTGGCATTGAAGGCATATTGGCAGAGTAAATTGGTCCGGTTATAACAAAGAGCGAATTTCGAAAACCTACGGCATGACGAACCGCTGCTTCTAAATTTTTCCATGGGCCTTGGTTTAGGTCTTTGTCTTGAGGAGTGATGTTACTTAAGTAGTTCAGTTCCGACCAATATTGAGAGCCTGCAAATGACGCAAGAGGCGCTTGATGGCCTCTATCCGCTTCTAATGCGGAGTGACTAGCACCTTTGTAGTCGTCAGCCTCCAGAGTTTTGTTCCTATCTAGTAGAGGGTCTGAGGACCATTTCCTACCGGGAGTGTCACCGAAATTAGTCACGTTGACTTCATAGGCAACCCAGTCAGCAAATTTGGTATTTGGGTTGTTGGGTATTGCGTACAAATGCCCAAATATTAGATCATTTTCCGCTGAGTTAGCGGGGCACCCTAATGGGCAATGGACTGAAAGTATATCTGCGGACGCTGAGGTGGTGAATGCGATGGCGAGCGATACCGCTTGGATTAACTTCACTATAATTCCCTTTAGGCTCACAAGTGGATACGTGGTTTTTTATGCCTATACTGATTGGTGAGCAATATTCTCGAATAGGAGCTCAAAGATCAAGGGTAGAAGATTCTGGCTAATCGAGCTTAGAATATATTCAGGGATGGAATGAACATGAAGGTTATTCAGTTAAATTTAAACGAAGCAGTCATCATCGATCATCAAGTTGAAATCCGAATTCTGAAATCACGGTCGCGTTGTGTAAGGTTAGGGATACTACGATTAAGAAGTCGCAAAATACTTGATCGCTACATCTCCAGTGTACCGTGAGTAATGTAACGTTTGAAGTTGTTATATGACCTTGATGAACAGTAAATGTTACAATAAACGTTACGTTTTTGTGCTTTTATGTGATATTATTATTTAAGGCTATTTGATTTAGGGTGGTTCAACCCACCCACCTAGTTTGGAGTAACCTTTTTATTGTTTACTTCCATTTTAGGGTTCGGTTTGCGTAATCTGTAACGTTTCATATAGATTAACGCTATTAAAGCCCTGCTATTGCGGGGCTTTTTAGTTTTCAGCGTTGCTGGTATATGAAGTTTTTATGTTTGTGTTTTGACAACATCACGTAAACTGTCTATCGGTGTGGATGCGCGTAACGTGCGGAGTATCGTGCTGATGCCGGCTATGACAGTGAAATACTCGATAGCATGAAAGAGCTATCGATGCCCAAAACAGCGATGTGTATGACATATTCGCTTTTGTTGCTTATGCCACCGAAGATAAACGCGTACAGAGCGAGTTCGGCAGGCTAAACCGAGAATCAATTCAAGACGTAACAACGATAAACAGCAAGAATTTATCGAGTCTATATTAAGTAAATATGTTGCAGATGGCGTGCATTAATTGGCGATCACTAAAATGCGCAGCTTGATTGAACTGAAATACAATATCATCAGTGATGCCGTTGCTGAGTTTGGCTCATCTCAAGTGATTCGAGAGAACTTTATTGGCTTGCAAAAGTACCTATATGAGGGGTAGTGCATCAATTGCTAATGAATGGCTATAGTAACCCTAAATTAATTAGCGGGGATTATGATCCACTTTAAGGGTCAGAGAATGGTTTCTACTGTTAAACCCTCATGCCTGGGGTTACAGGCATCAGGTTACAATCAATGGCGTTGTTGCCACGTTTTCAAGCTAGTCAGAATGAGCGACAAGCCCATCGTGCAATTTGTCGCACAGGTGTTTTAACGTCGCGCCTTCCTCTTGTGAGATGGCAATTTTTTCGCCCATCGCTTCAGGTATTTGAAATGCTTGCTGTTTTAAAGCTTTGCCTGATTGAGTCAGACGTACTATGCATGAACGTTCATCTTGCTTACACCGTTCCCGTAAAACGAGGCCTTTTGCTTCCATTCTTTTAAGCAAAGGCGTTGTTGTACCTGAGTCCATGTGTAGCCTTTCACCTAATGTTTTTACATTCAGCGCATCTCCATTCCAGAGTACCAGCATGGCTAGATACTGAGGATAAGTCAGATCTAGAGTATCCAATACTGGCCGATAGGCACGAACCATAGCGTTTGCAGCGCTGTAAAGGGAAAAGCAGGCTAGCTCTTCTGGTTGAAGTAAAGGCTTGTCATTTGTTTTTGTCATTAGTTTATTCCTGATTTTCATATATGTTGCTCACAATTAACTTGCATGCAAGTTTAATACAGAATAGTATTGTTCTCAAGTTGATAGCGCGCAAGTTAATAGCGCTCAATTAATAACCAAATACTAGCATGAATACATGACTGCACCAATATTGAGGAACATATTATGAAAACACTTATCACAACAATCGCACTGGCTTCTACTCTGGCTGCAGGTACTGCGTCAGCGACTAACTTTGAAGTGGGTCAGCTAGGTGGCGGTATTCAAATCCAGAGTGGTTCTCACTACAGCAGCGAAGAGTTGGTCACCATTGATCACGCTAACCTGCCAGCGAATCAGTACGGTTCTGAAC
>NZ_JAHKQE010000039.1 GCF_018860855.1 Amphritea atlantica
CTCTAATTAGGTGGCCAAATTCACTATGCCACTACAAAATGCAAACTGACCACTTTTTTTCACAAATCGTGATCAATCGAGTTTGTCAGAGAGAGTTCTGACAAGTACGAGATTATTAGCAGTTTTTTTTCACGATTTAGAACGATCGAGTTTGTCATAGATATTTCTGACAAGGACGTGGCAGTTTGTAAGAAAGTACAAAGTGGTGAAAATTCGGATTGGGGCGTAATTTCCCTTCATGAAAATCTGGTCAGTTTGTCAGAGAGAGATTCTGACAAGAACGCGCCAGTTTGTAAGAAAGCAAAAAGGGGTGAAATTTTTGATGGGAGCAGAATTCCACTTTAAGAAATCTGGTCAGTTTGTCAGAGAGAGATTCTGACAAGGACGCGGCAGTTTGTAAGAAAGCAAAAAGGGGTGAAAATTTTGATGGCAACAGAATTCCCCTTTAAGAAATCGAGTCAGTTTGTCAGAGAGAGATTCTGACAAGGTCGTGGCAGCTTGTCAGAAAAGAGATTATTAAGATTCAGTCTCTCCGGTCTCTGACAAACTCAACGACTTTGTCAGAGAGGTAGGTATATGACAAAGTCATCACAATCAATGGGACCAAAAAAATGGCTTTAAAAGACAAAGAAAACGACGTTGATTTACCAAGCGATGTAATGAGCACTCTAAAAGACCTTGAAGAGCACATGGATGGCTATGATTTCATCCGGTACGGAATAAAATTGATCAGCGACCAGGCATACCGATTGGCTAGAGAGAAGTGCTACTTCTATCACCTATTTCGCGAAGACGCACACAAGAAGCTGAGCGAAAAGGAGTGGGGCTTCCTCATATGCCGAGCTAGACGGAACCCGAACTCAAATGGCATTTCAATCGATTGGTTAGAACAGAACCCTATTGCTAAAGATCGACGACGCAAGGGCGGACCGACAGTTCTTTCTAAACGTATAGCAAAAGGCAAATCTCAGAATTACAATCGGCAAATAGTCATCACATCAAAACGAAGACCATACGAAACTGAGCTTTATGATGAGCTTGAGCCTCAATTTGTCATGTTGCGGCACCTTTCAATGCTGCTAACGAAAGCCGAGCGCGCCATCCGAGATCTACAACAGTCACATATAAAAACTTTGAACAAGCTGGAGAAAGGAGAAGAGTAGGTTGGCGGGTTGCGTTTTTTCAAGATGCCTCATAATGAACTGGCAAGCACGAAATTCATTAAACGCAAGCGCAAGGTATTACAAAACATGAAACACGAATCCTATTGGCAACGAGTGTATGGATCCATCTATGATTTGTTAGGAGATGTTCCGTTTGAGCAATTCCTCACAAACCCATGGAGATACCTGGCATTAATAGCAGATATCGAATCGCCATATGGCGTATTTACAGTCATCAGCAATCCAATAGTTCCGCGCATAGACCCACCAGCTAAGATCCACCCCGCCGATCAAGTAATGGATATAGGTTTAATTAGCGATACGGCCAAGCATATTCTTTGGACCCGCGGTGTTTCTATCGTTGAATGCCCCCAAGAGTTAATGGCGAATTACACGCTTCACTAATGAGAAAATCATGAAGAAAGCTATTTCTATCGCGTTGTCGATCGCGGTTTTGTCTGGATGCAGTGAAACCAATCTTCGAGCCCCAGTAGGCGAGGAGATTATATGGAGCAGTCACTCTGAAAAACTAAAATGGACAGCTGCACTATAGGTCTTCCGCGTTGAGTCCGGAACAGCACATATCGGACGATGGTACAGCCTACCCCGTCTTCCGCGTCGAGTCCGGAGCCGCTTATATCGGGCGATGGTACGGCCTCCCCCCGTCTTCCGCGTCGAGTCCGGAACAGCGCATATCGGGTGATGGTGCGGCCTACCCCCATCTTCCGCATCGAGCCCGGAATGGCGCATATCGGGTAATGGTGCGGCCTACCCCCATCTTCCGCATCGAGCCCGGAATGGCGCATATCGGGTAATGGTGCGGACTATCCCCGTCTTCCGCGTCGAGTCCCGAACAGCGCATATCGGGCGATGGTGCGGTCTACCCTACGTTAATATATTGATAATAAGGGATTTTGTTTGTTTATTAATGAGTAGCTAAAGCGCGGAATACCTAGACTCTGTGGACGTTTTGCTGTTTTGGGTCACCTTAGGTGTTTATCCATGAGTAGCTAAAGCACGGAATACCTAGACTCTGTGGACCTTTTCTGCGGCTTTGGGTCGCCTTAAGTGTTTATCCATGAGTAGCTAAAGCGCGGAATACCTCTCCCACAGACACTATCATATGGCAGCAAATACACCGCCCCCGTCTTCCACGTCGAGTCCGGAACAGCACATATCAGGCGATGGTATAGCCTACCCCGTCTTCCGCGTCGAGTCCTGAACAGAACATATCGGGCGATGGTGCAGCCTCCCCTCTTCCGCGTCGAGTCCTGAACAGCGCAAAAGCATTCGATTACGACGACTTTTTATTGGTGTGTATGCTACATCCACCAGCATTATCATGAGACCGCTACTTAAACGCTTCCAAAAGCCTAATACGGGCTTATTTTGGAAAGAAACGCCTCTACCCTAGATGAATCAAAATCGCCCTCAGATAAGCTGTCAGAGCCTAATTTATCTACCTTTTATTTTTGGGTTTCTATTCGAAAATATGGTTCCCCAATCAGTTGAACCATGAAAAATCACGTACCCACTTGTTGAGCCTAAAAAAATTGCAATGAAGCACCGCAGTTCACCATCACCTTAAACACCCCAACGTTAGCAGGCCTAGTCTCCAATAGGTCCACCTCTTAAGTGCAAAAAACATATCTGCATTACCAAAAACCTCTAAAGTAGTAGCCAGTTTTTGTTGACCACGACACCCAGTATATTCAATAAGGTTATTGCAGAGGTTGATTGACAGCTTGTCAGCCGTTTATAATATTGTTATTCGACGATAAACGATTTGATGGAATTATGAACAAGCTATTTAATGAACAAGACGAATCTATAGCAGAGACTGCAAAGGCACTCGCTCACCCTGCCCGCGTCAAAATAATCCGCTTGTTACTCAGTAAAACATCTTGCGTGGGTGGTGAAATCACCGCTGATCTTGGATTAGCTCAATCTACAGTTTCTGAACATTTACGAATTCTGAAAGTTGCCGGCGTCATTGTCGGTGAAATCGAACATCCTCGGGTTTGTTACACTCTGAAGCCAAGTAGCATAAATACCCTCGCTAGCTTTCTAGAACAAATCAACATCAAAGCCAGCACTGCCAAAACCGATGATGGTCTGTGCTGCCCGCTTGAGAACCCTTTTGAGCAGAAGGATTAATCATGAATCATTTGCCTAATATCAATAGAGAATCATTCAAAACGCCTAGTAATACTGATGGGGTTGCCCTTGTGCCAAGCACGCATAAACCTCGTATCCTTTTATTATACGGCTCTCTCAGAGAACGTTCATTCAGCCGCTTAGTCACTCAAGAAGCAGCTTACTTACTAGAAGCGATGGGCGCAGATACACGTATCTTTAATCCCGATGGTTTACCATTACCTGATAGCGAGGAAATCTCACACCCTAAAGTGGTGGAATTACGCGAACTGGTGCAATGGAGTGAAGGCATGGTGTGGTGTTCGCCCGAAAAGCACGGCGCAATGACCGGCATTATGAAGTCACAAATTGATTGGATCCCGCTGTCAATTGGTGCGGTGCGGCCAACTCAAGGCAAAACCTTGGCAGTGATGCAAGTATGCGGTGGCTCACAATCATTTAACACTGTCAATCAACTTCGTATTTTAGGACGCTGGATGCGCATGTTGACTATCCCAAATCAATCTTCAGTCGCCAAATCGTTTCTTGAATTTGATGACAACGACCGCATGAAGCCGTCACCTTATTATGATCGCATTGTGGACGTCATGGAGGAGTTAATGAAATTCACGTTACTGGTCCGTGATAAAAAAGACTACCTCGTTGACCGTTACTCGGAACGAAAAGAGTCAGCTGAAGCGTTATCAGCAAGGGTCAATCAACGCTCAATTTAAAGGGCTAATATGAAAATATTTTATTTCTTTGTGTAGCCAATTTAGATAGTAAGCGAATGGCAGAGGGTGTTGCTCATCATATTCTTGGTAACGATATACAGACGGCAAATGCGGGCTCTAAGACGGTCTTCGTAAAATCCATTTACGGTTTACCAATTAAACGCTATCTGGAAGTATTCCTTTTGCCAGCCTATGCCTCTGAAAGCAATCCTGACACATCCTGCACTGTGGTGCAGCGATTCGAAGTACGAAGGAGCTGAAAAATAAAGCACAACCATGCATGTTGACGCTTAAAGAAGATCCCGACTGCTACCTATCAGGTTTTATTGGTAATATTGGATAAACGTTTCTCCCATAGGGAGGAAAGCAATTTACGAATAAGGCTTAACGGGTAAATGGATTCACTTTCAAAAAAAGGTGGCCTTATAGGGCTACTCTTCCAAAGTAAAATCACCAGTGCTGAGCCTGAACCTGAAGGTATTCGTCTTTTCAGAAAGTCGCATGATTCAGTTCTTGTTACTTGGGAGAAATTACTCGAGCCTCCAACACTGAAGCAAGGTCTGTTTTTTAGCTCAGTTATGATCCCTTCCGAGCAAGAAAGCTATGAGATCAAGTGGACTAATCATACGGACGCCTCTGACTTTCGAAAGAAGGTGCTGCTGTGCTTTTATAAACACCATGAAGCGACTGTAAATAAGGCGCTAAGCCAAATAAAAGATCAAACTGATAGGATTCATTATCTCCGCACTAGCTACTGCCTGAAGATATCTGAATATGCCCAAACGGTCTTAAACAAAGTTAAAGTGCCACCTGAAGACTTATACGACGAGTTGCCAGAGAGCCTGTTAGACAGCTTTGTGCTGCTTTATAAATGGTCTTCCCTTCATCCTGAATTCCTGAAAGCACAGCGTCAAAGCTACGTTGAGCAACAAAAAGAAGCTCATCGAGAGTTGTTCGACAGAATAGAGTCCAATCCCTTAACAGATAAGCAGCGTGATGCCTGCATCATCGATGAAGACAACAACTTAGTGTTAGCTGGTGCGGGAACGGGGAAAACTAGCACGATGATAGGTCGTGTTGGTTACTTGATTGATAGTAATCAAGCCTCAGCTAAAGAGGTTTTGATGTTAGCGTTTGGCAATAAAGCAGCCGAGGAAATGAGGGAACAGATTACTGAAAAACTGGGGATTGAACATATTACTGCTCGGACGTTTCATTCACTGGGGCAAAGCATTATTGCATCAGTAGAGAAAAAAAAGCCTGCTATTTCACCTTTAGCCACCGACGAAAAACTGCTCAACAAAACCGTTGATACCTGGTTCACTGAGTTGCTTAAAGATCCTGACTACCAGACTAAGACCATTCGTTACTTTGAAAAGTTCTTATATCCCGCAGCAAATCCTTTTGAGTTTAATTCTGAGGGTGAGTATATTGAATTTATTCGTGCGAATGAGATAAGAACGTTAAAAGGGGAAAATGTTAAGAGCCTTGAAGAGTGCTATATCGCTAACTGGCTTTTCAGAATGGGGGTTGAGTATGAATATGAAGCCTCGTACAAAGAAGCGGATACACGCACCCCAGAATTTAGGCAATACTACCCTGACTTCTACTTGTCAGAGCATGGGATTTATATTGAGCATTTTGGTATAGATCGCGACGGCAATACCGCTCCCTATATCGATAAGACCAGCTATAACGAAGGCATCGCTTGGAAGCGAGAATTGCATAAAGCGAATAAAACAAAACTCGTTGAAACTTTTCATTATGATCAACGAGAAGACGCTTTACTTCCAAGACTCGAAGCTCAGTTGATCGCCCAAGGGGTCAGCTTTGATCCACTCCCTCAAGAGGCTGTGTTGAACACCCTTGAAGAGTTTGGTGTTATCTCTACGTTCGCAGGGATATTGTCCAAACTATTACAGCGCTATAAAGCCAACTGCTATCATTTAGAAAATTTTGACGCCATTATTGAAAGTCATGAAAAATCAGCATTACTTAGAGCCGCTTTTGAATTATTAAAACCTCTTTTTGAGCGCTATGAGAGGCTTTTGAATCAGCATCAAGAGATAGACTTTGACGATATGATCGCTAAAGCTATCGTTTATGTGCGAGAAGGATTATTTATCTCGCCGTGGAAATTTATTCTCGTAGACGAATTCCAGGATATATCCGAACCCCGAGCGAGGTTAGTCACGGCACTAAGGGATGCTAGAAAGAACGCTTCCGTCTTTTGTGTGGGAGACGATTGGCAGGCAATCTACCGATTCACGGGTAGCGATGTATCACTCACGACCGGTTTTGAAAGCTTATTTGGGGCTACGAAAACGACGGCTTTAGACAAAACTTTTCGTTTCAATAACAGCATAAGTGATATCGCTTCTCGATTTATCACACAAAACCCTGCTCAAGTTAAAAAGCAAATAGCGACCGTTAAACAGACATCCTCGCCTGCTGTTCTACTGGTTAGAAAAGACATCTCTGCTGATAACACGGTTAAGCACGTACAAGAAATATTAGAGGCTATTTCTGAAATTAGTTCGGAACGTAAAACCGTCTATTTGTTAGCAAGGTTTCATTTCAAACTGTGTAAGCGATCAATAAACCCCATCTAATAACTTTGCGATTTACCCGCTAACCTGCACCCTCACAGTAAGCAGAGGGCAACGCCATGACGACCGAACAAAAACGCACCTTTTGGCAAAATCATATCGACTGTTGGCAAGGAAGTGGCCAATCACAGAC
>NZ_JAHKQE010000045.1 GCF_018860855.1 Amphritea atlantica
CTCTAATTAGGTGGCCAAACTCACTATGCCACTACAGCATCGTCATTGGCGTCTTGATAAGAGAAATAGAGCGATCCAGCTGCAATTACCAGTGCTATGCAGCTTATGACTTGTGCGAGGATAGTGATTTTAGAAGAGGCTTTTACTTGCGCCTACATCGTAGCAATAACTGCCCCACCAACTTCTTCCGTGCCTTGGCACCAGATCGATCTGGATATGGCATGCTTCCTCCTTAGCCTCTTTGACGCCTCTCAGCACGCTCGGTTTTGGAATGGAGGCGAAGCCGCAATGTAAAAACCGTCGCTGCGACTGCCATGGTTAGTTGCTTCACTCACGGTTGAACCTCTGAAACCCGGGCAACGCCCCAAGATGCGAAACCAGTTGATTGACTCCAACCTGATAAATATCTCTAGCCGTAGCTTCCTGCGGCGGCTTCATAAAAAGGCTCTGCACATGCCATTCAAGATTTCCGCAGAGCTGTTGAACTCTATTGTCGAAGAATGACGCAGATACTTTATGAGCAAACTCATTTCTGATTTTGCCAACTGTTTTAATGTCCTTGTAAACCGGTTCAGGAATCACCCCAAGCAGATAGAGCAGCCTTGCCCTTGGAACCAACCCAGAAAGAGACCCCGTAGAGTCACTCAAGAGGGCCCTGGCCTCTTTAGGGTCATCGATGAAAGTAGCCTCGATAATTTCCTTGATCAAGCTTTCGATGTAGGCACAGCCAACAATAACGATTTCACGATCATTGTCATGCTCGTAATCGAACGAACGAGAAAACTTTATAAGCCGATCAAACTCTGATTCCATGGGCTCTCCGTGAGCAACTAACGCCTCAAACACCGGCGCAGTTTACTGCGTCCGCGTGCTTTGACTTGTTAGGCCTAGAACACTCCAAGATTTTAATACAAATTCTGGTATATCATTCTTAGCCATTCTTTGAAGTCTTCTCCTTGGAGCTTTTCCATATTCGCCCCCTAAGCTAGATATTAAAAATGAATCAGAGGATCTTTGGTAATACTTTTTTGCCTCTTCAGCCTCACCAGCCGCCCAGTGAATATCTCCTAAATTGAAATATCCTGCTCCAAGGCCGAGTTCATTCCCAGTTATTGAGAAAATTCCGATGGCTTCAAGTAAAAATGGTTTAGCATCAGAATATTTTCCTCTCTTTAATAAAAGATCTGCCATATTAACCAAGGTATCTGCGAGAGACCTACTAGCTGCAATCTTACGCTTGATACTTAGTGCCTCTATCAGATAGTTCTCCGCAGAGTCAAAATCCTCAATGTCCTTATAGCAATTCCCAATGTTTGCTAACGTTTTCGCAACAAAATCTCTATTCTTTACAATACCCTTATATTTCATAGCAGGAAGGAAATATTTTTCTATAGCCGTCTCTGATCGTGCTCTTCTTTCCTCTATATCATTTGTTTCTCTGCCAATTTCGTACTCGACATTGCCGAGGTTTGCCATGACCATAAACCAAATTTCACTACCCTCTTCAGAATTAGCTAAAGCAGCGTTTAATACGCTCTTAGCTTCATCAAATTTCCCTAAGTCTTTATGCAAATAGCCTATGGCGTTCAATATCTCAGGGTTTTTAGGATCTAAAGAAAGGGCTTTTTCATAAGACAGTAAAGCCGAGTCAGTATTCGACACTTCCTCGTAAACATATCCAAGGTTGATAAAGCCGGCGGCCGAAGGATGTAACTCAAGAACAGACTCAAGTATTCCTGCTGCTTTTACGAATTCATTGTTTTCTGCTGAGTCTTTTCCCATTTTCGTGACGTTTAAAGCAACTGTTAGAGTATCAACGGCAGCAGCTAGCTTGGAATCTTCAACTGACTTATAAATTGCCAAGCTGACAATTAAAACAATCGCAGCTATAGCCACCAAGATAATTAACATGTTGTTTTGCTTGCTACTAAACTTAAGGAATGATTCTGAATCCAGCCCTCCTTTGGGAAGAAGGCGATACTCTAACTCTAAAGCCTTGATTCGATCCTTTTCAGGAAGTTGCTCAAGCCGGTCTCCAATAATTTTTAATTTGCGATTTCTCCAAAGACTTATCCCCCAAACAATAGCCACTACGACATAGCCAATTAATGCGTAAGGACTAGCAGCCACCTGAGGTAATGCGTTGAGGAATAACTCTAAGTTCATTTAGATGTCCCTGTATTCGAAATTGGCCTAACAGCTTGTTCGTGTGCGTGCCTGATATTCTGGTGAGAACTCGCCGGGCTTCTGCTGGTAAGCAACTGATTTCATTCTGAAACCTTCCATAGTTTGCTGATTCCTTTCCAGAAAAGCGTGCGTGCACACTATTTCGGTGATGAGTGGTCTATAAACCTGTAAACCAAATCAATAACTTATTGATTTTATTGTTGATCAAAATATCACCAACCGAATAAACAGGCAAGCACGAAAACTAAGCGCGCCCTTTCCTTGAAAATTTCAAATCATGCTGTGTCGTGGTCAACCCAAAAGGCCCATGTATACACATCGGCCTTTTGATTTTCTATCTCTCAGCCTACTCGCTGATATCGCTAAGCTCAGTCGTAAGTGTAAAACCCGCGGCCGCTCTTACGGCCCATATAACCGGCATCCACCATCTGTACCAGCAATGGGCAAGGACGGTATTTGGAATCTTTAAAGTTATCATAGAGCACATTCATAATGCTCAAACAGGTGTCCAGACCAATCAGATCCGCCAGCGCCAATGGCCCCATCGGGTGGCTCATCCCTAGCTTCATCACGGTGTCGATCTCTTCTGCGGTTGCCAGATTCTCATATCGGCAAAACACAGCTTCATTGATCATCGGCATCAGAATACGGTTAGAAACAAAACCCGGCGCATCTTTAACATCCACCGGCACTTTGCTCATGTCTAGTGACAACTGCTGTACCGCATCGAACACCGCATCATCGGTTTGCAGCGCGCGGATGATTTCCACTAACTGCATCATCGGTACGGGGTTCATAAAGTGCATACCGATCACTTTACCCGGACGGGAAGTCACCGCCGCCAAACGCGTAATAGAGATAGATGAGGTGTTAGTCGCCAGAATCGTCTCTGGCTGGCAGACTTCATCGAGCTTACGGAAGATGGTTTTTTTAATCTCTTCATCTTCACTGGCCGCTTCTACTACGATACCGGTTGCAGCCATATCCGCCATATCAGTTGTCAGTTTGATACGTGCCAGCGCCTGATCCGCTTCCGCCTGCGTCAGCTTCTCTTTATTCACCATCCGCGCCAAACTGGAACTGATGGCCTTAATGCCTCGTTCCAAAGCGGGATCATTCAGATCATACAACACTACGTCGAAACCAGAACAGGCAGCTACCTGAGCAATACCACCACCCATCTGGCCAGCACCGACTACACCAAAACTGTTAATCTTCATATCGCGTTTATCCTCTTAAAATCAGCCCACAGTGTTCCATTATTGGCGTCAAATTTCAATCACAAAATAAGGGAATACCCCTATAGCCATGATATTGACAAAAAAACCGACTCGCGCCGGTTTTCTATTACGTTTAATTCGACCCGTCTATCGAGTACCAAATTAGCCGTTAAAATGGATCATTTCACATGATCGATCAAATCATCGACAACGTTCTGCTCTTCATGTAGATCATCAGCCATCGGCTTATGCCCTGGTAATAACAGGTTAAGCAGAATAGCGACAACACCACATAGGCTGACACCCTGCATACTGAATTCGCCCTGACCGACCACCATGCCGCCGATGCCAAACACCAGCGTGGTCGCTACGATCACAAGGTTACGCTGCTCGGCCAGATCAACACGTGCCTTAATCAATGTATTCAAACCCACCGCCGCAATGGAACCGAACAACAGAATCAGAATACCGCCCATCACAGGGGATGGAATGGTTTGCAGCAAAATACCAAACTTAGCAACAAAGGCCAGCAAGATAGCAAAGACCGCCGCCCATATCATGATCATCGGATTAAACGAGCGGGTTAACATGACCGCACCGGTTACCTCTGAATAAGTGGTGTTCGGTGGGCCACCAAACAGTGCCGCCGCCGACGTAGCCAAACCATCGCCAAACAGTGTACGGTGCAAACCGGGCTTTTTGATGTAATCTTTGCCGGTCACATGACCAATGGCCAAGACATCCCCCACATGCTCAACGGCTGGTGCAATCGCCACGGGAATCATAAACAGAATTGCTTGCCAGTTAAGCTCTGGCAAAACGAACGCAGGCACGGCAAGAAAGGCAGCATCGGCAACGATCTGATAATTCACCATACCGAAGAAGTTGGCCATCAGATAACCAACCACCACCCCAGCCATAATCGGCAGTAAACGGAAGATACCTTTGCCTAGAGTGGCTACCAATAGCGTTGTGGCCAGTGCCGACATCGAAACAATCATCGAATCGATATAGGGAAACAGCTCGATACTGCCATCCCCTGCTTTACCCATCGCCATATTGACCGCCACTGGCGCCAGCCCTAAGCCGATAACCATAATAACGGGACCGACAACTACCGGTGGTAGTAAACGATGTAAAAAGCCAACACCGCGAAATTTCACCGCCAGCGCCAACAGCATATAGACCAATCCAGCACAAAATAGCGCTCCCATGGTGGCAGGCATGCCCCAAGTACTGGTGCTATAGATAATCGGCGCGATAAAAGCGAAAGAGGATGCCAAAAAGACCGGCACCTGACGCTTCGTTACAAACTGAAACAACAACGTTCCCAAGCCCGCAGTAAACAGTGCTACGCTAGGATCCATACCTGTGAGCAATGGCATCAGCACCAGCGCACCAAAGGCGACAAACAACATTTGTGAACCCGCCAGTACCGTACGCCAAAGGGCCTCGCTACCGTCCAGAGTCTCGTTTACCTTTCCAGTCATAAGAAAACCCTTTATTTAGTGCCAAAAATTTTATCACCGGCATCGCCCAAGCCCGGAATAATATAACCATTCTCATTGAGGTGACTATCGATCGCTGCGGTATACAACTCAACATCAGGATGCGCATCATTTACCGCTTTGATACCTTCAGGTGCAGCCACTAACACCAGTGCTTTAATATCCTGACAACCGGACTGTTTTAACATGGCGATGGTCGCATTCATGGAACCACCGGTTGCCAACATCGGATCAATCACTAATGCCAATCGCTCTTCCATATCACTGGTCAAGCGTTCAAAATAGGTCACCGGCTGCAGCGTTTCTTCATCACGATACAAGCCAACCACACTGATTTTGGCACTAGGAATTAGGTCCAGAACACCATCGAGCATACCGATACCCGCCCGCAAAATAGGCACAACAGTGACCTTTTTGCCTTTAATCTGTTCGCCGGTCATCTCACCGCACCAGCCTTCAAACTGATAGCTTTCTGTTTTCAGGTCTTTCGTCGCTTCATAGGTCAACAAAGCACCGACCTCTGCCGCTAGCTGACGAAACGCTCGGGTGCTGATATCCGCAGCCCGCATCAGACTAATCTTATGTTTAACTAAAGGGTGATTAATTTCGTGTATACGCATACTGAAGTCTCTTTTTAAAGCGACGGAAAACGAAAGCGTCAACCGATGGACACACCATCGCACTGAGCCTGAAAATGAAAATTTAAAACATAATACCTTGAGCTAGACAGAATGTCTTAGATGGACGTCACAAAATAGGGAGAGGCGTAATCAGCCAGCCAGTTTAAGCCATAACGCAGGAGAACTGCACCAAAAAGACGCATCAAAGACACGCCTATCCAGTGACAATAAAGCAGGGAGAGTATCAGTCGCTTAATTCGTCATACAGCGCCAGATATTCCAGTGTGAGTTTATGCTTTGGCGCAAAATGAACCAAAGGCACACAGGCATTATGTGACTCTTTCATCTTGACCGATGAGGAGAGTTTCGCATTCAGCACCGGTAGATTATCCTCTTTAAGCATTTCAACAATACTGATAGAGGCATTCGCCCGAGGTTGATACTGATTAACCACAATCCCTTCGATAGTTAATTTGTCATTATGATCCTGCTGCGTCTCCTGGACGTTGTACATCAAGCTATACAACGCCTGACGGGAGAACTCATCACAGTCAAATGGAATCAAACAACTATCCGCCACACAGAGCGCTGATAAGGTATAAAAATTAAACGCCGGCGGCGTATCAATATAGATCGCATCATACTGATCTAGATTCAGCAGAGCATCACGCAATTTATAGATCTTATGTTTCGCTTCCAGCTTGGCATGCAGATCACCCAGCTCTGGGCTTGAGGGCAACAGATCTAGGTTTTCATAGGCGGTCCCATGAATAAACTCGGTGATCTCTTTAGGCCGTACCTGAAAGCTCAACATCTGCTCAAAGAAGTCTTTGATATCGCCAACCGTCTCGTTCACCTGATCGCCAAGCAAATAGTGGCTGGTGTTGCATTGTGAATCCAGATCAACCACCAGCGTTCGCTTCCCCTGACTCGCGCTAATGGCGGCAAGGTTGGTACTGATACTGGATTTACCTACACCACCCTTCTGATTAAAGACAACTCGGATCATTCGGCTTCCCTTCTTACTAAACGCATTTTACGCTAACACGCTATTGGCAGTTTATCTCAAACATCCATTAACCTTGTTCTAGCAAGGTACGCAGATCAATAATCGCAGCATTCGCACGGGAAATATAAGAAGCCATCACCAATGAGTGATTAGCAAGCAAACCAAACTCACTGCCATTCAAAATCATCGGCGTCCAAACGGCGCCCTGTGTCGCCTCCAGCTCTCGAATAATTTGACGCAGGCTGATCAACGCATTTTTCTTTTCCAACGCATCGGCAAAATCAACTTCAACCGCTTGCAGTAGATGAATCAACGCCCAAGCCGTACCGCGCGCTTCATAAAAGACATCATCAATCTCGAGGAAACCGGTTTTCACCTCTCGGTCCCCGGCATTATCGGTGGACTGACGCGCACTAGACTCGCCCGCCAAATCGGTATTTACCCGTTTTTGCCCAACACTCGCACTCAGACGCTGAGACAAACTACCCAACCGAGTGGATACATCCGCCAACCAGCCGCGCAGGTTATCAGCCCGGGAATAAAACTGCGCATCCTGCTGCTGAGGGTCAGCCAAACGCACTTCATAGGCCCGTAGATGCTTCAACGCTCGGGAATACTCTCCCTCACTAGAAGGCAACACCCAACTATCGCTATCAAAATGCAATAAAGGCTCAGCGGCTTTTAGATCCACATCTTCAGTGGATTGCGACTGTGAACGACTAAAATCTTTACGCATGGCCCGAGACATGTCCCGCGCCTGAACCAATACGCCAAACTCCCAGTTCGGTATATTATCTAACCAGATACCCGGTGGCAGGCGATCGTTAGACAGATAACCGCCCTGCTTTTGTAACAATGTATCGGTAATTTTAATCAGCGTTGAGACCGTCGCGGAACCGATAATTTTATGTTCTGTCCCATCGGCCGCCTGTACTACAACCGGTTGAATATCAAATGGTTCGGGCTCTTGGCTCCACCAAATACCCACGCCGACACTCACCACTAAATACAGACCGAGAATAACTAACACCGGCCGCAAAAGTTTCACGCGGCCCACTGTGCCTGTTAGTTTATCCCAGCATGAGAACCACAACCGCTGTAACATATCCATGGTATTTCCTTTAACGTAAAAGCGCTTCTTATTGCACCGCAATATGTCCGATTTGACTGATAGGGTCAATGCCGGTGCACTGTAAATAATTGATCATTATACTACACTGATTGCAGCGGTATTTATTCAAGCACTGAAACAAGCCTTCGTTAATCGACGGTTCAGGCACATAAAAAGCGCTAACAGCACTATCAAATAGCCGAACCTAAAGCAGATATTGATCAGAAACCAAGCACAACGTCGGCAAAACTGATGATAAAACACAATAAGTAGTAAAGCGGTTTACACTGTTTGGCTTTTCCGGCAAACTACCCACTTTTATATCCATCGGACGTAAGTGTACGTCTTAAAAGGCTTTATTAATGGCTAAAATACTGCTGCTCAACGGCCCTAACCTAAATCTGCTCGGCACGCGCGAGCCTGAGGTTTATGGCGCTGCGACATTGCAGGACATTAACCAACGCCTTACCACCCTTGCTCAGCAAGCGGGTCACCAAATTGAGTGCCTGCAAAGTAACGCCGAGCATGTACTGATTGAACGGATCCACCAGGCCCGTGTCGAACAGGTGGATTTTATATTGATTAACCCAGCGGCATTCACTCATACGAGTGTTGCCTTGCGTGATGCGCTATTGGGCGTGGCTATCCCTTTTATAGAGATCCACATCTCCAATGTGCATGCCCGCGAATCATTTCGCCATCACTCCTATCTTTCCGATGTGGCAGTGGGCGTTATCTGCGGACTGGGCGTCCAAGGTTATGAATTTGCATTACAATCCGCCATCAGCCGGGTTGAAAAACTTTAACATCTGAATTGATAGAGAATTTCATTAGTATGGATATTCGCAAAGTAAAAAAACTGATTGAACTGTTGGAAGAATCCAACATCAACGAGATTGAGATCAAAGAAGGCGAAGAGTCTGTACGTATCAGCCGTGGCGCTACTGTTGTTGCAGCACCCGCACCTGTTGCAGCCGCTCCAGCACCGGTTGCTGCGCCTGTCGCTGCACCGGCAGCTCCTGTAGCTGCAGCCGCACCTGCCTACAATGGTCAAGCCGTTCTGTCTCCTATGGTTGGTACGTTCTACCGTTCACCGTCCCCTAGCTCTGCGTCATTCGTTGAAGTCGGCCAGACAGTCAAAGAGGGTGACCCCATCTGCATCGTTGAAGCCATGAAGATGATGAACCAGATCGAAGCTGACCGCTCCGGTGTTGTCGAAGCCATTATGGTAGAAGACGGCCAGCCGGTTGAGTTTGATCAGCCACTGGTAATCATCGTTTAAGCTATCCACCAGACAGGTTCTCAACATGCTAGAAAAAGTTGTTATTGCCAACCGCGGAGAGATCGCACTGCGTATCCTCCGGGCCTGTAAAGAACTCGGCATCAAAACGGTTGCGATCCACTCCACTGCGGATCGTGATCTGATGCATGTTCGTCTCGCAGATGAAGCCGTATGTATCGGACCACCAGCGTCGGCACAAAGCTATCTAAACATTCCCGCTATCATTGCGGCGGCCGAAGTGACTGACGCAATGGGTATCCACCCAGGCTACGGCTTCTTAGCTGAAAATGCCGATTTTGCAGAACGCGTTGAACAAAGCGGCTTTGCCTTTATCGGCCCTAAAGCGGAAACCATCCGCATCATGGGCGATAAAGTTGCCGCGATTGAAGCGATGCAAAAAGCCGGTGTACCAACCGTACCTGGCTCTGACGGCGAACTGCCGGAAGATGGCGACAAAGTTATCGAGATTGCACGCCGAATCGGTTATCCCGTCATTATCAAAGCAGCTGCCGGTGGTGGTGGACGCGGTATGCGGGTTGTCCATAGCGAAGCGAGCTTGCTGAACGCGGTATACGTCACTAAAGCGGAAGCAAAATCCTCTTTCGGCGACGAAACCGTATACATGGAGAAGTTCCTCGAGAACCCTCGCCATGTTGAAGTTCAGGTACTATCCGACGGACAGGGTCATGCGATCCATCTGTATGACCGCGATTGCTCTATGCAGCGCCGTCACCAAAAAGTGGTTGAAGAAGCGCCGGCACCTGATATCGATCCAGCCGCTCGCGCCGAAGTACTCAAGAGTTGCGTTGATGCCTGTCTTGCGATTAACTATCGCGGCGCCGGTACTTTCGAATTTCTGTACGAAGATGGCCGTTTTTACTTTATCGAAATGAACACCCGCGTTCAGGTTGAACACCCCGTGTCAGAGATGGTTACCGGTATCGATATTGTTAAAGAGCAGCTGCGCATCGCTTCTGGCATGCCATTGTCGTTCAAACAGGAAGATGTGAAACTGCTAGGCCACTCCATCGAGTGCCGCATCAATGCTGAAGACCCTAAAACCTTTATGCCGTGCCCTGGCACTGTTAGTCACTTCCATGCACCCGGTGGTATTGGCGTACGGGTTGATTCGCATCTGTATAATGGCTATACCGTTCCTCCTCACTATGACTCACTCATTGCGAAGCTGATTACTTATGGTGAAGATCGGCAAACGGCTTTACGCAGAATGGAAATTGCGCTGGACGAGATGGTAGTAGAAGGTATTCGTTGTAATATCCCGTTACACCAAATCATTGTGCGCGACACTAACTTCGCTGAAGGCGGTGTTAATATCCATTATTTGGAAAAGAAACTGGGTCTAGACTGAGCTTAAAATCTCAACCTCTCAGAGAAAAGCCTCCCAATGGAGGCTTTTTTTCGTTTGATCCTCTTGTTATAAAGAATAGATATCGTAGGTTATAAGGAAAACATCATGCCCTGGTTACAGATCAAACTGGATGTACTGCCAGATAACGCCGAACAGTATGAAGACCTGCTGCTCGCGTCCGGCTGCGCTGCCGTCACCCTGCAGGACAAAGAAGATACACCGATCTTTGAGCCAGATCTGGGCACCACCCCTTTATGGAACAACACCGTACTGACTGGATTGTTTTCTGCGGATCATGATCTGGAAGCCACTCAGGCCTTCTTAAAAGAGTCCCACAGACAACTCTTTCCGAATACGCCCTTTCCGCCAATGAAAACCGAAATCGTCGAAGATAAAGACTGGGAAAGAGAGTGGATGGATAATTATCATCCTATGAAGTTTGGCCAGCGTCTTTGGGTCTGCCCGAGCTGGAAAGCAGCGCCAGAACCAGATGCGGTCAACCTGCTACTTGACCCTGGATTGGCATTTGGTACCGGTACCCACCCAACCACGGCGCTCTGTTTAGAGTTTCTGGACTCCCTAACATTAGATGGCAAGCAAGTGGTCGATTACGGCTGCGGCTCAGGCATCCTTGGGATAGCTTCACTGTTGTTAGGCGCCGAACATGTAACCGCGGTGGATATTGACCCACAAGCGCTGGATGCCAGTCTCGATAACCTGCAACGTAACCATCTATCTAAAGATCGGCTACAGGTTTACTTCCCTGAAAAAGCCCCTCAAGATCAAGCTGATCTGGTGGTTGCTAACATCCTTGCAGGACCGTTGGTTCAACTTGCACCCACCCTCACTTCACTGTGCAAATCTGGCGGACAGTTAATTCTATCCGGCTTGCTAGCCGACCAAGAAGAGGAACTTCGGGCGGCTTATAGCCAAGATTTTGATCTTGACCCGGTGACCGAAAAAGAGGGTTGGATCCGAATTACCGGTCTTAAACGGTAACGTCATTTTATGATAAGCCACAACATCATCACTGAGTGTCCGGCCTGTACTACACGGTTTCAGGTCACACCAGGGCAATTAAAAATAGCCCATGGCAAGGTGCGTTGTGGCGAATGCCTCGAAGTATTTAATGCAGAGCTCTACCGCTGTGATGATGTCACTGATCCATTAACAAACTTAGTCCCTGATCTGCTAGATGACGCCGATCAACCATACGTTGATGCTTTCAATAACACTCCGAGCAGCGAAGAACTCAGCAGCGATGAGCTTTTTGATATTGACCCTCTCGCTAACGACCAGGTTAATGATGAGGCTCTTATTAATGACCTTCTCTCTGACCCTTTCAATAATGATCCCTTATTTGATCAGATCGACGTACCCAACTTTACGTCGGAATCCAACGCAGCAATCGATAAGCGCTATCCAGCGGCTGACATAAAGCCAATTCATCCGCAACTACCTCCATCACACGACGACCTTATTTGGGGTGCAGAAACGGATATCCCTGAGTCGATTAGCCAGAACGCCTCGATAGAAGATTTAGAACAGCCTGTCAGCAATATACTGCAAACGACTCAACCAGACGACGCTCCTGACATATCTGGCACAGCGCGACAAACCAACTCAGCAACCTTTGTCATTAAACCAGTGGAAACAGAAGCGGATCTTCGCGCCACGAAAGCATCATCGTCCCATTTAACCGATTTTCGCGCTGAACCCATTGTTATTAGCCGCCAAGAAAAAATAGCGTCGCAGCATGGATGGACAGCACTGTCCCTTATCGCGGTATTACTACTCATCGGTCAGTATCTCTGGTTTAACCGCCAGTTACTCAGCCATTACCCAGAGCTCTCTCCCGCATATCAATACGCCTGCCAATACCTGCCCTGCGATCTCGACACACCGATCATGCTCGAGCAAATAATCACCCGCCAACTCGTTGTCCGGCAACATCCAGATTATCAGGGCGTCTTGATGGTTC
Organism: Amphritea atlantica; assembly: GCF_018860855.1. Lineage (GTDB taxonomy): Bacteria > Pseudomonadota > Gammaproteobacteria > Pseudomonadales > Balneatricaceae > Amphritea > Amphritea atlantica_A. Next base: position 12,288 of record NZ_JAHKQE010000045.1, read on the forward strand.
ATCTGCTACTGGAAAACCAAGCGGAGAGGGCACAACCCTACCCCGCTATTCTACTATCATTTTCTGACCGACTCGGACAAACCATTAGCCAGCGTGTTTTTCAGCCCCGCGATTATTTGAACTCAACCCAGATGATCGACATGCCCGCCAAACGCCCGGTACAGATTGAATTTGAACTGCTTGATCCCGGTCGCAGAGCAACCAGCTATGAGGCCATGCTGCAAAAACCGCTCAAGTAGAACAGGCCATTCAAATAACCGTCACATCACGTAACCACGGCTAAAAATCAGCACTCAAGCCCACTTACCTGTCCCTTTCTGATCATTATGTAACACATTTTGCAACAACAATATGATCAAAAAACCATCAAAAAACCCTTGGCCCTCTCCCTGCGAAAGAGTATGATTGTCCGCCTTCCAAACAGCGGTTCCGGGGTTATCTTTTTGATAATCACAGGCAGCTATTTCTCTAAATTCGGGGTTGGCCATGTTTCAAATCGGACAGCACACCATTGATAGTCAGGTTATTCTGGCACCGATGGCCGGTGTAACCGACCTGCCATTTCGCCGGTTGTGTACACAACTGGGGGCGGGCATGGTGGTTTCCGAAATGGTCACCTCTGATACACGGCTATGGAACAGCCGAAAATCCAGTTACCGTTTACAGCAAGATGCTGATAGCAGTCTAAACGTTGTTCAGATTGCCGGTGGTGATCCTGAGATGATGGCCGAAGCTGCCAGAGCCAATGCGGCTAATGGCGCACATATCATCGATATCAATATGGGTTGTCCCGCCAAAAAAGTCTGTAACAAGGCCGCCGGTTCCGCCCTATTGAAAGATGAAACACTGGTTAGAGAGATCCTTCAGGCAACAGTATCCGCCGTTGATTTGCCGGTTACATTGAAGATCCGTACCGGTTGGGATACCGACAATCGTAACGGTGAAACCATTGCGCGCATCGCTGAAGACGCGGGTATCCAAGCACTCGCTGTCCATGGTCGGACACGGGCCTGCGGTTATAAGGGCGAAGCAGAATACGATACGATTGCCCGAATTCGTCAATCAATCGATATTCCTCTGTTTGCCAACGGCGATATTAATAGCCCGCTAAAAGCACAACAGGTGCTTGAATACACCGGTGCTGATGCCGTTATGCTGGGACGGACGGCTCAAGGAAATCCATGGATTTTCCGAGAGATCAGTCATTACCTTAAGAGCGGTAAAATGCTACCCTCCCCGACCGCCGTTGAGGTCAGGGATACGCTATTGGAACATCTGTCTGCACTGTATCGTTTTTATGGCGACTATGCGGGCATACGCATCGCCCGTAAACATGTCGGCTGGTACCTCAAAAACAGTCAGCACACAGAGCAGTTAAGTAACTCAGAACGTTTCAGAAAAGAGTTTAATCAAATAGAAGAAACCGAACTTCAGCAAGACGCGATCCGGTCATTTTTCATTGTGCCGAGTAAAGCAGACGCTGCTGCCTGAGTAACGGTTCAATTTTTTAGGTTAATGCAAGTGGATAACAAAACATTGAATACACAAGTAACACATATAGAAAACATCGATGTGCAGGAACGCACTTTGCGAGATAGCGTACAAGTATCTATGCATAACTACTTTCGCCAGCTAGATGGGCAACCTGTCACCGACGTGTATCAAATGGTACTGGCTGAAATTGAAGCCCCTTTGTTTGAAGCCGTGATGACCTACACCCGGGACAATCAAACTAAAGCCTCCGAGCTGCTCGGTTTAAACCGCGGTACGCTACGTAAAAAGCTAAAGCAGTACGGCTTACTGTAAACGACTATTTTTTAACCTTAACTCAGAAGACAAAACCATGGCAGAGCAGAAAATCACTCCGGTACGTCGCGCACTGATCAGCGTGTCTGATAAATCAGGTATCGTTGAATTCGCCCAAGCACTTAGCCAGCGCGGTGTTGAGATCCTTTCCACTGGCGGCACATACAAGCTGTTGAAAGAAAACGATATTCCGGCTATTGAAGTATCTGACTATACCGGTTTCCCGGAAATGATGGACGGCCGCGTTAAGACCCTACACCCCAAAGTACACGGCGGAATCTTGGGTCGTCGCGGTATTGATGATGCCATTATGAATGAACATGGCATCACCCCGATCGATATGGTCGTGGTTAACCTGTACCCATTCGAGCAAACCATCGCTCGTCCAGACTGCGATCTGCCATTGGCTATCGAAAACATCGATATCGGTGGACCGACCATGGTTCGCTCTGCTGCTAAAAACCATAAAGATGTTGCTATCGTTGTCACTGCTGACAACTATGATCGCATCATTGCCGAGCTAGACGCCAACCAGGGCCTGACTCACCCAACCCGTTTCGATCTAGCCGTACAGGCGTTTGAACACACCGCCGCCTATGATGGCATGATCGCTAACTACCTCGGCGCTATCACCGATGGCAGTGTTGATGAGCCCGCTGACTTCCCGCGTACCTTTAACACTCAATTTGTTAAAGCGCAGGAGATGCGTTACGGCGAGAACCCACATCAAAAAGCAGCCTTCTACGTTGAAGCTAACCCGGCTGAAGCCAGTGTTTCTACTGCACGTCAATTACAGGGTAAAGCACTGTCATTCAACAATGTGGCCGATACCGACTCTGCGCTGGAATGTGTTAAACCGTTTAAAGAACCCGCTTGTGTGATCGTTAAACACGCTAACCCTTGTGGTGTAGCGATTGGCGACAACCTATTGGAAGCTTACAACAAAGCTTACCAAACAGATCCAACCTCAGCCTTCGGCGGCATTATCGCCTTTAACCGTGAATTAGATACAGAAACAGCTAAAGCGATCGTTGATCGTCAGTTTGTTGAAGTCATTATCGCGCCATCCGTCACGCAAGAAGCATCCGATATCGTAGCGGCTAAGCCTAACGTTCGTCTGCTAGCCTGTGGCGAATGGTCGACTGAACGCACTAAACGATTCGACTACAAACGCGTAAACGGCGGCTTGTTGGTGCAGGATCAAGATTTAGGCATGGTTGATGTTAGCGAGCTGAAAGTTGTCACCACCTTACAGCCAACCGAACAAGAGATTCGTGATCTGCTGTTCTGCTGGGAAGTGGCCAAGTTTGTTAAATCTAACGCGATTGTCTATGCCAAAGATGGTCAGACAATTGGGATAGGCGCAGGCCAGATGAGCCGCGTTTACAGCGCAAGAATCGCGGGTATTAAAGCGGCCGATGAAGGCTTGGAAGTAAAAGGTTCCGTTATGGCCTCTGATGCGTTCTTCCCCTTCCGTGACGGTATCGATTCTGCAGCAGCAGCGGGTATCAAAGCGGTGATTCAGCCGGGCGGTTCAATGCGCGATCAGGAAGTCATTGATGCGGCTAATGAGCACGGTATGGCGATGGTCTTTACCGGTATGCGTCACTTCCGCCACTAAGGATAGCGACGACAGCAAGAGCCAGTTTATCTGGCTCTTTTGTTATGGGACGATTTCAACATTAAGGTAGAGATATGAACGTATTAGTTATTGGTTCCGGCGGTCGCGAACACGCATTAGCATGGCATGCTGCGAAAGACAGCAAGGTAAGTAAAGTATTTGTTGCTCCGGGTAACGCCGGTACAGCACTCGAGCCTAAGCTTGAAAACGTGGCGATCGACGTCATGGATCAGGATGCACTGGTTGCCTTTGCTAAAGAGAACACCGTTGCACTAACCATTGTTGGCCCTGAAGCGCCACTGGTTGAAGGCATTGTTGATCGTTTTAGCAGCGAAGGTCTGCGTTGTTTCGGCCCTTCTAAAGGCGCGGCGCAATTAGAAGGTTCAAAAGCCTTCACCAAAGATTTCCTCGAACGTCAGCAGATACCTACCGCCGACTATCAGAACTTTACTGAGATTGAGCCTGCCTTGGCTTATCTACGCGAAAAGGGTGCACCTATCGTCGTTAAAGCCGATGGTCTAGCCGCAGGTAAAGGCGTGATTGTCGCTATGACCCTGCAAGAAGCGGAAGACGCCGTACAGGACATGCTGGCAGGCAATGCCTTTGGCGAAGCGGGTCACCGCGTCGTTATCGAAGAGTTTCTCGATGGCGAAGAAGCGAGCTTTATCGTCATGGTTGATGGCACTAACGTACTGCCAATGGCCACCAGCCAAGACCATAAACGTGCCGGCAACGGCGACACCGGTTTAAATACTGGCGGTATGGGTGCTTACTCTCCTGCGCCAGTGGTTACGCCTGAGATCGATCAGCGCATTATGGCCGAAGTAATTCTACCCACCGTCAAAGGGATGGCTGAAGAGGGTAACACTTACGTCGGCTTCCTGTACGCTGGGCTGATGATCATGGCCGATGGCACACCGAAAGTGATTGAATATAACTGTCGCTTTGGTGATCCTGAAACTCAACCGATTATGCTGCGTCTGAAATCCAGCATCGTTGAGTTATGCGATGCTGCACTGGATGGCAAGCTGGATCAAACCAGCGCTGACTGGGATACTCGTAGCGCCGTAGGCGTCGTATTGGCCGCTGGCGGCTACCCAGGCGATTACACTAAAGGCGATGCCATCAGCCTACCAGAGAGCACTGAAGAGGGTACTAAAGTGTTCCATGCAGGCACCGCGATGAAAGATGGCCAAGTGGTTACCAACGGTGGTCGAGTACTCTGCGCAACCGCACTCGGCAACAGCGTTACCGAAGCACAGCAACGCGCTTACGAGCTGGTTAAGCAGATCGATTGGAACGGAGTTTACTACCGTGACGACATCGCTTATCGAGCCATCGCTCGCGAACAAAGCTAAGTAATCATGCAAGTCTAAAAACAGTCACCCAAGGGTGGCTGTTTTTTTATCTCACCAATATGACCTTTGAAGGCTTTCTCATAACTTTTTTCCAGTTATAATCGCAAGTTACAAAAAGCGATAGTGCCTGATTATGCCACAATGGATCTCCCCGATGACAAAGAAAGGTAGCAAACAAATACGTTTAGCTAAGACCCGCAAACTCACCCTAGCACTGGCGATAGGTGTGTTAACCGGCTCTGTTTCAGTCAGCGCAGCCTCGCAACAAGACAGTTTCTGTCAAAGTGCGGGTGCTGAAAATGGATATGACTGTACAAAATCTCAGACCTTTCAGGCTAATCAGGACGATATTGAAGCCAAGCTGAATGAACTAAATCGCTGGATGGCCGATGAGGAACAAGCCCAGAATCCGATGCCGTTAAAAAAGAACCAACCGGAATCGGATAAGCTGCGACAAAAAATTGAGTTTAATGCTCAATTACTGGCCACCGAGTTAAAACAAGCTAAAAAGCTACAAAGCAAAGGCGATGTTGAAGGTGCTTTCACTCGGGTGAATGACTATCTGGTTTCTAACCCCAAGGACCCTAACGGCTGGCTGCTATACGGCATCTCATTGATCAATCAAAATAAGCTCGATGAAGCGGCCGATATTTTCAGCAAACTTAGCCATCTTTACCCCGACTCACCGGAACCTTTCAACAATCTTGCAGTGGTTTATGCCCGTCAAGGCAACAATGATAAAGCAGTAGAACTGCTCCTGCAGGCCTTTGAAACCAATCCGAGTTACGCCCAGGTCCAAACAAACCTAAAAGCGGTTTATTCCGCTTTAGCGACCCAAGCTTATAACCGCGCACTCGATCTAGACAGCAACAAGCAACCTGCTCGTGCCAACCTAGGTATTCTAGATCAGATATATCAGCCGACGCCAACACAAACGGTTATAGCATCGACTACACATCAAATCGCCACGCAACCGATACCGACAACCAAAACCACACAAAAACCAGCTCCTTCAGTCCAACCTAGCGTTAGTAAAAAAACGCCGATTGAGCTGGTGATAGAAGAGCGAGATGAATCGGCAGGCACCGTCCCCACGCCGATAGCAGCAGAACCCAAAGCGACAAACGTGGTTGTAACAGAGCCAGTAACGGCTCCTGTCGGGCAAGCAAACGCTGACATGAACACAGCCATTCAACATAAAGTCCATGATGTTCTAAGCGACTCGGTTCGAACTGAGGTCCAGCAAACCATTAGCGACTGGGCAACCGCCTGGGCAGCCAAAGATGTTAACGCTTACCTCCGTTTTTATACTGATACCTATACCCCTAATCCAGGTCATATCACTCACAAACAGTGGGTATGGGGTCGGCAACAGCGCTTAAGCAAACCCGCATTTATCAAGATTGATATCTCAGATATCTCCCTAGCTGAAGCGGGTGATGGTAGGGTTCGCTCAGTATTCCGCCAAAAATATCAGTCCGACACCTATCAAGATGAGGTGTACAAAACTTTAACTCTGATTCAGGAAAACGGCCACTGGAAAATCCTGACCGAGACAACCTTGTAACCGAGAACGCTCTCTTTCAGACATTAAAAAACCGCCATTGGCGGTTTTTTAATGTTATAGGTCAAGCTTATACAGCTTAGGGCTTACCCTTCTGCGGGTCACCCTCATAGGCAATTCGCCACTGGCCGCCCTCATTTACCCAATACTGACGCTTAAGGCTACTGCCACTATAGTTATCGCTTTTATAGTTCTGCATAAAAGTGGCAACAAACATATCTGGATTATCAGGGTGCTGATAAATACTGAGGTTTTCAATATCCACATCAATAAACGACTTACTGCCATTGACCCGACGCTTATGCTGAGCAAAACGGTTGAAGCCCATTTTGCCGTTATTAAACTGCTCTGAATAATGGGCCAGATAGGTATCCGTATCACGGCTTTCCCAATCTTTGCGCCAGCTATCGACAACCTCAGTAAAGGCTTTCCTCTTTTGCTGCCAGCTCTGCGGATCAAGCCACTCAAAGTGAGTACCAATCAAGACCGGGGTGTCAGTAAAATCGACTACTTGATCCAGCTCGGTAAAATGATTATTACTCAGAGAGAGACAACCTTCACTCGCCTGTGGCGCGCGACTAAAAGTGTCTTTAGGTGAACCATGTACCCAGATGCCGCTACCCGTGTTACCGAGACGCTGATCCCATGCATTGGGATAATTGATCGGCAGTGCGCCAGAACCATAGCGCGGTGGCAGCTGCTCGTCGGTTAACCGCCCCGTAGTAAAATAGACACCGAGAGGGGTCTTAAGATCACCACGCTTGCGTTTATCAACACCGCCACGACCGTAAGAGACATAGTAGTCCTTCATTAGCTGTGGAACGCCGTTGTTGTTTTCAAACAGATATAAACGCGATAGGCTGGTATCGATTACAATGACATGCTTCTGTTTTGGCGACATCTGCAACAGACTGCTAGGAATAGTGCCTGACTCCGGCTTATAACGGTCGACACTCATACGCGCACGCGCTTCCGAAATCAGCCCCTGTAACGTTTTCTTATCACTGTGGCCGTTATTACCTACGGCACTGAGTGTTCCGCCCTGAGCCGCCATCAGGTCTGCATAGATCAGTTGAGCCAGCCTAAAATCCGGCTGTTCTTTTATCAAGGCACGTAATTTATCCATTGCCCCAGTCATCTGGTTCTGTTGAAGGTCCCCTAAGCTCGCCAGCAACAGACTCTCTTGATCAAGGTTTAGATTATCTGTATCGGCTTGCACACCTAACGGCAGCAAACCACAGATAGACACCAGCACTGCTTTTCTAAGCGGCTTTAGCAGATATATAACAGGCAGGTTTTTCATAACTCAGACTAGCAACCTTTAACACGGAAAAATTTAACATTAACAGAATTATACCGATAAAGTCGGGTTTTGCAGCTGTAATACGTCACGGATAAGACATTATCGCCTCCCACCTCTTATCGAGAATCAAGTTTCGTCCTCGTTCAGAGACAAAAGCTCAATTTTCTTTAATTTTTATAGATTTTAGATACTTTTAATCACTTTAGTACTTATAAGTAGCAAGCTTTTCGTTTTATTCAAGCAGCAATATTTTCACAAAAAAATATAACGGCTAAGACCCGCCCATGATTTTCTTCTGTCATCTCACGCCAACCCTTGTGATAACAGCATTTAATGCACTGCAACAAGAGGTTCCGTACGCGAGTAAAGCATCGCAAAACTATTTTCTAAGCCCCTCACCAAGCTGAACTTTCCGCCGACCTGTGCTATCCAAAAAGTATCTCAAAAAATAAACCGATCCAAAAAATCGGGCGTGACACAGCAAAGATAGTGCATAAATCTATCTCTACAAGACATTAACACCCTAGGTAGTGCCAAGGTTTGAAACGCGTACGGAGGATCCCGTCATGTTTAAACAGGTGGACAGTACCGGCCTACAGGATCTCCATTTTTGGCACGATTCAGAGTCCGGTTTACAAGCTATTATCGCAGGCTCGGCTAACAACCAACGAGCCGATGAGCACTCAGGCGAAGCCCTATATCGTCGTGGCATACGCTATGTCTCTGATTACCGCTTAAATACGGGCGGACTTATCTTCGTCACCCGGAATCATAGCGGGCAGAAAAATACCGCGATTCAACAGAAAATCCCCCAACCTGATGACGCTCTCAGCGAACGTTATCTACATGCCGATGCTGATAAACAACCCAGCGTCATCTCCGACATCAGGGCTAAGATGATTATTCGTCAGGCCTGCCTAGTCAAACAACAGCCCGCCTAAGGAGACCGAATATGGAAACCGTCTATCAGGCTCAGATCAATTTTAGTCGTTATTTATCCGCCAGCGGCGAGCCGTTACAACCGCTTCCCAACTGGACAGAACGACCGGACACCTTAGTCAGTTACTACCGCAATATGGTGCTGGCACGACAGCTTGATCACAAAATTATCGCCCTGCAGCGTACCGGTCAGATGGGTACTTATGCCTCACTATTGGGGGCCGAGGCCATCGAAGTGGTGTTAGGTATGCGGATGCAGGCCGATGATGTGTTAGTCCCCTACTACCGTAACCATGCCGCACAGATGCTCCGAGGATTATCAATGGAGGACATGCTCAGTTACTGGGGCGGTGATGAACGGGGTAATGCCGCTGCAGCGATGGGGCAAGACTTTCCAAACGCCGTGCCCATTGCGACCCAAGCACTGCACGCCACCGGCGTGGCAACTGCCATCAAAATAAGAGCAGAAAAGCGCGCAGTAGTCACTGTTTGCGGCGATGGTGCCACCTCTAAAGGCGATTTTATGGAAGCGCTTAATGTCGCCGGTGCATGGCAGCTCCCCGTTGTTTTTATGGTGAACAATAATCAGTGGGCGATTTCGGTACCTCGGTCGTTGCAGTGTGGCGCACCGACATTGGCCCAGAAGGCGATCGGTGCGGGTATCCGCGGTGAGCAGGTTGACGGCAATGATGTGATAGCACTGCACGAATCGGTTAATCATGCCCTGCAACATGCTCGTGAAGGCAAAGGCGCCACGCTGATCGAAGCGATTAGTTATCGTTTGTCGGATCACACCACCGCCGATGATGCGACCCGCTACCGCAGTAACAACGAACTTAAAGCGGCCTGGGAGCGAGAACCGATCAAGCGCCTACAAACCTTCCTGCATCAACGGGGATGGTGGGATGAAGTACAAGAATCCGCTTGGCAAAGTGAGGTTGGGCAGATGATTCAACAGGGCTTAGATCGCTATTTACAACGACCGGCTCAACCGGTTGAACACCTGATCGATTTTCTTTATGCCGAGCTACCAGAGGCACTGAAAGAGCAGCGCAAGCGTTTGATCCGTCATGCTCAACCGGGAGGCAACCATCATGAGTGACACAATGACCATGGTCGAAGCGATCAACCTCGCATTACGATCAGAAATGCAGCGAGATGATACGGTGGTGATTCTTGGCGAAGATGTCGGTGTTAATGGCGGCGTGTTCCGCGCCACCGTCGGCCTACGGGAAGCTTTTGGTATCAAACGCGTGCTCGATACCCCGCTGGCCGAAACCATGATTGCGGGACTCTCAGTCGGGATGGCGGCCCAGGGACTTAAGCCCATCGCCGAAATCCAGTTTATGGGCTTTATCTTTCCCACCATGGAGCACCTTATCTGCCATGCCGCCCGACTACGCCACCGCACCCGTGGACGGCTTCACTGCCCGATGGTCTTACGGGTACCCTTCGGCGGCGGCATTCATGCACCCGAGCATCATTCAGAGAGCACCGAAGCGCTGTTCGCCCACATACCCGGGCTTAGGGTGGTTATCCCGTCATCGCCGGCCCGAGCTTATGGCCTGCTATTAGCGGCTATCCGTAATCCTGATCCGGTCTTGTTTATGGAGCCTAAGCGGATCTATCGACTCAACGCACAACCGGTTGAAGATAACGGTAAAGCACTGCCATTGGATAGCTGTTATACCCTGCGGGAGGGCAACGATATCACCCTGATCAGTTGGGGAGCGATGATCAAGGAAACGCTTGAAGCCGCCGATCAACTCGCCAAACAAGGGGTTAGCTGCGAAGTCATCGATGTGGTGACACTTAACCCCATTGACCATGAAACAATGCTCGCCTCCGTGGCGAAAACAGGTCGCTGTGTGATTATTCACGAAGCGCCAAAAAGCTGCGCCGTCGGCGCGGAAATATCAGCCACCTTAGCTGAACGCGGCTTACTTAGCCTGCAAGCCCCCATCACGCGGGTAACCGGTTATGACACCGTGATGCCTTACTATCGAATGGAAAACCACTATCTGCCCAATACCGCCGATATTATTGATGCGGTTAATAGCACACTGGAGTTCTCATGAAATATTTCAAGCTACCCGACCTTGGGGAAGGACTCCCCGAAGCTGAAATTGTTGAATGGACAATCAACGAAGGTGACGCGGTCAAAACCGATCAAATCTTAGCCACCGTGGAAACAGCAAAGGCGATTATTGAGATTCCTTCGCCTCAGGATGGCGTGATTGCCCACCTGTTCGGCCAAGCAGGCGACACCATTCACACCGGAGAGCCACTGCTGGAGTTTGCCGGCGAAGACGATGATAGCGGCACCGTGGTGGGCGAGCTAAAACAGGCATCCGACAGCGCATCGACCGACCATTTTTTTATCGGAGCCGCGCCTAGCACGCAAGCTTATCGACAAAAAATGACGCCCGCGGTGCGCTCACTCGCCCATCGTCTGGATGTTGCAACCCATAATATTCAAGGTAGCGGCCAAGATGGCCAGCTCACTGCAGATGATATTGAACGGCTGGCCAAAACCGACCGCACCCACGGTAAGGCTGAACCATTACGGGGCGTACGCAAACAGATGGCTCGTAATATGGCACTCGCCCACGCCAACGTCGTTCCCGTCACCCTTTACGAAGACGTCGACATTCACACTTGGGCTGTCGCCGAAGATATCACCATCCGCTTGATTCATGCGGTAGCCGCGGGCTGTAAGGCAGAACCGGCCCTCAACGCCTGGTTCGATGGCCAGCAACTGGCACGAAGAATGCTAAATCAAATTAATCTAGGCGTCGCGGTGGATACCGATCAGGGATTGTTCGTGCCAGTGCTACGAGATATCGGCAATCGAAGCCTAAAAGATATCCGTGCAGGGCTAAATCGTCTAAGAGAGGATGTAGTCCAACGTACTATTCCACCGGCTGAACTTCAGGGTTCCAGCATCACCCTGAGTAATTTCGGCACCATTGCTGGCCGCTACGCCAGTCCGATCGTCGTACCACCCACCGTGGCGATTCTCGGGGCGGGCGTGATTCGAGAACAGGTTATTCCAGTCGACAGTAAAGTCGTTATACACCGGGTAATGCCGCTGTCACTGACCTTCGATCACCGGGCCGCAACCGGAGGAGAAGCTGCAAGGTTTTTACGTGCTGTAATAGACGATTTAGCCGAAGAATCAATTAGTTAATTAAAATATTTTTAACCAAAACGAGGATAAAAAATTACAGATTTTCTACCCACTAGCTATCCATGAACTAAGCTTATAGAAAGAAATGGTGTGAGTAGATGATCTAAGCCCTCAATCAATTTCGGGCTATTTGCGACGTTAGCCTAACAAGGTCAGACTATAGCAGGAAGGTGGCATATGAGTATTTTTGAACGATATAAAGCGCGTTATGACTCCAAACAGGAAGAGGAATACTCCCTGCAGGAGTATCTCGAAATTTGTAAAAATGACCCGCTGGCCTATGCTAGCTCCTCAGAACGTTTACTGGCCGCGATCGGTGAACCAGAGCTGATCGACACTTCCCGCGATCCTCACCTCAGTCGCATTTTTTCCAACAAAATGATCCGCCGCTACCCTGCGTTTTATGAGTTCTATGGCATGGAGAATGCGATCGAGCAGATTGTGGATTACTTTAAACACGCCGCGCAAGGTCTCGAGGAACGCAAACAAATACTCTATTTACTCGGGCCGGTAGGCGGCGGTAAATCATCACTCGCCGAGCGCCTAAAAGCGCTGATGGAGCATACCCCTTTCTATGCGATTAAAGGCTCGCCCATTCATGAATCACCCTTGGGATTATTTAACCCTTTAGAGGACGGCGCTATCCTTGAAGAGGAATACAATATTCCGCTGCGTTATATCAAAGGCTTAATGTCACCTTGGGCGGTGAAACGACTGCATGAGTTTGGTGGTGATATCTCGCAATTCAGAGTAGTGAAACTCTACCCCTCTATTCTCAACCAGATTGCGGTTGCCAAAACCGAGCCCGGTGACGAAAACAACCAGGATATCTCCAGTCTCGTGGGTAAAGTCGATATTCGTATGCTCGAAGAGTTCCCCCAACACGATCCCGACGCCTATAGTTTCTCCGGTGCCCTGTGTCATGCCAACCAAGGCATGATGGAATTTGTCGAGATGTTTAAGGCGCCGATCAAGGTGTTGCACCCATTGCTAACCGCCACTCAAGAGGGTAACTACAACAGTACTGAAGGGATGGCGGCGATTCCCTTCGATGGCATCATCATGGCCCACTCCAACGAATCCGAGTGGCAAACCTTCAAGAACAATAAAACCAATGAGGCCTTTATCGACCGAGTTTATATTGTCAAAGTGCCCTACTGTATGCGGGTCTCTGAAGAGGTCAAAATTTACCAGAAACTGCTTGAAAATAGCTCTCTTGCCCAATCGCCCTGTGCCCCCGATACATTGAATATGTTGGCGCAGTTTACCGTGCTGTCGCGTCTCAAAGAGCCGGAAAACTCTAATATCTATTCCAAAATGCGGATCTATAACGGCGAGAACCTGAAAGATACCGACCCTAAAGCCAAATCAATGCAGGAATACAAAGATAATGCCGGCGTCGATGAGGGTATGGAGGGTATTTCCACCCGCTTTGCGTTTAAGATTCTTTCCAAGGTGTTCAACTTCGATTCCACTGAGATCGCTGCGAACCCAGTTCATCTAATGTATGTGCTTGAGCAACAGATCGAACAGCAACAGTTCCCGCAAGAAACCCATGACAGACTGATCGGCTACCTGAAAGAGTATATTTCACCCAAATATATCGAATATCTCGGTAAGGAGATTCAAACCGCCTACCTTGAGTCCTATTCAGAATACGGCCAGAATATCTTTGACCGTTATGTCACCTATGCTGACTTCTGGATTCAGGATCAGGAATACCGCGACCCAGACACCGGCGATATCCTCAATCGTCAAGCCATCAGCGAAGAGCTGGAAAAAATAGAAAAACCGGCAGGCATCAGTAATCCTAAAGACTTCCGCCACGAAATCGTTAATTTTGTATTACGGGCGCGGGCCGAGAACGATGGCAAAAATCCAGCGTGGAACAGCTATGAGAAGATGCGTTCGGTCATTGAGAAGAAAATGTTCTCCAATACCGAAGATCTGCTGCCCGTTATCTCCTTTAACCCGAAAGCCTCCACTGAGGATCAGAATAAACACAGTGAGTTTGTGAAGCGAATGACCGAACGCGGTTATACCGAGAAACAGGTCCGGCTGCTGTCAGAATGGTACATCAGAGTGCGTAAATCCCAATAAGGGGTTTACCTAAGTCGGGTCTGATCAGGAGAGCGCTGTATGAGCTATATCATCGACCGCCGCCTCAATGCGAAGAAAAAAAGCACTGTTAATCGACAGCGCTTTCTACGCCGCTACAAGAAACATATTAAGCGAGCCGTTGAGGACGCGGTAAATACCCGTAGCATCCGCGATATTGATCGGGGGGGCGAAGTCAGCATTCCCAGCAAGGATATTTCCGAACCGGTTTTTCATCATGGCAGTGGTGGCATTCGCCAGCGGGTTTTCCCCGGCAACAAAGAGTTTGTGGTGGGCGATGAAATTAAACGCCCCGAAGGCGGTGGCGGCGGTTCCGGCCAGGGACAGGCGAGCAATCAGGGTGAAGGAGAAGATGAGTTCACCTTTCAGATCAATCAGGAAGAGTTTCTCGACTTCATGTTTGAGGATCTCGAACTGCCTAATATGATCAAAAAACAACTGCGCGATGCCACCAGCTTTGAGGTACGTCGGGCAGGCTTCACCAGTGTTGGCTCACCCGACAAGCTCAATGTAGTGCGCTCACTGCGGGCCGCTAATGCTCGACGAATCGCTCTTTCCGGTAAAGAGCGGCGCAAAATACGCGAACTTAAAGCAGAGATCAAAACCTTAGAGGGCTTGCCGCCCAGCCAAGAGGCAGTGTTGCAAATTGCCGCGCTCAATGAAGAGATCAAAACCCTCAATAAGCGCATCAAACGGATGCCCTTTATCGATGAGTTTGATCTTAAGTACAACAATTTAGTCCGCACCCCGGTGCCAAGCTCTAAAGCGGTGATGTTTTGTGTTATGGACGTGTCGGGCTCAATGACACAGTCGATTAAAGATACCGCCAAACGCTTCTTTATTTTGCTCTATCTATTTTTAACCCGCAGCTATAAAAAAATAGAGGTGGTGTTTGTTCGCCACCATACCCACGCTAAAGAGGTCGACGAAGAGGAGTTTTTCTATTCCCGGGAAACCGGCGGCACCATCGTCTCAAGTGCCCTCAATCTAAGCGCCGAAATCATTCAAGAACGTTACCCTCCCGGCGACTGGAACGTCTATGTCGCTCAAGCATCGGATGGCGATAACTGGGATGGCGATTCGCATCTCTGTCGTCAAGTGTTAGAGCAACGAATTCTACCGATGGTGCAATATTTTGCCTACGTCGAAATCACCACCGGATCACACCAAAACCTCTGGTTAGAGTATGAACAGATACGAGAAAAGTTCGGCGAAACCTTTGCCATGCAAACCATCGTAGAGGCCTCTGATATCTACCCGGTGTTTCGTAAACTGTTTGAGAAAAAGGAGTGAGCCTATGAAACAGCGAGAGCCCATTTCCACCAGTTCAGAATGGACCTTCGAACTGATTCAAAAATATGATCAGGAAATCGCCCGGGTCGCCGAACATTACGGGCTGGATACCTATCCTAATCAGATCGAGGTCATCACCTCCGAGCAGATGATGGACGCCTATTCGTCGGTCGGTATGCCACTCAATTACAATCACTGGTCATTCGGCAAACAGTTTGTTTCTACCGAGCAGCAGTATAAGCGCGGTCAGATGGGACTGGCCTATGAGATCGTTATCAACTCGAACCCCTGTATCTCTTACTTAATGGAAGAGAACACCATGACCATGCAGGCACTCGTTATCGCTCATGCCTGCTATGGCCATAACTCGTTCTTTAAGGGTAACTATTTGTTCAAAACCTGGACCGATGCCTCAGCCATTATTGATTATCTCCTGTTTGCCAAGAACTACATCGCCAAATGTGAAGAACGGCATGGTGTCGATGCCGTCGAGCAGATGCTGGATTCCTGTCATGCGCTGATGAACTATGGCGTCAATCGTTACCTGCGCCCGCAACCGGTCACACCAGAGGAAGAAAAGAATCGACTACTGGATCGGGAAGAATATATTCAGCGTCATCTCAATCAGATTTGGAACACCATCCCGAAAAAAGATGAAGTTATTCAAGATAGGGCGCCCCGCTTTCCCAAAGACCCCGAAGAGAACCTACTCTATTTCATCGAAAAAAATGCCCCACTACTCGAACCTTGGCAACGGGAAATTGTGCGGATCGTCCGTAAAATAGCGCAATATTATTACCCACAGCGGCAGACTCAGGTAATGAATGAGGGCTGGGCCTGCTTCTGGCACTACACTATCCTCAACCATCTGCATGATGAAGGGCTAGTCACCGATGGTTTTATTATGGAATTTCTTCATTCCCACACCAGCGTTATCTACCAGCCGCCGTTTGACTCACCCTATTTTAACGGGATCAATCCTTATGCGCTCGGATACGGCATGATGCAGGATATCCGCCGCATCTGTGAAAACCCTACCGATGAAGACCGCGAATGGTTTCCCGATATCGCCGGCAGTGACTGGAACGAAACCTTGCAACATGCCATGCGCAATTACAAAGATGAAAGCTTCATCTTGCAATATCTGTCACCCCGTATGATGCGGGAACTCAAACTATTCACCATTACCGATAACGCTGCGCTCAGTAGCATGCAGATCAGCGCGATCCATAATGATGTCGGTTATCAGAAGGTACGTGAAGATCTAGCGGCGAGTTATAATATCGGTAATCGAGAACCCAATATCCAGATCTACAATGTCGATATCCGAGGTGATCGCTCTCTGACCCTGCGTCACTATATGCATAACGAACAGCCACTAGGTGAAGACACCGATGAGGTGCTGAAACATCTCCATAGCCTCTGGGGCTTCGATATTCACTTAGAATCCGTCTCCCCCGACGGTAACATTGAACACGTACGCCACTGCCCAACTAAGGTCAACGTCGATGCCGTCGCCTAACGCTGAGCACCAGACAGAAAAAAACCGCCAAAGCGGTTTTTTCCTATCCAGAGGAGACTATACCGGTACTTTTAAAGTGTCCTGATAAGGCGGCCACCCCATGGGTTTTCCGCCCAATACATGTAGATGAATATGATAAACAGTTTGGCCACCGTGGGTGTTACAGTTAAACACGGTACGATAACCATCAGCCGCAAATCCTTGCTGCTCCGCGATCTTTCCGGCCACCATCACCATATGACCCACCAAGTCACAGTCTTCAGGCGTAATATCGTTTAACGTTGCAATATGCTTAAGAGGAATCACCAACGCATGGGTTGGTGCCTGAGGGTTAATGTCATTGAAGGCGATGACTCTATCATCCTCATAGATAATCTCCGCCGGAATTTCATTATTGATAATTTTACAAAATAGACAGTCCATTTCTCTCACCCTTCTCTCAAAACTATTCACCGGATTACATCATCTGGGCGGGATAGAGTTCAAGTTAAATTATCAAAAACTGAACAGTTGCTCAACTAACTGATGCTCCCACTGTATGGTTACTCTTCTACGATAAAAGCCATTTTTCCGCACCTGCGTCATAGAAAAGGCCCTATCATTGGTTATAAAATCATTATATTAGCTATTTATCTTGTTGCACTGCATCATGAGAAGTTCATACACTTGTCATACGTTAAGCGACAAACCGAAACAAAACCCAATATATAATTAATATCGCGACAATCCTGCGTCCAAGACCGTAGAAGACCCATTCGGAAATCAGGACTGAGCACTTGGAGTATTGCCATGATTCTTTCAGATAAGCCCCCCATTCATAATCAACTCGAATTCTTTATTGAAGAAGCAGTAAAAGCGCGCCCCGTCACCACCGCAGTGGTACATCCCGTCGAACACAACGGCTTGAGTGGCGCAATTGAAGCAGCAGAGCGAGGCTTAATTGTACCGATCCTGGTAGGCCCATCCGCTAAAATCAAAGCAGCAGCCGATAAGTATGAATTAAACATAGACGACTATGAACTAATCGATGTCGAGCACAGTCATGCAGCGGCTGAAACAGCAGTGCGACTGATTCGTGAGGCTCGTGCTGAGACCCTAATGAAGGGAGACTTAGGCACGTCTGAACTACTAAGTGCCGTGATTCATAAAACTCAAGGAATCCGAACCGAGCGCCGCCTGAGTCATGTCTTTGTACTCGATGTGCCCAACTACCATAAGCCGTTGATGATCACCGATGCCGCCATTAACGTCATGCCGGATCTACTCACCAAACAAGATATCGTTCAAAACGCCA
The DNA here is from genome assembly GCF_018860855.1 of Amphritea atlantica. Lineage (GTDB taxonomy): Bacteria > Pseudomonadota > Gammaproteobacteria > Pseudomonadales > Balneatricaceae > Amphritea > Amphritea atlantica_A. The sequence goes on from NZ_JAHKQE010000045.1 coordinate 30,296, forward strand.
TCGACTTCTGCCATGCCCTAGGTATAAAAGAACCGAAAGTCGCCATCCTCGCAGCCGTTGAAAAAGTAAAACCGTCAATGCCAAGCACCATTGATGCGGCCTCGTTATGCAAAATGGCTGATCGAGGGCAGATCACCGGCGGTATCCTAGACGGCCCACTGGCCTTTGATAACGCGATCTCATTACAGGCCGCCATCGATAAACATATCTCATCCCCAGTATCCGGCGATGCTGATATTCTCTTGGCACCCGATCTTGAAGCCGCCAATATGATCGCTAAGCAGCTGATCTACCTTGCCGATGCGAAATCAGCAGGGATCGCCTTGGGTGCACGGGCGCCTATTATTCTTAACAGCCGCGCTGAAGGCACCCTGACACGGTTAGCGTCCTGCGCGCTCGCATCACATATGGTTCTGCATCCACAGGAGAAAAAATAACATGAGTCTGATCCTAACCGTCAATGGCGGCTCGTCCAGCCTAAAATGTGCGCTATTTTTTCGTCATGATGATATTGCGGATAATGTGTATACGATTAAGTTAAGCAATATCCTCAACACACCAAAAATGAAGGTGATGTCCTCTAAAGGGGAGATATTGGAGCAACATCTGCTGGATATGACAGAGATAGCCATTGATCACCGTCATCAATCCTGCCTTGATGAAGTCATACAATGGGTTCACAAAAACCTACCCGATAGCGATATCAAAGCTGTTGGTCACCGGGTAGTACATGGCGGTGAATTGTTTAGTGAGCCGGTGGTTGTTAATGACGAGATACTCAAGAACCTCGAAGATCTCATTCCATTAGCCCCATTACACCAACCCTATAGCATCAAGCTGATCCGTGCCTGCCAACACCTTAAACCCGATCTACCTCAAATTCTCTGTTTTGATACCATGTTCCACACGGATCAGCCCGATGTAGAACAGCATTACGCCATTCCACGAAAATTTACCAAAGCGGGTATACACCGCTATGGCTTCCACGGTTTATCCTATGAATTTATCCAACACGCACTGAAAAAAATCGGCAATGGCGCCGAAAGCGCCAAAACCGTTGTCTGTCACCTGGGCGCGGGGTCCAGCATGTGTGCCATAAAAGAGGGTAAATCGATTGCCTCATCCATGGGATTTTCCGCCGTAGAAGGTCTACCGATGGGCACCCGTACCGGTAATATTGATCCTGGTGTCTTGCTCTATCTGCAACGTAACTACCATATGGATACAGACCAACTAGAAAGTTTTATCTATAAGGACTGTGGTTGGTTAGGTGTCTCGGGTATCAGCTCTGATATGCAAGAACTGAAAAAATCGGATAAACCCGAAGCCGAAGAAGCCATTGCTATGTTCGTCTATCGTGCAGCACTGGAAATCGGACGCCTAAGCGCCGCTTTACAAGGTTTGGATCAACTGGTCTTTACCGCTGGCGTTGGTGAGAACGATAGTTCATTGCGTCAACGGGTCTGTGATCAACTCGACTGGCTCGGTGTTAAGCTAAACAAAAGCGCTAACCAAGAAAGTGAAGCAATTATCAGTAAAGCCACCAGTCCCGTCGTTGTTCGGGTAATACCCACCAATGAAGAGGCTATGATTGCCCGACATACGGAAAACATTTTAGCCGCCGCTGAAAGCTAAAACTGATCAGCATCGCTAGACCGCCACGCGCGCGGCTAGCGACAGTTCTAAGGCAAAAAAACAGAGAGCCACTGGCTCTCTGTTTTTACCAACCCAACAGACGAAACCCAGCGTTAATATTCTCCTTTACCAAAAGCAGGTTTACCCGCCACCAGCGCGTAATTTTTCATAGTTTGTGCCCAATTGGAGTCGTTAGCTTTCAGCGTTACTTTTTTCAAATACCCCCTCAACGCAGTTGGCAAGCCTTCGACATCTTTCACGATACAGAGTTTTTTCTCCATATCCTCTGTTGAGGTTTTTCCGGCGGTTAACAACCCACGAACCATCACCGCATCATTATCGGTCGGATTGAACGTGAGTGAATATTCCCCGTATGCCGAGCTAAAATAATAGGTACCCTTCTCAATCTCAGCGGTATTGGTATAAACATTGGCGGGTTTGAGTTTATTAAGATTATTTAAATCATCGCCACACATGACACCATGAATAATAATGTCTGCTTTTTTATCAAGATAGATATCTTGATAGCCCTCTACTGCCATGGCAGACAGACTCGAGGTTAACGCTAACAGTCCGATGATGTGCTTCATTTTTGCCTCGTCTTATCGTTATTTTTTTAAACTGATTAAGTTCTACTGTTCTGTATTACTTAAGATCATACAGTGTATAGGCGATGCTGATCAGCACCGTTAGCTTGATCAAACATTGTCATCAACTGAGTGTGCTACAAACAGTTATTGAGGGCAAACGTTGAATAACGGTTTAAAGGAGGCAGTCGCCACTGAAGCGGCGATGCCGAAGCGTGCCTGATTAAAAACCAGCCACGCTCGATCTAGCTAAGACAGCTAAAAAAAGCACAGCAAACGAACGCTTCTGTAGAAAGAAAAACCTAGGCTTTTCTTTGTCTAACCGCTTCAAACAAGCAAACACCCGTAGCAACTGAAACGTTCAGTGATGAAACCTCACCGGCCATATCAATTTTCACCAAAAAGTCACAGTGCTCGCGGGTCAAACGGCGCATCCCTTGTCCCTCGGCCCCCATCACTAATGCCATCGGACCTTTCAAGTCTGCATCATAGATCAGAGTATCGGCTTCGCCGGCGGTGCCAGTGACCCAGATGCCCTTCTGCTGCAACTCTTTCAGGGTGCGCGCAAGATTGGTCACCAATACATAAGGCATCACTTCTGCCGCACCACAGGCCACTTTACTCGCCGTGGCGTTTAAAGGGGCAGATTTGTCTTTCGGCGCAATAACCGCATGCACACCCGCCGCATCGGCAGTACGTAAACACGCCCCTAGATTATGCGGATCGGTAACACCATCGAGCACCAACAGAAAAGCGGGCTCTTCCAGCTTATCCAACATCGCATCAAGGAACTGCTCATTCTTCGCTTGAATCGGCTCACAGGCAACCACCACACCTTGGTGAACACCCTCTTCAGCCATCGTATCTAGCTCTTTACGACTCACCCGTTCAATACTGATGTTCTTTTCAGCCGCTAAGTCCAGCAGCGTCTGCATCCGCCCATCAACCCGCCCCTTAAGCACCCACATTCCTTTTACCCGCTTGCTGTCACGTTGCAGCGTGGTGCTGGCCGCATGGATACCAAAGATATATTCAGGACGCATTGTTTGTCTCTTTCTGTTCATTAACGGTATCGGCTTGGTTAAACCAGCCAGTGCTATTTTCTTGTACCAGTGCCACCAGCAGGTTAATCATGCCCTGCTCGGCATTCAGTGCCGGAATATACTGATATTGCTCGCCACCAGCCTCTGTAAACACATCCCGGTTCTCGACGGCGATCTCTTCGAGGGTCTCCAAACAATCGGCGGCAAAGGCGGGGCAGATAATATCCACCTTCTTCACACCACGCTCAGGTAGCGCCTCAAGGGTTTTATCGGTGTAGGGCTGCAGCCAAGCTTTTGGCCCAAAACGGGACTGAAAAGTCGTTTGCCACTGATCTGCCACCAACCCCAATGCTTTTGCCAGCAATTCCGAGGTGCGATGGCAATGCTCGGGATAAGGATCACCTTTAGCCGCATACTCTTGGGGGATACCATGATAGGACAATATCAACTTATCGCTGTGGGGATGACTCGCCTGAAAAGTCTGTACAGATTCAGCCAGTGCCCGAATATAAAGCGGATGATCATGATAATCATGAATAACGCGAATATCGGGAAAATCACGGGTTTTCATCTGAAACCGAGCGATCAGGTCATAGATAGGCGCGGTGGTGGTCGCCGAGTATTGCGGATACAGCGGCACCACTAAGATTTTTTTATAGCCAGCTTCAGTGAGCTCTTCGAGTCGTGCGGTTAAACCTGGATTTCCATAGGTCATCGCCGAATAAACTTGAATATTCTGCGCCGGCATCTGCTGCTGCAATGCTAATTGTAATGCAGCAACTTGCTGATTCAGTATCAACCGCAGAGGCGAATCCTGATCCCAAATCGAAGCATACAGCTTGGCTACCTTACGCGGGCGAAAGGTCAAAATAATGCCATTTAGCACCGTTAACCAAACCAACCGCATAATACCGTTGCCTTCCACCACTCGGCGATCCGACAAAAACTCTTTAAGATACCGGCGAACCGCTGCTGGCGTCGGCTCATCAGGCGAGCCTAGATTGACCAACAGCACCGCTGTTTTGGGCTGAGACATCAGTTTATTTCCGATTAAAAGCAAAGCGCTATTATCGCGGAATCGCAGACAATAAAAAACCGCTCAAGTGAGCGGTTTGTCATAAACTCAGCAAAGAGTTACTTTTCTAATGACGCAAACACCGCATCACGAATATCTTCGACACCACCAACACCCGGAATATAGTTATATTTCGGAGCATCCGCAGCGGCCGTTTCTGACCAACCTTTATAATACGTGATCAGTGGTGCAGTTTGTTCATGGTAAACATCCAGACGCTGACGCACGGTTTCTTCTTTATCGTCTTCACGCTGAACCAGATCATCACCGGTAACATCATCTTTGCCTTCGACCGCCGGTGGGTTAAAGATCACATGGTAGGTACGACCAGAACCCGGGTGAACACGGCGGCCCGCCATACGCTTGATGATCTCTTCGTCAGCCACATCGATCTCAACCACAGCATCGATAGCAACGCCGGCATCCTTCATTGCATCCGCTTGAGGAATGGTGCGTGGAAAACCGTCAAATAGAAAACCATTCGCACAGTCAGACTCAGTAATACGCTCTTTTACCAAACCGATAATAATATCATCGGATACCAAACCACCCGCATCCATTACCTTTTTCGCTTCGATACCCAAAGGCGTTCCTGCTTTGACCGCTGCGCGCAACATATCGCCGGTAGAGATCTGAGGAATGCTGTATTTTTCACAGATATACTGGGCCTGAGTGCCTTTGCCGGCACCTGGGGCACCTAAAAGAATGATTCGCATGTAAGGATTGCTCCGTTTCTAATTTTATAATTCAAAAACTTATAACTTAAAACCACTTATAACTTAAACCTTAGTGCCAAGCGCTTATTGGATAACCGCCGACTGAAATTTTCTGAAAGGCAATGTGTCACACTATAGCCCTATGCCTGCGACGCACAATTGGACATTCGACCTACAATCCACACCTAAAGGTTACCAATTGTGGGAGGCAATTTTCGCCAATACTGAAATATTTACACTACAAGGGCGAAAAAAGAACGATCGAGGGTAGTCAAAACGGTCTAAGGTAGCAACCCCCCAAAAGGATAAGATCCGCTTTTGTTGACCCTTGTTATCAATCACGATCAACAACAACGCTCAAATAAGTCTGCCAGACACCGTTCACTCTCGACCTGACCGATCAACCGAAAACTCAGCCCTATTGAATGATCACAATAAGGGCTGAGGACAGCTTAACCAGTATTGCGCATCCCTGCGGAAATACCCGCCATGGTGATCATCAACGCCTGCTCTAAGCGTTCATCCGGCTGATTTCGATCACGGTATAACAGTTCCGCCTGTAGAAAATGCAGAGGATCGATATAAGGGTTTCGCACCTCGATCGACTGACGAATAACAGGGCTATGCTCCAATAAAACATCTTGCTGCTTGATCTTTTTCACCAGCTCGATCGTGTTTGCCAAGCGGTAGCGCAGATCTGCCCCTAACACGCTTAACTCTTCAGATACCAAACGTTTCTCATAATAGGCGGCGATATTACCATCGGACTTCGCCACCACCATCTCCAACATATCCATATAGGAACGGAAAAATGGCCAGTCTCTGCGCATGGTTTCGACTAGATCAAACTGCCCGTTGTCGATAGTTTGCTGCAAGGCCACATCACTGCCTAGCCATGCGGGCAACATCAGCCGAATTTGAGTCCAAGCAAAGATCCACGGAATCGCTCGCAAACTCTCGACACCGCCATCGGCTTTACGTTTAGCAGGACGGCTCCCTAATGGAAGTTTTGCCAGCTCTTGTTCCGGCGTCGCAGAACGGAAGTAAGGGACAAACTGTGGATCAAATTTCACCACCTGCCGATAGGCTGTCAGGCCTGTTTGCGCCATCTCATTCATGAGCTGACGCCATTCCGGTTTAGGCCCGGCGGCGGGTGCCAGCGTCGCTTCCAATGTTGCTGAGGTATAAAGCTCTAAGTTTCGTACGGCAATGTCGGGGATTCCAAATTTAAAACGGATCATCTCCCCTTGTTCCGTCACCCTCAAACTCCCGGCAACAGAGCCCGGTGGCTGCGCTAGAATAGCAGTATGACTTGGGCCACCACCACGGCCGACGGTGCCACCACGACCATGAAACAGCGTTAGATGAACGTCATACTCCTGACAAACCTTAGTTAACGCTTCCTGAGCCCGATACTGCCCCCAAGCCGCGGCTAGCTGCCCCGCATCTTTAGATGAATCGGAATAGCCAATCATCACTTCTTGATGACCTTCGGTGTAGTTCTTATACCAAGGAATCGCCAACAGTTGCCGGATACAGTTCTCAGCGTTATCTAAGTCTTCTAGGGTTTCAAATAACGGAGCGACACGGATATTGTGCTGAATACCGCTCTCTTTGAGTAACAGAATAACGGCCAGTACATCCGAAGGCTGACTAGCCATCGAAATCACGTAGGAACCCAATGAGTTGGGCTCTTCTCGCGCCACTACATTGCAGGTATCCAGCACTTCCTGAACATCCGCAGAGGGCTGCCAATCACGGGGAAAGAGCGGTCGTTTTTCCTGCAACTCTTTCAGCAGAAACATCTGCTTATTAGTCTCGCTCCACTCGCTATAACAGCCAATACCGTAAAAACCGGTCAACTCATCCAGCACTTCAGCATGACGATCGGCATTTTGGCGAATATCCAGATTCACCAAATTCATACCAAAACAGGCCACTCGACGGATAGTGTCGCTTAATAGGCCTTCAGCAATGACATCCATCTGACAACGACGCAGCGATGAATCAATCAGTAGCAACGGTTCAAGCAACTGATCCGGCAGAATATAGATACCCTCTTTATCCACAGGGTGTCCATCCAACCGCTCGGTCACCCAGTGTTTAGTCTTAGTTAACGTCTGACTGACCTCTCGTAACAATTCCCGATAGGGCTCTGGATGATCGCCCACCCGTTGTCGCAGCTCATCACTGCAATCACTCATCGATAACTCGGTACGCAATCGCTCAATATCTCTGATATACAGATCGGCGGCCATCCAGCGAGACAGTAACAACACCTGCTCGGTGGTCTTGGAGGTCACATTAGGGTTGCCGTCACGATCACCGCCCATCCAAGAGGCAAAACGAACCGGTGAGCGGGTCAAGGGCAGGTGAATACCGGTTGCATCAAATAACTGCTGATCGATATGGCGCAGAAATACCGGTACGGCCTCCCACAGCGAGTTTTCAATAACCGCAAAACCCCATTTAGCTTCATCAATCGGTGTAGGACGCTGCTTACGAATCGTATCCGTGTGCCACGCTTGACTGATCAGGTCATGCAGCCGGTGGCGTAGATCTTCACCTCGATCAATACGTTGCAAACATTCTGTGATCGAATCAAACTTCTGAATCAGGGTACGTCGGTTAACTTCTGTGGGGTGAGCGGTCAACACCAACTCAACATCCATATCGCAGACCGCATCGGCAATCTGCTGTGGGGTGGAACCTTGCTGGACCAAACGACCAATCAAGCCGCAGAAAGAATCACTGGTGCAAACATCCATGACACCCGAGCGACGCCGCACCCGGTGATGTTCTTCAGCAATATTGGAAAGATTCAGAAACTGAGTAAATGCCCGTGCAACCGGTAACAGATCATCATCATCGAGTTCGCTGAGTGTCTTTAGCAACTCGTCACCGACGGGCTTACCTGATGATCTCCCCGCCTTAGACAGAGCTCGAATGGTTTCGATTTTATCTAGAAATGCCTGTCCTTTGTGAGCAACAATGGTCTGTCCAAGACAGTCCCCTAGCATCCGAACGTCGTCCCGCAGGTCTTCGTGAAGCGTCGTCATTCCGCATCCCCTGTCATATCTGCAACATACAATTCATAAAGTATTGTTTATACACTAACATTGATATTACACGATTTGTGCAAAGCACAAATACTATCTTAGTACCAAGTAGTACCAAGGCAAAGGTAGCATGTTAAAAACCGGTCAGCTGCCGTAATTTCTTGAGTGCAATATCGGCTCGAGTCTCATTCTCAAAGCCAACTTCAACGTCCGGTTCTCCATCTAATATCAGAGCAACACGAAAACGAGTTTCTGTTTGGGCTAATGAGTGCGAACGAACCTCGGCCCGTTGTAGTTGATCAAAACTAAACCGCCGATAGCCAGAAGGATTTAACACGGCTATCTGACGCTGAGAGGCACTGACTAATAGTGTTGGATTACCTTTAAGCTCATCAGAGATCTGAAATCCGGCCGCTTGTAACTCTTTACGCTGGCCATCCATTCGTTGGTAATTCCAATACCCCAGTCCAGCCATAATAATAAACGCCAGAATAATCCACTGTGTCGATCCCATGCTTGATCTCCGCCTAAGCGTTATCTATCGTCAGTTATATTAATGGTTGATTGCCAACCGACATGACTATAAACCTTTCTCTTTGGCCTCATCCCACCAGCTATCGAGTTCATCTAAGGTGAAATCCTTCCACCCCTTGCCACTCTTAGCGACGTGATCTTCGATATAGTTAAAGCGGTTAGTGAATTTCTGATTGGTATAGCGCAAAGCACTTTCTGGATTGATCCCCATGTGGCGAGCAAGATTAACTTGGGCAAACATCAGATCACCCAGTTCATGTTCCATCTCGAGTGGATCGCCGGCAGCGATCGCCTCACGTAGTTCAGCGATCTCCTCCTCGATTTTATCCAGCACTGGAAGTACATCGCCCCAATCAAATCCCACTCTGGCAGCACGTTTTTGTAGTTTTTCGGCACGATTTAGCGCCGGCAAAGCCATCGGAATATCATCCAACACCCGCGCTTCTTCAACCGGCTTATCAGCCCGCTCAGCCGCTTTTATCGCTTCCCAGGTTTCTTTAATGGCCTGTTCATCTAATGGCTCAGCCGTACGCCGACTTTCCAACGTGCCGTCGGGGAAAACATGGGGGTGACGACGAATCAGTTTTGCCACCAGAGTATCGACAATCTCAGCAAACCCAAAACGCCGCTCCTCTTGCGCTAAACGGGCATAAAAGATCACTTGAAACAGTAGATCGCCTAACTCTCCCTGAAGGTGGTCCCAATCCTGCCGTTCAATGGTATCAGCCACTTCATAGGCTTCTTCGAGGGTGTGGGGAACAATACTGGCAAAATCCTGCTTCAGATCCCAAGGACAGCCATCCTCAGGGTCGCGTAGCCTTGCCATCAAGCCAATCAGATCGTTAAGCGTATATTGCACCGCCATCAGGAGCCACTCCGCTGTCGGTGAACATCCGTAACATTCGGAATCTGATTGATTTTATCCATGATCTTACCCAGTAATTCAAGACGACTAATCTCAATAGTCAGGGTCAACTGAGCAATATTGCTCTTCTTATCTGATTGGGTATGTGCCGCCACTAGGTTTACATTCTCGTTGGCCATCACCATCATGAGATCGCGCAGCAAGCCTGCACGGTCAAACGCTTCCACATAGATATCCACAGGGTAGGTCGATTCAGCTTCTTCACCCCAACTGACCTCGACCACCCGTTCACCCTCATGCTGGCGCAACTGAAAAACGTTAATACAGTCTTCACGGTGGATGGAGACGCCTCGGTTTTTGGTGATATAACCGATAATCAGATCTCCCGGCACGGGCTTACAACAAGGCGCAATCGTCGTGAGTAGATTACCCACCCCACGGATATTAATACCATCCGAGCCGACACTGTCCCGTTGGGCTCGGCCGCTATTGTTCGGCAAGGCCAGATCCAGCTGGGCATCGTGATTATGATCACTTTCGACCTGCTGTTGTGCGGCATTAATCACCTGTGATAGGCGAATATCTCCAGCACCGAGGGATGCATACATATCCTCAGCCGTCCGATGATTAACCGCTTTCGCCATCTTGCTAAAGTTAAGATCATTACTTTCTAATGCCAGACGACGGAACTCACGATCAATGATCTTTTTACCGGCAGCAGCATTCTTATCTTTATCTTGCAGTTTAAACCAGTGCTGTACCTTTGCGCGGGAACGGGCGCTGGTGATATACCCAAGGTTAGGGTTAAGCCAGTCACGTCGAGGGTGTTCCTCATTTGCCGTCAGAATCTCTACCTGATCACCGGTTTGTAACTGCCGCGTCAAGGGCACAATCCGGCCATTCACTTTGGCGCCTCGACAACGGTGGCCAACCTCGGTATGTACCCGATAAGCAAAATCAACTGGCGTGGATTTAACCGGCATATCAACAACATGACCATCGGGGGTAAAGACATACACTCGATCATGAGCAACGTCACCACTAAGCACTTCAGAAAAAGCTTCTGACTCACCCAGATCTTCAGTCCATTCCAATACCTGACGTAACCAAGCGATCTTCTCTTCGTAACTCGTACTGGTCGTCTGAGTATCGGTGCCTTTATAAAGCCAATGAGCACAGACCCCTAACTCGGCTTCCTCATGCATTGAGAAGGTACGAATTTGGATCTCTAATACTTTGCCTGACGGACCAAACACCGCGGTGTGCAGCGACCGATAACCGTTCGGTTTCGGTGACGCGATGTAATCGTCAAATTCATGAGGAATATTGCGCCACAAACCATGCACGATACCTAACACGGTATAACAGTCGCGTATTTCCGGCACCAGTATTCTTACTGCGCGAATATCGTAGACTTGGTTAAAGGCAATATTTTTGCGCTGCATTTTGCGCCAGATACTGTAGATGTGCTTGGCTCGACCCATCACATCCCCTTCAATATTCACCTTTTCTAATTCGGTGTTGAGAATATTGACAGAGTCTTCGATAAACTGCTGGCGATCGAGACGTTTCTCATCCAGCAGGGAGGCTATCTGTTTGTAGTCATTGGGTTTCAGATAGCGGAAAGAGAGGTCTTCCAGTTCCCACTTAATCTGGCCGATACCTAGCCGGTGAGCCAACGGCGCATAGACATCAAACACCTCGCGAGCTACCAGATAGCGTTTCTTGCGGGAATCGCCTTTAACTCGCCGAATCGCACAGGTGCGCTCGGCAATCTTAATCAGTACAACCCGCACATCATCGATCATTGAGACCAACATCTTGCGGACATTATCCAGCGGATTGCCACTCTGGCCTAAGACATTTTCACGCCGTGGATTCTGACGGCTACCGATAGCGGCCATCTGTAATACACCATCAATGAGCGAGGTAATGGTTTGCCCAAAACGACGGCGGATATCTTCCAACGTGGTACGTTTTTCGCGGACACTACGATACAAAATCGCCGCCACTAGTGCGTCCTGATCCTGATTGAGTTCAACCAGAATCTGCGCCATCTCCAAACCGGTCAGATAACTATCACAATCACTCCATGAACCTTCAGAGGGCTCCGCCTCGTCCTTTAGCTGTTGAGCATACAAACACGCCTGACGGACTGTATCAATATCCTTAACATCGACCTGTTCCTGTAACCGCTCGAGCCACATTTCCAGATCGACACTACCGTCAGCTTGTATCGGATGATCTTCGCGTACTTTTACCACAGCGCTACGCCGCTCCCTTCGTTGCCTGATACCCTAAAAACTATTGCTTTCTAGCTCTGCTGGATACCGCGATAAAACAGCAGCAGAAACAGACCTATTTTTAAATCTGTGTTAAAACCAATAGCGTATACAGCGGCCCATTCTATTATTTCAGACCTTTAATAGCGAGTAAGTTCAGCGTGATAAAATCTCCGCCTTGATCAACAAAGGTCGTAAAACGGACACTCTAAGCGTAAAAAAAGGAGCTCAAGGCTCCTTTAATAGATTGTTTTAATGACTAAAAACCCCGGTGGAAAGATACCGATCACCTCGGTCGCAAATAATGCATACAATAATCGCATTCTCAACCTCTTGAGCTAACCGTAATGCACCAGCGACGGCTCCCCCAGATGACACACCGCAGAAGATGCCTTCTTGTCGGGCCAGTGCACGCATTGTCTGCTCGGCCTCCTCCTGAGTAATATCGATTACACGATCCACCCGAGACGCATCAAATATCTTAGGCAAATAAGCTTCAGGCCAACGACGAATACCGGGAATCGACGCACCTTCTGCCGGCTGCAAACCAATCACCTGAACCTCAGAATTTTGCTCTTTTAAATAACGGGAAGTTCCCATAATGGTTCCGGTGGTTCCCATGGCACTCACAAAGTGGGTGATGCGACCATCGGTCTGCTGCCAAAGTTCAGGCCCAGTACCTCGGTAGTGCGCTTCTGGGTTATCCATATTGGCAAACTGATCAAGCAAAATACCCTGGCCATCAGCCTGCATCTGTAATGCTAGATCCCGCGCCCCTTCCATACCTTGCTCTTTCGTGACAGTGATCAGTTTTGCGCCGTAGGCCGTCATCGACGTTTTGCGCTCTTCACTGCTATTGTCCGGCATAATCAGCGTCATCTTGTAACCTTTGATCGCTGCCGCCATCGCTAAAGCGATGCCGGTATTACCAGAAGTCGCTTCGATCAGAGTATCACCCGGTGAAATCTGTCCACGCTGCTCGGCCCGCTGAATCATACTGATCGCGGGACGATCTTTCACTGAACCGGCAGGGTTATTGCCTTCCAATTTACAGAGCACCGTATTACCGCGCCCGATGTTAAGCCTCTGCAGGCGAACCAAGGGGGTATTACCCACATAGTCTTCAATGGTTGGAAAGTTCATACTCATACGTCTGCATGTCCACCGATCTTCAGCCAATATAAACTTATAACCGAAGAGAATTAAAAAGTAATTTTATATACCAAAAACATAATCAGAATAGTACCGGCGGTGACTTAAAAGCTCAATAAAAAAGAAACTGGAATTTATAGTGAACAATCGCCACGCTTAAGATTCTGCCACCGCAAAGGCAACCACATGATCGGTTTCATCACTGTAAGAGATATGAATCTGCCGAATACCTCGTTGCTCTGCTTTTTCTAAGGCTCCACCGCTCATTTCAATCAATGGACGGCCGAGTGAATCATGACTAATAGCAAAATGTTGCCAACTGATACCTCGACCAATTCCTGTACCCAGCGCCTTGACCGCCGCTTCTTTAGCCGCAAAGCGTTTTGCCAAAAAGTTCACCGGTTGCGAAGAGGCGCCGAATTGCTCTAGCTCCGTCGTGGTTAAAATACGCTCAGCAAGACGCGGCGTTCTTTCCAACGCCTGACCAATACGACGGATATCTAACAGGTCCGTCCCTACACCGAGAATCATCGACGCACAGCATCTCTTAATGATTGAACCCGAACCTGAGTTTCCATCATCAAGCGGCGCATCTCGGCAACGGCTTCTTTCAAGCCCACAAAAACAGCGCGAGCCATGATGCCATGACCGATATTAAGCTCATTAATTTCTGGAATTTCAGCGATCTGCTCAACATTATGATAATTCAGCCCGTGGCCCGCATTGACCACTAACCCTTTACTAAAAGCATAGGCAGCCGCTTCTTTTATCCGCGTTAATTCCGCTTGCTGTTGCACTGGTGTTTCCGCATCCGCATAGCCACCCGTATGCAGTTCAATAACCGGTGCGCCACAGGCCAATGTGGCCTCTATCTGATCCTTTTCTGGATCAATAAACAGAGACGCCGTCACCCCAGCCGCCGCCAAGCGATCACAGGCGGCCTTCACTTTTTGTAGCTGCCCGACAACATCTAGCCCACCTTCGGTGGTTAGCTCTTCCCGTTTTTCGGGGACTAAACAGGCGTGTCCTGGCTGTACTTTTTCGGCGATAGACACCATCTCGTCAGTTACCGCCATCTCAAAGTTCATCCGCGTTTGCAGGGTATCTGCTAACAGATAGATATCACGATCCTGAATATGGCGTCGATCTTCCCGCAGATGCACGGTAATACCATCGGCGCCGGCGTCTTCAGCCACAGCCGCCGCCTGTACCGGATCGGGGTAACGAGTGCCTCGAGCCTGACGCAGTGTGGCAACATGATCAATATTGACCCCCAGTAGTAAACGGCTTGGCTCAACCACGGTAAACCTCTTCATCAGTAAAGAAATAGAAAGTAATTAAAAGTTAAAGCTTACTAGAATCATCAGCGGAGAAATAGTCTGACGATATTTATTCAAGGACGATAATGTCAATCAAGCCCCCTTCGGGCGATAACCCTGAAGTAATTCACGGCTACGCAGCGGCCGATTTCCCAGTTGGGTTTCCAACGCCAGTCGCATCAGTCGTTTAGCGGCACGACGAATCTCTGGGCGGTGATACTGTTCCGCCACAATACCGATTAACTGATCGCCACTAAAACAAAACGGTCTTAACGCATCCGATAGTTGGCTGACCGCAACAAAGCCTCGGGCAGACTCGTAGCGATAGATGGTCTCGGGTTTACACTCCTGAACGTCAAACTGATAGCCTAATTGCTGCAACAGTTGCTGTTCGAAAGTTCGTAAAGCCAGCTCAATATCGGTCGCCGCTAGCAACTCATTTAAGACATATTGATAAAAAACATAGAGATGAGGGTGGGGATCGGAGGGCTGCAGTAGACGTTCAAGTAGCTCATTAACATAAAGCCCACAAATCAATGCATCACCCTTAAGAAACACGGGGGCGGCAACGGCTTCAGCCTGAAGCAGCGTTTTCAATTCATGGCGACCGCGTAAATTTATCTGTAGAGGGGTAAACGGCTGCATCATCGCCCGCATACGAGAACGCGGACTGCGGGCACCTTTGACAACGACACTGACCTTACCCTGTTCCAGCGTAAACAGATCAACCAGTAAGCTGGTTTCCCTGTAAGGACGGGTATGCAGGACGTAAGCCGCCTGAGCTTCAACCTGATAACTCATCCGCGGTCTACAATCACTCTATATCGTTATATCCAAGGCTGCGTAAGGCCCGCTCGTCATCCGACCAGTTGCTACGCACCTTAACCCAGAGATTCAGCATCACTTTAGAATCGAACATCTTTTCCATATCCAGACGCGCGTCACGCCCGATACCTTTAATTTTATCGCCCTTGTCACCAATCACGATGCGCTTCTGACCTTCTCGTTCAACCAGAATCAGGGCACTAATAATCAAGATGCCTCGTTCATTGCGTTTAAACTCTTCAATCTCGACGGTAGTACCGTAGGGTACTTCATCACCCAGATTACGCATCAGTTTCTCTCGCACCAGCTCGGCCGCCAAGAAGCGTGAACTGCGATCGGTGATCTGATCATCGGGATAGAAATGAATACTCTTAGGCAGGTGCTCGTTAATCACGGCTTCGAGACGATCGACACTGGTGCCATTTTTAGCCGAAATAGGAATAATTTCTAAGAAATCCATTTTTTGCGACAAAATTTCGAGATGTGGCAGAAGTGATTCTTTATCATCTAGCTGATCAATTTTATTGATCACGAGAATCACTGGGCATTTGATACCACCCAATTTTTCGAAAACGATTTCATCTTCTTCCGTCCAAGCGGTGCGGTCGATAATAAAGACCACGACATCAACATCACGCAGCGCAGAACTGGCGGCTTTGTTCATATAGCGGTTGATCGCTTTATCCTGATCTTTATGTAGCCCAGGAGTATCTACATAGACAGCCTGAACATCACCTTCAGTTTTAATGCCGACAATCTGATGGCGGGTTGTCTGCGGTTTACGCGAGGTAATACTCAGCTTCTGCCCAAGTATATTGTTCATTAGCGTCGATTTGCCCACATTCGGACGACCGATGATGGCCACAAAACCACAGTGTTGATCTTCACTCGGCTGATCTAACAGATAACTCAGATCGCGACTCATTTAACCACCTTCAGTTTATCAAGTGCGGTTTTGGCCGCATTCTGCTCAGCCTGCCGACGACTGCTACCCTTACCTTCCGTTGGTTTATCCAACAAAGAGACAGCACAACGAATTTCAAACGTCTGCTTATGCGCTTCACCACTAACGGACAGTAGCTCATAATCTGGTAACGGGGCCCGACGTGACTGTAGAAACTCCTGCAGTCGCGTTTTAGAATCTTTCTTAGTATCCAGCAACGATGTCTGCTCAAGACGAGACTGATACCAACCGAGAATATAGGGCCGGCAACTATCCATATTACTATCCAGATAGATCGCGCCAATAATCGCCTCAACGGCATCGGCAAGAATAGAGTCTCGACGATAGCCACCACTTTTTAATTCACCGGAACCCAGTCGCAGGTAATCACCAAGCTTCATCTCTCGAGCGAGTTCAGCCAGCGTTTCACCCTTAACTAACTGAGCTCTTAAACGGCTTAACTGCCCCTCTTTCGCTTCAGGGAAACGTCGGTAGAGGGCTTCTGCAATCACGAAATTCAAAATCGAATCGCCCAGAAATTCTAAGCGCTCGTTATTGCGTTTCCCGTGGCTACGGTGGGTGAGAGCTAATTCAATCATGCTCTCGTCTTTAAACTGATAACCCAGCTTCTTGGCGAGGTCGGTCGCAGGCTTAATAATCAACGGATAATCACTTCATACTGTTCGTGGAATTTAACCACTGCATCAACATTGTAAAACATGGGTACAGTTACATCGTATTTCAGGATGATATTTTTCACCCCTTCTTTTTCATCGATAATGATCGCGTCTTTAACCGGCAACGAAACCTGATTAATCCGCAGACGCTTAGATATTTTAAGTCGGGTTTCGTTTGGTGAATCCTTTTTCGTTTCAGGCTCTTCCACCAGTTCTTCCATCATTGATGTCACCAAACTGTGATCCCAATAGACCGGAAACAGCTTCATGCCAACCGCAAAAAAAACACCCGCGACAATCAAAATGATCATCAGCGAGAAGAATGAAACGCCCCGCTGCTTATTTCGTATCGACATAACTAACCCCAATTTTCCTTTTAATGGATAGTGCGTACATCACTAAAGTTAGGTAAGGTAAAAAAGTCTGGCCAATGCATCCACACGGCAAACGCCTTACCGACCAGTAACTCATCTGGGACAAATCCCCAGAAACGACTATCGTTACTATTATCACGATTATCGCCCATAACAAAATATTGTCCTTCAGGAACAACCCATTCAGCTGGTCGACGT
The DNA here is from genome assembly GCF_018860855.1 of Amphritea atlantica. Classification (GTDB taxonomy): domain Bacteria; phylum Pseudomonadota; class Gammaproteobacteria; order Pseudomonadales; family Balneatricaceae; genus Amphritea; species Amphritea atlantica_A. The sequence continues at coordinate 47,580 of NZ_JAHKQE010000045.1, forward strand.
GGCGGGGCAACATCTCGATAGATCTGATGGCTGACATCCCCGAGCACCTCATCCATCAATAATAACCGTGGACTCTGTGGTGGCAACTGCTCAAGTAACTGCTGTTTTTGCGGCTGACCATTGATGTATACCGTTTTATCCTGATAACTCACGCGGTCACCGGGTAATCCAACCACTCGCTTAATGTAATTAATACTAGGATCATTCGGATATTTAAACACCACCACATCTCCGCGTTGCGGCATGTTCATGGGAATAACTTTAGTTCCAATCACCGGTAAACGGAAACCATAATGCCATTTATTCACCAGAATAAAATCGCCAATTTTTAGTGTAGGCTTCATTGAACCGGAAGGAATCTGGAATGGCTCGACAACAAATGAACGTAAAATAAGCACAACCAGCAAAACCGGAAATAACGAACGGCATAAATCAACGACCGCATTTTCTTTATTTAGCTGTTCCAATGTTTCCTCTGGTAGCTCACCACTGGCCTGCTGTGCCGCCGCGATTCGGGCATTACGGGCACCTGCGAAAACGATCCGGTCATACACCCAGCCCAATGCGGCCAAAAAGGTAAGTACCACTAATATTAGTG
>NZ_JAHKQE010000024.1 GCF_018860855.1 Amphritea atlantica
CGGGGCTGTCTCTTATTTGAAGCTTGGCGATGACCTACTCTCGCATGGGGAATCCCCACACTACCATTGGCGCTAAGACGTTTCACTTCCGAGTTCGGTAAGGGATCGGGTGGTTCCATCTCGCTATGGTCGCCAAGCAAAACTGGTTGCTCTAACGATTGAACTAAGCGCTTTGCTTGTTCAACGTCATTTGAATCCTGTAATCGGTCTTGCTTCGAGATGAGCTGTACAAGCTCTAATCCGTGTGACTTTTCAGTCGTATCTTAATCTATCAGCTTCCCAAACGCTTTTGGCGTTATATGGTCAAGCCTCACGAGCAATTAGTACTGGTTAGCTCAACGCCTCACAACGCTTACACACCCAGCCTATCAACGTCCTGGTCTTGAACGGCTCTTCAGGGGGCTCAAGGCCCCAGTGAGATCTCATCTTGAAGGGGGCTTCCCGCTTAGATGCTTTCAGCGGTTATCCTGTCCGAACATAGCTACCGGGCAATGCCATTGGCATGACAACCCGAACACCAGAGGTTCGTTCACTCCGGTCCTCTCGTACTAGGAGCAACTCTTCTCAAATCTCAAACGTCCACGGCAGATAGGGACCGAACTGTCTCACGACGTTCTAAACCCAGCTCGCGTACCACTTTAAATGGCGAACAGCCATACCCTTGGGACCGGCTTCAGCCCCAGGATGTGATGAGCCGACATCGAGGTGCCAAACACCGCCGTCGATGTGAACTCTTGGGCGGTATCAGCCTGTTATCCCCGGAGTACCTTTTATCCGTTGAGCGATGGCCCTTCCATACAGAACCACCGGATCACTAAGACCTACTTTCGTACCTGCTCGACGTGTCTGTCTCGCAGTCAAGCGCGCTTATGCCTTTATACTCGATGCATGATTTCCGACCATGCTGAGCGCACCTTCGTACTCCTCCGTTACTCTTTAGGAGGAGACCGCCCCAGTCAAACTACCCACCACACAATGTCCTCGATCCCGATAAGGGACCTGAGTTAGAACCTCAATAGTACCAGGCTGGTATTTCAAGATTGGCTCCATCTGAACTGGCGTCCAGATTTCAAAGCCTCCCAGCTATCCTACACAAGTAATATCAAAGTCCACTGCGAAGCTATAGTAAAGGTTCACGGGGTCTTTCCGTCTAGCCGCGGATATACGGCATCTTAACCGCAATTTCAATTTCACTGAGTCTCGGGTGGAGACAGTGTGGCCATCGTTACGCCATTCGTGCAGGTCGGAACTTACCCGACAAGGAATTTCGCTACCTTAGGACCGTTATAGTTACGGCCGCCGTTTACTTGGGCTTCGATCAAGAGCTTCGCCGAAGCTAACCCCATCAATTAACCTTCAAGCACCGGGCAGGCGTCACACCCTATACGTCCACTTTCGTGTTTGCAGAGTGCTGTGTTTTTAATAAACAGTCGCAGCCACCTAGTATCTTCGACCGACGTAAGCTTAAGGAGCAAGTCCTATCACCCACATCGGCGTACCTTCTCCCGAAGTTACGGTACCATTTTGCCTAGTTCCTTCACCCGAGTTCTCTCAAGCGCCTTGGTATTCTCTACCTGACCACCTGTGTCGGTTTGGGGTACGATTTCTTGTTATCTGAAGCTTAGAAGTTTTTCCTGGAAGCATGGCATCAACCACTTCACCCAAAAGAGGGTTCGTCATCAATTCTCAGTCTTAAAAGGACCCGGATTTTCCTAAGTCCTAAACCTACAACCTTAAACACGGACAACCAACGCCGTGCTGGCCTAGCCTTCTCCGTCACTCCGTCGCAATAACAAAAAGTACAGGAATATTAACCTGTTTCCCATCGACTACGCTCTTCAGCCTCGCCTTAGGGGTCGACTCACCCTACCCTGATTAGCATTGGATAGGAACCCTTGGTCTTCCGGCGGGGGAGTTTTTCACTCCCCTTATCGTTACTCATGTCAGCATTCGCACTTCTGATACCTCCAGGATGCCTTACAGCTTTCCCTTCAACGGCTTACAGAACGCTCCTCTACCATGCCACAAGTGGCATCCGTAGCTTCGGTGTATGGTTTGAGCCCCGTTATATCTTCCGCGCAGGCCGACTCGACTAGTGAGCTATTACGCTTTCTTTAAAGGGTGGCTGCTTCTAAGCCAACCTCCTAGCTGTCTAAGCCTTCCCACATCGTTTCCCACTTAACCATAACTTTGGGACCTTAGCTGACGGTCTGGGTTGTTTCCCTTTTCACGACGGACGTTAGCACCCGCCGTGTGTCTCCCGTGATTGCACTCATTGGTATTCGGAGTTTGCATCGGGTTGGTAAGTCGGGATGACCCCCTAGCCGAAACAGTGCTCTACCCCCAATGGTGAGACACGAGGCGCTACCTAAATAGCTTTCGAGGAGAACCAGCTATCTCCGAGCTTGATTAGCCTTTCACTCCGATCCACAGGTCATCCGCTAACTTTTCAACGGTAGTCGGTTCGGTCCTCCAGTTGATGTTACTCAACCTTCAACCTGCCCATGGATAGATCGCTCGGTTTCGGGTCTAATCCTAGCAACTGCACGCCCTATTAAGACTCGGTTTCCCTACGGCTCCCCTAAACGGTTAACCTTGCTACTAAAATTAAGTCGCTGACCCATTATACAAAAGGTACGCAGTCACGGTCTCAAGGACCGCTCCCACTGCTTGTACGTACACGGTTTCAGGTTCTATTTCACTCCCCTCACAGGGGTTCTTTTCGCCTTTCCCTCACGGTACTGGTTCACTATCGGTCAGTCAGGAGTATTTAGCCTTGGAGGATGGTCCCCCCATATTCAGACAGGATATCACGTGTCCCGTCCTACTCGATTTCACCTTTAAAATGTTTTCGCATACGGGGCTATCACCCACTATGGCCATACTTTCCAGTATGTTTTGCTAACATTAAAAAGGCTTAAGGGCTGTTCCCCGTTCGCTCGCCGCTACTAGGGGAATCTCGGTTGATTTCTTTTCCTCCGGGTACTTAGATGTTTCAGTTCCCCGGGTTCGCTTCTCAAGAGCTATGTATTCACTCAAGAGATACCCAGCTTATACTGGGTGGGTTTCCCCATTCGGAAATGTCCGGGTCAAAGTCTGTTTACCGACTCACCGAACCTTATCGCAGGTTACCACGTCCTTCATCGCCTCTGACTGCCAAGGCATCCACCGTGCACGCTTAGTCACTTGACCATATAACCCAAAAGGGTCTGTCAAAGTCACTGATAAAACTTCTTTGTCATCTTACGATGACGCTGAAATAACGATACATTTACGCCGGATTAGCGCTTGTACATTTCTTTCTCGTTTTGTTACAGGATTCAATTGTTAAAGAG
>NZ_JAHKQE010000029.1 GCF_018860855.1 Amphritea atlantica
AGCTTCCTTAGCTCCTGAAAATCTCGATAACTCAAAAAATACGCCCGGTACTGATGAATCCCCTAATGATTTTGGTAAAAATCATTAAGTTAAGGTGGATACACATCTTGTCATATGATCAAATGGTTTCGCGAAAAATCAATAATCAGACAACAAGATGTGCGAACTCGATATTTTACACGACTCTCTTTACCAATTCTGCCCCGAATTACACTTAAAACGACTCAACAGCTTAACGTTGGCTTGCCACGCATTACTTGACTGTAAAACTCTCACTCTTACCGAACTTGGCCGTAACCTGCCAACCAAAGCGAGAACAAAACATAACATCAAACGAATCGACCGATTGTTAGGTAATCGTCACCTCCACAAAGAGCGACTCGCTGTATACCGTTGGCATGCTAGCTTTATCTGTTCGGGCAATACGATGCCCATTGTACTTGTTGACTGGTCTGATATTCGTGAGCAAAAACGACTTATGGTATTGCGAGCTTCAGTCGCACTACACGGTCGTTCTGTTACTCTTTATGAGAAAGCGTTCCCGCTTTCAGAGCAATGTTCAAAGAAAGCTCATGACCAATTTCTAGCCGACCTTGCGAGCATTCTACCGAGTAACACCACACCGCTCATTGTCAGTGATGCTGGCTTTAAAGTGCCATGGTATAAATCCGTTGAGAAGCTGGGTTGGTACTGGTTAAGTCGAGTAAGAGGAAAAGTACAATATGCAGACCTAGGAGCGGAAAACTGGAAACCTATCAGCAACTTACATGATATGTCATCTAGTCACTCAAAGACTTTAGGCTATAAGAGGCTGACTAAAAGCAATCCAATCTCATGCCAAATTCTATTGTATAAATCTCGCTCTAAAGGCCGAAAAAATCAGCGCTCGACACGGACTCATTGTCACCACCCGTCACCTAAAATCTACTCAGCGTCGGCAAAGGAGCCATGGGTTCTAGCAACTAACTTACCTGTTGAAATTCGAACACCCAAACAACTTGTTAATATCTATTCGAAGCGAATGCAGATTGAAGAAACCTTCCGAGACTTGAAAAGTCCTGCCTACGGACTAGGCCTACGCCATAGCCGAACGAGCAGCTCAGAGCGTTTTGATATCATGCTGCTAATCGCCCTGATGCTTCAACTAACATGTTGGCTTGCGGGCGTTCATGCTCAGAAACAAGGTTGGGACAAGCACTTCCAGGCTAACACAGTCAGAAATCGAAACGTACTCTCAACAGTTCGCTTAGGCATGGAAGTTTTGCGGCATTCTGGCTACACAATAACAAGGGAAGACTTACTCGTGGCTGCAACCCTACTAGCTCAAAATTTATTCACACATGGTTACGCTTTGGGGAAATTATGAGGGGATCTCTCAGCGCCCGGTAGTGATCTTATTTCATTATGGTGAAAGTTGGAACCTCTTACGTGCCGATCAACGTCTCATTTTCGCCAAAAGTTGGCCCAGGGCTTCCCGGTATCAACAGGGACACCAGGATTTATTTATTCTGCGAAGTGATCTTCCGTCACAGGTATTTATTCGGCGCAAAGTGCGTCGGGTGATGCTGCCAACTTACTGATTTAGTGTATGATGGTGTTTTTGAGGTGCTCCAGTGGCTTCTGTTTCTATCAGCTGTCCCTCCTGTTCAGCTACTGACGGGGTGGTGCGTAACGGCAAAAGCACCGCCGGACATCAGCGCCATTCGCCATTCAGGCTGCGCAACTGTTGGGAAGGGCGATCGGTGCGGGCCTCTTCGCTATTACGCCAGCTGGCGAAAGGGGGATGTGCTGCAAGGCGATTAAGTTGGGTAACGCCAGGGTTTTCCCAGTCACGACGTTGTAAAACGACGGCCAGTGCCAAGCTTGCATGCCTGCAGCCGGCCAGCCTCGCAGAGCAGGATTCCCGTTGAGCACCGCCAGGTGCGAATAAGGGACAGTGAAGAAGGAACACCCGCTCGCGGGTGGGCCTACTTCACCTATCCTGCCCGGCTGACGCCGTTGGATACACCAAGGAAAGTCTACACGAACCCTTTGGCAAAATCCTGTATATCGTGCGAAAAAGGATGGATATACCGAAAAAATCGCTATAATGACCCCGAAGCAGGGTTATGCAGCGGAAAAGCGCTGTCTAGATTACTTGTACAGCTCGTCCATGCCGCCGGTGGAGTGGCGGCCCTCGGCGCGTTCGTACTGTTCCACGATGGTGTAGTCCTCGTTGTGGGAGGTGATGTCCAACTTGATGTTGACGTTGTAGGCGCCGGGCAGCTGCACGGGCTTCTTGGCCTTGTAGGTGGTCTTGACCTCAGCGTCGTAGTGGCCGCCGTCCTTCAGCTTCAGCCTCTGCTTGATCTCGCCCTTCAGGGCGCCGTCCTCGGGGTACATCCGCTCGGAGGAGGCCTCCCAGCCCATGGTCTTCTTCTGCATTACGGGGCCGTCGGAGGGGAAGTTGGTGCCGCGCAGCTTCACCTTGTAGATGAACTCGCCGTCCTGCAGGGAGGAGTCCTGGGTCACGGTCACCACGCCGCCGTCCTCGAAGTTCATCACGCGCTCCCACTTGAAGCCCTCGGGGAAGGACAGCTTCAAGTAGTCGGGGATGTCGGCGGGGTGCTTCACGTAGGCCTTGGAGCCGTACATGAACTGAGGGGACAGGATGTCCCAGGCGAAGGGCAGGGGGCCACCCTTGGTCACCTTCAGCTTGGCGGTCTGGGTGCCCTCGTAGGGGCGGCCCTCGCCCTCGCCCTCGATCTCGAACTCGTGGCCGTTCACGGAGCCCTCCATGTGCACCTTGAAGCGCATGAACTCCTTGATGATGGCCATGTTATCCTCCTCGCCCTTGCTCACCATGCTTAATTTCTCCTCTTTAATTCCCGGGTACCGAGCTCGAATTCGTAATCATGTCATAGCTGTTTCCTGTGTGAAATTGTTATCCGCTCACAATTCCACACAACATACGAGCCGGAAGCATAAAGTGTAAAGCCTGGGGTGCCTAATGAGTGAGCTAACTCACATTAATTGCGTTGCGCTCACTGCCCGCTTTCCAGTCGGGAAACCTGTCGTGCCAGCTGCATTAATGAATCGGCCAACGCGCGGGGAGAGGCGGTTTGCGTATTGGGCGCTAGCGGAGTGTATATACTGGCTTACTATGTTGGCACTGATGAGGGTGTCAGTGAAGTGCTTCATGTGGCAGGAGAAAAAAGGCTGCACCGGTGCGTCAGCAGAATATGTGATACAGGATATATTCCGCTTCCTCGCTCACTGACTCGCTACGCTCGGTCGTTCGACTGCGGCGAGCGGAAATGGCTTACGAACGGGGCGGAGATTTCCTGGAAGATGCCAGGAAGATACTTAACAGGGAAGTGAGAGGGCCGCGGCAAAGCCGTTTTTCCATAGGCTCCGCCCCCCTGACAAGCATCACGAAATCTGACGCTCAAATCAGTGGTGGCGAAACCCGACAGGACTATAAAGATACCAGGCGTTTCCCCCTGGCGGCTCCCTCGTGCGCTCTCCTGTTCCTGCCTTTCGGTTTACCGGTGTCATTCCGCTGTTATGGCCGCGTTTGTCTCATTCCACGCCTGACACTCAGTTCCGGGTAGGCAGTTCGCTCCAAGCTGGACTGTATGCACGAACCCCCCGTTCAGTCCGACCGCTGCGCCTTATCCGGTAACTATCGTCTTGAGTCCAACCCGGAAAGACATGCAAAAGCACCACTGGCAGCAGCCACTGGTAATTGATTTAGAGGAGTTAGTCTTGAAGTCATGCGCCGGTTAAGGCTAAACTGAAAGGACAAGTTTTGGTGACTGCGCTCCTCCAAGCCAGTTACCTCGGTTCAAAGAGTTGGTAGCTCAGAGAACCTTCGAAAAACCGCCCTGCAAGGCGGTTTTTTCGTTTTCAGAGCAAGAGATTACGCGCAGACCAAAACGATCTCAAGAAGATCATCTTATTAATCAGATAAAATATTTCTAGGCACCAATAACTGCCTTAAAAAAATTACGCCCCGCCCTGCCACTCATCGCAGTACTGTTGTAATTCATTAAGCATTCTGCCGACATGGAAGCCATCACAAACGGCATGATGAACCTGAATCGCCAGCGGCATCAGCACCTTGTCGCCTTGCGTATAATATTTGCCCATGGTGAAAACGGGGGCGAAGAAGTTGTCCATATTGGCCACGTTTAAATCAAAACTGGTGAAACTCACCCAGGGATTGGCTGAGACGAAAAACATATTCTCAATAAACCCTTTAGGGAAATAGGCCAGGTTTTCACCGTAACACGCCACATCTTGCGAATATATGTGTAGAAACTGCCGGAAATCGTCGTGGTATTCACTCCAGAGCGATGAAAACGTTTCAGTTTGCTCATGGAAAACGGTGTAACAAGGGTGAACACTATCCCATATCACCAGCTCACCGTCTTTCATTGCCATACGAAATTCCGGATGAGCATTCATCAGGCGGGCAAGAATGTGAATAAAGGCCGGATAAAACTTGTGCTTATTTTTCTTTACGGTCTTTAAAAAGGCCGTAATATCCAGCTGAACGGTCTGGTTATAGGTACATTGAGCAACTGACTGAAATGCCTCAAAATGTTCTTTACGATGCCATTGGGATATATCAACGGTGGTATATCCAGTGATTTTTTTCTCCATTTT
>NZ_JAHKQE010000037.1:0-1391 GCF_018860855.1 Amphritea atlantica
CTTTCTAAGCTGCCTGTGCGGCAGTGAACCAACTACCACCCCGATAATAACCAGTAGAGGATTTCTAAGCTGCCTGTGCGGCAGTGAACTAAAGATCAAACTTAAACATTTAGAATTGAATTTTCTAAGCTGCCTGTGCGGCAGTGAACGCCAGGCACCCCCTGCTTACCATTCTTGACGATTTCTAAGCTGCCTGTGCGGCAGTGAACAAGATCTGGCAGCGAAAGTTCGGCACTGAAGATTTCTAAGCTGCCTGTGCGGCAGTGAACAAGATCTGGCAGCGAAAGTTCGGCACTGAAGATTTCTAAGCTGCCTGTGCGGCAGTGAACTTTTATTGGAGGTATTGATTAGGTAGGCTATATTTCTAAGCTGCCTGTGCGGCAGTGAACGGTACTGTGTTTCGCTGCGGTATTCACGTTCGTTTCTAAGCTGCCTGTGCGGCAGTGAACACCGGATCTTTAATATCGTTGATGTCGTTTTTTTTCTAAGCTGCCTGTGCGGCAGTGAACAACGTAGACCACACCTTCGGACATCACGGGTATTTCTAAGCTGCCTGTGCGGCAGTGAACGGATTAGTTAACAGTGTTAACAGCTAACCACCTTTCTAAGCTGCCTGTGCGGCAGTGAACTTTCAAGAAACTCTTTCGTGCTCTTCCGCTTCTTTCTAAGCTGCCTGTGCGGCAGTGAACGTTTTGGCTAGATCCTCGCGCTCCTGTTGAATTTTCTAAGCTGCCTGTGCGGCAGTGAACACGGCGAAAGCGGGTGGGTACAGGCCCGTGATTTTCTAAGCTGCCTGTGCGGCAGTGAACACTCGACGAGGAACGGCAGCACATTTTTACCCTTTCTAAGCTGCCTGTGCGGCAGTGAACCAGCACGTTTTTACCGGGTTCAAGGGCTACACTTTCTAAGCTGCCTGTGCGGCAGTGAACGTTGTTTATAACTTTTACCAAAGCGGCGAACCTTTCTAAGCTGCCTGTGCGGCAGTGAACCGTGTTCTCGTCGTCTGGTTCATCGGCTATCATTTCTAAGCTGCCTGTGCGGCAGTGAACCGTCGCCGGTTTGACGACATCGACCCCAAACTTTTCTAAGCTGCCTGTGCGGCAGTGAACTACTTCTTTCGGTATCACCCAGCACTCCGGCGTTTCTAAGCTGCCTGTGCGGCAGTGAACTTTTCCCCAGCCGCCTACCTACTAGAAAATTTTCTAAGCTGCCTGTGCGGCAGTGAACAAAAACAAGGGCGCGTCTATTCTTGAAACTACTTTCTAAGCTGCCTGTGCGGCAGTGAACTAAATGAAGTTGATTTGTCGCCGTTTCCTGAATTTCTAAGCTGCCTGTGCGGCAGTGAACGTCGTGAGGGTTACGCTACCACTGTTTATTTTTTTCTAAGCTGC
>NZ_JAHKQE010000037.1:1540-11323 GCF_018860855.1 Amphritea atlantica
TTTCTAAGCTGCCTGTGCGGCAGTGAACTGACGCTGTATGGTGAGCTCTTCGTTAGTCATTTTCTAAGCTGCCTGTGCGGCAGTGAACCGATTGCGCATCCCACCAATCGGCTTTTTTCATTTCTAAGCTGCCTGTGCGGCAGTGAACATTTCCCAGGCTTAAAGCTTTTAACAACTGATTTTCTAAGCTGCCTGTGCGGCAGTGAACTCGAAAGCAGGTGTGACGCTGACCAGCGGCGATTTCTAAGCTGCCTGTGCGGCAGTGAACATCCTCCCACGCGTCCAGCTCTCGGGTCAGTTTTTCTAAGCTGCCTGTGCGGCAGTGAACGACAGCTAAGGATGCTACGATACTAGGGGCATTTTCTAAGCTGCCTGTGCGGCAGTGAACACCATTAGTGGTTCTGGTGAGTTTTCTATTACTTTCTAAGCTGCCTGTGCGGCAGTGAACCGATGGACCGTCGAAAGCGTGGGGAAGATATCTTTCTAAGCTGCCTGTGCGGCAGTGAACCATTAAAAAACGTGTTCCCCCCCTCTCTCTCTTTTCTAAGCTGCCTGTGCGGCAGTGAACCTGATTATGAACTGGATTTACAAGCACGTGACTTTCTAAGCTGCCTGTGCGGCAGTGAACGTTCACATCATCATCATTGTGATTTTTGTGATTTTCTAAGCTGCCTGTGCGGCAGTGAACATTAAGATTTAGCGCCGCGCTTGAGGAATTTCTTTCTAAGCTGCCTGTGCGGCAGTGAACTATATCGCATGGTCAAATTGTGCCGTTGCGCATTTCTAAGCTGCCTGTGCGGCAGTGAACTTTTGATTTTGAATGAGGCGGCGCAGGGCAGATTTCTAAGCTGCCTGTGCGGCAGTGAACAGGCACAATAGCCATACCCAGAGTCCACAACATTTCTAAGCTGCCTGTGCGGCAGTGAACTCTAAAAATGTACAACAAAAAACAGTCACAACAAAGACTTAAATAAAAATACCAAGAAATACCTTTATTTTCAGCCTTGCTGTAACCGTCTGTTTTTATTACTTATTTTTAAAGAGCTATTTTTTTGGTTAAAAATCAGGAACAGTAGAAACTTGATCTCCTCCTAAAGCACTTAGGCCGTAGCAGTTAAAGAGCCCTTCTTGCGCGTTATTAACCTTTATTCGTTCAATGAACAGTGGGAATCTGGCGGAGCCCTTGGGGTTCCTCGCTTTGGTTTCTTGGCTTTCCATCCAAATAAAAGGCGCTTTTGATTCTGCCTTTGGCTTGGTTTTTTCAAGCTGTTTTAGACAGTCTGCAATGCTTTGTCCTGATTGTTTTGCCCAAAGCTCCGCTTTAGTCTGCATATCTTTTTCGATACGAGCCTGCCCTTTTATATTCTTGCGAACAAACGCAACAAGAGGTGCACCCTCCGGCACTGGCTGTATTGATTTAAGATGCGTGTAATCCTCGAATCGACTCAGAAATCCAGCGAGATTTAATGTTTCCAATTGCTCTTTTTCTTTAGCCAGCACCCTCAGCTTATTACCCAAAGGAAAGCCTTTACTCCCATAAGCCGGGAAGCTGACCGCTATAGCACTATGCTGTGCATCCACCTTCTGCTCCACTAAGGCGATATGCACTTGCTGATAGATTTTCTGCCAGAGAAAACCTAGTGCAATATCTGCATCCGGTAACAATGTGATGTCTTGGTAGTAGTTCATAACGGACTCCTACTTATCGCTCTCGCCGAAGACACCGCCGCGCACCAAAATGGCCATAACATAGTGCTCATCCTCTACCCGTGACAGCGCTTCGCCACGTGCCCATTTATCAAAATGGGTATAAAAATCCTGCTTCTCTTTTGGTGTGCGAAACGCAGTCCCCAAGTTAGTAACCGCGCCATAAGGCTCAATCGCAATCGGCCCTGCTGTAGCTTGTTCATCTTCAAAAGCAGGGTACCAAGTGTCGATAGAGCGCAACGCATTACCAATTTTCTGCGAATGCATCGCCGCATAACCCTTCACCTGATATAAAACCTTGCTCTTTTTGCTTTTACCTTTGTCCAGCACCAGCTCTTCTGATGGATAAACTTCCTGAGCCTTACCCATTTGAGCGTAGGTTGTAATTTCCAGCATCAGACAACCATCTGCAGTTGACAAAGCATGAGCAATTTTTTCACTCAACTGACTAATCTGCGCATCTTCATAGTCAAAATGTCGAGTACTGTACTGAGTAGCGTCAAAGGTCCAACTAGCTTCCTGTCCTTTATTTAGGACGTTAACCTGTACCTCAATCTGCTCAACACCAACACGATTGCGCCACAAAAAACGGGCATTGGCGATATTGACCGCATAACGACGCGCCAACTCTTTAAAGCCCTCTTTTTCGATATAAGTTTTTGTGGCCTGCTGATAACTGGTCTTAAAGGCTGCATTGTTGCAAGCAGATGGGGTTTCAACACCACCCAAAATTTTCAGGGTGAAATAATGTTTTAGAGTATCTTGTTCTGTACCTAACGCGCAGGCATCCACGGTTTGCAGATTAGGTTTCTCTACTTCTGCATCCAGTTTGGCTGGATCATTTTTTATCGCTGCCTTCAAACGGTTAGAGATGGTACCTCGTACCGATTTTTCCTGTAGTGCCAACGGGGTCGATTCTGCTTTGTTAGCCCAAGTGGTGCCGTAAAAATAACCATCCGACGGTACTAATTTTTTCTCAAACGCCAATACCGATGCTGTATCTTTTGTTTTAGCCATGTTGTTCTCCGTTTCTTCCTTAATCCGGCTTAATGAAAGCCATCGTTATCGATTTCTGTAGTTTGGGTTTGTACCTGCTGGCATAGATAAAGGTTGCTACCGGTATCAGTATGGTAGTGCCATAAAACCTCATTCAATTGCTTGATCCTATGCGCCATTCGGAACTCGCCCAGAGTGACAATGCTCTCAGCAAAGCGGTGCGGTGTTTCAGGGTCACGCTGATTTTTAGCTTCTCCTAATTCACTAATGCCATGAAAGCCAGTCGCTATAGGCACAATCCAACCAAGCTTGTTACCGTCAGCATCAGATTTACGCTGGCTTTTCCAACTCACGCTATCATCATCCCCCTTCGTACAGGTGTGATGCACAGTCAGGTATTCCAACATCGCATCCAGCGCATCACTACCCTGCTCCATCGCCTGTTGCATCAACTCACGCCGCTCAATCAGGGCAAACCCCGGCATCAGTGAACGCATTAACTTAGTTTGAGATTGTTCATCGCCTCCTTCTATCACGGGAAGAACCGGCGCTTTGAAGCTTTGCAGATCGCCCCCCGCTACTTTCATTCGCATCAGGTGCTGGCTGACATCGTCTAAAAAAACTGGCAGTAAGACGGCATCTTCAGTGGCTTCATCCGCCTGATATTCAATTAGAAGGGATACATCTAGATGACAACGTGCTTCTTCAATAAAGGCGGAGCGGTTGCCGTCTTTATCGACAGGGTTTGCCGTACCGATGATTGAGTGAACAAAATCCCCCGGCCCTTGGTAGGTTTGCAGGTCACACTGGTGGCTGATGACACCGGTACCGGTAAATCTTAACTCAGGATAACCTTTGGCGTTTAAACGACGCTGCAGAGCATGGACAAATCCCAGCCAAGCGGTCATCGCGGGAAAACCAATAGTAAAGGGGCTAGATAGGGCGTTGGCGTTGTGTACCTTCAAGTGCGGCAACACTAATAAGCGGCGGGTATTCATAACAGTGCCTCCTTACTCTGTTCAACAATCAGCGTGACACGTTGATAAAGATCGTCTCCCAGCTCCATCGCCGACCGACCCAATACTCTTTTATAGCTAGCATTAAAATGACGGGCGGCCTCTCGAATTAACTCATCCAACCAAACCTGATTATCTAAACGATCTTGCTCATGTTCTGGTAACAACCAAAGTTTCTGATATGTTGGCAAGGCTTCTGGTCGACTATGAGTCTGTTCTGAGAACGCTTTACGTACCTGCCACATTTTTAAAATCAGATAATCCAGATACTCTTCAATTCGATAGTCCAAGCCTTTGCGAATATTAATGTTGTTGTAATCAGCACCAATCAGCCGATGAAAAGCCTGAAAGGTTTCTTGCAGTTGTTTGGGATAAAGCACATCACCAAAAAAATTACGGGTCGGTAAACGAGTATTTCGGGGAGAAAGCTCCGGAGGCATAGATAACAACAGATGTGCCTTACCTGCATTTTGATTATTCAGCACGCTAATATTTTGCGGTTTAGTGCCGCCGTAACCGATAGTCGTCAGGTTATAAATTTCCTGATAACCGGTTTCAGTATATTTATTATTTTTTCTCAACTCCCGCTTTTCTTTCGTGAAATCAGAAAAGCGTAAATGATCTAAACGCTTACGCATCTCAAATAGATGACCGGAATGACTAAGCACAGAAAGCAGGTGATAGCCTTCTTTCTCTTCCTCAACTGGAAAATAGACCTGCTTGATTTTTGAGCTGGTGACGGCCTCATCATTAGTAACAACCATCTCCAGAAAGCCTTGCTTCAACGATTCTACATCCCCAGCTATTTCTAACAACTCTATTGCCAGCTCGCTGCCCTGCTGTAGGTGATGCAGTAAAGTGTCGCCATCCGCCATAACCAAAGTCAGAAATTTATAAACATCCAGCGCTGCGGCATTACCCAAAGCATCATGCTCTGTCTGCACATTACCAGTACGCAAAAAACCATCGGGCCTGAAATCAGCTTTAGCTATGATAGAGCTAGCGTAACCATTTTTATTTTTGCGCGCACTCGGATGACTAAACGTCACTGGGTGTGTTGATAAAGAGATCTGCCCTGCCCGCTTAGCAGCATTAGGCAACCAATTTTTCAACGCGAAAACTTCTTCACACTCTAAGGTTTTATCCCTAACCTCTCCCTCAGTCATGCTGGCTTTTATGTTCTTCTTTAACCAGCCCTCTTTGCGCTCTACAAAGAAGGTTTCTATTGCAGGGTCTGTCATAGTGTTCTCCTAACGTCCTTTAATCAGTTGTGACCAACCCCATCTGGTCATTGTAACGATAGCGATTGCCATCCTGATAAAAACTCAAATTCAATTCACCCAGCCGTTGCGATGTACGTTCTGGGTCTTCGTCTCTGATTTTGCTTTGCTCTACGATCAGCGCTTCATAATCCCGCACTAGCCATAAACGCTTGCTAATCTGTCCCTTCAGTTGCTCTGACGCTATACCTAATTCTCTTTCAACAGGCACCCAGCACCTGTTTCGGCGATCATAAATCTTAAAGATGGGTCCTGATTTTTCATCCAATACCCGATACAGACTTAGGCTAGGGGCGCTGTGACGAAAACGGTTAAACTGCTGTGGCAGTGCAGTCATCCACCAATAATCATCAGTGTAGCCCCATAGCGTTTTCGGGCTTCTCGACACACCGCTTTTAGCTTCTCCGGTCAGGTAGTGACAGCCCAACGTTCGACTGATGGAAAAGTGCTCTAGGGCCGCAAGCTTCTTAGAAGGTGGCGCTGAATCTTTTTCAATGCGTGGTATTGCATCCACACTTTTTGTTATCACTTTCAGATCCAGCACGTCATTCAAGCTTTTTGAAGGGTTTAGTTGCCATTTACCCTGCTCATAACCCGGTTTACTAAAAACATTATCCGCTTTTGGATCCTTATACCCCTTAAGGTTGTATTGCAGCAGGGCCATATTGGGGCTGTCATTATCCAGAGCCCTTCGATGACGTCGCACTCGGCCCGCCAACTGAATAATAGAGCGATAAGAAGAAGGCTCCACCACCGCCCAGTCGAAATCATGGTCACGGCCCACTTCTTCAACAGGCGTCGCTACCAGAATAAAAATCAGATTTTTGGTGCCGCAAGTATCCAGATGCTGCCGTATCTCCGGCTGATAAAAAGCGCCTTCTTTCAGGTCATTAACCGAATGTTTGCGTTTTAATACCTTATCTAAATGCTGCTCCTGGGCATGGCGTAGTAGCAGTACCTGCTGGCTGTGGTAGGCCATTACCCGTACTTCGGTATCTTCCGGCCAATCCGCAGCCAACAGGTATTCGGTCAGTTCAATGCAGGGTTTGATATTGGCACAGCGTACGACGCCAAAAGAGGTCTGTGCACCGGTTTTATTATCAACCGTGAAATGCTGCTGGTGTTTGCTCAGAATGCCTTGCTGCACGGTACTGAAAAACAGGTTTTCAACGGTATCCGTTTCATCTTTTTCCGGTAGAGGCAAAATCTCAGCGCGCCGTTTTACCGGTTCCAACTTCAGTTTGACGATACGTTTGGCAACAAAGCCTTCATGGGCATTCTGATAATACTGAACCGCGTTTTCATCCTGATTGATCGTTACCAGACTGGTTTTAAACTCGTCGGTCCAACCCGCAGCAACCTGATCGTTCTGATTACGGCTAGCGGCAAATAGCGACCAACCTTTTTGATAGGCGGTAAAATAAGCCAGCGCCAAATCCGGCGGAATAGTGGCCGAGGATATCATCACTTTGCGCCCCAACATGCCAGCCAAGTGGATCAAACGACCAATAGCCACTAGGTCTTCACCGACAAAGTCATCAATTTCATCAATCACTAGATCCGATGACATCAATCGCAGACAAGGTAAAATATAACGACCGCCTCGTATGGTTTCTGTCGCCCCCATAATATGGTCGATGGTACAGGCCAGTACTGGTGCATAAAGCAGTGCTCGGTCTTTTTTATTCTCTAATACGGTCGTCAGGCCTTCTTCCGGTAACAGGTTCTGCCAGCATTCGTCATTTTCGTTCCAGTCAACCTGCTCACCTGTATCTAAAAGAGACTCTGCAGACTCTGACCCCAACCCTTCTTCATCAGAGTCGAGCTCTTCCTTCTCGTGAGGCGTCTTATCCCCTTGATGCAGTTCCAGAATCGCTTTTGATCCAATCAATACTGCCAACTCATCCTCTTTCAGGCCGATTCGGTCCCGGTATTCATCACCGGTCTGTAGGGTTAGCGTTCTAAGACCCAATGCCAGAATAAAACGCAAGCTTTGTTGGTCGTCCGAAAGCGCCTGCATTATTTTAGCGTTGGCCAATGTTTTACCTCGTCCGGTACTGGCCATGTTGACGATAAAATAACCGCTGACTTTGTCTTCAGTCTCTTTTCGGTACTCTTTGAGAGCTGCTACCGCTTTATCCTGCCAGCCGAATTGCTTTTTCAGCTCTGGCGACAGGTCTTTTTTGGGGGCCAGCTCAGCTATATCCTGAGCAGGTGGCAATTCAGTCTCGAAATCCGGTAACAAGCGACAAACATCGACTCCCGCCTCCGCCACTCTGACCAGATGCTCATCGAGCTTCTGCTTGAGCTGTCGCTGGTTATCCTGATCCAGTCCCGTATTAGCGTACAGTTCAACAGGGGAATCCCATGTTTTATCGTTATCCTGTGAAGAGTAATAGTGATCGCCCAACATAAGACAAAGACGGGCATGGTGGGCTATTGTGCGCCAGCTACCATCTTTAACCGCCATGGAAAATAACGGCAACTGCTCACTGAGTTGACGGGCTCGATGGCTAAGTTCTGTACACCACTTAGATGACTCACTCAGCAAGCCCTGCGGAAAGACAAAACAATCGGGCAGACGCTGTTGAAACTCATCGTCATCAAAGTGGTTCTCATAGCCCCAGTGACAACTGATTCGAGCGAGCAACTCCTGGGGAGTCTGGTTGGTTCTGTCAGCACAGCTAGCCTTATCCCGATCTTGAGCTTTCGGCAATCTATGATGGGACAGCACGAGCCAAAGCACTAGACTTGCAGCATCAGGCAGATTTTCAAAAGGTCGGGATAGATCCTTTTGTATAGACAAGGCATTTTGTAAATGACTTTCGTCTAGTTTTTTCTCAACCAAAGGAGCCAACCAACTTTGATCCTGTGCAGGGTTCTCACCAGAACGGATCAAAGACATCAGCAATAAACTGGAGATCCACTCATGACGCAACGGATCACCTTTGAATTTCTGTTTTGATTGGGGATTCAGCTTATCCTGAAACAACTTTGTGGCTTTACCCCAGTCATGCAGCAGGGCTGCCAACCCAGTAAAGGTTTTAATTAACGGTAAATAACGCCAGTTATCTGCCATATCACTACTGGGCAATTCCTGTTCAGTCCTATTCACCGGCACATAACCTTCAGCATTAAACTGTTTTTTATTCCCCACCACCCATAACAACTGACTGCGTGATCGCGATCGCATCCAGTGGCAGCTTACAGCTGTGCTTTTACTCGCAATCTTACGCAGCAGTTTTTTAACCGCTAACAGACCTTCCTCAGTGATCACTGTCTGCCAAGTGTTATCGCCGATACGGTTAGCAAAAGCATCTAGCACTCTGCGGGTTCGCTTCAGAGCGTTTTTTTCACACTGGGAAACAAAAGTGACCATCATTTTGAGAGGTCCTCTTCATCCCAGTCTGATTTCATCGCAATACTTTTGACTTTATCAAACATAAAATCCAGCGCTTTATGATCGGTAAATGCCTGTAGGCATTGCTGACGAAATTCTTGCTCAGTTGCCCCCTCTTTTGCACAAATAAAAGCCCAAGGCAAAATCAAAGAATCTTTAATCAAGTCAGCCACATCGAATACAAGCGCGCCTCTGCGGGTTTTACCATGCATCACCGCAAAACCATGAGGAATACCCAATACCCACAACGTGGTGGCAGCAAGCCCGTAAGCGAGGTAGTTACCGTGATTGAGAAAAGCGTTGGCGTTATCTTCAGCTTCTCGTGTCCGAACAAAATCGCCATATTGGGTATGATTAGCGGCTATTTTGTAAAGATTTTTGGTTAACTGTGCCTCAACCTGAAGCAACTCTGTAACAGTCATTGCGTTTTCTGTTTTAAGAGTAAATCGATCTAACGCTGGCACTAAAGTGTCATCATTAAGATTAAAACCCTGCAATTGAAGATCTTTATCTTTCGACCAAACCTTTTGCATAAACTCAATGCGTGCGAGCTGAAACTGCTTTGCCGCCAACAAACGCTTTTCTGGATCAAACCAAAAAGACATCCACCCCTGAACATATTCAGTCGGACGATATTCACTTTGTGGGGATAACCATTCAATTTCAGTCGCCATTAACAACGGTGTCCCACCGCCACCGCAAAAACCTACCAGTACCCCTGCTGATGCCAGCATACGCATTGCGGCTTGAGTAATAGACGTGCCATTACCGAGCAGCAACACGGTAGTATTGGCGATGGGTATATTAAAATAGAGGTTTTCTTTGCTGGCTTCGGTGAGATAGAGGACGCGCCCATCTTTCTGCATTACCCGACATTTTTCCAAGTAATAGATGTTGGCCCGCTTCGAGTGCAATATTGCTTTAAGGTCAGTCAGTTGCTCCATCATCCCTGTGATATCCCTTATCTAGACATACATTCCCAGACATTCCCTCTGGAGAACCGCTGCTCTATATTAGAGCTTAGTGTTTACAATCGCTTAAAGAATCAAAAATAACAACCAAACTAAACCTGTTCAAATTATTTCTAATACTGACAATATGTTATAGCCTATTGATACCGCTCAAGCCAATAGTTAGCAAAACTTGAGAATAGAAATATATGACTTTTCAGGCTAAGGCTTAGCAAGCCAACACCCAAACGGACTGACTCAAATCAACGCGATAACGATGAGTAAGCGAGATGTTTGCGTGTTAAAAATTGGCGCAAGCAGCTTGCTGACCTTCAGGTCGGCAAGCTGCGAGCATAGAAATAATAGCGCCAATATTTTTGCCATCAACAGGCATACTTGCACCCAACCGCTCTAACCATACTTGCCATGGCAAG
>NZ_JAHKQE010000017.1 GCF_018860855.1 Amphritea atlantica
GTAAGCGATCAATAAACCCCATCTAATAACTTTGCGATTTACCCGCTAACCTGCACCCTCACAGTAAGCAGAGGGCAACGCCATGACGACCGAACAAAAACGCACCTTTTGGCAAAATCATATCGACTGTTGGCAAGGAAGTGGCCAATCACAGACAGCCTATTGCAAGCAACACGGACTGAAACTCGCTAACTTCGGCTATTGGCGTACCCGCTTGAGTAAAGCCCAGCGCAGCCATAAATTCATACCGGTCGATCTGGAGCCAAATGTACAGGCCAGAGTATCATTGCCTAATGGCATCCGCCTGGAAGTGCCCGTTCATACTCTGGCCGGTGTATTACCGTTACTGAGTCGAGCCGCTCTGGAGGACTCCTGATGCTTCGCCCCACAGACAGTATGCAGGTCTACCTGTATGCCGAACCGGTCGACATGCGTAAGTCTATTGATGGTCTGTCCGTGCTGGTTGAGCAGGAAATGATGCTGTCTCCCAGCAGGGACGCGCTGTTTGTGTTCTGCAATCGTGGTCGCGACAAAATTAAACTGCTGTGCTGGGAGCGTAATGGTTTTATCGTCTGGTACAAGCGGCTGGAGAAACAGCGTTTCCGCTGGCCCAAGTCTGAAGACACACTCAGCCTCACCGGTCAGGAGCTAAACTGGCTATTAGATGGCTTCGATATTTTTAACAATCGCCCTCATCAGCCCCTGTATTTTGACTCGGTAAGCTGAGCATTCAATGTTAAAATCCGCGCTATGAGCGCGGTAAATACACAACTTCCAAACGACCTTGAGGCGTTAAAAAAGATCATTGAGCAGCAGGCGAATCGCATCGCCGCGCTTGAAGAGTCTCTGCGGCTGCAAAAACTGAAGAAGTTTGGTGCCAGTAGCGAAAAGTCTCCCGACCAGCACGACATGTTCAACGAAGCCGAGTTGTCGGTCGTGGTTGAGGCGTACCTTGCTGAAGATGAGGTGGAGCCAGCGCACACCGAATCCAAAACACCAAAAGCCAAGCCCGGCCGTAAACCGCTGCCAGCGGAACTGCCTCGCGTGCGTATCGAGCATGATCTGTCCGAGCCTGAAAAACAGTGCCCCTGCGGTCATGAACGCACCGAGATCGGCGAAACGACCAGTGAACAACTAGACATCATTCCGGCGCAGATCCGGGTACTAGTCAACGTGCGCAAAAAATACGCTTGTCCAGCCTGTGAAGACGGCGTCAAAACCGCACCGCTGCCGCCACAGCCCATCCCCAAAAGTAACGCCAGCCCCGGACTATTGGCTCATATAGCGACCGGCAAATACCAAGACGCATTGCCATTGTATCGCCAGGAAGCGGTACTGAATCGTTCCGGTATTGAGATTCCTCGCAACACTCTGGCCAGTTGGATGATCAAGGCAGGTGAACTGATCCAGCCATTGCTTAATTTATTAGAAGATAAGATGCTGGCCTATCCGGTACTGCACTGCGACGAAACCAGTGTTCAGGTTTTAAAAGAACCTGATAAAGAGGCCACCAGTAAATCCTACATGTGGGTGCGGGTCGGCGGGCCACCCACGCAACCGGTACGACTCTTTCATTATGCGGACAGTCGTAGAGGTGAGGTCGCCTGTCAGTTACTGGCGGGGTATGAAGGTTACCTGCAAACCGACGATTACGCCGGCTACAACGCCGTGGGCGCGGCCGGGATTATCACGCAGCTGGGGTGCTGGGCGCACGTGCGTCGCAAATTTATCGATGCACAGAAAGCGACTGCCAGCAAAAATAAAAAAGTGGGCAAAGCCGATATGGCCGTCAGCTTGATTAGCAAACTGTACGCCATCGAGAAAAAGATCAAAGCCGAAAGTACAGAAATAAGGTATCAAACCCGGCAACAGGAGGCAGTACCGCAGCTTCAGAAGATCCGAGCCTGGTTGGATAATACCTTGTACAGCACGTTACCCAAGGGGTTACTCGGCAAAGCGCTGGCATATCTAGATAAAAACTGGGATAAGCTCACCGTTTACACGGAAGACGGTCGCCTGGCCATTGATAATAATCCGGCAGAAAATGCGATCCGTCCCTTCGTGGTCGGCCGTAAAAACTGGCTCTTCAGCGTCACGGTTCCGGGAGCTAAGTCCAGCGCCAACCTCTACAGCCTGATCGAAACGGCGAAAGCCAATCAACTGGAGCCTTACCAATACCTACGCCATATCTTTGGGCAACTGCCTAAAGCGAAAAACATCGATCAAATCGAGGCACTGCTACCCTGGAATGTCACATTGCAAGACGTTGTTAACTGATCGCTTAC
>NZ_JAHKQE010000033.1 GCF_018860855.1 Amphritea atlantica
ATGTGTCGTTCATTAAAATCATTCGTTACCCTTAATGCTTTTAACAATGTCCATGGATCTTCGAATGTCGTTGTGTAGTGTCTTGCATGATAAATCTGCCCTTTTGTAAAAGCTCTTTTCCCTGCATGTTTCCCACCTTTTTCTTTATCAGGATTCATATATGCATCTTCAATACAAATCACTTTCATTTACCTCTCACCTCCTCGTATATTAATATTTAAGCCCTATTACAGGCTTAGATTTTCTTCTTAATAAGAGCCCTATAAATAAAAATACTTGGACGTCTCAAGATATTTCTAGATAATGATTTTAGGATCATTTGGGACAATTCTTTCACCTCCTGTGGATTTACCACATTTGAAGAGTGTTTCTCAGTGAACGTGCGGGACTCCCTACTCGCAGGCTGAGCAGCCTGACCCTCGAACCTAGATGATAGTAGCTCTAGGGCGGCTTTCGATTCAGGACTAGCTCTCATACACGAGGTTGTTGGTCGGCGTACACACTAGAGATATCTCGAGACGTCCAAGAAATGATTCTAATATAGAAGGGAGGTCTCTTACATGAGATTATTTGTTGGTTTAGATGTAAGTTCGTTTGATATGAAAGTTTGCTTTTTAAATGGTGATGGAGAAAAACTGGATTCTTTTTCGGTCAGTAATGACCTACCAGGAGCTACTACACTCAAAGAAAAATTATTACAGTGCGTTGTAGGTAAAGAGGTCGACATCCTTAAGATTGGTCTAGAATCCACCTCTGTTTACAGCTTTCATCCTTCTATGTTTCTTCACCATGATATAGATTTACAGCGTTTTGGAGCAAAAGTATTTCTCCTAAACCCAAAGCAAGTCGCAAATTTTAAGAAAAGCTATTCTGACATGAATAAAACCGATGAGATTGATGCCTTTGTCATTGCTGATTACTTACGATTTGGTCGTAATCAAATGTCTATCGTAAAAGAAAGCCAGTACGTGGCACTGCAGCAATTAACTCGATCACGATACCAACTTGTCAAAATGTTAACGAAAGAAAAACAACACTTTCTTCAGCACCTAAGTTTTAAATGTAATACATTTTCACAAGAGGTGGATACTTCCGTATTTGGTAGCGCCATGACAGAACTATTTCTTGAAAAATTCAGCTTAGAGGAACTAGCTAATATGCCTTTAGAAGAACTCGCTGAGTTCCTACAGGAAAAAAGTCGAAACCGTTTTGGTGATCCAAAATGCGTAGCAGCATCCATTCAAAAAGCTGTGAAAGCTTCTTATCGCTTGGATAAGGTTGTAGAAGATTCAATAGATGTCATCTTAGGTACATCCATCGCAGTCATTCGTACGTTTCAACAGCAAATCAAGGAATTAGAAAAGTCTATTAAAAAAATCATGGCTGGTTTGACCCAAACACTTGAATCTATTCCTGGAGTAGGTCCAGTTTTCGCTGCCGGTATCATTGCTGAGATTGGCCAAATCGAAAGATTTGACGATGAAACAAAAATAGCCAAATACGCTGGATTATACTGGCGAAAGCACCAATCCGGTCGTTTTACAGCCGAAGATACTTCATTATCCCGTACAGGTAATCATTACTTGCGTTATTACTTAGTTGAAGCCGCCAATTCAGTAAGAAAGCATGTATCAGATTATCAAGAGTATTACGTGAAAAAATATAATGAAGTACCAAAACATCAACACAAACGTGCACTCGTTCTAACCGCAAGAAAATTTGTGCGATTGGTGGATGCGCTACTACGTAGCCACCAACTTTTTACGCCCGGAAGGTGTGTGAAAGAATGACATAAAATTTTGTCATCGCTACCTTTCATTGTTTTCCAGTAAATTACATTCGTTACTGGTTTAGTTTCGTGATGCCTTTTTTAAACAAATTGACCTTTGACAACTTTAAACTTTGTTATTTCTCAGTTGACATACTACCGCAGGTCTTAATAGATTGACTTAACAGCTCTTGCTTTTCTGCTACGTCTTTTACTTTCGATAATATAGCGTAACGCAGCCATAGCATCGTCAAATACTTCAACAGGTTCATCTAAATATAATCCTGTTTTTGAATCTTTCTTCCATTTCCATTGTTGTATTTCTGCAATAAAATTCACACAAGAAGGGTGAATGTGTATTTTTAATGTTTTCAAATAGTCTATTTGAGCTTTTACACTGTTTGGATTTTTAACAACAGCAGTAGCTTTGTATCCTGCTTTCTTCCACATCTTAATACGGTCTGGTTCAGCAGAGTCACAATACATAAACAAACGTTTGTTTAAACCTTGTTTATCTGCAATCTCAATAATCTCATTTGTGTCTTTCTCATGGACATATAT
>NZ_JAHKQE010000026.1 GCF_018860855.1 Amphritea atlantica
GAATTAAATTCAAGTGGTAAAACTCTTAGATTAAAAGAAATCGAAAAAACAGAAGAAGAACTCGAAGAAATAGAAGCTTAAATAAAAAATGTTCCCTGCATACTGAAATACAGAGAACACCGTGCAGATAAGATTGAGACCCCTATTTGCATGTCTCCAGTATGCAGAAACATTTTATATAAATCAAATACATTAACTGGAGGAATTTATAATGACTGCAAACCAAATGTTAGAAATGATTGTGGAGCAAAGTGTACAAGAATTAGCAAAAATCGAGAATCTTGAGGAGTTACATAAACATCAAGATAAATTCACTTTTGAAGAATTTACTCAACTTGAACTAGCAATCACGTTAGAAATGTCAGACATGCAAGAAGAGTTTTATAGAGAAGGATTCAAACAAGGAGTACAATTTATTCTATCAATGGGGTACCGCCAGCATTTCGGAAAAAAACCACGCTAAGCAAAAAATAAAATAAGCTGTCCATATGGACAGCTTATTTACATAATTCTCGTTAGTGGAAGTCAATGTATTTAGGAAATTACCAAAAGTCCTTCAGATTACTGAATTGAAGGGCTTTTCTATTCACAGAATTAAATGCTATTACTAATTTGTAATTGCTCTAAGAGATGATCACAGACATTCACAAAAATACATTGTTTTTTTAAATTTAATAATAAGTATTTCAATTCAAATTCTTGATAAAAAATCTTAGTGATATATAGTTTAAACTCATCTAAATTAGGTTTTTGGGAGCGGTATAGCATATCTAAAGGAAGTTTAAATTTAGAAAACAAATGATCATTTTGTCCAAAAATCGAAACTTCTTCTTTAGTTAATCGATCATGAAATACAATTAAAATTTTTGTTAAAACCTTTACTTGTTCTTCTTCAAGTTCCCAATCTATAACAAAGTTATAAAATGGGAATTCATCTGATTGAATCATACTTTGCATAAGTCTAAATTGATATTTTAATAAAGTCACTTCTTTAATTAAATCCATGTTTTCCCTCCTGTATTTTCCTAAATTAACCAGTATATAATAACAATATATAATTTAAGATACAAATATCTATGATGTATAATCTATACAATTCTAATTAACATAACGCATCATTATCGGTAGCAAGGAAAAAGGAGGAACCCTACTCTCACAAGGGAACCTCCTTTTTTCGTTCTATGGACCTATGCATTTTTTTATACATTCCTATTATGGCGCGGTTTTAGGTTTCTCGTTTGTTACTGGATTAGCCAAAAAACTGTATATAATCTTGCATACTCTTAGCGTGGTTTTTTTCCGAAATGCTGGCGGTACCCCTCAATGAACAAATGAAAATGTTATAGGATATAACAAAAACTATACGTAAAGGTATCATAGCTTGTGATATCTTTTAAACTTTTATAATCCCACAAATTATAATTTATAAATTCATGAGATTATAAAAACTGATTTATGAGACTAACTTTATAATTCTACAAATTATAAAGTTAGTCTTTTTCAAATTAAAAGCGACATCCATTATAAGAGTGTCGCTTTTTTACCGTTCCATTCCTCTGTCTCTTTTTGTTTTTGGTTGTCTCGTTTGTTTCAATTGCTCTGATTTGCGTTTTAAGCCTTCTAGAGAGAATTCTTTCCCTTTCCCAAGCATTTTATCTAGGAACGCTTTTAAACGCTCTATAAAAGCTTCTAGGCGCTTCTGAGGAATTGTCTGTGCCTTTTTATTCTCTTCCAAGATAGAAAGCCATCGTTCCCCTTCTTTTTGATTTTCAGGTTCATGTCCATTTTCCAGATTAAACAGAACCAAACGACCTTTCTTTTCTAGTTCACTAATCTCTGCCCCTCTGTTTGTATCTTCCAACATACTTTTATATACAATAGCGTCTGTTCGGTGTTTCTTCAGTTGGTCTACTTCTTTTTCTAATAAACTAAATTGAAGTTCAGCATGGTCTGCCCTTCGATCCGCATCATAATACTTCTCTTCCCATTCCTTAATTTTTTCGGTTGCTTCATCCATTCTTCTTCCAGCTTGATATTGGACCTTCATACTAGATACAGATAACGCTTTTAATTTCTCAAAATCCTGAGATGGCAATGTGACCTTATCTCCAAATATCCTTTTCTTTGCTGATACTTCAATTTTCTTCAACACTTGTTTGGGTTCTTTAAACACTTTCATTTCTGCAGTCGCATTTGCTTTTTGTTGATCTTTTTGGTTTTGAATTTCCTCAGCATATCTTTTCAATTCTTTAACTGTCTCAAAACCAATTGTTTTCTCATTCAAAATGCCTTCTTTGTAGATATGCGGAATTTCTTGCTTTAAAAAGGTATCTAAATCTTGATGAAATGTTTTTAACTCTTTACGTGTTAGTACTTCTTTTGCTGAAACCTTTTCCC
>NZ_JAHKQE010000021.1 GCF_018860855.1 Amphritea atlantica
GTGGCGGTATTCAAATCCAGAGTGGTTCTCACTACAGCAGCGAAGAGTTGGTCACCATTGATCACGCTAACCTGCCAGCGAATCAGTACGGTTCTGAACTGTTTATCGGTAGCAAGTAAGTCGCACCCAACATATTTTTGAAAATTTTAAGTTTAAGCATTTGAGGAATAGATCATGAAAGCACTAATCACAACAATCGCACTGGCTTCTACTCTGGCTGCAGGTACTGCGTCAGCGACTAACTTTACAGTAGGTCAGATCGGCGGAGTCGATGTACAGGATAACGCTCACTACCATGCTACCGGTACAGCCATGACGGATAGCGCAACTCTGCCAGGTAGCAACGATAGCTCAGATCTTTTTGTCGGCAATAAGTAGTCACTACGTTGTAAACCAACATATTTTTATAAATTTTTAGTTTAAGCATTTGAGGAATAGATCATGAAAACACTTATCACAACAATCGCACTGGCTGCTGCTCTGGCTGCAGGTACTGCGTCAGCGACTAACTTTACAGTAGGTCAGATCGGCGGAGTCGATGTACAGGATAACGCTCACTACCATGCTACCGGCACAGCCATGGCTGATAGCGCAACTCTGCCAGGTAGCAGCTATAGCTCAGATCTTTTTGTCGGCAATAAGTAACCACTAAGTCGTTATTCGCGAGTAACCATCAAGTTACTAGGTAAGACGATTTAGTGGAAGCTATTATCAAGGAGCGAGGTATGAATATACTTATCACTACCATCAGTATGGCATCAGTACTGGCTGCAGGGGCAGTCAGTGCTTCGGTCAATCTCGATTTAGATCGTGTGGTTGATATCCGGACTCAAATGACAGCTCTTTATAATAATGAAGAGGTGTTGATAGTGGATGGGCCTAATATGCCGGGTAATAACGATGGCCATAAATTTCGAGCCGACGGAGATTAAGCGAGGAGCCTTGGGTCAAACGCATGGTATTTATTCATGGCATGCAGCCGTAGATATTTGAGCAGCGGCTAACGGGGTTTATCTCTATATTTGATGCGACATCATCCAACCTGAGATCAATTAGCGATTTTATAGCTAATCAATTTAAGACCACCGTGACAATGAATTGGCGATGGTTTTTCGTGTCATTCTAACAACTGATTTTACTTCCCCCAAAAATAAACATTTATCGTGGTTCTTCACGATTGAAAACTGTCCCTCAACGTTTATTAAGATCTTTGTTTATTTAATGTTTTTGGCCGCTTGGCAAGAAAAGCTTTAAATCATATCTTTCATGCAGGCTATCTTGAGCTATTCCTAGATATATCGTCGATGGTTAGCCGTTATATGTGTAGATCGTTTAATGGTTTCATCAGCTAATGTATTGTTTTCAATAGGGCTGCACAGGTTGTTGATCTGCGAGGTGAAGCGAAAGTAGTCGGTCGCCTCATGTTGGGCTTTTATAGCTCGGTCAAAGAGTGCTTGGATGGCTTGATCCAGCGAAAAGCTATTTTCAACAGGGTTAAGAGGGTTCTCTCCTCTTCGGACTTGCATTCATAATCAGATATCAACACTTTTACCATCAGTAATGCCGCTGTTGAGTTTGAACCGCCCCAGCTTATTCGAGAGACCTTTGTTGGTTTGCAAAAGTACCTATATGAGGGGTAGTGCATCGCGTGCTAATGAATGGCTATGGTAACTCTAAATTAATTAGCAGAGATTATGATCCATTTTAAGGGTCTAAGACGTTAGTTTCTATTGCTAAACCCTCATGCTTGGGCAGGCATCAGGTCGCAATTAATAGTGTTGTTGCCACGTTTTCAAGCTAGTCAGAATGAGCGACAAGCCCATCGTGCAATTTGTCGCACAAGTATTTTAACGTCGCGCCTTCCTCTTGTGAGATGGCAATTTTTTCGCCCATCGCTTCCGGTATTTGAAATGCCTGCTGTTTTAACGCGTTGCCTGATTGAGTCAGGCGTACTATGCATGAACGTTCATCTTGCTTACACCGTTCTCGTAAAATGAGGCCTTTTGCTTCCATTCTTTTAAGCAAGGGCGTGGTTGTACCTGAATCCATGTGCAGTCTTTCACCTAATGTTTTTACATTCAGCGCATCACCGTTCCAGAGTACCAGCATGGCTAGATACTGGGGATAGGTCAGATCCAGAGTGTCTAAGACTGGCCGATAGGCACGAACCATGGCGTTTGCAGCGCTGTAAAGAGAGAAGCACGCGAGATCTTCTGGTTGCAGTAAGGACTTTTCATTTGTTTTTGTCATTAGTTTATTCCTAATTTTCATATATATTGTTCACAATTAACTTGCATGCAAGCTTAATCAAGAATAATATTGTCCGCAAGTTGGTAGCGCGCAAGTTAATAGCGCTCAATTAATAACCAAATACTAGCATGAATACATGACTGCACCAATATTGAGGAACATATTATGAAAACACTTATCACAACAATCGCA
>NZ_JAHKQE010000006.1 GCF_018860855.1 Amphritea atlantica
AATTTATACAATTCCTCATACGTTAAAAAAGCGCAGTTGAACTATAAACTGTGCTTTTATTTATATAAAAGGGGTCCCCATATAGTATGATTTTTAACTATTGAAGAATATACGACTTATGAATATAAGTTATGATACCGATTAACAGCATAATTTGATTGAATAGCCAACTAGATGTCATAACTCACAAATTTTGATTCTATTGATGTGAACTATAAATTAAAAAACATAAAAGAAATAACTATTTAGTACTTGTATCACTACTTTCATGTTAGAAAAAAAGATTTATAAAGTTGAGTGTATCAAAAAGTAAAGAATCGTTGCCTTACCCCATAAGGGGTCACCATATCAAAAAAAGAAAATTGCACGTTACGTCACAATTTAGACACATTTAAGATGTTTTCTGCACGCTAAGATTATTTTCCAGTTAAATATGGAATATTTGGTCTTGAAAATTCGATGTCTTCTAAAATGTCAACTGGAATATTCCTATCACTAATGGGAAAAGTACTCGTGATTTGTAAAGGTATACCTTTAAGGACATAACTTTAATCTTTATAAAATCAAGGTTTATCGCGTTTATAAACATATTGCAAAATATTTATAAACGTTTATTAAGTCTTTAAGATCTTTATAAATCACTTAGCGTACAATTTTCTTAAAATGATATGGTGACCCCATTTAAGTAATTATCCTATAAAAAAACCTAAATAAAATTGGAATTAAAATAACAGAAACTATTGATATATGCATTAATCTACGTTTATTTTTTTCGTTTTTCTCAAAACATCCATATAGTAATAAAAAACTTATTATACTACATATAAAAAATAGTAAATTTAGTATATATATAAGATTAGTTCGTTGATATATGTACATCATAGAAATTACAAAGTGAATACTTGATGTTAATACATATATAATTAATAATTTTTTTTTAGAATAAAGCATATGCAATACCTTGCGCTAACCATTTAGCTACGCTAGGACTAAACCCTACCAACTCTATTGCGACTGTTAAGCAATATGTTAAGTCACCATTTAATTGTTCTAATTTTTTTGCAACAGCATTCATAGTGCCATAAGATATAACAGCTTTTATTGGACCTGGTAAACTATTATAA
This sequence comes from Amphritea atlantica, assembly GCF_018860855.1. Classification (GTDB taxonomy): domain Bacteria; phylum Pseudomonadota; class Gammaproteobacteria; order Pseudomonadales; family Balneatricaceae; genus Amphritea; species Amphritea atlantica_A. The sequence continues at coordinate 1,125 of NZ_JAHKQE010000006.1, forward strand.
TTTGCTACTAATTTTTTTGCAGCCCAACTCCATTTTCCTCGTTCCATATTTTCAATAATATTTCCATCAGTATCATAAGCTATTCCATTTTTTAAAAGAATTCCTGTAGTACCAAAATGAGTGAATTCATCAATTTCATGATCATTCAATCCTAATTTATATAATTCATTTCTATCAAAATTAATATCAGAGATAACAAAAGTATTATTATCTTTTTCAGCAGCAAAAACAGATGAAGTTGGTGCTAAAGCTGTAAAACCAATTGATAAAGCTAAAGCTGTAGATCCCACTTTAAATATAGTTTTTTTATGTTTCATATGATTCCTCCCTATTTTTTGATAACGCTTACAATAAAAGGATAGCAAATATCTTTATATTGCAATAAATACTTTTATTTCCGTTAACAAAAGAAGTTTCTCACCTTGTTTTTGGGTGTGAGTGCTGGCTCGCCGTGTGGGGGCGAAACCCCACATAGCGTTAATCTGTATGGAAAAAGAATCATACTTTGAACGGAAGAATTGGCGGTTCGGCTGGTACAATTGCTGATCCAAGTCGAGCAACTTAA
>NZ_JAHKQE010000023.1:0-270642 GCF_018860855.1 Amphritea atlantica
TTCATTCTTCACTGCACCCGACTAGAACTGATCTTCATCGAAGGCGGCGACTTGGCCATCATTCACCAAGAACTCACGGCGCTGTAGGTAGGCGTCTCGCATGGCGGTATAGCGATCACCGCTGAGAAGCTCCTCTGCAGCAAACAACTCCGCCCGCGTATCGATCACTCTTAAAGCATAAAGCTGATTACGGGTGCGGATAGGGTCGATCTCACCCACAGGGTCAACCAACGAGTCGGGGATTAAACCAATGCCATCCCGAACATTCGATGGCCCCAAGAAAGGCAACACCAGATAAGGGCCAGTTTTAACTCCCCAATACCCCAGTGTTTGGCCGAAATCTTCACCATGCTCCGGCAACCCCATCGGGGTTGCAACATCAAGGATTCCCCCTAAACCAATTGTGGTATTAAATACAACCCGAGAAAGATCTTGCACCGCCGCCTTAGGCTTAAATTGCAGCAGGTTATTCAGCATACTGCCAACATCGGCTAAATTACCGAAAAAATTACCGACCCCTGTCTCAACAATATCAGGCGTAACCGCTTGATACCCCTGAGCAACCGGCTTCAAAGCATAACGATCAATCGTGGCATTAAAACTAAACATGCTCCGGTTAAACCCTTCCCATGGATCGACCTCTCTCGTCTCCTCGGCCTGCACCGACAGTGACATTAGCGACTGCATAACAAAAGCAGTCAACAAGAGGCGTTTGAATATTGGCATAGATAGTATCCCTAACCTAAAACGAACAATAATCTGTATTGTGCATCACAACATAAAGAATTGCTAACAAGAAACAATGGTAACAACCGGCAAAACCAACGGCGTTTACCATTATTCATTAAATCCACACAAAAACGAGACAAACAAAAAGGGCCCCGAAGGGCCCCTTTCTATAAACTTAATCTTTAAAAAAGATTAGAAGCTTACGTTATAACCTACAGCGAATGTATCTGTAGCCATACCAGCATCTTCAGCATCGCCATCAGCTTCGATGTAGTTAGCAAATACGAATGCTTGCTTGCCTAGTTGTTGCTGAACTTCAGCAATGTAACGGTTACCTTGATCTACATCAGCAGAGTCATCACCGAAAGCAGTGTAAGAACCCAGTACTGTAGTGTTACCCATTGCATAAGAACCAGCCAGAACGATGATTGCATCATCATCCTTACGGTTTACTTCGTCGTCTTCAACAGACAGACCAACGTAAACATCACCAGCAGCATAGCTTACAGCGAAAGAGTTGATGTCTTCGTCAACAGTACCACGGTATTGCAGTGTAGACAGACCTACAGTGAAATCACCGATAGCGTAGTTACCAGCAAGGTGGTATGCATCAACATCATCTGTAGTATCGCCAGCATCAACGCCTGCACTGTTACGTGCAACGATAGCAGCAGCCAATTGCAGACCGCCCATAGATGGAGAAACGTATGCAGCTACGTTACCCTGACGACCACCAGTAGAATAGTCGTGAGTGGTTTCAGTGTTAGCAGCAGCCATGATATCAGTTTTAGCAACTGTAAACAGGTAAGCAGGGATCCACTGACGACCGAAAGTTGCTGTACCGTAAGAACCTGTAACACCAACATAAGCCAGACGGCCTTTGTCACCAGAACCTAGAGCACCAGTTTCAGTGTTTGCATAAGTTTCAAAGTGAGCGATTGCAGTCGCGCCAGAGAACAGCTCAGAAGTCGCTTTAATACCGATTCGTGAAGTGTTGTCTTCGATAGTAAAATCTGATTTATCAGCAGAAGTTGCTTGAACACGCAAAGAACCGTACAGAGTTGCGTCAGCTTGAGCAACCATTGGAGCCGTCAGAGCACCGGCAACAGCCAGAGCGATTAGAGACTTTTTCATTAACATTTCCCCTTCAATATTTAACGTACTAGTAGTTAAACTTTATAATTTCTTCGTTGGCCTTGCGTCATCAACTACGCTCAGCTACCAAGAAAAATACTATAATTCAAAATTATTTCAATCCTATGCAAGAAATAAATCCTACATAGACCGAAAACTCTGCATTAACCGACTCTAGATCAACAATCTAAGCCGTCTTTTGCATATTCTATCGCGATTCGACTAATTAACCTAGGTTACTCAACCGGTTTGCCTAATTATTATAGGTCAAAAACGATTAAAAACCGACGTTTATGAATCACTTCTAAATAAATTTCACGCATTACACCATAGCAACTAACGCTTAGCAACTATCTAACCCACCTTTTTCTGTTGTTTGGCGCCATTTTATGGAACTTTTACTGACAACCTTGATACAGATCAGAAACACTTAACCAGATCGTTATTCAATCTGCTGCCATAACTGTTTCAGCCGTTTTTCAGAGACTGTCGCTCTGGTGCCAAGCTGTTGAGCAAATAAGGATATCCGGTACTCTTCTAGCATCCATCGATATTCATCGAGCGTCTCGTTGTAGCGGTTATGTTTGCTATCGAGCTCCGCTTGCCCTCGATACTGACGGGTCAACTGTTGCAACTGCTCACTCAGCATCCGTTGACGAGGCAGTTCACGCTGATACTTTTCTAGCCGCTGTTCAACACCTTTCAGATAACGAGGGTACGACTGCAGTTGCTCAACAGGGACGCGAAGTAAAAAATCTTTACACACCAGTCCCTCTAGCTGCTGCCGGATATCGTTGAGAATAGTAACCGCCTGAAGATTAACCGAACCTGAAAGCTGCTTTTGAAGCCCATGATATTGTTTAGCAATTGTGCCTAGCAATTCAGCCTGTTTCTCCGCTTGCTGACAATATTCACTTCGATACTGACTCAGCCGATCATCAAACTGCTGTTGCGTGCGAATATCGGCATCATCTCTCAGAAAGGTTGCAATCACAGCGCTTAATAAGCATTGCTCATGTAACTGATTACGGTTCTGTACCTTCGCCAACAAAATGGCTGTTTGCTGAAACGCCGGTAAGCGGTTTTTCAGATAGCGCACCTGTTCACTCAGTTGCAGTAAAAAAAGACGCGCTAGCCCTAATCGGTTCTGATAGGCCGCCATCGTCTGATCATCAAATACTTTGAGTTCAACGCTATCGCCGCAGTCTTGTAATCCCGGATAGACTTCAAGCTCCAAGCCTCCCGCCTGTTTTAAGGTGATAGCAGCAGGTAGATCACCAAAATCCCAGCCGATGATCCCTTTACGGCCCCAGCTTTCCGATGGCGCTTGCGTCAGTGCCTGACGAGCCTGCGCGCCAAAATTTTGCTGAAGCGCCGACAGGTCACGCCCTTCGGTGACCGTATTACCTTTTTCACCGCGCAAACGGATATTCACCCGATAGTGGTCATCCAACTTAACCGCATCCAGATCATCCTTGCTGATCCGAACACCGGTCATCCGTTTAAGGTGCAATGCCAGCGCTTCATTCAATGAACCTTCAGCGAACACCGCTGCCTCAACGAAGGCATCGACATAATCAGGAATAGGAACAAAGTTTTTACGCAGCGATTTCGGCAGCCCTTTCAACAGCGCCACACACTTCTCTTTGAGCATCCCCGGCACCAACCACTCGAGCCGCTCAGCTGAGATTTGATTGAGCAGCACCAAGGGCGCTTGCAGCGTGACACCATCATCTTTCGCACCGGGCTCAAAATGATAGCTGAGTTTTAACTTCACCCCGTTGAGCATTAACTGCTCGGGATAACTAGCACGGGTCACATGATCAGCAGAACGCTGCAGTAGGTCTTCTTCCTGCATAAACAGGATTTTAGGATTCTGTTGCTCCACCTCTTTGCGCCAGTTTTCAAATCCGGCGCCATTGACCACCGCACCGCCGTTATTCTCTTGCAGTCGCAGGGTATAGAATTCCGTTAAGGTATCTTCATCCACCAGCAGATCTCGCCGCCGGGTTTTAGCTTCGAGACCTTCTATTGAGGTTAAGAGTTTACGGTTGTGACTGAAAAACTGGCCCTGAGTTGTAAACTGCCCCTCCACCAACGCACTACGAATAAATATTTGCTGGCTAACCTCTGGATCGATCCGGCCATAATGCACCGTTCTCCCCGGCACAATAATCAACCCATAGAGGGTTACTTGCTCTTGCGCGACCACCTGAGCTTTTTTCTTCTCCCAGTGCGGCTCCAAATAGCTACGCTTCACCAAGTGTCCAGCCAATGGTTCAGCCCAGAGAGGATCAATACGCGCCACCATTCGGGCATACAGCCGACTGGTTTCTACCAGTTCGGCGGCCATAATCCATTTTGGGGCTTTTTTATAGAGCATCGAGCCTGGAAAGATATTGAAGCGCCGATTACGAGCGCCGAGATACTCTTTGCCCTCCTGCTTGAACCCCATATTACCCAGTAGGCCGGTCAACAAGGACTGATGCAGCGCATCGTACCCTGCCGGTTGAGTGTTCTCTTTATAATCGAGATTACGGCAAATAAGGTGTAACTGACGATGCACATCCCGCCATTCACGCATCCGCATATAAGAGAGAAACTGCTTTTGACAGTATTTTCTTAGCTGGTTCTGGCTGAGCTCCTGGCGCTGCTCTTCATACAGATTCCATAAATTCACCAAGGTAACAAAGTCGGATTCTTCATCGGCATATTCACGATGTTTCTGATCCGCCGCTTGTTGTTTGTCCATCGGCCGTTCACGTGGATCCTGCACACTCAGCGCACTGGCAATAACAATCATCTCGCTGAGACAGTTATTCTTGGCCGCGGCTAATAACATCCGTCCGATCTTAGGGTCTACCGGCAGCCGACTCAACTGCCTACCTAGTTTGGTTAGCTGACGTTTTGCATCAACCGCCCCAAGCTCCTGTAGAAGCTTAAAGCCATCATTGATATAACGACTATCGGGCGGGTCGATAAAGGGAAACTCATCAATCGCGCCGAGCCGTACATTGAGCATCTGTAAAATAACGGCGGCTAAGTTAGTACGGCGAATCTCAGCATCAGTAAACTCAGGACGAGCGTTAAAATCCTCTTCAGAATACAAACGGATACAGATCCCTTCGGCCACTCGGCCACAACGACCTTTACGCTGATTAGCACTCGCTTGGGATACCGGCTCGACCGGCAAGCGCTGCACCTTAGAGCGATAGCTGTAACGACTGATACGCGCCAATCCTGGATCAATGACATAGCGAATACCTGGCACCGTCAGCGACGTTTCCGCCACATTGGTCGACAACACAATACGTCGTCCAGCGCCGCGTACCGATGAGAATATTTTATTCTGCTCGGCGACACTGAGGCGGGCATACAGCGGCATCACCTCGATATGTCTTAGGCGTCCTTGCTGGGCGGCTTTACGCAGGTATTCAGCGGCTTCTCGAATCTCTCGCTCGCCACTGAGGAATACCAGAATATCACCGGCGCCGGTGATGCCCTTCTTACGCTCTAACTGAACCAGCTCTTCAGCTGCACAGACAATCCCTTCGGGAATACTTTTTTCACTATTGTCGTCCATTTCTTCTAATGGACGGTAGTGCAACTCAACCGGAAAGGTACGGCCAGAGACTTCGATCACCGGCGCATTATTAAAGTGCTGAGAGAAACGGTCGAGATCGATCGTCGCCGAGGTAATAATCACTTTCAAGTCTGGGCGCTTCGGTAAAATCCGATGTAGATAACCCAGCAAGAAATCGATATTCAAACTGCGCTCATGGGCCTCATCGATAATAAGTACTTGATAGCGTTCGAGATAACGATCATTTTGCGTCTCAGCTAGCAGAATGCCATCGGTCATCAGCTTGACCATGGTATTGTCCGCCACCTGTTCGGTGAAACGTACCTGATAACCCACCGTGCTACCCAAGGAGGTTTGCAACTCTTCGGCAATACGGTTTGCCACGGTTCTAGCGGCGAGTCGGCGGGGCTGAGTATGACCGATCAACCCTACTTTACCTAAGCCAAGTTCGAGACAGATTTTCGGAATCTGGGTGGTTTTACCCGAGCCAGTTTCACCCGCAATAACCACCACCTGATGTTCCGCTATCGCTTTGGCGATCTCTTCCCGACGACCACTCACCGGCAGATCAGGATAGTTAATCGGCTGGCTATAATCGCGTCGCGCGACCCGATCTTCTGAACGCTGCAGCGCCGCGTCTATCTCATTTTGCAGACGATCATTTGGCTTTTGCTGTTTAATGCTCTGTTGCAGCCGCTGGATTTTTTTCCGTATCGCAAAACGGTCGGCAATCAGGCAGTTATCCAGCCGGGCATATAGTTGCTTAATAGTGACAGTCACAATGGGATATTCAATTTACAAGAGGTTTAGATCAGGCGTGACCAAAGCAGCGGCTTAGCGGCTGTTGTACACCTTCCCGAAAGACGATCATCTCGCCGGTTTGCAGCTTTCGCCAGTGTTCATTATCGGTCAAGGGTTCGGTCGTGATCACCGTGACAATATCGTGAGGGGTAGTTTCTCGACCAAAATCCACCGTCAGCTCTTCATCGGTTAACCGCGCCCGACCAAAGGGTGCCCGACGGGTAATCCATGACAGCTTAGTGGAACAGTAGGCCAGTAGATATTCAGATTCCGTCAGCAACATATTGAAAACCCCCAGCTCACGTAACTGGTCGGCACAACAGTGGATAAACTCAATTACCTGAGAAAAATCACTCGGCCGTTCAGGAAAACGCTCCCTCACCTGACCGAGCAACCAACAGAACGCGTATTCACTGTCAGTCGTGCCCACCGGCTGATAGGAGGTTAACGGCAGATCAAACAATCGTTGATCTAACTGACCATTGTGGGCGAAGGTCCAGCTAAATCCCCAGAGTTCACGGGTAAACGGATGGGTATTTTCGAGACAGATACTACCGACATTCGCCTGACGTATATGGCTAATCACCGTTTTACTCTTAATGGGATGCTGCTTTATCAGCTGTGCGATCTCAGATTGGCAGCTCGGGGCCGGATCATGAAACACCTGCAACCCTTTGCCTTCATAAAAGGCAATTCCCCAGCCATCTTTATGGGGGCCGGTCTCGCCACCACGTTGCATCAAGCCACTAAAGCTAAAGCAAATATCGGTCGGGACGTTGGCACTCATGCCGAGCAGTTCACACATCGTTTATACAGACTCCTTAGTACTGTTAAGGGTGACTTTATCCGGCAGTGAGTCAATGGCATCAACACCGGATTCAATTTTGGGCGAGTGCTCTAACACACCAATCTCTTTCATCCGACGCTCACCGATAAAGTTACCTTCCGGATGAATCGCCATCACTTTACTGATCACCGTTGCCACTACTTTGCCGCCACGGTCAATCTCGAGTTCATCGCAAATCACCTCACCCTCGAGTAGACCACAAACGGTAATGTGATTGGCTTTAACAACACCGTGAACATGACCATTTTTACCAATAGAGATATTATCTAGTGATGAGACGTTACCCTCAAAGGTACCATCAATATGCATACGGCCGATAATACTCATATCACCGCTGAATTTATTACCCTCAGCGATAATCGTTATTGCTGAGCCGTTTCCAGCACCTGATTTAGCGGGTACATTTTTCGTAAAGAAGCCCATTTTACACCTTTTACTTCTGAAAACAGTGAATCGAAATTACTTATATTCCAAGCGATAAACGGCTTGGGGTCGATAGGGCGGAATAGATAACGAACCTCATAGTGCAGATGAGGCCCTGTTGATCGACCGGTATTACCACTCAAACCAATTAACTGACCTTTACTGACAAAGGTGCCACTTTTTACTTTTACGCTGCTTAGATGCGCATAATAGGTTTTAAACCCAAGTGCATGCTGCAAAATAATCAGGTTTCCAAAACCGCTCGACTGATGCATACCGGCGTACTCTACCGCACCATCCGCCGTGGCATACACCGGTGTACCCGTGCGGGCTTTAAAATCGATACCATTGTGCATCACTTTTTTCTTACGAATCGGGTGCATCCGCATACCGTAAGAATCATTAATACGCAGCCCATCGATGGGTTCGCCATTGGGCAATACACTGAGAAAAAATAGTCGCTGATTGGTCATCACCGTCAAGGCATCGGCGCGATCAGATGTCATACTTTTCGAAGGTGGTAATCCCAGCAGGTCTTCAAGACCGAAGAGGCTGGCATCGAGGGTTTCATTAAGCTCGCCAATGCGGAGGTTCTCCTCCTGCAGCTTGTCCCGCTCAACCTTCAACTCTTGCAGAGTGGACGATAACTGATCCAACTGCCCTTTCTGCAGTTCCTGTGTGCCCAAGGTCATCTCATACTGACTAGATAGTGAGTTGATACCCTGCTCTAACGCATCGAGTTCATCTGAAGTTTTGACCAATAGCAAGTTAGAAATAAAGAAACTACAGACGGCTACCAATAAAAAAACAACCAGCAGATAGCGAGCCAATTGTCCCAGCGTATACTGCCGAGATCCCTGCGCAGTTGTTAATGTTATAACCAGTTTATTACGCAGCATGACTGAAAAACCAAAAATCGCGATAAGAAATATCGGGGAAATATACCTTTATTAGGGCAGAAAGTCATAAAAATGACATGAAAAGCACGCCATTCTATGACCTCACCCCTACAGCCTTACTTAATTCTCACCTTTATTCTTACCACCCATCGCAGGAGCCGCTGCGATAATCCGATCCGCAAGACGCGAGAAAGGTAAGCTCTGAACCCAGACAGTGCCGGTACCCGATAGGGTTGCCAACCACAGCCCCTCACCGCCTAAAAACATCGATTTCAATCCTTTAACCATCTCGATGTCATACTCAACGCCTTCACTAAAGCCGACCAGGCAGCCGGTATCAATTCTCAGCGTTTCATTATTCAGCTCTTTTTTCACTACCGTGCCACCAGCTTGTATAAAGGCCATGCCATCACCTTCCAGCTTTTGCAGCACAAAGCCTTCACCACCAAAAAATCCAGCACCGAGTTTGCGGGAGAAAGCCACCGATAAACGGGTTCCGAGCGCAGCACACAGAAAGGCATCTTTCTGGCAATACAGACGATTACCGGTTTGTGACATATCCACCGGCACCACCATGCCTGGATAGGGTGCTGCAAAAGCGACTTTACGTTTCTGGCTACCATTGTTGGAGAAGTGCGTCATAAATAGCGATTCACCGGTGACCATGCGTTTACCCGCCGAGAACAGTTTTGAGAACATCCCTTGTTCCGGATCGGCGCCATCCCCCATTTTAGTCTCAAAGCCGATATCCTGTTCCATGTAGTTCATCGACCCTGCTTCTGCCACCACGGTTTCTCCAGGGTCCAACTCCACTTCCAGCATCGGCATTGAGTTACCGATAATCTCGTAATCTACCTTATGACACTGCATCATATTTCTCCTAAATGACTCGCTAGCTACCTAATTGTTTCATCAGCGGTAGCAATATAGCCAACGTCACCACCGATACTAATGTTGTCACCATAATGGTTGCCGAGGTCAGTGTCACCCTCGTGTTATATTGCTGCGCCAATACATACACCATCGCACCGGTGGGTAGCGCCGCTAACACCACCGCACTGGCAACCCAAAATGGCTCCAGCCCAACCCATAGCGCCAAGCCAAATGTTGCCAACGGGTGCAACACCAGTTTTACCAATGTCAGCCAAACCAACTCAAAACTACCGCCGCGAACAGATAATCCGCTAAGGGACATACCCAACGCGAAGAGTGCTACTGGCGCAGCAGAAGGCGCTAACATCTGTATCGGGGTTAAAATCATAGCCGGTAAACTAATACCACTGACCGACACTAACATCCCAAGCAACGGTGCCATCATCACCGGATTCTTAAGCACCGCCTGCAACAACAACGTTTTAAGTTTTGCCAGTATGCCACCCTGACTACTCTGTAATTCTGACATTAGCGCCAACACCAGAATAAACAAAATATTACTGGCTAAGGTGGCGATAATCACCGGCAACGCGCCCCGATCACCAAACAAAAAATAAAAGATCGGCACGCCCATATAGACGGTATTCGCCCAAGCGGAGTTCAGCGCAACCACCGTCCAGTCGAGGGGTTCACTAAGCTGCATTTTTCGCCAAGCCAAAAATGCGACCGCTGATGCTATCACGCCGCCGCCTAAATAAACGGCAATAAAATCCCATTGTAATACCGACTGAATATCAACCGTCACCGTTGACGTAAACATCAACGCCGGCACACCAATATAATACACATAGCGATTGAGTGCGGACTCACTCGATGCTTCTAATAAACCAGTACGAGAGCAGCCCCACCCCAGTACCATGAGAATAAAAACAGGTATGACAATATCAAACAGCAATTGCATCAGCGATTCTCAGTGAGTCAGTAAAAGAGGCCGTCATATTACCAATATTTTACGGCTTGGCTAGATTCTTGGACGTCTTAAAGAAAGTCACTATCAACTGGCATCTCGCTAGAACTCTCCCCATTGCCAATCCGCCACAAAAAAGCCTGCGAACAGCTATCCGCAGGCTTTTTTAGCTCATGCCAGTTATCTCAATGGATTAAGCCGTCTCGGCTTGCACTAACCGATAACAGGGTTGGTATTCCTCATAATCGATTTTCATACGCCGCTGCTGCACAAAGGCGGCCAACAACGCATCTAATTCGCCGACAAGATCCGCTTCGCCACTCAGTTCAAACGGGCCAAATTCCTCAATCGCACGAACACCCGGCGCTTTAACATTCCCCGCAACAATACCGGACAGTGCCTTACGTAACGTAGCCGCCAGTTGATAATCCGGTTGATCGCGGGTCAGATCGAGTGATGCCATGTTCTCATGGGTTGGTTCAAACGGCTGTTGAAACTCGGTCGGAATATAGAGCTGCCAATTGAAATGAAAGGATTCGTCGGTGGCTTTGCGATAATCAGTGACCCGCGCCATTCCCGCTTTCATTTTCAGTGCCACCTCGTATGGATCATCGACCACAATCTCATACAGGCTGGCCGCACGATCGCCCAAGGTTGCACGAATAAACTTATCCACGGTTTCAAAATAAGCTTCGCTGCCTTCAGGGCCCGTAAAGATCAACGGTAGCGGACAGGTGCTGTTACGTTCATGTAGCAAAATACCCAGCATATAGAGAATCTCTTCCGCGGTGCCAGCCCCACCAGGAAAAACAATAATGCCGTGTCCAAGGCGAACAAAAGCTTCCAGCCGTTTTTCGATATCCGGCATAATAATCAGCTCATTGACGATCGGATTAGGCGATTCGGCGGCAATAATTCCCGGCTCGGAGATACCAACATAACGAGCATCACTAACACGCTGCTTAGCATGAGCAATGGTAGCGCCCTTCATTGGCCCTTTCATGGCTCCGGGGCCACAGCCTGTACAGACGCTCATGCCCCGCAAGCCCAGCTCATAACCGACCTGTTTAGTGTAGATATACTCCTCGCGACTGATGGAGTGTCCTCCCCAACAAACAACCAAGTGAGGTTTAACATGGGGTTCAATCGCTTTAGCATGACGCAGGATATGGAACACCATATTGGTGGTCTCCCCGCCTTCATCTAAACCATCGCAGCACTTAGCTGAAAACTCATCTCCCACGTAGAGTAGATCACGTAGAACCGAAAAAAGATGTTCACGAATCCCCTGAATAATCTCGCCATCCACGAAGGCACTCGCGGGCGCATTGATCAGTTCGAGCTGTACGCCGCGATGTTTTTGACTGACTCTGATATCAAAATCTTTATGCTTATCTAACACCTGCTGAGTGCTATCCGACTCACTGCCACAATTGAGCACCGCCAATGCACATTGACGAAATAAAGGATATAAGCCTGCCTCATTGCGGTCCTGAAGTTTGGCCACTTCATAGGGTGAAAGTGTATCCATACTATCCAACGGCGTAATATTGGCCGTTACAAATTGTTCTGTCATCATGGTCTTGCCCCTCTAAATAAAAACCCCAGCACAGAAACAATATCTGGCTGTACACAGGGCTTAGCGGATCGCGCGGTATCTCTTTCTTTGTATCGATTCATCTGCACTGATACTCGATACCCAGTTGAACCCACTAAAAAATATATAACTCAGGTTACAATATAGTTAATAATATTACAGTGCTCCAATAACTTATTGAAAAAGAAGCATTAACTACTGATTAAACTTTCAACAAAACGGGGTACTTCTCGGCTAGCAGGACCATAAATATGGCGATCAAAAGCCGACTGTGTTTTCGACGGTTCGAGGTTAATTTCCACCGTTTCAGCTCCCACACTGTTCGCTATTTCGACAAAGCCTGCTGCCGGATAGACATGGCCGGAAGTACCGATCGAAATAAACAGATCGCAAGCTTCAAGCGCATCATAGATTAGCTCCATCTGCATCGGCATCTCACCAAACCAAACGATATCCGGTCTCAATGTGCCATGCTGATCACAACAACCACAACGCGCATCCGGCAGCACCGGCCCATGATGAGGAAACACTTGACCGGACGTCGTACAGCGGAGATTTAATAACTCGCCGTGCATATGAATCAGGTTATGACTGCCAGCCCGCTCATGTAGATTATCAATATTTTGCGTCACCAAGAGAAACTGCCCGGTAAACTGCTCCTCCAAACGAGCCAAGGCTACATGGGCAGCATTAGGTTGAATATCTGGCAATAATAGCTGTTCCCGACGCTGGTTATAGAACGTATGAACCAATGCCGGATCCCGCTCAAAAGCTTCAGGGGTTGCGACATCGTCAATACGATGATTTTCCCATAAACCATCCGCCGCACGGAATGTTCTGATACCGGATTCTGCCGAGATTCCCGCCCCGGTGAGAATAACAATATTCTGATACCGCACCGAATAACTCCTTAAAAATATTAGCGATAGCTTTAATCCTACGCCAACATCTGCTTAACTGACTAGACAAGCCGGCGGTTTTTTACCGGTATTTGTGTAAACATCTGAGTCGGCTCGAGAAGGAAACCCGTATGAGTGCTGATAAACTCTATATCCTCGATACCAATGTGTTACTGCATGACCCTAACTGCCTGTACGAATTTAAAGAGCAGGATGTCGCTATCCCCATGACCGTTCTGGAAGAACTGGACAATATCAAGGACCGTAAGCAGAGCGTGGCGCAGGAAGCTCGCCACGTCATCAGAGCAATTGACAACATTCTTAGTGCTGCCACCCCATCGCAGATTCTCAAAGGGGTACAGATTCTGGTTCCCGGCACACAAGATGATACTCGACTGGGCAAATTAAGTATTTTCCCCGATCATGAACTCACCACACGTCAGGGGTTTCTCCCAGACAATAAAAACAACGACAATCATATTATCAACTGCGCACTACACCTGCAGGGCAGCGACCCTCACCGCGAAATCATCCTCGTTACCAAAGATATCAATATGCGTCTCAAAGCGCTTGGGGCGGGTTTACAAAAGGTTGAGGATTACCGCAAAGATCAACTAGTCTCTGATTTAGACCTACTGCCCTCAGGGCATTTCCATATTGAAGGTAACTTCTGGGAGAAAGTGGATAAGGTCAAAAGTTACCAAGAAGGCGCTAACACTTACCATAAAATCAATCCCGACCTACTACCCGACACCTACCCTTGTCAGTACATCTATGATGACTCAAAAGATTTTGCCGCACGGGTTGTCTCTGTTAACCATGAAGAGATTGTGTTGTTAGATCTAGGTTACGAAAAATTGATGCAGCAGGAATGCTGGGGTATTCATCCCATCAATATATACCAAGCGTTTGCCATGCAGTCGCTTCAAGACCCTGATATTGATCTCTGCCTGTTAAACGGCGCCGCAGGCTCTGGTAAAACACTGATTGCACTGGCCTGTGCACTAGAAATGGTGATTGAGCAGGGCCGTTACAATAAAATTATTGTCACTCGCTCAACCCCACCGGTAGCCGAAGATATCGGCTTCTTACCCGGCACCGAAGAAGAGAAGATGACGCCCTGGTTAAGCTCGATCCACGATAACCTAGAAGCGATGCATGAAGGGGATGAACGCCCTCAAAGCAGTGTTAAATATGCTATTGAGAAAGCCAACATACAGTTTAAATCACTCAACTTTATCCGTGGACGTAGTATTCAAAACGCCGTGGTACTGATTGATGAGGCGCAAAACTTAACACCACAGCAACTGAAAACCATTCTGACCCGCTGTGGTAAGGATAGTAAAATGGTCTGTCTGGGTAACCTAGCACAGATTGATTCCAACTATCTGACTGCACTCACCTCAGGCCTAACCTATGTCGTTGAACGATTTAAAGGGTTTGAAGGTGCTTCAACGATTCACTTAGAAGGTATCTTCCGTTCACGTCTGGCGGAATACGCAGAAGAACACCTTTAAACAACACACGGTTCACCTCAAGCCGCTACTCTGTTAGCGGCTTTTTCATCTTATTTTCAAAAACCCACCTCAGATTAACGATCTCCATCAAGCCTTCAGCCGGTTTTGCTTGTATCCTCTAGGCTGGCGGCGCTACACTTCTTATATGATTCTACGACGCTGCTTTATCTTTTTAATCCGCACTTATCAATACTTGGTCAGTCCTCTTCTGGGGCCTAACTGCAGGTTCTATCCAACCTGTTCCACGTATACGGTTGAAGCAATTGAAACCCATGGTATTTTAAAGGGATGCTGGCTGGGCCTTAAACGGATCGGAAAATGTCATCCATGTCATCCAGGCGGCTTTGATCCCGTTCCGCCGGTGTGTTGCAGTACAGAAAAAGTCTCGGAGGATCACGCCCCAGAACCATAATTAAAGCCCTGAGGGTCAGCTTTTCTCTGACCTAGTTAACATCGTTTAACTATCTGCTTTATGAACATTGTCGGACATAATTATTGATATAAAGGATAAGGATGTTTAGCTCACTGACCGTTATTCTCACTGTAACTTTATATATGGCGGTACTCTTTGGTATCGCGCAAATAGTTGAACGACGCAGTAGCCGCGGGGCGGGCTTCAAGGGACCTTGGATTTATTGTCTATCATTGGCGGTCTACCACACTTCGTGGACCTTTTATGGCAGTGTCGGCTTTGCTGCCAGCTCTGGCTTACAGTTTCTCGGTGTCTACATCGGCGCGATACTCGGCATCGCCTTCTGGTGGGTCACACTACGACGTATGGTGTATGCCAAAGAGACCTTCCGTATCACCAGTATCGCAGACTTCATCTCAACCCGTTACAACCGTTCTGAAACCATTGCCGCACTAGTCACCCTGATGGCGCTGCTAGGTGTTCTCCCCTATATCGCACTACAACTGAAAGCCATCGCAGGCTCATTTCAACTCATTACCGATCAACAAAATTCTCCGATGGGCTGGGGTCTCTCGGGCCTGATCATCACTCTCTTTATGGTCGCCTTTACCATTATGTTTGGTATGCGTCGGCTCGACCCCACTGAACGACATCAAGGGATGATGACCGCATTGGCGGTTGAATGCCTAGTTAAGTTAGTTGCTTTTGTCGCGGTCGGCTTGTTTGTCAGTTTTAGCCTGTTTAATGGCTTTGATGATATTACCGAAAAACTATTTGACCAAGGATTTGAGCGGGTCATTCAGGTCAGTGGCGCCCGCGACTCAGGGATCATGTGGCTGACGCTGATCGTGCTCAGCTTTGCTGCCATTCAAAACCTGCCGCGGATGTTTCATGTCGCGGTGGTGGAAAATGCCGACCCCAAACATATCAAAGCGGCGATCTGGCTACTGCCGCTGTATATGATTCTGATTAACCTGTTTGTCGTGCCCATTGCCGCCGGTGGTTTACTATTAGGTTTACCAGAAGATTCCGCCGACTTCTATGTGCTATTGCTCCCCCAATTAGCGGGTAATGATGGGCTAACTCTACTCGCCTTCATCGGCGGATTTTCGGCCGCCACCGGCATGATTATCGTCACCACCATGACGCTTTCCACCATGGCCTCTAATCATCTGATATTGCCCATCATTGAAAGAATGCCCTCCTGCGAATTTATTAAACCTTTTCTCTTACAGATTCGTTGGTTATTAGCCGCGCTGATTCTACTGGGCAGTTATGGTTTTGCCATCCTATTCAGCGATTCCTATATTTTAGTCGCCATCGGCTTAATCTCATTTGTCGCCGTTTTACAATTTTCACCCGCCCTGTTAGGCGGAATGTTCTGGCGCCGCGGTAATAGCGCCGGCGCGTTGGCTGGCTTACTAACGGGTTTTATCATGTGGGGTTATACCCTGCTGATCCCGGCATTCATCGAACACGGCTGGTTAGATAAAACCATTCTACAGGAAGGATTGTTCGGCTTCTCATTACTGCGGCCCGAAGCCCTATTCGGTTTTGATGATATTGGCTCAATTCCTCATAGCGTATTCTGGACACTACTGGTTAATATCAGCTTCTATATTCTCGGCTCACTGCTCTACAGCCCCCATAAAGCCGAGCGAAATCTATCCACTGAATTTCTCAGTGCCATGCGCCCCTCACCCGTTCGAACAGCTCGCCCCGCCGGTTTAGATCGCTATATCTCACTGAATGAGAAACTCGACGAAGCTCGCACGTTGCTGGAAGGTTATCTCAGTAATGAAAAAGCCAAAGCAGCCCTGACTCAAATTACTGAAGATCTACAGGTCACCGGAAAAACCCATATTGCCATTATCGAGTTACTGGAGTTTCACCGCCTGCTCGAACATACACTCGCCGGTTCTATTGGCTCAGCCAGTGCCCATAAAGCGGTGGAAAACAACATCCGCTACAACACCCGAGAGTCAGCCGACCTTAAATCATTGTACAAACATCTCGTTACCGAGCTGAGCCAACAACATCATCCCGATCATGAAAACATGGGAAATCCACAAACAGGTATGCAGAACTACGGCCTGATCAATAGTTTGCAGAACAAAGTCAAAAAATATGAGCACATTATTAGGCTGCAGGATAAACGTATTGAAGCGTTAGAGGAGAAACTGGAAACACGGGTTCAGGATATCTTTCGTTACCGCCTTGAAACACAGAAGACTCGTCAAGAAAACGAAGCGTTGAAACGGCAACTAGAAGACACAATTGAGATTGAAACGGAGCTGGACGTTGGCAATCCTCTAGAGATAAAAAAATCACTGGAGACTAAAAAGTCACTAGACGACAGCTAACCAATATCAACAGTCGCCTGATATAAAAACAGCCGCAAATGCGGCTGTTTCTGACTATCAATCGTTTAGATCGATTTATTCGCTTTCGTGCTTGTACTGATGAACATCCATCTGCGGGAACGGAATAGAAATACCTTCCTGATCAAAACGCAGTTTAACGCTTTCAGTGGTGTCAAACTTAACAGCCCAGTAATCAGCGGCATTAACCCATGGACGAACCACAAAGTTAACACTGCTATCAGCCAGTTCAGAAACGGCAATCACCGGTGCAGGATCTTGCAGTACACGCTCATCACTGGTGACGATCTCTTCAAGCAATGCTTTTGCTTTTTTCAAATCATCGCCATAACCGATACCGAATACCATATCTACACGACGTGTATCACGCGCAGAATAGTTGGTAATAACACCGCTGTAGATATTGCCATTAGGTACGATAACTTCTTTGTTATCCCCAGTACGCATCACGGTGTTGAAGATACTAATCTGTTCAACCACACCGGCAACACCGGCCGCTTCAACAAAGTCGCCCTCTTTAAACGGACGGAAGATAATCAACATCACACCGGCAGCAAAGTTTTGCAGTGAACCCTGCAACGCCAAGCCAACCGCCAAACCAGCCGCACCCACCAAGGCGATCATTGAGGTAGTATCGACACCCAATTGATCTAACGACGCGACAACCACAACCAGCAACAACAAAATATTGGCAATAGCACTGATAAAGTTAACCAGTATGTCTTCCATTTTTCCTTTACGGAGGACTTTACCCAGCATTTTAACTAGGAATTTTGAAATCATCCGACCGACGATAAAAATAGCCGCGGCCATCGCGATATTGATAACCCATGGGATGATGTAAACATCGATAAAAGATAGATCCATTGCTATTTCCTCTTTTGGTTTTAAGCAGTGTTTTTTGAAACCTTTACTTCAGAATAGACGCATAAAACAGTTCTATCAGAATTAATTCTGATCCACCCCTATTCTGCTGGAAGGAATATCTCATAACCTGTTTGAAATAGCCCGTTTAAATCGCGTATTTACACGCTACAATAGTCGTATGACGAGCCCCATCAACACAGTAAAAACGATCATAAAAGCGGATATTCTAAATCGAGTCAGCTCGACGCCCATCTGTTTAACTCGCCCACCCATCCGGCGCATGATTAAGTTCAACCCAGAGCAGCATTATGCAAACTAAGTTCCAACTACGTGACTACCAACGGGATGCGGTTGAGGCGACACTGACTCATTTCCGCCAAAGTGATGCGCCAGCGGTAATCGTATTACCCACTGGGGCCGGTAAAAGCTTAGTGATAGCTGAACTCGCTCGGCTAGCCCGCCGTAAAATTTTAGTGCTCGCTCACGTGAAAGAGCTTGTCGAGCAAAATCATAATAAATACCTCAGCTATGGCTTACAGGGAGGCCTCTACTCCGCCGGTTTGAAACAAAAACAAAATCACCACCAAGTCACATTTGCCAGTGTTCAATCGGTCGTACGTAACCTACAAGATTTTGCCACCGAACATTCATTAGTGATTATCGATGAATGTCATCGCATCAGTGAAGATGAAAACAGTCAGTATCAACAAATATTCACACAGCTGAGAACCTTTAACCCCCAACTAAAACTACTCGGCTTAACCGCTACCCCTTACCGCATGGGCATGGGCTGGATTTATCGTTATCATTATCGAGGCTTCTGTCGCAGCAGTGAACCTCGGCCTTTCGAACACTGTATCTACGAACTTCCTCTGCAATATATGATTAAACGAGGTTTCCTCACACCCCCTCGTATGGTGGATGCTCCCATCGCTCAGTATGATTTTTCGGCACTCAATGCCAACCGTTTTGGCGGTTATGCTGAAACAGAGGTTAATCAACTATTGGTGAGCCACCCTAGAGTCACTCAAGCCATCTGTGAGCAAATCGAAGTGCTGGCAGCTGAACGCCAAGGGGTGATGGTCTTTGCCGCTACCGTCAAACATGCCCACGAAATCTGTGGTTATCTGCCTGACCAAGCCACCGCACTGATCACCGGTGCCACGGCCAATAGTGAACGGGATGAGCTGATTGAGCGGTTTAAACAGAAAAAAATTAAGTACCTCGTCAATGTCGCCGTCCTCACCACCGGCTTCGATGCCCCCCATGTCGACTTTATCGCAATACTAAGGCCCACTCAGTCGGTATCGCTGTTCCAACAGATCGTCGGCCGAGGACTCAGACTCGCTGAAGGCAAAGAGGATTGTCTAGTAATGGATTATGCCGGTAACGGCTTTAACCTGTTTGCCCCAGAAGTAGGGCAGCCAAAACCCGATAGCAGTAGTGTCCCCGTTCAGGTGTTTTGCCCCGCCTGTGAATTTGCCAATATTTTCTGGGGTAAAACAGACGACGAAGGTCATGTAATCGAACACTTTGGCCGACGCTGCCAGGGTACACTGGCGGGAAAAAATGGCGTAATGACCCAGTGCGACTATCGTTTTCGCTTTAAAGAGTGCCCCCAGTGCAACGCCGAAAACGATATCGCTGCCCGCAACTGTCACCAATGCGGCCACGCCATTATCGATCCTGATGATCAACTCAAAGCTGCGCTTAAACTCAAAGATGCCCGTGTGATCCGCTGTGCTGGTATCTCAATGACCGACGCCAACGGCAAATTAAAGATCATCTATCACGATGAACAAGGTGAAGAGCTAAGCGAACAGTTTGATCTGCAAAAGCAGCCTCAACGCAAACGCTTTAACGATCTCTTCGGCCGCCGCTTTGGCCAAAGCCTATCACCTCGACAATTTAATTCGATCGAAGAGATATTAGCGGTCGCTACACTGTTTACCGCCCCAGATTTTGTGGTCGCACGTAAATCGGGACAGTTCTGGCGTATTCAGGAGCGAATCTTTGATTATCAGGGAAATTACCGTAAAGCCAATCAACTCTGATGCTAGCCGCCACTCCTTATAAACCGTGCGATATTAGCCGGTCATCATTGCTTATCCCGCCGCGGTTTGATCCGGTAGCCAACGCAATGAGGCCAATAAAGATTCAATGACTTTCAGTCTCGGTGTACTACGGTGACGGATCAAAACCGTAGGCACGATGGCCAGTTCAGCGGGTAATACGTCTAACGTCAAGTGTTCACGATAGAACGATAATTCAACCACATTGCGTGGCATCAGGGTAACGCCTAGCCCTTGGGCAACACAGCCGAGAATACCCTCTAGGGTTCCCAGTTCGCTTAAACCATAACGGTTATCCTGATAGTCACGCGCCCACTGCAACGCTTTGCTGCGATAAACACAACCCTCTCGAAATAGCACCAGATTATCAGCAGGGATCAGATTTTTAGGCTGAACTAACACCAACTCCTGATTTAATACATCCATACTCATCAAATCGGGATGGCTAATTGGCCCAGCCACGAAAGCACAGTCAACGTGGTGATCTAGCACTGCGCGAACTAATTCAGCGGTGGTCGCCGCCATCACTTGTGGTTTCAATTTAGGGCAACACTCTCGAAGTGCTCCGAGTAATGGCGGTAGATGGGTTGCCGTGAAGGTTTCCATCGCGCCAATTTTGATTTCAGCTGCGCCTTTTCCCGCCAGTCTAACGGCGACACCCGCTTGACGCTCCAACTGTAAAATCTGTTCGGCATATTCCAGCAGCACGCGCCCTGGGCTGGTTAATTCAAGTCCCCGCCCCTTGCGTGAAAACAGTTGAGTACCCAGCTCCTCTTCTAAACGCTGGATACGCGTGGTGACATTAGACTGCACCGTATTCAGCTGTTTTGCTGCTGCTAAAATACCGCCCTCTTTGGCCACTTTTTCAAACGTTTTCAGTGCGACTATTTCCACTATTGCCTCCATAACCCATAACGATAGATGATCGATGACCGAACAATCTATTCTCAATAACAGAACATTAATATCTAAATTATTCGTTTGTAAAGAATTATATAAATATATACGCTTACTTATATAACAATAATAGGCGATTAGTTAATGGGAACCACGGATGACAAACAGCACCTCAAGGTGCTGGGTTCGGGCTTGCTCGGACTTATTCTAACAATCGGCATCGCACGCTTTTGCTATACCACCCTGCTACCGGTCATGCAGTCTGAAGCGGGACTCAGTGATCTGGCCGGCGGCTATTTAGCCACCATCAACTACATCGGTTACATGTGCGGTGCAGTATTAGCGGCCACCGTCGGCAATTTAAAAATCAAGGATATCCTCTATCGTGCGGGTCTGATTACGGCGGTGATTACCACCCTCGGGATGGCGTTTACCGATAACATCTGGCTATGGGGCGTTCTGCGGTTCTTCTCTGGGCTTAGCAGTGCCAGTGGCATGTTAATCAGTGCAGGCTTAATCATGAACTGGTTATTGCGTCATGGTCACCGGCCAGAACTTGGTATTCACTATGCCGGCGCAGGTCTGGGTATTATCGTCAGTGGCCTAGCGGCCGAACTAATGATCGGCCAGCTTGACTGGCAAGAGCAATGGCTCGCCGTCGGTATTCTCGGTTCGCTAATCGCCATTCCCGCGTGGCGTTGGTTACCCCGCCCCGATACCAGTCATCAAACAAAAGCAGGCATACCACTAGAAGACAATCCTCCTAGTCGCCGCTGGTTGTTGCTGCTGGGAGTGATGTATTTCTGTGCAGGTTATGCCTACGTAATCAGTGCCACCTTTCTAGTGGCTATTGTCGAAGCTCAGCCAGGCCTACAAGGTGATGGCCAAATCGTCTGGATTTTTGTCGGTCTGAGTGCCACTCCAGCCGTTATTCTGTGGGATAGATTCGCCCGTCACCAGGGTGCATTGAATGCTCTGTTATTGGCTTTCTTAATTCAGATTGTCGGCATTATCCTGCCGGTGGTAAGTGATAACCTGTGGGTCGTACTTGTCAGTGCCATACTCTACGGCGGAAGTTTTATCGGTATCGTCAGCATAGTGTTAGCGATGGCAGGAAGTTTTTATCCCACAAAACCCGCGAAATTGATGGGTAAACTCACCTTACTCTACGGCATTGCACAGATCGGCGCCCCCGCCATTGCCGGTATTATCGCGGACAGCGGCGGTAGCTATGCCGATTCACTCTATATTGCCGCCGCTGTTTCCGTGTTAGGTGCAGGTATGATTCTGATACTCAAAGCCAGCCAAGCACAGGAGATCGCCCTAAAATCAACCTAAAAAAACGGTTCCTAGGAACCGTTTTTTATAAAATAATGCTTAAAAATCAACTAACTAACCAAACTTCCCTAACCCACTCCCAAATAGTTGTCCATTCCTCTACTTCACCGCTCTCGGGTGTCCAATAGACCACTGTACCGTCGATAGTGACGGCATAAAAACCTCCATCATGGGCACAAATCGGCGTCTGTTCACGGGATAAGCCGATCGACCAAGCATAAGCGGCCACTTCCGGCAGATGGGTATGGGAAGATGGATCAGCCACTGTTACCGGTTCAATGGAACCACAGATAACATCACTCACCGTCAAGAGAAACTCTTTAAAATCCGGATAAAGCGGCACACAGATCTCTTCCTCTGCCGCCACTACATCATCAAAATCCGGCAGTTCTAAAGGAGTTACAACATCAATATTAGCGTCACGTATCGCATCAATTACATCTTGCATAATTCTTCCACAAACCTTTACGTATTGACCACTGACAAAAAACTAAACTGAATCGTTTCAGAGCAATTCAAGTATAGCTTCGGCGCTACTGACTTCAAACGTTTTGGGCTCTTCAACATTGAGGGCAGTAACTACACCGTCTTCAACAATCATCGCATAGCGACGTGAACGCACACCACCAAACGAACCGCTATCCATCTCTAGCCCTAACGCCTTAGTCAGCTCAGCACCACCATCAGCGACCATGGTAATCTGTTCAGCATTTTGCGACTCAGCCCAAGCTTTCATCACAAACGCATCGTTTACCGATAGACAGGCAATTAGATCAACACCTTTGCTGAAAATATCATCCGCTTTAACGATATAACCCGGCAGATGGGATGATGAACACGTGGGCGTAAACGCTCCCGGCAGGGCAAATAACACGACTTTCTTACCTGCAAAAAGTTGTTCAGTACTGACCGCCGCTGTCTCACCCGCGAAGATAGTGCTAACACTGACCGCTGGGATTTTATCACCTACTTGAATCATAACCGTTACCTATAAAGATGTGATTGAGTGCCGAGTGACACCGATATTACATAAAAACAGATCATCCAGTATTTCATACGATAAAGAAAGCGAAACAGCGCCTAGCAAACCGATAATACTCACAATTGGTTGAAACATTTATAGAACCCAGAGCCGCATTATTACTGCTTTGTAGCCGCCTCCATCGCCTCCACCCTTTTCGCCATCTCGTCCTGTATGTACTGATCCATATCTTTTCCAAACTGCTTAACCTCACTTGGACGAGTCGGTACCGCAGGAATTTCTGAGT
Source organism: Amphritea atlantica (assembly GCF_018860855.1). Taxonomy (GTDB): domain Bacteria; phylum Pseudomonadota; class Gammaproteobacteria; order Pseudomonadales; family Balneatricaceae; genus Amphritea; species Amphritea atlantica_A. The sequence continues at coordinate 23,505 of NZ_JAHKQE010000023.1, forward strand.
TGCCATTTGTAGCATTCGGCTCTACTGATGTCGAAGAGGACTCAGTATTAGGAGCCATCTGCTGAACGGTCAGCAAGCCAATAATCAGTACCACAACCATCAATACGATTAATCTCATAACCCAACACCTATGACTGTCGCCCAACAAAGAAGTAATGCACAAGAATAGCAGATTCTCCTCTGTAGAATCATGCGACTCAACAAGAGGTATAAATCGAAAGTAAAAACCTCTGCGTAGCCTTAGCGTGGGACCTGTGGATCTCTCTCTTACACGAGCAACATAAACTCAACTCGCTTTCTTACTGATCATGCCCATCACCTTAAAACCTGGGGCTTTACATGGGAGCGGTAGGCAAGGCTTAGCGAACAACGTGTAGCTTTCTCTCTTACACAAACGAGCTTAAACAATGCACGGTTTTAATATCATAGCCTGAGACTTTGCATGGGATCGGCAGGCAAGGCTTAACGAGCGATGCGTCACTCTCTCTTACACAAACGAGTTTAAACAATGCATGGTTTTAATATCATAGCCTGAGGCTTTGCATGGGAGCGGCAGGCAAGGCTTAGCAAGCGACGTGTCACTCTCTCTTACACAAACGAGTTTAAACAATGCATGGTTTTAATATCATAGCCTGAGGCTTTGCATGGGAGCGGCAGGCAAGGCTTAGCGAGCGACGTGTAGCTCTCTTACACGAGCGAGCGTAAACGCAGCATGCCGTTTCCATGCAGAGCCTCAGCAGATGCGAGGCAGTTGCTCAGCCGACATCCAATCCACCATCCGCTTGCCACCAAACACCGTCTCCATCTGCACAAACTTGAGGGGATCGGCGGTCACTTCACCGATGATAGCGGCTTCTGTGCCTTGCGGGTGTTGTCGCATCACGGCCAGAAGCTGTTCCGCCTTGACCGCCGGGCAGAAGGCGACCAGTTTACCTTCATTGGCAACATAGAGGGGATCGAGCCCAAGAAATTCACAGGCGGCGCTAACCTGTGGTTTGATTGGCATATTTGCTTCATAAATAGACACGCCTACCCCACTGCTTTGGGCGATCTCATTCAGAGTCGCTGCCAGCCCGCCGCGAGTTGGATCACGCATACAATGAATCTGTGGCACCTCGGTTACCATGGCCGCCACCAAATCATGTAACGCTTGGCTATCAGATTCTATGGAGGTTTCAAAGGTCAGCCCTTCTCGTAGGGACATGATGGCGACACCATGATCCCCTAAGGTACCAGACAGCAGTACTTTATCCCCCGGCTGCACTCGATTACCCGACAGGTTGAGACCTTCGGGCACTACACCGATACCGGTGGTATTGATAAAGCAGCCGTCGCCTTTGCCTCGCTCCACCACTTTGGTATCGCCGGTCACAATGGCGACACCGGCGACTTCGGCCGCTTGTGCCATGGAGATGACAATGCGTTGCAGATCCACCAGCGCAAACCCCTCTTCAAGGATAAAACCGGCAGAGAGAAACTTAGGGACGGCGCCGGACATCGCCACATCATTAACCGTGCCATGCACAGACAGTGCGCCTATATCGCCACCGGGGAAAAATAGTGGCGAGATCACATGGCTATCGGTGGCCATCACGACTCGGCCCGGCGGTAGATTAAAGCAGGCTTGATCATTCATCTGCTCTAACCAAGGGTTAGAAAAAGCCTGCAAAAACAGCTCATCAATCAACTGTGCCATGGCTTTACCGCCACCGCCATGGGCCATCTCTACTCGACCATGCTGTAGATCCAACTGATGGCTATATTCAGTTCGTTTGGTCATTGTATTTCCTTTACTGCTCGGCGACCTATTATCTAGGTTCAGGGCTCTAAACTCAGTGCTGTCAACTCAATGCTACGTTAAGGTTTATTCAACACTAGCCGTATTAATCAACGATTCCTGATGACGGCCATAACTATAATAAGCGGCACAAGCGCCTTCACTTGAGACCATACAGGGGCCTAATGGGTTTTCTGGCGTACAGGCACCACCAAACAGCGTACAGTCACGAGGCGATTTCACCCCATGCAGAATCGCGCCGCATTCACAGGCAGAGTTTTCCGCCGAACTACGGTATTCCACCGGAAAGCGTATTTCCGCATCAAACTGAGAAAATTCAGGCCGGATTTTCAATGCACTGTGTGGCACAAGACCTAATCCACGCCATTCGAAAGCATCACGCATGGCAAAGGTTTTATCGACAATATCCTTGGCCCGTTCATTACCCTCTCGACTGACCGCGCGGGAAAACTCATTTTCGACCTCGGCGCGTCCATCATTTAACTGACGTATCAACATGAGGATCGCTTGTAGCAGATCCAAAGGTTCGAAACCGGCAATCACAATCGACTTGTTGTAGTCGGTGGCAAAGCGCTCGTAGGGTTGGCTACCGATAACGGTACTGACATGGGCTGGGCCGACAAAACCATCCAGCGATAACAAACCTAGCTCACCCGCTTCTGGGGAATCGAGAATACTGCTGATGGCAGCGGGCGTAAGCACATGGTTACAGAAAACGGTGAAATTGGTCAGCCCAAGCTTCTTCGCCTGATGGATCACCAAAGCCGTCGGTGGCGTCGTCGTTTCAAAGCCGATGGCAAAAAACACCACCTCTCGGTCAGGGTTATCTTGCGCTAGTTTTAAGGCATCCATACAGGAATAGACCATACGCACATCGGCCCCGGCCGCCCGAGCTTTTAATAGATTACGTTTCCGTGAGCCCGGCACCCGCATCATATCGCCGTAAGAACAAAGAATAACCCCATGGCTAACAGCCAACTCTATTGCCATATCCAAGCGGCTGATCGGCAATACACACACCGGACAGCCTGGGCCATGAATCATGTTGACATTATCCGGCAGCAGATCCGGAATACCGTAGCGGAAGATCGCGTGGGTATGCCCACCACAAAACTCCATTAGGTTATATTCCCGTGTCGGCTGTGCTTCCTGACGAATCCGCTCGGCTATCTCACGGGCCAGTTTGCCATCTCGATATTCTTCGACATATTTCATGAGATCACCTGCTGATTATCACTCATTGCCGCATCCAACTCACCCAGTTCGGCAAATAGCGCGAGGGTTTTGGCCGCCTCTTCTGGATCGATTTTATTCAACGCATAGCCTACATGGAGAATCACATAATCGCCTTCAACCAGATCAGCAATCAGTGCAATATTGATCTCTTTACGCACCCCACCAATATCGGCGATGGCCGTTTCTGCATCAAGAATTTCAACCACCTGTACGGGTATTGCTAAACACATTGGAATAACCCCTTTACCACTTGTTTTTCATTGTTGTTTTCGCCTGCCAACCGCTGTGCTATCTGAGCCTGTCCTAGGCTAATACCGGCATCGTTGCAGGGCAGTAATGCTGCGTTATAAACCGTTAATCCCGCTTGCTGTAACTGTTTGGTTACGCCTTGACGCAGCAACTGATTAAGAAAACACCCGCCCGCCAAGACCACGACGGAAAGATTCGTCCGGCGGCTGTGGCACACCACCCAACGACTCAAGCCATCAATCAGCTGTCGATGAAACAATGCTGCGCCCCAGGCGGGATCTTCGACATCGGCTAACACCTCTAGCAAACGTAGCAATACAGGCTGGCCGGTATCACTGAAATCGATCATCGCCGGCAGCTCGGGCCAATCATGGTGTTGTAGATAACGGTATGCACTGGCCTCCAACTGCATCGCGGCCTCCGCTTCAAAGCTATTGTTATGACAGATGCCTAACAGTGACGCCACCGCATCGAACAAACGACCGGCACTACTGGTCAACGGGCAATTAAAGTTCTGCTTTAACATCTGCTTAACAGTCAGCGCCGCCGGTTGATGAAAACGGTGGGGAATCTCAGCCCCGCGCTGCAACTGATACAATACCGCGGCAGCCGAACGCCAAGGTTCGCTGGCCGCCCGATCACCACCAGGCAAAGCCTGTTCAGGCAGATGTCCTAGCCGATGGTATTGATGCCCCTCCACTCGCATCAGTTCGCCCCCCCAGAGTTGATTGTCAGCACCAAGCCCTAGGCCGTCCAACACTAAGCCCAATACGGGTTCACATAGACGATGCTCTGCCATCACTGAGGCGATATGCGCATGATGATGCTGTACTGAATAGAGAGGAATAGCGTGCTGTTGCGCATATTCTCGTGCAAAGCGGCTACTGTAAAAATCCGGGTGTAGATCACATACCACCTGTTGCGGCGTTATAGCTAACAGTTGCGTGAGATGTTTAGTCAGTTCCGTCAGTGCCTGACAGCAATCAGGATTATCTAGATCACCGATATACTGTGAGACATAGGCTTTATCGCCTTGAGTGATACAGAGCGTATTCTTAAAAAACGCGCCTACCGCCAATGTCGACGGGCCGCTTTGCGGTAGCCGTATCACCTGTGGTGCCAGCCCACGGCCTCGGCGGATCAACGGCATCTCATCCGATAAACCATTAACGACCGAATCATCACAACGGATCTGAATATCCCGATCATGCAACACAAAGCCATCGGCAATACCCTGTAACGTCTGCAGCGCCTGCTGATTATCTGTGACCAACGGGTTACCACTACGGTTAGCACTGGTCATCACTAACAACGGTGTTTGTGCTTGATTCAACCAATCACTTCCCTTCGGAGAACCACATAGACCGTGTAGCAACAGGTAGTGAATCGGCGTATGGGGCAGCATAACACCACACCAAGCCAGTTTTGGCGCGATACCGGGTAACTCAGCGTTCACAGGACAGAGCAAGACCGGTGCATCCTGTGCCTGTAACCGTTGCTCGCGGGCATCATTCAACTGCACAATCGCGCGCAATGACTGAGAGTTCAGACCCATCACGGCAAAAGGCTTTGTCGGCCGCTGTTTTCGCTGTCGAAGTCGTGCCACCGCCGCAGGATTATGAGCATCACACAGCAGGTGAAAGCCGCCGATCCCTTTCACCGCAACAATCTTCCCCTGCTGAATGAGCGCCACGGCGGTACTCAGCGGCTCAACCGCTTGCCGCTCACCCTTCGCATCAGCAAAACTTAGCTGGGGACCGCACTCTGCACAGGCATTCGGTTGAGCATGAAAACGACGGTTAACCGGCGAGGTATATTCATCCCGACAATCCTGACAGAGCGTAAAACCTGACATCGTTGTCGTTAGCCGATCATAAGGTAGCGCGCGGATAATACTGTAACGGGGGCCACAGTTAGTACAGTTAATAAAGGGGTAGTAATAGCGTCGATTAGCCACATCAAACAGTTCATAGAGACAATCAGAACAAACAGCAGCATCGGGTGTCGCCCCTACCGTTAAGTCTCCACCTTGTGTATGGATAATCGTAAAATCAGAACAGTGCTGTTGCTCGGTCTGATCAACCTGTATTTGATCGATCAATGACATGGTTGGCTGCTCACGCTCGAGCAACTGCTGGAATTGTTCAAGAACAGCAACCTCGCCCTCGACAAAGATATCGACACCAAAAGCAGAGTTAGCCACCGTCCCCTTCAGCTTAAGTCGGCGGGCAAGGTTATACACAAAGGGCCGAAAACCGACCCCCTGCACCTGTCCACTAACCTGAATATTGATAGCTGAAATAATGATAACCCGCCTCTGCTTTCATCTATGTTGGCTTTGTTATCAGTTTACAAGTTATATGCCAACCTACGGAATATACCCCATGAACCGCTGTAACGGGGAGGGTTACAGCTTAATGATGAACATCGCATAAAGATCTGCCTGGAAGGTCGTTATGCAGTTTTACTCAAATCTGGCTAACCACCTCCCACCCGATAGGTCAGACAATCGCTCAGCGTTATAGACCTAAGCCGAACCGCAGCAGCATAAAGCAGAGCATACCCAATACGATGGTGGTTAATAAGTCTCGGCGCCAAAACGATACCAATACCGCAAAAAGCCCAGATAACAACCAAGGATTATCAAACCCTAACCAAAGCTCGCCACGGGGCAAAAGCACCGCTGGCACAATGATCGCGGTGAGCACCGCAGGCGGCACAAAGCTCAAACTCGTAGTCAACCAAGGAGGAAAGCGCACTCGCCCTGCAACCGCAAACAAGACATAACGAACACTAAAGGTCGCTACAAACATCCCAGCAATAAGAAGAAACTCAGTCATCGACCACCGCCTTTGCAGGTTCATGTTTGAGTAATAGATGCAAGGAGAGTCCGGTAGCAATACCGCATAACGCAGCGACGATTAATCCCAATTTATGAGGCATACCAATGGTTGCCATCGCTATCGCGCCAGAGACAATCACCGCCCCCCACATCGGCTTATTCTTTAGATAGGGCACCACCATCCCGATAAAAGTAACCGACATGGCGAAATCCAACCCCCAATCGGTCATATCGGGAAACGTCTTACCTAAAGCGATCCCTAAACCGGTGCAAAGTATCCAATTACCATACATCGCCACCCAAGAACCGAGATAGAACCAGTGTGCGTAATCGGTATTCTGCTGCAGCATAAAACGGTTACTGACGGCGGCGAAGGTTTCATCGGTCAAACCAAACGCCATCATCACACGCCAACGATGGGGCAGATGCGCCACCTTAGGCACCAGATTCGCAGCATAGAGAATATGTCGTAGATTCACTACAAAGGTAGTGGCAATAATCACAGGAATCGCCGCGCCTGCAGCCATCAAACCCAAAGCGATAAACTGAGACGAACCTGCATAGACCACTACCGACATCGCCAATGCGCCCCATACCGACAAACCACTGGGGCCCGCCAATGTACCGAAAATAATCCCAAACGGAATCGCGCCAATAATTAAAGGCAGGGTTGCCTTAGCCCCTGCTAACATTTCTCGCCGCTTGACGGTACGGCTATCCTGTTTCATCACTGCACCGCTATTCACAAACTCAACCTCATGTAGAAATCAGCTCTATTGTAATAAGAGACGCCCCTAGGATGTGGAGCCAACCTAAAGCCCATATGACGATAAAGCTGTAATGCTCTATCAAGCTTACTCGAGGTTTCCAGAAACACCTCTGCGGCACCGAGTTCTCGCGCCTTATCTAGCGCAGCCATCAATAACCGCCGGCCTACACCCACGCCTTGCCAAGCATCATCCACACCCATTTTAGAAATTTCATACCGACCGTCACTGTGCCGAGCCAGTGCAACGCAGCCAACCACCTGATTATCCAATTGATGGCGGGCAAACCAGATATAGCCACCCCGAGCGAGGTAATAGCCTTCAGGATTATCCAAAGCCTCACTGTCCCTCGGGGTCAGCTCAGCGTCAAAATAGTGCGTCAGCCAAGCCAAGTTGAGCCGTTTGAATGCCTCGCGACAGCCCTCATCCCAGCCCGTAATAACCACCTCTTCACTCTCATGACGTCGTGTTAACTGTTGCAACACCGGCGCATAGAAACCCTGTTCAGTGAGCAAGGCTTCAAACTCAGCCAGCGAATCCAGCAACGGGTGTTGTTGCGCCTCGATCAAACCATCAAGATGGGTTTCAATCGCCTGCCAAACCGGTGCGATCTGCTCCAATAACGTTTTGCTCTGTGCGGTTAATGCCAGCAGTTGCCGTCGTTCATCATTCGGATCCGCGGTTTTACTCAGCCAACCTTCCTGCTGCATCTTACGAGCAAGTTTACTGATCGCCGGATGACTCACCGCCAGCTTATCTGCCGCTTCGGTCACCGTCATCTCTCCCCGCTGATGTAGCATATTAAACAACGGAAAAAAACTCGGGTTAAGATTAATCCCCTGACTCTGGTAGAGCCGAATAACATCCTGAACTAACCTATCCGACAACCGTTTCAACCGACTGCCAAGCGACAACGAGCCAAAACTTTTCATGTAATCCATATCACCTAATACCCAAACAATCAGCACAACAGCAGCCAACAAAACTAATTACGTAACTGGTTACGGACAATATAATAAAAAGGAGGATATGCAAACCCTCCTGTTGATTTCAATCGTCGGCAGAAATCAGTACTGGCCAGCCGAGCAGGGCTCGCCTGAAACAACTAAGACAGCAACAGGATAACCTGTACCAGCATCGGTGAAATACCGACCACCAAACCTGCCACCACCATTAAAACAGTAGCGGTAATACCGAACATCTCAACATTTTGCTCTTGTTCTTGATGTGCCATGAGTCATTCTCCAAGTATTTTTTGTGCGTTACTTTCTATATAGCATAAACAAGGCCAAAACAAACAAAACTAATATTTTCAATAGGTTATAAAAACAATAGTATTCGAGAGGACAATTTACATCAGTGAGCCATGCCGTTAATGACAGTGCGCTTTGTCACTTATGACACCCGAAGCGAAAGACCTCAGCTTCAGATAATTAAGACTTGATCAGGCTATAGACAGTCACTGAACTTGAAGAGAACGGAGAACAACGATGGATAAAAAGACAAACGCTAAACGTCTAATCTAAAGCCAAGCATTAGCCTATTAGACACAACACAACTGACGCACCGATGAACAGGATTTAAATAATAAGATGGCCGCCCATCATTAGTATGGACGGCCATTAAAGAGGTTGCTGATCGGCTACCGGCCTATCTACGATCAGCAGCCATGAGCAGAGGTTTAAATATGATGTTCGGCGATAAAGCCTTGCAGTGAATCATAGCTCCAGTCGCTGCCATCGGGATGTTTGTGCTCATGTTCATTGAGCTTTTCCATCATCTGCTTGACATTATCACCCTTTTTACGCAGTCCCTGAACAAAATGCACGGCCTCATCAACCCGCTGTTGCAGTGCAGGATCAACACCCTCTACCTGTTCACCTTTCTTGCGAATACTCACTTTAATGCCTGATTTCATGCTATGTTTCTCCTTCACACTGTACTTTTCTATAACGTTACCCCAGCACTAAGCAGCTGAAAAGGGGACAGATCAAAATGTATCTAAAACAACGCATTAAAAAGCAAATAATGTCACTTTCGCTGATCGGTTCAGCACTGCTAACCACCGGTTGCCTGCATAACACTCAACCTTCCACAACAGCAGAGTCAACGCCTGTACCCATGGCAAGCCACCCGCTCAATGGCAAAATCGTATCGATAGCTACTGGCCAGCCACTTAGCTATACGCAAATGCTGAAACAATTAAAAACCAGTCGTTTTATCTTATTGGGCGAGAAGCATGATAATCCAGAGCACCATCTACGAGAGCTGCAACTACTCAAGGGCTTACAAAACGGCAGACATACTCGCTTAGTGTTAGAGATGCTCGATGAAAAGCAGGCAGAGCAGATTGATTTGCTATCGCCTAAAAGCAGCGAAGCTCAGATACAAAAAAAGCTCAATTGGAATGATAGCAGTTGGCCTTGGCAGGACTATGGTCCGCTGATCAGCGCGGCACTCGAAGATCAAAATCAACTCAAGGCCGGCAACCTAAGCAAGCCGGTTGTTATGCAGATTTACCAGAACGATATGCCAGACCAAGCACGCCTAACAACCGTCAAGGCAATACCAGAGACAATCAAGGCAACGATGCAACAACAGGTTTATGACAGCCACTGTCAAATGATCCCTTTGGATCAGATGGGGCCCATGACACAGATTCAGCTCAGCCGAGATGCCAGCATGGCCTATGCGTTAAGCGATAATCTTGGGGATAATATGCAAGCGATGCTGGTGTCAGGCACCTTCCATGCCCGCAAAGACACGGGCGTCCCTTTGCATCTGCAACAACGAACCTCAGAGCCTTTCGTTACAATCTTACTGACTGAAACCGATGCCGCCGTCCTCAGTATTGATGAGGCGATTGCCCCCTACTCGGAAATGGCCGATTACATCTGGTTTACTAGCCGGTCAGCCGAAAAAGACTACTGCGCATCGCTACGTCAGCAGTCTCATCAGCAAAGCGATAACTAGCGATTAGTCTTCGCGGCTGGTCACTTCTAACAAGTGGTAACCAAACTGAGTTTTAACCGGTCCTTGAACTTCACCCACGGGTGCAGAGAAAACCACTTTATCAAACTCAGGTACCATTTGGCCTGGACCAAAGCTGCCCAGTTCGCCACCCTGTGCGCCAGATGGGCAGCTAGAGTGCTGTTTTGCAAGTTCAGCAAACTCAGCACCTGCTTCAATTTGTGATTTAAGATCAGCGCACTGAACTTCATTACTTACCAAAATATGACGGGCCGATGCACGTGCCATAAAAAAATCCTATCTCTATGTTAATTGTGCCGACAGGATCCCTTTTTTCGTTAGTCACTGCAACCCCAGAGATAAGATTGACGTTATAACGATTACTGATATGCTTAGCCGATGGAACTCTCTCGCATTAATCTTAATCTGCTCATCTCTCTGTATTACCTGCTGCAGCTCAAAAGTGTCACGGCGGCCGCTGGCGCACAGCATATTACCCAACCAGCGATGAGCCGCAACCTCAGCCAATTAAGAGAGATATTTCAAGATAAACTAATGGTGCGGGTAGGCAATAGCATGCAGCTTACCCCCAGAGGAGAACAACTCTGGACCCAGCTACCGGATGCGCTCAATCACCTTGAAAGCCTCTTGATTCCCAGTCAGTTTGAACCTGCCGGTTATCATGGTGAATTTAATATCGCCACCACCGATTTTATCACCCACGATCTGATGCCCCCGTTACTGGCTAAGTTACAGCAGGACGCCCCTGGCATCAGTCTGCATTTTCATCTCTGGCATCCTGGTATGATGGAAGCACTGCGTCAAGGGCGTCTCGACTTGGCCGCCTGTATTCTGGACACCGTCCCCGATGATATCTATGGCAAACAGCTCGGCAGTGGTGGTTATAGCTGCGTGATCAATGGCAACCACCCATTGGCCAACCAACAGATATCACTAAACAATTACACCAAAGCCGACCATATTGGCATCAGTGCGGGCGGTGATAAAATCCGCGCGGTAGATGAGGCTCTGAGCCAGCTAAATCGACAACGGACGATGAAACTCACCGTCCCTTTTATTCATTCAGCGATGGCCATCACCCGTCAGGCTAACTACGTCCTAACACTGCCCACCCATATCGCCTTACGGCTTGGCCCTGAATACGGTTTGCTCACTCAACCACTGCCACCACAGATTAAGATTCCAACCAGCCATTACTACCTTATCTGGCATCAACGGCTGCACGGTGATCCAGCGCATCGCTATCTACGCGAGCGGATGCAGGACAGCCTGAGCAATCAAAATAAACCACCTGCTTCGCCTTAAACAAGGTCATACCAAAAACTGATAACCTTTATCGATATTCAGCATTCGCCGCCATCCCTATCGGAGCATACAATCCCTGCCGTTCACTAAGGGATGATAGTTACAATGACTGAATGGCTAATTTTTGCCGGCATCATGCTACTCGGCGCGATGTTACCGGGCGCAAACACGGCAATTATTTTACGCAACACACTGCAAGGCTCGCTGGCCACCGGTTTTATCACGGCGGCGGGATTAGCGACGGCACTGGCGCTCCACGTACTGCTATCGGTTATCGGCCTCGCAGCCCTGATTGAACAGACCCCGATGCTCTACAGCGCAATACGCTGGCTAGGTAGCGCCTACCTGATCTATCTAGGGATCGTCTATATCGCCACCCGCTCCAGCGATGATGCCGAAGAGGATCAAGGCAGTCACCGCCATCCGTTTATCGCCGGAATGATGGTTAGCCTGTTCAACCCAAAGATCTTGATTATGTTCGTGGCGATTTTCAGTCACGTGGTCGCCGAAGTCTCCAACCTATGGATGCAGGTGCTGTATTGTGCAACACCGGTATTGGTGGAGTTCTCTTGGCTGAGCATTCTCATTCTGCTGCTCACTCGGCCAGCGGTGCAGGCAACCCTTAAACGGGTGCGGACATCGATCGAACGGGTTATCGGCGGCGGCTTAATTCTGTTAGGGATAAAACTGGGGTTAGGTTAACCCCAGTTTATAGCGAGGAACTGGGGCCCAGGTTAAAGCTGCTGCACCACAATACTATTGTCTGCCGCGGCGGCCTTTTGCCGCTGCTTATTCTGCGATAGCTCGATAGCACACTGATCTGGGTTATTAAGAATCACGATACACTCCATACATTGCACGCACTCATCATAATCGATACTGCCATCGCGGTTGATTGAATCGATTTCACAACGCACTCGACATAGCTGACAGGGACTGCCGCATTCAGCCCGACGGCTCAACCAGCGGAACAAGCTAAACTTACCTAACACCGCCAGCCCAGCCCCCAAAGGACAGAGATAACGGCAGAAGAACTTATGAATCACCATCCCCACGCCTAACAGCAGTAGCGCATAGATAACAAAGGGCCAGCTACGAACAAACACCAATGTCACCGCCGTTTTAAAAGGTTCAAGTTCGGCCAAGCGTTCCGCTAAGGTGACTGAATAAAATGCGCTACCCACGAGGATAAGCAACAAGAGGTATTTGAGTTTCTGCAGTCGATGATGCAGCTTAGGCGGGATTTTTACCTGTTTCAGTTTTAGCCAACCACCGAGTTTAGCGGCAATTTCCTGCAACACACCAAACGGACAGAGCCAGCCACAGAAGACTCCTCTACCCCACAGAAACAGTGAGATAAACACATAGGTCCACAGCACAAACAGCACCGGATCGAGCAAAAATACTTCGATATCAAAGCCTTTCATCAGCTGCAGCAGCAATGTATAGATATTCACCACCGAGAGCTGCCCTTGAGCATAAAAGCCGATAAAGAACAGGGTAAACAACATCACGCCCCAGCGCAGCCGATGAAACAACCGCCGATGAGATGACAACCGGTGCTGCCAGATAAATGCAGCGCTCACCACCAGCAAGGTCAATACTAGCCCGGTAATCTGCAACCAGCGATCCAACCATAAACGTTGCCACAGCGGCAGCGGTTTCACATCAACGACCTCTTGTATATCAAATAGCTCGGCGGGCAGTTGGTAGCTATCGCTCAATTCGGCCTGATCGCGGATCAGGTGGTTACGGGCTAAGTCGAAATCCAATTTCAAGCTCATCGCCTGTGAGGGATCAAAACCGGATTGGGCCTTGATTCGGAACACCCCTAGCTGAGTAATCGGCGGGGCATCTGACGGCATCTGAGGCGTGCTGTTATCGAAGAAATCTAGATCCCGTATATCGACCGGCAAACCGTTCTGTGACATACCCAATCGACTAGGCACCGTTCCCCGTCGAAATTCAGGCTCGAGAAAACCATAATGCCCGACAGAAGCAACCAACAAGGCATGCTCTCCCGGCCTCAATACCGCTTTTAAACGGGCATAATCCTGCTCACCAAGCAAATTTTTACCGGTGACGGGGGTATTCAGATAGGCATAGTAATATTGTCCCGGCAGATCGGACTGTTCTAACGCTTGCTGTAACTCGGGATCAGCATAGTCTTGGAGGTCTAGAGGAAACTCAGTTTGCAACCTCTCTCGCGAAATAGTCCAGCGGCGCAATAAACCCTGTTGTTCTAACGATTGCCAGTTATAGGGCTGATAAACATCATCTCGCACCGTCACCGAGGGCGGGCGTGCAAACCCTTCAAGATAGGCCCGCGCCACCTGAAGGGCCGCCGACAACACGGTATCATTCATCACCAGCACCGACACCGTCGCTTTGGTCACACCATCGATATACACCGTGCTAGAACCACTTTGATCTTGGCCACTGTGACGGCTATCAACAATCACCCGTTTATCGACGGTTATTCCCTCATACTGCCGGAGAAACTCAAGCATCGGCTGCTCACCCAAGCCATGCAAGAAGATCGGCTCATGATGGCTCAACACCGACAATTTAACCAATTTTCCCGAGGCATCTAGACTAATCAACAGATTAATCCGCTCACCCGAAAACCCCGGCAGGTCAGTCAAATCGTTAGTTTCAAACACATAACCCAGCAACTCATCTAACTGATAAACCGGAATCACTTTTGGATTTACTAGTGGCTCACCTATTCGGGTCAGCTTGGGGAAAATAGTCCGAATCTCCGCCTCGGTGATGTCAGCAAAGCTAACGACGCTGATCAACATCAGATACAGTAATGCGATAGTTCTTAATAGCGGGATAGACAACATACAGTGACTCCGATGGATAAGCTTAAATAATCCAACCGGAGACACTTTTCAGCCATTGTACTTTGCGGCCAGTTAAGCGCTACTTTGGTTTAATATCCCTAAAGCACTTGCAGCACCCGCTGACGAACCCAGCGACACATCGGATCATGGTGGTAACGCTCATGCCAATAGAGAAAAAAGTTAATCGGCGATGTCATCAACTCAATAGGCACCTCCTTCAGCACGACATTTCGTCCTAGAGAGATCCGCTGAGCGATAACTTCAGGCAGGATAAACAACAGATCAGAGGTGTCGCAAAAATCCGCTGCGGTCATAAAGTTAGATAACCGTAGCGCCAAATGCCGCTTATGCCCCAGTTCAGCTAATCGTTCATCGATATGCCCCGGCCCTTTACCCGTCATCGACACCAACCCATGGCTAGCAGAGAGATAACGTTCGAGTGTCAACCGACCTTTCGCCAATGGATTATCCGCCGACATCATACAAACGATTCCCGTCTGCGCGATAAGTAAGCGTCGATACTGCCCCTCACCCGCCGTAGGCTCCATCCCGGTGAGTGCGAAATGCACCTCACCGTTAGCTAACAACTCAAAATGGTTACGAGGCTCGGTTCTTACTTCAAGACGCATCTGCGGTGCTTCGCTACGCAAAACTTTCAATAACGGGGCAACAAAGCAGACCACCTCAAGATCAAGACCATACACACGAACCACATCAACCGCATTCGCCGGATCAAACACCGGTTCGGCAATCAACTCCTTAACACCATGGGTTAACCGCTGTAAGCGAGGTAATAGATCGACTCCCCGTGCGCTCAAATCAAACCCTTTTGATGTTTTGACCAACAATGGATCATCAAAGGTTGTTCTCAATCGCTGCAAAGCCCGACTCACCGCCGGCTGACTCATACTTAACTGTTCCGAGGCATGGGTAACGTGCCGAGTCTCTAATAATGCCTGTAGGACCACTAACAGATTTAGGTCCACCGATCTCAAATTCACTTCACGCATAATAATCATCACAACAATGCATTAGATGAATCCATTATGACCGATTATATTAAGCCTCACCACCGGAAACATCCGGCACTTGAATTTAGGGAGAACAATATGTCAGACCAAGTAAAAGTAGCGGTCGCTTATCATAGCGGATATGGACACACTGAAGTCTTAGCTAAAGCCGTCGCGACAGGCATTGAAAACGCTGGCGGCACCGCCACCACAATCTCTGTAACAGACCTTGAGGCGATCAACTGGGATGCCCTAGCAGAAGCCGATGCGATTATTTTTGGTTCACCCACCTATATGGGATCGGTTAGCGGCCCCTTTAAATGCTTTATGGATGCCACCTCAAAGGTCTGGTATACACAGGGCTGGAAAGACAAACTAGCAGCAGGCTTCACTAACTCCAGTAGTTTTAGTGGTGACAAACTCAACACCATGGTGCAGATGTCCGTTTTTGCGGCACAGCACAGTATGCTCTGGGTAAGTTTGGGTGTTATGAACGGTAACAACAATAGCAAGGGTGACCCACAAAGCCTTAACCGAGTCGGTGGATACCTTGGCGCGATGGCCACCAGCAATGCTGATGAAGGCCCTGATCTAGCACCACCACAGTGCGATAGAGATACCGCTCAAGCACTCGGTGCACGGGTCACAACGGCGGCTAAACGCTGGAAGCTGTCAGCCGTATAACGATACAGCGGGCGGCGATTGTGCCGCCCAATTGCAGAGATCAACAATATGGCATTAGCCCTAAAAGACACCCCTAATTCATTTGGCTTAGGCAGCATGCTGCTCCACTGGATTATCGCGCTCACCATTATTGGGATGTATGCGTTAGGGCTCTATATCGACACCCTCACCTATTATAATCCGGAATATCAAACCATTCCCGCATGGCACAAAAGCATCGGCATGACGTTAGTCCTGCTCATCGCATTGCGGATACTCTGGCGAGTCATCAACCGGACACCCAAGCCGATTCCTCAGCCGAAGATGCTATTGTCGATAACCAAAGCGGTACATCTGTTACTGTATCTGTTACCGGTTATCACACTGGCCTCCGGCTATATGATATCCACCGCCGATGGGCGACCTATATCTGTATTTAACTGGTTTGATGTGCCCGCACTTCCCGCGCTCATCGACAACCAGGAAGATCTTGCCGGTGAAGTACACTACTGGGTAGCCACCTTGATGGTAAGTCTGGCGGGGCTGCACGCATTGGCAGCACTAAAGCATCACTATATTAATAAAGATAACACTCTCATCCGTATGCTACGCATACCAAAGGAAACAGACTCATGAACCTAAAAACAATTATTGCTGGCGCGCTGCTAGCGGGCACTATCACCTCGGCGCAGGCGGCTGACTACGTTATTGATACAGGACATGCTTCAGTCAGCTTCCGCATCCAACATCTGGGTTACAGCTGGCTAGAAGGCCGCTTTAACGATTTCAGTGGCCAATTCAGCTATGATGCCGCCAACCCTAGCGCGTCAAAAATCACGGTTAATATCAACACACCCAGCATCGATTCCAACCATGCTGAACGGGACAAGCATATCCGTGGCGATGATTTCTTAGCGGTTAAGGACTTTCCTGAGGCTAAATTTGAAAGCACTTCGTTCACCCCAGCCACCGATGTCAGCGCAGTACTCAGCGGTAACCTGACACTGCATGGCGTCACCAAAGCGATCGATATTCAGGTGTCAAAAGTGGGGGAAGGTAAAGACCCTTGGGGTGGCTATCGTGCAGGCTTCACCGGTACAACCCAGCTAAACTTAAAAGACTTTGATATTAACTATAATCTGGGCCCAGCTTCAGAAAGTGTTTATCTCAATCTCAACGTCGAAGGTATTCGTCAGTAAGCCTTCCCGTTAACAAACAACGCGCTTTAGCTCTGATGTCTTAACGTACTTAAAACAGCTAAGCGCGTTTTTTATCTCTCGTTATTTTACCGCGAGATTCACAGGTCGTGGCCGCCCCTCAGCATCGATCGCGACAAAGGTAAACTGCGCTTCCGTCACCTTATCGACCTGCTCACTGTGATGGCGTTGCACCCAGGTTTCCACCAGCACCACTAACGATGTATTACCATGACGGACTAAACGACAATAGCAGCTCACATCATCGCCGATATAAACCGGCTTATGAAAGGTCATCGCATCGACCGCCACCGTCACCACTCGCCCCTTAACTTCCTGCGCCGCAAACACACCGCTGGCAAGGTCCATCTGGGACATAATCCAACCACCAAAAATATCACCATCGGGGTTGGCATCCGCCGGCATTGCGATGGTTCTCAGTGAAGGTTTACATGTTGGCATCTGTGACATTCCATCTCCCATTGACTCATTACCCACTGTCTCATTACTCATTGTCTTATTACTTAGCGTCATACTTTTTACCCATCAACCCGCTCGGAAAGTCGGGTTAATAAATGATCAGCCTGTTCATCAACCATCAAAAAGTCACGATACTCACCGCGAATAAAAGCTTCCTGTGATGCGTGTTCGATAAATTTCAGCAGATGATCGTAGTAGCCTTCAATATTCAACAGGCCAAAAGGCTTATGATGAATTCCGATCTGACGCCAAGCCCAGACTTCAAACAGCTCCTCCAATGTTCCGGTTCCCCCAGGAAGCGCAATAAAAGCATCGGCGAGTTCCATCATAACCGCCTTTCGCTGATGCATATCCTCAACCTCATGCAGTTCACTCAGGCCGATATGTACTTGTTCACGCTCAACTAATACCTGTGGCATCACACCACACACATGACCACCCGCATCCAGCACCCCATCGGCAACACTGCCCATCAAGCCGACACTTGAGCCGCCATAGACTAAGTCAATATTATGCTGGGCCATCAGCTCCCCAAGTTTGCGAGCCTCCGCTTGATAAGGTCCATCCGCGCGACCGGATGATGCACCACAGTAAACCGCTATCTTCATATTAATGATCGCACCCGTGTTAAAAATTCATTATCCCCTGCTATCGGCATTATTCAACAACAGTCAGCAATGAGATTAAAGCAAAAATCCAGTGAAGAACCCTTATCTTACCGCTGCAACACCATTGAACATAAGAACAATCCCATCTAATCATCACCGTGTATGGAGCTAAACCCTAATGTTCGCTATAGTTCGCAACCAGTATGCGACTGAAGCGGGATAAACATCATGGCAGGATCTCTACAGGACCAGCTTCTTAAAGCGGGTCTGGCAAATAAGCAGCAGGCAAATAAAGCCAAAGCTGAAAAACGTAAAAAAACCAAACAAGCAAAAGCGGTCAAGAAAGGCGAAGTGTTTAAAGATCCAGAAGAACTGGAACGGGAACAGGCGATCGCTAAAGCAAAAGAGGAAAAGCTTGAGCGTGACCGAGAGCTGAATCGTCAACGGGAAGATGAACTCACCCGTCGTTCTATCGATGCCTCCTGCTTACAGATGATGCAGCAGAATGCGATCAATATGCCCGCCGATGGGGATGTTGAATATAACTTTGTCGATGGCACTACCATCAAGAAGCTGTATGTCAGCAAAACATTGCAGGAACAGCTAGCGAAAGGCAATCTAGCCATCGCCTCAAATAAAGGCCGTTATCTATTAATTCCAGCGGGTGTTGCTGAAAAAATCAGTGAGCGTCGACCCGAGCTAATTATCAGCCAGCAAAAGGCAGAAGAGATCGATCCAGACGATCCTTATGCTGACTTCCAGATCCCAGACGATCTGATGTGGTAACACACTAAAATGGCCTCTTGTGTATTATCGCAAGGGGCCGGTTTTCCCCTTAAAGCCTTAGCACCCAACCGTAAAAGCTAACACCGATACCCGCTACTTCCCCAACGTTGACTGTGCAGCAAGGTCACATACTTACGCCTCAACATCCCAGCTAAACAGAGCACAACTCCCTCATGAGATCTACACACCTCCGCCTATAACAACCATCACACCGACATGGGTTCAATCTGTTTTATCGGTGTAACCTGTCTGTCAAAAATGAGCGATAAACTGATTTAGACTCATAGTGACACAACAAAAAACAATACAGGAAAAACAAAAATTACTTTAATAACAATAAGTTATAAAAATAAAGGCTTTTTAAAATAACGCTTTTACTCTGTCAATAAATATCTTAGAATTAAATTAGCTTGAAAGTACGGCCTGTTTTTTATGCACCAAAGAGTCCAACAGATTAACCTGTGTGTCCCTTCGTCATAAATGTAGTTCCTACATTCTTAGCTTAACCCCTGTACAGACCTATCTCTGTACACCATTATTTTAAAAAAACTATTGTAGGGAATACAATCATGTCTACATCTACTGGTACCGTTAAATGGTTCAACGCCGATAAAGGCTATGGCTTTATCGAACAAGATAACGGTCCTGACGTATTCGTTCACTTCCGCGCTATCAACTCCGATGGCTTTAAAACTTTGAATGAAGGACAGCAAGTGTCTTTCGAAGTCACTGATGGCCAGAAAGGCCCTCAGGCTGAGAACGTTACTCTGCTGTAATGTTGACTGCCCGGCTGCGGCCTTTGGGCCGCAGCCAGTTTTATTCTAAATGGATATCCCCTCTCTCCCCTCTACTCTTTTTGCCATACCAATAACTGATTATTCGCTGGCATCTTAATATCATCTTGCAGTAATAAACCAGCTTGCATCGCTAACGCATTCACCGCCTCAAAATCCCGAATACCGCTCACAGGATTACGCGCTTTAAGCCACTGATCAAATTCAGCATTACTTTCGCTGGTAAAGTTTTGAGAATAGCGAAAGGGTCCATAGATAATCAGTTGTCCTTGAGGGGTCAGCACCTGATCAAGGTGACGAAATAAAGTAACCACCTCTGCCCACCCCATGATATGAAGCGTATTGGCACTGTAGATAAGATCGACGGGGTCTAAACCGGCATGCCAATCGCTTTGTTGTAAATCTAACAATCGTGATGAGGCAATATTATCGCCTCCATGGCGATCAAGGTTGGCCTGAAGTAACGGAAGCTGCTGTTCAATATCAGAAGGAAGCCACCGTAAACCTGATAGATTCCCAGCAAAATGCACAGCATGCTGCCCCGTACCACTACCGACCTCTAAGACGGTCTCATCCCCTGCCAGCAGCTCAGTCAGTCGTTGTAAAATAGGCTCGCCGTTACGCGCCGATGCGGGGGAGAATCCCATAAAACTATTTTCATCAATGATCATATCTTGGTATTTCCCATCAGTACCTACGGGATACTTGAATTAAATTAGGGTGAGTTGGATTCATTACCTTGCCAGTTTGCTAGCGAATAGGGCTAATCGAACCCTACTCTGAGTAAAACACTATACGACAAACTGAATAGTGGTGAAAAATAGAATGAATGACCACTATAGAATAAGGCAAAACCAATCAAAACATAGAGTTACTATTATGGTGAATTTTACTCATCATTCATCTGAAAATTGATCAGCTATCATTCGTTCGACTAAAGTATAGAATACTTAAACACGTTGAGGTGACCCTCATCATTGCTTTCAATTCAGGTCTGGTAGCGAGTCGAAGCGCTAAACATGGTTCAGACCTGAATTAATTTTATACTTATGGGTAAAACATGATTCCTTCTGGCATACATCGCGATATTTATACTCAGGCGGCAAACCTGCGCGCTGAAGTTCAGGCTGAACTGGTACTGAGTGCGTTTGCGCTATTTAAAACCACACTGAAAACCAATACACCTGCCTTTGGCCCACTGATGCGCCGGGCAAATGCCAAAATGAGCATGGCATCACTGAATAAACCTCAGTTGAAGCAATCTGCCGCTGCGTAATGACTTCTCTCTAGAGCTTTCCTTCCATAGGATCGATTAAGCTCTTTTTTTTTACAGGCCGCCATGGCCTGTTTTTTTTGCCTTAAATTTAGCCGCGCCACCATCAACAACCAATCCAAAAACCCCGCCTACGGCTCCATAGAAAAGCGCTTATAATAATCGAACCTCTCATCAGATCGCAGCATCGATGCCAGCGATAACATAGCCAGGGACAAATCTGACATAGATCAAAACAGTAACAACCCTAAAAAATCCAGCCCAAACAACCTTTTATCTTATACTGGTTAAGCTTTAGCGCATTTTGTATCCAATCAGCTACACTATAAGATACTGATTTTAATGAACTTTTCTAGTTACAGGAAAATAAAGACGCTAGATAGCGACACATTTCAGCAAGATAGATGTAAAAAACACCTCAACTAAAGACTAATTATATATAACTAATTGATTAATAATCGTTTATTAGAAACAGGCATCAAACTTGTATATAAATAACTATTGTTTCGGCTGATATCTCTGAGATTTGAGTCCCCCCCCCCATTGAACCTGAAGATTAGAGTGTTTCAGCCGAACAATTGATCTATAAAAAAACCGCTTCGGCGGTTTTTTTACATCTACCTATATCTCATAGCATCAAATACCGTACAGCTGAAACACACTACCAAGCGCCTCCGCTTATACTGTTCTCTATATATTCTCCGTCTGCTCATTAACGGATAGTTATGCCGATCAACTATAATGATCTAATGATTGACCCCGCTGATATATGTCAGTCATTAATAAAGCATTCAGTAAAAGACCCATACAGTAGGGTCAACCATTGCTTGATTAGATCGAGCACAAACAAAAGGTTTCGGCTAGCACGCAATTCACACACTAAAGGATTAAATGTAATGAAAATCAGCCCGATCAAATCAACTCTTTTAACCGCTGTTGTTACCCTGATGGTCACTGCTATTACACTCCCTGCTCACGCTCAAGAAGTCGCTTGGAAACTTGCTAATGACTGGGCTGTATCGGAAATGAAGCACAATGGAGAAAAAGCAGAGGAACCCAGTGAAACGAAGCTAAAGGGTAATGGCGGTGGCGGTAAAGTTGAAATACAAGACGTCAATCTCCATATCCCCAGTAAACAAGCCCCTGACATAAAACCGATGAAAAAAGGCCAAGCGTCTATGAAAATGGATGGGGTCGAAGCTGAATTTTAAGCATCAGTCACCTAACGCCTTCTTCATTCGGCCCATAAACTAGCAATAAAAAGCCGAGTATGGCTAACATACTCGGCTTTTAACCATATAAGGATTAACTTACAGGCGTTTAACTCGGCTCCCCTTCAATCAGAGCCTCTTCATCCTCATCTTCAATGCGCCCCTTTTCTGCCCAATACATAATACCCAACGCAAGGGTGCCAAAAAGTGCAAAACCAGTAGTCATCGGAATCAGTGTATTATCATACATTTGCCCAATAAGCGTACCGATCAGCATCGACATGACTGAAGAGACGGAGCCGATGACCGCAGACGCAATACCCGCCACGTGCCCCATCGGCTCCATTGCTAAGGCGTTTACATTACCAAAGAGAAAGCCAAAGCAGAGGAAGAACGTGCCCGCATAACAGAGGAACATCCACAGCGTCACGGTAACAAAGGCCTGCAGACTCAAAAAGATAATCGAGGCTAACACCACCGCAAAAATAGCACGAAAAGCGATATGTTTTGCGCCATGCTGTTCAACAATACGCGAATTAATCAGAGACGCAGCCCCTAACAGCAGCGCCAGCCCCCCAAAATAAACAGAGAAGAGGTTACCGGTGTTAAATTGCACCTGAAAGATTTGTTGGGCCGAGTTCAAATAGCCGATAAAACTACCAAAAAACAACCCCATACAAAGGGTATAACTAGCAGTGATACGGTTAGTTAGTACCTCTTTAAAGCCGTCGTAGAAACCTTTTTGGGTAAACGGAATACGCTGCTCTTTAGGCAATGTCTCTTTTAATCGCAACAATATCCACAGAATCAATATAGCCGCATAAACCAGATACATCTCAAAGATACCGCGCCAGTCGCCAAAAAACATGATCGCTTGCCCAAGGCTCGGCGCTATCGCCGGCACGAGTACAAAGATCATCATCACCAACGACATAACACGCGCCATCTGTGAGCCATGATACAGATCACGCACCAAGGAGATCGCAGAGATATAAGGGCCAGCCACACCCAGCCCCTGAATAAAACGCCCGACCATCATCGTCTCTAAACTATCGGCTTGATAACAGATCACGGTGCCGACCAAATAGAGAGCAAAGCCACCAAAAAGTATCGGCCTGCGCCCTAATGCATCGGATAGCGGACCACAAATGAGCTGCCCCAACGCCATGCCCAAAAATAGCATACTCACCAATAGTTGCGGTTGGTTGGCCGTGGTCGCACCGAGCGCATGACCGATAACGCCAAGCGCAGGCAATAGTGCATCGATCGAGATTGCGACAATCGACATAAGCAAAGCCACCAGCACCGTAAACTCTTTTGCAGACATACCGGATGCAGCACTGCTCTGATGATTTTCCATAAAGTATCCATATAAAGACATTGATGACATACCGCGAGAAAGCGGGCTGTTGATGATAAACACTCTGCACTGGTCTTTAGTGCAGCAGGTATATTATTTCGGGGCTAACCATACTAGTAGATACCGGTCAGAGCCAACCATTTATGCACGGCGTTAAACAGCTTTCGACTTAGCTTATACCCCTATCAAATAGGCCTGAATCGATCATCGGGAATACGCGTTAAACTCGACAGAATGAACCACAACATCCTTATTTTTTTGTTATTTCATCCCAACTTTATAAGTTGAGCTTGGTATAATTGCTTTCCTTCACACAGCTTAATATCACAACGAGAATTTCATGAAAGAGAGCACTCGTCCGATCCCCGGACTCATACTCATGCTCGCCGGTCTGACAGCTATGGCTCCTTTTGCAACCGATGCCTACCTACCGGCTATCCCCTCGATGGCAGTAGCACTGGATACATCGGTGCATAAGGTGGAATTATCGATCAGCCTATTTTTAGGAGGCTTCAGCATTGGTCAATTAATCGGTGGTCCTTTTTCCGATCACTTTGGCCGACGCTTCTCCATCATTATTGGGCTGATACTTTTCTGTACCGCCTCTTTAGCGATCTTATTTACCCCCTCAATCGAGTGGCTTTGGCTGTTAAGAGTGATTCAGGCGATTGGTGGTGGCATGACAGCGGTCAATCCCGCAGCGGTGATCCGTGATGTTAGCTGTGGCATCGAAACCGCTCGTAATATGTCCCGCATGGGACTCATTATGATGTTTGCACCGTTAATGGCGCCGGTCATCGGCATGCTGATTTTAAAACTGGACGGCTGGCAGTCGATCTTCTTTTTCTTATTTAGCTATGCCCTCATGATGATGATCACTATCTTTTTCAGACTCCCGGAAACCCGTGTAAAACAGACAGAGAAAACACACTTTCTAAAACGGTACTGGATGGTCTTAAAACATAGGCAGGCTCTTAGTTTTATTTTTTCAGCCGTCTTCACTTTTGCGGGAATGTTTGCTTTTATCACCGGATCGCCCTCCGTTTACATGGAGTATTTCGGTGTTTCTGAAACCTTATTCCCGCTATTTTTTGGCGCCAACATTATATCGATGTTCATCATGAACCGGATAAACATGCGGCTTTTAGCTCGTTTTTCACTGCATAATTTATTGAGTATGGGTCAAGCGATTCAGTTCTTAGTCGGTGCGTTGTTATTCAGCTATATCTCACTCAGCGACGCGCCATCACTCTTTCTCACCCTGTTGATGATCATGCTATTTGTGGGCATGCAGGGTCTGCTCATGCCTAACTGTATGGCCAGCACGGTTGAATTTTTCCCAACGAACAGTGCAACCGCGATTGCCTTACTCGGCGCTTTAGGATTTGCAACGGGCGCGCTCACAGGCTCTCTCGTTGGGCTGCTAGGCGATGGAACCCCCTTACCGATGGCCATGGTCATGTTTGGCTGTGCCGTCATGGGGCCGACGCTTCGATTTTTACTTTATCAAAAAAGCGCGGAAGAGGTTGCTTAAAACAGCGGTTAGACGGCCACAAAAGACGGTGAAATCTGCGCTAAATAGCCGCAAGATAGCCTATTTGCACATCGCCGAAGTGGATTGGGAAACGCACCCGATACACCACTCTCTTTTAAGTAGGCGCTGCGTGAAGCTTTTCGAGGTGTGCTGATATTTGCGGTTACCATGTCCAGAAAGCAGAACCGATGCTGAATGATGGACTCGCCGATATGATCGGCTTTGGTCGTCCCTTTGCTGGCAATCCAGATCTGCCGAATCAGATAAAACATAACGATCCATTGGCCGTTCAGGATCCAGACACATTATTGGGTGGTGCAGAGAAAGGGCTGACTAATTATCCCCTGTATACCCCATAAACAGGCATTTAGAAGGATAACATACGCTAAACAGCATCATTAATAGTGCTGTCTAGCGTAAAAACAAAGCGGTAATAGCGGTAATACAGGATCTCGCCAGCTAAAGGAAAGGAGGACGAGCGTCAGAAACGGCATAGCAACTACCCTCTGACGCTCATATGGCCTTTACCCGACAATACCCAGACATGATAAGGGTTGCCGAATTAGCGCGGTAGATAGCCGCCTAGCTGATCTTAACTTACCGCCTGCCGAGCTTATATGCGAACTCAGCGCTTACATCTCACCCTTTGTTTCATAATTATCATGCCAGCTTAAAGCCTCACCCAGAATATGCGGCGTATGCATACCTCGTTTACTGGCGCAGGCACGCTCGTAATAATCGGTTAGACGATCTTTGAACATAGGGTGAGCACATTTTTCAATAATGACTTTCGCTCGCTGACGCGGAGACAAACCACGCAGATCCGCTAAGCCTTGCTCCGTCACGATCACCTTCACATCATGTTCCGTATGGTCGACATGCGACGCCATCGGCACGATCGCAGAAATAGCCCCATTTTTAGCCACAGAAGGCGTCATAAATATGGACAAAGAACCGTTGCGGGCAAAATCACCCGAGCCTCCGATACCGTTCATAATGCGAGATCCCATGATATGAGTGGAATTCACATTACCGTAGATATCGGCTTCGATCAGTCCATTCATAGCAATAATGCCTAAACGTCGGACTATTTCAGGGTGGTTACTAATATCTTGTTGTCGCAGAATGATTTTCTCACGATAAAAATCGATATTTTCATTCAAGTCTTCCAACGCGGCAGGGCTTAAAGAGAAGGCCGTTGCCGAGGCCACCGATAAGGTACCGGACTTCAGCATATGGAGCATACCGTCCTGTATTACCTCAGTGTAAGCGGTCAGGTTTTTATAACCGCCCTGCTCTAAGCCACTCAATACAGCATTAGGGATATTACCCACGCCGGATTGCAGCGGTAACAACTCTTTAGGTAGCCGTCCCTGTTTAACTTCATGGGCAAAAAAATCAATGATGTTTGCCGCAATTTGAGTGGAAATAGCATCCGGTGGGGTAAACGGACTGTTACGGTCAGGTGCTGATGTTTCGACCACGGCGACAATTTTTTCGAGAGGAATATCTAAGTATTGCTCCCCAATGCGATCAGCAGGCGAGTTAATCAAAATAGGCTTACGATTAGGCGGCAAGGCTGTACCGTAATAGATATCATGCATACCTTCTAGCTTGATACTCTGCTGATCATTGACTTCTAAAATCACGAGGTCGGCTTGTTCTACCCAGGTTTTATTATTCCCCACTGAAGATGACGGAACAATTCGGCCATCTGCATGTATGGCTGCCACTTCAATCACGGCAACATCCAGCTTACCTAGAAATCCTGACCATGCATTCTGCGAAACCTCAGATAGGTGCATATCAACATAATCCATCACCCCATCGTTGATTTGTTGGCGGCAAACAGGATCTGATTGATACGGCAAACGCATATTGATACCGTCTACCTCGGCGAGCACACCATCCAATTCTGGTGCTGTCGATGCCCCTGTCCACAGGTTGATTCTAAATTCCTTGCCTAATTCTTTCAGAGCTTTCGCTTTTTTAACTAGCGCTGCAGGGATAGATTTAGGATAACCAGCCCCAGTAAAACCACTCATGCCGACCGTGTGTCGGTCTTGCAAGAAAGAAACGGCTTCATCAGCGGACATAATTTTTTTGCGCAGGATAGGACATTCAACACGCGATTCAGAAAACATGCATACTCCAGATAAAACTTCGTTAAAACGACAAACGGGGCTAGACGTAAATTCTAGGGATAAGTGGCAAACGCACCTAAAGCCTAACAAAATGACCCTAATTTAATTGCGGTGTACTTTACCTTACCGAAAATAAGTCGATATAAGACCTAGGTTGTAGATACCCACTAAGTTAAGGATGTTATAGACAATATTGACGGCGTGCTGTTAATGATACTGAGCACCCCATTGATGATGCAATTCGCTAAAAGTAGTGTTGCAACATGATCCGCCCCAGAATTGGCAGATCATGCTGGCACACGTTATGTTGATAACGGGAACTTAATCATATCTTTTCTTATTGCTAACCCTCTTTTAGCAAGGCTAAGAACGGCATATCAACCGTTGCGACTAGGATTATTTACAGGGTCGATTATCGCGCTGACATAGCGTCTTTATAATAACAAACACTCTTACGCTGGTTTGTTTTAGCGCAGTACATCGCCTGGTCAGCATTTTTGAGTAAGTCATCCATACTTAGCCCATCGTTAGGATAAATTGCCAAACCGATACTCGCGGTACAAGAAACCTGTTGATCATAGATATAATAGGGTTCAGCCAGTGCTTTTGAGAGTTTATGACTAATCTTATCGATATCTTCAGCTGTCGTCGTCCCCACCAGCACAACAATGAACTCATCCCCGCCCAAACGCGCGGCTATATCATTTTTTCGAATACAGCCTTTGATACGTTTGGCACACTCGACCAGCACAAAATCCCCAGCACCGTGGCCCAAGGTGTCATTCACATGTTTAAACTTATCGAGATCTAACATCGCAATGGCGAGCTGTTTTTTATCTCGTTGACTATTGGCGATTGCACTCATCAGGTGTTCATGCAGCAAGTTACGATTGGGCAAGTTCGTTAAACTATCGTAATTAGCTTGCTGCCATATTAATTGATCCGCTTTTTGCCGTTCTATAGCGATACGGGCAAGGTTGACAAACTGCTCAATCACTTTAAATTCAGTTGTCGTCGGTGTTGTTATTTTTCGATAATAAATAGCAAACGTACCCAACACCTGGCCTTGATTATCAATAATCGGTTCAGACCAACAAGCCGCAAAATTCGCTTGCTTAGCAAGACTAGCCCAAGAGGCCCACTTAGCGTCTGAAGCGATATCAGCCACAATGACTCTTTTACCGGTATAAACTGCTTCACCGCAAGACCCAACGCCCTGCTCTATCGGCAGCCCCTCTAAGGCCTCATTGAAAAAATCAGGTAGGTGAGGTGCAGCACCAATCACTAAATGTTTGCCCGTTTTATCGCGTAGCAACACACTACAGATAGTCTCCGGAAACTCATTCTCAACACCTTCGATGATGACAGACAACACTTTAGATAACTCACTTGAGCTGGCAACCAGTTCGAGAATGCTATTGCGAATTTTACCCCTATTATCTTCTTCAGATAGCCGACGGTTTTGGTTCTTCATGAACACGGAAAATATTAACGAGAAAATATTGGTCACGATAAATGCCGCAATAATGCGAGGCAGGGTAAAGCTATCAAACTGCTGATAGGTAAAAAGGCAAGCAACAGAAATTAAAGCAAAATTAAACAAAATAGCCATCAGTGTCGGCAACAAATAAAAGCTGCCAATAATGATCGGGAAAAGCCAATAGATTAAGCCCTGCCCTTTAATATAAATACCGATCAAGATATTAACATGCGCAAGAACGGCGAATATGCCGCTATAAAGCTTAATTCTACGGGTAAACCAAACCCCAAGGAATATAGCAAAAATGCCAAAAACCGCTATAAAATCAACGATTATATGGGGTATATCTCGGGACAAAATACTGGTGATCAGAAAAGGAAATAGTATCAACGTTGCCGTTGCCGTAATGCCGAGTAGAATTTTTTCTTCTAAGGTGCGGTCTGTCATTTTAACGGCCATACTCGATTAGCCCCCTATCCATGAGATCTCTCTCTTAAAGCACACTTGTACTATTGGCTAACATAGTTAAATACACGGGTTAAACCATAACATAGTTAACAATAGCAAAAAAGGCACAATACATTGATTGATAAGGTAAAAATGAAACCGAAACAGACTCTTCAAGAGCCATGTTTGAGGGTCATTTTCGAAAGCCCTGTCGCAACTAGCCGCGAGCCAAACACGAGATATAGTCACCTAAATTTAACGCTTTAGACACAGAACAACAGATCATAGACCTGTTTACACTGACACGATGCCCCATCAGCGTTCACCCATGACATCGCATTCTGATTAACGTCACAAATAGTTCAAAAAATAAACAATTCTGCTACATGCTATGCCCCTTGAACATGGTAAACTAACCTCTCTACGGAACCTGCCAACAACCTATGCTGAACAGCTCTCCGTTTTTTAACTGATATAAAGAGCCAATGATGCAAAATTTAACACCAGACGGACAACAACTCGTCAACAATCTTAGCCGTAAATACAACCTGAGTTATGATGCAGTCATGCATATGCTAATCGCCGTCAACAACGGCTCGGGTACTATGGCACAATTTAATTGCCCAGAATTAGGCGGCAGTGGCCAATGGATGCGCGGCGGCATGACCATGGTCGGTGATATGTTTAATAACGGCCTGAAAAACACCGTAGATAACCTGTGTAACGAGCTAGCAAACGGCTTGGCTAATCAGCAAATATTTGTCCCTATCCCACAAGGCACACCCGGTAGTAACCAGTGGTGGCCTGTAGGCTTAGGCCAGCCCTTTAGCAGTGGTGCACAAAACAATATTCGCTATGCTGTCTTTCCAAACCGTTTAGCCGTTGAACTCAATGGCCAAGTGACGGTGTATAACACCCTAGACAATAACATTAGCGGTGTTAGCCAGCAGCAAGGCGGCGACACCTCGTTGACCTTCAGTAGCCAGTACGGCACCATCGCCGTTAACAGCCTACCGATTGTTTCAGGCCCAGGCATCGCCCCTGCACCACAACGTAACTTTGCCGAGCCAGCGCAAAAAAATCAAAGCAACAATGCTCCGGCTAACAATGCCCCGGCAAATAATGCTCCGACAAACAATGCGCCAATACCTAACAATCCTCAGGCAAGCAATACCTCAACCAACGTTCCGTCAAGCAGTTCAATCGATGAGACCCTACAAATCATCGAGAAA
Organism: Amphritea atlantica; assembly: GCF_018860855.1. Taxonomy (GTDB): domain Bacteria; phylum Pseudomonadota; class Gammaproteobacteria; order Pseudomonadales; family Balneatricaceae; genus Amphritea; species Amphritea atlantica_A. Next base: position 53,760 of record NZ_JAHKQE010000023.1, read on the forward strand.
TTAGCTAAATTGAAGGACGCCGGTGCGATCTCTGAAAATGAATACAACGCGAAAAAAACAGAGCTACTTAGCCGCATCTAATCCTCTAGAAAGTAATATCAGGATAAGATAAAGAGTAAGCACGATGATTCACGACCCCCGCCCCTTCGATCAGGGCGGGAGTCGTTATTGCTTCCTAACGATTAAAGCCCTGTTAATGCACATCGATAAAACAGTGTTGTCGCTGGAAAGATCCTCAACCCCATTGATTATAACCTCGTTATTCCACCCGATATTTTAGTAACACTTGATTGTCTAGCACGACATTACTGGACCATATAAAGGTGGCGCCGGCACCGGCAAACTTTTCTCTAAAGTTCATATAGGCCTTTTTATTGTTAACGCCAATATCATCTTCACTGTAAGTCGATGCTTGAGGCCAATGGCGATAATCAAACGCCGCCAACTGCCAATTTTCAGGCAATGGCCAATGCACAGCATAAGCACTTTCGCCATCATCTGTACCACCAGCAAAACATGAAGATGAATCTCTCAGTTGGTTTTGCTCTTTCAAGCAGGATAGGTCGTAAATAGGTGAGGTATAAAATGTTTGCGCAAACCACTGGTTACTGGTGACGGTGCCATCACTAAAACTGGCGATAAAGCCGCCATCCCCAGCATGAAACGATTTACCTCGATTATCTTCCGATCCAAGCCCTAAGTTCTCCTCCCAGTCGACCAGTTTAACCCCAATATCATAAGGTCGCTTCACCCTAAATTTGACGATGTTCGAGTTAAAAGGCGTGAATGGCACTGAATCCACACCGATCAGCTTGCCATTGATATACAGTTCAAAGTAGTTATCAGCAAACACATAACCGGTGATAATCTCACCATCCGCATCAATCTCGACCACAGGAATCGCGTCTAAATCAACCTGCGATAAATCACTCGGCGTTACTCCCGAGCATTCGTTATAAAGGTCTGGCGCTTGCTGTGCCGTTAAAAATTGATTTTCAGAGGGCACCGTCCATTGATTCCCAGCCGAGTCAGTCTGCACGCCGACAGCAGCCACTCTTGATCTTCCGCCATCACAGGTAAATAAATTCCCATTAACGGTTCTGGCTCGACCTTGCGTCACGCTGCCTGTCCCTTGATAGCCGTTGATAACCATTGGAGCCTCTTGGGAATTGACTTCAGAACAGCCCAACAGAGTAAAGGGAAGTAGCGCTAAGAATGATTTTTTCATTTTGTATCTGCTTTGATGTGGATATATCGATGTCATTTAACCAGAAAAATAGGTGTATTTTTTGCGGTATCAGGGATTTTTTAGTCGATTGTAGCGGTCGCAACGCCCATATACCAGTGAAGGCAGGGGGTTATCAGACAGCCCAACGCCCCGCTCGCCTATTGATACGATGAGTCGTGTTTTATATAAAACCGCTGGCCCAAAATGATGAACGGCGATGCAAATAAGATAGCAATGATGATGCTGGCTCTACCAAATCAAATCTAGGTAAATCGAGCAAGCTTTCGCTACGCCCTATTCTAACCGTATTAACTAACCGTATTAACTAACCGACACTCGCGTAAAAACACGATGCGAACAGGCATATGAACCCATTCTAATTAGGCCAAATACACTAGAACACGATACTACGGCCTGAACCAATCCGCTTTAAAGTGCGTATCAGTTATACCTTTGCTCTGAGATCATTTTTCCGAGATCAATAGTTATGCAGCAGAAACCGATTATTCAACGCAGCAAACCTACCGTGTTCTACGACGGAGGCTGCTCTTTATGTCACAGAGAGATCAGCCACTATCAACGAATCGACAAACAGCAATGTATTCGCTGGGTCGATTTCACCCGTACACCCGAATCACTGCAAGAGTATGACATCACCTACGATAATGCGATGCAGCAGTTACATGCAGTCAATCCAGCGGGAAAAGTCGTTCTGGGTGTCGATAGTTTTTTGCTGATCTGGTCACATCTGCACAGCTACCGCTTTCTCGCTAAGTTGATCGAAACCCTCAGACTAAAAAAGCCGCTGAATCTGATCTATAACACGTTTGCCCGCTGGCGCTATAAGAACCGTTGTCATGGTGGATGTGAGATCAATCAGTGATTTTTTAGCGCGCAATGATTGTGCAGACGCACCTTTTTGTGGCAAAAAAGTGCTTATTGATTTGTTTGTAAAGTTTTAACTTATTGTTTTTACTGAATTCTATTATTTATGGTATTGATTCTGCAGTGATCAATTCAGTCGTTGTAACATTCGGCAACACAATTTAAAAAATTCGGACAGAGGCGTCCATCCCTTATCACTGATAGTGATAGAGGGATGGGCGCTTTTTTTTGCCCTGCAGTAAGCGGCAAACAGATGAGAAAACTTTACTTAATAAAATGAGGCAAAACGATGGCTTACTTAGAACCGAGTGAGTTTGTGACCAAAATGGTCGACTCAGGTGAACAGAAAATCTTTATGTCCACCAAAGACACCTACATCCGCGCATTTATGGCAGGCGCAATCCTAGCCCTAGCAGCATTCTTTGCTATCACCGTGGCAACAAAAACCGGTAGCGCGATACTGGGTGCATGCCTGTTTCCTGTTGGCTTTATCATGCTTTACCTGATGAAGTTTGACCTGCTAACCGGTGTGTTTACGCTGGTGCCGCTGGCGGTCATTGATAAGCGCCCAGGCTGTACAATGAATGAACTGCTGCGTAACTGGGGGCTGGTATTTATCGGTAACCTGTCGGGTGCTCTGATGGTTGCATTCTTTGCGTCTTTTATCCTGACTTATGGTTATCAGGTTGATGGCGGGGTTGTTGCTGCAAAGGTTAGTACTATCGGTGAATCGCGAACCCTGGGCTATCAAGAACAGGGGATACTGGGTTGGTTCACAATCTTTATTCGCGGCATGCTGTGTAACTGGATGGTCTCTATGGGGGTTGTGGGTGCGATGATCTCTACCTCTGCCGGCGCAAAGATGGCAGCGATGTGGATGCCTATCATGCTGTTCTTCTACATGGGCTTTGAGCACTCTATTGTGAACATGTTCCTGTTCCCATTCTCAATGATCATGGGGGGCGACTTCACTATTATGGATTACCTTATCTGGAACGAGATTCCAACGGCGCTGGGCAACCTAGCCGGTGGTTTCCTACTGGTGGGTCTGCCACTTTACCTGACTCACGTGAAAACCAGCAAAGAACGCAAAATTGCTGGCGCTAAAACGGTAACGGCGCTGTAATATTCCTATTATAGCTAAGCAGTTGCCTGAATCCCGGTGGTCTATCTGACCATCGGGGCTTTCTCACCTGGGCTTTCTCACCTGGGCTTTCTCGACAGGCCTTTCTCAACAGGCTTTTATCAACGGAGTTTTGGTGAATCCCCCTCCTGCAACCAGAGTGCTTCCGTCATGAATTCGCAGCTAAAAATAACGACGGGTCAGTTCAGTGATAAAGGTTTAAAAGAGCTGAATCAGGACTTTCATGGTGCATATATTCCTAAAGAGCCTCAGCTTAGCCTGAAAGGTGTCGCTCTGGCCCTTGCCGATGGCATCAGCAGCAGTAATGTCAGCCAGATCGCCAGTGAGACAGCGGTAAAAAGCTTTCTCAGCGACTACTACTGCACTTCTGATGCATGGTCAGTCCGCACTTCCGGCGAACGAGTACTGGGCTCTATCAATGGCTGGTTATTCTCACAGACACAGCGTTCAGAATACCGTTTTAATAAAGATAAAGGCTATGTCTGTACCCTGAGTGCAGTCGTGTTCAAAGCCTCTAGTCTACATATTTTCCATATTGGCGACAGCCGCATCTACCGTTTACGCGCAGAGAGTATGGAAACGCTGACCAAGGATCATCGCGCCTGGGTGTCTAAAGAGAAGAGTTATCTCAGTCGTGCATTAGGCATCAGTATTGATATGGAGCTGGATTATCAGACCTCTAGCCTGCACAAAGATGATATCTACCTGTTATGCACCGATGGAGTGTATGAGTTCATCGACACCCCGTTTATTTTCCAAACGCTGCAGGACCATGCCGATAACCTCGATAAGGCCGCAGAGATCATTGTTAAGCAGGCGATAGACAATGGCAGCGATGACAACCTGACACTACAGATTGCCCGGGTAGACCAACTGCCACAGCCGCTGGACAGTACCTTAAAGCATCAAGTAGAAGCGCTCGCGCTACCGCCTTTGTTGCATGCCCGCGAAACCTTTGATGGTTACCTCATTTTACGAGAACTACAGGCAAACAGCCGAAGCCATGTTTACCTTGCTGAAGATTCCGACACCCATACCCGGGTTGTGATAAAAATCCCGTCGGTCGATTTGAGTGATGACCCAGCCTATCTGGAACGCTTTCTGATGGAAGAGTGGGTTGCACGACGTATCAACAGCGCCCACGTTATGAAGGCTGGGTTACAAAGTCGAAAGCGAAATTACCTCTACACGGTGACTGAATACATTGAAGGCCAGACACTGGCCCAATGGCTGATCGATAATCCCAGCCCTGCTATTGAGACGGTTCGTACAATTATCGAACAGATAGCGCGGGGTTTGCAGGCGATGCACCGTAAAGAGATTCTGCATCAGGATCTGCGCCCTGAAAATGTAATGATCGATAATAATGGCACCGTTAAAATCATCGATTTTGGCGCGGTTCATGTTGCCGGTCTTGTTGAGGCTGAAAATACACTGGAACAGACCGGACTTCCCGGTACCGCTTTATATATGGCACCGGAATATTTTGTCGGCGAGGTTATCTCTACCCGATCCGATCTCTTTTCACTGGCGGTTATCACTTACCATATGCTCTCAGAGCGTTTTCCCTATGGCAATCAGGTCGCTAAGTGCACCACCACATCAGCACAACGAAAACTCGCTTATCAATCGGTACTTGATGAGGACAAAGCGATACCTCACTGGATCGACACCACGTTGCACAAAGCGCTGCAGCCAAACCCCTTCAAACGCTACGCAGAGATCTCCGAATTTGTTTATGACCTGCGTAAACCTAACCACAACTACCTGCGCCGCCATCAACCGCCGCTGATAGAGAGAAACCCCCTGCTGTTCTGGAAATCGGTCTCTTGTCTGCTAACACTGACGGTGCTGTTTTTGCTGGTGCAACTCAACAATCAATGACGAGTTCAATAATACCTGAGGAGTAACCTATGATTAGCAACCGAGAAGAAGTCACCGCCGCTATTATCGCAGCGAAAGTCGGCAAAGGCATTAAATGGAGTGACGTGGCCGATGCGATAGGCCTGTCGAAAGAGTGGACGACGGCCGCCTGTCTCGGCCAGATGGCGCTGGATAAGGAGCAGGCTGCCACCGTGGGCGAGCTCTTTGGTCTCAGTGATGAAGCGATCGCCTGGTTGCAGATCACCCCTTATAAAGGGTCTTTGCCCACCGAGGTGCCGACAGATCCACTGATTTATCGCTGGTATGAATTGGTCAATGTGTACGGGATGACCATTAAAGAGCTGATCCATGAAGAGTTTGGTGATGGCATTATGAGTGCAATCGATTTCTCGATGGACATTCAGCGAGAGCCCAACCCTAACGGTGACCGGGTGAATGTGGTTTTCTCAGGTAAGTTTCTCCCCTATAAAACTTACTGATACCGAAATGCAATTGTTAGGCGGCGTGCAGAGCTATTGGTTGGACGTTATCGAGATTTATATTTTGCTTAGCTTGCCAGAGTGCAGCATTGCCTTGCATGCTAAGCCAACTCTCAAACGTCTGCCCAATTCCTCGGATAAGCGCAATGCCATTTCAGGCGTGGCTGCGCTTTACCGTTGACCCTTTTAGTTCTCTTTAACTTAAATGCCATATTCCTCTGCCAGTCGCTTTTTCTCACGGGCTAACGTAATGACTTTGTAGGCTCCCCATATCATTATCGCTGCCCCTACCGTCAATATGATATTCACATTGTTTGGGTTGTTAAGAAATGGATGAAAAGCATCTCCATTAGCGCCGAACTTAGCATAGAGGCCTAGGCCAACCATTATGGACCCAGGAAGATCGATGATCGCGACCCTACCAATTTTCTTATCAATGGCCTTCATTTTATCTTCTGCATCAGCTTTTAGCATAAACCTTGTCTCCCTTTCTAAGGCATATAACGCTACGGTTTGGAGCTGACATTGAACGTCAGCGGAATGGCGGTCCCAGCCGAAGCCAACAACACCGCCGTGTTAAGTTTTTAATCGCCTGCCGTACCAATTCCTCTTGAAGAACCAACGATAAATCCAATATCGTTTAGATCGGATAGGTCATACTCATTCTTAAAGCTAGGGTTATCACATTTTTTGTATGCAGCCACTTTATTATTCCGCTCTACCACCACCCCAGCAGTGCTTGGCCGGAAGACATGACTATCTCGATGAACGGTATAGGTATATTCGCCAATTTTGAAAGAAAGCTCTGAAGTGCTTCCTTTTGCATAGGAAAAAAATCCAAAATTAAACTTCGAGTTTAGCTCATTATAAGATGACGAATATTCCAGCTCGATTTTATCTGGACGTCCAAAACGATATGTTAGTTTTCCCGAGTCAGGATCAAACCGTTCACTTAAACAAACCGAAATAACCTTGATATCACTAGAACAGGAAAAGTATGTTTTTTCTGAATCGCGACACAATGTTGGTTCATCGGCATGTGCAACGGAAGATATGAGCATAAAAACAGATATATACAATAAGTTTTTCATAATGGGCACGAAGTCCTCTTAACGCCTAAATAACAGGCAAAAAATTGTTGGCTAAAACAGGTGAATCTAGTGAAAAAGCGCCAACTGTTTTTAGTCCGTTTAAAGTATTTATTAACTAGATTTACCTTAGGTTTTTTGATCTAACTGATCTTTCACATTCAACAAAAACAATCCTAAAACTAGAAAGCAATACGACCAAACTTCCTTGCTTCTGGAATTTGAATGCTAAATACAGCCAACATAGGTAATGCAAAGACTTTTGCCAAATCGCTTAGATGTTTTACATCTGAAAATTTTGGAATGATATCCATCATGCTTCCTTGCTAGTCAACATTTTCATACTATGCCGAACCGAATACACAAAAAGAATGATAACTATCAGACAATAAAGAGGAATTTTTGAACATCGCGATCTCCCTTAAGACAAAAACGAGAATGCGCATATGCATTCCTAACCCGGTGTAATACCCACCGGCGATTTCAACCTATCCTTTTGTTTTTCTTATGTTTTGCAAAATATTTAAGCAGCAAAACAAGCCTTTATCTAACGACAAACCAAGCATAACCGCTGCGCAGAATAAAATAAACTGCATATAGACAAAAAACCCTATAAACCTTAGGGTATTTCATAAACGATACCCATACAGCTTAACCGCTGATGCTCGCGCCCACTAAGGCACCAATGCCATAGGTAACGGCCGCCGCCGAGAACCCAAAGAGCAGTTGGCGCAGAGCGGAAAAAAGCACACCACGACCCGTGAACAGAGACGTACCCGCACCTATGGCCGCCAATGCAACACCGCTCAGGCCTAGGCTCGTCCACAAGGCAGCATTGCCTGACAGAAAAAAGTACCCCACCACCGGAAAAATAGCGCCGAACGTAAACAGCAGGAACGACGCTCCAGCAGCAGCCCAGGCAGAACCACCGAGGTCCTGAGGATCAATCCCCAGCTCTTCGCGTACCAGTGTATCGAGCGCCGTGGTCTTGTCGGCGAGCAGTCGACCGGCCAATGCTTTTGCCTGCTCTGGCGGCAGGCCTTTGGCTTCATAGATCAGCTCCAGCTCTTCCCGCTCTTCATCTGGGACCTCTTGGAGTTCCATCGCTTCTGTCGCAATCTGTTTCTGATACAACTCGCGCGAGGAATTCACCGACAACCATTCCCCCATGGCCATCGAGCAGGCACCGGCAACCAGACCTGCTAGGCCGGTGAGCAGAATGGATTCGCTTGCTATGTTGGCACCTGCAACGCCCATCACCAATGACAGATTCGACACCAGACCATCATTGGCCCCCAGCACCGCGGCACGCAGGCTATTACCACCCATAGCGCGGTGGCGGCCCTCGATACGGGCAATACTGCTGCCAGACAGGCCTTCATTGTTGCTGGTAATGGCCGACAGAATCCGGGCATGGCTACGCTCGTCTTGCGGTAACCCTGCGGCTACGGCTTCAGCCTGATGATCGTAGGCGCCACTGTCGACCTGCTCGAGCGTATTAACTACCGGTAGCACGAAGCCCGGACCAAAGCGCCGAGCCAGAAATGCCAACCCACGGGCCCGAAAGCCGGGCTTGAACGTAGGGATACGCTCGCCAAGCCGGGAGAGCTGTTTTTTCCAATACTCCGCATGACTCTCTTCCACCGCAGCCAGCCGACGATAAACCTCGGCTAGATGCTCGTCGGTTTCCGTCTCCGCCAAGGCACGGTAAAGGCTGGCGCTGTCAACTTCACCGTGAAGGTTATCTTCGTAGCGTTCACGTTTATTGCCATCATTATCAGACACGAGGTCTACTCCTTTAAGCTAATCCGGCCTAGCTGGCCTTTGTTTCTCGAATTTTATTGTCTGAAAAAACCAACATGACGAGCTTGACCAGAAGTTAGACTGAAAGAACAAGAAAAATCCAGAATGAAAAATATGAATAGATAGCCGGAGCAGCTAAATAGTCACATCCCCACGAGCTAACATTTTAATACTATGCCGACGCATATGCATGCCGAGCTAAATACACAAATTCCGATGAACCTGGCGGCACTTCATAAATGCTCAGGTCATCAATCGCGCTGCACAGCTCACTTTTAGATTCGCTGCGGTTCGCCGTAAAAAGGGCTTTGACCCCTTTTAATTTAACGTCCTTTATTGACGATTCAATCTTCTGAAGCCACCTGGTTACGTCCATTCTTCTTAGCTTGATAGAGACGCTCGTCAGCCAAGTTGACGATAATGTCAGAATTCATATCCTCATCACAGATAACCGTCGCCACCCCGATACTGACGGTAAGGTGGTTCTCAATTGCAGAACCTTCGTGCTGGATACCCAAATCCGCAATGCCATCTTTCATGCTCATCGCAATCCTGACAGCACCTGCGTGTTCTGTCTCAGGTAAAATACAACAAAACTCCTCACCGCCGTAACGGGCTGCTAGGTCTTGAGGTCGTTTGAGTTTACTCTGAAGAACCCCAGCCACCAATTTGAGACACTCATCCCCAGCTAGGTGGCCATAAGTGTCGTTGAAGGCCTTAAAGAAATCCACATCAATCATAATCAGAGAGATAGGCGCTTTTAGACGACGCATGCGATGACATTCGACATCCAAAACATTGTTGAAGCAACGGCGATTGGCTAATCCGGTCAGGGCGTCGGTGAGGCTGAGGTCTTCAAGTTCATCACGGACTTTTTTGAGTTCAACGAGATTACTCAACCGTTCCCAGTAAATATGCAGCGTATAGAAAGCCAGTACCCATAAGATAACAAGCGCACCGATCGTCAACCAAACATGCAGCATCCAAGCCGCTTGCCAGTCACGATCTGCTTCGCCAACCACAACAACAAACGGCAATCCCTCAATCTTGCGAATACCATACAGCCGCGGCTCCTTATCCAACGGAGAGATTTTCCGAAACGTTTTATAGTTTTCACTGGACGTAATAAAGGCTTTAACGATCGGATCGTTCACATTTTTGCCCAGCATCTCCGGTTTAGCTGGTTTTCTCGCCAGCAAATTGACATTCTGATCAGTGATAGCTAAAACGCCATGAGTACCGATCATCACCTTTTCAAGCCATGTTGAAAAGAATTCTAAATCCACTCCAATACCCGCCAACCCACTAAACTCATCTCCCGGAAATTTTCGAGTCTGGATAACCATCAGCTCACCAATATTACTGGCAAACATATTTGAAACGTAGGTTTGAATGTCTGGATTATGCATCGGTACACGACACCATTCACGTTGGCGGGCATCAAAGCCGATAATTGAAGGGGTGTGAGTCATAATACAGTTTTTATCATTGAGACCTACACCGATGGCATGCGGGAGAGTCTTATATTTGTCCTCAATGAGTTTTGAGATGCGGGCGTACTCATCGGCATTGGTTGCTGGAAATTGAAGTGCTGAAACAGGCACCCTGTAGACGATATCTCGCAGAATATAATCAGAAGCAACAAATGCACCTTTGATCCACTCTCCAAGTAAAATGCTGGTATTTGCAACCCGCTCTTCAACTTTACTCTCTTCCTGCAACAAGGAATATCGCAGTTCATAGAAAGCCATTCCGCCCGTCAGCAAACAAAACAATAGGCAATAAGCAACGCTTTTTTTTCGCTTGATCATAGGCTAACGTACCAACGATTACCAAAGTTTGCCAGGCCCAAATAAAATAGTGTTACAACAGCGACTAAAGCGCTTGTCTGGTTAATTCCGTTCCATTTTTGGGCAAACCTCAACGGCCATTGAGGGCATTCCTGTAGCAGCTCGATTGAGTGACAGCTCCTCAACTGAGAGACCGATAACAACTGTGTAGCGCTACACAACGCCAAAGCAATAACTCGAACAGTCATTGGGGCCTCGAGCCCGCATAGCAAGGCAGAATCCGCTTATTATGAGCACTAAGGAAAACCGATTTGAAATCAACGTCGGCATTGATGTCGGTAAGTCGAAACTGGATATTGTCCTTCATCCACATGATCTCCATTTTCGTACCCAGTGATCAGGAGCATATCCAGAAAATCGTTCAGGTACTTAAACACATCAGGTTAAACGTATCGTAACCGAAGCCACCGGACGTTACGAGCATGCTTTTATCTTTGCCAATTGTGATCGTTAACCCAATCAACATCCGACGCTATGCACAAGCCATCGGGGTGCTGGATAAAACCGATAAAACTGATGCCTCCGTCATTGCTCAATTACCAGCGACTATTAAACCCGATAGTAAACTTATCGCTGATAAACGGTCACGTTTAATCAAAGGTTTATTGATTCGGCGCACTCAACTCTTAGAGATGCAAACCATGGTAAAAACCGCCTCCAGATCATGCTAAAAGAGCTACATTCATCGATCTAAACATTATCTAAATCGCAGCAAAATCAGATAGAAAAGCTTACTCAGAAGCTTGATCTAATGGTCGCTGAAGCAAAGCATTGGCGAAAAAAGGCTTTGCCCTCTTTAATTAGGGCGAGGATCTAAGTTTTAACTATTTTTCTATTTTTAAACATACTCAAATTGATGAAAAGTTTGGGCGCTCCCTGTGTTGCTCTATTAAATCGCCTAACTCTTTGTTTAGCTCTTCTATCGCATCAATTCCTTTATTATCTACTAAATATTGAGTTAAGCTTTTGAGTGAATATAGCTGCGATGAAAATGTTTTTCCATCACGATACTGTTCCAAATATTCATCTAGCTTCGAAACAGCTTCTGTCTCAAAATCTTTAAAACCGACTGCGACTGACCAAAGTTCAAACTCCCAATCATCTATGCCTTTCGATTTGGGTTGAGAAATGACGCCTTCAATGAATTTCTTAATAATATTTCGAACATTAGCGTTCGAGATGTTAAAGATGCTGTAGAGCAGAGATCTTGAAAACCTACGCTGCTCTTCTGGTTTGTAGGTTTCAAGTTCAGACACCAGCCGGCGGACTCTGTCATTATCAGTGTATTCGCCTTTTACTACCCCAATATAACCGTATAAATTATTTATAGAGCCACTGAGTATCGCATGCTGATCCCAACCATGGGCTGTTTGGGAAGTGATTTTGTCGATTACGGTGTTTAATATCTTTATCAAAACGACAGTTTCGATCTCTCGATCAAATAAATTATGTTGATGTGCTAAAAATTCGTTTATTGCTTCATAAGTCCCAATAGTTGTTGAACTACTAGTAATAAATCGGGAAAACTCACTCATAACTTTTGAAATATGAGTGTCACTCAAGTCGATAAATGCAAGTAATCGCACGCTATTTTCAAACTTAGTTTCATGGCCATTGGAAAAACTTCGGTTTTGTATTAATCGCTCTGTTAAGTTTGGCAAAACAGTAGAAATAATCCATTCTGAACATTCATCACTCGCATCTAGACGTAGTTGAGTAGAATCTTCATTTTTAAAAAATACGCTAAGCTCCGATTTAAGTTCTTTTGATGAGTAGAATTGGATGGCAGAGTAAAACTCGTATTGATTGAGTTTCACTCTTTCTTTTACTGATTGACGGAGTATAGAAATCTTAACGAAGTCTCTCATAGCCGCTTTGTATGGTGCGTACTGGTCAATTATTATGTGATTTTTCAATGCGAACATTAATAGGTTGATGTGTGTAGAGGTTGGTTCATCTGCATTGTTGTTGAAGCTTATTCCTCCAGCTTTTATACTTTCAACGGCTTTGGTAATATCAAGTAATTTTTTTGTGCACTCATTTGCTTCCTTATGAACGGAGTGCAGGGACAAAAAATCATACAAGGCTTGATTCTTTTTTATCTCCGACCTTGGAAATTTAAAAAATTCATCTTGAAGCTCTACTCCCTCTTCCTTTTCAAACTCACTTCTCTGTTCTGTAGACAAAGAGTACTTGAGCAACCATAAAATCGAGTTTCTGTTAAATAGCGCAATCAATAGGATCGAATATATTCGATGTCTTTTACAGGCCTGAATCAGTTCAGAATTCTTCTTAAATGCTAACTTGTACTTTCCATATTTATAACTCTCATAAGATTCTGATGACAAAGATTTTATAAAATCATTACTTTTGCATTCACATGCTGAAAAAGAGATGTGTTGTCGCTCTTGCTTTTCTAGGTCTTGAGCTGAATCGATTTTCTCGTTAACAAAGTACATGGTTTTGCCGCTTTCATTATCGTTGGGTAAAACGATACCCTTGATATGAGCTAGAGCTAAGATAGAAAGGATGTCCGTAAACGATGAATTCCTTAGATAAAAATTCACTTTTTCATCTTCACCAAACAAGTCTATACGAGATAGAATCTCCAAGAATTTTTCGTGAAGTGACCTGGTGGTATAGCTGTAGTCCGTAGTCAAGACTCCTTGGGGCTTGAATAACTCTAATATATTTAAGCCATCGTTATCGTACAGAAACCCACAATTTGTTATCGCTCCCCGTATTTGATTATGAGTTATTGAACTTAGCTGTTTTAGGTGTTTTATACGCTCGTATATGAAACTGATAACATCCTGCTCATCGTTCGGGTCTACTGCTCTATCATCTTGAATGATAGATGTTAAAAATGATTGAGTCAGCGCTGACCTTTTCTCTAAATGATGAATTTCATCAATAGAAAAGCTGTCGCTATCTAGCACTAATGTGGTGATCCCATGATTTCTCAAGTAGCTTTCTTGAGACTTGTTTGTTTTAAAATTTACCAAATACATCAGAGGAGCTGAACTGGAATGACTTTGTATCCATTTCAGTATGTGTTTAAGGTTAATGTCGTTATAGGAATACCCTAAAAACAGAACTGTATGTGTTGAAAATATAGACTTGATGTAGTTTTCTATTAGCGGGAAATTTCTTGAATAATTGAGATAGTCATCTTCTTTGAAAACTATATTGTGGTTTTTGAAATCCCCATGAATTTTAATAAATTTATTCGGACTGGTTGAACTGACTAAGTCCTTGTCCGTGCATATCTTATCGTATAGATAGCCTTCCTGCTCTATTGCATTTTCAATGATGCAGTCCCAGTTCGTAGTTATTATTACGCGAGGGCTTACCTTCAAAATCGTACGATGTAAACTCGATGGCGTGATGTCTTCAGGAAAATACTTCTTCAATGTTTGGTTGTATGCCTGCTCGCCAAATTCAAGATAATATAGTTGAGCTAGTTTTAAATAATCTAGCTCTTCAGTTATTGCTAAATCTGACTTTAGCTCAGTTATTAGATCTCTCCACGAAGGCAGGCTTATATAATCAGTATCAGAGCTTTTTGATATACCTGCACCGACAAATATAGCTAATCTATCATTTTCATTAGCTTGCTTTATGTTTTTAATATGAACATTGTGTAGGTGCATTCTAAAATCCCTTTACTTTCTGATGGTTGAATTAATTCAGAGACAGCCTTGTGTTTGCTTTGCTAAGCGCAATAAAGTAGCTGGCTAAAAGCAGTTAGGAACGAGTAAAAGTCAGCTTTTTTCTGTCCATTTAAGCAACTTATTAGCTGCATGATTTTAATGCTTATTTATATTAGCTACTAAATTTTTGAGTAATAATTTTTCACCATCATTAATACCTAAGCGTGGGTTTAGTCCCCATTGTGATGCATGCACTAATAACTTTCTTTCTTCCGATGCGGACATGAATGAAAAACGGATAACTATTCCAAGAATCTTATTACTTTTCTTAGTATATATTTCTTGCCAAATGGAGGAGTATTTTAAAACAAAGTCATCCATCATTTTATCAACGGATCTTGATAAGGATAAATCATCATTTGAAACAAGTAACTCATCATCCGGGTTTAATATTCTTGTAATTTCTAAAGCAACAATACCACGATGACCAGAGCCTCTTTGTTTCTTTATAATTTGATCTAGTTGCTTGGAGGCTTTTCTTACATTAGATTTAATTTTAGCATCAGTTGATATTCTTTTACACTCTACCCAGATTTTATATTTATCTATTTGTATACCTGTATCAGATTCAGCATTTAGAATAGCTTTTACTCCAGAGTCAGGCCTGTGAAATTTAGCTGAAAATAAAGCTTCGAATAAGAAATTACGAGCTGTTGTTGACTTTGATGTTTCATCTGATGAGTTGACTGGCCCCTTAACCCCTTTTTTTAATTTCTCAACTATCTCATTTAGATTTTGATTCTTTTCGTTGTTAAAAGATTTGTAGATATCGATGAAATCATGTACTTCAAACATTGAACTGACAAAGTCAGGATATTGGTTTTTGGCTTCATCTGTACTTGCTGTTTTGTAGTTATCTTTCCAAAACCTAATCATCTTAAGGTAGTTGGAGGTTCTTCCTGAACCGAGATCTACTCCAAGCTGTTCCATCCACTCTAAAGCATCAGAATAATCCTGATAGATATTTTCGTAGTTTTGAGTTGCTATGATCATAAAAATTCCAGAGTACTCAGACTCTTTTGGTTGGATGGAGCTAACAGTCTGTTTATGAGGAACGCGTCCTCATAATAATTATTATCAAGAATCCTTATAATTCCACGAATGATTTATCATGGCCCCTAATAGCTTGATATTTATAAATAATAATACACACAGAACTACTGCTAAAAATTAAGAGGGAAAGAATAAGTGAAAAAATACAAGTGACTTTCACAAGAAAAACCATACTGTGTAAATAAACAGCTTTTGAGAAAAGACTGCTCAATGACTTGCTCCCCATTCCTTAGGTCTATCCGCGAGTACATGCTGGTTAGGCGCTATAATCATAGAACCATAACGGCATCTTTATACAGGATCAAGGCCTATATTTTATTTCATAACAAACAACACCCAAACCAACTCCGCGTAAAAGATATAAATCTGGCCCACCTATTACTAAGGATCTGGAAAGGGTAGGCGCAAAACACCGCATTACCACGCTCGCTACAGAATTGATTCCACTACTAAAACAACAAACATCAAATGTCGAGAAACAACTTCTTGAGGACTCGACTTCAACAAGCATGGTGCAGTTCATGCTTCACTGCACCCTACACGCAAAAAGGCCGCTGAGATTGCGACTCTTAGTTTTCAACTTGAATTGTCTGTCTCATAAAAAAAGGCCGCAGATAGCGGCCTTTAGTTTCCAACTTGAATTGTTGTTATCATCAACTATTGATAACAACAATTCAAGTTGGAAACTCATAAGTCAAAGATATAGGGGTTTATAACCTCATAACTATCGTTGAAAGTTGGAAACTATCACGATTTAATCCACCTCTCTATACAAGCAAAAACAATTCAAGTTGGAAACTAATAAAGACCATAAGCCCCATCCAATGAAAGTCTGACACAACAACTTATCTATGGCTTAATCCTATTCCTGTCAAAAACAGATGTATATCAATTTCTATAATAGTTTTACTGTCACATAATTTTTCGTACTAAGCTAACCCTTAAAATTCACATTATTTTCGTTACTTGAAGAGTTTACGATAACTATCAATAATTTCAGACCTTAAACTACTTACTGTCATCGGGGGGTCAACTTGATGAATCATCGCATGACAGTTTGGGCATAGTGGTACTAAATCCTCAACAGGATCTACAACATACTCTTTCCCAATACTATTCAATGGCACGATATGATGAACATGAATATATTTTCTCCCCAAATTTTGGCCATATACCAAACCAAGAGTTATACCGCATGCCTTACATTGTATACCATGATGTTCAATGCATTTTTTACGAGCTTCAGGGTCTCTTTCGTACCTATTGACAAGAACCGTCTTTTTCGCGCCTTCTATATATTCAGATGCTTCATTGAAATCAGCTTCACCTGCATATACGGGTTCTAGATTACCTGTTAGCTTATCCCAAAGTTGCTCAAGATCAGCATCGTTACCGGAAAATGAAGTTCCTGATTTTTCTGGCGTAAATGCTCTTGTTGGTACGTTAAGAAGATCAGCTAGATCCTTATGTGAAGCTAGGGGGTTAGATGCTTTACGAGCTAAATAATCAAAACGAATATCGACATACCAAGCATTTTTGCTGGAATCTGCAAAATCTTCCTCAAGTCGAGGCTTCGAAGCTATTTTACCTGACCCCATTAGACCGGGTGAATGCTTGCCCGTTCTCGATAAATAAACTTTATCTCCTATACATCCTTTTTTATGTGCTCCAAACTTCCATCGTTCTACCACGGTCTCCCCAGATGAGAACCTATCCATAAGGTCCTGCATTTTTTCTTCAGACCACTTATCCTTATTCCACGTTATAATCCAAGCCAATGTAACCTCCTTTTTATGTCTCACACTACAAATATGTCAATTTCCTATGATTAGCTAAAATCTTAACAAACACTAAAAATCATAGATAATCTTCAATTTAAGCCCTTTTTATTTCTCTAACCACGAAAGGTAAGCTTTCAATGCAGAAACACTTCCGAATTTAACGTACCAAACCTCATGCTTATCCGTCAGTCTAGAAGCATTTTTTAAGTTTAAGTTTGAATTCCGAGATTGACCTTTGCTATATGGTTGACCAGGATTACTTCTATTTACAATTTCTATATCAGTGGATAATAATGATCGATCGAATACTTCTAACCAACAATAAACACCATTTTTTCTTGATCGCTCAATGGCTACTTGCTTTCCAAAACGGTTTTCAAAACCTGCGATGTACTTTGTTGGATTAGATGTCCGATTGAGGTGAGCCTCTAACGTTTTCTCCGCAGTTTCTGATGTAAATACATGTAGATCCATCTTCATATCCTATTTGTACGTGTAATATTTAGTAATTAAGGTCCAAGCCTCTGGAAAATATTGCTGCAATGCGAGCTCAAACAACTGTGTTGGCTCAATATCCAACGCTTCTGAAAGGTGATCAATACGGCTGATAGGTAGATTTGTCCTTCCTGATTTGATCATACTAATCATGTTTATGCTCGAAAATCCTGCTTCCTCAGCAATTGTTACTTGGCTTTTATGTGATTCATTAATCGCTTTGGTTAAAAATCGAGTTAAGGGGGTATCCTTAAAAAACTTTTCTTGCTTACTCTTCATAAAAGTTCTCTTTATATGATAGTCCAACCGTAATAATGCAACCATCCTCTGACTCAATGAGATACGTATCAGATAATGAGTCCAAATGATTAAGTATTCTATTAAGATCCTGTTTTAGGTGCTTAGCATCACGCTTAGTTAGTTGATACTTATATGTGCCACCTTTTTGATACATCTCTCTGCCGTAGTTAATAATTAGAGAAGCCATTGCATCTGGAATCGCTCGTTGTTGCAGGCGTTTTCTTGCATGCTGAGTTATCATGATGACGCTCCCTCCTCTAATGTTACGGTAGGAGTGAAGCCCCTACGCTTACGCAGCCACCTAAACCCATCTTCTGGGGTAACATACGTACGACCACCAACTTTAACGGTCTCTAAACGATCATCTTTAGTTTGGTGAGTGGCATTGCGAACACTTTTCTCATTCATATTTGCTAAAAGAGCAACTTCACTCAGTGTAAGCAAGTCCTCCTTGTAACCCAATATAAATGGATTTTCATTTTCAGTAAAAGCATAGTTATACCCCCCGTTGGCTAAATCTATTTTGGCTCTTGCAATCATTGCCGAAAATACCTTTTCACATTCAGTT
Source organism: Amphritea atlantica (assembly GCF_018860855.1). Lineage (GTDB taxonomy): Bacteria > Pseudomonadota > Gammaproteobacteria > Pseudomonadales > Balneatricaceae > Amphritea > Amphritea atlantica_A. The sequence continues at coordinate 72,031 of NZ_JAHKQE010000023.1, forward strand.
AGCCTATCACCTTCATAAAACTCCATAGCTGGACTAGCAATATGAAGAAATGCGTTCATGTCATGAAGGTCGTCTAAAGAAATGCAATCAGCTGCTGATGTATATCCTTTTACAGCATAATCAAAAACATTATCAAAGATGCAACTAATAAACGAAAACGTAGGTTCTATAACCCTTTCGCTTAGAGGAAATAGTTCTCTACATGAACCGTCTCTAAATGTGTTCAATGCATGTTCAATTACTTGAAGGCCAGCTTCTATATCCAATTCAAGCTGGTGCTTTCTTGCTTCAGTTGATTTCATAACATCCCCTTTTTAATATATTCCATTTGGTATGGAATATACTATAGATGACAGCAACACCTCATGTCAATATATGTTATATGAAATGGAACATATTAATGACATCTCTAACATTCACTCTACTGCTAGGGTAGCTAACGACTTCAGCAACTCTCAATTTTCTCTCTGGCTGCTTGGTACGCCTTTGGCAGCTTAGCTTTCTGCCGTGGTAGCCAACTGTGCCCGCCAAAATATCGATCTATCTCAGACATAGATTTTGCGGTATCGATTTCCGACATAATCCTGCGACTCAAGTCATTGTCTAACTTCCCCCAGTCCTTTCGGGAGCGAAGTACTTTCCTCTGTGCTGACGGTAATTGCTGATACAGCCACGCTTTATCATGCTTGAATAACCACATATAGGCTGAGCATGCCGCTTTAATTTGATTTCTGGTATCGCTAGGATAGCGGTTGATATGGTCTATCAATTGATTTCTGGCTTCTCTCAAATAGTTGAAGTAGGAAACTTAAGGTTCAAAATCAAATTTCTTTTTCTTCTTATACCGATAACCTTTCGGTTTTAAGCTACGCCTTTAACGGCCATTACATTCGTCTGAATGGATTTCTTTAACCCAGTAAAGGCATCAATCTCAGCAGAGTTCTCAATGCTTTCCATGATGCCGTCAGCCAGTTCATGAATGATCACTTCTGGATGATAGATCTCATAACCAGGCACAGCAGAAGCAAGCTTAATGAGTGCTTTTTTATCAGGGAACGCTTTATCGTTATCCACCTTTAAAGCCAACCTTTTATCAAGCGTAGGATAGATCAGCGTATGCGTAATATCGTAAGGCGGTGTTAAGCGGATATCGCTCAGATCGGCATTATATTGAAGGGCAAAGTTCTTCAGGTGGGCATCACCATTACCGATCAGGCAACTGAAGACGATATAGCGATACGCCAACTCAACCTGCTCTTTACTGTGTGTAATGCCTGCAACGACTTTAAGTAGGTTTTCATAGGAGCCTGTGTACTTCGCATCAAATGAATCGCCTTTCTTAAGCAGAGTGGTGAAATCCTCAAAGCCAATCTTTTCCCCCACTTCATCATAATCAAAGCGATCTATGACGAAGTTCTCTAAATTATCAGACAGATAGAAATTTGGAGGATTCAGGCCACAATGTTTGGCGGCTGACATACACACAAACTCATTAACGGTCAGCAGATCCAATTCTTCATCAAAGGATTTCACGATGAAGCCTTTTTGATGAACGGAAGTCCTCGCTGAGTTAATCAATACTTTAGGCTGCACACCGGAAAGCATACCTTTTAAGTAATGTTTTTCTAATAACTGAGGAAAAAGGGCTTCCTGACTATCCCACTTTAGAACCTCGCTTAAAGTCGTTTCTTGAATGGTAGGTAGTTGGATCTCTGATTGGTAATTTAATTGGCCAATGCCGTTATCCATCTGTAGGGCCAACAGAAACATATCATCGACTTTAATATTTCTATTTAAACGAAAGAGTTTTTCATGAATGTAATGCCGTACATAGCCCTCAGGCAGGTTCTGGCGAAAGATAGGGTGTAGAGCATCGTATGTGATCACGCCCATCTTATCTTCTGAGCGTGCCATTGTCAGAGAGATGGCCGGACTCTCAACATCATCATAATTAAACTCGTGTCTGGCCGCTTTTTTCAGAATACCTGAATGAGTATCGCCAACCTGCACATCAATTCGGCTCACTTTTTCAGGAAAGTAATAATCAGTCTTCTCCATAAAGCCCCTCTATCTCATCAAAACGTGGTAATACGCGCTTTTTAGGTGAGATATCCAGCTCAAAGTCGAGCGCATCCAGATAATCTTCAAAGATGCGCAATGAACCATTAAACCGGCCATTTTCTATCTTCGAGATGATGGCCTGATCCAAACCAGACGATTCTGATATTTGTGATTGCGTGAATCCTTTCTCTTTTCGAGCCTTTGAAAGCTGTTTCCCTATTGCTTGTCTGCCAGCCATTTTATGACCATATATTCATATTTTTTTAAATTATGGTTGAATATGATTATATGGTCAACTTTAATGATTGTTGATATTAAAATATTCACCCCAGATACCATCGGCTTAGCTGAGATATCGGCCTTTAGTTTCCAACTTGAATTGTCGTTATCATAAAAAAAGGCTGCAAATAGCAGCCTTTAGTTTCCAACTTGAATTGTTAGTTTCCAACTAGATTGTCACAGTTTCCAACTTGAATTGTTGTTATCAACTATTTCAATCTTCCATATAGTTTTCAATGCTTGGGCAAGAACAGATGAAATTCCGGTCGCCATAAACATTGTCGATACGGTTGCTAGTTGGCCAGAACTTACTCTCGCGAGCTGAACGGCTTGGGAATACCGCTTCTTCACGGGTGTAAGGACGATCCCACTCAGCAGCCATAACATCCGCTTGTGTGTGGGGTGCACGACACAGTGGATTGTTATCAGCAGGCCATTCACCGCTCTGCACTTTCTCGATTTCCGCTTTAATCTGGATCATCGCCTCGATAAAGCGGTCTAGCTCTACCTTGGATTCAGATTCAGTCGGTTCGATCATCAAGGTGCCCGGCACTGGGAAGGACATTGTAGGCGCATGGAAACCGTAATCCATCAGACGCTTAGAGATATCCTCTTCTGTTACACCTGAAGCTTCCTTCAACGGACGGATATCGATAATGCACTCATGGGCGACTTTGTTGTTGCGGCCACGGTAGAGCACTGGGTAGTGCGCCGATAGTTTTTCCGCCATGTAGTTGGCATTCAGAATCGCGACCTGTGTTGAACGTTTCAGGCCGGATTTACCCAACATTTTGTTGTACATCCAAGTGATTGGCAGAATTGATGCCGAACCATAAGGGGTTGCTGCTACCGCGCCGTTTTCTGGGTTCAATCCTGCCACTGGGCTCACCTTATGGCTCGCCAAGAAGGGTGCTAGATGACTCTTAACACCGATAGGACCCATACCTGGGCCGCCGCCACCGTGAGGGATAGCAAAGGTTTTATGTAGGTTAAGGTGCGACACATCAGAACCGATCACGCCGGGTTTAGAAATACCCACCTGCGCGTTCATGTTGGCGCCATCCATATACACCTGACCACCGTTTTTGTGGATGATCTCGCAGATTTCGACGATATCTTCTTCATACACACCGTGGGTGGATGGGTAGGTAATCATCAAGCAAGCTAGGTCATCTTTATGCTGCTCAGCTTTAGCGCGCAGATCAGCGACATCGACATTGCCCTTTTCATCACAACGGGTGACGATGATTTTCAGATCGGCCATTGCAGCAGAGGCAGGGTTAGTACCGTGCGCAGAGGATGGAATCAGGCAGATATTACGATTGCCTTCACCGATCGATTCTTGATATTTACGAATCGCCAGCAAGCCAGCATACTCACCAGAAGCACCGGAGTTTGGCTGCAGTGACACCGCATCATAACCGGTAATTTCCACCAACTGCTCTTCTAATGAAGACAGCATTTTGTGATAGCCCTGCACCTGATCAGCCGGTGCGAAGGGGTGAATATTGGAGAATTCAGGCCAGGTCACCGGAATCATTTCGGCGGTGGCGTTTAGCTTCATGGTGCAAGAACCCAGCGGAATCATGCCGTGTACGAGCGAGTAATCTTTATTCTCCAATCTCTTCATGTAACGCAGCATATCAGTTTCGCTGTGATAGCTGTTGAAGGTTGGGTGGGTCAGGATCGCATCGCTACGACGCATATCAGCCGTAATACCGGTCGCGGTACCGGCCACAATCTCAGCATCCAGATCAGCAACACTCAAGCCGTGACCGGCACCGAGTACCACATCAAACAGATCGGCAACATCGCTCGGACGGGTCGTTTCATCCAGCGAGATACCCAGCTTATCAGCCGCGATCTGACGCAGGTTACAACCGGCATCCAGCGCACGCTGATAAACGTCAGCAGCGGTTTCTGGCAAGGTCAGTGTCAGGGTATCGAAATAGGTATCGTTAACCGCTACGCCTTTAGCTTTCAGGCCGTTAGCCAGAATCGCTGTCAGGCGGTGGACTCGCTCAGCAATGGTTTTTAAGCCATCAGGGCCGTGATAAACACAGAAGAACGACGCCATATTGGCCAGCAACGCCTGTGCAGTACAGATGTTAGAGGTCGCTTTCTCACGACGGATATGCTGCTCACGGGTTTGCATCGCCATCCGCAAGGCTTGATTACCGTTGGCATCAATAGAGACACCGATAATACGGCCTGGCACTGAACGTTTCAGCTTTTCACTGGCAGCAAAGAACGCCGCGTGTGGGCCACCAAAGCCCATCGGCACACCAAAACGCTGAGACGAGCCCAGCACAACATCAGCACCCAGTTCACCAGGGGATTTAAGCAATACTAACGCGAGTGGATCAGCCGCCACGGAGACCATCGCTTTCTGCGCTTTAGCGTTTTCAATTAGTGTTTTGATATCGGTGATATCGCCATAGGTGCTTGGGTATTGTAGCTGCACACCAAACACATCATGTTTTTCAAGATCGGTGACAGGGTTGCCAACGACAATCTCAAAGCCGAAATAAACAGCACGGGTTTTAATCACGTCGATGGTTTGCGGGTGAACATCATCCGCCACAAAATACACATCGGTTTTCTTACGATTAGAGCGTTTGCACAGCGTCATCGCTTCAGCGGCGGCGGTGGCTTCATCCAGCAAAGACGCATTCGCGAGATCCATACCGGTAAGATCCATCACCACTTGCTGATAGTTCAGCAGTGCTTCAAGACGACCCTGTGAGATCTCAGGCTGGTAAGGTGTATACGCAGTGTACCAGCCCGGATTTTCAAATACGTTACGCAAAATAACGTTTGGCACCTGGGTGTTGTGATAGCCCATGCCGATATAAGAGCGGTTAACTTTGTTCTGATCAGCCAGGCTGCGCAGCAATGCCAGCGCATCAGCTTCTGATACGGAATCTTCCATTGTCAGTGCATCATCCAGACGGATTGAATCCGGCACTGTCTGTGTCATCAGTTCTTCAATAGAACCAACACCCAAATCAGCTAGCATTGCTGCCGTCTGATCGGCATCTGGGCCAATATGTCGACGCGTAAAGTCAGTCGTCTGCTGAAGCTCACTTAAAGCAGAGACAGGAGTAGAATTATCAGTAGCCATACAATAACCTGTTTAAACTGATCAGCCGCATTAACGCCTGATCTGAAATCAAAGGGGTGCGAGATGGTAATACCACCCCGCGTTGCGAAAAGATCTGACTGGGGGACACGATAGCCATTATCTCACACGATAATCCTGCACAACAATCGGCACAGGAAAATCATTCAAGAAAGGCTATCCTGCAGATCAACTCTCTTCAGCAATCGTCGCTGCATAAGCATCCGCATCGAGTAATGCGTCCACTTCAGCCGCATCGGCCAGTTTAATCTTAACGATCCAACCACCCTCGTAAGGTTCGCTATTCACCAACTCAGGCTCGTCTTCCAACGTTTCGTTAATGGCGATAACTTCACCGGCAATCGGTGCATAGATATCAGACGCTGCTTTTACAGACTCAACCAACGAGAACTCTTCACCGGCAGCGACTTCACGACCGACTTCTGGCAGCTCAACGAAAACTACATCACCCAGCAGATCCTGTGCATGATCTGAGATACCCATCGTGACCGTTCCATCACCGTTATCCAGAACCCACTCATGGCTGGACGCAAAGCGGTAATTAGTTGGAATGTTCATAGTCGTATTTCCCATATAATTTAGATCGGTAGCCCGACCGTTACAGTGAATATCAATACCGTTGTTTCGGTGTTACTTATACGTTACTTATACAGTGGAAAGCGTTTACACAGGGTTTCAACCTGCGCCTTAACAGCCGCTTCCACCGCTGAATTATCATCCGGATTAGCCACCAGACCATCGAGCACGTCGTTGATTAGATTACCAATCAGGCGGAACTCTTCGGTGCCAAAGCCTCGCGTAGTGCCAGCCGGTGTACCCAGACGGATACCCGATGTGACCATCGGCTTTTCTGGATCGAATGGAATACCATTTTTGTTACACGTGATCCCTGCCCGCTCTAGCGCCGCATCAACCACGTTGCCGGTTAACCCTTTAGGCCGCAGATCCACTAGCATCAGATGTGTATCAGTGCCACCGGTCACAATGGCGCAACCGCGTTCAACCATGACACTGGCGAGCGCTTTGGCATTATCCACAACCTGCTGAATATAGGTTTTAAATTCAGGACGCAGCGCTTCACCGAAGGCGACCGCTTTAGCCGCGATCACATGCATCAATGGGCCACCCTGCAAACCGGGGAAAACCGCTGAGTTAATCTTTTTGCCGGTCTCAAGGTCATTGGTGAGAATCATGCCGCCGCGAGGGCCGCGCAGGGTTTTATGGGTGGTCGTCGTCACCACATGCGCATGGGGCAGCGGGCTAGGATGCAATCCTGTTGCTACCAAACCGGCAATGTGGGCCATATCGACAAACAGATAAGCACCGACTTTATCGGCGATCTCACGGAAACGGGCAAAATCGATTTCACGGGGAATCGCAGAGCCACCGGCAATAATCATTTTTGGCTGACACTCAACCGCCAGCGCTTCAACGGCATCATAATCGATCCGGTTGTCGGTTTTAGACACGCCATACTGCACCGCGTTAAACCACTTACCCGACAGTGCCGGACGCGCACCGTGGGTCAAATGACCACCGGCATCCAGTGACATACCTAAAACCGTATCACCGGGCTGTAACAGCGCCAGCATCACCGCGCCATTGGCCTGTGCGCCGGAATGCGGCTGGACATTGGCAAATTCACAGTTGAACAGCTGCTTCGCCCGTTCAATCGCCAAGCCTTCGGCCTTATCGACATATTCACAGCCACCGTAATAACGACGACCCGGATAGCCTTCGGCGTATTTGTTAGTCAGCACCGTGCCCTGAGCCTGCATCACGGCTTTGGAAACGATATTTTCCGAAGCGATCAGCTCAATCTGATGTTCTTGACGGTTAAACTCTTCATTCACCGCAGCCATAATCTCAGCATCACGGCTGGCCAGATCTTCGGTAAAAAAGGCTTCGCTCATCGCGTCACCACGATACAGTTCAGTATTATTCATATTGTTCTTCTCTGTTGCTCTTAGTGAGGTCTGTTTTAATCACGCTTATTCGTGCGGCTATCCGCGTTCACATCAGCAGGCAACGACGTTAACCGCCAAACCGCCCTGTGAGGTTTCTTTGTATTTATCTTGCATATCCACACCGGTCTGGCGCATCGTTTCGATCACGGAATCCAGGGATACATGATGTTGACCGTCGCCACGCATCGCCAAACGGGCCGCGTTGATCGCTTTCACAGCGCCCATGGTATTTCGTTCGATACAAGGCACCTGCACCAATCCTTCGATCGGATCGCAGGTGAGTCCTAAGTTATGTTCCATGCCGATTTCAGCGGCGTTTTCGACCTGTTCTATCGTACCGCCCATCACGGCACAGAGTGCACCGGCGGCCATCGAACAGGCCACGCCAATCTCACCCTGACAGCCGACTTCGGCGGCCGAGATAGAGGCGTTTTTCTTATACAACATGCCGATCGCCGCCGCAGTAGCGAGAAAATCAAAGATACCTTGCTCGCTAGAGCCGTGCACAAAACGATCGTAATAGGCCAACACCGCCGGGATCACCCCCGCTGCACCATTCGTCGGCGCAGTTACCACTCGGCCACCCGCAGCGTTTTCTTCATTCACGGCGATGGCGAATAGGTTGATCCAATCCATGACCGTTAATTGATCTTTAAAGGAAGCTTCGGGGCTGCTACGTAACTCTTCATAGAGTTCATTGGCGCGACGTTTAATCCCCAAACCACCGGGCAGCACACCTTTTTGTACACAACCACGCTTGATACAGCTATCCATTACCTGCCAGATATCACGGAGGCCTTTCTTGACCTCCTCTTCGCTGCGCCAAACACTTTCGTTGGCCATCATGATCTGCGCCACACTCAGACCACTACTTTTACACAGCTCTAACAGTTCGACGCCATTATTAAAGTCGTACGGCAGAACCACGTCATCCGCTGCTACTGCCGATACATCCGCTTCGGCATCGCTGAGGACAAAACCGCCGCCCACCGAATAAAAAATAGCGTCATGCAGGACGATACCCGCGGCATCAAACGCCTGAAACCGCATCCCATTCGGGTGCTTAGGCAAGCTCTGGGCAAAATTAAACAGCAACTGTGTTTCAGGACAGAAACTAATCAGTCGCTGCCCTGCAAGGTTTAATTGTTCGGTTTGCTTAATCTGTTCAACCAACACCGGCACACTATCGGGATCGACCTCATCAGGGGTTTCACCTAGCAACCCTACCATCACGGCAATATCAGTAGAGTGTCCTTTACCAGTCATCGCCAGTGAGCCATAAAGCCCCACTTTAACCTGCTCGACCTGCATGAGCTGATCACGTTGTTGGAGCTCGGCAAGAAAACGGTTTGCCGCCACCATGGGGCCTACGGTATGAGAACTCGAAGGGCCAATCCCCACTTTAAAGAGATCAAATATACTTAATGACATGGTCTCGTTTCTCCAACGTAATACTGCCAAACACTCAGGTAACCAAGATCGAACATAATATTCGACTGATAAGTGCCATCAGGAACTGAATCGCAGATTAGCAGCGAGATTTCCCAAAATCAACAAAAAGTTTCCTATAGGAAATATATCGCCCTATAATATCACTCTCTTCCTGTTATCGGCTTCTTTCATTGCCTATAGCGGTTGTGTAGTATTATTGGAAACAGGAAGACCTCATTCTTTCACCTGCAATAACCCATACGTGATTGAACCTAAAGACAATTAGGTTTCTACGGAGTGCCCGATGCCAGACAAACCATCCTTTCTTCAAGAAGAGCAGTTACTCTTCTCGGTCAATCGAGATAATGCCGAAGCGATGGTAGAACCGCTTGAATTAGGTAAGCGGGTCAGAGAGATTCGACTCAGCCAAAAACTGACACTCGAAGAAGCCAGCAAGCTCACTGGGCTAGCCCGATCCACCCTGTCAAAGATTGAAAATGAGCAGATCTCACCCACCTTTACCGCCGTTAATAAACTGGTGAAAGGCTTGGGTATCGATATTCCTCAACTGTTCACACAACCGAAAAAGAAAACTCCAGGTAGCGGCGGCCGTCGTGATATTACCCGTTGCGGTGAAGGCAAGCCCCACCCGACTCCCACCTATGAGCATGAGCTGCTAGCCACCCAGTTATCCAGCAAAAAAATGATCCCGTTTAAAACCACGGTGCGCACCCATTCTTGGGACGAATATGAAGACTGGGTACGGCACGACGGCGAAGAGTTTCTCTTTGTGCTCAGTGGCAGCATTATGTTTTACAGCGAGTTTTATGAACCGATCGAACTACACACCGGTGACAGTGCCTACTATGACTGCGAGATGGGCCACGCACTGGTTTCAACCAGTAAAAAAGATGCGGAAGTACTCTGGGTAACGGCATAGCGGCTATCCAGTTGCGGTCTAACCAACGAGTAACAGCCATGCTGCCCATTAGATTGCGAATTTAGTACCGATAGACAAATTTCAGCCAACCAACAACACCTTAGCAACGACCTCAAATAGCCTCAATACGACAGCAACTATCCTCTATGCGTAACTTTTCTGTTGCAAAATATTTCCTGTTGAATTAATTTTGTTTCCTATTGGAAACATATTCTATTACCATAGCATCATTACTGACGATTAACGCCTAATCTGCTACGCCAAACAGGCCCAGACTCGCGTTGATTACGATTCACCCTAATGACATTAAAAGCACATCAATAATGGAGACACTCATGTCTGAACTGAACAAAACACCGCTTTATGATCTGCATCTCGAACTGGGCGGCAAGATGGTCCCTTTTGCAGGCTTTGAAATGCCCGTTCAGTATCCGTTGGGGGTTAAAAAGGAACATATCCACACCCGTGAACACGCCGGTCTGTTTGATGTGTCCCACATGGGTCAAGTAAAACTCAGTGGTGCCAACGCCGCCGCTGAACTGGAAAAACTGGTTCCCGTCGATATTATTGACCTGCCGGTTGGCAAGCAGCGTTATGCGCTGTTCACCAATGAACAGGGCGGCATTATGGATGACCTGATGGTTACCAATGCCGGTGATTACCTCTATGTGGTTGTTAACGCTGCGTGTAAAGCACAAGACATCGCTCATATGCAGGCGAACCTCGGTGAAGGCGTAGAACTCGAAGTATTGGATGACCGCGCACTGGTTGCCCTGCAAGGGCCAGAAGCCGCTCAAGCACTGTCACGCATCTGCCCTGCTGTGAATGCGATGGTATTTATGGATTCTCGCCAAGTGACCATCGATGGTGTTGAATGCTTCGTTAGCCGTTCCGGTTATACCGGCGAAGATGGCTATGAAATCTCTATTCCTGCCGCTGAAGCTGAACGTCTGTGTCGTCTCTTTATTGCACAACCAGAAGTCGAATGTATTGGTCTAGGTGCACGGGATTCGCTGCGTCTTGAATCCGGCCTGTGTCTCTACGGACATGACTTAGATGTAAACACCACGCCGATCGAAGGCAGCCTGATCTGGGCGATCAGCAAATGTCGTCGTGCCGATGGTGAACGTGCCGGTGGTTTCCCTGGTGCTGACAAGATCTTTGATCAAATCGCTAACAAAAACTACAGCCGTAAGCGTATCGGCCTGATCGCTCAGGGCAAAGCGCCTATCCGTGAAGGAGCTGAGCTGCAGAACGCCGATGGCGTCAAAATTGGTGAAGTTACCAGCGGCAGCTTTGGCCCAACCGTGGGTGTTCCAATTGCGATGGGATATGTCGCAACTGAGTATGCTGCGCTAGAAACAGAAGTATATGCTCTGGTTCGCGGTAAACAGCTTCCTATGACGGTCGCTAAAATACCGTTCATCGAACAGCGCTATTTCCGCGGCTAACGCTCGGGTACGCCTCGCTGCGTAGCGCTGATCACAATAGATTAACTAAGCACGCAGCGAACAAGAATAAAGGAACTGATGATGTCTGTTTATACACCCGTCACCCGTGAACAACTTGAAGGCTACCTACAACAGTATTCTGTAGGTCAACTTATTGATTTTCAGGGCATTGAAGCCGGTGTTGAAAACACTAACTATTTCGTCACCACCGATGAAGCCAGTTTTGTGCTAACGCTGGTCGAATCAGTGAGTACGGCTCAGTTACCCTTTATTCTTGATTATATTGAACACCTCACAGGCAACGGTGTTGCCTGTGCTAGCCCGATCCATCTCAACAGCGGTAAACTCTACGGTGAACTAAACGACCGTCCTGCCGTGTTGATGTCTCGCTTAAAAGGCGCGCCCTTAGACAATCCCAACGATCAGCAAGCCAGTATTATCGGTTTAACGCTCGCCAAAATGCACCGCCTCGCCGATTCACTCAGCCCAGCGCAAGCCATACATATTCATCAGTGGTGTGCAGACTTAGGGGATAAGTTAGTGCCTCATCTGCCTGAAGAAGAGCAGCAGATACTGCAATACAATCTACAGGATACCGGACAGATCGCTTGGGATACTTTACCCAGCGGCCCGATCCACGCTGACCTATTTCCGGATAACGCCCTGTTTGAAGGTGATCAACTGTGCGGCCTGATCGATTTCTATCATGCCTGTTCAGCACCCTATCTCTATGATCTTTGTATCACGCTGAATGCTTGGTGTTATGACGAAAGCAGCGCAACCTATGATTTCAACAAAGCCTTGTTGATACTCGACAGCTATCAGAGCATCCGCCCGCTAAACAGTGATGAACAGCGTAGTTTCAGCCGTATGTTGCAGGTAGCGGCAATGCGTTTCTGGCTTTCCCGTTTACGTGATGTTCACTTTCGTAAAGAGGGTGAGGTCGTTACCCGTAAAGACCCCGCCGGCAAGTTACAACTGTTGAAGCTACTCGGTGAGAATCAACACCTGCAAATGGCTAGTTAAGCCAAGTTTCTGCATTATTTTTAAGGCGCGATCTCGCTAAAAAAGCACGTACTAAGACAACTTAATACGTGCTAACACTATTACTTACTGCACCCGCTCAACTTGGTACCCCGCCAACTGTAACTGCTTAATCAATCCTTCATGCCCCGCCAGATGACCACTGCCTACCAACACAAACTCAACCGGACGATCACGTAGCATCGCCTTAATCTGTGGCATCCAGTGTTGGTTGCGCCCCACCAGCAAGGTCTGATATTGCGCCGGTGATTCCCGCCGCATATCCTCCACGATGAGATGCTCCAGCCTATCAAGATCCCCTTGACGCCATGCAGCAAGAATATCGTCGACAAAAGCCGCTGCCTCATCGAGTTCATCTAACGACATCCGCATAAAGGTTTCTTCATCCCCCTCACCCATCGACGCCAAAAAACCGATCTGCTGATCAACGGTTTCTAACCCCGATACCGGCTTACCCTCTTTCACCGCCCGCGAGTGATAAAAGTCATCAATCCCTTGAGCATCCACGCCGGTCTGTTTCAGATTGAGCATGGTCAGGGTGATCACAATCCCCGATGGCCGCAAGCCATTCAACGCCTCAACCGGCAGACCATACTGCTGCCAGACTTTCTCTAAACGCTGATAGAGCCCTGCTGAAATACGCTGCGATAAGCCTGATCCATCACCATAGCGAATGGCCTGCTGCATTCGCTGCTGCACATCCGCGGTTTGTAGTTGCGCAAGATCGGTTTCAAAAACCAAACGGTCGGCACGGATATACGCCCGATCAAACTCAACCGGCAAGGGATAATCTCGCTGACGTAAAACATGCACCGTCCCCCCTAAATACAGCACATTGTCACCGGAGCTCACCTTCCAGACACTGCTCGCCTGAGCCGTCGTCGCAACAACGGTAAAACAGACCAGTGCTAAAAATTGACGCACTCCTTGGGTAAATTTCATTGCACACCTCATTAGACTGTTATCCATGATCGCCACAGCAGATCATTATCTCGCTATCATCGTTGACGCTAGATTACCCCTGCCTGAATACAGAAGCCATCCCCGTTATTATCATCGCAGTGTCGCTATATTTTTGTTTCAGCGCATAAAAAAACCGGCACAGGGCCGGTTTTATAAATATATTCACACTTAACGATTTAAATAGTGTTTATACACTCGACGAGTAATACCGGTAAACAGTGTATAAGGGATCGTATCACAGTAGGTTGCTACCTCTGCTGCGGTGACATTTTTGCCCCAGAATTCAACTTCTGTACCGATATCAGCTCCCTCAATACCGGTTAGGTCGATCCCCAGCATATCCATTGAAACACGACCGATAATACGACTGCGCTGACCGTTCACCCAAACCGGCGTACCCGTCACCGCGTGACGAGGATAGCCATCGGCATAACCCATCGCAACCGTACCCACACGGGTCGGTTTATCCGCACAGAAATTACCCGCGTAGCCAACCGTTTCACCGGCCTGAACTTCACGTACCGCAATGACTTCGGAGGTTAACGTCATCGCCGGAATCAATTTATCGGCATTCTCCTGAGCTTCAGGAAACGGCGTTGAACCATATAACATCAACCCTGGACGCATCCAATCACGGCGTGCACTAGGCCATGCCAACACGGCAGCCGAGTTAGCCATACAGTGAGGCGCATCAAGGCCTTCAGTGGCTTTATTAAACACAGCCAACTGCTTGTCGGTATCCGCCTTGTCCAGCTCATCAGAGTTAAAGAAGTGTGTCATCAAGACGATATCGGAAACATTATCCAACTGCTTCAGACGTTTAAAGGCGGCCTGATAATCATCTGGATGTACGCCCAAACGGTTCATACCAGAGTTCATTTTTAACCAGACGGTAATCGGCTTACTCAGTTTAGCCTGAGCAATTTGTTCAATCTGAGCAAGACTATGCACTGCGCACCAAACACCGTGCTCACTGATATAATCCAACTCACTGACGTCAAAATAGCCTTCAAGAAGCAACACCGGCTTCTGAATACCGGCCTCAATCAGCTCGGCACCCTCTTCAAGGCAGGCCACACCAAAGGCGTCCGCTTCAGCTTCCAGCGCTTTAGCGACTTCGATTGCGTCATGCCCATAAGCGTTAGCTTTGACAATAGCGACCGCATGACCCGCAGTGTTCAGGGAACGTGCCAGTCGGTAGTTGTGCCGGATAGCATCCAGATCAACTGTAATTTTAGCTGCTCGACTCATTCTAGTTTACTTTACCCTCTGTTCCGGTCGGCTACCTGCCTTTTCCTCAACAGGCAACCAGGCACGTTAACTGGTTATTTAAGCGATAACCATAACCGCTTCAACTTCGATATCCGCATCCTTTGGCAGCGCCTTAACAGCATAAGCGGCACGGGCAGGATATGGTTGCGCAAAATAACGCGCCATCACTTCATTAACGGTGGCAAAGTTAGCCAAGTCCGTCAGTAGAATATTGACTTTAACCAGATCATTCATCGTTCCACCTGCTGCTTCAGCAACCGCTTTCAAGTTCTCAAACACCTGAACGGCTTGAGCTTCAAAAGATTCGGTCACCATTTCCATAGTTGCAGGTACCAGCGGAATCTGACCCGACATATAAACGGTGTTATCGACTTTTACAGCCTGTGAATAAGTACCGATAGCAGAAGGAGCATTTTCAGTCGCGATGATTGTCTTTGTTGTCATGATGTAAATTCCAATAATAAATACTTAATTAAATCAGTGGCGATCAACCCAGTAGTGAGTCGATTCCATGAGTCCGCATGCCGAATCAGGGGCCGCTAATTATAACGGGTAAAAAAAACTGAGCACAGAGGTATAGTAAATCTTCGCAAGGTGCGTAATAAAAACCTCTGTGCTCAAAAAATAACGGTCTACTTTCGACCGTAGCGGGTAACCGATAAACCTTCAGGATCGATATCAGTTTGCTTACCACTGATGACATCGGCAATAAACTTCCCAGACCCCAGTGACATAGTCCAACCTAAGGTGCCGTGCCCAGTATTCAGGTAGAGATTAGGATAGCGAGTAGCACCCAGAATCGGCGTACCATCCGGCGTCATCGGCCGCAATCCGGTCCAAAATTCAGCCTTCTCAAGATCACCACCACCGGGGAACAGATCACCGACGGTAAACTCAACATTTTTACGCCGCTTTTCCTGCAGCGAGGTATCGTAAGAGGTGATTTCAGCGGTACCACCGACACGAATACGGTCATCAAAACGGGTGACGGCTACTTTATAGGTTTCATCCATCACCGTGGAAACCGGCGCTCTAGATTCATCAATAATCGGCAGTGTCAGCGAATAACCTTTGATGGGATAAACGGGGACAACAACGCCCACATTGGCCAACAACAAAGTACTGTAGCTACCCAAACACATCAGGTAGCGATCCGCAGTCAGCGTTCCTTGATTGGTTTTAACGCCCACAATATCCTGATCATCACTGATCAGCCCTTCGATTTCAGTATCAAACTTAAATTCAACACCCAGCTTTTTACACTCTTCAGCGAGTCCGTTGGTGAATTTAAAGCAATCACCGGTTTCATCGCCTGGTAAGCGCAAACCACCGATAATTTTATCTTTCACATAGCCCAGTGCAGGCTCTCGGGCAACACAACCATCACGGTCGAGCACCTCATAATCGACGTTGCACTCATCCAGTACAACAATATCTTTAGCCGCCGCATCCAGCTGCTTTTGGCTACGAAACACCTGCAAGGTACCGCCGGTGCGACCTTCATAATCAATTTCGACTTCAGAACGCAGATCTTTGAAACAATCACGGCTATACTCAGCCAGACGCATCATGCGTGCTTTGTTGGTGTGGTATGATGCTTCTGTGCAGTTGGCCAGCATTTTGGTCATCCACTTAAGCGTGTTAGCATTCACCTTTGGGTTGATCATCAACGGCGCCAGATCTTGCATCATCCACTTAATCGCTTTAAGTGGTACACCTGGTGCAGCCCAAGGCGCAGAATAGCCCGGCGAGATCTGACCCGCATTGCCATAACTGGTCTCTAACGCAGGTCCACTCTGCCGATCAACGACGGTCACCTGATGGCCCTGTTTGGCCAGGTACCATGCGCTGGTTACGCCAATGACACCGCTACCCAAAATCAAAATTTTCATCAAAGAATCCTATCCATTCTTATACTTATCACCAACATATGATTCAACTAGTGTATTGTATCTTTGACAGATTATTTTTTTGTATTTAAACTATTTTCAAAAATATTACCCTGCAAAATAGCATCAATAAAAATTTTTACCTTCCTTGGGAATGACGGGCAAAGTAACACTATGAATACAAAACAAAAACGAAAACTCGATAAGATAGACCTGAACATTCTGAAAACCCTGCAGGAAAACGGTCGTATCAGCTATGTTGATCTCGCTGATATTGTTGGCCTGAGCACCACTCCCTGCATGGAACGGGTGAAACGCTTAGAAAAAGATGGACTGATTCAGGGCTACTACGCCCGTATAGATCCACAAGCAATGGGCTATGGGATGCTGGTGTTTGTGGAGATATCCCTCTCTTACCAATCCCCCGATGCGTTTCTTAAGTTTAATAAAGCCGTGGTTTCCCTGCCCTATGTGCTCGAATGTCATCTGGTTTCCGGTGATGCCGATTTCCTGATCAAAGCACGTATTGCCGACATGTCGGAATACCGCGCCCTATTGGGCGAAATGCTATTAACACTGCCCGGTGTGAAAAACTCAAAGAGTTATATTGTCATGGAAGAGGTTAAAGAATCCCTTAGCCTACCGATCAATCCGGTTCAGCCTCGGGGTTAAACCTAATAACGCCATCGGTAACATACGAGGAAACTCAACAGTGGTGATTTTTGATCGGCAACCGGACTGCCTCAGCCCGGTTGACTGCCGACCTCCATCAACCAATCATGTACCGCTTTAATACTCGGATTACTCAATGCCCCATGGGCATAGAGAATATAGTAGGCACAACGACATTGCTGCCGACCATAGGGCGCAAATAACCGACCACGGATAATCTCATCGGTTAGCAACGACTCTCGTGCGATGGCCACGCCTAACCCAGACTCCGCCGCCTTAATCGCCATATCACCACGGTTAAAATAATGTCCGCGCTCGGTTTCAATATCATTCATACCACTGGCCTGCAACCAATAGCGCCACTCGGAATCAGGCTCGGCATCTTGCCAAGGCGCGGTATCATGTAACAAAGGTACCCAGTTAAGTGCCCCAGGGGCTTGCCAATCGATATCACTAAAATATTCAGGGCTAACCACCGGAAACAGATTTTCATCCATCATCCGCGAATAACTTAAGCCCGGATAATGGCCCACACCGTAATCGATAGCGATATCAAAATCACACTGCTGTAGGTCGAGCAGACTTCCCTCGGCAATCATATCGATACGAATATCGGGGTAACGTTTCTGAAAACCACCCAAACGGGGAATAAGCCACTTAAACACAAAAGAGGGTATTGAACGTAAGCGAACACTGCCCTCTGGATCGACACGTTTAATGCGGCTCAAACAACTTTCTAGACTGAGTAACGCCGGCCTAACCGATTCATAAAGCTGCAATCCCTGAATCGTTAACTCTACTTGACGAGTATGACGGATAAACAGTGTCACCCCGACCTGACTCTCAAGGTTTTTTATCTGCTGACTGACCGCCCCCGGGGTAATGGCTAATTCGCTGGCGGCCTGACTGAAACTCCGTAATCGTGCTGCCGCCTCAAAGGTGCGCATGGCCGCGAGGATTTGACTATTGATATGCATAGGAATATTTTTTATTGTGTTTTAAATTAGTTAGTCAAACTTAACCATACAATAGAAATGATCGTTTGTTTAGCCAGACTTTAGACTAGAAAATACCCCACTGCCTATACAAACATAATAAATGCAGAGCACCCTATGAACCCGCTTATTGATACCGCTCTAGGACAATCGCTTCATAAAGGCGAGCCTCTTCTCTGGTTAAATCCTAACTATCAAGCAGAAGAAGCTCAGTATCCATGCGAATTGTCCCGCAATGATATTGATCAAGCGGATCAACGCCTGCGACGGTTTGCTCCGCTACTACAACAGCTGTTTCCAGAATTAACATCGCAACAGGGATTAATCGAATCAAAACTACTCCCTGCGCCCCAACTGCAACAACAGTATTATCCCCATCTATCAGGCAAGCTAATAATAAAAGCGGATCATGCCTTACCTGTCGCAGGATCGGTTAAAGCTCGCGGCGGTATCCATGAAGTGCTTTGCCACGCGGAACAGCTCGCCTTAGAAAATAACATCATTCATAGCACTGCGGATGACTACCTCGCCCTACTCAGCCCCGAATGCAAAGCCTTGTTCAGTCACTATGAGATCGCCGTCAGCAGTACCGGCAACCTAGGGCTCAGTATCGGTATTATCAGCGCGGCGCTGGGTTTCAAGTCAGTGGTGCACATGTCGGTAGAAGCCAAGCAGTGGAAAAAACAACGGCTACGCGACCGAGGTGTCACGGTTATCGAGCACAGCAATGATTATAGTGCGGCGGTTGAAGCGGGACGCAATGCCTCCAACGCCGACCCTAGCAGCTACTTTGTCGATGACGAAAACTCCCCCCGACTCTTTCTTGGCTACGCGGTGGCGGCTTTACGGCTGCAACAGCAACTCGCAGACCAACAGATTGCTGTCGATGCCGAACACCCCCTCTTTGTTTATATACCTTGCGGCGTTGGCGGCGCCCCTGGTGGCATTAACTTCGGCCTCAAACAGGTTTTCGGGCCACACGTTCACTGTTTTTTTGCCGAACCGGTCGAAGCGCCCTGCGTTCTTGTAGGTATGCAGGCGGAAGATAAATTGCATCCCGAATCGGTCTATCAGGTTGGCCTTAATGTAGCTACCGAGGCGGATGGCTTAGCCGTCAGCATGGCCTCTGGTTGGGTCTGTTCGGTCATGGATACTCTCCTGAGTGGAATATTCACGGTCACCGATGATGAGCTATTTCTCGCCCTATACCAGCTGAAACACAGTGAAGCGATTGAGATAGAACCCTCTGCGGCAGCCGGTTTTTCTGGCCCTAGCTGGTTAACCCAGACGGCCCAAGGTAAAACCTATCAACAACAGCAACAGCTAACATCGGTTATGGATAATGCAACCCACCTGGTATGGACAACCGGTGGATTGTTCGTACCAACACAGGAGATGCAAAAATTTCAACAGCGGGGCGAGCAACTCGCTAACCGCTAAAGTATTCACAGCCGCACGGATGATGGATCGGTGCGGTGTGATCTTAGGCCAGACCACTTGTCTAGCCTGAGTGATACCGACAGCAACCATGTCGATATCGTTGGAGGAAGAGAGTAAAGAGAGAGGCTTTCAAGCTCTATCGTGATACTCAGCATCCAGCAAGCGACCGTCATAAACGGTCACCTTCCCAACCGCTGATCATAAGTCTGCCGGTTGGGAACATTACAATAATTATGGAGTTCATATGGAAGCTATTACGTCAATCATCGGCTCGATTAACAGCATTGTCTGGGGTCCGATGATGTTGGTTCTGATTTTAGGTGTTGGGCTGTTTCTGATGTTGGGTCTGAAACTAATGCCAATTCTCAAACTAGGAACCGGTTTTAAACTATTATGGAGTGGTCGTTCGGCTGAAGGCGAAGCGGCTAAAGAGGGCGAAATTCCTCCTTTTCAGGCACTGATGACCGCTCTTTCAGCCACCGTCGGTACCGGTAATATCGCGGGTGTTGCCACCGCGGTTTTCCTCGGCGGTCCTGGCGCACTCTTCTGGATGTGGTGTACAGCACTGGTCGGCATGGCCACCAAGTATGCGGAAGCCGTACTCGCGGTTAAATATCGTGAAGTTGATGAAGAGGGCAACCATGTCGGTGGCCCGATGTACTATATCAAAAATGGCTTGGGTTCTAACTGGGCTTGGCTGGGTACCGCCTTTGCTATTTTTGGTTCCGTTGCCGCCTTCGGTATCGGCAATACAGTACAGTCCAACTCTGTGGCCGACGTTATTCAATCGAACTTCGGACTCAATGTTTGGGTCACCGGTCTGATTTTGATGATACTGGTGGGCGCTGTTCTGATCGGCGGTATCAAACGCATTGGTAGCGTTGCGGGTGCCTTAGTACCGGTGATGGCCATTGCTTATCTCGTGGCTGGTTTAACAGTACTGGCGATCAACGCCGATGCCATTCCTGCAGCGCTAAACCTAATCTTCACCTATGCCTTTACTGAGAGTGCCGCTGAAGGTGGCTTTGCTGGTGCAGCTATCTGGATGGCGATCCGTTTCGGTGTGGCCCGTGGTATTTTCTCCAACGAAGCAGGTCTAGGTTCTGCGCCTATCGCCCACGCGGCAGCGCAAACAAAAGACCCCGTCCGTCAGGGCTTAGTCGCAATGCTGGGTACCTTTATCGATACTATTTTGATCTGTACCATCACCGGTTTGGTTATCATCACCTCCGGCGAATGGACCTCTGGGGTTTCCGGTGCGGCGCTAACATCTGCTGCCTTCTCCCAAGCACTGCCCGGTGTTGGTAACTATCTCGTTGCCATCTCGCTGGCCATCTTCGCCTTCACCACCATTATCGGCTGGTCTTTCTACGGCGAGCGTTGCGTTGAGTTTCTGTTTGGCATTAAAGCCATCGTCCCTTACCGCATCCTGTGGATCATTGCTGTACCACTCGGTGCGGGTGTTAGCCTCGATTTCATCTGGCTATTGGCCGATACCCTGAATGCCATGATGGCGATTCCAAACTTGATTGCCCTTGCGCTATTAAGCCCAGTGGTATTCAAACTGACCCGTGAATACTTTGCGAAACAAAAATAACCCATAGGTTATATCGAAGGAGGCTACGGCCTCCTTTTTTTATGCTTTCAGTTTACCTAGCCATCACTAAAACCAAAGCAAACAACCGCGATGATCTATTTTTCCGACTACACTTTAACTGAGTTATCAGCGATGCCTAGCAATAACCACGCTGAGACGGACGGCAAGCAGATCATCCTTGTCGCTGCCTGAAGCACTTAGCTACCGCATACGCTGATGTATCCACTGCGTTATTAAGCGGAGGTGAAACAATATCAATATGGCTAAACAACACTGGATATTACTACGAGGATTATGTCGCGAAAGTCGGCACTGGGGCGCCTTCCCAGAACAGATGCAAAAACGATTACCCAACACTCAGGTCAGCTGCATAGACCTACCTGGTAATGGCAAACGCTACCGGCACCCCTGCCCGACCTCAGTGAATGAATTAATCAATGACCTACACCGTCGGCACCGCCCAGAGCAGCCGGTGTATCTGCTCGGTTTATCTCTAGGGGGTATGATTGCTTACCACTGGATGCAAGAGTACCCCGATGATCTGCGCGGTATTGTCTTGGTTAACTGTAGCCTGTCCCCTGAGCACAGTTTACCGCTGCGCTTACAACCGAATGCATGGCCAAAAGTGATACGGGCGATGTTCAGCACCGGTTACCCACGAGAGAAAGCGCTATTTGAGCTAACTTGCGAACGGCAACAGGGTCGTGATGAACTATTAACATTCTGGCAAATGTATCAATTAGAATACCCACTCAGCTTTAGTAATGTCCGGCGGCAGCTACAACTCGCGGTTAAATGTGGCATTCAGCCTTATCCGCCGAAAAAACCCGTGTTACTCCTCAGCGGCGCCAAAGATAAGTTAATTAACCCCCGGTGTTCAGAACAGCTTTCAACCCGCTGGCATATGCCCCATTTTAACCATCCCGAAGCGGGTCACGACCTGCCCCACGACCAACCCGATTGGTTGATTAAGCAGATCAACGAATGGTTAAAAGAATAAGCGACTTATGCCGTGCCGTGAATATGTTGATTCAGCAACTCCATAAAGAGATCACGAGGCTTATTTAAAGGCCCTGTACGACGACTGATCGCCGCCACCTGTAGATTATAAAACCGCGTATCCGGCAAGAGCGCGCGCATGCGGCCCCGCATGACCCACTGTTGAGCAAACTTTTCCGCCAAGAAACCAACATAGACGCCCGACAGAATCATGGTCGCCCGCGTTTCATAGTAATAGGCTTCAGCTGCTTTGTTCATCTCGCCCAGCTGCATATTCGCTTCTGGGCTTGTCAGTACCCCTGCATGTACCAATTTACAGGATTTTAGTGCTTCGTTAAGCACCGCCTCATCCTGCTCGTGGAACAATGGGTGACGATCGCCGCAATAAAGCTGCGACCTATCTTTATACATCAGCAGAAAATCCAACCCTTCAATATCACGATGGTGAGGTATAAAACCGACATCCGCATCACCGTTAATAACGCGCCGTTCGATCTCGCCTAAAGGAGCCGTATCAAAGCTGATATACACATCCGGTGCTAATGCAGCAAACTCAGCCAACACCACATCGAGACCACAGCGCTCATCGAGACTGATGGTATCCGAGGTTAAAATCCGAACTTCACCGGTCATCTGCTGATGCAGCGCATTAACCGTGGAACGAAACTCCGCCAAGCGGGAAAACAGTTGTCGAGTGGCGTTATAGATCGTCAAACCTTCCTCGGTCAGGGCAAATCCAGAACGCCCCCGTTGACACAGTTTAAGCTTGAGCCGCGCTTCAAGATTGGACATATGTACCGAGATCGTTGAACGGCTGATATTCAATTCAACCTCCGCCGCCGAGAAACCGCCACACTCAACCACCGTTTTAAAAACCCGCAGCAGGCGAATCTCAAAATCCCCCACTTTGCCCATACTTTGTAGTGCTTTGCCGACCATCTGAGCCTCTGATATAAAGTTTTATAAACACTAAAGTAAGCATTCAATGTTTGTTATTTATAAGACTTTATCACTGACGCTACTATGGCGCCATAAGGCCATTCAGTTAAACCTTAAAGTCCTCTGCTAAAACTCGGCTTTAATGTTCAACGATTAACCTTCCAGCTGAGCTGACATCAGCAACGGCCAATACTAATAACCTAAACAGGGTTTTCTCATGAGCACAAACATCAATATGGATGCGTTCTGGATGCCATATACGGCTAACCGGGACTTCAAAAACGAGCCGCGTATTATCGAGCGCGCTGAAGGTGTAATGTATTACACCAATGAGGGCCAAGAAATTCTTGATGCCACTGCTGGGCTCTGGTGTGTTAATGCCGGTCATGGCCGTACCGAGATCGCTGATGCCGTTAGCAAACAGTTGTGCAATCTGGATTATGCTTCACCGTTTAACTTTGGCCATGAGATCGGTTTTGAGTTTGCCAACCGCCTCATCAAACATACGCCAGCGTCTCTGAATAAGGTGTTCTTCGCTAACTCCGGTTCAGAAGCGGTTGAGTCTGCCCTGAAGATCGCCCTGCAATATCAAAAATCCCGCGGTAAAGGCGGTAAAACTAAGTTTCTTGGTCGTGAACTGGCCTACCACGGTGTTAACTTCGGTGGTATCTCTGTCGGCGGCCTGACACCTAACCGTGTTGGCTTTGGCCCACTGCTGCCAACGGATCACCTGCCTCATACACTGGACATCGCTAATAATGCGTTTAGCAAAGGGTTGCCAGAACAGGGCATCGATAAAGCCGAAGCACTTGAGCAACTGATTAACTTCCACGGCGCTGAGAGCATTGCCGCAGTCATCATTGAACCGATGAGTGGTGCCGGTGGCGTTATTATGCCGCCACAGGGTTACCTCAAGCGTATGCGTGACATCTGTGATCAATACGATATTCTGCTGATCTTTGATGAAGTCATTACCGGCTGGGGCCGTTTGGGTTCAGCCTTTGCTTCAGAAGAGTTTGATGTGGTGCCAGACATGATCACCTCGGCAAAAGGTATCACCAACGGTGCGATCCCTCTGGGTGCGGTATTCGTTAAAGATGAAATTCACGATCAGATTGTTAATAACGTCGCGGTCGGTGGCATCGAGTTTTACCATGGCTATACCTACTCTGCTCACCCAGTCGCTTGTGCTGCCGGCTTAGCAACACTGGATATCTATGAGAAAGAAGGTTTGCTCACCCGCGCCAGCGGTGAGATTGGCACTCACTTCGAGAATGCTCTGCATAGCCTGAAAGATGCACCCAAAGTGATTGATGTACGTAACTACGGACTCGTTGGCGCAGTGCAGTTTGATGCCTCAGTCGCGGCCAATGGCCCCATCGGCTTAGACTTCCAGAAAGGCTGTTACAAACGCGGCGTGATGGTGCGTACCATGGGCAACATCGTTGCTTTCTCTCCACCGTTAACTGTTGAAGCGAATCATATTGACCAGTTAGTGAACGTGCTACGCGAAACGGCAGAGGATATGTTTGCTTAATAAATCCCTCCGCTTAAAAGCGAGTTAAACAGTTTTGAAGCTGACCTCTCGGCTTCAACTTTTACGGACGTCAATCATCGCTAGCATAAGATTGACGTCCGCTTTTTTATCCGTTTTCATCTGGTTTTATTTATCAGTACTTCGACCAACCCTTCTACCCAGCTTCAACCAGACCTTCTATCTAGCTTCGATCTAAGTTCGCTGCCCCCGTAGCAACTGTTCAAACGCATCAAGATCCACGGCCTTTGAATAGAGATAACCCTGACCATAATCGCATCCTAGATCCAATAACAGACGATGCTGTTGTTCGGTCTCAATTCCCTCAGCAACCACCTTAATACCTAAGTTATGGGCCATCATAATAATCGCTTTACACAACGTATAGGCATCTGATGAAAGGGCGAGATTTTTAACAAAATATTGATCAATTTTCAGATAATCAATATCGTACTCGCTGATATAAGCCAGACTGGAATAACCCGTGCCAAAATCATCCAAAGCGACTTGCACACCGGCTGCTTTAAAGGCATTCATCTTCTCACGAATTTCAGTCGAACGACTCATCATCATCCCTTCTGTGATTTCCGCCACCACTGACTGACCCGATAACCCCATCGAACTCAGCTGTTCAAGCCAAGACGATATATTGCTATCAAGACTTTCAAACTGTACCGGCGAGATATTGACGCTCAGCTGAAAATCCGGATTGTATTGCTGCTGCAGCATCAATACCGTTTTGGTCGCCTCTTCCAACACCCAGCTACCGATCGACAGAATCAGATGCGATTCCTCAGCCGTCGGAATAAACTCATCGGGCATCACTAAGCCCTTTTCCGGATGCTGCCAACGAATAAGGGCTTCAGCTTTACAAATAGAGCGATCGGTCATCAACACCTGCGGCTGATAATAAAGGACAAACTGATGCTCTGTTACCGCCCGGCGCAAATCGGCAATCAAGCGCATTCTTTTCACCGCTTCTTCTTGCATCTCACGGGTGAAATACTGAAAACAGTTTCGACCATTTTGTTTAGCCGCATACATCGCTTGATCCGCCGATTTGAGCAGATCATTAGCATTACGACCATCATCCGGATAAAGCGTAATACCAATACTCGCGGTAATGTAGGCGGTTTCTTCACCGAGAAGATAGGGTAACGATAGTGTCTGCAACAGGTCTTCACAGATAGAATTCACCATATGCATGTTTTTGACCTGGCTGAGGATGACGATAAACTCATCCCCACCTTGGCGTGCCACGGTATCAACCGAGCGAACACATGATGAGATGCGCGAGGCGACCTGAATTAATAACTGATCACCGATGACGTGACCAAGGGTGTCATTAACCTCTTTGAACAGATCCAAATCGAGCAGTAAAACAGCGGTCGATAAGCCATCCCGGTCGGTATGCTCAAGCTCTTGGGTAATCCGGTCACCGAGGAGTTTTCGGTTGGGCAGCCCCGTGAGGATATCCATATGCGCCTGCTGCCAGATCATCTCCTCCGCCTGTTTCTTCTCGGTGAAATCAATAAACATAGCGATGCGTCGAAACGGTAGACCCGCCTCGTCATAAACGGTGTTAATCGTTAACCATACGGGGTATATCTCGCCATTTTTGCGCAGATTGTAGATCTCACCTTCCCAGTTTCCTTCTCGGGTCAACTCTTGCCAAAGAGCCTCATAACCGCCTGTATCTTGATAACCTGATCTGAGTAGGGCTGGGGTTTTACCCACAACCTCGTCAAGACTGTAGCCCGACGCCTGAGTAAAAGCGGGATTGGCATCCAGAATTAAGCCGTCGGCATCGGTCACTAAAATACTCTCACTCATCGAATGAAAGACCATTGATGATAGCTCCAATGACTCATCCGCTTCTTTTTTAGCGGTCACATTACGCACCACCATCACCGACTGGCCAGAGCCCGCTATCCGATTAAGACGCGCTTCAAAATACTTTTTACCACTGGGAAGTTCGAGACTGTATTCCCAACCAACTAATTGCTGGAGATCATTTAACTGTTGCAGATGGCTCATGAAATTAACCGATTCAGGCATCACCTCACTCATCCGTTTATGCAAAAAATCATCGGGTGAGGCATACAGGTCAGATTCAACATCCGCTTTAAAATCGAGAATAGTGCCCTCTTCATCAAGTCGAAAATAGAGATCGGGTAACGCCTGAAAAACAGAGTTCAATTCCTCGTTTCGCTCCAACGCTTGCTGCTCAGCTTGCAAACGTTTCTTCGCCATATCCTGAAACTGGTGATGTAACTGCATAATTTGAGGTGCCGCCCGGGGCAGCGTTACATCGCTAAAGCGGCCTTGTGACAATAACCGAGTCGCACGGGTCAACTGGGACAAAGGGTCAAGAACGCCACGTTTCAACCCTTTTATCGCCATCATCAACACGAGCAACATAACCCCACACATCAGCAATAAACTCAAATACAACTGCCGATTAGCCGCGGCAATTTCTTTTTCCACAGGGATACCGATACTCATTGAGATTACTCGACCAGAAGGCGTTTTATAGAGTTCAGCGGAGAAATAGACCCGCCTGATACCATCCTGATCCGCTAAAATAGGGCCTTTTTCTTCAGCAGTTCGCTGAGAATACGGTGACACCGGGGTACCAATTTTCTCCCTTATTGATGGAAAGTTCGCAATAGTAAAACCCTCAGCATCAGCAATCACCGCCACAGAGCCCGCGGGTAAGCCAGATTCAGCGAGGTATTTACTCCACCAGTTAAGCGAAATAACCGCCACTACAGCACCAATAATAGCGCCATCATCACCCATCACGGGATAGGAAAAATTAATACTGATCACATCCGCGACCCGGTCTTGTTGAAACTCTCCGATAGCAAAGGTGCGGTTCTCAATAGTGCGTTTAAAGTAACCTCGATCGGCCACAGATATAGGTTTTTCAAGAGGAAGCGCACTGCAGATCAGTTCACCGTCATGACCAGGAACACCCAGATTGATATAGTCAGCGTTCAATTTTAAAATGCTGGCGAGATAAGCAGAACAAGCGGGAGCGGAAGGCTTTTTAACCGGTATCGTATCCGCCAATAACTCAAGATAACGGCGAGTATTTTCTACCAACAGTTGTTGATGCAAAACCGAATGCTGGACAACAAAACGAGCCTGCTCACGACTCACATTAATCGCAGATTCGCGTTGTTGCTGCACATGAATAATAACCGTCAAAAAACCGGGTAATGCGACTAAAAGCATCAACAAAAGAAGTCGGTATTTCAACGAGCCAAACAAATAACTCATTATCATTTTTTGCTTTCCTTAGCCACACGCGCTCCATCCAACCTGATATACCAAGCCAGAAACCCATCAGATAGAGGAAGCAGCACAACAGTACGTGTTGGCTACAACAAGTGATGTATTGTTCGCATTAACTGGTCTTAATATATAGTAGTTTCATTCTATCCAATTAACCTTAATAGAATAAGGTTTTTCTTTTAATCACTGGGATTAAGCCATATTGCTCTCTCTTTATAGAGGTTAATACCCCGAAACCGTCAATAATACGAAGCCGTCACCATCATCAATTTTTCGCGATTAATGCAGCAGAGGCAGGCTAAACAATATTTAACGAAGAAAGAATGGGTTATAACTGAAGTAGTATGTCATCATTCTGATCAATAACCCGCTGAGTAATAATATGATCTTCAACTGGCCAATGAATTGACCATAAGGACAGTGTAATGAAACGCTATTTTGAAAATCTAGCAAAAGCCTTATTAGGGCAAAATTACAGCGCGCTCGCTGAAAATGAGCAAAGAGTCATTAACAGCATTGCCGAACATACGACCGTTTCTGAAAACGTCAACGATGCTTACAGTGATAGCCTCACCACCGGACAAAAAATTGCCGATGTGGTCGCCCGATTTGGTGGTTCTTGGTGGTTTATCTCATTGTTCTTTATGTTTATCATCGCCTGGATTGTTACCAATAGTTATCTATTGATTGATCAACCGTTTGACCCCTACCCCTATATCCTATTAAATCTTGGGCTTTCCAGTTTGGCCGCATTTCAGGCCCCCATCATTATGATGTCGCAAAACCGTCAGGCCGCTAAAGATCGAATCAAACAGGACGCCACTTTTGAGATCAACCTGAAACTCGAGCTACAGGTTATGCGCTTACATTCCAAACTGGATCAACTCAGCGAAACGCTCGCTCAATCAACACAAAACAGGTCAGGGAATTAAGGATGAAATACGTTATCGTTTTGGCGGTCATTGCGGTATATGCCCTCGCTATACGTTTTATCAACCGTCATATCAACCGGCTTGGGGAACTCAAAGGCACCGATCCATACCGGCTCAAATATATCGCTAAAACACTCAACATTGCCTTAACCGTACTCTTTTTTACACTACTGACACTCATATTGGGGATTCAATATGCTCAGCTATCGGTCTTTTTGTCATCGGTGTTTGCCATTATCGGCGTAGCGATGTTTGCCCAATGGTCGATACTCAGCAACATCACCGCTAGCTTAATCATCTTCTTTGGCTTCCCCTATCGAGTAGGCGACTCGATCAAGGTCGTGGATAAAGACGACGATATCAGCGGTATCGTTGATGAGATCACTCTGTTCCATGTCATTATCCGGCGTCAAGGTGAAATCATCACCTACCCAAACACCCTTATTCTGCAAAAAGCGGTCATAAAGTTTGATCACCCCGTGCCCAATAAAGAGACCACAGAAGCGGTCATCCATGAACCAGCGTTAGACACGAAAACCACTGCCGAAACTCAACCAACTGACGTTCGACCAAAAGAGACTTAAACCGAGGGGTTCGCGCTGACTATCTCGCATGCTTCATCGGAGATATTGCGAAAGCGATGGGGACGCTGACTGTTGAAATAGTAACCATCTCCCGCTTTCAGGTGATAGACCTGAAAGCCCACCGTCAGTTCGATCTCTCCACTGATAACAAGACCCGCCTCTTCACCTGGGTGCTGCAACATTTCACTACCGGTTTCGGCACCCGGTTCATAACGTTCTCTCAGTAGATCCATCGAGCGCCCTTTATGACGAGCACCAATCAATTTAAGACTGAGGTTATTAGAGCCAATATCTGGCATCTCTTCCGCTTTATAGACCACACTCTCAGGCTCGATCTCCTCAATATCGAGAGTAAAAAAATCACCAATCGAGATGGGAATACCCGACAAGACCTTCTTCAGTGAACTCACAGAAGGACTCACGCCGTTTTTCTCAATCATTGAGATGGTACTGTTAGTCACCCCAACCCTTTTCGCCAGTTCCCGTTGCGAAAGCCCATTCATTTTACGAATCGCCTTTAAACGTTCGCCAACATCCATATGCTCCACTTCAGTTTCCGCCGTTAGTTATTTCATTGGTTAGAATAATCGCACATCTATATAACACTGTGTGCGAAATATTTTATAGAAAGACGGGAATAGGAGAAAGCGGCGGCGATTTTCAGAGCGACAATTTAGTTAACCACGACAACCAGCCTGACACACGCATAGAGGTTATCCACAACAGAGTCGCACTTATTATATGAATCCCCAGCTTTCTTCTCGGTATAAAAAAACGCACCTCAAAGAAGTGCGTTCTGTTCGATCCCGCTAAATGGCGTTATAAACCGCCGACGAGGGTATATTTGATTTCCAGATAATCATCCATACCGTATTTAGAACCTTCACGGCCGGTACCTGACTCTTTAACGCCACCGAAAGGCGCGACTTCAGTCGACAGAATGCCATCGTTAACAGCCACCATGCCATATTCCAAGGCTTCGGAAACACGGAACACCCGCGCATAATCACGGGTAAAGAAGTAGGCCGCCAAACCAAACTCGGTATCATTGGCGATGCGCACGGCTTCCTCTTCGGTTTCAAACCGGAACAGTGGTGCGACTGGGCCAAAAATCTCTTCGTGGGCCAAGCGCATATCATTATTAATATCGGCAACAATGGTCGGCTCATAGAAGTTACCGCCCAATGCGTGCGGCTTACCACCGGCAATGATCCGCGCACCCTTTGCCACCGCATCCTCGACCATCGAGGTTACTTTATCGACCGCGGCCCGGTTAATCATGGGCCCTTGCTGAAACTCACCTTCGAGACAGTTACCTACTTTCAATTTCGCCACTTCAGCGGCATAACGCTGGGCAAACTCTTCATAGATACCACTTTGAATCAACAAACGATTAGCACAGACACAGGTTTGACCAGAGTTACGATATTTTGATGCAATCGCGGCAGGAATCGCTTTATCTAAATCGGCATCATCAAACACGATCAGTGGCGCATTGCCCCCTAGTTCCATTGACGTTTTCTTCACCGTATCGGCACACTGACGCATCAACTGCTTACCTACCGGAGTAGACCCTGTAAAGGAGAGCTTACGGACCACTGAACTATCGGTTAGTGCCTTACCCACTTCGATCGGACGTTTAGTGGTGAGTACACTGATGACACCCGCAGGTATACCGGCTCGATCAGCCAGTTCCATCAACGCCAACGCGGATAGTGGCGTATCTTCCGCCGGTTTAATAATCATGGTGCAGCCGACGGCTAACGCCGGGGCACATTTACGGGTGATCATCGCATTAGGGAAATTCCATGGCGTGATGGCCGCTGTTACCCCGATCGGCTCTTTGGTCACGATAATCCGTTTATCGGCCGCGTGGCTGGGGATAACATCACCATAAGCCCGCTTACCTTCTTCGGCAAACCACTCAATGAATGAAGCGCCATATAATACTTCGCCGGCAGATTCTGCCAATGGCTTGCCTTGCTCTGCGGTCATCAGCATCGCCAAGTCATCTTTATTCGCAACGATCAGTTCAAACCATTTCCGTAATAAAACAGAACGCTCTTTAGCCGTTTTCTTTTTCCAACTTTTAAACGCGACATCGGCAGCAGCAATCGCGGTTTCCGTTTCGGCAACGCCCAAATCAGGTACCGTCGCGATCTGCTCGCCGGTGGCTGGGTTAATCACCGAATTGGTTTCCCCATTGAGTGCATCAATCCACTGACCGTTGACATAGGCTTGTTGTTTTAACAAAGAGGGATCTTTCAGGGTAATCATCTGTAACTCCAAAACAGCATTGCCATCCACATAGGTGATCCAGATGACAATTGAAATATAGAACCTGTTATGCGCTTGAATGACTCAAGCTTAGACATAAATAGTATAAATAACGTGGTTAACTAATCTTTAGCCAACCACGTTGTTTGCTTTTAATTGTGCAATATCTACTTCACTTAACCCCAGCTCAGCTAACACTTCATCTGTATGTTGCCCCAACATCGGCGGCGCAGCGTTATACTCAATTGGCGTTTGTGAAAACTTCACTGGATTCGCCACCGACGCCACACTACCAGCGACTGGGTGAGGCAGATCAACCCTTAGCTGCCGATGTTTCACTTGCGGATCAGCAAATACCTTATCGAGTGTATTGATCGGCCCACAAGGCACACCCTGCTCCGACAATTGTTCTAACCACCAATCACTACGCTGATGGGTCATCAGTTCAGCCACGATCGGGGTCAAATCATCGCGATTTT
Organism: Amphritea atlantica; assembly: GCF_018860855.1. Lineage (GTDB taxonomy): Bacteria > Pseudomonadota > Gammaproteobacteria > Pseudomonadales > Balneatricaceae > Amphritea > Amphritea atlantica_A. The sequence continues at coordinate 104,218 of NZ_JAHKQE010000023.1, forward strand.
CAACCCGCAGTGAATTCGTCTCAAAAGCAGGATTGGTTGCCAATTCAGGCGCCCCAGCGAGAGCACAGAACTTAGCAAACTGACCATCATTACCCACCGCTAGAATGATATGTCCATCCGCTGTAGGAAACGCTTCATAGGGCACGATATTCGGATGGGCATTACCGAATCGAGCGGGAGGCTTATCGCTGGCCAGATAGTTCATCGCCTGATTAGCCAGCGTGGCCACCTGCACATCCAGCAGGGCCATATCGATATACTGACCCACACCGGTTTCACGGCGATGTAGCAAGGCGGCCTGTATCGCATTGCAGGCATATAAACCGGTCATCACATCCACCAAGGCGACACCGACTTTCATCGGCTGGCCGTCGGGCTCTCCGGTCACACTCATCAAACCACCCATGGCCTGAATCATAAAATCGTAACCGGCCCGTTCAGCGTAGGGGCCATCCTGACCAAACCCAGTGATTGAGCAATAAATCAACGCGGGATTAACGCTTTTAAGGCTGTCATAATCGAGACTATATTTCTTCAAGCCTCCAACCTTATAGTTTTCAATCACCACATCCACCTCTGCGGCTAAGCGCTTAATCAACGCCTGCCCTTCCAAGGTGGTTATATCGATCGCAATGGACTGTTTGCCACGGTTAGCCGCATGAAAATAAGCCGCATCAACGGGATTGCCTTGGGCGTCTTTCATATATGGCGGCCCCCAGCTGCGGGTATCATCACCACAACCGGGACGTTCGACTTTAATGACTTGAGCACCAAAATCAGCCAACATCTGACCGGCCCAAGGACCCGCCAGAATCCGACTTAAATCCAATACCTTGATATGACTTAACGCGCCAGCCATTAGAAAAACGCCTGAATGCCTGTCATCGCCCGCCCCAGAATCAGCGCGTGAATATCGTGAGTACCTTCATAGGTATTCACCGCTTCAAGATTCATCACATGACGGATAACACCGAATTCATCCGAGATACCATTACCACCGTGCATATCACGGGCAACGCGGGCGATGTCTAACGACTTACCGCAGTTGTTACGCTTCATCAGCGAGATCAACTCCACTGGGCAGCGGTTATCATCCATCAAACGGCCCATCTGCAAGCAACCCTGAAGCCCCAGTGAGATCTCAGTCTGCATATCAGCCAGTTTCTTCTGTACCAACTGATTCGCCGCCAAAGGACGCTGAAACTGAATCCGATCAAGAGTGTATTGGCGTGCAGCCGTCCAACAAAATTCGGCGGCACCTAGCGATCCCCAAGCAATGCCGTAGCGAGCTTTATTCAAGCAACCGAAAGGACCAGCCAATCCCTGCACATTTGGCAGCAGATTTTCATCGGGTACAAACACATCCTGCATAACGATTTCACCGGTCACAGAGGCACGCAGTGAAAACTTACCTTCGATTTTCGGTGCACTCAGGCCAGGCATACCTTTTTCCAGCACAAAGCCGCGCACGACGCCATCCAGTTTTGCCCATACCACAAAGACATCAGCCACCGGTGAGTTGGTGATCCACATCTTCGCGCCTTTAAGGCAGTAACCACCGTCCACTTTAGTGGCGCGGGTTTTCATATTATTAGGATCAGAGCCAACATCCGGCTCAGTTAGACCGAAACAACCAATCCATTCACCGGAAGCCAGTTTTGGCAGATATTTCATCCGCTGTTGTTCGTTACCGTATGCGTAGATAGGGTGCATAACCAAAGAAGACTGCACCGACATGGCCGAACGATAACCACTATCCACCCGTTCAACCTCACGGGCAACGAGGCCATAGCAAACATAGTTAACGTCAGAACCGCCATACTGTTCTGGCAAAGTGGAGCCGAGTAAACCAAGCCCACCCAACTCTTGCATGATTTCAGTATGGAAAATCTCATTACGGTTGGCTTCAGTGACTCGAGGCAACAACTGACCTTGACAATAATCACGAGCAGCATCGCGTACCATCCGCTCCTCTTCGGTCAGTTGAGTTTCAAGGGAGAATGGGTCTTCCCAGTTAAAGGCAGGCTTTGTAGAAGATTTGCTCACGGAACACACCTCTTTGCTTTTTAATTATGTGCGGCGATCTCAATAGACAGCTTTTGACACTTATTATAATGGCAATAACCACTGCATATTGTGCATTATTTTTTACAAAATCAAGTACCCAATCACAGGCCTAACGCTGATTTTGTACTACTATCGATATTACCTTTGCGCCCTGTTGAGCGTATATGCCCCAACAGGGGGAGGCAACAGACACTCAATGAATAACCACTCAACTAACAGCCAACACCGCTACGCCTGAAACAATAACCCATAAAGCTTTGCCACAACGCTATCCATTATTTCTTAAGCAATGCTGCATTTAAATATTGCCGAGCCGATATCCGTTAGATACCTTAACCACAGATCTGTTAGGATAATCAGATACAGACCACTGAGGATATAATGTGCGCCACACTGTGATCCGAACGCTTTACCTACTAGGCGGTTTTATATTCATTCTGCTGGGCATTATCGGTATATTACTGCCGTTAATTCCTACCACCCCTTTTCTGCTGCTGGCGGCGTTTTGCTTTTCCCGCAGCTCTAAGCGGCTACATCAATACCTGCTGAATCAGCCGATGTTTGGTCATTTCATCCGTGACTGGGAAGAGCATGGTGTTATTCCCTTCAAGGCAAAACTCTTTTCCACCGCCATGATGTTAACCATGATCAGTTACCCTCTGATCTTTCTACCCTTTCATATTGGCTTAAAAACGCTGGCTGCGGCCACCGTTGTCTTTGCGCTTTGGTATGTATGGAGCCGCCCGTCAACCCAACCCATGACGCTAGAGCAACTCGAGGATTAAATGTAAACCACATGGCCAGACATGAAAGGGGTGGAACGGACAGGTTGTGATGGAGTGCAGAATCATGCACTGATAGAAAAATCGCTATGCAGATAGCGGCAAGCAACGATGGATCAATTCGGACTGAGGTTAGAAAACTCGAGGCGGGAATGAAGTTATCCGTTTGATCCGCCGTGAAAATCCTACGAGAACAAAACAACAGCAGCGCCAACAGCCGTTAATCTATCAGCTAAAAGAGACAAAGAAAGGCTGGGAAGCAACCCTCAGCCTTTTTATTAAATCTTATGCGCTAACGCTTTGTTAAACCTTTTGACTAGCGCCTTCACTTATACCGCCTAGATTTAAACCAACAACATCAGACCTTGCTTACATCTTCATGCATAGCCGTAAAACTGGCGGTAGTTTTAAGCCTGTCTGTATAAAAGCACACCGTATTCGACTGCTTTTTAGCGGCATACATCGCCGTGTCTGCCGCGGCCATCAGCTCAACCAGCGTCGCACCATCTCTTGGAAAAACCGCTACACCGATACTATTCTCAATCACTAGACTCGTGTCGCCTAAGATAATCGGCTCTTTTAGGCACTCGGTTAGCTTATTAACAATCGACATAATATCGTTCTGCTTTGGGCTATCCGCCAATAGCAGAGTAAATTCATCCCCGCCTAAGCGCGCCAGTGTATCGCTATGACGCAAGACCGCATCGAAACGTCGGCTCACCTCGATGAGCAGCTGATCACCCTGCTCATGTCCAAAACTATCATTAACAAATTTAAAACCGTTAAGGTCCATATACAGCAGGGCAAGCTCACTATGATTACGCTGACACAACATTAAAGCCTGCTTCAAGCGATCTAGAAACAGACGCCTATTCGGCAACCCAGTCAGGGCATCATAAAAGGCATAATGATGCAGCTGGTCATTCACCCGTTTCAGTTCATCCGTTCGGCTATCAACCAATCGACTCAGCCGTTCATGATAACCAAAAGCCGATAACGTAATCAGCACGGCTAACACACCAAACAACACCTGCACCGCTAAAAAACCCAACATATCATTTACCTGAAGTGCCGTTATCGCACTTTTGGGCACATTCAGATTAAAGGTCCATTCATGCTGAGCATATCTCATGACAAACTGATGATGGAGTCCCTCATCCGCTTCGATGGCAGTCAGTATACTGGCGTCACCGTACACCTTCTCGGCGGGGTTACCGTTCTCGTAGATGTACAGCTCCATATACTTTTGCACACCAAGCTGAAAACTAGGGTCAAGAATAGCCGATACTTGAAACCCGCCAACAACAAATCCCTTTAGCGATTCATAGCCATCTATAGAATCATCCGCTGGATCAACCGATTTAAACACCGGTGAAAAAACCAGAAAACCAGGATCGTTTTGCTCAAGCTGCACCAGTTGAATAATATCGGTAGCCGTATCCACACGAAGCGCTTTCGCCATCTGCATACTTTTTTTACGGGCAGGATTCGAGTAAACGTTAAAACCTAATGCTTCACGATTAGACTCTAACGGTTGAATATACTTCACCACCACCAGCGGATCAGTGGGTAATAAGGGCTTCCCCTTCACTTTAAAATCAGGGTAATCCTGCTGCATATCGTGCTCAAAAGCGGCCACTTCATCAGACTTAATTAACGGATTCCAAGAGATGCCTTTAATGCCGGGCAAATCCGCGATTAATTGTCGGCTATGGGTAAGAAATTCATCCTTACTGACGTCCTCTTGCTGCGCCACCCAAACCGTTAACTGATCCAACGCATGGGTATAACTATCCATATCCCGTTTAAAGTTATTTTCAAGCGCCTCAGCTTTTAATGTGAAATCATTCTCCATCTTTGTGACAATCGAGTCGCCAAAATATTGCTGTGCCAACTGAAACGCGGCAATAATAATAAAGAGCGGTAGCGTCAACGATTTCAGCAATGGTTTAGGGTGCGATTTATCCGGTTGTCGAGAGAGTAAACCGAGTAATAACGGTGCGACCAGAATGACCCCAAGAAAATCACCGCCCCACCAAGTCAACAGGTTGCTCCAATCGATCTGTCGCTGCCCTACTTCGCCATAGAAATAAGTTAAGACCACATTGCCAATAGCCGCACTGATTAAACAACAACCTAAGGCAATTAAGATAAAAACCGACACCTGAGCATAAGACGGGGCATCCAAGATATTGATGCGAAAATACTGTAACAGACGAACATTAACCCATGCTTGAGTAATCGACCCAACGGCAATTAAAGCCGAGGCTTGCACCACGGTGATACTTAGCGCACCTTCATGCCATATAGCAGAACCGGAATTAAACAGTAGAGAGCCTGCAAATATTGCCGGCAAAAAGCGAAAGCCGAAAAGCAGACAGCCCGCCAACGCAACACCGGCTGGAGGCCATAAAGAGACGATTTGAGCCTGCGGACTAAAAATCGCGAACACACAGGCCGACCCGATATAGAGTAAAAAGCAGAGCAGATACTTACTTTTGCTCAACCGGTGAGATTCAACATTCAAGCGCTAGCGATACTCCATAGTCAGTAAAATTCATCTAGCTAAACAGTGACACAGTATTGACTAGCTGTATACGTCCTTTAGTCTAGCAGGCCTTTGAGTAATCGCCTCAATTAATCCGCTTCATTTTCATTGATTCATAGTTCTCGATTCAACTCGAACTATTCATGATTTAAAAGATCACCGTAGCGCTCAATATTCGTTTTTCTAATAACCTCTTCAATAAAATCTAAAAACACCTTTACCCGCACCGGCGTTAACCGACCCGGTGGCCGAACAGCCCAAATACGGGTTTCGGGCCAGATCTTATAGTCAGGTAGAACCTGTACGACCTTGCCCTGTTTAATCGCTGGACCAACATGCCATAGCGAAGCCATTCCAATCCCCATATCCGCTTCCACTAAATCGGCAATCGCATCACCCCAGTTGGCGGTGATAGGCCCTGATACCGACACCTCATGGGTTTCACCTGCCTTATCTTTGAAGCGCCAATGGTTAGATTTAGCAAACGGAATGCAACGATGCTGAGCAAGCTCCGTCGGTGTTTGAGGATAACCCCACTGCTGCAGATACGCTGGCGAAGCCACTAAGATCATCGGGTTATCGGCTATGCGCCGGGCCAATAAACTGGTCGATTCAAGCGCGTGCATTCGAAAAGCGATATCGTATCCCTGCTCCACGATATCGATGGTTTTATCGGTAAAATCGATCTCAATTTGTAAATGGGGATACTTTGCTAATAATTCAGGGATAAAAGGGACTAGATAGATACGCCCATAAGAGGCCGACACCGTTAAGCGAATTTTACCCTGGACCTTATCGTCGTCCCCCTTAAAGACGTTCCAGGTTTCCTCCACATCATCGAGGATACGTTTCGCATGTTCTAAAAATACCTGCCCATCATGGGTCAAAGTGACGACCCGTGTCGTACGGTGGAAAAGTTTAACGCCTAACGCAACCTCTAACGCCTGTATCCGCTGACTGGCATTGGTTGACGATAAGCCGAACTCCTCCCCTGCTCGACCAATAGCACCGAGTGAAGTAATACGCACAAATAACGCTAAGGTTTTTAAATCCAGATCCAAGACAGACTCCGCTCAACAGATAGATCGTTATCCATCCCATACTATCCCGAAAAACAGGAAAATCAATCCTGATCTAGCTAGATGATCATTGTAAACGGGATAGCTAACATAAGCCTCATATTAAGCAAGACCAAACCAGTCAACCGTTTACACCTAGATGAGGCGTCCCATGAAAGCAATTGGATATCAAACCCCCGGCAGTATCGACCGTCAAGAAGCCCTCGTCGATATCAGCCTCGACCAGCCAATACCACAAGGCCAAGACCTACGGGTTAAGATTCAGGCCGTTTCCGTTAACCCCGTTGACTATAAAGTCCGACAGGGTATGCCCGCTCCTGAGGGCGGCTGGAATGTCTTAGGCTATGATGCCTCAGGGGTGGTTGATGCGGTCGGTGACGCGGTGCAAAACTTTCAAGTAGGCGATCAAGTTTTCTATGCCGGCTCAATGATTCGTCCAGGCACAAACAGTGAATACCACTTGGTAGATGAACGTATCGTAGCGAAAAAACCCACCAGCCTCAGCCATGCAGAAGCAGCGGCGATGCCGTTGACAAGCATTACCGCGTGGGAAGCATTATTTGATCGCTTAGATGTCACCCGTCCAACCACTCAGGGCGGTAAACTGATCTTGATTATTGGTGGCGCCGGTGGCGTTGGCTCCATTGCGATTCAATTGTTACGCGCCCTGACTGACATGACTATTATCACCACCGTGTCACGCCCCGAGACGCAAGCTTGGGTGGAAGAGCTTGGCGCACATCATGTTATTGATCACAGCAAACCGATGGCACCACAGATTGACGCCTTAGGCTTGGGTGCACCTGGATTCGTATTTTCGACCAACCACAGCCAACATCACCTCGCAGATATTGCTGAGCTAATCGCGCCACAGGGACGCTTCAGTTTAACCGACGAAGTCGATGCCTTTGACAGCCGCCCGTTCGTTATGAAATCGATCTCCGTGCACTTTGAGTTGATGTTTACCCGCTCCTTGTTTGGTACCAGCGATATCGCCGCCCAACATCAGTTGTTAAGCAAAGTGGCAGAACTGATTGATGCAGGAAAAATCAAAACCACACTGACCGAAATCGCCGGCCTCATTAATGCTGATAATTTGAAAAAAGTTCACGCACAGCTTGAAACCGGTAAAGCGCGGGGAAAAATCGTACTCGAAGGCTTCTAAACATCTAATTTCATCAGGAGAATCATCATGGCTTTTACTCAAATTATTAAATTTTCCATTAAACCTGAGTTCAGCGAAGCATTTGTCGCGGCCCTGTCAGTGAATAAAAAAGGCGTTGCACAGGAACCCGGTAATCTTGAAATGCGACTCTATCGGGATAATGCTAATCCCAATCTATTTTTTGCCTATGATCGCTGGCAAGATGAGGCCGCATTAGCGACTCATATGCAGCAGCCCTACACAAAAGAGCTGCTAGCACTGGCAGAACAAGCGCAGGATAAACCGATTGAAGTATTTACCGTCAATGACACTCAGCCAGCCCCCATTGCATTAAAACAGGCCACCCCAGAAGATCCATTATTTAACATCTTCTTCATCTTTAAAATTAAGCCTGGCAGCCGCGAAAAGCTGATCCATCAGTTTGAAAAACACATTACCCATACCCGTACCGAAGACGGCTGCTTGCTGTTCGATCTTTACACCGTCGAAGGCGATGACGAAACCTTGGTTGTCTATGAGCATTGGCGCAAAGAATCTGATGTCTGGGACATCCATTTCAAGCAACCTTATGCCATGGAAACCGGTGCGTTAATGGAAGAGTGTGTCATCGGTGAGCTAGAACAATATATGAACTTTGTATCTCTGTTATAACCGTTACCCGCCAAAGCGCTATAAAACTGAAAAAACAAAGCGCCGCGTGATTAAACACGCCTGCAATTTAGATTAAGATGAGCGCTCGTTGAGTGGTTCAGCCATTGGCCAAACCACTCAACATTGCTCGAGTTAGACTAGGAGAAAAATGACATGAACTTGACCGACATTGTGAAGTCTCGTTATTCAACTAAAGAGTTTGATAGCAATAAAGCGATCCCCGAAGCACAGTTTCAGCAGATCAAAGACGTCCTGCGCTATAGCCCTTCGAGCGTTAACTCTCAACCTTGGCACTTTATCATTGCCGATTCACCAGAAACACGTAAACGCATCAGCGCGGGTACTCAGGGAGCCTTTTCATTTAATGAAGCCAAAGTACTCAACGCGTCCCACGTTATTCTATTTTGTGCCAAAACAGATATAGATGACGCCTATCTGCAGCACCTGCTGACGGTAGAGGATGATGACGGACGTTTTGCCGAGCCTTCCTTTAAAGAGGGTGTGAACAATGGCCGTTCAATGTTTGTCAATTTGCACCGCTTCGAGCTAAAAGACGCACAGCACTGGATGGAAAAGCAGGTTTACCTCAACATGGGCACGGTACTGCTCGGCGCTGGCGCACTGGGCATTGATGCGGTTCCTATCGAAGGTATTGACACTAAAGCGCTTAACGAAGAGTTTGGTCTACTGGAAAAAGGCTACACAGCACTCGCCCTGATTGCGCTGGGCTATCATAGTCAAGCCGATTTCAATGCGGGTTTGCCTAAATCTAGATTACCGGAAGACGAGATATTCACGCTGCTGTCTTGATCGCGGCGATCAGTTCGCTGATGATATCAACCCGATATCTTAATCATCAGTACCTATCAGGCTTTTCTAAAATCACCGTTAGATGAGCCTGTTTTAAAACAGCCCTTCTAAAAAATCGGTCTAAAAAGCATCTCTAATAGAAAAGTATGCCAATCAAGCCATCGCACGGTACTGCAAAATCAATGTAATGATATCGTGATCGCTAGCGACCGCTTCCATCGCTTCATCCATCCGCCGGCGCTGCGGCAGGGATATATTAAATTTGTTACGTAAAACTTCGTTCACCTGTTCATCTGAATTAGGATCAAAAGTCTTTCCAGCAAAATTACAGATGCGTTGGAGAGTAAATGCTTTAGTGGTCATAAATATAATATCTGCTTAAGTAAAAGAAGCTCTGCCCTATAAAACTCACCAGCAGGTAGCTAAAAACGGCCGTGATAGGCGGAAGAATAAAACGGGAAAAGAGGTCAGAATATCGAAAGCTTTAATGCTGATAAAAAATAAAAAAATGTTCGCGCCCTACTACGAACGATGCGCCCGGCATATAGCCAGATTAAACACACACATATCGAATACTAAAACAGGAGCGCGGTAAAACGATCAGCCGGCAGGACTATCGAGGAGAAGCTTTGCCTAACACGATATGACGTGGACCACCGTTATTTTCACGGCCAGAAACGCCTTTATCAATTTTCTGAATTTCACCACCAGCCTCTAAGAAGGCGGCTGTCTGCTCAGCAATAGAATCATGGGTTTCATTTGCTGCTGTTTTTTTAGACTTAACTGCCATAAAAAGGCTCCGTTTATATGGTGACTTTACATCTTAACATTTTTTTGCCTTCTTAGTGCGGATATTTACAGCAAGCCAATACTTAACCCTGCGTGGTAATCCTGAGTGAATAGCATTGCATTAACCCATATGCCTATTGAGTTTGTTTGCTCTCACTCTTTTTTATCATCAATGTCTGATTAGCTTGATACTGATCATATTCATTAACCCTGCTTTAACCTTGACCTTGTTATGCTTGTCAATTAGTAGACGTTTACCAGTGTTCACCTATATGTAGCACGAATATTCTGTTGTCTTAAGCCTCGTCTTTATTTATTTACTTATTAAGGAACATTCCATCATGAAATACTCAAGCTATATCGGGGGGCTAGTACTTATCACTGCTTTAGTAAGTGGTTGTCAACAAGAGCCCGCGGCCATGAAAGGTTCATCGGTTCCCGCCGTGTCCTATATTACGGTAACGACAACGCCATACCATATGGACAGTAAAATGCAGGCCCGAGTGGTTGCTTCGCAGTCGGCTGAAGTGCGCCCTCAAGTCAGCGGTATTATTCAGCAACGCCTGTTTGAAGAAGGCAGTTTGGTCGAACAAGGACAACTACTTTATCAAATTGATCCAGCAACCTATCAGTCAGCTTATAATGAAGCTAAAGCCAATTTAAACAGCGCTAAAGCCTCGCTGAACACCGCTAAATTAAAAGACCAGCGTTATGCTAAGTTAATTAAGCTTGAAGGTATTTCACAACAAGATTATGACGATGCCCACGCCGCTTATTTAGAAGCCAAAGCCAATATCGACAAGTATAAAGCGGCATTAGAAACCGCCGCCATTAATCTTGAATACACTAAAGTAAAAGCCTCTATCTCTGGCCACATCGGCATCTCTAGCGTGACCCAAGGCGCATTAGTCACCGCAGAACAATCTTCAGAATTAGCCACCATTCGTACCTTGGATCCTATCTATGTTGATATGACGAAAAGCAGCACTGAACTATTAAAGCTGCGTCAACTAATAAACGAAAAAGAGATCAAACAAGGTACCACCGCGGTCACCCTCTCATTGGAAGATGGCAGCACATACCAACATGAGGGCCAGCTTAAAATGCAAGAGGTGTCCGTTGATACATCAACCGGCAGCGTTACCTTGCGAGCTGAATTCCCTAACCCTGAGGGTTTGTTATTACCCGGTATGTTTGTGCGTGCCCAGGTGAATGAAGCGGTTGATGAAAACGCTATCCTCGTTCCCCAGCAAGGTATTTACCACAGTGCTGATGGCACTGCCTATGCTTATGTAATTGGTGATGACAATCGCGTGGAAAGACGCACCGTACAGACAATGAGTGCCGTTGATAACAAATGGGTGATTACCAGTGGTTTATCTGCCAATGACAAACTCTTGGTCGAAGGATCTAACAAGATCCGCCCAGGCAGTGAAGTGAAACCAGTACACGTCGAAATGGACAACAATGGATCGATGGTAACCGTGATGGAGTCCAACGAGACCAATGCCACCAAAGAGGGAGCGTAACCTATGTTTGCTCGTTTCTTTATCGACCGCCCAGTATTTGCTTGGGTTATCTCGATTATTATCATGCTCTCCGGTATCGCCTCAATTATGTCGCTACCCGTGGCACAGTACCCCAGCGTCGCCCCGCCCGTTATCAAAATAAAAACCTCCTATACCGGTGCGGATGCGATCACCGTTGAAAACAGTGTCACACAAATATTAGAGCAGCAACTGACGGGACTCGATGGGCTATTGTACTTTTCATCATCCAGTACCGCTGATGGCTCTGCAGAGGTCAATATTACCTTTGAAGAAGGTACAGACCCCGATTACGCTCAAGTTCAAGTACAAAACAAAGTCCAGCAGATTAACTCTCGCCTGCCTGATTCTGTTCAGTCTCAAGGTGTGACTGTCACAAAATCGAATTCCGATTTCTTATTGGTCATCGCGTTGTACGATTCCACCGACCAAGCGAACGCCTTTGATATTTCTGATTATATTGCTTCTAACATGGAAGATAGCTTAGCGCGTATAGAAGGCGTCGGTGATGTCCGAGTGTTTGGTGCACAATATGCAATGCGGATCTGGTTAGACCCAACCAAGCTGGCTGCCTATGAGTTAATGCCTTCTGATATTACCAGCGCCTTAGCCGCGCAAAACGTACAGGTACCCGCTGGTAAAATTGGTGCTGTACCTGCTCCCGCAAACCAAGAGCTTAACGCGACCGTCACCGCCCAATCGATGATGTCAACGCCGGAGCAGTTTCGTAATATCATCATAAAACATGATAGTTCCGGTGCGAATGTACGCCTTAGTGACGTTGCTAGAGTTGAAATTGGTAGTGAAAGCTACGATGTCATTCCTCGTTTGAATGGCCACCCCGCATCAGGGATCGCCATTATGCTATCACCCGGCGCTAACGCATTGGATACCGCCACTCGTGTAAAAGATAAGGTCGCTGAACTGGAAGTAAATCTGCCTGACGGTTATGAAGTGACCTTCCCCCGAGACAGCACCGAGTTTATTAAAATATCCATTAGCGAAGTCGTACAAACCCTTGTGGAAGCGATCGTCTTGGTCGTATTGGTGATGTGGCTCTTTTTACAAAACTGGCGGGCAACGTTAATCCCAGCCATAGCCGTACCGGTGGTCTTGCTAGGTACCTTTGGCGTGCTCTCTGCGTTCGGCTTTTCAATTAACACCTTAACCATGTTCGGTATTGTGCTATCCATTGGTTTGCTGGTTGATGATGCCATCGTAGTGGTCGAAAACGTTGAACGTTTGATGCGTGAAGAAAACCTGTCACCGCGAGACGCCACCATAAAGTCGATGTCCGAAATTAGTAGTGCCCTTGTGGGTATTGCCGTCGTGTTATCGGCAGTATTCTTACCGATGGCGTTCTTTGGCGGTTCAACTGGGGTTATCTATCAACAGTTCTCGATCGCCATTGTCTCGTCGATGATTCTTTCGGTTATCGTGGCGTTGACGCTAAGCCCTACCCTGTGCGCCAGTTTGTTGATTAAAGAAGATCATAGTCGTAGCAACAAAGGTTTTTTTGCCGGTTTTAACCGTCTATTTGACCGCATAACAAGCTCTTACACCGGCCATGTTCAAGGCATCATCAGCCGTAAACTTCGCTGGATACTGCTATACGGCATCATTGTCGCGATTCTTGGCGTACTGATCGTTCGCATGCCGACCGGCTTTTTACCGCAAGAAGACCAAGGTAGCACCATGTTCCAAATAAGCTTGCCAGCCGGTGCATCGATCAAGCGTACTAGAGCCGTGGCTGAACAAGTAGAGCAATACTTAGCTGAAGAAGAAACTGACAGTGTTGTTCGTGCCTTTTCAATCTCTGGTTTTAACTTTTCAGGTAGTGGACAAAATGCAGGTATGGGCTTTGTCGCTTTAAAGCCTTGGGATGACCGCCCTCGCGATGACCAGAGTGCCGATGCGCTGATTCAACGCATGAATAAAAACCTATCCTCCATTCGTGATGCCAGTATTTTTTCCATGTCGCAACCGGTGATCCGAGGCTTAGGTCAAAGTAACGGCTTTACCTTTGAACTACAGGCAGCGGCGGGCACATCCCGTGAGGAGTTAACCGCCTTAAAAAATGAACTGTTAACCAAAGCTCGACAGAGCGAACTACTGACAGCCATCCGAGAAGGTGCCTTGAGTGAAACCCCACAACTTAAGATTGATATCGATAACGGTAAAGCGACCACGCTCGGCGTGTCATTATCCGATGTGGCCGACACCTTAACATCTGCTTGGGCGGGATCCTATGTCAATGACTTTATTGATGATGGTCGCGTGAAAAAAGTATACGTGGAAGGCGATTCTGAGTTCCGCTCAAAGCCTGAGGATTTAAACCAGTGGCATGTTCGCGGTCAAGATGCTGACGGCAACACCGCTATGACACCGTTTTCAGCTTTTAGCTCTGTCTCGTGGTCAAGCACACCGCAAAGCTTATCTCGCTTCAATGGCATTGCATCCTATGAGATACAGGGGGCATCGGCTAGCGGGGTTAGCTCCGGTCAAGCGATGGCTGAGATGGAACGTCTGACTGAAGAGGTCGGCCAAGGCAAACTCACCTACGCATGGAGTGGTTTATCCTATCAAGAGAAGATCTCCAGCGGACAATCCTCGATGCTCTATGCTATTTCAATCTTGGTGGTGTTCCTTGCGCTAGCGGCCCTGTATGAGAGTTGGTCAGTGCCACTTGCCGTTATTTTGGTTATTCCTTTAGGTGTTATTGGCGCCGTATTGGCATCCACCATTCGTGGGCTAGAAAACGATATCTACTTCCAAGTTGCGCTGCTGACAACCATTGGTTTGGCATCAAAAAATGCCATCCTTATCGTGGAGTTTGCAGAAACATCCTATCAACAGGGTATGTCATTAGTAGACGCAGCGGTCGAAGCAGCCAAACTTCGTTTGCGCCCCATCATTATGACCTCGCTAGCCTTTATATTCGGTACACTACCGCTCGCCATCTCATCAGGGGCTGGCGCCAATAGCCGTATCGCGATCGGTACCGGCATTGTTGGCGGTACGTTCACCGCAACCCTATTGGGAATATTCCTTGTCCCTCTGTTCTTTGTGTTAATCCGTGGTGCATTCCCGTCAAGACGCCCTGTTTATAATGACGAGCCTAAAAAGGAGGAAAGTAATCATGCTTAAGTTCAGCGTAAAAACGACACGCAGCGCTAGGTTATTACCCCTATCTTTCGCCATATTGCTGGCGGGCTGTAGTTCAATGGCGCCGGAATACTCCCGTACGGAGATGCCAATAGCCAATGACTGGCAGAACACGCTTAATACCGGCGCTCAAGGCTTATCAGCCGAACAAGCAATGCAGGTGCCGTGGAAAAGTTTCATTAAAGACCCACGTTTAGCACAGGTGATTGAGTTAGCACTTAATAGCAACAGAAGCCTGCGCCAAACCCTCGCCGATGTCGAAGCTGCGCGCGCCACTTACCGTATTCAACGAGCGGATCTATATCTCCCAATTGATGCGGATTTAAGTAGCAGTCGCAGCCGGTCATCAGGGGAGGTCAGCTCGACCTACCAAGCAGAAGCAGGGTTAAGCGATTATGAAATTGATCTATTTGGTAAAAACCGCAGCCTCACGGCTGTTCAAATGGAAGCCTATTTAGCCAGTGAAGAAACAGCCAAAGCCACTAAAATCTCACTCATCAGTGAAATAGCGAATGCTTGGCTAACCCTCGCAGCGGATCAAAGCGCTTTAACCCTCGCTAAAGAAACTATGAACAATGCCCAGCAAGCGATGGAGATTACTCAGAAGCGCTTGACCCTAGGTGTCGATTCACAGATCGATTTAGTTAGCGCTGAAACGATTTATCATAGCGCTCGCTCAGATACCGCTCTCTATCAAACCCAGGTGGCGCAAGATATTAACGCCCTTAGCTTACTGGTCGGCGAACCGTTGAATGACAACCTGCTGCCCAACGCCTTGCCTGATAGCAACACGTTGATCACCGATGTCCCCGCAGGCCTATCATCAGAGGTATTACTACAACGCCCCGATGTATTAGCCGCCGAACATAACTTAAAATCAGCCAATGCCAATATTGGTGTTGCGCGGGCCGCGTTTTTCCCATCCCTGTCATTAACCGCAACAGGGGGGATAGGCAGCACGATGCTATCAGATCTTTTCACTGGCGGTGCCAGCTCTATTTGGACCATCGCTCCCACTCTCAGCCTCCCCATCTTTGATGGTGGGGCGAACGATGCCAATTTAGCCTACAGTGAAGCGTTACAACAAAAAACACTGGCCGCTTATGAATATGCGATACAGAACGCATTTTCAGAAGTCGCCGATGCACTTGCACGGCGGGCGACAATACAGGAGCAACTGGATGCCGAAAACGCATTGGTGGCTGCCGCAACCCGCCATTACGATCTATCATTAGCGCGCTATCAAAATGGAGTGGATAGTTTTCAAGATACTCTAGAAGCTCAACGTACAATGTATAGTGCAAAACAGTCGCTGATTCTCACGCAGCAGACAGATCTGGATAATCGTATCACCTTGTATCGTGTACTCGGTGGTGGCCTTGCTAGTGACCCTGAGCAAGGCTAAACGGCACCGCTCGCGTGGCATGAGATAAACGCTAATGTCGAGCAAGCACAGCTAGGAATGAAGGAACGGTACCTTAATGGTAAATGTACTACTGGTTGAAGACGATCTTGATCTTGCAGCCACCATTGTTGATTATCTTGAGATTGAATCCATTCAATGTGATCACGCCAGTAATGGTCTAATGGGATTGAATTTAATACAAAGCAATCATTACCAAATGATCATGCTGGATATTAATATGCCCAAAATGGACGGTTTAACCCTGTGTAATACACTGCGAGAAAAAGGCATGGATATTCCCATACTCATGCTGACTGCTCGCGATGGTCTCGAGAATAAGCTACAAGGATTTAAAGCAGGTAGTGATGACTATTTAGTCAAACCCTTTGATATGCAAGAACTGGTAGCCCGTGTGCAAGTGCTTGCTAAACGCCGTAGTGGTGAAGTAAAGCGTCTCGTATTAGGCGATTTAACGCTCGATTTAACTCAGCATACGGCACAGTTAAAACAGCAAACACTCAAACTATCCCCTATCGCGTTTAAGTTATTAGAGGCGCTCGTGCGCGCTAGCCCTCAACCCCTGAGCCGCCAGCAAATTATGCAAACCGTCTGGGGGGATGAGCAACCTGACAGCAATAGCTTAAAAGTCCATATCCACCATCTACGTAAACAACTAGATGTAGAAATATGCAACATTAAACTTGATACCGTTTCGGGTATTGGTTTTGTTATTAAAGAACACAGGGTAGGATCTTCATAATGAAAATCAGGCCAAGCCTCAAACTGTATTTTTTTATCAGTGTCGTGCTGCTTGGCTCAGTCATGGCGATCGGCTTTTCTTTATTAAGCGTTAATTATTTTATTAATGGACTCGATAAAGGGTTAAATATCGTGATGAAGGATATCGCGAAAACAGCAGAAGTCGAAGATGGACAACCCATTGACCTTATTGGCTTTAATATCGCTAGTCGTTGGCAAGATACGCCTGATATTATTCAGCAAAATTTTGTATCTCCGCCAACGGAGGCTGGACAGTTACAGAAATTAAAAGATCAATCCTCTATCTTTTCTATTCCTGAGAACATCTATTTTGTCGTTCTTACTTACACACCATCAGGGGAAAAAAGATTTGTTTCGAAGGTCATCCTCGAGAGAAACCGTCTCGATGCGAACGCGGCGAAACAACCCAAAAACCGTTTATATTGGGCATTTTTTACTGCACTAGCAGCCATCGCATTATTTGCCTTCTGCTTGGTTATGATCATGCAGAAAATAGCTAAGCCAATTGAATCTTTAAAAAACTGGGCTAAATCACTGACCCAAGAGAATACACAAACTCCACCTCCCGATTTCTCTTATAACGAACTCAATGTTTTAGCCTCATTAGTTCAAAACAGCTTAGTATCGGCACATCAAAGTTTAGAGCGTGAGCAGCAATTTTTAAGCTACGCCAGCCATGAATTACGAACGCCTATCGCGGTTATTCGTAGCAATGTGGATTTGCTTAAGCGACTCAGTGAAACATCGCCTCTCAGCGACAAACAAGCACTCACGTTACAGCGAATTCAACGTGCAGGTCTCACCATGAGTGACCTAACTGAAACATTATTGTGGCTTAGTCATAAAGATAAGCAAAACATCGCCCTCGTGCCGATAAATCTACATGAAAAAGTTAAACAGCTAACCGATGAGCTTAATTATCTACTTAATACAAAAAACGTTACCGTTAAAATAGAGACTGACGAAGCGCGTGTGAATGTCGCAGCAACCGCTTGCCACATTGTGCTCAGCAACCTTATTCGAAATGCTTACCAACATACGCAACAGGGGCTAATCGAGATTAAACAGCAAGGCAGCCGCGTCACTATCACTAACAGTCACGAAAGCGATAAAGAATCCGCTCAGGTAACTAAAATAGACACTCAAGAAGTATCACTAGGCTATGGCTATGGTTTAGGCCTACAACTGAGCGAAAAAATCATTAACCGTCACGGCTGGTTGTATAAGGTCGCTGATATTCAAGGCTGTTATCAAGTCACCGTTGATTTTGACGGTCACGACCAAACGACCTAACCACTCGATATAATACCCAGCGCCTCCTTGCTGCCAAAGCGGGATTCGCCCTCCCCTATTTCAAACACCCAACGACCGCTATGCCTTTTTCTGCTTTAGATTTTTCATAAAGGCGGCGAAATGTGGCATCAAATTAACAAATAGATCCTGCTTTTTATTGGCCAACATGATTCCGCCAAATAACTTAATGCCAAGCCCCAGCGGTGCCGCTTTTTCAGGGCCAACATCCGCTCTGCTTTTTAGTTTTTCGATAATCTCAAACAGCTCATCATGGCTTGAAAATTCAAATTCACAAATGTCATCGTCAGGCACAGAACCATCCGCGTTTTGAATGTGATCAATGCTTATTTTATACAGGTGTTGTTTCTTCATCATCGTTATCTCTATTCGTTCGTCACGGCAAAGCGGGCAAATAAATGCTCACACTTCAATAAACATGGTTTAATACTTCGGTTAAACTGACACTCAACTCGTTAAATAACGCTCAATTTTAGGTTTAACCGTCAGCGACATAACGACCATTAAGGTTAACCCTAAAGGCAGTGCCGCTAAAAAGCTGAATAACCAGCCCGTTAAAAAATCAGCAGAACTGGAAAAACCAAGGGTGTTGGCGGTGGTACTAAACGCCATCATCGACTCCATGATGCAAGCCATCACCCCGCCGACAACGAGGTTACGGGCATGGGCATCTGTGTTTGGCAGCCACTGTACAACAAGCTTTGTGATCAACCCCATCAGCAGAAACCCTACAGGCATCAGCATAAAGGCGCCTAAAAATGAACTCAGCCAATCGCTATAAAAAGTATCTGCGTAGCCGACATTCATATAGGTCATTACACCGGTTAATGAACCGCCCATAACGCTCATGATGCTGAGTACCACCAGCATCTTATAGATCAGTGGTGTTTTCGATATTGAATCGGTGTGTGCACTCAAGATAGCTCTCCTGTCTTGATACAAATACAAATATAGTTGATAATGGCAACTATATTTGTATTAGTTGACTTTGTCAACCATTTACACAGAGGTTCATTATGTCTGATCAATCATCATTAGAAAGCTTGTTTCACTTAGTCCACGGATTGAAGCGTCAATTACATCAACAAACCGAGCAACTAGATTTGGGTATCACACCCATGCATATTCGTGTCATCAAGATTATTCACCGCAAAAAGCCCTGCACCGCCATCGATATCGCCAGCTTTCTCGGACGCGACAAAGCCCAGGTTACACGCTTGGTTAACACCTTAATTGAACGGGGGTTTATCTCCCGAATGCCCAACCCGAATGACAAACGCAGTCATTACTTATGTCCTACGGATACAGGGATTGCCGTTATCAAAGAGATTATCGCTATTGATGCCAAAACGGTTCAGACAATGACCGAAGGACTTACGTCAGAAGAACTAACGGAATTTCAGCGTATTTCAAGCATAATGGCGAACAATCTTCATCCGACGAGCGACTCGCATTAGCCGCCCTTCTCGACTTTAATCGCTCGCCCACCTCTCCAGCTAAGCCCCGTCGCCACGCTGTAGATAGTAAGCGATGAGACCGATACACAACCCCCAAAAGGCGCTACTGATACCCAACAGATTCATCCCCGATGCAGTCACTAAGAAAGTTAACAGGGCGGAATCTCTCTCAGACGGCTCAGCCAACGCCCCTGACAAGCTATTACCAATAGTACTCAGCAACGCCAACCCAGCAACCGCCATCACTAATGCCTCAGGAAAAGCCATAAACAAAGCGGCAATGGTCGAACCAAACAAGCCCGTCAGCAAGTAAAAACCGCCCGCCCAGACCGCGGCCAAATAACGTTTGCTCGGGTCCTGCCCCGCTTCATTCCCCATACAGATGGCTGCAGTGATCGCCGCTAAGTTATAGGAAAAACCACCCAAAGGCGCTAAGAGCACGCCCGTTAAACCGGTCCAGGTCAGTAACGGTGAAATAGGGGTGTCATATCCGTTGGCCCGCATCACCGCCACACCAGGGACGTTCTGCGAGGCCATGGTGATAATAAATAATGGAATGCCGATACCGATGATACTTTGCAGATCAAATACCGGCGTTACCCAAACGGGAGTCGATAACTGCCACTGTAGAACCTCTAGATTCAACTGCCCCTGAAAAAACGCCACCAGCGTACCAATCAATAACACTAGCGGAATCGTATAACGAGGCAAGGTAAGCTTGATCAACAGGAACCCCGCTAACATCAGCCCCACGAGTAATAGGTTAGTTCCCATCACCGTAAATAGATCAAGACCGAACTGCAGTAACACCCCTGCCAACATTGCCCCAGCTAGCGGCATCGGCACATGATGCATGATCTTTTCAAACCAACCGGTAATACCACATACCAGAATCAACGCAGAGCTAAACATAAACAACCCGATCGCTTCATTGATCGGCACGCCGGATAACGCCGTGACCAACAACGCGGCTCCGGGAGTCGACCACGCGGTTAAAATAGGGGTACGAAAATAGAGAGACAAACCGATACTGGTCAATCCCATGCCAATACCTAACGCCCATAACCAAGAACTCATTTCAGCCGCTGAGGCACCCGCAGCCCCTGCGGCCTGAAAGATAATCACCGCCGAACTGGTATAACCCACCAAAACCGCGACAAAACCAGCGGATATATGCGACAGGCTGAAAAAACCACTGCGTTTTGAGCGACCCATTATTGATCCCATCCGAACAACCCCTTACACTTGATTTATTACTTGTGCGCTATAACGTCCAAGACCAAAAGCGTATCATTGTGCGCTATAGCGCACAACCAAAATATAGCCATCGCCTCAATTGGAAATAAATCGGTGCAAGAGATTAATCAGAACCTCGCCAAACACTTGAAGCAACAGCGTCAGCAAAAAAACTGGAGCCTCGATCGAACCGCCAGTGAAACCGGTGTGAGTAAAGCGATGCTCGGGCAAATTGAGCGAGGGGAATCCAGCCCAACCATTACCACGCTGTGGAAAATCGCCAGTGGATTTAACATCTCACTATCGAGTCTGATTGAACCGCCAACGGCAAGCAGCGATGCAACGGTCATTCCACTAGTGCTGGCACAACATAAATACCTAGCCAATGATAATGCCCCTGTACCGCCGATTTTCCCCTATGATCCCCGCTTTGGATTTGAGATGTTTGAATTCATCCTTGATGCGGGTGTCGAACGACTCTCAGAGGCTCACCGCCCCGGCGTAACAGAACATGTGGTGGTCATTAGCGGCACGATCCAGCTGCTTATTAACGATGAATGGCTAACGCTAACCCAAGGGGAGGCGATACGTTTTGCGGCGGACCAACCCCATGGTTATCGCAACAGCACTGATCACGCGGCTGTTTTTCACAATATCATTCACTACGGGCAGACTGCCGCTGATACACCCCACGCAGACTGATTTATCATTCGGCATCTGCCCTATCGCTACTTTTAAGCTACCCTTAAACTAATCGATATAAACTATAAGGGTAACAAACACTATGTCTAATCATCATACCTACAGAAAGATAGAGATAGTCGGTTCTTCACCCATCAGCTCTGATGATGCGATTCGAAATGCACTGGCCAAATGCAGTGAAACAATCAAAAATATGGACTGGTTCGAAGTCATTGAAACCCGAGGCCATATAGAGAATGGCCATATTGGGCACTTTCAGGTCACCCTAAAAGTTGGTTTTAGGCTTGAGAACAGCTGAAATGAATAGCTGATTTGAATAACCGGCCCACCATGGCCGGACGGTGAGGTCAAATGCGCTGATAAGTTAAGGCATGGAACATTAGCCCTGTTCACTTGGGCGATGATGGTTGTCGCGCACTGCCCTGCTGCTCGCTATCCACATCCTGTTCGGGGTGTTCAAGGGATGTCATTTGATCGGTTTTTTCGCTAATCACCTCGGTTAGGTGCTGTTTATCATCGCCTCTAGCACTTTTCATCTGCACCCCCAGTGCCTTTATCTCACTTTTCAGTTCCTCTTTTTTCTCTTCCCGCGCCTGTGCCTGTTCCGCTTTATCAAAGACAATCTCTTCCGGCTTAGATAGCTCCGTGCTGGCTGTTTTAATCACGGAGGCAGGTACTATTTTTGTTGTTTCGGACAGCTGCCGCTGATTCATAAAACGAGGAGAGACAATCTCGATGCCATTGCCATGCAATGTATCAAGGATAGCCCGATACAGATTAGAGCGGGTTGTCAGCAGACTTTTCACTTCGCTTAACAAGCCACTCACCCGATAGGTAATGGCGTGATCGCCCAGTTCGACGATCTGACAGAAAGGTTCGGCTAAACCGGCTTCTCCCGCCGCTTCGATCAGGAGATTTTCTACCTGCCCATGGTGCAGGTCATACCCTAGAGACAGAGTCACGGAAACAATCGCACCATCGGAGAGAACAACTTCAACAGGATTGGTAATCAAATAAGTATTAGGCAGTGACACTAGCTCACGATGCTCTGTTTGAATCTCGGTATCCAGAAGCCCTCGTTCGGCCACCCGGCCAAAATGCTCCCCTACCCGGATAAAATCACCCACCCGAAAGGGACGCGTATTACGCAGCATTAACCCCGCCATTAAATTGGTGGTCACGGTCGTTGAGGAAAAGGCAATCAGGCCGGATACCAGCACACCAATCAACCCTATCACCTGGTTTCGAGTACTCTCGCTCACCGGCAATGCAATGGCAATCAACACCGTCGCCGCCAAGCTCAGTACCAGCATGATCAGCTGCCGCGGCAACCGACGCTCATTACCCATCTCAGGATGACGCGCTAACAATAACCAGTGCAGCGCCAGCAGCAACAGAACAACCAGTGCAACCGTGACAAACAACGGAATAAAGGCCATAACCTGATCAGACAGTTGTTCCATAAATCCCTCAGACTGCATTATTCGACTTAATCGCTAACAACTTTATAGGATACGTGCCAAATATCACAGATGTTCTGTATTGCCGTCAGTGTTTCCTTACCAGCATGACGAACCGTTACGCTGACATATGCCGCCCTCGCCACCACTTTATGGCAGCCATCAATTTCTGATAGACGCAGAAAAAAAGCCTCTTCATCGGCTAGGCATTTAAATATCGGCGCGGTTATTTCAAGCTGCATGGTTATAGAATACTCCATTATGTGGGTATCTGCCGCTCGCTAATCTAGCGCTACAGCATCAAAACCAATAGACGGGATAATGTCGTCCTGGATTGCGCGACATATTGTTAACCAGCAGGGCAACCAGCAACATAACCATTGCCCCAGATAGGATAGGTGAGACGACATACAGATAGCCCATCGCATGGATACTGTCACCACCGATAATAGCAATCAGAGCGGTTGCGCCACCCGGAGGATGCAGCGTGCGGGTAAAATGCATCGCAACAATCGCTAAAGACACCGCCAAGGGAGCCGCAAACACCGACTGATCCCCTAGGAACAGATAGATCGTTACACCGATCAACGCCGATACCACATGGCCGCCAACAATATTGCGAGGTTGAGAGAACTCAGCCAGCGGAGCGCCATAAATAAGTACGGCAGAGGCGCCAAATGAACCAATCAACAGTAGATTATCCATCCCTAGATGGTGCAGTTCGCGTCCCATGACCGAGATAATTAAAATACCCATAAAAGCCCCAACCCAGGACCAAACAATCTTTTTCAGCGGTTTACGCGGAGGGCAATGCCCTTTGGTTTTCATACGCGCAAAATAGTTCTTCATGTTAATACGACCCAACACATCAGCTTGCCCTCGCCTATTACCTCATTGGTAAAGGTCGAAGGTATTTTTTACCAGACAATTTAGTGGCGGGGATTCTATCAAAACCGCGCAGAGAAGCTTAAATAAATTAATTCACGTCAACTCAAAATTCATTCACCTGAACAATTCAGAGGCTAGAGGCAGCAAGATGAGGGTAAACGATGACAGACGGTTTATTTCAACGTCCGTTAGAACACGAGGCAGCAGGTAGATCGGACGCTCATAGCAACAGGCCGGACTATATCGCTATAGCCCGGCCCGAGATTTAACGGGGAATGTAAAAAGTTTATACCCGCTCCTGCTGATAGTAACGCTTCAACACTTTCGCCAAGCTGACAGGGTCATCACTACCGGCCAGTTCACGAATGGAATGCATCGCCAATTGTGGTACACCAATATCAACCGTTTTCACGCCGATCTCGGCAGCGGTAATTGGACCAATGGTGCTACCACAGCCCATATCACTGCGAACAACAAAGGACTGCAATGTCACAGCTTCCTGTCGAGCTATATGACGAAACAACGAAGCAGTTTCACTGTTGGTGGCATAGCGCTGATTGGCATTGATCTTAATCACTGCACCGGCGTTCATCCGTGGGCCATGATTACCATCATGCTTATCGGCAAAGTTAGGATGCACCGCATGGGCGTTATCCACCGACACCATCATCGAGTTGGCAATCATTCGACTACGGGATTCAGGGTCCGGTTGTAAACGTTCGAGCAACTGTTTCAACATCGGTCCCTGCGCGCCTGCAGCGCTCATGCTGCCCACCTCTTCATGATCGTTACAAACCAACAGGCAGCTCTGTTCAGAATCGGACTCAATCAACGCCTGCATACCAATAAAGCAACTCAGAAGGTTATCCAACCGAGCCGAGGCAAAAAATTCATTATTTAAACCGATATAAGCGGGCTTCTGCACATCATAGAAACACAGCTCGTAATCAAGAATTTCCGCTACGTCATCAATATGCTTAGTGGATAACTCATTTTTCAGAACGTCACGCAGTTTGATCTTAGCATCGCCCTGCAATTGAGCCATGATCGGTGGCAGATCCGTTTGTGGATTAACATTCAGTCCCTGATTTACATCTCGGTTAAGGTGAATGGCGAGATTCGGAATCACCGCAATTGGCCGTTCAAAATTCACCAATTCACTGCGCAAAGAGCCATCCGTACTGAGGTAGTTAACCCGCCCCGCCAACGATAGATCCCGATCAAACCAAGGATTAAGCAGTGCACCGCCGTAAACTTCGACTCCCACACGCAAGCATCCTTGACTTTCAGTTTCGGGATTCGGCTTAACTTTCAAACAGGGACTATCGGTATGAGCGCCCACCATGCGAATACCCGAGTGGGTCAAATCGGCATTTACCGCTAAGTTCCAAGCAATAATAGATGACTCATTGCGCACAATAAAATAACGTCCACCGGGCCTGACGTTCCAGACATCCTGCTCTTGAAGCTCAATAAAACCCGCTTCCTGTAATCGTCCACGCATTTCATAAACAGCATGAAAAGGGGTCGGCGACGCCGCTAGAAATTCAAATAGTTGATTATTAAACTCTTGTTTTTGCATCATTTATCAGCCTTTTCCTCAGGCAGGATTTCTAACAACTCAATTTCAAAAATAAGGGCTGAATTAGCCGGCACCATACCACCGGGGCTACGGGCACCGTAGGCTAACTCGGACGGTAGGTAAATTTTCCAACGCGCCCCCGGTGACATTTTAAGCAGCGCCAAGCGCCACCCTTTTATCACATCCTTTATGGTAAAGACCGGTTGTTCCGCTTTTAGCGCTGACCCTTCAAACTCTTCGCCATCAACAGTCCAACCGGTATAACGTACTCTAACTCGATCAAGCACCCGAGGTGTTGGCCCTTGTGCCGGCTGTAATATCTCATATTGCAACCCTGAATCGGTTACAACAACCCCTTCTCGCTGGGCATTATCTGCCAGAAAACGATTACCCGCTTTCTTCGTATCATCATTCAGTGCTTTATCTAACAACTGCTGACGAAACTGCTTTTCCTCTTCACTTTTACCGCAACCGCTGATAAGGGTGACTAACAGCGATAAAAATACAACACTCACAACTCGCATAATCACAATAGCAGTACCCGCTTCAATTAATAAACAAGAGTTAAGCTGTTGATTTTACATCAGCACGCGACAAGACTACACTCAGATTTTCTGAGTTACGGAACCAAGCTGGTCATTTGTCTGTCTCAGATACTATATGTAGTCGCAAATCAGGAACATACAGCTTGAAATATACCCGCCAATTACGTCACATGCTCGCCCCTTCACTTGTTCTGAGCCTGCTGATAGCGCTTCCAACAAGCGCCATGACAACTGCTTTGCAACCGGAGCCAATTCATCAGCAAACCATCGCTGATATTGTCACCTCCCTCAATCAGGACCACTATAATAGTATCGTTTTGAATGATGCGCTCTCCAGTAAAGTACTGGATCAGTATTTAGAAAGTTTAGACCCATCTAAAGCATTCTTTTATAAATCGGATATTGAAGACTTCGAGCAGTACCGAACACTGATCGACGATGAAATCCGTCAAGGTGACTTGACGGCAGCTTATGCCATCTTCAATCGCTACCAGCAGCGCTCTCAGGATCGGCTGGAAAAACTGGTCGCCACGCTTGAAAACCCTGACTATAAAGTAGATTTCAGTATCGATGAAAGCATTCAAATCGATCGCGAAGATAGTCAATGGCCTGCCAACGAAGCAGAGATGAATGAGTTTTGGCGTAAACGGTTAAAAAGCGCATTATTGGGCCTAAAAATTGCCGACAAATCCATCGACGAAGCCAAAGAGCTGTTGATTAAACGCTATAAAAGCCAGCTAAAACGCGCCACGCAAACCAACAGCGAAGATGTATTCCAAAACTTCGCCAACGCCTTAACCAAACAGTTTGACCCACACACACAATACTTTTCACCCCGCCTATCGGAAAACTTTAATATCAATATGAGCCTTTCGCTGGAAGGTATCGGTGCAGTATTACAGAGCGAAAATGAAAATACCAAAGTTGTCCGTCTGGTACCGGCAGGCCCCGCCGATAAAGCTGGCCAGCTAAAACCCGCTGACCTGATTGTCGGTGTCGGCCAAGGAGAAGATGGCGAGATTGAAGATGTGGTCGGCTGGCGTCTAGATGAAGTCGTTGACCTAATCCGTGGCCCAAAAGATAGCGTCGTGAGACTCAACATTATTCCTGCGGATGGCGATGATACACAGCAAAAAGTGATTAAAATCACCCGTAATAAAGTTAAGCTTGAAGAGCAAGCAGCACAAAGCAAGATTATTAAGCTTGAACATGAAGGCAAGCCCTATAAACTTGGCGTGATCAGCATCCCTGCTTTTTACATCGACTTTGCCGCCCTACAGCGCGGCGACCCGAATTACAAAAGTACCACCCGCGATACCGCTAAATTGATCAACGAATTGAAAGCCGAAGGAATTGACGGTCTGATCATCGACCTACGTAATAATGGCGGTGGTTCTCTGCGTGAAGCCAACGACCTAGTCGGCTTATTTATCAGCCGAGGCCCAACAGTGCAAATCAGAGATCCATTGGACCGCGTTAACATTCAGGCGGACCTTGATCCTCGAGTAGCCTACAACGGCCCTATGGCGGTATTGGTTAACCGTCTTAGCGCCTCCGCTTCAGAAATATTTGCCGGCGCTATTCAAGATTATCAACGCGGCCTCATTGTCGGTAGCCAGACCTTCGGTAAAGGGACTGTGCAGACTCTATCACCACTCCATCATGGTCAAATTAAACTGACCCATGCTAAGTTTTATCGCATCTCTGGTGAGAGTACCCAACATAAGGGCGTGATACCCGATGTTGCCCTGCCAACCATTTATGACACCGATCAGATTGGTGAGAGTGCGCTTGATGGAGCCCTGCCTTGGGACACAGTGTCTGAGATTCCTCATCAGCGTTACATTAACCTTAAATCAATCCTGCCAGCGCTAACGAGTCGACACCAAGAGCGGACCAAATTCGACCCCGACTTCCTCTTCATGAATGCACAAATTAAGCGAATGCATGAGGATAAGCAGGATAAAGAGGTATCACTGAACGAAGCAACCATTAAAACGGAACGAGAAACCTCTGAGCAGTGGCTGTTAGATCAAGAAAACAAACGTCGGAAAGCGAAAAACCTATCAACCATCAGTGAACTGTCTGACCTAGACGACCTGCTGGAAAAAGATTCGCAAGGCCGCACCATTAGCCCATCACAGGAAGCCCTACTCAGCGAAACCGGTAATGTCTTACTCGATATGATTGAACTCACCAATAAATATGTCGCCGTTAAAAACTGATCGGTAAAGAGACGATTCGATGCAGCTAAGCAAGCTAAAACTGATGCTTTTTATCGGCGCGCCGTTAATGCTGATTATTGCCGCACTGGTGGGGTATTTCATCTACTCCACCATCAGTGCTCAACAGGCAGAAAATCGTAAAAAAGTTGAAAACTTTGGTGAGTTAGTCATACCAATGGATGCGTCCGCCTCATCATCGCCGACCGACCCAAGTATCACACAAGAGAATATATCCCCCACTCAGCGAATCATCATCACCCTCAAAGATGAACGCAGCGAACTGCTGAAAAAAACGGTGGTGATGCAGGATAAAATTAACAGCTTAGAAGCACAAGTTGCCGAACTCGAACGTTATAAACGCACCAATGAACGCTACGCGCCTCATACATTTAATGAGGAAGTGTCCACCGTTCATGCGCGGATGAAGCAATTACTGAGCAGTCAGGCAGAATCCAAACGATTCACCAGCACCCAAATCAAAGGGATGGCGGCCGCAGCCGCACAAGAGTACAAACGTTATCTAACCATACATAAGCTACTCCTCGACCAAGATCAGATCGACACGATCGTCAACAACCACCTATCAGCCTATGCATACTGTATTGGTGACGGCATGGATATCGCGGCGAATAACCGTGAAGAGGAGCTGCTAGTAGTGGAATACTTTAAAACATCCAAAACGGAACTCATGTCCAGTCGATTAAAAAGCGACCTTAAGGCCATTATTAAACCCTGCCAAGAGCTCTTAGCGGAACGACTCGCTTACCTAACCCCCTAACCTATCACTCAATATTAATCACCACCTAGCAGCCTTAACAGAGGCTCTCGACGCCCCACCTTTACCCTCACTCTTTTCCCTTCAACGAAAAATCGTTATAATTTGCGCCCTGTCCTCTTGCCTGCCGCTCATTTTATCAGCCATTACAGCGCTCATCAGGATAACCAAAACCGGACCTGTACCGGGCTGATGGTACGGGTGTAAACACGGCGCCCACCCCTTTCCTTGGGGTCAGCCTATAGGAATACATATGTCCGAAAGCTTTGCTGAATTATTCGAAGAATCCCTTCACCATATCGATATGAAACCAGGCACCCTCGTGATGGGTGAGGTTGTCGATATCGATAACGACTGGGTGACTGTTAATGCGGGCCTTAAATCTGAGGCAATTATTGCACGTAGCCAATTTCTCAACGATGCCAACGAACTTGAAATTCAAGTCGGCGACATGGTTAAAGTTGCATTAGAAAGTGTAGAAGACGGCAACGGTGAGACCCGTTTATCCCGTGAAAAAGCTAAACGCTCTGAAGCTTGGGAAGTGTTGCAGAGCGCCTTTGATGCTGAAGAACCCGTTAAAGGCTATATCAACGGTAAGGTTAAAGGTGGCTTCACCGTTAATGTCAATAATATTCAAGGTTTCCTACCGGGATCGCTAGTCGATGTTCGCCCAGTACGAGATATTGACCACTTAGAAGGTAAAGAGCTCGAATTCAAACTGATCAAACTGGACCCCAAACGCAACAATATCGTG
Source organism: Amphritea atlantica (assembly GCF_018860855.1). Classification (GTDB taxonomy): domain Bacteria; phylum Pseudomonadota; class Gammaproteobacteria; order Pseudomonadales; family Balneatricaceae; genus Amphritea; species Amphritea atlantica_A. Next base: position 133,941 of record NZ_JAHKQE010000023.1, read on the forward strand.
GTCTCCCGCCGCGCCGTACTGCAAGAAGCGAATAGCGCACAACGGGACGAACTGCTGGCCACCCTGACAGAGGGACAACAGGTTAAAGGCTATGTTAAGAACCTAACGAACTACGGTGCTTTCATCGATCTCGGCGGCGTCGACGGCTTATTACACATCACCGATATGGCTTGGAAGCGTATCGCGCATCCGAGCGATATGCTGACACCTGGTGATGAGATCACCGTTCAGATCATTAAGTTTGATAAAGAAACAAACCGCTTATCCCTTGGCCTAAAACAATTGAGCGAAGACCCGTGGTCATCTATCAAAACACGCTACCCTGCAGGTGCTATCGTTCCAGCGACTGTGACTAACTTGACCGATTACGGCTGTTTCGCGTCGATCGAAGATGGTGTTGAGGGCTTGGTTCACGTGTCTGAAATGTCATGGACAAACAAAAACGTCCACCCCTCTAAGGTCGTTCAGGTCGGCGATAACGTAAATGTGATGATTCTTGAGGTTGATGAAGAGCGTCGACGCATCTCTCTAGGGATTAAACAATGCACCGCTAACCCGTGGACTAACTTCGCCAAGCAATACTCCGCTGGCGATAAGATCACCGGTGCGATCAAAACCATTACCGACTTCGGTATTTTTATCGGCCTAGAGAATGATTTAGACGGTTTAGTACACATGTCGGATATCTCTTGGGATAACGATGGTGAAGCCGCATTACGTGACTACAAAAAAGGCGATACGGTTGAAGCCGTCATCCTCTCGATTGATGCGGAAAAAGAGCGTATCTCTCTCGGTATCAAGCAACTGCAAGGAGACATTTTCTCCGACTATACCTTGGCACATCCTAAAAATTCGATTGTTAAAGGTACCGTTAAGTCTGTTGATGCAAAAGGTGCGACGATCGAACTCGCTGAGGGTATCGAAGGCTATCTAAGAGTCGCGGATATTAGTATTGATCGTATTGACGATGCATCCACCGTTCTAAAAGTCGGCGAAGAAGTAGAAGCGAAGATCATTAACTTAGATCGTCGTAATCGATCCATCACCCTATCAATCAAAGCGAAAGATCAGGCTGACGAGAAAGCAGCGATCAAAGCGATCGCAGATGCTCCCTTTGATGCCGCAGGTCCAACCACCATTGGTGATCTCATTAAGGCCCAATTAGCGGGTAAGAAATAAGCCGCTAGCCAAGCTAGCAACAAACAAAAAAAGGAGCGCCTAGCGCTCCTTTTTGAATCTCTTACTTTTAACATTTAACAGTTTTTACAGTACCTAAGGCAGGCCTTTCAGCTGTATTTAGCACCTATCGTTATCAGCCAAAACGGATCACTGTAGACATCGCCATCTGTTATTTGATGAGATTTAATCTAGCAGATAATCAAAATACTCATCATCACTTTTCAATTTATCATCGGTAATCTCATACCAATCTAGCACCGACGCCCCCGCCTCTTTGACGGATTCCCGACGCCCACTGACCAACGGATGCCACTCGGGCAGATCCTTACCTTCATGCACTAAACGATAGGCACAGCTCGGTGGTAACCAGTGAAACTCCTGCACATCTTCCGGATGCAGTTTGACGCACTGAGGTACCAACGAACAACGCTTCTCATACTGAGTACAGTACAGGGTTTCCATATCCAACAGGTGGCAAACCACGCTGGTATAGTGCACCTGACCGGTATCTTCATCTTCTAGCTTATGCAAACAGCACAGAGAACAGCCATCACAAAGTGATTCCCATTCGGGTTCAGACATCTGCTGCAACGTTTTAGAACGCCAAAATACCTGATCAGCCACTAACGTACACCCGTTTGCGGACGGTCTTTAAAAAGATCAAGCAGATAATCATCTTTTGGTGGTGGCATCTGCAAGAAGTATCCCTTCTCACGGATATCTGCCAATACTTTGATCGCATCAACCCGTGATAACTCTTTTTCAGGGGTTAATAACATATCAAACACATGTATCGGCGCACCAAACATCTCTTTCAGAGGGTCAGGCACACGCTTCATCTTTTCTGTTTTCTCAACATAAAGATACATTTCATCTTTTTTTGAGCTGCGAAACACACTACAAATCTTTTTCATAGACACTCTGCTTAAATATCCAGGCTCTGCAGCTTTTCTAGCAATGCATCACCGATTACCTCTTTACGCCAGCCTGATAGGCTTGGTGGAAGGCTGAATTGACCCTGATCTTCCGTTCTAATCAGAGCATCGAGATCTCGCTTACGTAACAATATTTCCGGTGCTATATTCAGCTCTTCCGCTTTACTGCGGGCCATCGCTTTCAACACTTTAAGCGGCTTATTCCACTGGTAACTTAAAGGTCGATGGATAGACTCAGGTGGCTTAGCCTCAGCAGATTGGGCCGCGGTTTTCAGATAGCCAAGGATGACATCGCCATCCTGCTTCACCTGCTGCATCCTAACTTCGGGCACTCGGGCAAGTTCACGGGCATCTTTAGGCCAGCGGTTAATCACCTCTAACAAAGCATGATTTCTCAATACGCGGTTACGAGGCACGTCCCGTTGACGAGAAATACGCTCCCGCCAGGCAGTCAGATCACGCAACGCCGCCATTTTTTCCGGCGGTAGCTTCCATGCCTGACTAAAACGCTGGTAATAATGAACACCGTCAGGATCGCTATCCGGTATATTCGTCAGCAACAGCGCCGTCTCTTCCTCCGCCCAACGACTCATGCCTCGCTCGGCTAACTCGGCCATTTGCTGCTGACAGAGCACCGGCAGATAAGCAACATCCAGTGCGGCGTAGTGTTCCTGCGAGGTGGTTAAAGGACGCTGCAACCAATCTGAGGTTGTTTCACCTTTTTCCAGTTTTACGTCCAGCGCATACTCCACTAACCGTTGATACCCCATCGAAAAGCCCCAGCCCAAAAAACCGGCCGCTATTTGAGTATCAAAGATAGGCGCAGGTAACTCACCCAACATATAGAGAAAAAGCTCTAAGTCTTCATTACCCGCGTGCAGTACTTTAAGCACGGAAGGGTCACGAAACAATTGCACCATGGGTGCATAGTCTTCAATTTTCAGAGGGTCGATCAGATAACAAGCCTGATCATCCGCGACCTGTATCAATCCGGGGATAGGATAAAAGGTATCAACCCGAATAAACTCAGTATCCAACGCAATCAACGGCAACGCTTGCCACTGCTGACAGTAACGCGCCAAAGTTTCATCATCCGTAATCCAGATCGGCTGATCTGCAGCGGCTTCCAATCGTTGCCAGTTATACGCGTCAGTCATGGTTCCCTCAGTTCATTACCCGGCGACCCGCCATGGCATGGGCCAGGGTGCCACCATCAACATATTCAAGTTCGCCCCCTACCGGTACACCATGGGCGATACGGGTCACCCGGATATCAAGATGTTTTATCTGCTCGGCAATAAAGTGTGCTGTCGCCTCACCTTCAACGGTCGGATTGGTGGCTAAAATCATCTCTTTAACCACCCCAGATTCAAGCCGCTTAAACAGCTGATCCAACCCGAGGTCATCCGGCCCGACACCATCAATCGGCGATAGATGCCCCATCAGCACAAAATAGCCTCCGTTAAACCCACCGGTCTGCTCGATAGCAAGCATATCCACCGGCGATTCGAGTACACAGATCTGCGTTTCATCCCGACGATTATCGGCACAGATCTCGCACAGTTCATTTTCGGATAAGGTACGACAGCAGGCACAATGGCCAACTTTATCTGCTGCGAGTGTCAGCGCCGCAGACAGCGTATTCGCGCCATTACGATCGCGTTCGAGCAGATGAAATGCCATCCGCTGGGCCGTTTTTGGCCCAACCCCTGGCAACACACGAAAGGCATCAATTAAATCCTGAATGAGCGGGCTAAACGACATAGTGTCAACCGCCTCAGAACGGCATATTAAAGCCCGGTGGCATACCCATACCGCCGGTCACTTTAGCCATCTGTTCCTGTGTTGTGCTCTCAACCTTACGCACTGCATCGTTGATCGCTGCGGCAATTAGGTCTTCAAGGATCTCTTTATCCTCTTCCATCAGACTATCATCGATGGCAACACTACGAACATCATGACGTCCATTCATCACAATTTTCACCAACCCAGCACCCGACTCGCCATTGACCTCAGCCTTAGCAATCTCTTCTTGGGCTTTCTGCATATCAGCCTGCATCTTCTGGGCCTGCTTCATCAGGTTACCCATACCACCTTTCATCATAGTGCTCCTTATCTTTGTGACAGCACGAACCTAAAACTGACGTTAACAGCATTCAAGTCCGACTAAAAATCTTGCCGCTAAACGGCTTTATTGCGGCGCTTTAATCAATCGGCTGCACCGATTCTAAATCGATTCTCGCAGCGAACCGCTCAATCACGGTTTGTACCACCGGATCATTCTGAATAGAGTTCACTGCCTCAGCCAAACGTTCTGCCCGTTTCCGGTCACGGTATTGACTGGGTGTTTCACGACTATAACGGCCGAGACTGAATTCTACCTCAACCTGCGTATTAAAATAATGACCAATCGAGTCACGAATCCGCCCAATATGCGTTTCGTTCACCAATGCTTTCTGTTCATGCATATAGTGGAAACGCCAACAATCCCCTACTGCTTCGAGTGAGGTATTCGAGGCAATGCTATACGTCATACCACTGAGTCCGATCAGTTCGACTAACAGCACCCACTGATCGGGGGTAAACTGAGTAATATCCGAGCTGACGTTCGCTGCCGGTTCAATCACTGCCTCAGCGGCACCACTCGCCGGCGTCATCACCGCAGATTGCTGGGCGTTATTGTTGGCGATAGGGTTTTGGCTATCGCCGTGTTGTCGCTCTAAATTCTTTTTCTCAGGCTGTTGTGTCACTGAGCCAACGACTTCCGAGCGCTGTGGCGCTGCGCTTTGATCTTCTCTACTGCGGCTATCAAGGTGATCGGCTGCCACTCGGGGCTGTGGCCGATTCAGATCAGCATGCGAACTCACGGCCGACGGCTGATTCGTATCCCGGTCATTAGCAGGAACCGGTGAAGTATTATCTTCCCAAGGCAGATCAACCGGCGCGGTTTGCGTTACAGCAGTCGACCCCGCAGCCCTTCGCGGTTCAGAATCAGCGTCAGACTTTTTTCCGGGGAGGTCCTCAGAAGGTCCCTGAAGATAAGATTCATCATAATCCGGAGGTGATGCCTGATGCTGTGGTGGCGCATCCGGATAAGCGTTCGCAGGATTATTAACGGTCTGTTCAACCGAGGTCATTGCACCATGATTTTGCGGTTCATCCGCTACTGCAACAAGTTCCTCAGGCAGGGATACAGCGGACACTGGCTCAGAGGCCGGTGCAGCCAGCGCAGCAGGTTTGCTATCATCATTTGGCTGACTCAACCCTTGATGACTCACCGATACTGGGCGGAACGCCAACATCCGCATCAGCGTCATCTCAAGCCCTTCCCGAGCATCCGGCACAAAGGGCAGGTCTTTGCGCCCCATCAAGGCCGTCTGATAAAACAGTTGCACATCTTCAGCGGTTAATTTGCCTGCTAGATCCAGCACCAGTTCTCGATCGCCCAAGCCGTTATCCACTGCCTCCGGCACAATCTGCGCCAGTGCGATACGATGCATTAAACTAATCAGGTCGCCCAACACCGCACTGTAATCCGGTGAATAGCGGGCTAACTCGTCCACCGTGGCTAACAAGGCTCGTGCATTATGAGCCGCGAGGTTATCCACCAAACTATAGACTAATCGTTGATCGATCGTGCCCAGCATCGCCCGCACATCGGCTTCAACGACGGCACCGGCACCAAAGGCAATCGCCTGATCCGTTAGACTCAGCGCGTCGCGCATCGAACCATCAGCAGATCGGGCTAACAACCATAAGGCAGGCTCTTCATACGGAATATTTTCCGCTGTTAACACCCGACACAGATGTTCAACAATCCGTTCAGGGATCATATTCTTTAGATTGAACTGCAAGCAGCGAGACAGAATAGTAACCGGTAGCTTCTGCGGATCAGTGGTTGCCAGCAAAAACTTAACATGTGGCGGTGGCTCTTCCAGTGTTTTCAGCAACGCATTGAAGGAGTGCGTGGACAGCATGTGCACCTCATCGATGAGATACACTTTAAAGCGGCCATGGGTCGGCGCGTACTGAACATTTTCCATCAGCTCGCGGGTGTCTTCCACCTTGGTGCGCGACGCCGCATCCACTTCGATCAGATCAACAAAGCGACCTTCACTGATTTCACGGCAGGCAGAGCATTCGCCGCAAGGTGTCGATGAAACACCTTTCTCACAGTTAAGTGATTTCGCAAACAGCCGTGCAATCGACGTTTTACCGACACCGCGGGTACCAGTAAACAGATAAGCATGATGTAAACGGTCGTCATCCAGCGCATTCACTAACGCCTTGAGCACATGCTCCTGACCGACCATTTCCTGAAATTTTGCGGGACGCCATTTACGCGCCAGTACCTGATAACTCATCGCTGCAAATCTATATGAGAGGGGTGTTTATTCATGGCTACCAATGCTAACGGTAACCGCCTGATATCGCCAGCGAAACCGCCTATTTAGTGGTAACTAAATTGCGATGACTCATGCACATCATCTTTTACATGAAAACAGTTCTTAGCAAACTCAGCATTAATGATCTAACTTACATAGACAACAACAATCTTCCACCGACGAGGACAAGAAGATGGAAAAAGCAAAAAGTGCACCCGACTATGCCGTCAGGCGTCATCGTCTGATTGAGCAACACGAAATCATTCATTTTCAGGATCAACACTGCCCTGTCGAGATCCTCACCGAAGAGGCGATCGAATGGATCACCGTCAGTCATGACATGATTTCACTCGAAATCCTTGACATAAAATCACATTAATCGCTTCAAATACGCACCGGATATGGCGCTTCAAGCCATATACCGGTGCACTCATATAGTTCCTATCAGGCGCTGACCTCAACACAGGTATGGACCTGCATGCGATATGTTCAGCATCTATTGATGACCTACCTAAAAGCCTTTTCTCAGCACGAGCAATAGCCGCGTCAAATTCACTAAAACGCCTGACAATAATAAAACTTTTTTATGTGCCGGCGCCCTACCGATAGTTAAAAAGTACCACGTTACAAGAATTCGGCAGGACAACACTTTCATCCTATTGTTCGCTTAAACCGCCAACCATAAAAAACCGCTATTCATGACGGTGCGAATAGACAAAGATCAAAAATGTCATTTTGGGTACTTTCAGCCTTATCTCGGTTAAAAGTAAGAATTTTTCCTATAGGCAGATCACTCGCTTATCTATACCCTCGCCGTCTCTTAGACTGTTGATATAAAACAGATTTTATTTCGCTAAAGGGATTTATTATGCGAATCAAAGAGTCAAAAAAGTCCGCACTCCTCCTTTTTACAGCCATATCGTTAACAGGTTGTAATGCCATACAGACGAAACAACAAGCAACCGATTTCGAGAAGCAGTTTGAAGCCGGTCAGTTTCAAGCAGCGGCAGATACCGCCTTGAGTGCAGGCGATATAACCCCCGATGGCGAATCCAGTAGCTTATTGTGGTCGCTTCAAAGTGGCACCGCATTAAGTGTCGCTGGTCAATATCAATTTAGTAACAAGGTGTTTGATTCTGCTGAATCAATGATGAAAGCAGAAGATACAGAAAACGTGGGGCGCAAAGGCCTTGAAATGGTGACGTCCGTTCTCGTCAACAACAGTCTAAACCGCTACTCCCCTACCGTTTACGACGGCGTGATGACAAATACGTATAAAGCCGTTAATAACATGTTTTTACATGACTTTCAGAACGCTAGGATTGAGTTTAACCGCGCAGCAGACCGCCAACGGCGAGCTGAAGAGGCATTCAAAAAGAAGCTCGCTGAAAAGCAGAAAGAACTCGCTGAAAAGGAAGCCGAAGCGAAGAAAGAAGTCACTGCAGCGAACAAGAGTAACCCTTTCGATCTCCAAAAAAGCAGCGTCCAGTCCGAATCCGCTGTCTATGAGCAATACCCCGAACTTAAAGAGTGGAAAGCCTACCCTGACTATGTAAACCCCTATACCGATTATCTACATGGCCTTTACTTCATGCTCTCCAGTCAGGATAAATCAGACCTGAGTAAAGCTCGGGCCTCAATGCGCAGAGTCGCAGGCATGAATCCTAACAACCGAGCGGTCAAAACAGATCTAAAAGTCGCTGATAAATTACGTCGTGGGGAATGGAGCAAAAAACGGCTAAGTCCCGCCGTTTGGGTTATTTTTGAAAATGGCCTAGCCCCAACGGTCAAAGAAACCTTGATTCCTATCCCTCTGTTTCTCGTGAGTAAGAAAGTCGATTACGCCCAGATCGCATTACCAAAACTCAATCATCGTGCAAAAGCCTACCCTTACCTTGAAATTTTTGATGGTAATAAGTCGTTAGGTAAAACGACTCAATTAGCCGATATCGATCGCGTTATTCAAACTGAATTTAAAAAAGAGTTCCCATTAAAAGTCACTGAAGCCATTAGCAGCTCACTCACAAAAGCATTAATTCAATATAAAGCCCAAAAAGAGGGCGGTGCGATGGGCGGATTAGTAGCCGCACTTTATCAGGCGGCTACGACTCACGCAGATACCCGAAGCTGGAGCTCTCTCCCCAAAGAAGTTCAACTAGCCAGAATCAGAAAACCCAAAAACAACACCTTAAATATCAGCGCGCCTGGTTTCCCTACCCCGTTAAAAATCGACCTGCCTGATAGCCGTTTTACTGTGATTTACGTGAAAGCAACAACCCCGGGTAGCACACCCATTTATAAACTCACCAGTTTCGATGCCTGATGAGAAGGATTCCCATGAAGAAATTAATACTGACTACCTTGCTGCCATTGTTCCTACTAACAGGCTGCCAAACACAGCAAGTCAAATCCCCCGATTATCCTCAGCTAACCTTTGGTCAAGGCGCGAAAAGCTTTGTGGCGATTGAGTCCGTGACCGATGGCTACACGCCAGGACAGTTATTGCAGGTCTCCATTCAAGCTTTTAATACCGCAAGCAGTAACAAAACTCTACGCTACAAATTCACCTGGTTTGATGAAAACGGCTTTGCAATCAACAGCCTTACCTCACGCTGGGAAGCTTTAGAAATCGGCCCGAAAGAACCCATTTCCATTCAGCGTATAGCCACCAGCCCGAAAGCCGTCGCTTATAAAGTCTTTCTATCTGACGCTCACGCCTCATCCCCTCAACCTCAAGGAAACAACCGATGAGAACCCTATTCTCAGCTCAAACAACCAAAGTTATTGCTCTATCTGCCGTTGTGCTCATCGCTAGCGGCTGTACGCCAAAAACTCAAATGCTAACGCCGGGTGCGGTAGATGAACCCATTACGATGGGCTTGAGTGGCAAAGACTTTGAGCAAGCCTCCGTTGACGCCGTACAATCCATGCTGTCATCTGGCGCAGTTGACCGTAACGATGGGAAAAAGAACATCATGGTGGTCTCTTCTATTATTAACGACACCATGCAGCGCATCGACACCGATCAACTGGTCAAGAAAATCCGCATTGAATTGTTACGCAGCGGCAAAGTGATGACGACGACTGCCATCGGCTTAAATGGCGCTGAAGACCAAATGAACGCAGCTTACGGCGAACTAAGCCAGTCTAAAAAAGTGGATCGTACAAGTCTGGTTAAACAAGCCTTTACAGCGCCAAACATGAGTCTTTCCGGCAAGATCATTCAACGTAACAATCGTGTCGATGACGACCGCCAACTGGTTGAATATTACTTCCAACTGACACTTACCGATCTGCAATATGGTCTAGCGGTGTGGGAAGGCGAAACACCTATTCGCAAAATTGGCAGTGCCAAAGGAACCTCTTGGTAAGCAACGTAAAGGAATACGAAGATGAAAATGCTATTCAAACAAACCGCGCTAGCGTTAGCCATCAGTGGCATAGCGGTCGTCACTCAAGCACAAACCGACGCTAACCAATCAGAAGCCGAGACAGCAACCCAAGTAGAAACAGCACCCGCTACGGATCAGGCTGAAGCAATTGATGTTGCAGTGGCAGAAGCGGCTGAACCAGCACCGGTCGATCCTGGCATGATGCTGATGGATCAGATCGAAGAATGGAAACACGGCGCGGGCGCGAGTTTGTCTCAACGGGCTGAAAATGGCGATATTTTTATGGCGGAAGGGACCTCCTTTGTAAAAGTGACGCCGGATGCTGCTGACTGGGCTGACCACCGCTTATTGGCGTATAAAGAAGCGCTGATGAACGCACAAGCACAGTTTATCGAGTTTGAAGGCATCAGCTCACGAGCCGAAACCGTCAGCAAACTGTTTGAAGATAAGAGCAAAATGCCTTCATTCTCACCTGAAGAATTACAGAGCTCGAACAAGCTCGAAGAGGTACTGAATAAAGCAGTCGCATTGGCCGGTGGTAAGTTAGATGAGCAACTTAATGAACTGGGCATTAATCCAGATGAATTTAATGCCGCGCCTCCCGCGAAACGTGCCCGCTTATTTGAGAACTCCATCAGCGAACAAATTACAACACGAGCACGTGCTAGCCTGACAGGCCTAGTGCCCGTTAAAACCTTTGAAGCCAATGATGCCGAAGGCCGTCATGCGATCGCTGTCATGGTGGTTGCCTCGGATAAGATGCGCCAATTTATTTATGACATGAAACAGAGCAAAGGCGACCTAGCCCCTAACCCTAAAAAAGTGGGCGGGCCATCCCTGCGTGAGCGTTTCTCAGAGAATAAAGCCGCCCTAATTCATGAGTTCGGCATCCGCAAAATGTATGATGAAAACGGTTATCCCGTATTGGTTTCCTTTGGTCAAGCAGGAACGGGTTATAACGGTTCCGACTTCAACCGTAAAATGAATGCCCGCAAAGGTGCCTTCCTCTACGCAAAAGCAGATGCTTACGCCAACTTTGCTTACCTGCTGAACGCCGTCGGCAATGCTGAATTGAGCACGAGTAAAAAAAGCACGAATGTGACTGAAGGCATCGTACAAGCCGAGAAAGACGGTGTAATAACATCCGAAGAAAACCGCATTGAGATGGTAAAAGCGATCAACAATGAGATCTCGGCCCGCGGCAGTATCTCAGACCTAGCAGGCACTCGTCAGTTACTGCGCTGGACGGCTAAACACCCTCAATACGGTAATGAAATCAATGGTGTTATCTATGTCTGGCATCCGGTTTCAGAGCAAAACGCCCGCGATATGCGTAACTTCAAACCTAAACATCAGGATCAGGCTAAGTCTCAGGAGCAGCACAGCAAGACTCACGCGACGGGTACCACTCAAAGCCGTGATCTGATGTCGGCCGATGATTTCTAAGGATAGAAATATGCAACCATTACTGAAAACACTACTGGCATTGACCGCCCTGCTCTGCAGCTGTTTAAGTTTCTCCGCTGAACAGGTGGTCGATGCCGTAGGGTATGGCAGCAATCGCAATCAGGCGATCAGCGATGCCTTAGTACAAGGCCTGCGCCAAGCCACGGGTGTCAGTATCGACAGCCGTGAGGTTATGCAAACCTTATCGGCTCATGCCAGTAGCAGCAACAACGAAGGTGAACAGTCCAGCAGCTTATTTGAGGTCGCCCATCGTGGCGATCTCAGCCTTAAAACCAAGGGACTGGTATCACGCTACGATGTTCATTCGGTAGAGCAGGAAACGGATGGCAACTACCGCGCCGATGTGAGTCTACATGTGCTCAAGTACGACAAACCCGGCCTACCTACCGATAGCCGCCGTACACTCGCAATAATGCCCTTTCACAGCGATAAACATAGCTACTCACTGCTGGGAGACCGGACTCCCGCAGCTAAAATAGAATCAGAACTGCGTAACCGCGCGCTGGATCAGTTTATTCAGTCCCGCAAGATGAATGTGTTGGATCGTGAGTTTGGTGCCGAGTTTCAACAGGAGAAAGCGCTCTGGCTTAGTGATGATGCCGCACTGGCGGAAAAAGCCAAGATCGGTAACGTTCTAGGAGCTGATTACATCGTTGTGGGAAATATTCGCAATATACGCAGTACTCGACATGCGAAAACCTTGCAGCTAACCGGTGAAACCATCGTCAGCTATAGCGGCAGCGCGCAGTTGGACTACAAAATTATTCTGGCCTCGACCCGCCAAGTAAAATGGTCTGATTCAATCAACCTGAAGTTCAGCGACCGCGACATCCGCGCTATGTTGAAAAAATATGGTTCATCTCAAGCGGGTATCACCGCAGAACTGGCAGAACAACTGGCACAACAAGCCTTGGCGAATATTTACCCCATGCGGGTCGTGGCCGTCAAAGGTAAAACCGTGGTCATCAATCAGGGAGGCAAAACCTTAAAGAAAGAGGATGTACTGAATGTTTTCCTGCTTGGCGATGAGATGTTTGATCCCTATACCAAGGAATCACTGGGCCAGTTAGAAGAACAGATTGCGACCGTGAAAGTGTTACGGACCACCGCAAAAATCTCCTATGCGACTATTCTGACAGGAGAAGCTGAGCTGATTGAGCCCAACTTTATCTTGCGACGATAACCTATCCCGCCTTCAATCCAACTGGCGACTGTTGGTATTAACAACAGATCGCCAGATTGGGTTTTATTGATCAAATCCGTCCTAAATACGCATTCCCATCTATCCCTCTCTGATATCCATCACCGCTCACAAACTCTGCACCCATTCTAAACCAGTCGAAAAGCAGCCCTGATAATAACCGTCAAATACAACCTGGATAATACTTTGTACAGCCACGCTGTTACGCTTAAAACCCAACGCGGGAATAGCCATCGATGGATCAGATAGCACAACGCCGCGAAGTAGAAGAATATCCACTCGCGGCGTCATAAAACACAGAGTTAACGTTTCAATATAGCGCTAATAATAACGCTACTATTAATCCGTTTATTTAACGTCGACTCGCGCCTGCTTTGCAAGGTAATGCAGAACCAGTCGTTTAGCCATATTGTTAATTAAGAACCAGAACAACGCGTAACCCCAAACAATCAGGGCGAGTGACCAGCCAATCGGCTCAACAAACCAACCATAGACGGCGGCTAAGGTGCCGACAACCTGGGTTGCTTCCGTCGTAATAAACAGTTTCAAACTAGGGAACGGACGATCCCAGAAATGGCCATCATTACGGGTCAGGTAGATAGTCAGATGCCCAGCAACCAGTAGCTTCAGGAAGATCAACGTTTGAATAGTCGGACGGGGTAATTCCCAGATTGATTCTGCTATCCAGAACATCCCGAAACTAGAGATAACACCCAGTGTACCCAACACACTCGCCAAAATAAGAACCCGACGCATATCCCAGCGTACCGGTCGTGGTGCAGGTCTAGCATTATCATAAGCGATCATCATGATGGGAAAATCATTCAGCAACGCCAACAACACAATCATTGCCGCCGTGACCGGATAGAAATCAAATACCAGAATGGATAGCGTCATAAACAACAGCACGCGCACAGTTTCACTGATACGGAAGATGGCATAAGCCGTCATGCGCTCAAAGATACGGCGTGCCTCTTCTACCGCATTGCGAATAACCCCCAGTCCCGGCTCAGTTAACACCAGATCCGCTGCCGCCCGTGCGGCATCGGTGGCACCACTAACCGCAATCCCGACATCCGCCTGACGTAATGCGGGGGCATCGTTCACACCATCTCCAGTCATACCCACTAGATGATCACTGGATTGCAGCGTTTGGACGATCTCGAACTTATGTTCAGGAAAAACCTGCGCGTAGCCATCCCGCTCAAGAATCTCACTGGCAGTCATTTTGTGTTCTTTGGCGAACGCTTTATCGGCGGTGATAAAGTTAGATCCAATCCCCAACTCCCCAGCAATCTGCCGAGCGATAGCGATATGGTCACCGGTCACCATCTTAACAGACACACCCAAATTCCTTAGCGCAGAAACCGTCTCCGCACTATCTTCACGCGGTGGGTCATACAATGGCAGCAAGCCCAACACTTCAGCAGGCTGATCACCAATACGCTCAGCCACCGCCAATGCACGATAACCGCCAGCGGCTAAGGTATCAATCTGCACCTCAACGGCCGCCTGAGTCTCCGATGACGCGTTAGCCCAAGCTAAAATTGACTGTGGAGCACCCTTAGCGATATACCGAGCTTGACCATCTAGCGTCACCTCCACTTCGGCGATTTTGCTTACCGGATCGAAAGGAGTGAACTTATCAATCTGTGCCCGTGCTAAGTTATCGACCCCCTTAAGAGCAGCCAAAATCGAGGTATCGATCGGGTCATTGCTTTCCGGCTCGCAAGCCAGGGCAGCCGCCAGTAACACCTGCTCAGTATCCTTTGCTTCAATAAGCGCCGGCGTCCCCACCACCAACCGGTTTTGGGTCAAGGTGCCGGTTTTATCCGAGCAGAGCACATCAATCCCTGCCAGCTCTTCAATAGCGGCAAGGTGCGACACAATCGAACCTAGACGACTCAGCGTCATAGCCCCAACCGCCAGTGTTACCGACAATACCGCAGGCAACGCCACAGGGATCGCCGCGATGGTTAGAATCAAGGCAAACTGCACCGTTTCGAGCAGTGGGTCACCACGGAACCAACCGTAAACCAAAATGACTGCCACCAGCACTAGGGTGGCCACAATCAGGGCGTTACCAATTTTCAATACCGCCTGCTGAAAATGCGATGGCGCACCAGCCCGCTCAACCAAGGCTGCGGTTTTACCAAAATAGGTTCGCATACCCGTTGCAGTCACAACGGCCGTCATCTCGCCAACCCGTACGATTGAGCCTGAATAGGCTGGATCAGCGGCGCTCTTCTCAACGGGAAGTGACTCACCGGTCAACGCCGACTGATCAATTGAAAGGCCTGCCCCCCTCAAAAGCTCAACATCAGCCGGCACCACATCACCGAGTTTCAGGTGAATCACATCCCCTTGAACCAGCTCACGGGCTGGCAGGTCTTGCCACGCACCATCGCGCAATACCCGCGCGCGAGTCGCAAGTTTTTTCTTTAGCAACTCAACCGCATTATCGGCCTTACGCTCTTGCCAAAAGGCTACCCCTGCATTGACCGCCAGCATGGTCAGAATAATAAAGAAATCAGGCCAATCTTGAGCCAACGCCGAAAGAATCGCCGCGGCTTCAATCATCCAAGGGATCGGCCCCCAGAAATAGGAGAGAATCTTCTTAAGAGGACTCTCTCGCTGTTCAATAATTTCATTAGCCCCCTGCTCAGACAGCCGACGCGCAGCCTCCTCAGAAGAAAGCCCATTACCTTGTTCGGCATCAGGGACTGTATTCGCATCATTAAGCATCTTTTGTTCCCCTTAATCCTGCAAAACATAGGTTCCAGGCGCGTCACAGATAGGCTTCAGCCCACTTTTTTCAGCATCCGCTGGCACAGCGGTTTGCTCACCTGAGCGACTTTTTAACCAGCCAACAAATTCAGGCCACCATGAACCCTCTTGGGTGTCATGTTCAGCAAACCAAGTATCAGGATCCTGATAACGGTCATCATGTTTTTTAGTCCCGATACGATAGCGGCGACGAGGGTGTCCAATCTCAGAGACAATCCCTGCATTGTGGCCACCACTGGTCAACAGGAAGGTAACTTCAGTATCCGCCAGTAGGTTGAGCTTATAAACCGACCGCCAAGGCGCGACATGATCCCGCTCTGTTCCCACCATGAAAACAGGTGCGCGAATATCTGATACAACAATCGCCCGACCATCGACGGTATACCGCCCTTCAGCCAACATATTGTTAAGAAACAGCTGACGCAGGTACTGTGAATGCATTTTGTAAGGCATACGGGTCGCATCACTATTCCAAGCCATCAGATCATTCATGCTAGCCCGTTCGCCCATCAGGTAGTCATGTACCATACGAGACCAGATCAAATCGTTGGAACGTAATAACTGAAAAGCACCCGACATCTGTTTAGTATCGAGGTAACCTTTTTCCCACATCATATCTTCAAGGAAAGTGACCTGACTCTCATTGATAAACAGCATCAACTCACCGGCTTCGGTGAAATCGGTTTGTGCGGCAAACAATGACAAGGTTTTTAAGCGTTCATCGCCATCACGGGCCATCGCCGCCGCCGCAATAGACAGCAACGTACCACCCAAACAATAACCAACGCCATGTATCCGCTGATCCGTAATTTTTCCGATGGCATCCAGTGCATCCATAATGCCGAGAGTACGATAGTCATCCATACCCAAGTCACGATCATCAACGTCAGGGTTCTTCCATGACACCATGAAAACAGTAAAGCCCTGCTCGGTGAGGTATTTAACCAGTGAGTTTTCAGGTGACAGATCAAGAATGTAATACTTCATGATCCAAGCAGGTACGATAAGGATAGGTTCTGGATGAACGAACTCAGTGACTGGATCATACTGAATCAACTCAATCAGATGGTTACGATAAACCACCTTACCTGGGGTAACCGCCAGGTTCTTACCTACCTGAAACGCTTCAGTACCTACGGGTTTTTGACCATTAAGCGTTCGCTGAAAATCATCAATAAAGTTTTCCATGCCGCGCTGTAAGTTCAACCCCCCCTCTCTTTCGGTTTGCTCAAGCAGCTCCGGATTAGTCAGCAGGTAGTTCGATGGCGACAACACATCCAACATCTGGCGTGTCGCGAATTCAACCACATTTTCATGCTGTTGAGTCACACCCCGTACGCCGGTTGTTGCATGGTGCCACCATTGCTGATTAAGCAGAAAGGACTGATAAAAAACATTATACGGCCAGCGCTGCCAAGCTTCGCCACGAAACCGCTTATCCTGTGGTAAAGGCTCAACACAAGGCATAGAGGCATCTTTTGCCAAACCCGTGGCACAAAAACTCGCATAATTAGCAAGGTTTAGCGCTTTTTTAATCGCTTTCTCAAGCAGTTGAGCCTGTTTACCGGGGGCCGATGTAAGGTGTAATGCCCAATCCGCGTAAGCTCCAGCCAAGCCACCCGGCGATAAACCTCCGGTAAAATGGGCCATGGTCGCATTAACCGTCCTATCCACCGTTTCATGTAGTGAAACAGGCGTTGATGTATCCCGTTCAAACAGATGGGTTAAGTACTCAGCCACGCTTGCTGGCAACTTGAGCGTTTGTACCCCTTGAGATGGGGCAGCCGCTTTTGCCTGTGGTTTAACTGGGGACGGTAGTGCTTTTGTTTCATGCACATCAACTGAATCAGTTTGATTATTATCTGCATGTTCTAAGGGTTGCGATTCCATCCTAAATCCCTCTCACAATAATGTTATGAATTATTCTCTTTAATGTTTTCAGTATAGCTCAAATGTTGCAGTGCAGTATTGAGATAGATTAGCTTTAATAGAACTTTTACTGCTTACTTTACTATTTTTTTGTGCATAGCAGCATAAATTATTGATACGCCAATACAAACAGAATAAATCAAGACTCTAGTACCTATTAAAGCAATACAAGGTCACACCGGTCATGTTTATCGATAATCAATGGACGCTTAAAAAGTAGCTCAAACGGCTTAGTGGCTGACGGCAATCGATCGACGGAACAGTCCAAGGCTGGCACTGAAAAACACCAATCCTAGCCCCAGAATATTCAACAATTCAGGCCAGACGATACTGAGATCGGCCCCCCGGAAAACCACCGCTTGAGCGAATGACATATAGTGCCGCGATGGCAGAAACCAGGTTAACGGTTGAATAACCTCGGGCTGACTCTCGATAGGCGTTAAGCCACCGGAAAGCATGATGATGGGCACAATCGCCATGATCATCAACAGCGCAAACTGCGCCATCGTGCGGGCGATAGTGCCCAAAAAGATCCCAATGGCCGCCGCCGCAAACAGATACAGAGTCGTCCCCACCAACAACAATAAACGTGAGCCACTGATCGGCACATCAAGAATAACTTCCACCACAAACCACATCGCCAAGGCAAAGGCGACCAGAATAATCAACCCATTAGCCCATACTTTTGACATCACAATCTGAAAGGAGCTCAAAGGCATAACCAACAGGTGTTCAATCGTACCGTGCTCCCGCTCCCGCAGCAGCGCAGCTCCGGTGAGGATAATGGTAATCATCGAGATCTGATTGATCAGCGCATTGATCGCCCCAAACCACATCCCCGTGCCGTTTGGGTTAAAAGCTCGGCGCTGAACCAGTGTCACAGCATAATCGCTGGTTTCGTCCGAACGATTGATAAAGTGATTAACCTCATCGACCACAATATTTTGAATATAACTATTACCTAGGCTTGCCTGAGTAACTGCGGTCGCATCAATATTGATCTGCACGCTGGGCTGGCGACCGCGGCGCACATCCTCTTCAAAGTTTGGCGGAATCTCCAGCACAAACATATAACGGTCTAAGTCCATCCCCTCATCTAGCTCGGCAGGCGAGATCAATACCGGCGTTTTAAAATAGGGCGGATAGAGCGCATTCGCGATGGCTCGCGAGAGCGCCGAATGATCCTCATCGACGATCGCAATCGACGCGTTATTGACCGATTCACTGGTTGCGGTCGCTTGGGAGTAGATCGCCAAGCTGAACGAATAGATAATCAGCACTACCATCACCACATCGCTGAAAACGCTACGTAGCTCCTTAGTGCCAAGCCAGAAGATGTTGATCCAAGTTTTCATCACTCAGACCTCCTGCTTTTTCAGAAATGCCGCCGCAACCACCACCAAAATAGGGCCTAACAGCGCCAGCACCATAATATCCCCCATCAACTCCGTAAAACTCAAGCCTTTGGTAAAGGCAGCGACACTGAGGTGCATATAATAAGTCGCTGGCCACAAGACACCGATAAGATAGCCGCCACCCTCTAGGGTCGAGGTGGGCTGCACTAAGCCGGAAAAGTTAATGGACGGCATGATTAACAGAATCGCGGTGGCAAACACGGCAGCAACCTGAGATTTAGTGATCGTTGATACCAACAAACCAAAACTGGTTGAGGTAAAGGCATACAGCAACGCGCCTAGCGTTAAACCGGCCAAACTTCCCTTCAGGGGCACATCGAGCAGAAAGACCACCAGCAACGTAAGAATCACAAAGTTAACCATGCCGATAGCGATATAAGGCAGTTGTTTACCAATTAAAAACTCAAATCGGTTAGTCGGGGTCACATAGAAATTGGTGATGGTACCGATCTCTTTCTCCCGCGCCAGACTCACCGCCATCAGAATCGCGGGAAACAATAACAACAACATAGCCGGTGTTTTCGGTCCGATTGAGTAGATAGTTTTAAAGGATGGGTTGTAACGATAGCGAGACTCCTGCGAGACATTCGCCACGGCACTGGCATCGATACCGACATTGGTTGCTAACTGGGTCAGGTAGTGAACATGAGCCCCACTGACATAGCCAGCAATGGTACTGGCCCGGGTGGTATTGGCCCCGTCGATCCACGCGGAAACACTGGGGGTCTCACCCTTTTTCAATTGCCGTCCAAAGCCCGACGGTATCTCAATCGCGAGGGTAATATCATTGGAGACCAAACGCCGCTCAAGCTCCTCTTTACTCTGCAACGCAGGTTGTTCACTAAAGTAGCGCGAACCTTCAAAGTTACTCAAATATTCGCGACTCTCTGGGGTACGATCGTTATCCAGCACCGCATAGGTGAGGTTTTCAACATCCAAAGAGATCCCGTAGGCGATCACGATCAGCAGCATCGAGCTACCGAGAAATGCGAACGCCATCCGCACGGGGTCACGCATCACCTCCATGATCTCACGATAGCTGTACGCCAGCAGTCGATTAAGACTGAAGCCATGAATTTTCGCATTCGCGGGCCGAGATGCCATCACGCCGGCATCCTGCCCAGCGTCCTGCGTTAGCACCGGGGTCTTGGCTTCATCACCATGCTCAACGACTGTGCTCCCCTTCTTCGCAATAGCATCTTCAAGGTAGCTAATAAATGCGTCTTCTAATGAGGCCGCGCCTTTGGCTTCCACCAGATGCTGTGGCTCATCATAGACCAGCACCTGACCGGCGTGCATCAGAGAGATACGGTCGCAGCGCAACGCCTCATTCATAAAGTGGGTCGAGATAAAGATCGTCACCTTATCTTTTCGTGACAACTCAACCAGTAGCTCCCAGAAGCTATCTCGGGCGACAGGGTCGACGCCTGATGTTGGCTCATCAAGAATCAGCATTTCCGGCTCATGAATCACCGCTACCGCCAATGAAAGTCGCTGACGCATCCCCAAGGGCAATGACGAGGCCAAGGCGTCCATATGTTCACCTAGGCTGAAGCGTTTAACGAGGGCGGCAATACGT
This sequence comes from Amphritea atlantica, assembly GCF_018860855.1. Lineage (GTDB taxonomy): Bacteria > Pseudomonadota > Gammaproteobacteria > Pseudomonadales > Balneatricaceae > Amphritea > Amphritea atlantica_A. Next base: position 154,210 of record NZ_JAHKQE010000023.1, read on the forward strand.
TCGCTGGCTTTTTCCGACGGCAGGTGAAATAGCCGTGCATGCAAGATTAAGTTCTGCGCAACCGTCAGCTCACCATAGAGGGAAAAAGCCTGGGTCATAAAACCGACCCGTTTACGGGTTTCTAAATCACCGGCATTCACCGGTTTGCCGAACAGAAAAGCCTCACCCTCGGATACCGGTAACAGGCCGGTTAACATCTTCATAGTGGTGGTCTTACCACAGCCGTTCGAACCGAGAAAACCAAAGATCTCGCCAGCCTGAATCTCAAAGCTGACGTTATCCACCGCGGTAAAGTTACCGAAGCGGCGAGTTAACCCTTTAGCAACAATGGCAGGGGTTGCTTCACTTTTTTCCAGCGGAGGGATGACCAGTTCGATCATATCACCGCGCTTATCCTCAGGCAGCATACGCACGAAGGCGGTTTCTAAATCATCGGCCCCCGTACGCGCCTTAAGTTCTGCCGGTGTACCGGTATCCAGAACTCGCCCGGCATCCATCGCAACCAGCCAGTCAAAGCCTTCCGCTTCATCCATATAGGCGGTGGACACCAACACACTCATGCTAGGCCGCTCTTCACGGATGGCGGCGATCAATTGCCAAAACTGCCGTCGAGACAGTGGATCAACACCGGTGGTTGGCTCATCCAAGATCAACAGATCAGGGTCATGTATCAATGAACAACAAAGCCCCAGCTTCTGTTTCATACCCCCTGATAAGTTGCCCGCTTGGCGTGACAGGAACGGATCTAACCCTGTTGCTTGGGTTAACCTCGCGATACGAGCCTTACGTTCAGCCGGCCCTTGGCCAAAAAGCTTGCCAAAGAAATCGAGGTTTTCCTTAACACTGAGTTCGGCATAAAGATTCTTACCAAGCCCTTGGGGCATATAGGCAATCCCTGGGCCGACAAGATCACGGTGCGCAGTTAACACCATATCGCCACCGAGCACCTCAAGATGCCCTTGCTGTAGTTTGCGCGCGCCAGAAATAAGTCCCATCAGGGTCGATTTGCCAACACCATCGGGCCCTAGCAAACCCACCATCAAACCAGCGGGAATATCCAGAGTAATATCATCGACAGCGGCAACCTGTTTATAAGTGTGCGTAACACCTTGAAGCCGAGCGATCGGGCGATCTTGTTGAGCCATCATTGGCACCCGTTAGTTGTTGCTGGTAGCTGAATTGACCATTGTGGGCAGCTTCTGAAGAAATTCTGGCCACTCCGAGGGCTGTTCACCCGGCAGCGGTGCCAGACGAATATATGCCACCCCACGCACGCCAGTTTTAACACGATCAATATAGGCCTGCACCAAGGCTTCCGGCACCCGCACCTTAACCCGGAACATCAGTTTTTCCCGCTCGCTCGCGGTTTCGACCTCTTTCGGGGTAAATTGTGATTCCGGTGAAACAAAGCTAACCTTGGCGGGAATAGCCACATCGAGAATATCCAGTTTAACCCGCGCCTCGGCACCGATAGAAACACGATATGCTTGGGATGACGGTAAAAAAGTTTCCATATAGACATCGGCTAGATTAATCAGTGTTAGCACCTTGCCGCCGCTACCCAATACTTCACCCGGCTCCGCGAGACGATATAACACCCGGCCAATACTTGGAGCAACCAGTGTTGCATCATCAATCTGTGTTTGAATACCTTGAGCATCCGCCCGCGCAGCATCCACATTACGTTGCCGCGATACCAGAGTCGCCTCAGCAGCCTTAAGATTGGCCTTTGCAACCGCCACGGTACTCACATTCGTATCGTATGATTCCTTACTGGTATGGCCCCGTTTGAGTAGTTCGCTCGCCCGAGTCAACTCTTGCTGCGCTAAAACCAGTTTAGCCTTAGCCTGCGCAATCGACGCTTCGGCGGCGGCCACCTGACTTTCAGCACTGGCAATCTCAGCATCGGCCCGCAATAACTGTGCGCGTAACTGCGCCGTATCGATCATCGCAACCGTCTGACCGGGCTGAACAAGATCGCCCTCCTGCGCCGACACCGTTTCTACACGGCCGGCAATTTTAGTTGCGACATCCATTTGCACCGCTTCAATTCGCCCATTACCCGAAGCGATATCCGTTGGTAAGCTAGGCGCTTGAAAGTACTGCCACAGCAACCAACTTGCGGCAACGGCCAGTATTAAACACACACCGATTATGACTCGCTTCACGTTATTCTCCATTATCCAAACATCGTCAACTGATAACGACAAAGCCGCTTTACCTATCTGTGGTCAGCAATGTCTGTACTGTACTTCCATTGTTAGTCTATTTAAGCGTCAAGGAGGGGCACGTTGTGCGCTCGGCAGTAGCCATCGTATGCACGGTGGTTTTAATCTGTCGTTTCATCGAAAAAGCTAACCAATCCCGAGAGCCCCTAATACTGTCATCCTGACCTGAAACAAACTTAAGCCATTACTCCATACGATTGAGTAATGTTAAATAGTATAAACGAACCGCCCATAATTTCATCGACCTCAGTCAACGATGGGGACAGTAACGGCCAAACCCCCATAAAGTGTCAGTGACTAAAATGTCAGTGACATAGGCAGACCTGAACAGAAATTTAAATTAGCATACTCTAAATTAGCATTCAAACCATACTCCTAAACGAGTTATAACAATAGATTCACCTAACAAAAAACTATGATCTAGTGAAACACCCTATTGAATAGCCAGCGAAGCATTTAACAGCGACACCCAACGACTATCGCTAATTGCCCATCACCTTCACAGTTTGATATTTCCTTGATGTTTCCTTGATACTGACATGACGGTAGCTCTTCGATAATCCCACTTCCAACCTTACCCTTGCGGTAAGACAACCATGAATGTGGGTTTTCAAGCTATGTCGTTTGCCATTAAAAAAATCTTTAAGAAACTGCCTAACCAATGCTCCAGTTGGCTAATGACGCTACTGGTATCGACCTATTTAATGGCGATGTTCAATACGAATTTCTTATCCACTGTCTACGATATTCATGGCGTTAACAGCTTCAAAGACCTGCTATTTATGGTGGGATTGTTCTTTTTCTTCATGGCTATTTTTAATTTATTTTTAACGTTATTAGCGCTTCCCTGGGTGTTGAAACCGGTGATTATTACGCTGCTGATCAGCGCATCAGTGGCGACTTACTTCATGCAGACGTACAACATCATGATCGATAAAACCATGATCATGAATATGATGCAGACCGACCTTAAAGAAAGCACCGAGTTATTCAGTCTCAGTCTATTGGTCTACGTTACTCTGACGGGCGTCTTGCCTGCCCTATGGGTTTGGCATGTACAGATCAACTATGGCTCGCCGTTGAGGTTCCTGCTAACGAAAATCACGACATTCGTGGCCATTTCCCTTGTCGTTGGTCTTATCGCAGTGACTTTCTATCAGGACTACGCCTCACTTTTTCGTAACCACCGGTATGTGCGTGACCTGATCGTCCCTGTCAACTATGTCTACTCTTTGCAGTCCTATGCGAAACACTTTCTGCCGAAAAACAAACGCGAATTTCAAACCGTTGGTGCCGATGCACATCTTGGATCAAGCTGGCAGGGTAATGCTCAGAAAAAAGTGGTCACCATTCTTGTGGTGGGTGAAACGGCTCGTCGAGCCAATTTCTCACTCTACGATTACCCCCGTGAAACGACGCCCAATTTAAGCCAACAAAACATTATCAGCTTTAGTGATTTTTCCTCTTGCGGAACATCTACAGCGGTCTCTTTACCCTGTATGTTTTCGAACATGGACCGCTCTGACTATGAGCATGATCAAGCGATCAATTCCGACAACTTATTAGATGTATTACAACGATCGGGGCTTAGCGTTATCTGGGAAGATAATAATTCCGGCTGCAAAGGTGTTTGCAACCGTGTTGAGAGTATCAATTTAATGGACGCCGATAACCCGAATCTATGCCATGACGGTGAATGTTACGACATGATTCTACTCGAAAAGCTTGAGCAGACGCTTAATGCATCAGATAACAATGCGGTCATTGTCTTGCATCAAAAGGGTAGCCACGGCCCTAGCTATTTTTTGCGTACCCCTGAGGCGTTTAGAAAATTCTCACCTGTCTGTGACACGAACCAACTGCAAGAGTGCAGCCAGCAGGAAATCATCAATGCCTATGACAACACCATTCTCTACACCGATTATTTTCTGTCAGAAGTGATCAACTTTCTAAAATCCAGAAGTGATCAATATGACTCAAGCATGCTGTATCTCTCTGATCACGGGGAATCACTTGGCGAAAACAACTTATATCTGCACGGTGTGCCCTACATGTTGGCACCTCATGAACAAACCGAGGTGCCATTTCTCTTCTGGATGGATGACGGCTTCGCTAATCGTTTTTCGATCGATAAAAACTGCTTAGACGACAAACGCAAGCGCCACTTTAGCCACGATAACTTGTTTGACTCCATGCTAGGATTGTTAGATGTGCAGACCGACGCTTACCGTCCAGAAATGGATATTTTCAGCAGCTGTCGATCCATTAACCAAGCATCAACCATTGCCGCCACATCCCATGAATAGAAGAGTCATCATGTTAAAAACTGAACAACAACCGCTAACCACAGACGCATCGGCCTTTAAAGGTATCAAAGGCGTCAAGCGGTTAGTGTTAGCCACAGGCTATTCAATCAAAGGTTTTCAAGCGGCATGGCAGCATGAGGCCGCGATTCGACAAGAAACACTCGGTGCACTGGTACTGATTCCCTTGGCGCTTTATCTTGGTCAAGATTCAGTTGAGCGTATTTTATTGATCGGCAGTGTTCTACTGCTGATCCTTGTTGAACTGCTGAACTCAGCGATCGAAGCGGTCGTTGACCGTATCGGCGTCGAACTCCATGAACTGAGCGGTAGAGCAAAAGATATGGGCTCGGCTGCGGTTTTTGTTGCATTAATCGTTATGCTCATGACATGGATATTAATCATTCTATGAACAGATCGCTCTATTATCACTGGATCATTCCTCTGCCTCTCTTATTGATAGCGACCTACCTGCTAGATGGTCGTGGCTTTGATTTACAATTAGCCGATGCTATTTACGCCTTCGAGGGAGACAGCTGGAACTTCAAGAGTAGCTGGCTATTAGAAACGGTTATACATAAAGGGGGGCGAATACTCGTTGGCGTCCTCATTCTTTTAAATCTAGGGGCGCTAGCCAGCACTTGGCTAAGTCAAAGAATGCGGCCCTATCGGGCAGGCTTAGGCTATCTATTGGCTGCGGTGATAATCTCTCTTCTGCTCATTTCTGGTTTGAAGGGCATTACCCATATTGCTTGCCCATGGGATTTTCAGCGCTATGGGGGCGATCAGCTTTATGCCCCCATTATGAATACTCTCTTTGGCTCTAGTACTGTGCGCTGTTTCCCTGCGGGACATGCCAGTGGTGGTTATGCTTGGGTAGCACTTTATTTTTTTTGTCGTCTTTATAAGCCACAATGGCGTATGGCGGCGCTTTCTTTTAGCTTATTACTGGGTATGGCGTTCGGACTGTCGCAACAGTTTCGCGGCGCTCACTTCCTCTCCCATGACCTTTGGACATTAGCAATCTGCTGGTATACGGCTCTAGCAGGCTATCACTGGCTGTTTCGCCACCGTACAGCCGCGCCTTAATATGCTATAAGAACATCTCAGCGCCTGAATGCAGATTACCGCTGGCCTATATGAACTTACCCAAATATTTACCCATACGGACAGCGTTATGACACCGCCGATCAACTCTAAACGTAAGCTGCTCATCGTTGAGGACAATAAACGACTGGCGGAAAACCTGTTTGAGTATCTAGGCGAGGATAAATATGAGCTTGATTACGCCGCCGATGGTCTAACAGCACTCCACTTATTGGCGAGTCATACCTATGACGTAATCATTCTGGATATTATGCTGCCGGGGGTAAACGGGTTAACCATTTGTCGCCGAATAAGAGAAGATCTTAATTCTTCGGTTCCCGTATTAATGCTCACGGCGAGAGACTCGATTGAAGATAAGACAGAAGCATTTGATAACGGCGCCGATGACTATTTAATCAAACCCTTTCATATGAAAGAGCTTGAACTGCGCATACAAGCGTTATGTCGTCGTCAGCAAGCTAATCATGACTGTTTAACGGCTAAAAATATTCGCTATTATCCAGGCACTTTAACCGTCAAACTGCCGGATCAAAGCGAGCTGAGATTAATAGGTTATGCCGCAACCATCTTTGAAGCATTAATGAGAAAGTATCCCGACTATGTTAATTATCAACACCTCAGTACGGATATCTGGGGTCATCCAGATGGGGATATTAATGTCATTCGAACCCATGTCTATGTGTTACGAAAAACCTTAAAAAACGCTTATGGTCAAGACATAATCCAAACACTTCACGGACGCGGGTATTGCCTTGCTCCCGCCTAGCGCATAGGTAGCTATATGGAACGTTCAATTTCCAGCCGCATTAAAAAACTGTTTTTCTGGACCTATACGCTCAGCGTCTTAGTGGTACTCTTCACCGCCTGGCTCTTTCTGGAATTTATGGAAGACACCATGATGAGAATGGACAAGCAGTCGGAAATAGAGCATCTACTGAGTCGTCACGATACGGATCAGGTGGTACAGGTAAAATCAGCGATGTTAACCCTAACCTACCTGCCAACCCATACGTCTGAAATAGAAAACCTCCCTATCATTTTTCGCAACCTCCCCATCCCTTATGAAGGTGAAGTCGAATTTTTAGACAAAGAGTATATGGTCATTATCGATAAGGTCCCTGGGGGTACTTTCTTTCTTGCAAAAGACCAGTCGCTCTTTGGTCAATATGAAGCCCTGATGATATCTGTCCTGTTGAGCCTACTGGTGATAGCCATTCTATTGGGGTATGGCCTATCGATAATCATAAGCCGTATGGTTTCAAGTCCCGTTACACAGCTGACACAAGATATTCAGGCTATCGACAGTCACCTCACATACCTACCCGTTACCTATAAAGATGCAGAATTAAACCGAATCTCCGCCTGTTTCAATGCCTTTCTGAGTAAGATCGATGCCCTGATCAAACGAGAACGCTCGCTCATCACAATGGCCAGTCACGAACTGAGAACCCCCGTCGCGGTTATTCTTGGGGCTGCTGAGGTCATTGAACATAGACAGCAGTTACAGGCTGACGACCAAAAGACGCTAAAGAGAATCATCAATTCAGCGGCCATCATGTCTGACAATATCAAAGCACTCTTAACCATCGTACGGCAGACAAAAGACTCCTCAGCGAATGAACCCTTCTCGCTGCTAGCACTTGCGAATGATGTGACCGCGAACATTATTGATGCCACCCCCAGCTCAAAAGAGCGGATAGACATTCAGCCATTGGAGGGAGATAGCTTAATCGAAGCGGATAGTAACATTGTAAGAATTCTGCTGAGCAACCTCATCAATAACGGGCTTAACCACAATGAGGGGAAAGTCATTGTCGTCATCTCTGATCAATTCATCGAGGTGTGGGATGAGGCCGAAAGGTTAGCCATCAACAAGCTGGACAGTACATTAGTGACCGATGCAAAAGAAAGCCATGGTCTAGGCCTCTATATTGTCACGCTCATCTGTGAACAACTGGGATGGAGATTCACGCTGGAACATACGCCAACCAAAGGAACCTATGCCCGCATCGTCTTTCAACCGTAGAGTGAACGTTGGCGAGCGACCCTTTAAATGCAGGCGTTCGAGGCATCCACAGATATCGAGACAGACAAACTTAAAACGGTTGCAGGAAAGATACTTAAAAAATCGCGATATAACGCAGAAACGGCCTTATCTTCAAACTAGATAGAATGATGATATAGATAAAACAATAAGATGCGGTATTGGGTGGTAGCCCCACCAGCCACATCCCGGCACACGAATCCACCGCTGTGGCTGCTCCCTTCCAGGCCTGACCAGGTTCACGGTTTATCGTTGCGGGAGGACCAATGGAGCCACCATAACGTGACCATTAAGGTCGTCTCGAACGAGACAGGCGGGCAGTATAACAGCCTGTTCGATAGATGCAAACCCGATTGTCGCCGCGACCTAAAACTAATAGTACCAACGCTTAAAGATGGTTAGAAAACAACCATTAATAGGCCCATAGAAACTCGCGACGGCGGTGTCTGATCGCTGCCAAGCCCATCAATTCCTTACGTTCATCGCACTAAAAAAATTTCCCACTTCAACCCTCTGAGATTAAGATAACTTTTCAACCACTGACCTCGTTAAATGAAAACACCATGATAAGATCACAAACAGCGGTAACGCGGAGTCTACTACTCGCGCCCTGCTCATCAGATTAACATCGAACGTCTACCCAAAAGAATAGGAGCATTATGAAACAAGATAGCAGCCGACGTTTCGTCGCTCGCCTCTTTACCCATCTAACTTGGGTCATCATACTGGGGCTGTTTTATCTATTCTTTCAGGATAAATGGCTGCAACAAAATGATCCCAATCATGGGCTGATGAGCGCTACAAACAACGCACCGGTCGTGCTGCAACGTAACCGTCAGGGCCACTATATAGCCCCCGGCAAAATAAATGGCCAGAACGTACGTTTCCTCCTCGATACCGGCGCAACGGATATCAGCATTCCCGGCACACTGGCAGATCAACTCAACCTGAAACCGGGCAGAGCCTCATACGCCAGCACCGCTAACGGCACCATTAAAGTCTATCAGACCACGCTCGATTCAGTCGCACTGGGCGGTCTCTCACTTAATCAGGTATCGGCTCATATTAACCCCCATATGCAAGGTGATACGGTATTGCTGGGCATGAGTTTTTTGCAGCACCTCGAATTGACTCAGCGAGGTAATACGCTAACACTCAAACGCTGATCACGCGCTTAATATCCCTATCTTTCACTGGCTTGCTTGCACCCAACGAATCATTGCCTTAAACTTGTCGTTAAGTTCGTTTTTATACATTATTTCAACATCAAGAGAAGGGCTGACGTCCTCGCCAACCTGCCCGCTTGGGTAAGGTGGTTGTTTTGCTGCTGATTATCGCAAAACGATGTGGTCACTACCGACAAAATCAGGGAACCCCCACGCACAACGTCAGCTCTCATGAAAATGGGAGCAGATCCATGTTTGAAGCACATATTTATACAGAAGCGGCTAGTCCGGAAGCAGACTTAAACCACCGCTCTGTAAAACCGAACACCCCAGCAAACTGCTGGCACAATATCTACCAGTGTAATGTTCGTTACTGGATGGCTGAAGGTAAACGCCAAGCACGGGATACACTGTTTCTCTATATTGAATATTGCAACCGAGATAACAGTCACGGTTATAAACTCATTGAAATACCAAAAACCGCTTTGACGGTTGATGGTGCACAGAGCATTATTTCCCAAGCGTTACTTAGCAAACAGCTCGACCCCATTAAAACTGAGCAATGGTGTAAGGCTTTTTAACGCCAAGTTGACACTCCCCGTGCTGCCTGAATAATTCAACAGGCAGCCTCTCCTGTTTGTTTTTCATGACATCACATCTCGCAGAAATGACTTTATAATCAACCCCTTTTGCCGATACTATTGATTATTCGCACAATAATAATCAGGTTGGCCATGCGCTCTATACGTAAACTGACGTACGAAATCCTTGAGATCGGTAGCAATCAACACCTCCTTGGAAAAGCCATTCAGATTTTTCTGATCGTCTTGATATCGCTCAATGTCCTCTGTGTCATTTTGGAAACCATGCCCTCCAACAATATCCAAGAACACCGTTGGTTTGATCAGTTTGAGGTTTTCTCCGTTATTATTTTCAGTATTGAATATATGGCCCGAGTCTGGAGCAGCATCGAAAACAAAGATATTAAGCATGGCCACCCACTATGGAGCCGGCTACGTTATATGCTGACACCACTGGCACTGATCGATCTCTTAGTTATTCTACCGTTTTTTCTCAGCATGATGATGCTCGTCGATTTACGTTTTATGCGAGTATTACGTTTACTGCGGGTGTTCAAACTCACTCGCTATTCAGCCTCCATGTCGCTGTTATTACAGGTGTTACGGCGCGAAGCCCGATCAATTGGGGCTGCCTTGTTTATGATTTTGATGCTGATCATCCTCGCTTCTAGCCTGATCTACTATGCTGAACACCGCGCTCAACCCGAGGTTTTCAGTAGCATCCCGGCGGCGATGTGGTGGGCCATTGTCACCATGACTACTTTGGGATACGGCGATGTTATTCCCATCACTGTCATGGGCAAGATAATGGCATCTATCATTAGCATTATGAGTTTAGGTATCGTCGCCCTCCCCGCCGGTATACTGGCATCGGGCTTTAACGAGGCGATCAGAGAACGGCGCAGAACCTATGAAAAGATGGTTCATATGGCCATTCAGGATGGGGTCGTTGATTCCATCGAGCAAAAAGCGCTGAATCAGATGCGTGAGGCTCTCGGTATTAGTAAAGAAGATGCTGCCAATATTATGCATAGCAGCCTTAGCCGGAGCATGGAAAAACACCTAGAACGGGATATGGATAAATTACGTAATGAGATTGATTCGGTGCTTCACGATCGCTGCCCCCATTGCCATTACAATGTTAAATGGCTAGAACGACGTAAACCGCCAACAGACAGCCAAAAAAGTTAAAACGGAGAAAACTCTCCGCTTTAACGCCGTCCGTCTTATTTTAATCCAGCCCGTTAAACTCGCCCTCATGCAACCAGGCTGCATGTTTAGGTGCCTTTTTAGTACGTGACCACTCTTCCAGCATCAACGGCGCGACTCTTTTCAACTCAGCCATCTGCGCCTCACTGCCCTTAGTATGGGTCAGTTCGAGGCGATGACCATTGGGATCAAAAAAGTAGATTGAACGGATAATGCCATGCTCTGTCGGCCCGATAACATCGATGCCCTTCGCTTCAATATCGGCTTTCGCGGCCAATAACGCGGCTTCATCTTTCACCCGAAAAGCGATGTGTTGCACCCATGCAGGGGTATTCTGATCTCTGTCCATTTTCGGCTTAGTCGGCAGTTCAAAGAAAGCCAAAATATTGCCATTGCCGGCATCCAAAAACAGATGCATATAGGGATCAGGCTCTTTAGTTGAAGGCACCCGATCTTCAGCAATCGCCACCAAAAATTCCATATTCAGAACATTCTTATAAAACTCAACCGTTTCTTTGGCATCGTTACAGCGATACGCTACATGATGTATCTGTTCAATTTCGATCATGGGCCAACCTCATAATAATCATTATTCTTGTTATCTTGCTGTTATCCCAAAAGTATCACTTCAATTTCATGCCGGCTATACAGCCAATATCCACAACGATTCAAAGAATGAGATAATTATTGATAACCATCTGTTTTTATTGAGTTATTTCTCGATAAAGCGATTATGCGGCAACTGGAAATTGTCTTTTTCAAGAAGATATTGATGAAACATCAATGGTTATGATCGCTTACATCGACAAATCTAAGTGGATGAGCCTCAAGTCACTCGAAGTCATCTCGGTCAAACAGATCAAATAGCGGAAGAGTAACAACATCACGATAAAGTAATGGCCCTGAACATCATCAATGCGACAACCAACCGGATGGCCACAAACACAAGGCTGAGCTATCCGGTCGATTTAGTTAGCGGTTTTGAATAACCGCCAAGATTAGATTTACTCGATTAATCGAGTGACGATATTAATCTCGCCTTCCAAGGTTCGGTGCACAGGACAACGGTCGGCAATTTCCATTAGGCGTTGCCGCTGCGCCTCGGTTAACTCGCCGGTAAGGGTGATGCGCCGCTCAAACTGATCGACCTTGCCGCTACGTTGTTCGCAAGTAACACAATCCTGAGCATGTACTTTGTCATGGGTCACATCCACCTGCACATGTTCCAAAGGTAGCTTTTTCAGTCGCGCATACATTCTAATCGTCATTGAGGTACAGGCGCCTAGTCCAGCAGCCACCAACTGATAGGGGCTAGGTCCCAGATTGCTGCCACCGTAGCTAACCATTTCATCAGCGATCAGGTGATACCCTGCGGCACTAATATCTTGAGTAAAACTATCCGGATCAGCCTCACTCACCCGAATAACCCCTTCCGGCGCATTAATATACTTCGGTAATAGCTGTACATCGATATAACGCTGCGCCCAAGTCGATATCACTTCCGCCGCATAGTCAGCATCCTCCTGTCGACTAAGAAGATGATCGGCAGAATCCAGAGTAACAAAACTCTTAGGGTGTTTAGCCATTTGAAAGATCTGCGCAGCATTATCCACAGGTACCGTTTCATCTAACGGTGCATGCATCACCAATAATGCTTTACGTAACCCTTTGACGGCTTTTTCTAGTGACGCCGATGAGATATCTTCAAGAAACTCGCGCTTAATGGTGAATGGACGCCCGCCAAGACTAACATTAGCTTCACCTTCCGCGCAGATGGTATCGATATGCTCATCAAAGTTATGCAGTAGATGTTTTGGATCAGCCGGAGCACCGATGGTCACCACCGCCTTCGCCTCAGGCACTTGGCTAGCAATCGCCAGCACCGCTGCTCCGCCAAACGAGTGACCAATCAACAACTGAGGAGCGGCGTAATGCTCACGCAGAAAATCCGCGGCTAACAGCAGATCCTGCATATTGGAGCTAAATCCCGTATTGGCAAATTCACCTTCGGAATGCCCCAGACCGGTAAAATCAAAGCGTAATACCGCAATGCCTAAAGAGGCTAAACGCTGAGCAATTCGGCGGGAAGCTTGCAGATCTTTCGAACAGGTAAAACAGTGGGCAAACAGCGCATAGGCTGCCGGTTTGCCCACCGGTAGATCCAATCTTGCCGCTAATAACGAGCCATCATGGCCAGTAAACTCTAAACGTTCCGTTTTCATAGCACCTTCCTCAATTGTCTTCGATACTAAGTATTAATCAGACAGAGGCGATGAGCTATTTATTTTTCGCTATGGAGCAGATTGGTAAGATAAATTAGAACAACCGACTGATCGGTATCCCTCAGTGGTGATGACCTCCCGCACCGTGTGCGTGACCATGGGCGACCTCTTCGGCGGTTGCATCGCGAATATCAAGAATATCGATATCGAAGGTCAGCTCCTTGCCGGCCAGCGGGTGGTTGTTATCCACAGTCACCATAAATTTACCGACCTTAACCACGGTCACTTGGCGCTGCCCCTGTTCAGTTTGAACGGTGCCCACCATACCCGGCCGCCATTTTTTTGCGCCCTGTAGATGTTTAACTGGGATACGTTGCTCCGAATCGGGCTGATGTTCGCCATAAGCGTCTTTTGCCGCGAGAGTAACGGAAAAAGTATCGCCCACCGCTTTGCCTTCCATCGCCTGTTCGAGACCTTTAATCATATTATTATGGCCGTGCAGGTAAGCCATAGGAGAGCCACCCCGGGTGGTTTCTTCAACCGTTTTGTCAGCATCGTGCAGCGCGTAATGAAACTGAACAACTTTGTCTTTGGTAATACTCATGGTAATTCCTTAAGTGACTGAGCGATTAAACAGCTCATAAAACGATTGGCGCTGATTATACGGCATCAGCGTAGATTGGTAATCTCAAATTCACCCTGCGGCAAACTTATCTGGTCACCGATATAGCGCCCTATTAGTGCGGCTCCTAAGGGGGCTTCCGGCGTTATGACCGTGACCTTAGACGCGTCGAAGTCAATTTTCATTCCCCCACCGGCGACCCCAATAAATAGCTGTTTTTCTACGCCACGACTGTCTTCTAGGGTAATGAGTGCCGCTAACCCCGCGGGGCTATCCTCGTTGAACGCGCTAACCGGCATCTGCCCATAGGCGGCGATATCATGTTCGAGTGCCTGCACTCGCATAGACTGCCCGTGGGCTAAATAGGACGCTTCAAGACCAAGGGTGTCATATTGATTCTCCGCCACGCTCTCTTCATGGGTGGCCGCATCATGGGCATCGTTAGCGGCCGCCACCATCACGGCAAGATCTGCCTGAAGCTTATCGATAATTTGCACTATTAGCTGTTGTTTATCCATATATCCACCTATGACTCAACCGCTGCAGTATCGCCATTAAAGGGTAAAAAAGAAACACTCTATTCACACACTTTAAGGGTGATTTATGGGATAATGCGCCGCTAAATTTCTATCTCAACGTTTAAACTGATGGGTTCCTGTTTTGCTAACAACCGCTAATATCACTATGCAGTTTGGTGCCAAGCCACTGTTCGAAAATATCTCTGTTAAGTTTGGTGAGGGTAACCGCTACGGCCTGATCGGAGCGAACGGTTGCGGCAAATCCACCCTGATGAAAATCCTCGGGGGTGATCTAGAACCCTCCGCGGGTAACATCAGCAAAGATCCGAACGAACGGATCGGTAAACTGCGGCAGGATCAGTTCGCGTTTGAAGAGTTTAGCGTGATCGACACTGTCATCATGGGCCATACCGAACTGTGGGAGATTAAGCAGGAACGGGATCGCATCTATAGCCTGCCTGAGATGACCGAAGAGGAAGGTATTCAAGTTGCCGAACTGGAAGTTGAATTTGCCGAGCTCGATGGTTATACCGCCGAATCCCGCGCCGGCGAACTGCTGCTCGGTCTGGATATCCCTACCGCACAGCATTTCGGCCCGATGAGCGAAGTGGCGCCCGGCTGGAAACTACGAGTATTGCTGGCTCAGGCCCTGTTTGCCGATCCCGATATTCTGCTGCTCGACGAACCTACCAACAACTTGGATATCAACACCATCCGTTGGTTGGAAGGCGTATTAAACGACCGTAACAGCACCATGGTTATCATCTCCCACGACCGTCACTTTCTAAACTCAGTCTGCACCCATATGGCTGACTTGGATTACGGTGAGCTACGACTTTATCCCGGTAACTATGACGATTATATGATCGCCTCTACCGCCCTGCAGGAGCGTCTGCAATCGGATAATGCCAAGAAAAAAGCCCAAATTGCCGAACTGCGTAGTTTCGTTAGCCGCTTTTCCGCCAATGCCTCTAAAGCCAAACAGGCCACGTCGCGGGCGCGTCAGATTGAAAAAATCGAACTGAACGATATTAAACCGTCCAGTCGTCAAAGCCCCTATATCCGCTTTGATCAAGAGAAAAAGCTGCACCGTTTAGCCCTTGAAGTCGAAGGGCTCACCAAGGGTTATGGCGGCGAGCCATTAATCAAAGATCTCAGCATGATGGTCGAAGTGGGTGAACGCATCGCAATTATCGGCCCTAACGGTATCGGTAAAACCACCCTATTGAAGAGCCTACAGGGTGAGCTTGAGCTGGACGCTGGGGAAGTCAAATGGTCTGAAAACAGTAACATTGGTTACTATGCTCAGGACCATGCCCACGACTTTGCCGAAGAGAGCAACCTGTTTGACTGGATGTCCCAGTGGACTAAATCCGGCTCAGACGAACAGGTTATTCGTGCTTCTTTGGGCCGGATGCTGTTCTCTCAAAATGAGATTAAAAAATCCGTCAAGGTACTTTCCGGTGGTGAAAAAGGCCGTATGCTGCTGGGTAAACTGATCCTGCAACAGCCCAATATTCTGCTGATGGATGAGCCGACCAACCACATGGATATGGAATCGATTGAAGCGTTGAACCTTGCGTTGGAGAACTTCGATGGCACGCTGATTTTTGTCAGCCATGACCGTGAGTTCGTCTCTTCCCTGGCCACCCGTATTATCGATATGAAAGAAGACGGCCTGACCGACTTCCATGGTGGTTATGAAGAGTATCTGAAGAAACAGGGTATTGCCGGCTGATCCAGCTCAATTGAGCCGCACTTGTTGGTATACGACAGGCGGCAACCCACTTACGAAAAAGCCAGCCCTTAATCGAGCTGGCTTTTTTTGTTTAACCGACAATCTTATTGACTGGCTTTTAGTGAGTAATTCGCTCAGTGCGCGTTGCCCGACATCCCCGGCAGTGAAGCATCGGTGCTCATGCTATTCATACTCACCAGTAGATCCAAGGTAATCTCGTCAAAACGATAGACCTTCCCCCCTTGTGAGGCGGCAAAAGCATCCGCATCCGCCTGAGTTGAGAAGCTCGCCAACGTTGGCCCCATCGCACCACGCTTACCGTGACCGACCACATAAAAAGCCTTTCTGGCATCGATATAGGCTTCATCCTCGGGATGATCCCAAGGTGTCACCGCCATATCGTGCACAAAGACCTCCTGAATATTGTGTTGATTTTCAGGATCGACAATAAAAGCAAACATATCTCGAGTGGAACAGAAACGCATATTACCATGATGTCCTTTAGCATAAAGCTGCCCCTTCGGGCCGGGAAAATTAGTAATAATCATGCCACACAGATGGCACTCAGCACCGCTTTCAATAGCGATAACCTGATGTACCATCCGCTCTTTTTCATCGTCGCCACAACCGCTCAGGAAGGCCAACGGCATAATCAGCAACAGTTTTAACCAATGTTTCATTATAAGCCTCGCTTATTAAAGATCGCCATCGCTAACCCCACCGGTAATGCCAGCCATACCAACAGGCCAGCCAATAACGCCCCAATTGAGAATTGCGACTGCTGGGCGATAGCCATCAAGCCGGTTAGGTTCTGATCGGCAAAATAGGTAATATTCACTAGGCGGAAAATATCCGTTGGATTTAATAACAAGAGATAGGGGAACAGCGTCTCATCCACATTGCCTTGAGTCGTGACCAGCACCCCTAACAGACCAAGATCAAAGACGAGCACAAACACAAACCAGGTGATTAGCGCGATACCGGCGGCCTTCGACTTTTCCGAAACCGATACACTAATGACATAAGCAATGGCGATAAAAATCCACCCTAGCAGCATCGCTGAGAAGATGAACACCGCATAGGGACCAATCAACTCATCCCAACGGGTCGTACCGGAGAAAGCCCCCATCATAATCGCCGATGAGCCAAACCCCACCAGTGTTGAAAAGGCCATCACGGCACCCTGCCCCATCATTTTACCGAGCAGCAACTGCCAACGGGATAAGGGATAGGTCATTAACAGCAGTAGCGTGCCATTTTCATCTTCACCGACCACCCCATCATAGGCCAGCATCAACGCAATCAGCGGAATGATAAATACCGCTAAACTCGCCAAACTGACAATGGTAGAAGACAGGGAGGTAAAGCCGACTTTACCCGCTGCAGCGGCGCCAAAATAAGCCAATCCGATCGCCAATACGGCAAAAATAATACAGATCGATAACACCCAGCGATTACGTAAACCATCGCGAAACTCTTTATTCGCAACCGTCAGAATAGCTCTCATTGGACAAACTCCTGGGTCGATATCGCACCCGTTTGGGTATGGGAGGTAATAAAATGGGTATACAGATTTTCCAGCGAAGGCAGCTGCACATCGAGGTTTTGCAATCCAGGCAACCCGATCAATTGTTGCATCGTGGCCATTTTCTCGGGCAGCGGAACCTCCAGCCTGGTGCCATCACCATCCTGTTTTGCGCTAGCCGTTAGATGCTCAGGAAGTGTTAGCCCCTCACCCTGCACATGAAAGATGGCGGGCAAATTTGCCTGTTGCCGCAGATCGTTGATACTACCTTCAGCCAGCAGTTTACCCTGCCCTAGAATCAGCGCCCGATCGATATATTTTTCGACCCCAGGCAATACATGGGAGCACAAAATAACGGTACAACCCTGCTGTTTCAGCTGCTCTATCCGGCGATAAAAATCTTGGGTAGCGATCGGGTCTAAGCCCACGGTGGGTTCATCCAGCAGTAACAGTTTAGGCTCACCCAACAATGCCTGTGCCAACCCCAAGCGCTGTCGCATCCCTTTAGAGTAGGTTTTTACTCGACGTTTACCCGCCTGTTCAAGCCCTACCTGCGCCAATAAGCCCTGACAGTTTTGCTTTGCGACACCTTTGAGCCGAGCAAAATATTGCAACACCTCAAGCCCTGTTAGCTGATCGTAAAAGCTCACATTCTCCTGTAGAAAACCCAATTTACGGCGCAGATTACGGGCTTCTGATTGGGTCGGATCTTCACCAAACACTCTCACTTGACCGGAGCTCGCTTCAATCAAGCCTAAAATCAATTTGATAGTGGTGGTCTTACCCGCTCCGTTATGACCAAACAGCCCCAGAACTTCACCCTGACGTAATGTTAAATTAAGCTGACTCAACGCACTTACGCCCTGATATTGCTTCTCAACCTGCTGCAGTTCAACAATGTTATTTGCACTTCTCATATCAATTCTCGACCCACTGTTCGCGGTTTAATACCGGTGTCACACTTGAACTAACCGCTGTAGGAGCGGCAAGTGAGGCCGGAATCGTCATTAACGGGTGGCTATCCAACACCCCAGGAGATTTCAGCACCGGAAACTGACGCTGCACCCAACGCAAAGTTTCCACGGCAGGGCTATTAAGCAGCAACTTGGCCGAGGGGAACTTCCATAACAGCTGATCAACACTGTCATTCGGCTCATACACCACATCACCAATACCATCGCTGTCCATATCCCAACCCAAATAATCACTCCAGAAATTCCCTACCCCTACATCAGACCAATCTTGCGTGGTGGTTGCCACATACTTGACCTGTTCTTTATTACTCACAAAGGCATTGCCGCTAAGAATATTTTGTTCTGAACCGGCGGTCAGATGAATGCCGATATCACTCTGGGCAAATAAATTATCGCGCACCTCATTAAATAACGAGTTATAGATAAACAGCGCCTTGCCTTCGAGGCCGGTTAAATTGGTTTGCTGCTGCATGTGAGGATTGTGGGCATTCTGTACCCCGACCACCTGATTCCCCTGAAGCAGAGAGTTGGTGATGTAGTTCATTAAAATGCCGTAGTTGGCATCATTTTCAGAGCGATTATCGATAACCGTCAGATACTTAGACTGCATCAACGCATAGCCGGTACGGGTGTTGCGAGTCACATTATTCTCAATAAGATTATGATAAGAGTACATATAGTGCACGCCATAGCGCAGATCGTGCAGGTAATTACCCACCAGCTCATTCTTATTACTGGTATCGATATAGATACCATCGCGGGTGTGCCACACCTCATTATCCCGGGCGACCGTACCGGTCACATTATAGAGATGGATACCGTTACCCCGATCTGAGGAACGTATAGCCTGATCACCTTCGATTCTATTAGCAACAATCTGGGTACCGGCAGTTGCATCAACCCAGATACCAAACCCACCGCCTTGTAAATAATTATGTTCAATACGGGTATTTTTCGCCGCACGGGAGACAAACACACCGGCATCTAGGGTGGTCAGATTGACACCCCAGTTTTGAATTTTCAAATGATGAATATAGCTACCGGCCGCATCGATTTTCAGTACATGACCCTGATGGTTACCATCGAGGATAGCGTCACCATCACTGCTAAGTTCGACTGGTTGCGAAATAATAAAGTTGCCCTGATAGGTGCCCGCCGCTAAGACGAGCTGATCACCGGGCTGGGCCTGATTTAAATACTGTTGTAGGTTTTCAGACGGTGCTACATTAATCACCGCTGCCTGAGCTGAAAGCCCCAAAAAGAGGCCCACAAGCCCCCATATCCAGGCAGAACGAAAAGCCATACACCACTCCTTAAGAACAACGCAGAGCTAAGTAATCACCTTCAGCCAGCACTCGCTTTGACAAACTAACGACACTAGCAGACACGGCAAAGACAAGGCGTCTTAAAACGCAGTATCACTCAGCGATACTTGCTGAGTGAAAAGAGATAGGGGCTATAAGGTCATGATCTCACCCTATAGCCCATCCAGTTTAGCTTATGCTGGAGACACCAACATCCGCCCGCGCATCTCCATATGCAGAGCGTGGCAGAACCAGTTACAGTAGTACCAATGTACCCCCGGCTTGTCGGCGATAAAGGTAATGGATGAAGTCTGCTGCGGACTGATCTCCATCTGCACCCCATGGTTCACCATACAGAAACCATGACTCACATCTTCGATCTGATCCAAGTTAGTGACCACTACTGTCACCTCATCACCCTGCTTCACACTGAATTCATTCAGGCCGTAGCTAGGGGCAACCGACGTCATATACACCCGCACTTTATTCCCATCGCGAATCACTTTGCTATCGGTTTCCAAGGTTACGCCATCTTTTTTGGCCATCTCAACGGTGGCCGCAAACATCGGATCTTTACGATCATACAGCTTGCGAGTCTTCACTTTAGAGCGATGCACCATGATACAGTCGTGTGGCTCGGCGTATGCAGGGCCATCATGGATCAGCTTCATCTCATCACCCGATATATCGATCAACTGATCGTTTTCTGGATGCAACGGCCCGCATTTAAGGAAGCGGTCTTTCGAGAATTTCTGTAGTGACACCAGATATTTACCATCCACATCGCTGGTTTCACCCATAGTCGTATGGTTATGACCCGGTTGATAATGCACATCCATCTTTTGCACGATGTAGTTTACTTTTTCACCGTTATAAAAACGGATCGCTTTATCGATATCCCACTTACAGATCTGACTATCGATAAACAACGTAGTATAACCATGCCCGCGGTTATCAAACGCCGTATGCAGAGGCCCAAGCCCCAGTTCGACTTCAGCAACAACCGTATCACGCGGCTTAATTTTATCGGCAAACAGATCATCAAACTTAGCCAGCTCAAACACGGTGACGGTCGGTGACAACTTGCCGTTAGCGATCGCGTATTTACCACCGGGGGCGGTATTAATACCGTGCGGGTTTTTAGGCACAGGCACATAACGGGTGACATCCGAACCTTTACGGCCGTCTACAACCGGCACATCAGACCCAGGGAAAGTGGTAAATTTACCGGCCTTAACCGCCGCTTCGATACGTTCGATGTTGAAGATAACCAGATGATCACGTTCATTACGCATAGAGCCCGGCAGATCAATCGCACCTTCCGAGTTATAACAGGTAGAGAACGCATACTTACCCGTGTAATCGGCATCGGTGTTATCAAGGTTACCATCGACAATAATCTGCCAATCGACCTCCATTGTTTCGGCATTGATACCGTTAAATAGGGTGTAGTAACCCTCGATATCATCCATATTCAAGCCATTGTTAGGATGGGGAATCCGGAACTCCGCATTGGCAAAAACATACTTAGTGTAAGGTGCCTTTTGTACCCGCAAACCATGAATAGCCTGGCAGTTAGGCACGGTAGTAATCTTATCGGTCTTCATAATATCACCGCGGATACGCGCCACACGGGTGTTCGCTTTATCGTTGATGAAGATATATTTACCGTCATATTGACCGTCGGTCATCGACATATGCGGGTGGTGAGCATCACCGTTTAATGGCGCATTTTCCCCTAGAATCGCTTTCGATTCGTTGGTCATACCCCAACCGGTTGCACAATCAATATTAAACACCGGGATACGCATCAATTCGCGCATCGAAGGCACACCTAAAATACGCACTTCACCGGAATGACCGCCACTCCAGAAACCATAGTACTCATCCAGCTCACCCGGTCCAACCGAATGGTTATTATCGGATGACGCATGTGCCATAGAGGGCATCAAAGCACCACCCATGGTTGCACCCATAGCCCCAGCAGCCCCCATCAAAGCAGCGGAGCCCCCGAGGAACAAACGACGACTTAGCTTTACATGCTCTGAAGCCTGCGGATCTTCAGTATCGATAGTCGGAAGATTCTTATCTTTTGGATCTATCATGGTGTTGATCTCCACACAATATACGCCAGAATTCATTTCTGGACTGGATTTAATTTAAACGCCCAACCCGCGGCTGGCCGTTAATCGACATCACTGGATTTGCACCACAGGAATGTCACTTAAAGCAGCATCTTGTTTCGCTTTTTTACGTTTTTTAACCACCAGAGGAGGACATTTATCATCCCGATAATAGGTCACCTGGCAATCAAGACACTGGTGGCATTCGTTGGCATTAATATGGCCATCTGGATGAATTGCCTGAATCTCACACTCGTTAGCGCACACCTTGCAGGGCTGACCACACTCCTTACGACGTTTCAGCCAGTCAAATAGACGTAGTCGAGCAGGAATCGCCAGCGCAGCCCCCAGAGGACAGACATAACGGCAATACACTTTGCGGGTAAATAGGTTGATGACTAACAGGAAGATGGCATAGAACACATAACCCCAATCACGCTGAAACTTAAGCAAGAACGTGGTTTTAAATGGCTCGATCTCAGCATAGCGTTCGGCTTCAGCGAGAGACTCCAGTGACACCGCAAATAACCCCAGCAGAATCACATATTTCAACGCCCACAGCCGCTCATGCACTGCGAATGGAATCTCGAACTGTCGAATTTTAAAGAATCGAGCGACTTCATTAATCAGCTCTTGCAGGGCACCGAACGGGCAGAGCCAACCGCAAAAGATCCCCCGTCCCCACAGCAGCATGGTCATCGCCACGAATCCCCAGAGAATAAACAGCATCGGATCCAGCAAAAACAGATCCCAGCGGAAATCATCTTTGAGCGCATGAACAAAGGTAAAGACGTTCACCACCGATAGTTGACCGAGGGTATACCAACCAATAAAGAACACCGTAAATACGAGGTAAACCCGACGAATACCGTGCATCAAGCGTGGATAACGCACCAACACATCCTGAATAAAGATCACGATAAACAGAACCACCAGCGCCACGCATAACACGCCAATCTGAAAAGCGCGCTCTTTCCAAATAGATACCCATAACGCTTCAGGCTCGGGTTCAACAATAGGCGCTGGCCGATCGAGATATTTCTCAGGGGTCAGATAATCCGCATGAAAACTGGTAAAAATACTGTCTAACGCACCGACTTGACGGCGCACTAATAACTCAAGCTGCCAAGGTGTTCCAAGATCAAAATCATACTGGTGACGCACAATAAAGATCGCCATCTCCCTAAAGCCTGGGAAACCATCGATATAGACATCGTCTAAGCGGTAATAATCCGTATCATGGAAGCTGATAACCTTGCCAGACTGCTGCAACTGAGTCCGGTCAAAAATGCCACCACGGACATAACCATTACCTTTGAATGAGTACTGCCCTTCTCCCATCACTGCCAGCGCTTGATCACCCTCCTCTAGTTCGCCCATCAGCCAGTTATACTGCTCATCACCGAGCAGGTTGCGACCAATAGTGGGAATATTCAGAGGGGCATAGAACATATCGATAAACATGCGCTGCTGACGATCTTGATCTGGCTCTCCTTGTGTCGCCGCCGCAGTGCCCTCAAAGGCTTTATCGATGTCCGCTTCCACTAACATTAAGCGGCGGATAGAGCCGTCACCGGTGAGTGTTTGCCAATCGGCTGGTACAAACAGATCGGGCTTTATCGTTGCCGGAGGTGTTGCCGCCTGTTCTGACATTCCCGCCAGCCCCATAATCTGAGCAAACCGACGCGCCGAACGCATAATGGATTCGTTCACCACCATCACTGTCACTGTCGCGCCGGAAATAACGTCAACGTTAACAGCATCGCTATTATTACCCGCCCCGACACGTACCTGATCGCTCACATTCAACCCGATATAAGCGGCCACAAAATCAAACAGTTTCTGCTCTGGAATACCCACCAGCAAAATAGGCTCATGGTGTTCCAGCACCCGAGTGCCACGAATCTTGCCATCGACATCCATCATCACCAGCGTATTTACCGGCTTACCTGAATAGGCGGGAATTTTCACCACATCGTTGGTTTCAAAGGCGTAACCCAGTACCTCTTCGCCGTTATAGACAGTCCAAGCCAACGCTTTACCTTCCGCCACGGGCAACTTTTCACCAATGGAAGTCGCTTGCGAAAAAACCTCTTTAATGGAATCTAACGCTTGAGATTCGGTCACCGGTACCATTGCGCCAACCACCGATGAAAAAACGATCGCCACGATAAGGCAAACACGTGAAAAAAGAGACTGGGGGAACAATCGGTCAATAAATCGCACTTTTATATCCTCACTTGCAAACGAGGTGAATCAGAATCTATAACAACTTGTCGTATCAGGTGGTTTCGCTAAACCTAGCCGATACTAACGGCGACTATTTCAACCACTGAGTGATCGTAAACGTCATCATATGCTCTTGCTTTAAGCGAGCACGGATCTGCTGACCCGGCTTGAAATCGGTAGCAGATAAACCATCAGCCAAATTAAACTTCATCTGCATAGCTGACATAGTCCACTCGGGGATAGGCTCGTGCTGCACAATCAACTGGTTTGATTCAGGTAAAATGCGCTTAATGACACCGACGACAACGACTTCATCGACTATCTCATTCATATTCATACCTGAATGCTGATGCTCGGACTGATGCGCCATCTCGGTAGCACGACTTGAAGGGCTTAGCATAAAGGAGACAACCAAGGCTAAGAAAAGAACGGCTAATGTTGCAGGTGAGTATTTAGCTGTGAAAAACATATCAGGCTCCAAGCAGTATCCATGCGCGAGAATTCAGTATCCATGTGCGACAATTTGTCACACCGCGATGATAACAACGTGGCACAGCCATTTACTTGATATTGATCAAGTTTTAAAAAATCTGAAGAAAATTGAGATAAACTTTGAAGAACTAAGTTGCTAGCGCTACTCAGTAGCGATGAGTTTAAGACTCTCAGACCTGCCACCTTTAGGTCGATGGCGTTAACGAATATCCGTGAATCAATCTTCCTCCCTAGGGGCATTGGGTATCGTCAACCACTGATCTGAAAACGCCTGAGCAGGCAATGGACGGTCAAACAGATACCCTTGACAGTAATCACACTCAATAGCCGTTAACAGCTGTCTCTGGAGCTCAGTTTCGACCCCTTCAGCAATCACTCGAATGCCCAATTTATGTGCCATCACAATGATCGCTTCACAGAGCACAAGATCCTGAGATGCCGGCGACAAGTTCGACACAAAGCTTTGATCAATTTTAAGGTAATCGATATCAAACTGTTTCAGGTAAGACAGAGATGAATAACCGGTACCAAAGTCATCCAATGACACCTCTATGCCATGGTCTCTAAACTGGAGCAATTTATCGGTGATACTACTGCCGGCCTCCATTAACAAACTCTCGGTAATTTCGATGCACAGGTTTGCGGGGTTCAAACCATTCGCTAATCCGTTACCCATAATATTGCCGAACCAATCCGGTTTACAGAAACTTTCATCCAGATATTGAGCGGGGGAAGTGTTAATACTCACCTGTAAATCGGTATTGAAATTCGCTTTCCAAACGGATACCTGACGCACAACTTCGGCAAACACCCAGTTGCCAATATCAACAATTAAGCCGGTTTCTTCGGCTAAAGGAATAAATTCCAGCGGCGGTACCTGGCCTTTGGGGTGATTCCAGCGCAATAACGCTTCAGCCTTAACAACCTTGCCGCTACTCAGGTCAATAATCGGTTGATAATAGACTTCAAACTGCTGCAGCGTAATCGCCTCTCGCAGTTCATTCAGCATCTGCCTACGCTGCTGAGCGGCCTCTTCCATCTCGGGAGTAAAATAATGAAACCGATTACGCCCCTCAGCTTTCGCGGCATACATCGCCTGATCTGCATTTTTCATCAACATCTCAAGCGATTTCGCATCCCCGGGGTACAGCGTAATACCAATACTCGCTGACACAAAAGCGAGGTTGTCATTTAACTCATAAGGATCGCTTAACTGTTTTAATATTTTTTTAGCGATCCGCTCAATCACAACCACATCATCGATATGCCCGAGAATCACCAGAAACTCATCCCCGCCTAAACGGGCAACCGTATCAGATTCTCGAATACAGCTAGTTAAACGTATCGCCGCTTCTTTAAGCAGTAAGTCACCATAATCATGACCGAGGGTATCATTCACCTCTTTGAAGCGATCGAGATCGATCATCATCACCGCAACCTGCTCACCCTCTCGCTTGGAGCTTTTCATTACCTGCTGCAAACGATCCGTAAAAGTACGGCGATTTGGCAGCAATGTCAGAGGATCATAGTGCGCCATCTGAGTTAATTCCGCGCGGGCCTGTTTCTGCTCGATCAGGTTAACATCGATACAATACATATTCTGGCTGTTATCCGCCGCTGTCAGCATCACATGACTGGAGAACACCGGCACCATCGAGCCATCTTTACGCTGTAACTCTAGCTCGGCGGCCGGAATCGGTACTCCTTCATCCAACCAAGCTCGATGTAATTCAACCACCCCCTCACGCATATGTGGGGGAATGATGAGTTCTTCTAAACGCCGCCCCTGAACATCTTCACGGCTATAGCCATAGAGCATTTCACTGGCATCATTCCAATAGATCACGCGACGTTCTTCATCGTAGCCCTGCACCGCAATCGCCGGCAGACTTTCAATCAATTCACGGAACCGAGATTCACTTTCCTGCATCAGCAACTCGGCCTTTTTCTGATCAGTAATATCCAGCATTAACCCACGCAGCCAACGGGGTTTGCCTTTTTCACTGATAACCCTAACCATATCCCGAATCCAAACCGTATCACCGTTGACCGTTAAGAAACGGTATTCAAACAGGTAATCTCGCATCGCGGCCGCCTCTTGCGTGGCATAATTAACCGCCCTATTACGATCATCGGGATGGATATGCTCCGGCCAAAAGCCGGGCTGCAGCCAACTGTCGATCGGGTAGCCCAGAATTCTGACCGCGTTTTCACTCATATAGATAATATCATTGGTATGATAATCGACCTCCCAAACCATACCATCGGAGGTTTCGACTAGGTTTTTAAACCGCTGTTCACTAAGACGATAGGCCGCTTCTGAGCGGTGTAAGCGATAATTCCAATAGATAAAAAACAGCAAGATCAGCGTAATCACCACGCTGATCTTAACGATCTTGTGCAACGCGATACTTTGAGGAAATTCCAGTTGACTCCAGTGATCCAGAATTTGATTACGCTCATTTTCAGAAATATCATCCAGCGCTTTCTGAATAATCCCCGTCAGTAATGTATTCTCCCGATAAACACCGATACGATAGTCACTCTTATAATCAGTATGCCCCGAAAAATTAAGATTAAGAATCGCTTCCTTCTTCATCACATAACTCGCCGCCGTTGCATCTCCGACAAACGCATCGGCTTGCCCTTCAGACACCAGATGCAATGCAGAGCCCATATCGACCGTATTGATAATATTGATATCTGGATAATCGCGACGCAAGAGCTCATCGGTAAAATGCCCTTTGTGAATAGCAACGGTTTTACCCTTGAGTTTATCCAAGGTGCCGACATAGGGGCCTTGTTGACTAACAATCACCGCGGTACTGGAAAGGTAAGGCTCACTAAACGCTAGGTAAACATTTCGCTCATCGGTTTTAACAAGACAGGAAATCAGATCGTATTCGCCTTCACGAGCGGCGTTTAGCACAGCGTTCCATGACGTTTTATCCGCGATAGGAACAAAAGAAACCCCTAACCGCTGCTCCAGTAAGTGGAAGAAATCGGCAGCAATCCCTATATAAACGCCCTCACTGTCAATCCACTCATAGGGGGCGAACTTAGGATCAATACCCAGCTTAAGGACAGGATGTAGCTCTAACCAAGCGATCTCGTCTGACGTCAAGTTCTGTTCACGCCAAGACGCAAAGGTATCCTTTGATTCATCAGCGGCATAGCTCGGCACAGAGGCCAATGCACTCCAAAAAAAACTCATTACAAGGGCTAGCCATGGGGCCATTCTGAGCATCCAACTCTCCAGCAGCAAAGACGGTTCAACTTGAGGTCTTATATGAGTGATCAATCCGATCACCATGTTCATGCTTTATGGGCTTACTCCAAAGACATACGATATCTTGGGATTTATTCATTTAAGGTTTAAATCAATAAAGTAAGCATAGATCTATTTTGTTCAAAATGAGTAACCACTCCGCTTTAATTTTTCATTTATCACGCATTTGTCATTTTGCTAGAAAAATGCAGGATTAAGAGCGTTTGTACTCTATGTTTAACAGGAGGAATGATGTATGACAAAGCAATCAGTCATCACTTTGAGAGGTCGGTTTTGATCAGATATCGATTGAAAATTTACTAAAAACAGCCAACTATTTGAAATAAGAGCGAAAAAAAACCAGCAAGCGCTGGCTTTGTTATTAAATGGTACGTTAATCCGTTTTTTTCTTTTTCAACGGCGCCATGCCATCATCAGACACAATCTCTCGATTCGCTTGTCGGCGGTTTTTGCGATCCTGCGGTGCTTTAACAACCCGTTTAGGCCGACGTGCCACCAGCGTTTTCTCGGGCTTAGCCTTGGCAGCAGGGGCATCTTTAATCCCTTTAAACTTGCCTTTCAGACCGTCCAATTCGCTAAAATTGACCGACTGCTGCAAAAAGCTTTCAACCCGTCGAAAGGCATCCCAATCTTTCGGGCCGACCAATGAAACAGCCACCCCTTTTGCGCCGGCGCGACCCGTACGACCAATACGGTGAACATACTCTTCTGCCTGTTTTGGCATATCGAAGTTAATCACCAGCGAAACCTGCAACAGATCCAAACCACGGGACGCCACATCCGTGGTAATCAGCACCTGCTGCTGTCCTCGGCTGAAGCTATCCATAATCTTATTACGATCGGTTTGGCTCATATCACCGCTTAAAGCGGCCGTTTTTAACCCTTTAGCCGACAGCAATTGCGATAACCGCTCGGTATCGGGGCGGGTGGCGGTGAAAATAATTACCTGCTGATAGGTTTCTGTTTCCAGAATTCGTTCAAGCAATGCCTGCTTGTGATCGAGATGATCCGTGAGATAAAAACGTTTTTCAATATCCGCATGCTCAGCATTCGCTGCACCGATAGCGATCCGCTTAGGCGCTTTCAGCAAGGTTTTAGCCATGCTATTCACCGCGGCGTGTTCTAGCGTGGCAGAAAACATCAGCGTCTGACGCAGGCGGTGACTGGCCGTTTGATTGATCCGATTCAACTGCTCGGTGAAACCTAGATCGAGCATCCGATCGGCTTCATCCAGAATCAATAGCTCGAGGCCATCTAAAAACAGCGACCGTTCATCCAGATGATTCACCAAGCGCCCTGGCGTAGCAACCACCACATGGGGGTTTTTCGCCAACGCTTTCGCCTGATCGTTGAAGTTTTCACCACCCAGCACCAACGCCGCTTTATAGGTCGTGCCACTGATCAAACTACGCAGTTGTGCATAAACCTGCTTCGCCAGTTCGCGGGTTGGCGCCAGAATCAGCGCCCGCGGATCCTTTTTACTCAGTGCCTTTTGCCGCATCAACCGCTGCATCGTCGGCAACAGGTAAGCCAGTGTTTTACCGGAGCCTGTTTTGGATGAGGCTATCAGGTCATGGCCAGTAATCGCCGTTGGCACTGCCCGCGCCTGAATCTCCGTCGGTTCGGAAATCCCCTGATGATCAAGAATCGTGCTGAGCCGAGGATCAAGCCCCAGATCGGTAAAGTTTTCAGCGTTGGACAAAGCTTGCTCCGGTTAGGCTAAATTCATCTGTACATTGCTAGCAATATTAGCAGACATTAAGTGGCAACAATCACACGAATCGCATCAAGCTTCAGTGAAGCGCTATCCAGATGATGCTCCAATGCTGCACGGTTCTCGGCCAGATAATCGATCTCTTCCTGCCGAATGTTAGGGTTCACCGCCGCCAACGCGGTCAAGCGTTCCTGCTCAGCACCCAGCAGTTTATCAACGTTCTGCTTCGACTCAAGCAACATCGCCGGTAACTGGGTTTCAGCAATACCTTCTACCCGCTTAACCATCTTATCGATATCAGGTCGGGTATGCTTCACAATTTCAACCGCCTGACGCCGACCGACTCGCTCAGCCAGATTATTGATATGCGCTTCGGTCAAAATGGCGCTGAGATCGGTACCATTGGTATCAACGACAATACGGCTCAGCGTCTGGGGCAGATAACGCTGCACTTGCAACGGTTTCGGCGCGGCGCAATGCAGGGTATAGATAGCTTCCAGCAACAGTGTTCCGGGCTTCAACGGCGGCAGTTTGATCGAGCAAACCGCCGTATTACCAAAATCACCGTTCACCACGATATCCATCGTGCCTAATACCAGCGGGTGTTCCCAAGTCATAAACTGGATATCTTCCCGCCCTAACGCCAACGCACGGCTATAGGTTGCGGTCATACCATCCTCGGGCAAACCTGGCAGACTTTCATAGTGCATATGTTCGCCCGGGCTCAGGATAATGCTCTGACTGCTGTGCACCTGCTGTTCGACACCAAACTGATCGAACATACGTTCCATATAGCGACTCAGCTCAATACTGTTGCCGGTCACTTCCATACTTTCGACAATCGCTTGCGCTTTTTCTGGATTGCAGGAATTAAGTTCCAACAATTGATCACGCCCCTGTTGCAACTGCTCTAACAGACGGTCAGCTTCCAAACGGGTGCTAGCAATCAACGATTCGATATTCGCTTCATCATATTCATCAAACAGCGCGGGAATCAGTTGCTCTAGGAACTGATCAAACAACACCTGCCCCACTGGGCAAGCCCGTTCAAAACAGTTTAGGCCGCGATGAAACCAATCCAACAAAGTAGATTGGGCACTGAATTCGTAGTGCGGCACATGGATCTGCACATCGTTGCGCTGACCAATCCGATCCAGACGACCAATCCGCTGTTCCAACAGATCGGGGTTCAGCGGTAGATCAAACAACACCAGATGACTGGCAAACTGAAAGTTACGCCCCTCACTGCCAATCTCAGAACAGATCAATACCTGAGCACTATCATCTTCATCCGCAAAATAGGCCGCTGCACGGTCGCGGTTAACGAGGCTCATACCTTCATGGAAAACCGATGAACGAATCCCCTCATACAAACGCAGATGCGCTTCCAAGGATTTCGCCGTATTCGCATAGGCACAAATCACCAGTGCTTTCTGATCTCGGTTTTCTTTTAACCAATTAACCAACCACTCAACCCGAGGGTCGGCCTCCAACCAACGGTCCGCCAATATCAGCTCGGGATGAAGTCGCTCCTCCAGATCCGCTTGCGCCATCAGTTGCCGCTCACTCTCCAAATAGAAATCGGGTTCGGCTAACGGATAACTATGCAGGATTCGTTTCGGGAAACCGCTCACGCCATCACGGGTATTACGGAACAGGACTCGGCCGGTGCCATGTTGATCCAGTAGGCTCGCCACGGCATCTTGAATAGCCTGATCGAGAGAATCGTTATACAGTTCATCCTGCAATTGCTGGACAACCTCATCGCCAAGGTAATGGCGCAACTGTGAAAAGACTTCCGGCGCATCCTGCAGCTGTTCACGGGCATCTTCGGCCAATAACTGCGCCACCAACTGACTTACCGGCTGATAGCTTTCCTCTTCGGAGCGAAACTGCTCAAGACTGTAATAACGATCCGGATCGAGCAGACGCAAGCGGGCAAAGTGACTATCGACACCCAACTGCTCAGGCGTTGCCGTCAGCAGCAATAAGCCTTTCACTTCACGAGCCAAGGCTTCAATACAGATATATTCTGGGCTAGACAGCTCTTCAGACCAAACCAGATGATGGGCCTCGTCGACCACTAACATATCCCAACCGGCATCCAACGCCTGTACTAAGCGGTCTGGGCTCGATTTGAGGAAAGAGAGATTGCACAATACCAACTGAGCCGTATCGAACGGATTAACGCCTTCATCGGAAAGCTCTAACGCTTCACAACGTAATTCATCAAGAATGGTAAAACGCAGATTAAAGCGTCGCAGCATCTCGATTAGCCATTGATGCACTAGGCTGTCCGGCACCACAATCAATGCCCGAGACGCTTTACCGCTAATCAGTTGCTGATGCAGGATAAGCCCCGCTTCAATGGTTTTACCCAAGCCCACTTCATCCGCCAGCAACACCCGTGGCGCAAACCGTTGGGCGACCTGATGAGCGATATACAACTGATGAGGTAATAATTGCACCCGAGGGCCGAGTAAGCCATAACTCTCAGATTGCAGATGATTAAACTGATTTTTGAGGGTTTCAACCCGCAGTCTAAACTGTGAAAGCTTATCAACCTGCCCGGCAAACAGACGGTCATGGGGTTTACTGAAATGGACTGCGCTATCGAGATCGCGCTCTTCCAATACCAGTACTTCGCCCTGCGCATCTTCGGCCTGATAGACCATATAGCCATTCAGTTCTTGTTGCGCCGTAATGGTGACCTTTACACCGGCGGCATTACGTACTTGCTCGCCTACCGGATAGATCACCCGACTCAGCGGTGCATTATCAACCGCATAAGTACGTTCCTCTTCGACGGCAGGAAACAACATTTCAACACGACGATTCGATACGCTGGTTACCAACCCCAGCCCCAGATTTGATTCGGTATTACTGATCCAGCGTTGGCCGGGAATAAATTCAGACAAAAGACAGCTCTCAAACAGAATACGATAGAAACGACACCCGTAAATGACGATAGTCGAAATATAAATGCATATTTCAAAACCATCGCCAATTTTAACCGGTCAGCGCGGAATGATAGGCGTTGTGGAGGTCTACCTCAAGGCGCAATCTCAATCACTGGCCAATATAGGAAAATATTCGTTAAATAGTCCCCATAAAGGCACTATTCACCACGCTGCCAAATATCAGAATTGACAAAAATAAGGTATGCTTGCGCCTTTAAATCTGTGAGTACTCTTCGATGTTCTTTATCGACCTAAACCTGGATCTTGAAATTCTGGGCCCACTGGCTGACAACAATTTCCTCAGCCCCCGTCCGATTCAGCAACAGGCAATCCCTGTCGCGCTGGAAGGCTTCGATCTGTTGGCCTCTGCCCCGACGGGAACAGGTAAAACACTCGCCTTTGTGTTGCCAGCACTACAGAAGGTATTCGATAGCGAGCAAGATCGCAGCAGTGCACCACAGATATTGATTCTGGCTCCGACTCGGGAACTGGCAAAACAGATCTATCAGGTGGTTCAGCTACAAACCCAGACCAACCGCATTAAAAGCTGCCTGATAGTCGGTGGTGTGCCCTTTGGTATGCAAAAAGGGATGCTGGCTGAACCGATCGACATTATGATCGCTACCCCCGGACGCCTACTGGAGCTGAATGCTCAGGAATGGCTCGATCTATCGACGGTAGATATGCTGGTTATCGATGAAGCCGACCGAATGCTCGATCTGGGCTTTATCCACGACATCAAGCAGATTGCCGACGTTCTCCCACTGGAACGTCAAACATTGATGTTTTCGGCCACCCTTGAAGGTGAAAAGATTCAGCGATTCGCCGCTGACCTGCTGAACGAAGATTCACAGATTGTCGCCGTCGAACAGCCTCGGCAGATCCCGACGAACATCGAACAAACGGTCTATCGAGCCGACAACGAAAAGCACAAAGAATACCTACTTAAAGCGCTGATTCATCAGCCAGAGCTCAAACAAGGGATTATCTTTGTTAACAGCCGTAAACAGGTTGAGCAGTGGGTTACCATTATCCGTAATGCAGGCATGCTCTGTTACGGCCTACATGGCGATATGCGCCAGAGCGAACGTACTCAGCGGATTAAAGAGATGCGTCGCGGACGGATCAAACTGATCATCGCTACCGATGTGGTTGGCCGCGGCCTCGATCTACCCGATCTGACCCATGTTATTAACCTTTATCTGCCGATGAAAGCCGATAGTTATGTTCACCGCGCGGGTCGCTCTGGTCGTGACGGCGCCAAAGGTACCGTCTGGTCGATTGTTGAACCGTTAGATTGGGCAACACTGGGCAAAATCGAGCGTTTTATTGGCGATCAATTAACCCGAGCAACCTTTCCCGGCCTCGCACCGAAAAATCCAGAACCCGGCAAAGGCAGCGGCAAAGCCAAACCGAAAAAGCCTAAAGTGAAAAACAAAAAAGCGGTTGCTAAAGCGGCCGCTAAAAAGGCGGCGTCACAGAAAAAATCGCCCAAGAAACGGGTCGGTCGTGGGCCGAAAAAACCTAAAGCTTAAACTTTTTGTGTTAACGCGCAGATCTTAAGTACGACGTCCAAGAGCCACCCAACGGTGGCTTTTGTTTGTCTGACTGACACACTTTAGGTTCTGTTTTATCCTCACTCTAAGTCGCCGAGGCGGCAACCAACTCATCTTCTTCATCCTGCTCGCGGATAATATGCTCCATCATCGAATCAATCTCGGTACGTTCAAGATCATCAGCGCCATCAACCAGCGCCTCCAACAACATCGCATTGATCCGCTCTTTACGCAGCACAAACAGATCACGCAATGAATAAGCAATCGCTAACCGATCATCAGGAAATAACTGCACTAATCGCTTAATCAATTCACCCGAACCTTTGGGCAACGCCAATACCATATGGATAGCAACATCCTGAGGTTTCAAGGAAGACCCTTCCAGCGCGGTACTAATCAAAATGCCGGGATCTTTCGGATATTGCCCCAATGCCACTAACAGCAGTTTGAGCTCAGGATCACCAATTTCAGCCAAGTTATAATTGAGCTGAGGATCAAGCACCGATGTACCGACGGATGTCTGCATACTGATCTGATACTTCGAATGGCTCTCGAGGGTTTCGGTTCGCACATAGAGCTTACGCACGATTAAGAAGATGCCCACCAAGAGGTGAACCGCCACTAAATAGTAGTACAACCAAACACTATCGAACTGAGTCATCAAAAAACCAGCAATAATAGGCCCTAGCACCCCGCCACAGCCCAGCAAGATCTGCATGGTACTGGTAGCTGATATCGCCTCTTTAGTATCGATATGATCAAACACTTGAGTCACAGCCAATGGAAAGAGTGCAACCCCTGAACCACCTGAAACCAAAAACAGTACCACGAGCATTTCGATCGGCATCGCCACAAAATTTTCTGCAACAATCAGTAAATTACTGACCACTCCCAACACCATCAAGCCAGCGGCGACCGAGCGTTTATCATAACGATCGGCCAACCAACCCACCGGATACTGAGTCAGTAAACCACCCAGTTGATAAGAGCCTAATACCAGTGATAACCAGATACCGGTAATGCCGTGGTCGTAGGCATAAAGAGAGATTAGCGACACACTCGCCGCGCTAATTAAGCCGGCACAAAAACATGACAACGTACCCGACGGCGAATAGCCCCATAACCGTTTGGGAGACATCGCCCGGGGGCGACTAGGCAGTTCAGGCAGAGGTAAGCGACTCATCGACATGATAATCAACGAGATACAGAGAAATACACCGATCAAACCGAACAAGCGGGGATCATGTTCACTGGAGAGACTGAACAGAAAAGGCGCAGAACCAAAGCCAATCGCAAAACAGATCTGATAGGTACTAAATACGGTTCCTCGATTGCGCTTATCACTGAGCACATTAAGCCAACTTTCCAGCGTTATAAAGCTAGTGACAAAGCAAAATCCAGCCACCATACGTAAACCGCCGGTAATCCAGATATTAAGAAAATAACTGTGACACACGGAAACAATTGCCAACATCGCAGCCATGGAGGAAAACGCCCGTATATGCCCCGCCCTCAACACGGCTCGAGAACCAAAAATACCGGCCATAATCGCGCCAACCGCGAACATACTCATCGCCATACCGATATCAGACGATGCAAAACCGCCCTCTTTAAGCCGAATAGGTAACATCACAAAAAACAGATTATGACTTACCGCTACCGCGAAGATAGAGAAGAGAATCGGCTGAATCCGAAGCAAAATATTCGTCTGCATTATGTTGTTAACCCACTAAAAGAGATCCGCAACGGATAGCCTATATTGTTCAACTAAGGCACACCCTGACAGATTTGCGTCGTTACCCTGCACGGCGGCTAATACCCCGTACCACTGAGTTAAAACCATACCGAGTTAAAATTATTTCAGCAAACCTGTTTCAGCAATCGAGGCATCTAAAGCTGAAAACTCAGCCTACGGTATCAATAGTCGAAGGAATAGAAGTAAAGCGAGGAATAATTGAACGGAGAAGAGTAACGCTATTGAGGTTAAACGAACGACCTGAAGCAGCCACAGAGAGATGGAGCATAAGCAAAACCCGGCAATTCAGACCGAGTTTTGCCTATTCATAACATTAAGCAGCTTGTGTGACTTCAAGCCCAGTACGGCTAAAAGCAGTCAACATCGCTTGCAAGGTCGCCGCCGATGTATCGCCGGCCACCGCGACAGCACAATATTCGACACCATTGATCTGTACCGCAATCGACGCTTGCGCTTTAGCGTCAGTACCACCACTGATCGCATGTTGATCAAACTGCACCACCTCAATAGCGCAGTTAAACGCCGTGGTTAGCGCCGAACACAACGCTTCAAGCGCACCGGCCCCCTCACCATTGAACGGCTGATGTCCTATGCGAAAGCGAGCGCTGACATGATGTTCGTCGGTATGCAGATCATAGTCTTCCAACCGCCACTGTGTTGGCACCGAAATAAAATGCTCATCAAACAGTCGTTTAATATTAGTAGGCGATACTTCGACACCGCTTTCCTCGGCCGCCGACTGAACCACACTGCTCAATGATGCATGCATCCATTTTGGCAGGCTAATCGCATAATCACGCTCCAATACCAGCGCCACGCCACCTTTCCCACTCTGCGAGTTGATGCGCACAATCTCTTCATATTCGCGGCCAATATCACGCGGATCAATCGGCAGATAAGCCACATCCCAATGTGGCTTATTGTGCTCAGTGTGATAGTTCACGGACTTGCGAATCGCATCCTGATGACTACCGGAAAAAGCGGTATAGACTAATTCCCCAGCCCAAGGATGACGCACCCCAACCGGAATACCGGTGCAGCTTTCTACCACTTCGTTAATCTCCATAATATTGGAGAAATCCAATGCTGGGTCAATCCCTTGAGAATACAGGTTCATCCCCATGGTGATAATATCCATATTACCGGTACGCTCACCATTGCCCATCAGAGTGCCTTCAATACGGTCCGCCCCCGCCAACACGCCCAACTCGGCTGCAGCCACCGCACAACCACGATCATTATGGGTATGCAGACTAATACGCACATGCTGGCGATTGACTAAATTACGACAGAAATATTCAACCTGATCCGCAAAACGGTTCGGGGTGGACATTTCGACGGTCGCTGGCAAATTAATAATAATGTCGCGACCACTCTCTGGCTGCCACTGCTCAATCACGGCATCACAGACTTCAATGGCATAATCCATCTCAGTGCCACTAAAACTTTCGGGCGAATACTGAAACGACCACTGTGTATCAGGATGCTGCTGTGCATACTGCTGCACCCATTTAGCCCCCTGTACCGCAATAGCCTTGATCCCTTCTCGAGACTGACCAAACACCTGTTCACGCTGTACCGTCGAAGTGGAGTTATACACATGAATAACCGCTTTTTTAACCCCAGCCATCGCTTCATAAGTACGTTTAATCAGCTCTTCACGTGCCTGAGTCAACACCTGAATGGTGACATCATCGGGAATGCGTTGCTCATCCACCAGCTTACGAACAAAATCAAAATCAGGCTTCGATGCCGATGGAAATCCAACCTCAATCTCTTTAAAGCCCAACTTCACTAACAGGTCGAAAAGACGCGTTTTCTGTTCAACACTCATCGGATTTACGAGCGCCTGATTACCGTCCCGTAGATCAACACTACACCAGTCAGGTGCCTGTGTGAGCGTATTGTCTGGCCAAGTACGGTCAGTCAAACGGATCGGTTCAAATGCTTTGTATTTACGATGATCGAACATAGTCTCGTCCTGCTAAGTCCTGCCAATGGCAGTATCGGGTTTAAAATCGTTATAAATTATTAACGTTTCATTTGAATTGAAATCCCGCGCAACAAGGCGCGGGATCAAATCGCTCTCTGGCATACTTTTGGTATGCCTCTATCAGCCCGGTAGACTGGCGCTTAAACCTGATTAAACACTTTTGGTGCTGTCATCCACATCCGCTGATAACGGCATGCTTTGGTGGCTCTCGGCAACATCGATCACGGCAGCGATCAATAGAGCAAAGTTTAAAGGGATTGCTGCGCAATAACCGCGCTAAATAATAAAAAATAAACAAAATTGCGCAATTAAAATAAATAAAATAAACTAAATCATTACATAAAATTGCGCCAAGAGAGCAAAGCATGAAATCAAACCACCACATTGACCATTTTGACTTGAAAATATTGCGCGAACTGCAACGTAATGGTGGGCTATCAAACCAAGACCTTGCCGAGAAAGTCGGCCTAACCGCCGCGCCCTGCTCACGCCGAGTCAAAGCATTAGAAGACAGTGGGATTATTCGTGAACGAGTGGTGCGGCTGGATGAACGGGCGGTCGACCTTAACCTAATGGCGATCCTTCATATCAGTATGGATAAGCATATCCCAGAACGATTTGAGACCTTTGAAAACACCATCACGGGCTTTCCCGAAGTCATGGAGTGCTATTTAATTACGGGGCACGATGCGGATTATCAGCTCAAAGTCGCTGTGCCGGATATGGATCGCTATCACGATATTCTATTGGGAAAAATCACCCGCATTCATGGTGTTAGCGGCGTTAAATCATCATTTATTATGCGTAAGATTGTTGATACAACCGCAGTGCCACTCAATTATATTGAATAATCAAAGATCGCTTTCATTGAAGCAATAATAATCCCCGCTATAATGAGCCGACCACCCATTACCTATTTCCGGAAAGGACACACGCATGAAATACGCCTTCGTATTCTGCCTTGCGCTATTAACAGGCTGTAGCACCCTCTTTAACCAACCAGAATATAATCTGACCTATAACTTGTCAGATGAGATTATTCATCCCCTCTCCTGCAATCAGTATAATGTCTGCAGCGCTTTGTATATTGATCACGACCGCCCTAGAACATTGAAGCTGGCAGTGAGCGGTGAATACCACTCGATTAACAGCGCTACCCTGTGGATTGATAATCAAGCTTTCCCTTTGACCCCAACCATCGCTTACACCAGAAATGGCCAGACTCACTCGGGTAACCGCATCGCCATGCGCCCATTTACCTCAGAGCAACCGATAAAAGAAAAACTACAGCAGGCAAATAAAGTTTTTCTCGAAATCCGTCAACAAAGCACCTCTTTTAAGACGCTTATGAAGGATGAAGGTTTTCTGCATACTGAATGGAAAGAACTGCTGGCCGGCCTTAATTAAGAAGAATTGTTCCACTTACCATCAACCCATCCGTTGATGGTAACGCTCATAACAGAGTAATCATGCCCCTGGTTACTCTGCTTAATCTTCACCCCTTTCGGCTCACATCGCCCCCCAAATTTAGCGTTATCTAGGTTCACTCAAGGTCTTAACTGTTATGTTGTTCCGCTAATAACAGCGTGAAATCTGCAGCGGGTAGAGGTCGGCTAAAATAGTAACCCTGCGCACAGTGGCATCCCATCGCCGTCAACATAGCCGCCTGTTCAGCATCTTCGATACCTTCAGCAATCACGTTTAGATTCAAGTTGGTTGCGAGCGCGATAATCGATTTTGTAATCGCTTGATCGTTCTTATCATTCACTAGGTCATTCACGAAAGCTCGATCAATTTTTAAAGTATCCGCCGGCAGATGCTTCAGATAACTCAAACTGGAATAACCCGTACCAAAATCATCAATACTGATCGACACACCCAAGGCTCGAAGCTGTGCCAACACACGAATAGCCGCTTCAACATCGCCCATAATCATACTTTCTGTTATTTCAAAATCGATCTTAGCGCTATCAACTTTCTGCTCATGCATAATGCCTTCAATCTGCTGACAAAGATCTTTCTGCTGAAACTGTCGCACCGACAGGTTGATCGCCATATTTTTCAACCAAGGATACTGCTCTGACCATTGCTTCATCTGCCGGCAGGCTTCCTCGATGACCCACTCACCGATATCCATGATCAACCCAGTTTCTTCCGCCAGAGGAATAAACTCAAGCGGCGAAACGATCCCCATCTCTGGATGTTGCCAACGAATCAATGCTTCTATGCCATAAATTTCGTTCGTTTTAAGATTCACTTTAGGTTGGTAATAGAGTAGAAACTGCTGTTCTTCGAGCGCCTTACGTAACGCTTCCTCGAGCTGTAGTTTACGTAACACTTGATCGCGAATATCCTTGGTATGGAATTGAAAAGCGTTCCGGCCAAGGTTTTTAGACTGATACATAGCGCTATCCGCGTTTTGAATGAGCGTTTCAGCCACGTCTGAATCTTCAGGACAAATGCTGATGCCGATACTGCTGGTAATACTCAGATCATAACCATCGATGATGTAAGGCTGTTTGATAATAAATAACAGTTTCTCAGCAATATTCGACAGATCAAGCATATGTTCAAAATCAGAGATAACCACCACAAACTCATCGCCGCCAAAACGAGACACCACGTCATCTTCTCTCAGTTGAAAGGAGATTCGCTCGCCCACCATCTGAAGTAGCTTATCGCCCGTTGAATGCCCCAATGAGTCATTAATGATCTTAAACTGGTCTAGATCGAGAAACAGCACCGCCGCTTTAGTGTTATTACGCCGAGAATCGGCAATCACCTGCTCTAAACGATCATTCAGTAAGCTTCGATTAGGTAGCCCAGTCAAATCATCATGGGTTGCCATAAAGGCTAAACGGTTCGTTTCTCGCTCTAAATCGTCATTCA
The DNA here is from genome assembly GCF_018860855.1 of Amphritea atlantica. Taxonomy (GTDB): domain Bacteria; phylum Pseudomonadota; class Gammaproteobacteria; order Pseudomonadales; family Balneatricaceae; genus Amphritea; species Amphritea atlantica_A. The sequence goes on from NZ_JAHKQE010000023.1 coordinate 194,752, forward strand.
TCATATCTAACGCCAGTGCGAGTTCAGTCATCTCATGACTTCCCCAATTGGCGACGGGCTCAGGCTTAAGCCCAATCGCAAAAAGACGTGTGCGTAACACTAACTGCTCAATGGGCTTGGAGATCACTTTTCGTACAGCAGTATTAATAACTAAACTGATCGCTATCGCCGTGAGCACAAAGAAAAGTGCCGCAACATAAACCACTTTCAACAAGTTTTTTAACATGTCATCGGTAGGAATTAAGTGGATATAATCCCAATCCATTGGTTGCAGTGATAAGCCTATCGCCTGATAGGACTTTCCCTGCAGTGTCACTTCCCCCATCAGGCTAGCCGAATCGGTCATCTGTCGAGACAGCAAGGCTAATAAGCCAGATTCTTGTGGATCGATTGAGAACTGCTCCACACTCCCCTCTAACTCCTCTTGCCACGGCCCCGCTAGGATAAAGCCCCCTTGGTTATCCCTTAATATATGTTGCTCTCCCTCAAACCGGTCCCCCATACCTTGAATCAGGGTAAATAGCCGGTTTAACTGTACATCCTGTCCCAATGTACCAACCCACTCTCCATCAATATCTAATGGATGAACGGCGCTTACGATCCAAGCCCCTGACACGGGATCAAACAGAGGTGAGGTCCACTTTATGCTCCGCTCGGGATTACGCTCAGGCGATGCCAGCGTCATCCACTCGGTCATCGTGTAATCCGTTGTGGGCGTCATCAAATAGACAAAATTTTGAAAATACTGATCAAAAATCAGCTCACTGCGTTGAGGACCTAAAAACCAGATATTACTGAAGGTTTTTTCACTATGCGTCGCCACGCCGAAAGATTCGAATATATTGAACAACCGGCCATAAAAACGTTTGCTCTCTTCGGTTAAAGGGTAATTCGGCGGTAAAAATAGGCCCGCGTCGATACTACCGTCATAGGTATCTTTATTATTGCGCCACGCACCATCGGCTGAAATAGCCATGCGTTTATCGAATCGAGCGATCTCTTTATCACCCGCATCCACCAGTTGCCGATTAATAAGCAGATCGAGCTTCGCCAGATTCGTCGCAAAGATCGATAAATCAGACGAAAAATTATCGGCGGTAATCTGAATATAATCCCGATGTTGCGCTAGTTCTGTTGCTAACAGCTCTTTTTTCGCTGCATAGTAAAAAGTTAATAATGCGGGCAGTAATACCGCTAATGAGCTTAAGATAACAATCCAGCTCATCTTTCTGGAAACATTCATTACTAGCGGTACTCAATTAGATTTGAACCTTACATTTTAGACTAACTTCTCTGCACTATGGCGTAGACATCCCCAATATGGTGCCTTGTAGCACAGTTTGGACTGAGCGATGCATCTAAAGGCATCATCTTGATGCCACACAAGCGCGAGCGGCGCTTACAAAAAGCGCACAGTCCCTGCAGACAAAAAGGTTTTATAGCAGGCTCCACCACTCGAACAACAGGCAATCGAGAGTTATAAAATGAAGATTGATTAGCCAACGGCCTACATCCCATTTTTTGCAACGTAGTGATGTATATATATCAATATACGCAAGATTGGTTTTTCTATAGAGTAGCCCTATTAAATTTCAGTCGGGCTGTCTGTATAATGTCCGCCTGCCTGATTTTGAGCCTTGCCGGAAATGTTGTACCTGCTAGGTAAATGAACAGAATTTTCAGTCACCGCCCTCGGCTATGACTTAATTAACCGGAACTATCAGATATGTCTAATAACTACTTCAACACGCTGCCACTGCGTGAGCAACTGGAACAACTGGGCAAATGCCGCTTCATGTCTATGGACGAGTTCAGCGATGGCGTTGACGCTCTGAAAGGCAAAAAAATGGTTGTTATCGGTTGTGGTGCTCAAGGCCTGAACCAGGGTCTAAACCTGCGCGACAGTGGCCTCGATGTTTCTTACGCTTTGCGTGAAGCAGCCATCGCTGAAAAGCGTCAGTCTTGGAAAAACGCGACTGAGAATGGTTTTGTTGTAGGTACTTATCAAGAACTGATCCCTACCGCTGATGTTGTGCTTAACCTGACACCTGATAAGCAGCACACGCCGGTTGTTAACGCTATTATGCCTCTGATGAAAGAAGGCGCTTGCCTGTCTTACTCTCACGGTTTCAACATCGTTGAAGAAGGTATGAAAGTCCGTGAAGACCTGACCGTTATCATGGTTGCACCTAAGTGCCCTGGTTCTGAAGTACGTGCTGAATATGTACGTGGCTTCGGTGTACCGACGCTGATCGCTGTTCACGAAGATAACGATCCTAAAGGTGAAGGCTTAGCACTGGCTAAGGCTTATGCCGTTGGTACCGGTGGCCATAAAGCGGGCGTACTGATGTCCTCTTTCATCGCTGAAGTTAAGTCTGACCTGATGGGTGAACAGACGATTCTTTGCGGTATGCTTCAGACAGGCTCCCTACTTTGCTTCGACAAAATGGTTGAAGAAGGTATTGATCCGGGTTACGCATCTAAGCTGATTCAGTATGGTTGGGAAACCATCACTGAAGCGCTGAAATACGGCGGCGTAACTAACATGCTGGATCGTCTGTCTAACCCAGCTAAAATCAAAGCATTCGATCTGGCTGAAGAGATGAAACAGATCATGCGTCCGCTGTACAACAAGCATCAAGATGACATCATCGATGGCACCTTCTCTCGCACTATGATGGAAGACTGGGCTAATGATGATAAGAACCTGCTGGGATGGCGTGCAGAAACCGCTGAAACAGCGTTCGAAAAAACGCCTGCCGGCGATGTAGAGATCTCCGAGCAAGAATACTTCGATAACGGTATCCTGATGGTTGCTATGGTGAAAGCGGGTGTTGAACTTGCTTTCGAAACCATGACGGCTGCAGGCATCATCCCTGATTCCGCTTACTACGAATCACTGCACGAAACACCGCTGATCGCTAACACCATTGCCCGTAAGAAACTGTACGAGATGAACGCGACTATCTCTGATACAGCGGAATACGGCTGCTACCTGTACAACCACGCATGCTTGCCACTGCTGGCTGACTTCATGAAAGACATTAAAACCGACGTTATCGGTAAAGGTCTGGAACTGGACGACACTGGCGTCGACAACGCTCGCTTGATCGAAGTTAACGCTGCCCTGCGTTCACACCCGGTTGAAGCGATCGGTTCGGTTCTGCGTGGCCACATGGCTGACATGAAGAAGATCGTTTAATAACGACCTCACCTGTGATGAATAACAGGTAGATGAAGGCCAGGACTAATCTCCTGGCCTTTTTTTTAGCGTTTAAAAACAACCCAACACAGACTTCGGATCGCTATGAATATTCGCCTCGATAACCTCACCGTAAACTTTGATGACCGCTTTCAGCTAGATGAGATCAACTGGCAATTGGATGATACCCAGCACTGGGTGATTACCGGCACAAACGGTGCGGGTAAATCAGCATTGGCTGCTATTTTAGCGGGCGCTGGCGATATCGTTAGCGGTTCAATGAGCGGCATTCCAGCGAAAGTAGGCCTAGTATCCTTCGAAGCACAGGCGGAACTCATTGAGCGGGAACGCAAAAAAGACGACGCCGATATTATGGATGTTATCGCCGAAGGCACACCAGTGCATGAGATACTTCATGAAGGCGACCGCAATCCAGCGTTGATCCAACAACTGGTCACGATGTTCAAGCTAGAATCTCTGCTCGAACGTGCATTCCGTAAGTTATCCACCGGTGAATCCCGCAAGGTGATGCTGATTCGGGCGTTAGCTAGTGAGCCAGACCTATTAATACTCGATGAACCCTTCGACGGACTCGACGCTCATACCCTAGAGATGCTGCAACAGTATCTGCTCGGTTTAGTCGAAACCGTCCCGATGATCCTAGTGCTTAACCGCTTTGATGAGTTTCCCGATTTCATCACCCATATTGCCTATGTCGATCAGGGCCGCTTACAACACCAGATCGATCGCCATGACTCACAAGCCTATAACGAGCTATATCATCTGTTACACCTGAAAACCACCGAACTTCAAGTGCCGCCCACCGACAGTGATACCGCCCTACCACCGCTTGACCCAACCCAGCCCCTAGTGCGACTGAATAAAATTAATGTAACTTACGACGGTCATCGTATTATCGATTCACTCGACTGGACCATCGAGCCCAATCAACATTGGCAACTCAGCGGCCCTAACGGCAGTGGCAAAACCTGCCTGCTGTCACTGATTACCGGCGACCATCCTCAGTGTTATGTAAACGATATTTTTGTCTTCGGTTTTCAGCGCGGCAACGGCGAAAGCATCTGGCAGATAAAGCAGTTTATCGGCTATGTCTCAACCGCCTTACAGTGGGAGTACAAAGTGGGCACCGGCCTGCGAAATGTCATTATTTCAGGCTTCTATGACAGCATTGGTCTATACACTAAAGCTACCGATCGGCAGAAGCAGATCGCCGATGAATGGTTGGCACTATTGGGCATGAGCGATCGAGCCGACACCCCGTTCAACAAGCTATCCTACGGTGATCAGCGGCTCTTACTCATCGCCAGAGCCATGGTAAAACATCCACCCTTGTTGATTTTGGATGAACCCTGCCTAGGCCTAGATGATATGAACCGCCAACTGGTGCTCGCCTTGATCGAGAAGATCTGCGCTGGCAGCGAAACTTCCGTGCTCTATGTTAACCACCATGCCGAAGATAAAATTAAGGGCATCGATAACTATCTTGCCTTAGAAAAACGCGAGCCTGACAGCAGTAAATAGTCTGATAGACCATCAACAAGAAATATAAAAAAGCCCAGCAACTAGCTGGGCTTTTAATGGCAGAAAATTCGAACACACGATAAAACGATCAATACAGTTGAAATAGCTGTTTATCTTCTCTTTATTAAAAACAACTTAGGATAATAAAAATCGCCTTGATACCCAATAACCTTCATTGTATTAATCTTCGACGACTCTCTTATCATCCAACTGCAAATAATCGACTATTTTACCGATAGGTTCAGGCGTTTTGAAATAGAACCCTTGAACAAAATCACAGTTATGTTTCGCGACAAAATCAAATTGCTCTTTTGTTTCGACTCCTTCAGCCACCGTTTTTAAGCCTAATGCTCTGGCAATGGAAATAGTTGCCTTCACAACCTCTTCCGATTTATCGACCTCGCCGATTCTAGAAATAAAGGAACGGTCTATTTTCAATATATCGAAAGGCTTATTAATCAAATAACCTAAGTTTGAATAACCCGTACCAAAATCATCCATTGAAAAAGCGACGTTTAACTTTTTATATCGCTCTAAATGCTTTTGGTTTTTATCATTCGACAAAATAACCTTTCTTTCTGTAATCTCTAGCGAAATCGAACTACCATCAATTTTGAACTGCTGCAGGTAGTTTTTAAACGTATAAAACAACGAATCAGATTCTAAATCTTTCAAAGAAAAGTTAATCGCAATTTTGCATTTATAATGATTTATCATCTTCAAATCATTAATGGTCGTCATCACTTTAAAGACGACATACTTGGTAATCTCAGTAATCAGATCAGATTCTTCAGCCAGAGGAATAAACTTATTCGGCAGTACTAAGCCAAGTTTAGGGTGATTCCACCTGATTAACGCTTCAAGGTGCGAAACCTTCATCGTTTCTAAATCGATAATTGGCTGATAATAAACTTCAAACTGATCATTGCTTAATCCTTCTCTGATGGAGCTTTCCATAGAAGCCTTCTCAAACGCAAAGGAGGAAAGCTCTTGCGAAATATAGCGGTACATATTTCGACCATTCTCTTTTGCATCATACATGGCAATATCAGCTTGACGAATCAACTCGTCAGCGGAATGACCATCGTTTGGATAGATACTAATACCAATACTCGCACCAACGGTGATTTTATGTTCGTCGACAGTGATCTCTTCTTTAACTGACTGAATGAGATTAAGCGCGACTTTCGAGGCATTCAAGGCAGAATCTAAGTCCTGAATAATAATAATAAATTCATCGCCTCCCACTCGAGCAACGGTGTCACCTGAACGTAAAACACTCGACAATCGCTTAGAGACTTCAATCAAGACAGAATCACCAACATTATGACCCATGCCGTCGTTAACCACTTTGAAACGATCCAAATCAACAAACAAAACCGCTATTTGCTTTTTAGAGCGACGCGACTCCTGCAAAGCATGTTCAAGTCGATCCGCTAACAGCGTACGATTAGGTAAGCCTGTTAACGAGTCATGATTAGCAAGATACTGTATCTTATCCTGTGATTGCTTAATGACCGAAATATCAGTGATAACACCTATATATTGGACGATATATCCACTTTCATCCTTAACGGCACTGATATTAAGAAAAACAGGAAACAGATCACCGTTTTTAGCTTTATTAATAACTTCGCCGGACCAAAATCCACTCTGCTTATATGACCGCTCCATCTCACTGTAGAATTCAGAGCTGTGTTGATCAGATTTTAGCAAGCCAATCTTTTTCCCTTTCACTTCATCAAAGGTATAGCCTGTAATATTTTCAAATGCAGGGTTAACATTAATAATTCTTGTTGTTTTATCGGTTATAACAATACTTTCTTGAGTGGTATTGAAAACCATTCTGGCTTGAGCACTATCTAAGGTTGATTGCTTCTGACTGTTAATATCCTCAATTACTGAGATAAAATATAAGGGTTCGTTTTTATCTCTAACAATAGCGACATACAGCATTGCCCAGAAAAGCTCACCATCTTTTTTGTAATAGCGCTTTTCCATTTTATATGAATTACGTTTACCACTGATCAACTCTTGCACGAGTTCTAAATCTTGTTTTAGATCTTCGGGATAAGTAATATCTTGGAAAGTAAGAGGCAACAACTCTTCCTGGGTATATCCCAACATATGGGATAACGCGCTGTTAACAGAAATCCAGGTACCATCTAAAGAAACATGACCGATACCAATATTGGCATTATCAAAGGTTGCTTTATACTTCTGCTGACTCAATGATAGTTCAGCGAGCGCTTGCCTCTCTTTCGATATATCTGAGGCAAAAGACCATATTTGGGTATGCCCTAACTCATCTCGGCTGAGATAATCTTCTACATTGAGTATCGTCGTAACGCCTTCATCAGATGTGAGTTCTATAATATAAGGGCCGAAGGTTCCCTTCTCAGTCAGTTCCTTCTGCCGATTTAAAAAGCGGGTACTATCTTCAATAGGGTATAAGTCAAACCAGTTTTTAACTAACAATTGTTCTCTTGTTAGCCCGGTATAAGTTTGCATCGCATGATTCGTTTTCAGAATCATACCTTGTAAATTGGTAATAATGACACCGTCATGTATATTTTCTAAAACAGATTCATAACGACGATTGAGGGCACCGTGTTTCTCTTTAATGGTGGTATTCTCATTAAACATCTCTTTAAGCTCTGCGTATGCAGTCTGAAGCTCTTCATTGGTCGATTGAAGCTCTTCATTACTGGTTTCCATCTCCTCATTGGTCGCCTGCAACTCTTCATTGGCACTTTGCAGCTCTTCGTTGGATGATTGCAGCTCTTCATTCGAGGTTTCTAACTCCTCAACCAGCGTCTGCATATGCTCTTTCGTACGTTGCAATTCAAACTCTAACTCGTGGGTTGAGGAAGACACCACGACATCATTAGAATTTGAATTAATTAATGGCAAATCTAGAACCGAAATACTCTGAAAATAAAACAGGTACATCTGGTTACGCCCATTTAGAATAGGCACTAAATGAACCTTGATCAATCTAGCCTCGCCATTTTTTTGCGGCAACGGTATATAGCTACTCGAGTTAACACCCGAGCCTCGTTTAGCTTCACTAAACAGTTTTCTTAAATCAATCGCTAAACGAGAATCCACTATTTTGTATAGGTTATATGAAACATAACCTTCGGGAATCGATACAAAATCAAGATTGCCTTTTTTATACACCACATCCAATTGCTCATTAGTCACAATGATGTTGGGCATTAAAAGCTTTGCAGCTTCCGTAACAATGGTTTCTTGTAAGGGGGTGTCTTCTGATGTCTTAGACTGCTCTTCCGCAGGATAATTTACATACTTAGGAGGCCTAACCGTAATGGCCGAATAATTTTTCTTTGAATAGGATACTGTTTTAAATATCTTATTAGGTTTATCAACCGGAGCAAACAGATGCTCAAAATTAGTCGCATTTTCAGACTTACCTAAAAACAACAACGCATTTTCTTTGAGAGCATAATGAAATGCGGGCATAATCCACTTTTGCGCATCAAGATTAAAATAAATAAGCAAGTTACGGCAAACAATAAGATCTAAGTCTTTAAAGGGAGGATCAGACAGCAGATTATGATATGAGAAAACAATATTTTGCCTTAAGGTTTTCTTGACCTCAAATTCGTTATCCGCAATCGTAAAATAATCTTTTATATAAGAATCAGATACTTCTGTCATCGAGGCTTGGCTATAAATCCCTCGACGAGCAATTTTTAAAGCATGTTCATCAATATCGGTAGCAAAGATCTTTAAATCGAGTGAATGCTGTCGATCATTCAGCAACTCATTAACAATAATAGCAACAGAATAGGCTTCTTCACCCGTCGATGAGCCCGGCATCCAGATTCTTAGTTCTTTTGCGTCGGAACGTTCATCAAGATATTTATCTAAGAGATTTTCCAGTGAGTCATAAGCATCTCTGTCTCGAAAGAAGCTAGTTACGCCAATGAGAATGTCTTTATAAAGCAATTCAACTTCTTGCTCATCTCGTTCAATTAACGCAACATACTCACTCAATGTTGTTACTTTAAGCGCAACCATTCTTCGCTCAATACGTCGGCCAATCGTCGCTTTTTTATAAACAGAGAAATCCACATGCTTAATTTTATGCAGCAAAGCGAAGATGATCGATATATGGTCATTAGCCGGTGTAACTTGATGCTTCTTCAGCACCTTATTTCTTGGAAAGTTGGATAGAGCGACTAATTCCTCACCAATTTTGTCTGCCTCAATTAAAATATCAACAACTGAGCCATTGATAGAAGCCATCGGCATACCGTCGTACTTTGCCGTGCTAGGCTCCTGTACGATGGTTATCCCGCCTTCGGAGTTGATGGCTCGCATACCTTGACAACCATCAGAACCGGTTCCTGACAATATAATACCAACAGATTTTTCTTTTTTATATTTAGCGATAGAGATAAAAAGTTGATTGACTGAAGGCTTAGGTAAAAAAGAGTGTTTTTCTGGGGCAGATAAAATAATCTGATTATTATTGTTTATTTCGACATTCTTATTGGGTGGTGTTATATAAAAAACATCACTTGCAAGCGTTTCATTATGCTCTGCTTCTTTGATCATTAAAGTACTTTCTCTCGAAAGCAACTCAACGAGCATCGTATTATGTTTGGGACTTAGATGTTGGGCAATAATATAAGCCGTATTATTATTTCGCGGTAACCCTTTTATCAGCGTAGTCAGTGCCTCTAAACCACCCGCACTCGATCCAATACCTACGACCATCAAGCTATTAGGATCTTGGGCACGGTCTTCTTCTGGGTCATAAGACCCTGTTAAACTATCCCCTAATATTTTAGCTTTGCCTACCGACTCTTCATGTTTTCCAACCGATAAAACTTGATCGATGACCTGTGCTAATTTTTTATTATCGGCGGGCTTACTAATAAACCCATTAATCTGGTCTTTAATCGTATCTAAGATAAAATCTTCGTCAATGTATGCACTAAAAACAATAATGGGAGTCTTACTATCTGTTTTTCTAATTTCTTGTATTAACTCAGGCCCATTCATGCTAGGCAGCTGAATTTCTGTTATAACCAGACTCGGCCTGTGGGTAATAAATTTGGATATTCCTTCACGACCATTCGACGCTTCTAAAACCGTTGAAAATATTCCACGAAAAAGATCAGCGTAAATTTTACGAGTGTCATCATCATTCTCTATATACAGAATAGTTGAATCGTACTTCATGCATATTCACCAGTTAAATTCACAGTTTTTAAGGCTATTCCGCCAAATGATAGGTATATCTCTCGATCATCATCAACGACTACCCATAGAACATAGTCAACGAATATGAAAATCACAACTTTTACCAGTATGCATTGTCCCAGAACGAGTATGTATAAGATCTGCGACCTTTGGTTATGATTCAGCCAACATAGAGGACTGAGAATTCAACACTGAAGCCTACTCTGCTGATTGATTCGAGCTCAAGATACCCAGCTTTAGCTGGGAAATTCCCCTAGCTCTTTAGTCACAGCTAGACAAGACCATTTACGATAGACATCAATGCTGAATATGGGTGCATGCTTGTAAACGTTCTACATTGCATTCACCTAAAAGTTGATTAAAATGTTAGTGATACATTTTGTTAGATACTGGAAAACTAAACTCTCGATAGGGATTAATCGGAGCTACTACTAAGTAGGAGATCTACTCGGGCCGAAATGTAGTCGACAAGGAATAAAGATGCCAACTATTCACCCTAAACTGATCGAAATCGTTATTGACCAAACGCCTCGCGCTATGATAGCGATGCTCATCGTATCTTCTGCTTATGCTTTTATATTTATAAAATACATTCCTCTTATCACTTTAACCATCTGGTTTTCCTTTCAAATACTGTTGGCGGCACTTCGTTTTTATAACATAATAATGTTTAAATCATGCTTAAAAAAACAGGATAGTAAAGAATTAAAGCACAATAGAAATATCTTTATAGCTTTAAATATATTCCAAGCTTTCATGTGGACCACCTCTTCAATTTTGGTTTCGATTTATGCCCCTCAACCATTTGAATTAGTCAGCTTCATTATGATTATAGGCATTATCACTGCGGCTGTTTTATCTATGTCGTCACTCTACACAGCCTATTTAGTTTTTTTCTTCTCTATGATTATCCCTCAAATGATGATTATGCTTTATTATGGCGAGCATCAACATATCAGTATAATCATATTCACTATTATCTATATACCCGCAATCCTACTATTGTCCAAAGCCATACTTAATAGCCGTCTTTACAGTATTGAAGTACATAAAAAATTAGAAAATAAAGCCGATGAATTACACAAACTATCAACAATCGATAATTTAACTAATATATATAACAGAGGATATTTCTTTGCCGTATCCCACGATCTAATTTTAATAACGACCAGAGAGAATAAAAAAGCATCACTACTCATGATTGATATCGACCATTTCAAGGAGATCAATGATAGCTATGGACATCAGACTGGCGATTTTGTTTTGAAAAATTTTGCTAAGATAATAAATAATAGAATTAGAAAAAGTGATATATTTGCCCGAATCGGTGGTGAAGAGTTCACTATACTGCTTAATTATACGCCTATTGATATGGCAAAAATCATTGCCGAAGAACTACGTTCAATGATAGAAGAGAGCAATTTCATTTATAACGATACCATTATTAAAATAACGATCAGTATCGGTATTGCTGAGCTCAACGAAGAACACAACTCAATTGAAAGCTTATATAAACAGGCAGATAAGCAACTCTATGCTGCCAAAAATTATGGCCGAAACAGAGTCTGTCCATAACAGTCAAATCCTAAGCCATAATCATAGCGCTATCATTCAATAGATTTAACCAGCATTTGGCCTGATCAACCTTTTTTAAAGAAATACAATAGTGATACCGATGAGTAATCAACAACCTCTATTAACATTTCATCGCTCTATGAATATCAAACTTCACATCTGCGTTTAATTATAAGTTTACATCTGTAAGATACCTAACGACTCGCGAGGTGCTCCCCCCAGAAATGTGCTAACCTTCTCCTTCATTAATGCGACTTTTCCGCCATGAGCATTGTGCACAGATACCCTATCACGCAGCTTCAGGCATATTCGGGATAATCCTTTGATTGGACGGCTAATCGATAAACTCATCTTCGCAGCGACCCTATTCCTAGCCCTACAAGTGCCGCAACTGGCGGATCAATATCAGCAGTTTCTCGCCGGACTCTATGAGTCCACCCACTGGCAGGTTCAAGGCTACAACCATACTGCAAAAAACTTTGGCTACCCCGATGCCAACGCCATGATTCAGCATCATCGGCAAAACAGTGTCCCAAGCGTGCGTGCCGATGCCGAACAAAAGCTCGCCACGCTGGTACAGTTTGAGCAGCTGAAACAGGGCGTCACCCTATTTACCAATGGTAATCTGATCAGTAAAACCCTCTATATGGCCGCACCTTCACGCTATCACTACCTCAAAAAGACCCTCGATAACTTTACCCCCGGCATCCCCCTGAGTACCGAAGGCATCACCTTTGGCGTGATCGTCGGTCTGTTATTGAACCTGCTCATCATGGCTCCCATTCGCTTTGCCAACCAACGAATATTACGGATATGTAAATCTCAGCCGCGCGCTAAACCGAACATCAAAGCTAACCTTAAAGCCAATACCGGTGGTAAAAAACCAATAGCCGCTCATAAGCCCCATTCCGATCATTGATCTATCTGTGAAAAATATTTAACATATTAATAATTCCAGGAGATTCTAATGAGTATAAAACTGTCCGTTGTCGATCAATCACCCGTGCACGGCTCCCATGCCGCCATTGACGCCCCGCGCCTTTCGATCGAATTAGCCCAACTGTGCGATCAACTAGGCTACTACCGTTACTGGGTAGCGGAACATCATGACAGTATTCATTTTGCCAACCCTTGCCCAGAAATTATGATTGCCGCCATCGCTAGCGTGACACAAAATATCCGCGTCGGTAGTGGCGGCGTGATGCTCAGCCACTACAGCCCGCTGAAAGTGGCTGAAAGTTTTAAAATGATGGCGACACTCTTTCCCGAACGGATCGACCTGGGTATTGGCCGTGCTCCCGGCGGCACCGGTCTCACTTCTCAAGCCCTCGCCTATCCACATCAACCCCATCACGGCGACCGCTATGCCAATCAGGCACAGTTGCTCAAAGGCTTTATCGAAGGAAACCTGCCAGACAATAACCCGTTCAGCGCGATCAAAGTGTTGCCCGACAGCAGCCCGCAACCAGAACTCTGGATGCTAGGCTCAAGCGGTGGTAGCGCGGGTTTAGCGGGACACTTAGGGTATAACATTGCTCTAGCACGTTTTATTGATCCGGATAACTGCCACCCATCGATTTTCAGTGAGTATCTACAACAGTGGCAGCAGGCAGGACACCCGCAACAACCCAATAAAATGGTCGCTATTGCCTGTATCTGTGCTGAAACCGAGGCCGAAGCTAAACTCCGTGCAGGCACCGCCGTCTATCGTAAACTCGCGGCACAACTCGGTATGCGCGAAGCCTTTTTAACACCATCGGAAGTACAAGATCGTTATAAGGAATTTCCTGCCAGCCACCAAGCGCAATATGATCATATTCTCAACGGCTATACCGTCGGCACACCCGAGCAGTGTAGCGACGAGATCCATCAGCTGGCGCAGGCTTTTGATTGTGATGAGATCGCCACCGTAGCGGTCACCTATAGTCAGGCCGACCGGCTCGATAGTTATACTCAGCTCATTAAAGGCTTTTAAAGCCAGTCTCTTAACCTTCAATAGCAGCAAAGGGAGCGTATGACTCCCTTTAAATTCCGCCTCAATCAGATACCTTAATTTTCAGCTCTACACCGATTACCCAGAATGGGTAATCCACTCGACTGTCTTCATTGTAAACAGTACTCTCTTTTGTCATGATGCCGCTGCAGGTTGGATAATGTGTAGTCGTATTGAAACTCTAATTCAGTCCCCCCCGGCTATTTTTTATAGTGGCAATTCGTTTTATCTAACCTGCAACATCCTTCCTTTTATGCCCTCACCTAAATACTCACAAATAAAGCTAAAAAACGCTGCTCTCTGTTACCTGATATACGGTTATTCTCCGCGTTTATCTATTGCCCCTCTCACCCTTTTGCTAGACTTAGCCGATGAAAAAACACTACCTGCCCATCTGCATATTGATCCCGCTGTTGGGACTATCCTATTATGCCGGTTACACGCCATTACTGATCCCAGCCCTGTTTGTTAGTGTCAGTCTGCTGACTCTGGCGATCTATTACAAAGACAAATCAGCGGCGGTAGCAGGCGCTTGGCGCACCCCAGAAAGCCGATTGCACCTGTTAGCACTTCTGGGCGGTTGGCCTGGCGCGATTATCGCCCAGCAAACCCTGCGACATAAAACTCAAAAGAAAAGTTTTCGCGTCACCTTTTGGTTAACCCTGCTGCTGAATATCTCAACCTTGGGTTGGCTTCACACAACCACAGGCAGCGACTGGCTACATGGGAAAATTTTCAAGCTAGACAGTTATATTGCTTACTCTGATGTGTCATATATGGCTAGGCAATACATGCGTTATTTCACCCACTTCCGTGTTAAACGCCCACTTCGCTATCGTTAGCTCAATCCTTAGCTTCTAGCAGTCTATGCATTGCCAAACAGATAGAGCAAAGTGGCCGCCTATGGGGCCCTTGTACCAATCATCTATTGACCGTAATACAGCCCACCGAAATGTTTTTTACCGTCGGCGGTTTTAAACAGCACCATCAGTTGATGCTTACCGCTGGCCTTCAGGTCATAACCCGCCATCTGCCATTCCCCCATCGTCATCAGCAGTTTAGTCTGCTGTGAGCCATCCGGGAAAATCACTTTAGAGTTAACCTGCACACCGTTGACCAACGCACCATCCCGATCGATTCTGATCATTAGATTGTGTGACCCTCCGTGGCTCATACCTTCCTCAGCGGCCATCACATGAAAGCTAACGGTATAGCCATCAATATCTTTTTTCTCTAGGAACATTTGATGCTGTCCCATCTGACTATCCATCATCTCATGAGACATCCCGCTCTCAGGCATCCCCTGCTGAGCCATCGAGTCATCATGGCCATGGCTGCTCTCATCCGCCATAACGCCAGTCATAACACCTGCGCTTAAAACAATCGCACCTAAGGTGCCGACAAGCACCGCTTTATTCAGTTTCATATTCATCTCTCACTGATTATCATGACATTGGTGGGAGAGACTCTTCTCTCCCAACCGAGTACAGCATTACTGTTCGGACGCCAAGCGGGCAAGACCACGTTTGCGCCACAAGAAATACACCGCGGGCAGCACCAGTAAGGTCAACAATACCGCGCTGACCATACCGCCAACCATCGGCGCTGCAATACGGCTCATCACCTCTGAGCCGGTCCCCGTGCCGTAGAGAATCGGCAGTAAGCCAACAATGATCGCGACAGCCGTCATCATCACCGGACGGACACGTAACCCTGCGCCTTGCAATACCGCATGACGTAAAGCCTCTTCTCTGGGAGTAACTCCCTGCTTTTCACACTGCGTCAACATCTGCTGATAAGCCTGATTCAGATAGACCAGCATGATCACGCCGATCTCGACAGCCACCCCAGCCAAAGCAATGAAGCCAACGCCCACCGCCACCGAGAAATTAAAGCCCTCTAGATACATCAGCCAGACACTACCAACCATCGCCAGCGGCAGTGTTCCCATAATGATGCTCACTTCGACAACATTGCGAAAATTAAGAAACAACAGGAAAACGATAATCGACAAGGTCAACGGCACTACATACGTCAGCTTTTCTTTGGCACGCTGCATATATTCATATTGTCCGGCCCAAGCAACCGAATAACCTGCCGGCAAGATCAGCTGATCAGCCACCACCTGCTGCGCATTGGCCACGTAACGCCCAATATCCACCCCTTCAATATCGATAAAGGTCCAGCCGTTCAAACGGGCATTTTCACTCTTTATCCCCGGTGGGCCATCCTCGATATAGATATTGGCGACATCGCCCAACGGCACACGTTGCCCCATCGGTGTAACAATAGGCAGTAACGCCAATTGCTCAGGAGAATCCCGATAGTCTTGTGGATAACGGACATTAATTGGATAACGCTCTAACCCTTCGATCGTTTGCGAGACATTGACACCACCGATCGCAGACGCCACCACCTGCTGAACATCGGCGATATTAAGGCCGTAACGCGCAGCACGCTGACGCTGAATATCCACCTTAATATAGCGTCCGCCGGCGACCCGTTCGGAGTACACCGAAGCGGTACCCGGTACATCCTTAAGAATGCTTTCCAACTGCTGACCAATCTGCTGAATCTGCTGCAAGTCAGGTCCGGCAATCTTAATACCTACCGGCGTTTTGATACCCGTTGCCAGCATATCGATGCGAGTTTTAATCGGCATCACCCAGGCATTCGTCACCCCCGGCAGCTTAACCAAGTTATCGAGTTCTTTGCGAAGATCTTCGCTCGTTAACCCTTCCCGCCACTGATCTTGTGGCTTTAGCTGAATAAAGGTTTCTATCATGGTGAGTGGCGCAGGATCAGTGGCACTATCAGCCCGTCCCACTTTGCCAAAGACCGTGGCAACTTCAGGCACTGTTTTTATCAGCTTATCGGTCTGTTGCAACAACTGACGCGCCTGCCCGATAGAGATACCCGGGTAGGTGGTCGGCATATACATCAGATCACCTTCATCCAGTGGTGGCATAAACTCACTGCCCAGCTTATCCAATGGCCATAAGCCCGCCAGTAGCACCAATAACGCGAACCCCAACGTCAGTTTGGGAAAGCTAAGCACTTTACGCAGCGTCGGCATATAGATCGCAGTCAGCAAACGGTTTACCGGATTTTTATGCTCAGGCAACACCTTACCGCGAATAAAATACCCCATCAGCACCGGCACTAAGGTGATCGCCAACGCAGCCGACGCCGCCATCGCATAGGTTTTAGTAAAGGCCAACGGTGCAAACATCCGCCCTTCTTGAGCTTCCAAGGTAAATACTGGGACAAAACTCACGGTGATAATCAACAGACTAAAAAACAGTGCCGGCCCGACCTCACTGGCGGATGCAGCAACCACCTGCCATCGGTTCTCTTTCGTCAGCGGCGTTCGCTCCATATGCTTGTGCATATTCTCGATCATCACAATCGCCCCATCAATCATCGCCCCAATGGCAATCGCGATACCACCCAATGACATAATATTGGCGTTAATACCTTGGGCATTCATAATGATAAACGCCGTTAAAATACCCACAGGGAGGGTAATAATAGCCACCAGCGATGAACGCACATGAAACAGAAAAACCACGCACACCAGCGCCACCACAATGAATTCTTCGAGTAACTTATGCCAAAGATTCTCAACTGCTCGGTCGATCAGCCCAGAACGATCATAGACGGTTACGACTTCAACACCGTCCGGCAACCCTTGCTTTAAGGTCTCTAGTTTCGCTTTAACTCCGTCGATAGTTTGCTGTGCGTTCTCACCAAAACGCATCACCACTACGCCGCCGACCACTTCACCTTCACCATTAAGCTCCGCCACCCCTCGACGCATCTGAGGCCCCACACCAATATCCGCCACATGTTGTAACAGTATCGGCGTGCCATTCTCATTAAGACCGAGAGGAATATTACCTAGATCCTCCTCGCCCTGAATGTAGCCGGTCGCCCGCACCATATATTCAGCCTCAGCCATCTCCACCACCGAAGCACCGACCTCCTGATTGGCTCGGCGAATAGCATTTTGAATATGTGATAACGGCATATTAAAAGCCCGTAACTTGTCGGGATCCACCCGTACCTGATACTGCTTCACCATGCCGCCGATAGAGGCAACTTCTGACACGCCGGGCACCGTTTGCAACTCATACTTAAGGAACCAGTCCTGTAAGCTGCGTAACTGACTGATGTCCTGCTGCCCAGTTTTATCCACTAGCGCATAGAGATAAACCCAGCCAACACCGGTCGCATCCGGCCCCAACTGAGGTCGGGCATTCGCAGGTAATGAAGGAGCCACCTGGCTCAGATATTCCAACACCCGACTGCGCGCCCAATACATATCGGTGTCTTCATCAAAGATCACATAGACATAAGAGTCACCAAAAAAAGAGTAACCGCGCACCGTTTCGGCACCGGGTACGGACAGCATGGCGGTGGTTAACGGATAGGTCACCTGATCCTCAACCACCTGCGGTGCTTGCCCTGGATAACTGGTTTTAATAATCACCTGAACATCCGACAGATCAGGAATTGCATCCACCGGCGTATTCTTCAACGAAAATAACCCACCGCCCACCAATACCACGGCAGCCAAGAGTACAAAGAAACGATTGCCAACTGACCAGCGAATAATCGACTCAATCATAAGATCACCTTGGAGTGGAGAGCGTACCGATGATTCGATATGGCTGTTACTAGCGCCTGTGCTTCACTGTCACTCTGAACCTGCCTTGCAATCCATAAGGTTTGGGTTTCTAAAGCTTCAATAGCGACAGGATTAGATAAACCTGCATCAGCATGACCCGCATCTGACGAATCCTGCTGCGAATTTGGCCTAGACTTGGGCATAGGCATACTCATAGGCGTAGCGTTCATAGGCGCGGGGATCATAACGGGCCCCATAGAGTCGATAGGCTTATCCTGCTGTTCAACTGCATCCATGCTCATGCTGTCCATGCTCATGTCATCCATGCTCATATCGCTCATCGTCATGCTATCAGCAGCCGTTGGAGGAATATGCATACGCTTAAAGTCAGACGTTTTACCCGACTCAGAGTCCAACAAAAACTGTGCCGATGTGACGACCTGCTCACCCTCCTGAACCCCAGACAAAATTTCAACCTGCTGACCATTGCTGCGACCGACCTTAACGTTAACCGACTTAAAACGTCCCTCTCCTAGCGCCAGTACTAACCGGTTACTATCAGCGCCACGGATTAACGCCTCTTTAGGAACCGTCAGTGATGCTTGCTCGGCTTGTTTATGAATCACCACTTCAGCAAACATATTCGGTTTCAGCTTACCGTCCTGATTGGCAAATCGCATACGCACTCTAAGCGTGCGCGTTTTAGCATCCAGCGTGGGATAAATATAATCCACAACCCCTTCACGCTGCTCTCCGGGCAGGAAATCCAGCTGTATAGAGACCCCTTGGCCAATCGAGATTAAGCTTGCTTGACGCTCAAACACTTCTGCCTCGAGCCAGACTTCATCCAGTGCCGCAATCGACAGCAACGTCAGTCCCGGCTTAATAAACCCTCCCTGCCGTAACGCCAGATTATCCACCACGCCACTTTGCGGCGCATAATAGGTCACCGTTTGACTGACTCGGCGAGTCTGTTTAAGGACCGCTAATGCTTGCGGCGGTAACTGCAGTGCCGCTAACCGCTGCTCGGCAGCACGAATCAATGCCCGATGACCCTGCGACAAGGCAAACAGATACTCCTCTTGAGCATTCACCAAGGTGGGCGAATAGAGGTCATACAGGGGTTGCCCCTGAACCACCGGATCACCTTCTGCCTTGATATAAACCTTCTCCACCCAACCTTCAACACGGGGGTGAACAAGACTAATGTCATCTTGGTTATAGCCCACATACCCTACGGTACGCACCTCAAACTGCATCAACTGTCGTGACGCCACGGCGGTTCTAACCCCAAGATTATTAACCACTTCCGGTGACACCGATATCGTGCCCGGCCCTGCATCGACGCCATTATTTTCAGAGGCGTAAACCGGTACAAGATCCATCCCCATCGGGGACAAGCCCGGCTTGTCCCGTCGGTAATTCGCATCCATCGGCGCCACCCAATATAGCGGTTCAGGATTCTCATCAACCTGCGCAGCGGAAACCGCAGACCCACTCAAAGCGGCCATATTATTATCACTAAGCCCTAAACCGGCGATTGCGACACCGACCGCGACGCCCAGCACGATTAATCCAACATTTTTAGCGGTGCCGTTCATGGTGTCACTCCTGTGTGTTTGAGCTGCGGATTATCTAATGCGTAGCCAGATACGGTTTGTGATAACGTCGAGGTTGTTGTTAGTACATAATTAAGCTGAGCAATTTGCTGCTGCCGTGCGACCTGAATCTCGAGGTAATCAATTTGCGTGTTAAGCGCACTGATGCGCGCACGGATCATTTCGGCAAAACTGCCATTATCCGATTCATAAGCTTTCCGTGCCGCCTGTGCCTGACGGTTAACCTGAGGTAGAAGTTGCTGACGATATAACTGCTGACGTTGATCCAGCTGGGTGAGCTGCGCTTGAACCGAACGAAAAGAAGCGATCATTTGTCGAATCATAAGACTTCGATCGGTACGTATCTTTTCCTGCTGGGCGGTCGCGGCAACCACCTCATGATCCTGCCCGACCGATGAAAACAACGGCAGACTCACCGTCACACCAGCACTGAATAGATCCGCTCGATCAATGCCATCCGCACTATCGGCACGATAACCATAACTCGCGCTGAGGCCCCATTCGGGCTTATATTGCTGCTTTGCCAACTGTACCGCGGTGCCGGCCACACTAATGCTTTGCTCCAACGCTTGCACCAATGGATGATGCACAAGGTAGCTCGCTAACGCTTGATTCGACAACGGCTGTGACAGTAATGCCGCGTGTTCAACAGTCAGTAGTTGCGGCAGTGTTTCGCTATAACCAGACACAGGCAACGTCGCCGAATCGAAGACGTCCAGCGGTAGTAACAAGGCCAACAATTGCTGTTCGCTCATATCCTGCTTTTGCCGTAGCTCAGTCAAGCGATCAGAGACCCGAAGCTGCTCTAACTGAGCCTGTATCAAATCCTGTTGTCGAGTTTGCCCCAAAGCAGAGGTATAACTCGCCATCGAGATATCCACTAATTGATCAAACAATCCTCGGTTCTGCTCAATCAGCTTAATACTCTCCCTCGCCCGATAAGCATCCAACCACAACTGCGTTACCGTCAATGTTAGCTTGGCTTCACGTTCCCGGCGCAATAACGGCTGCCGCGCACTTTGCTGATAACCTTGTTGCCGTTTTAGACGGCGGCTATCGCCTCGGGGATAGATCTGCGAAACCCCTACAACCAACTGGGTCATCGCTTCCTGATCAATCGCAAAGCTATCGGTCGGTAAACTGGCTAATGCAAAGGAAAATTTAGGGTCAGGTAATTGATAGGACGCTTCAGCTCGCGCCTCTGCCACCTGCTGCGTCAGTTGGCTACCGGTTAACCAAGGGTCATGCTGCAACGCGACACTTAGCGCCTTCGTTAAGGTTAACGGTTGCTCTTCTGCCACGGCTACAGTCAATGAACTGGACAAACCAAGTAAACACAGGATGAGTAAACAGGGCTTAATTAAACAACCAAAACGCGTTAAAGCGGCCCCAAACGGCGTCGAAACCACCCTTGCATCAGGTGATTTAAATAGAAATAAAACTGGTGACATAGATACACCCACACAGATCAGTATCACATAACGTAATCACTGACAGGTTCCATACAGAGCGGGAGATTGATGAAAAGCTGATAGCCTGCAGAACAAGTAACAGTGTTAACTCATCATTGACGGAGATCTCCCGCTAACCAATTGCCGGATTAACGGCGTCTGTATTAGTGGGATATAGGAGGACGGTATAAAGAACCACGATTCTGCGGCAGCATTAACTCAGCGGCAGCCACCACCGTTGTCGTCGCAGCATCGAGGGAAAAGAGATATTGATTAGCGGCAACGCCAATCGAGCTAAGGCAATGGGATTGGGCACAGTGACTTTGGCTGTCACAGTTAAGATCAGCACTATGACAACCGCTATCACCATTATTTGCCAACGGCTGACAGCAATTCATCATCTCGTCAGGCTCATCATATTGAGCATGACTCATAACCGTATCAGAGGTTTGCGCAGACATCGTAGTATGTTGCATCGGCATCGCGAAGGCGGCATTGTATAGCTGTGCGGTCATCACCGCCAACATACAGATTACCCATAAAAGCCTTTTCGCCACTGTCTGCCTCTAACTAATAGTTAAACGATAATTATACTGCTTTCTGGCCAATCAGCCGAAACCCATCATTAACAGAGCGGGAATCTGAGCCTAACCCCGTTAGCTGAAACAAAGCTGAATAGAGTCACCCGCTAAATATTAAATTAACGCACGGGAACAGATAATCGAAATGGAAATTTACGCAGACTCAACCTCAATAGCAAGGAAAAAAATGGAAACTCTAGGCTAGAGATGGCCTGAAAACAATGCAAGCGATAGCGCTGGGGCGGCCATTAGGAGACTGAATATTCACAGCCGGCATTAACTTTCACCCCATCAGTGAAGAGTTTCACCATACTATTTTGACGATGCCCCTTGGGTTCATATAATAAATGCGGCACTTTTTATATGAACCTCTGCCTTGTCTGTTACTGACATAAAGCGAGACTCACTATAATCCAGACAAAAAAACGGGGCGTATAGCCCCGTTATCATGTTAGATGCACTTACATATTAGGATAATTCGGCCCACCGCCACCTTCCGGTGTCACCCAGGTGATGTTCTGAGCAGGGTCTTTGATATCACAGGTTTTACAGTGAACACAGTTCTGACTGTTAATCTGGAATACCTTTTCACCCGCAGCATCATCGACTATCTCATACACACCCGCTGGACAATAACGCTGCGCCGGCTCATCGAACTTCGGCAGGTTTTGCATCAACGGAATAGTGCTGTCTTTCAACTTAAGATGACAAGGCTGGTTTTCCTCATGATTGGTATTCGATAGGAACACCGAGGAAGGCTTATCAAAACTCAACACACCATCAGGCTTAGGATAGACAATAGGGGCACATTCAGAAGCTAACTTCATCTGTGCATAATCTTCATGATTATCACGCAGTGTGAACGGCAAACCAAAGAGGTTCTGATCAATGAAGTTAACAGCACCACCAATAAAGGTGCCGTATTTGTGTAGCGCAGGACCGAAGTTACGGCTGCGATACAACTCTTCATAAACCCATGAATTTTTAAAGTTCTCACCGTAAGCGGTTAGATCTTTACCACCCTCATCGCCACTGGTTAACGCCGCAAAAATTGTTTCAGCAGCGATCATACCCGTTTTCATCGCAGTATGCGTGCCTTTGATCTTGGCAAAGTTCAGTGTACCCGCATCACAACCCAGCAATAAACCGCCAGGCATGCTCATCTTAGGCAGCGCATTAAAGCCACCCTTGGTAATGGCTCGAGCGCCATAAGAGACCCGCTTACCGCCTTCCAAATACTGAGCGATGACTGGATGGTGCTTGGCCCGCTGAAACTCATCGAACGGGCTCAGATGTGGATTTGAATAGTTCAAATCGGTAATCAAACCTAGCATCACCTGACAGTCTTCCGCGTGATAGAGGAAGAAACCACCGCCAGCATTCGCTTCGGACAACGGCCAACCCGCACCGTGTAACACCAAACCAGGCTGATGTTTGTCAGCGGGGACATCCCACAACTCTTTGATGCCGATACCGTAATGCTGCGCATCAGCATCTTTATCTAGCTCGAACTTAGCTAACAGCTCTTTACCTAGATGACCACGGCAACCTTCAGAGAAAATAGTGTACTTGGCTAATAGATCCATACCCGGCATATAGGTATCTTTCTTTTCACCATTAGCATCTAAGCCCATATCACCGGTACCAATACCGGCCACTTGGCCATCATCACCATAGATGATATGAGACGCAGGGAAACCTGGGAATATCTCTACACCTAACTGTTCCGCTTGCTCACCCAACCAACGGCTAAGATTCGCGACACTAGCGATATAGTTACCATGGTTGTGCATTGTTTTTGGCACAACTAAGTTTGGCAGTTTAATCGCTTTTTCAGCATCACGAAGCAGGTAAACCTGATCTTCAGTGACTTCCGTTTTCAACGGCGCGCCCTGCTCTTTCCAATCAGGGAACAACTCATCCAACGCGCGAGATTCGATCACCGCACCGGATAGAATATGTCCGCCAACTTCTGCGCTTTTTTCAACCACGCAGACCATCAGCTCTTGGCCAGCCTCATTCGCCTGTTGCATCAGGCGACAGGCGGTCGACAATCCGGCCGGTCCGGCACCGACGATGACGACATCAAACTCCATCGATTCTCTTTGCATTATTCTTATCCTCGATTACCGGTATTAAAACAGCTCTTCGTCCAGCGCCATAATACTCTCGCCACCGGCAATAACAGAAGCGAGATAGGACTGGGTACGTGGCATCATATGTTCACAATAGAACCGCGCACTGATCAGCTTAGCTTGTAAAAACTTAGGATCGCCTTCGCCAGCCGTCAGTTTAGCCTGTGCCTGTACCGCGCTCTTCGCCATCAGCCAACCACCGCAAAGGAAACCAAACAGCATCATAAAGTTAACACAGGCACTCGCCGATGCGTTTCGATCCGCTTTAGTATCCAGCAACCATTGGCGAGCAGCAATACCATTATTGAGTGAAGTGCGGCATTGTTCCGCTGCCAGTGAAAAATCACCACCTAGCGTTTCAAAAGCGCTGATATCAACGGCCATTTCATCCAAGAGTGACTGCAGTGACTCACCACCATTCATCAGCGTTTTACGGCCGACCAAATCGAGTGCTTGAACCGCAGTAGTACCTTCGTAAATTGGCAGAATACGGGCATCACGATAATACTGAGCGGCACCGGTTTCTTCGATAAAGCCCATACCGCCGTGAATCTGAATACCCAGCGAGGTTAATTCTTGAGCAAATTCGGTCACCCAACCTTTAACGATGGGCGTCAATAGTTCCTGCCGTGCCGTATTTTTCCGGTCAGCTTCAGCGGCTGCCACAAGACATAGCGCCCGCATCGCTTCAGTACCGGATTTCATCTGCATCAGCATCCGACGAACATCGGCAAAACGGATAATAGGATAACGACTACCGTCTTTTTTGGTGCCCTGGATACGATCTTTAGCAAACTGTACCGCTAGTTGATAAGCGGCTTCAGATACACCGAGACCCTGCAAACCAACGCCCTGACGGGCATGATTCATCATGGTAAACATATACGCGAGGCCGTTATGCTCTTCACCCACTAGATAACCCACAGCACCACCGTTATCGCCGAAGCTCATGACGCAGGTAGGGCTACCATGGATACCCATTTTGTGTTCCAACGATACCGCATAAACATCGTTACGATCAGCCGGGTTACCATTTTCATCCAACAGGAACTTAGGCACGATAAACAGCGAAATACCCTTCACCCCAGCTGGAGCACCTGGCAGGCGTGCCAGCACCAGATGGATAACATTATCTGTCATCTGATGATCGCCCCAGGTGATAAAGATCTTCTGACCGGTAATCAAATAATGATCGCCATTGGCTACCGCTTTAGTACTCACAGCCGCCAGATCAGTACCCGCACCCGCTTCGGTCAGGTTCATGGTGCCGGTCCATTCACCGCTCACCAATTTTGGCAGAAAATGCTCTTTCAACTCATCACTACCGTGATGGCTGATTGATTCAATCGCCCCCTGACTTAACAGCGGGCAGAGTGCAAACGATAAATTACAGGTCTGCCACACTTCATTGACAGCGGTACCCAAAACATTAGGTAGATTTTGTCCACCAAACTCTTCGGCCGCCGTTAGTGTGGCCCAGCCCCCCTCAACATACGCCTGATAGGCGTCGGCGAAACCCTTTGTCTCTTTCACACCGTTATCAACAATCACGGGGTGAACTTCATCACCGGTGCGGTTGAGCGGTGCTAAAACGCCCGTGCCGAGCTTACCGGCTTCGGTCAAAACCACGGAAGCCAGTTCGGTGTTAACATCTTCTAGTCCGGCTGCAGCACAAAGCTCATCAAACTTAACCAGTTCATTCAGTACAAATTCGACGTCGGTAAGGGGGTGCTTATAATCATTCATGATCGTTACCTGTATTTTCCATTTTTCAGATCTGAGCAGTCAATTCCGGCAGCGCATCAAACAGATCGGCTACCAGTCCATAATCAGCAACAGAGAAGATTGGCGCTTCTTCATCTTTGTTGATTGCCACTATTACTTTTGAATCTTTCATTCCCGCCAAATGCTGGATAGCACCGGAGATACCGACCGCGATATACAGATCCGGCGCAACCACTTTACCGGTTTGACCCACTTGCAGATCGTTAGGTACAAAGCCCGCATCAACGGCCGCACGGGATGCACCCACAGCACCGCCCAGCTTATCTGCCAGACCATAAAGCATCTCGAAGTTTTCAGCGTTACCCATGCCTCGGCCACCCGCAACAATCACCGATGCCGTAGTCAACTCAGGACGATCAGATTTGGCCAACTCCTCTTTAACAAAACGGACATTACTGTTATCACACACTTCAGAAACGGCTTCAATCGTCGCACTACCGCCTTCAGCAACAACCGCATCAAATGCAGTGCCACGAATGGTCAGCAGTTTAACAACATCATCGGTTTTAACGGTTGCAATCGCATTACCGGCATAGATAGGACGCTGGAAAGTATCGGCAGATTCAACAGCAACCACCTCCGACAGCTGGTTAACATCCAACAGTGCTGCTACCCGTGGTAGATAGTTTTTACCGTTTGTTGTTGCCGGAGCCAAAATATGACTGTGACCACTCACCAGCGCCACAATCAGTTTGCTCATATTTTCAGCCAGCTCATGTTCATAAACGGCGTTATCGGCAAACAATACTTTAGTTACTGACGGAATCGCGGCCGCTTCATCAGCTACGGATTGACAGTTGAAACCCGCCACCAGCAATTCAATATCACCACCAATTTGCTGTGCTGCCGCTAGGGTGTTCAGAGTAGCAGGCTTAAGTGCTACGTTATCGTGTTCTGCAATTACCAGAATAGTCATCAGTCGTCTCCTTAAAGAACCTTCGCTTCGTTTTTCAGCTTATCTACCAGCTCCGATACCGAGGCCACTTTAATACCTGCTTGACGCTCTTCTGGCGGGTTAACCGCGACCAGAGTCACTTTATTGTTCAGTTCAACACCCAGATCAGCGGGAGTTTTGACCGCCAATGGCTTGCGCTTAGCTTTCATAATGTTCGGCAATGAAGCATAACGAGGATCATTCAGGCGCAGGTCAACTGTTACAATCGCGGGTAGATCCAGTTCAAGGGTTTGTAAACCACCATCGATTTCACGGGTAATTTGCACCTTATCGCCTTCAACACTCATTTCAGACACAAAAGTGCCCTGTGGATAATCCAACAACGCGGCCAGCATCTGACCGGTCTGGTTGTTATCCGTGTCAATGGACTGTTTGCCCATAATCACCAGCTGTGGTTGCTCTTCCTGTACCAGAGCTTTGAGTAACTTAGCCGCTGATAGTGAGTCAGGTAAGGTATCGGTTTCGATCTGAATACCACGGTCAGCACCCAGTGCCAAGGCGGTACGAATCTGTTCCTGGCAGCTCTTATCGCCCATAGAAACAACAATCACTTCACTCGCGACACCTGCTTCTTTCAGGCGAACGGCTTGTTCAACTGCGATTTCACAGAATGGGTTCATCGCCATTTTAACATTTGCCAGATCAACATCGCTGTTATCTGACTTAACACGTACTTTAACGTTGTAGTCGATTACACGTTTTACCGGGACAAGTATTTTCATAGCACTCACTGTTTATGTTGAGGTTTTATTGCGTTCTAGTTTGCCTCTGCAAGCTAATAACAACAATAACAAAAAAAGCCTTAAATTTGATATTTTCGGACACATACACCCGTTCAATTTCGGACAAGTCTGTTAATATCGGAAAAACAAAACCATTATAGGACAGTCATCACAATGATGCCGGACTCTTGAGATGAGCTATAGCCACCATTCAGTTTCAATCCATTTTGCCAATGCCATGCTCAAAGGCGCCCGCTTAAAGGGCCTTAATGAGCAACAGCTGATGCTGGAATCTGGTCTCAACCGCGAACTGTTGAGCAACCAGGAAGTCCGCATCACACCTATGCAGCTGAGCCGACTAGTACAGGCTATTCAACGGCACGGCGATGATGATTATATCTGCCTCGGTAGCCAACCCTCTCGTAATGGAGTATTCGGGGTGATGGCCAAACTCGTGATCCACAGCACTAACCTTAGAGAGGTATATAAGCATGCGGTTCACTTTTACAACCTAGTGGTACCGGCCTCTCACCTAAGTTTTACGGAGTCAGGTGACACCGCTACCTTTACGCTAACATTGACAGACCCAAGCAAAGACCCCGATTTTGCATTGCTCGATTTTCTACTGTTACTCTGGCATCGATTCCCTAGTTGGATGATTGGCCAGCGCATCCCGCTTAAACAGGTAACTTTTCGTCACTCAAAACCAGCCCACTTTGAGGAATATCGCCTGATGTTCCCCTGCCCTGCGATCTATGATCAACCTGAGAATAGCTTTTCATTCGACCGTTCAATTCTCAGTGCGCCGGTGGTACAAACCCAACAGAACCTCAGTAGCTATCTGCGTCGGGCACCCTTAGATTGGTTTAAGCGACAATCTTATTATCCAGTTTACACCCGTAAAGTGATCGATTATCTAGAAAGTTCCGACTCTATGGCCGATACCAGCATGGAAGATATTGCCGGCCAGATTCACACCACCACCCGAACTCTGCGTCGTAAGCTCGATGAAGAGGGCACCAGCTTTCAAGAGCTTAAAGACAGTGTGCGCCGAGACGAGGCAATTCACCTGCTCAGCCAGCCTAACTTGCCGATCTCCCGTATTGCTAGGATGCTGGGGTTTGCCGAATCGGCCGCCTTCACTCGGGCCTTTAAGCACTGGACAGGCATCTCCCCTAGCACCTATCGTAAATCAAAAGGCTAACAATAAGTCTACACCTCAGCCGGTAATCAACATTGATACTCGTCATTAATATGCTTAAGTACTGACTGTCCGATTAGAACAAAACACTGACTCTAAATGCTATCGCCAAATCAGCCGCGAGAAACCATAATCTATTGCACCCTAAGCTGACCAATAACGTTTTGGTCTGTTGATAGCGAGTTGGTTCCTACCCTGCGAATCAATATTTCCGACCGGTTCTGTTAAAGAGCAGAATCGGTTTTTTTATCCGATCCATACAACAAAAAAATTGCGCCGATGCACAATAAGATAAAGTGTACCCAAGCAACCTCTCATCTTCGCCAGAACAGAAGCCACAACGATAAGGCGCTAGAACCACAATAAAACTATTCACCCACCGCTTTCAAGTCATTTCTCAATCCGCCAACCACGACACAACCCACTAAATCCGTGAATAGGTCGGTATATTATCGATAGAAGGTAATGCCGATAAACAAACCGTCTGCATGCCACTACCGATTTCACGAATCACCAAGGTTCGGTCATCGCGATCATCACTCAACTCATGATGGGCCTGTCTAAATGCTAATAACTCGGCCAGAAGCTGAGCCAACGGACATTGATCATCCACGCCTCCATGCGCAACAAACATAAGATCAGGGGTGTCGATGCGAACAATATCAACGCATAGCTCAGCAAGTTCCATCGCATCTGGCTTTCGCTCACCCGCTTGAATATAGCGGTAAGTCACCCCTTGATGCAGTAATCTTAGTCTTTCTGAATCATCTAGCGGCTGTCCTATTACGACAATTTCTACAACAGAGGCTTGTCCACTGCGTTGCAGCTTAAGCGCTTCATTAATGCTAGCCTGTGCCTGCGGACTCAATAGCCGACAAGCAACGCCACCGCTCGCATTAGGTGTTAGTATGACGACGATTTTCATTATTTTTATCCCGTCTGACTGTTTAGGGGGAGGTAAAGAGCGACTCCCCCCTAATATGACTCAATAATTATTGCAGATCTTTAGCCTTGTTTCGCAATAAAAACTTCTGAATTTTACCGGTAGAGGTTTTTGGTAGGTCACCCACAACCACCCGTTTTGGCGTTTTAAAGTGTGCCATATTCTCGCGACAGAAATCGATAATCTCTTGTTCGGTCACCGTTTCTCCTTCACTGGTGGTAATAAACGCACAAGGGGTTTCGCCCCATTTCTCATCAGGCCGAGCGACCACCGCCGCATCCTGAATTTTTGGATGGCGATACAAGACATCTTCAATCTCAATACTGGAGATATTTTCACCACCCGAGATGATGACATCCTTCGAACGGTCTTTAATTTCGATATAGCCATCCGCATGCCACACCGCTAGATCGCCCGAATGGAACCAACCGCCTTTAAATGCCTCATCCGTTGTCGATGGGTTTTTCAGATAGCCTTTCATGACTAGGTTGCCTTGCATAAAGATTTCACCAATGGTTTCACCATCCTGTGGCACCGGCTGCAATGTATCCGGATCAGCCACCATCAAACCATCCAACATCGGTGCACGCACCCCCTGTCTAGATTTCAGGCGCGCCTTTTTCTCTTCATCATATTCATCCCATTCTTCATGCCAAGCGCATAATACGGATGGGCCATAAGTTTCGGTTAATCCATACACATGGGTGACTTTAAAACCAAGTTCTTCCATCCCCTGAATCACAGACGCCGGTGGCGCAGCCCCTGCCACCATCACTTTAACCTGATGATCAATCCCAGCTTTCATCTCTTCAGGTGCCGAATTCAACATATTCAACACGATGGGTGCACCACAGAAATGGTTAACCTGCTGCGCTTTAATCTGCTCAAAAATCTTATCCGCCCGCACATGACGTAAACTCACACTGGTTCCGGCAGCCGCCGCTATAGTCCAAGGGAAGCACCAGCCATTACAATGGAACATCGGCAAGGTCCACAGATACACAGGATGCTTACCCATATCCCAAGAAACAATATTACTAACGGCATTCAGATAGGCGCCGCGATGATGATAAACCACCCCTTTTGGATCACCAGTCGTACCTGAGGTATAGTTTAGTGTGATCGCATCCCATTCAGTGTCTGGCTTCAAGCCGGTAAAGCTCGCATCACCTTCGGACAAAAAGGCTTCATAGGTCATTTCCCCAATCAACTCACCTTCCTCATAGGTCGGATCATCAATATCAATCACCAGAATTTTTTTACCGATCATTTTTAACGCTTTTTTCACCACGCCAGAAAATTCACGTTCGGTGATCAGCACTTTAGTTTCAGCATGCTGCAGCACAAAGGCAATCGCTTCTGAATCCAATCGGGTATTAATAGAGTTGAGTACCGCCCCACTCATTGGCACCCCAAAATGGGATTCAAAATGTTCGGGGAGATTAGGTGCAATAATAGAAACGGTATCGCCTCGGCCAATGCCTCGTTTCTTCAGTGCACTCGCTAACTGACAACAACGTTGATACGTTTCTGCCCAGCTTCGAGACACATCGCCATATACCGTTGCCGGACGGTTAGGGTATATTTTTGCGGTACGCTCAAGAAAACTCAGCGGACTCAAGGCAACAAAGTTCGCCTGATTCTGCTCGAGTGACTGGTTATAAACGTTAAATTGTTCAGACATTGTTACTCCCTGTACTTACTTATCGACCGGCTACCCATCGGCAACCTAGCTCGCACTTTGATAAAGTATTGAATGAACCTAAAGCAGCTCATTTCGGTTAAATCTAGCAATAATGAATTAAACCGATACAGCTATAACGGGAAGGATAAATTACACGAAACTACAGGAGCTGGATCCAAAAACAGAAGATCATGACTAGACCTGAACGGCGACGTTCGGCATGACAATCATTCTGAAGAAATAGGGAGGATCTTTGCTCTCTTTCGACCTTTGCTTATCGGTCAGCATTATTATTGTTATATATCACAGTATTTTTTCTGTGTTTCAGTCATAGTAGAGCCCTCAAATATTGCTGTAATTTGTCTGAAATATAACGAAATGTAACAATACAGTCATCGACTTACGTCAATGAGAATGATGACACTATAAAAACAACCCACTAGATGACTTGATATGCTTTTCAGATCTAAATTAATGCAGCGATTCTTTATCACGCTGCTGCTCATCATCTCCATGATTTTTACCGCGGTCTATGTTTACTCCGTACCGATGATTAAGCAAAAAGTCTTTGATATTGAACGCAACGCGAGTGGTATTGCCCTTAATAGCGTGTTCTCTCTCGCCAACAAGATGTATGCCGATACCAAAAAATATCGAACCCAAGCACTCGAGTCTCACAAGAAACGCTTGCAAACGGTCGTCGGCCTCGCCGGTTCTTTTTTTGCCAGTTCATTACAGCAAGCCATTGACCGCGGCATGAGCGAACAGCAAGCGCGCACATATGTCCTTGAACAGTTGAGAAACTTCAAATATGGCAATAATGACTATATCTGGGTGGCTGACTATAACGGTATTTTAATCTCCCACCCTGACCCTCGCTATCAAGGCCAAGATACCGCCAACATTCGCCACAATAATGGCACCTCAGAAGTGCATGAGGTGATCAACCGAGCATTAAAACAGGGTGAAGGCTTTTATCAGTACCCCTGGAATCGTTTCGATTCGCAGAAGCCACTAGAGAAGATTTCATTTGTAAAAAACTATCCACAATGGGGCTTTGTCATCGGTTCAGGAGTCTATCTCGATGATCTGGATGCTGATATCCAGCGCATTCGTGATGAAACCCTAAAAGAGCTGCGCGAAGGTATCCAAGAGATTAAAATTGCCTCAACCGGCTATCTATTCGTCTTTGATGCCAAAACCAATATGCTCATCCACCCCAATGCCAATATCGCCGGGAGCAACTTTCCAGAATTAATTAATCCAGTCACCGGCAATGCGATTGCCAAAGACTTAATTCGGGTGGCGGATACAGGTAAAGAGTTGTACTACAAATGGGACAGGCCTGACGATCCCGGCAACTATCAATATGAAAAGCTCTCGTTGGTACGCTACCTGCCCGGTTTTGACTGGTACATTTGCTCCTCAGTCTATGTCGATGAACTGCGCAGTAGCGCTGAATTACTCGCTGGACGTATTATCACCATCGCCGTGATCGCACTGTTTATCGCACTCCTGTTGATGTTTCTATTCAGCCAGTGGATTAGCCAACCGATTAAACGGCTGGCAGACACAGCAGTACGGGTATCCGACGGCGATTTATCCGCCACCAGCGGTATTCGGCGTGATGATGAAGTCGGCGTGTTAGCCCATGCCTTCGATACTATGGTGGAACGCTTACGGGATTCGATCAATAACCTTGACAGCAAAGTGGCCCAACGCACCCACGCACTGGCCGAGAAAAACCAACAGCTCATGCTCGCCTCCACCTCAATGACTCAAGCGAAAGAAGCACTCAGCGAATCAGAACAGCGCCAACGACAGATTCTAGATGCCCTGCCAGCTCAGATTGCCTATCTCGACCCGCAACTCAATATTTTGTTTGTAAACCAATTATTTGCCGAGACTTATCAACAAAACAAAGCCTCTATGATGAACAGGTCGTTAGTCGAGGTGATGAGTAAGACTCGTTTCACCGACATCCAATGGCAGCTAAACAAAGCACAGCAGGGCCAACCCAGTACCGGTGAATATAGCGAAAGCTATGACCAACAACCGGTGATCTGCAAACGGATTCTGATTCCTTGCTTTAATCAGGCCAATACCGTTAACGGCATCCTTATTTTGACCTTTGATATCACATCCGAAAAAGATGCCGAACGACAATTAAATGAAGCCCAACGGATGAATGCCGTCGGTCAGATGGCTGGCGGATTAGCCCATGATTTCAACAATCTGCTAACCATTATTCTCGGCAACCTGTACTCCGTTGGTGATCGTTATGCCGATGATGATCAACTGCACCACTATCTTGAGCCCGCCATTCGAGCAACTCGCCGAGGCGCAGATATCACTAGCCGACTGCTATCGTTCTCACGGCGACAACCGCTGTCACCTATGCTGATCGACCTTGAGCAACTACTCTCTGATACTATCGAGCTACTGGCCAACTCGTTGCCAGAGAACATCACTATTCAGCTACATAATAATACCGCTGAGTGGTGGCCGTTTGCCGATCCTGGCCGACTCGAAGATGCTCTGGTTAATCTCGCCTTTAATGCCCGTGACGCGATGCCTGAAGGCGGTAAACTTAGTTTCATAACACAACACCTCGAGGTAACAGATCGTCTGATCATGGATGAACCGGTGCAACCCGGACAGTATTGTGAAATACGCATTAGCGATAGCGGATCGGGCTTCACTGATCAAGCACTCGCACAGTGCTTTGAACCCTTCTTTACCAGTAAAACCAACGGCGCAGGCTCAGGTCTAGGCCTCAGTATGGTTTACGGCTTTGTTAAACAGTCACAAGGCTATATCACTATTCAAAATAATACCGACCAAGGTGTCTGCATCAGACTATTACTGCCAGCCAAAAAGGCAACAGAAGCGACCCCCTTGCAGCAACACAATGATAACGTTCAGCCATTGCCAAGTGATCACCGCAAGCTAATCTGCTTAGTAGAAGATGACCCTGATGTCCGTTCGATTGTGCGACAACAACTGATAACGCTGAATTTTGATGTCATTGATACCCATAGCGGCGAAGAAGCTAAGCGTCTAATCCCCTTGCTGCCATCACTCTATGGTCTCGTATCGGATGTGATGTTACCTGGCGACCTTGATGGTATTGAACTAGCTAACTGGTTATTCCAACAAAATAGTCATTGCAGGATCATTCTGATCAGTGGATATTCCTATTCTCAAAGCAGAGAGAAACCGATTAATCCGGCTTTCTCTTTATTAAACAAGCCCTTTGACTTAGCCGCCTTGAAAAAGGAGTTTCAAGATAGTGAAAAGAGATAATCGACATGATAAGTGGGCCGTCCGGCAACCCAGCCCTCTTTTCGAAAGACGGAGACATATGTGAGTAACCATAAAATCATCTACGTCATTGATGACGAAAAAGATATCTGCCAACTAGTCAGCCAAGAGCTCGAGCAGTTTGGTTATCATGTTCGTAGTTTTACCACCGGTGCACAAGCTTGCCACGCCATACGTACCCGACCACCGGTACTCTGCATCATTGACCTAGGCCTTCCCGATATGGATGGCATGGAGCTGGTTAAGCAGCTCTGCGAGCTACATAGCATTGGCATCATGATACTATCTGGGCGCAACAGCGTACCTGACAAGGTGCTAGGGCTGGAGCTTGGCGCTGATGATTATATTGTTAAACCCTTTATTCCTCGCGAGCTGGTTGCACGGGTTAACAGCTTAGTCCGCCGTATTACCAATACCGAAACGCAAGCCAAAAACGAAACCCGTACCGCTCGGTTTGCCAACCTAAGTTACGATCCCAAAACATTAAGCCTAACCCGCACCGACGGACGCCAAGCTGAACTCAGCTCCGCGGAACATGAACTACTGATAAAGCTACTGAAAACCCCCAAAACGATACTGTCTCGCGACCAATTAATGGGCGATAGCACCGGACCATTTGACCGTAGCATTGATGTCAGAATGTCCCGAGTACGCAAAAAAGTTGAACAGGACCCGAAAAACCCTGAAATTATCAAAACCATTTATGGCGTAGGCTATATTCTCACCACGGATGTCAGCTGGCATAACTAGCCCGTCATCTAAAAATACAAAACCGACCTCAACCTCGTTGAGGTCTTCTCTGCACTTTTACCGAGCATACCGAGCAAGCACTCAGCCTAAAGCTCAAACTCAGTCAAAAAACCAGTCTTAGCTGATAAACAAAAAAATGAAGCACTAACTTAGTGCAAAAATAGAAAAAGTCACCTAAAAATAATACTCAGCACAATAATTAACCAAAATATTAACGATTGCTTTAAAACCGGTAGATCCAAAGCTATTACTTAATCAACAACTTCCACAATAGATTAGAAAAACTCATCATAAAGGTGAAAAACTATACTTTGTCAGAGACTCACTTTCTAGATAATCTGCGCGCGTACTCAAAAACGACCTAACAAGATGCAAAGCCAATATGACCGCATCTAAAAAGCACTAAATTAGTGCATTAATTGGAATAAAACCATGTTAACTACTTACTACTATATCGACCTTTACAACAAACAGATGCAAAACCGTCCTGAGTCTGAGCGTGAATACTTTATGCGTATGGCTTATGAAATGGAACAAACACGCATTGCTGAAAAGCGCGCTGAACGAAAGCAAAAACTAACTGCTTTGTTTACTGCCGCAGCACGTCTATTCAAGGTTAAACGTACGCCAAACCTTGAATCACTATACGGACATTAAAACGATGCCTGTTATTATGCAGCAGAGCCTGATCACAGCACCCAGTCAGGCCGAGCTGCATAAACCTCTAAAGCTCTCAATCTACTCTTACGCTTCATAACCCCGCCCAATCTCAGCCTCATAGATCTGATCAAAGCCGCATAGTCATCTCGGTCTAATTAGCACTCTGTCATATCATTCAGAATCAATCTAAATCAACGTTTGTGTTATCGTAAAATTTGACACGATAACTTCCCATTTTTCATCAATAGCACCAATAACACCGTTTAAAAATCAGTTGCGAATCCACAAACTGAGTAGCTATCACGCCTCTTTGCAGGCATTGCGAAATATTAAACCTGCTCTTCTGGACATATTTTAGCTAGACTAAACTGATCATAATCGTCAATAGTTATAAACATGGCTCGTTTATAACCACGATAACTCACTATGTCAGATCGCATTTGGGCTTGTTTCTTGCTTTAAATTTAGCCTGTGATGCTCCACCTCTGACTCGACAATAGGCCACAACGCCATGGATTTACTTTGGATACTGTTTGGCGCCATGCTGGTATTTATGATGCAAGCTGGCTTTTTATGCCTTGAAAGCGGCCTCGTTCGCAGTAAAAACAGTATCAATGTGGCCGCCAAAAACATAACCGATTTCATTATATCCAGCACTTTATTCTGGGCCTTCGGCTTTGCCTTTATGTTCGGAGACAGTTATTCCGACCTCATCGGTACCAGTGGTTTTTTCTTTGGAGAGAATGCCTCTCCACGCGATTTAAGTATCTTTCTATTTCAGATGATGTTTTGTGGCACGGCTGCCACACTCGTGTCTGGCGCGGTCGCTGAGCGAATGAGCTATCTCGGCTACATTATTACCTCCATCATCATCAGCCTGCTGATCTACCCCATCGTGGGTCACTGGGCTTGGGGTGGCGTTGTGTCAGGGACAACATCGGGTTGGTTAGCCTTAGCGGGCTTTGTTGATTTTGCCGGCTCGACGATGGTCCACTCCGTTGGCGGCTGGGTTGCACTGGCTGCGATCATCGTGATTGGCCCACGCATTGGCCGCTTTAATGACGACAAAAGACACATCCCCGGCAGCAATATTCCCATCGCTATGCTCGGCGCTTTATTACTTTGGTTTGGTTGGTTTGGTTTTAACGGTGGCAGCACATTAGCCTGGACCGATGCGGTGCCTGGGATACTGTTAAATACCTGCCTTGCTGCATTTTGGGGCGGCATCGCGGCCATCGTGATCAAATATCTCACCGATGGCTATATTGATATCTCGCAAATTATCAACGGTGTCCTCGGTGGCCTGGTTGCGATCACCGCAAACTGCCATGCAGTATCGGTGACTGAAGCGGCCTTTATCGCTGGTATAGCGGGCTTTATAGTCGTGTATAGCAGTAATTTACTGCTCTATCTCAAATTAGATGATGCCATTGGCGTTATCCCAGTACACCTGTTTGCCGGTATCTGGGGCACCATCGCGGTCGCCCTATTTGGTGAACCGGCCATTCTCGGCACAGGCTTATCGCGGCCGGATCAACTAGCGTCTCAATTTATGGGTATTGCTACCGTCGGCCTGTATAGCTTCTCGGTCGCCTATATTATGTTGAGTTTAATCAACAAAATGTATCCTTTGAGAGTCTCTTCAGATGCTGAACTCAATGGTCTGAATGTTTCTGAACACCGTGTGACTACCGAAGTATTTGATCTATTATCCGCGATGAACCAGCAACAGATTCGCTCCGATTATTCCTCGCCCGTCCCCGTTGAGCCCTTTACTGAGGTAGGCCAGATCGCTCAAGAATACAATCGTGTCATTGACAAGGTGCAACAAGAGATTCAAGAAAGAGACCGCGCGTTTAACGCCTTCAAAGAGAGTGAATACCGTAACGGTGCCATTCTTGAGGCCGCGATGGATTGCATTATTACGATTAATGAGCAGGCACAGGTTGTCACCTTTAACCCAGCGGCTGAACAATGCTTTGGCATTACCGCCAGCATCGTCCTCGGAGAGGATTTCTTCCAACTATTTATGGAGGCCGAATCACGTAAACTCGCCGCGAAAAGTCTCGCCAAAGGATTCACCACGGGGGAAGGTTTAGTCCTCAAGCGACAGAACATATCTAACTTAACCCGTTATGATAAAGAAACCTTTCCCGCCGAGATCGTTGTCACTCAAACGACTGATCTAAATGCGTTTAAAAAACAATATACGCTACACATCCGCGACATTACTAAACAGGTAAAACTGCAAAATCGACTAAAACTGTTAGCTTATAACGATCCGCTCACAGGGCTATACAACCGCACCTATCTTATGCGCACGCTGGAACGCTTGATCGTAAAATATACAGAAAGCCCCGGAACCGTAGTGCTCATGTTTCTGGATCTCGACCAGTTTAAAAGGATCAATGACACCTTAGGCCATAATGCCGGTGATATCTTATTGCGTGAAGTCGCCAAGCGACTCAAAACGGTGATCCGTGATTCCGATCTCGTGGCGCGCTGGGGAGGTGATGAGTTTGTAATCGTGTTATCCGGCCAGCTAGATGAATCATTAGCCACCAAGAAAGCAAACGAAATACTCACAGTGATGCGCGACTCCATCACCTTACTTAATAATGAATTAACTGTACTGACCAGTATTGGCATCGCCATGTCGGTCAACGGCCAAACCAATGCCGAGCGTTTATTACAACATGCTGATCTAGCCATGTATCAGGCTAAAAATAACGGACGCAACACCTATAGCCTATTTCTCCCGCAAATGGAGAAGGAAGCCCAGCTACACTCTTGGATAGAAAACGAACTGCCCAGTGCAATGCAAAATCACCAGTTATATTTGCAATATCAGCCAAAGGTTAACTGTGTCAGCAATACCATTGTTGGTTTTGAAGCGTTACTCAGGTGGCAACATCCAGAGCATGGCTTTGTTTCTCCCGCTGAGTTTATTCCCGTGATCGAAAACACCAATCTTATCATTACGGTTGGTGAGTGGGTGCTCTCAGAAGTGACACAGCAACTGGCCAACTGGCGTGAAGAAGGCGTACCGTTACTGCCTATCGCCGTCAACATATCCGGTTATCACCTGCATTCACCCACGCTTATTCCCTATATCGATCAGTGCCTGAGACAACGTAATCTCAACCCCGAACTGATTGAAATAGAAATAACCGAGGGCGCGTTAACCGGCAATAGTGATGAAAGCATCGATGCGATGCGAGCATTAAAAGCGATCCATATTAAGCTGGCGATTGATGACTTTGGTACCGGTTATTCATCCCTGAGCTATCTGAAAAAATTCCCAGTGGATATCCTCAAAATTGATCGCGCCTTTGTTCGAGAATGCTATTCCAATAAAGAGGATGCCGCTATCTGCAAGGCAATTATTAGCCTTGCGAAGAGTTTAGAATTAGAGATTGTCGCTGAAGGAGTAGAAAATCAGGCCCAGTTAGCGTTCTTAGGCTTTCAAGGTTGTGATATTTATCAAGGTTTCTATTTCAGCAAGGCGGTCAGTGCCGACAAAGTAACAGCTCTATTGATGGAGCCCCTGCCCGATATTACCTTGAACAACTAAAAGGGCTCCATCAATATGGCACCGTAAGCCGGTTAGCGCTTCTCAACTCGGCCTTAGCTTCTGATACGATAACCGGTGCGAAAGATCCACCAAACAGTGGTCAGACAGATCAACAGAAATACCAATGTCATCCCCAAGCTAACCGCGACATTCACATCCGCCACGCCATAGAAAGCCCAACGAAAACCGCTAATAAGATAAACCACCGGATTAAACAGCGTCAGGGTTTGCCAAGGCTGTGGCAGCATACTGATAGAGTAGAACGCACCACCGAGAAAAGTCAGCGGCGTGACCACCATCAAGGGGATCACCTGCAATTTCTGAAAGTCATCGGCCCAGATACCAATAATAAAACCGAACAAACTAAAGGTAATGGCCGTCAGGATCAGAAACGCCAACATCCAAAACGGATGCTGAATATGATAATCAACAAAAATTTGCGCCGTCAGTAAGATCAATAAACCGAGAGTAACCGATTTAGTCGCCGCTGCACCGACATAACCGATGACAATCTCCATCGACGATACTGGGGCGGATAACACCTCATAAATGGTGCCGGAAAACTTAGGAAAGAAAATACCAAAGGAGGCGTTAGAGATACTCTCACTCAACAGAGACAGCATGACTAACCCCGGAATAATAAAGGCACCGTAGCTGATCCCATCGATATTTCCCATGCGCGAACCGATCGCCGTACCAAACACAATAAAGTAGAGTGATGTGGACAACACCGGCGAAGCAATACTTTGCATCAAGGTACGAAAGGTACGCGCCATCTCAAACTTATAGATCGCTCGAATTGCATACAGATTCATCTTACTGCTCCTTCTCATGAACCAAGCTGACAAAAATATCCTCGAGGGAACTCTCACTGGAGTTAAGATCACGGATCTCAAACCCCTGCTTCGTCAACTTACGCAGTAGACGCGCGATACTATTCCCCTCCTGACGACTGTCATAGCAATAAGACAGGTTAGTGCCGTCTTGATCCAGTTGCAGATTAAACTCCGCAAGCTCAGCGGGAATATCACTAATCGGTTGCTGCAAACGAATGCTTAACTGTTTACTACCCAGCTTATCCATCAATGCCTGCTTCTCTTCAACCAGCAGAATCTTACCTTGACGGATCACCCCGATACGGTCGGCCATCTCTTCCGCTTCTTCGATGTAATGCGTGGTAAGAATAATAGTGACTCCCTGCTCCCGCAGTTCACGCACCATCTGCCACATATCTTTACGTAACTCGACATCGACCCCAGCCGTTGGCTCATCGAGAAACAGAATGTCCGGCTCATGAGACAGCGCTTTGGCAATCATCACCCGACGTTTCATTCCTCCGGATAACTCACGCATCTGAGCATCTTTCTTATCCCAGAGGGATAACTGACGCAGCAGCTTTTCGATATATTGCGGATTAGCGGGTTTGCCGAACAGACCGCGACTAAAATTCACCGCC
Source organism: Amphritea atlantica (assembly GCF_018860855.1). Classification (GTDB taxonomy): domain Bacteria; phylum Pseudomonadota; class Gammaproteobacteria; order Pseudomonadales; family Balneatricaceae; genus Amphritea; species Amphritea atlantica_A. The sequence goes on from NZ_JAHKQE010000023.1 coordinate 235,772, forward strand.
GACCAGACGTTTTCGAAAGCATCACTACAGAGCTCTTGCGGCACTAAGCCAATCTTGCTGCGGGCTGCCCGATAATCTTTAACAATATCAAAACCATCCGCCAGTACACTCCCTTCACTCGGGCTACTGATACCACAGATAATACTGATCAGGGTTGTTTTCCCCGCCCCATTTGGCCCCAGTAGGGCAAAAATTTCCCCTTGCTGAATATCCAGATCGATACCCTGCAGTGCACTAAAGCCAGAGGCATAGGTTTTGGTAAGTCCGCTGATGCGGATGATCGGTGGCATAATTGTCCCTCTGAATCGAATAAGGGCCACATAGTAACCGTTGAGCCGCCCAGACTATAGTCATTCAAGCATTAGGCAATCAAACTAAGTAGACTCAATATCAAGGTCACACTCAAAAACGACAACGCCGTTGTTATCAACAACACGCCTGAACAGAACACCTGATGACCGTATTTACTGCCGAAAATAGGATACACACTCAGCATCGGCGAAGCCGAAAAGATAACGACCGCCTGTTTAAGCGTATTATCCATATCTGGCACAACAAAGATCACCAACAATAAAGCGATAATGGGCTGCAACAATAGCTTGCCAAATGCGATCAAGCTAACCTCTTTTAGGCTAGCGGTCACCTTTGTACCGGCCAGCGAAGCGCCAATAATAATCAGCGCCATTGGTGCCGCAGACCCATTCAATATCTGCATCGCCCGATCAAGAAACTGCGGCAATTGAAGACCAATCAAAGAGACTAAAATACCACTGATAACGGCAATAATGATCGGATTTTTCATCAGCCGCAGTGCCACCGTCGCCGTCAGCTTTTTCAAGTCAGCCCCCTGGTCTTCACGGGCTTCCATAAAGGCTAATGCCAAAGGGAACAACACGATATTTTCAACTAACAAGCACATGACTAACGCCTGAGTGGGCGGCTGGTCAAAATACTGTAACGCCACAGGAAAGCCGATAAACACACTATTCGGCATCGCACTGCCCATGCCCTTTAGTCCCGCAAAACTAAGACTGTCTCGACGGCCCATTCGACTAATAAAAAACACCGTGAAAAACGACAATACCCCGGCGACGGCATACACCAGCAAATATTGGCTATCAACAATCGTCCCTAGATCCATCTGCGTTAATTTATGGAAGATCAACACAGGCAATGCTAAATAAAGCACAAAGCTGCTCATACCCGGCAATGATTCTCGGGGAATAATGCCCACTCGGGACACAATGTAGCCAACCAAAATTAACAAAAAAATGGGGGCGGTAATACCGATCATCGTCAACATAATTGTTTAGCTACCAAAAGAACCTATAAAAAGAAAAACCCCATAAAGATCATTAATCAATCATCATGAGGCCGATAAGATACTGCTATATACCGCTGCTGCGCAAGTGCAACTCAGACCACACAAAAATTGTCCGGTTTAAGACCATTAAGTGACATCTTAGCTAGAGGAAAAAACGATAGCCCTTGTTAGCAAAAAGCCGATATTAAACACAGACATTCATAGAATTGATGATTAAGCGTCGTAGTTACAAATGACAGCCTATACTTACACCGATATCCCCAGCGAATGATCATTTGGGTGATCACTTATGCCTTCGTTTCTGAGTGCAACAGTGCTTGGCGAGTGATGCCTCGTCAGCGCTAAAACCTTTCAATGACAATCATAATAAAAGAGAGAAAAGCCATGAAAAACTTCCCTGAACACTATCAAGAACTGTCTACTTGGATGGAAAAGCTAGGAGTCGCCATACCGGAAACAATGCAAGGTTTTAGTCTCTTACATGAAGCCAGTACAAAACCCGGCGCCCTCGATAGCAAAACGAAGGAGCTCATAGCGTTAGGTATTGCGATAACGGTTCGATGTGATGGGTGTATCACCTTTCATGTCCATGATGCTCTGCAAGCTGGCGCTAACAAAGAAGAGATCGCGGAAACCGTATCGGTCGCCATTCTAATGGGAGGAGGCCCTTCCGTGGTCTATGGTATCGAAGCGATGCAAGCCATGAGCCAATATGAGGAAAAAGGCTTATAATCCCAACTCTTTATCCAACACCTTATGCTAACGCTGATTAAAGACGTTAGGTGTCTTATTTAAGATGTCGTAATGAGACACGCCAACGCATCTAGGCATAATCATTTTCCTCACAACAAGAGTTAACAATGTTCAAGCAACTGCGTCACTGGTTAGAAAACAAACGTATTAAAAAAATGGGTTTGACCACGGAACAGTGGGAGTCGGCCATTGCTGACTGGCCAGTGATGCAACGCTATCAAGGCGCTGAGCGAGCTGCACTACAAGATATGGCCTTCCGGCTGATGGTACGTAAACGTTTTGTCTCCGGTGATCATTTCCAATTTACCCAAGAGATGTGCCTTAAAGTCGCAACCATGGCCAGTGTTCCGATTTTACATCTTGGCTTAGCGTGGTATGACCACTGGTATACTATTATTCTTTACGAAGGCGATTTTATTCCTAACCGCCCTTATCGTAGTGACGATGGGGTTGTCCATGCTCAAGGCCCGGGCTTGAGTGGTGAAGCCTGGCTTCGAGGACCGGTGATATTATCCTGGGCATCCGTTTGTGAAACAGGTGCTCATGCTCGTCATACTAAGGCAAGTAATGTGGTGATTCATGAATTAGCTCATAAACTCGACATGTTACGTGACGGCGCTAACGGCGCACCACCGATGCATCCAGATATGCGCCCGGGTGAATGGCACGATATATTTACCGCAGCCTGGGATCGATTACAGCACGACCTACAACGCCACCGCCCTTTACCGCTAGATGATTATGCCTTAACCAACCCTGCCGAGTTTTTTGCAGTCTGTAGTGAGACCTTTTTTGAAGATGCTCAACAGATGAAACAAAAGATGCCAGAGGTATATCGTTTGCTATGTCAGTTTTACCGTCAACAACCCGCCTAAGAATAATGCCTCATCCTCAGTCACTTACTACCGCGTGATAACGCATCTCGCTCTATTATGGTAAGCCCAGTCAAACCGGTGACTTGCCCAAATCGATTCCAAGGATGTTGATAGACAAAAGCAAGTTCTCGTGGATCTCACTCCCGCAGCAGAGCGAGTTAAACGCGAAGGTAAGCTATCCATTAAGCTCACCGACGAGCGTTTAATATAGAGTCCACCCTTTACTTATAGTTAACATCATCCCATTGCCATAATATCTGCTTGGACAACTGTTGTTTATCCTTACTCATTTTCATATGAGATTTTTTATTCATACTATTGTCAGCCATATGGTGTTTAGTCATACCGCTACCTGTCGCAATATGAGTGACATCATCTTGACCACTACCACTGCGGGAATAATCGCGGACACTCGCCTGAGATTGTGCAGCAAAAGCGAGGGTTGCCATAACGGCACTGGCGATCACTAATTTGTTCATACTTGCTTCCTCATTGATACCCAATATAAATTCATATTAAGTGTGACAACTGAAACAATTCTGAAAATAAATACGATGCCCCGACGTTGGTAACCCTCCTGCACAAACCGATGCGTTACTCTGAAGTGTCTGAATATCCATAACGATGCAGCCAATAACAAACTAGAAGCCCTAGGCTCATAAGCACAAAGAAGCCTCCGACTAATGAGTAGATCGTTTGATCATACAATTTACCAATGATCATCCCCGGTACAATACTGATCATGGTTGATAGAGCACTGACCAATCCAGCACCGAGACCCGCTAAGTGCCCCAGCGGCTCCATCGCTAGACTGTTTAAATTACCAAATAATAGCCCAGTAGAAAAAAACACCAGCAGCAGATAAATCAATAAGGAAACGAGTGGAGGATGACCACTATAGGCCAACGCAATCAAGCCATAGATTAATGAGCTTAGTGAGATATTTAATATGGCAAAAATAGTTAATCGCCACATACCGAAACGGCCGACAAGACGAGTATTTGTGAAGGAAGCAAAGCCAATAGCCCCCGCCAATATGGCAAAATAAAGCGGAAACCGATCACCCAATCCGTATTGAATTTGCAGAATAGGCTGCGACAAACTCAGATAACCGAGAAAACCACCGAAGACTAGCCCAGTCAGTAGTGTAAAACCCATCGCAACACGGTTGCTTATAACCTCTTTACACCCCAACCATAATTGTCGTGGTGCAAATGAGCGATGATTCTCGACTGCCAATGTTTCAGGTGAACGTACAAAAAACCAAATACTCAGTACAATCGCAATCGTCAGCAAACCGGTGAATATCATCCGCCAATCAGAAAATGTTAATACTAACTGCCCCAACGCCGGCGCCATCATCGGCACGAAAATAAACACCGTCATAATGAAAGACATGACCCGAGCCATCGCACGACCGGAATAGAGATCTCTCACCAACGCAACGGAAACCACTCTAGGCCCAGCCAGCCCAAATCCTTGCAATACCCGTCCCAGCAGCATCTGCGGATAGGTATCCGCAGTGATGGACAGTAATGCGCCTAGCGCAAAAATAAATAACCCCAACAAAATTGAAGACTTTCGGCCAATTGAGTCAGACAACGGGCCGTAAATAAACTGGCCGACCCCCATTCCCGCAAGAAAAGAGATAAGCACAAACTGATTATCATTTGAATCAGCGACCTTCAGATCACGACCAATATCCGCGAGTGCGGGGATCATTGAATCTATCGATAGGGCGGCTAATGAAATCAGTAGCGCTATCAGGGTCACAAACTCTGCAAAGGGAATCTGTTTAGCGTTCGAATGTTGCAATGCTTATATCCTTTCTATGCCCGTTAGTCCCTTAGCCAGAAGCGATTGGTTTACTTTTTTATCTGAATAGTCGATCCGATAAAAAGCTAAAACAATGAGTCATGACGGGTCGTCAATTATCGCCATGCAGGGCCGGTAATGATGCTATTTATAGTGAAATTGAACCGATTAAAACGTCGAAAAACGATTGTCTGGACGCCAAAGTGACTTCTTTGTAATCCCCGTCATAGCAGATATTGGCTTAATACAGTATCAACAAGTGCCTAGACTTTAGCTGAGCGTTTTTATAGATAGATACCGCTAAAACGATCGATGAATCGAAACAAGAAAACGGTATCGCAATCTAACTATCAAACGACCAAACGCTAAAGTATCGACCTCTACTCGGCCTCGGTGATGAGGAATGAATCCGCATCCATCCAAGCCGGAAACTTCTGATTAAAATCCGTCAGCGCAGAGGCAGAGAGTTTTTCGGTGGCACAAAAAGGGATTCCCGGCTCTCGATCGATCAACAGATCACCCTTGAAATCAACTAACATACTATCGCCACTGTAGTCATGACCATTCGCATCTCGGCCTACTCGATTTACACCGGCCACATAGCAGAGGTTTTCGATCGCTCTGGCCTGCAGCAGTTTTCGCCAAGGCTGACGACGCGGTGCAGGCCAATTAGCGACATACAATGCTAAGTCGTAATCATTATTATTACGGGAAAACACAGGGAACCGCAGGTCATAACAAACCTGCAAGAGAATCCTCCAACCCGCATACTCAACAACCACCCGCTGATCACCCGGCTGGTAACGTTCATGTTCGCCCGCCATCCGAAAGAGGTGTCGCTTGTCATAATAGGTCTGCGTGCCATCGGGAAAGGTAAAAATCATCCGATTGACATAACTATCACCCACTGCGACAGCTAGACTTCCAGTCATCGCAATACCTCGCTGTATCGCCTGCTGCTGCAACCACTGGCACGTCTCCCCCCCCATTGGCTCAGCCGCTAACCGGCTATCCATCGTAAAGCCCGTGGTGAACATCTCCGGCAGTAACACCAGCTGCGTATCAGTCGCATGCTGGTCCATCAGTCGTTCATACATCAATCGATTCTCTTCCGGATTCTGCCACAGCATATCCGGTTGAATCAGTGTTATTTTTAGATCTTGCATAGTATTTCTGCCGCCTGTTTTAAGGTGCTGTCATCTTTAGCAAAACAGAATCGTACCAAGCGCTGTTCTGGCGCCACATCATAAAAGACCGATACCGGAATAGCGGCAACACCTACTTCGGTTGTTAGCCAGCGAGCAAAGGTCACATCATCCATGTCCGGCGCAATGGCCGAGTAATCGACCAATTGAAAATAGGTGCCATCAGAAGGCTCAAAGCTAAACCGGCTATCCTTTAAAAGCTGACAGAATAGGTCGCGCTTCTGCTGATAAAACGTCGGTAGCTCTAGGTAATGTTCGGGATAGTCCGTCATAAAATCAGCTAACGCCAACTGAATAGGATGCACGGTGCAAAAGGTCAAATACTGATGCAATTTACGCAGCTCTACCGACAACGGCGCCGGAGCGACACAGTAGCCCACCTTCCAACCCGTCGTGTGATAGGTTTTGCCAAATGAAGACACCACAAAAGCCCGCTCTGCCAATGCAGGTCGGCGCAATAAACTCTGATGTGAACCGTTGAAACAGATATGCTCATACACCTCATCGCTCAGCAGCAGAATGTCAGTATCGGCCACCAGCGCTTCTAACTGATCCAGATCGGCCGCCGACAAAACAGTCCCCGTCGGGTTATGCGGGCTATTAATAATGATCATCCGAGTGTTGCTATTAATAGCCGCGCGTACTACCTGCCAATCAATCGAAAACGTCGGCGCTTGCAAAGCCAAGTGGACTGCGCGACCACCATTCAACTCAATCGCCGGTTCATAGCAGTCATAGGCGGGGTCAAATATGATGACCTCATCACCAGGACGCACTACCGCACCTATCGCCGCAAACAGCGCTTCAGTGGCACCCGAGGTAACGGTAACTTCGGTATCAGGATTAACCTGACAGCCGTACAACTGTTCGACTTTTAGTGCAATCGCATGACGTAAGCTTGGTACCCCTGCCATCGGAGCATATTGATTCTGTCCGTGCTCGAGATAATAGGTGACTCGATCGAGCAGCGCTAAGGGCCCATCAAAATCAGGAAATCCCTGAGACAGGTTAATTGCATTATGCTCTGCCGCCAATTGCGACATCTCAGTAAAAATAGTTGTACCAACTTTAGGTAGTTTAGTCGGAGGGTATTGCATGAATATGATTGTCCTTTCCCGGATTACTGCAAATCATCAGCGATGGGCCAACTTTATGTCTGCGCTGCCCGAGGGTCAAGCACCAACCATGGCTATATTTAGAATATAATGAGGTGTAACGCGCCACGTACAAAGGTTCCGATTAACGCCCCCAGTATTGCGGCCCGCGCGACCGAAGAGACCCGTTTACCTGCTGCCAACAAGATCGCGGTGCCCGCTAAATCAAACGGACTAAGCACAAAACCAGCAATCCGGTTAAGATCCGTGGCACTCATAGCCCCCTGATTCAACAGATCAATGGTCACCCCCATCATGGCGGTACCGCCCGCAATAAACTTAGTCACGATGGGTAACACCGTCGACTCAGGTAGATTAACCAGTGCGAGTACCGGTGCCAGCAATGCCGTTAATAATTCGATAGTACCGGTGACTTTCAGTAGATTGACGAAACAGAGCGCTAAAATCAGTAACGGAATAGAGGCTAATACGATTTTAACCCCCTCTTGACCACCATCAGACAGTGTTTGAATCACATTTTTATGTTCATGTAACTCCGGTGCTAAATGAGATGCATGGCTATAGTCGTCATCCAACGCAGGATTGCGGGCAAACAGATAATAGGTCGCCGCCGCGGCAATCAAACCACCTAAGATAGAGGTCGCCATAATAACCGGCACATCCAACCCCACCACCGCCATCGGGAACACGACATTAGCTTGAGACATCGTTAGCACAGCGGCCAGGGTTGCCGCGATACTTCGCCGCGAGGTGCCATCCCGAGCCATAATTGCGAGGGTAGCAACCGGCGCATTAAAGCTAACAAATAGAATCTGCAACATCGCAAAAATACCCAGTCCCGGCATACCAAACAAACGTACAAACGGTGTGAGCTTATTCGAAACCCAGCCTAATACACCTTTGCTCTCTAGCAATTTCATCAGCGCTAGCATCACCACCATTACCGGTAGCAACACATAAAGCACCATATCAATAGCCGTACGACCGGACTCAAGAATCAGAGTTATTATCTGCTCCATAGGCGGTTTTTACACTCCATCAGTTTTAACAAGCCGGCTCCATTCTAACCCATAACCGCTAACGATATTCTCATTGCGCGGATTCCAGTTCACTAAAGCACCCCATAAAAACACAGAATGTACTGTTTAAACAACGATTTAAACAGTCGTTTATGCTAAAGTGCGGATAACTATGTTTGCTAAAGCTGCTTTCTCAAGCGATAAGACAAAGGATTGTCAAAAAACGAATATTATTAACTAAGAATAATTTATGACGGTTCTGTTTTGAAAAAACGCCGAATGACCCAGTCGTTCACCCAAGGCATATCGATACAGTACCGACAAAAAAAAGACTCACCAATGGCCCTAAAATGAAAAGCTATCTACTGAGCGGTTTACTTTTTATCTGCGTTGCCGGTTTACCCGCCCAAGCGCAAACAGCGACAAACAACAAAGCCCTACTCTCGAATGCAACCGAGCGATTACTCAACTTAGATAAGGGTAAGATTGAACTAGCATCGGTCAGTGCTGCTGTCATCGATGGTAAAACCGGCGCGCCATTGTATCAAAAACATGCTGAAATGATGATGCCGATCGCCTCCATCACTAAGCTGATGACCGCGATGGTTACCCTAGACGCCAAACTACCTTTAAATGAAAAGATTCAGTTTACCGAGCGCCATAAAAAGGCCAATAACAACTACTTTTCGCGCATCCGCATTGACTCCCAACTGCCTCGTAAAGATGTTATCCGTATCGCACTGATGTCATCCGAGAATATGGCCTCCTCGGCACTTGGACACACGTATCCTGGCGGGATAAAAGCCTTTGTCCGCGCCATGAATGTCAAAGCCCGCCAGCTAGGTATGATGCACAGCCACTTTGTCGATGCTACCGGCCTTTCCCAACATAATATATCAACGGCCTCTGATCTTGCCATTATGGTCCGTGCTGCGGCCTCTTACCCCGAGATTGCCGAATACAGTAGAACGCCGGGTTATACCGCACGTTTCAGCCATCCACGATATTCACTGCGTTATGGCAACACCAATGCACTGGTGCACAGTAAAAGTTGGCAGATCGACGTGACAAAAACCGGCTATCTCGATGAAGCTGGCCGTTGCTTGGTGATGTTGACGGAAATCAATGGCCGAGAAACCGTCATGGTGATGCTGAACTCCTACGGTAAACGCACACCTATTGGTGATGCTAGCCGTATCAAACGTTGGCTAACCACGGGCGAAAGCGGCAAAATCAGCAGCTCGGCTAGACACTACCAACGGCAGACGCTGCAGGAGTTATTGCAACACCCAGTACTTGAACAACTGGCTTTACAGTGAGATTAAGCCTGTGAATAGCCCTCTACATCGCACGACAAGCTTAGCACCGACGGACAAGCAAACTCAGGATCGATACATGATCGAAAACCTGTTGGAAAGTTTGCACCATGAAGATTTCGAGACGCTGGCTGATGACATCAAGCACTCGTTACAAGCCCATCGCGACTGGATGGAAACCGTCACCAAGGCGCTCATTCTCCGCCAACCCTTGAGTGACACACAGTTTGTCGCGACCGATGCTCATCTTCATTGTCAATTTGGCCAATGGCTTACCAAAGTGTTCGAGGATGAGCTATTCAAACAGGGCTCCTTTCTAAAAATAGAGGCTTACCATAAGCAGCTACATGCAACGGCCAGCACCTTGGTGCAACACTTAAATCAGCATCAGGAAGTCAATCATGATGACCTGAATAGTTTTATGCATACCCAGAAAGAGCTGTTTGATATGGTCATGGTGCTGTTTGAATTTTCAGTCCTGAACAAACAGCAATTTGATCCCACCACGCGATTGATGAATCGTCGTTCAGTCGGTGCGGTACTCGCCAGTGAATACAATAAGATACAGCGCTCCGATGATTATTACTGCTGTATCGCTATGGCCGATATCGATCACTTTAAAAACGTCAACGATGTCTGGGGACATGATGTCGGCGATCTATTGCTAGGCCATACCGCCAAACTGTTTAATGACACTATTCGTCGCCATGACACCGTCTCCCGCTATGGCGGTGAAGAGTTTTTGTTCATTTTTCCGGAGATGTCATTAGAACAGGCGACCCATGTGGTCGACCGTATCCGTATACAACTGGCACAATCCTGTATCCATCACCATGGCAATCAGCACAACGTCACCGCTTCGTTTGGGGTGACTCAGCTGAGCCGCCACTCGGATATCAAAGGCTCGATCAAACGGGCCGATATCGCCCTGTATGCCGCCAAAGATAGCGGGCGGAATACGACTATGTTGATCGACAGCCATGGCATGATCGGCCAGATGTCCTATGAAGACCTCAATAACGACAGCACCGAAGCGATGCGACAACACTGTTCTCCCGTCACTCAAACTGACTAAGCACTTAAGTGTAAGTACCTAAGAGTAAGCACCTAGGTCAGCACCTAAGTCACTACGCACCTAAGCGATTAACTCAACGCTAAGCTAACCGCCGCCGCTGAATGGATGGCGGTAGTATCATATAAAGGCACCGAGGTATCCGCCTGATTCACCAACAGCGCAATCTCGGTACATCCAAGAATCACCGCCTGCGCCCCCTGCTTAGCCAACTCCGCAATAATATCGACATAGGCTTGGCGAGAACTATCGCTGACCTGCCCTTGGCAGAGTTCATCATAAATAATGTTATGCACCAACTGTCGAGCATCTTCATCCGGCACCCGTACCTCGATGCCATGATTATCCGTTAACCGCCCGCGATAGAAATCCTGCTCCATAGTGAAACGGGTGCCCAATAACCCGACAGTTGTAATGTTGTCGGCTTTTAGCTGTGCGGCAGTAGCATCAGCAATATGCAGCAAAGGAATCGACACCGCCGCTTCGATCTGCGGGGCAACTTTATGCATGGTATTGGTACCGATCAGAAAAAAATCCGCCCCCGCGGCCTCAACCGCCTGAGCGGCTTGTGCCAAAATACCCCCCGCCTGCTGCCAATCGCCCTGTTGCTGTAACCGCTCGATTTCGGCGAAATCGACACTCAACATCGCCAGCTTGGCGGAGTGTAAGCCACCCAACTGGGCTTTAACCTCTTGATTGATCGCTTTATAGTAACTCGCGGTCGACTCCCAACTCATGCCACCCAATAAACCGATTGTTTTCATCTCCGCCTCCTCATCGCTGTTCCATTAGCATATATAACGCTGATACCCTTTAGCCAGATACAGTTCTCATTCCCCTCGCCAGTACAGATTATCCATTTATTGATCTACTCTTAAGAGAGTGACGTAACAGACTTGCCCTAAGCAACCAAACAGGTGACGATCATGACCCTAAAATCGATGTCTGAACTTTTCTATCACCCCAGTCTAGCCATGCAGCATCTACGGGATGAACAATTAAAAGGTACCACCGAGGTATTGTTTAAACTGGCACTGTTGGCGTTGATACCTGCAGCCTCTCTATTTGTCGGGACGACACAAATTGGCTGGAGTCTGATCCTCGGCGGAGACGTTGTAAAACTGAGTTTAATCAGCGCCATCAATTCTGCATTCGCCTTTTATCTGGCAACCTGCTTGGCGCTCGGCGTAATGAGCTTCGCCATTCACTGGATGGAAAAAACATACGGCGGCCATGCATCATTAGAACGCTGTATGAACCTGACTCTATATACCGCCGCACCACTCTTGCTATCCGGTTTTGCGGGGTTATATCCGATGCTCTGGTTCTGTGTTGCCGTCGGCATGTTAGCCCTCGCGTATAGCACCTATCTGCTATTTACAGGTGTGCCCATCATTATGAAAATACCGGAAGAGCGGGGATTTATGTTCTGTATCTCGATTCTAACGGTAGGCTTAATCATTCTCGTAGGGCTAAGAGCCGCCACCGTGTTTCTGTGGAGCACCATGACACCACTGGCCTACATAGGCTGATACGGTATGATTGATTGCCCTAGGGTTCGACCGCCATACGGATTAGAGATCACTCGGGCTAATAAGCGTTATGAGAGACGCACATGGTTCAGAGCACATAGAAAACAACCAACGCTAAGCTAAATGGACCCAAAAGCCTCAGGCTTTTTGGGTTCATTTTTAGCGCCTATTAAAAAGGGGAGGATTACCTATGGCGCGAACTCACATGATTCCCGCCAACTCGCCTGTAAAAAAAGGTTGTTTGTTGAACAATTAAATGGAAGACTGATATTCTGCATTTATGACGAATGGACTCTGTATGTCATCCGAACAAAGCAATCCCCCTTTTTACGATGCGTTTATCAGTTATGCGTCACAAAATCAAAATGAAGCCGATGAGCTTTGTCGGTATTTGGAAGAACAGGGGTTTGCATGCTGGATAGCCTCGCGAAATGTCCGCCCTAGCAGAGACTATTCAGAAGAGATTATTGAAGGGGTAGTCAATAGCAAGAGTCTTATTTTATTACTCTCTGAACATGTCGAAAATTCAATTTATGTTAAACGTGAAGTAGAACGGGCCACCAGCTACAACCGCAAAGTGTTCACGATCCGTTTGGAAGAAGTTGCTGTACCGCGTTCTTTAGAGCTTTTTCTCGGGCTTCCGCATTGGGTAGATAAGTGGGCCCCTGATTACCCTCAAAAGCTACAAGCCATCGTCGCGGAAATCAACAACACCAATGTAGATATGGCAAGCATCCCAAGCCCAAGCTTGATCGCTCGCATATCGCGTTTCACCAAACAAAATATGCTCGGCGTTATTTCAACGGCCATTCTCCTTTTTTTCGCTATCACTTTTTTCATACAGTGGCCATCCTCACCCAACCCGCCAGCGGCTTTAGAATCGATACAGGACGTAGACGCCGATATGTTCGCGATAAAGGTGACCCGCGCATACAGTACAAGCCCAATCACATTAACGTTGGATGGATTTAGCGGAAAATTAATGATGAATCCGGCCGTTCACAAAAAGCAATTTGAAATTATCTTTGAATTTGACAACGGCCAACACACCAAAACCATCCAAAATTTAACAAACGCAAAGATAAAAATTGATGACAGTTTGCCCGCTGCAACACAAGTTTCCGTCACACTTCATGATTTAGAAAAGGGCATTACCAGTGACAAAATGACCTTTTCGACACCACAAATTGCGTTGCTAATGAACGAAGGTAAGCGAGAAAGCACAAGCAAACTCAAAGAAAAACTAACTAGCACACAGCCGTTAAAATGCAATTTCACGTTAAACTACGCTTCAGGATTAATGCTGTGCCAGATTGGTCAATTTCCACAATTTGAAACCTACGCCAAGCTGCAAACCACCGTAAAAGAAATCGCCTTTGGGTATCGTGAAGATCAGCTTGATAGCTCCCTCCTCCTGGATCCCATAGAAACAAAAGGAGATTTGGCCGTACACGTGGATGAAAAGGGGCAACTGATCGTTTTAGTACCCCGGCTATCCAAAAATCTGTTCTATCAATTCACTTTTACCGACGGTGATAAAAGTAGCGTTAAAAAAACCCAATACGATGGAAACGCAACGTTTGCACACAAACTAATCAGTGACGATAAAAACGCACCGGCACTCTATTTATCTAATTCTATGAATATCATAAATAAAGTGATCGCTCCTGTCAGTTCAAAACAGTTTAGCCAAATCAGTTGGAGCCAATACCCTGGTGTCGACAATACCATGGGGCTTAATCGTGGCTTTTTTATCTCTGACGACATTAATGCTAACGAAATCGCCGAAGCCAATGAATTTGACGTCACCTATATTGATAATGAGGGAGATAAAGCCACCTATCACTATCGTTTTGCCTATAAAGAAGTGATGGCAAAAGCTCGTTTGGACAAAATAAAATCCAATCCTACCTCGCTCATTGACTGCAATGGATACGGCTGCCGTTTTGCGTGGCTTCATGCCACTCAAGATGATATTGATCTTATTGACGACATTTACATTGGCTTTGATGCCCGCCAAATGCTCTCTATTTCTAACGATGATATGGCACCGCTCATTGCACACATGGAAACAAATCGTCAGCATTTATATGAAAAAGAAAAAAGCGAAGCCCCTGCGTCCTCAGGCAGTTCGCTGTCATTTGGCACCCCCGTTAATTCCACCGAATACACCCTGGAGCAACGACTCAGCGAACCGTCAACATTGCAGATTAATACCACATGGAAGAAAAGGCATAGTACGCAAACTTCGCCTATCTTCCAATACTCTTGGCCTGCAAGCCCCTTGTTTGTCCAAATCGCCTGGATAGACGGCACAGTCTCGAAGCCTCTGCTCTACAGATTCCCCTTTCAATAATGACAAAGAAACTTCCTTTGCTAATTGGCATCACAGGGCATCGTGATGCGGTAGTGTGCGATGAACAAGGTGGTCACGCCCCCCCAGAAAAGCTAATCGAAAAAATCAAAGATGCACTGGAAAAATGGCGTAAAGAGGTGGGTGAGGATACCCCTATATGGCTGCTAACAGGGATGGCTAAAGGGCCCGATCTCCTTGCCATACAAGCCATTGAATCATTGATGGAAGAAAAATCCGAATGGTCTAGCTTAAATACCGATGTGATACCGGTCTTACCTATGCCTGCGGAGCATTTTATTAAGGACTTTGCGCCCGATGATAAACAAAGCCAAATTTGTTATGAGTTTTATTTAAAAAAGTATCAGCATAATTTGATTGTGGTGACCCCGGAACTCTCTGACGAAGAATGCCATTTTGCCTATCACGACATGGAATATGGCACGCTGCGCAATACACTTTATCTCAATCAAGGCGCGTTTCTGAGCCGTTATTGTAACGTACTGCTTGCGGCATGGGATGGCTGTGATTCAAGCAGTAAAGGCGGCACAGCCGACGTGGTGAAAATGAAATGTGGTTTAACCCCGGCATTACAAAGCCGTCTTCATCCAAGCTTGCGCAGTATTAGTCGCTTTGATGGTCAAAATGGCGGCGTAGTGCACCATATTTACGTTGATCGACAACGCCAGTATGACGGTGAACTCATAACAGCCAACTTCCAACAATGGCAGAGTGGAAAAACAGAGACTGCAACCTCAATCTATATTTGTCATGGTGGTAAGCCTTCCGCACCGGTGCCGTTATCTCAGAGCCTTCGCCAGGAATTTTCCGCATTAATTGAACAAATACGGCACTTTAATTCACGGCGAGCCCCAGCGCCCCCTAAAATCGATAACGTGATTACTAAAGGACTTGGACGAGCAGCCGGGATTTTCGCCGAAGCCGATTTAGCCGCCATAACGGCACAAAAACGCTATCGTCGACAATTAATCTGTTTTATTGGTGTCGCTTTTTTCGCCTTGATGGCCTACGAATTAGTGTCAAACTTGCTAAATACCTTTGTAGGCACCGCTCTTACTTTTGCTATTCTCGCGCTCGTCACGTTAGCGGCAGTATTAATTCACTGGTCAAAAAAGGCTAGATATAAATGGCACTATCAATTAAACCGCATGGTAGCAGAAGCACTACGGTTGCGTTGCTTTCTCAATTTAGGCGGCGTGCGCCCTTCCCATAAACCCATCATGCCGCGCCGGTATCGCGCTACCTTCCCCATTGTGACCCAAGCCATTCATACAGGGGAATTGATATGGTGGCAGAAAAACATCAGCCTAAACGTAGACGAAATAAGAAAGTATTGGATTGATGATCAAATAAACTATTTGCAACATAAACTGATAGCTAACACCTCAGTGTTAAAAAAGTCATTTTCATGGTTACACGCCCACCCCAAAATGGCTATGAAGCGACTGTCAGGATATTCCAAGTTAATTCTTGGTCTCGCTATAACCATAGGAGTGGGAATGTTTCTAATGCAGCTTTCCATGCTGATTATTTACCCAGATACTTCCCTTTGGGATATCTCCAGTCGCTGTACTATGATTTCGTCAACCAGCAACCTTATGGTGCAGTACTGGTGTCAGTGGAATTTTCTGTTTATGTTGGTTGTTCAGTTATTGGTTATGCTTGGCGGTATTATTGCCTTATGGCTGGAATTGGCAAACTATCAAGCCGTCACTGCGGGCTTTGAAAATATGTTGGATCTCTACCAAGATGTTCAAACCTTGCTAATAGAAGATCTGTTGCCTGATGAAGAAATGAAAATACTCCTGAGCGATCTTGCCCGTGAGGCGATGCAAGAACACATTGAATGGAATTCTTCCGAACTCGAAAGCGACCTAGCCAAGCGCTAGGTTCCCATTGTTAACATTTTTCAATCGTCCTCTTTGCCCAATCCCCTATAAACACAGGCTGATGGTTCAGTTAGTTAATCTATAGCCATGACAGCACAACGGCTAGCGCTTGCCGTAGCAAAAACCGGAGATAGGCGTGACTGTCCCTAACTAGGGTTATAGACTCAACATCGACGGCTCTTTCCTCATGGCTCACCCAAACAACAGAAAAACCTCACAGCTTGCTCTGCATGGGTTTATTCAATGGATCGTGACAATATTTTACGAGTTTCACGCGCTCAACTAAGGTCATGAGGGTCACGTTCGATCCGCGAGATCCAAGAAGGCTTACATAGATCTCAATTGATCAAATTATGTTCGATCGCATAACGCACCAAACCGGCCGCGGTATGTAGATCTAGCTTGTTTTTAATATTCTGGCGATGGGTTTCCGCCGTTCTTACGGAGATATCTAACTGCCGCGCCACCTCTTTATTGCTAGCACCATCGGCAAGCAAACGGAGCACTTCTGTTTCTCGACAGGTCAATGAATCCTGCTGAGGTACCTCATCACTCTGCAACTTCAAATCAGGCTGACTAAACAACGACTGAGAAACACCGGCACTAAAGTACGTTGCCCCGCTATAAACCGTTTTAATGGCGTTAACCAGCTCACTGGCCGACACATCTTTCAAGACATAGCCTGCGGCACCGCACTGAATCAGCTTCAGTATATATTCACGACTTTCATGCATCGTCAAGATAAGCACCCGAACATCCGGCTGCTCAGCGTGTAACCGTTCGGTCGCCTCAAAGCCATTCATCACTGGCATTGAGATATCCATCAACACCACGTCAGGCTTCAATTCCGCCACGAGAGGTAGAGCCTCGGCACCATTACTCGCCGCACCAACAACCACCAATGAGGACTCATTCTCTAACCGAGCAATAATACCTTCCTGTACAAGTGCATGATCATCCACCAGCACCACTCGGATCTTTTTATCTGTCATCAGCTGTACCTGCTCATCTATATTAGAGAGAACCCTGCACGGATACGTGTTCCGCCACCCGGCTTACTTCGCACACTAAACTGGCCACTCAACAATTCACTACGCTCTCGCATATTTAGCAGACCAATCCCCTCAGCGTTTTTTTCGGTTACATTAAAACCATAACCATCATCACGGATCTCAATCCAGATTAAGTTTTCATCCTGCCAGATCCGAAAACTCACATTCGTCGCATTGGCATGCCGATCAATATTCATTAGCGCCTCTTGACCAATACGGTAGAGGGTAATCTCTATATCATCGGGTAAACGCTGCTGCGGTAGTTCTAAACGCAACTGCGACACAACCCCTGTACGTTCAGAAAACTCTTCGACCATCCCCTTGATCGCCGGCTCTAAGCCAAGATCATCCAGTTGAATCGGCCGCAGATCATGAGAGATACGCCGAACCTCTTGAATCGCCTGATTGAGTACTTCACTGCCACGCTCTAACTCAGCTCGTGCCTTGGTATCCTCCGGCTGAAGTTTATCTCGGGCTAACTCAATACGAAACTTAACCGATACCATCAACTGGTTAATGCCATCGTGAAGTTCTCGGGCAAAATTACGCCGCTGACTTACTTGAAACTGTACATAACGATGTGCAACTTCGCGTAACCGTGTATCAGCCAACTGAGACGTATGCACATTCAGCCCCAACGCTAATAAAGCAATAATCACCACCGTTGCGGCCAAAATAGCCACCACCGTGAAAAAAGTATTGCGAATATTATGCGTTACTTTAAGACGGGTAGTCGCGACCTCTTTGGCAATATCATCAATATATAACCCAGTGCCCATCATCCAGTTGAGTTTGGGAATCTGAACCACATAACTCAGCTTATCTTCCAGATCACCTTTAGAGGGTTTACGCCAGAGATAACGGTGAAAACCACCGCCCTCCTTCGCCAACCGTAACAGGTTGCGAATCACGTAATCACCGTTAGTGTCCTGTAGGTCGAAAAGGTTTTTACCCACCAACTCCGACTGAATAGGATGAACTAAACTGACCCCTTTCCCATCGTAAACAAAGAAATAACCATCATCACCATAGGTCAGGCTATGGAGAATTCGTTTTACTTCCGCTTCAGCCGCTCTATCAGCCGGCCCTGCTTCGGCAACCACATGAGCGATGGAGGTCATCGCCAAATCAACATAATGTTGCAGTTCTTGCCGCTTAGACGCCAACAGGTTTTCTTCGAAGGTTTTGATCTCTTGCTCGGACAATAACCGAGCCTGATTTAAGCTAATCAGGGTAATCGCCACTGTTACCAATATCAGAGGGATAATCGATAACAGTAGCATTTTCGTTTTAAGCGATGTCACAACGGGTTTCATAGCGTCAATTTCGGCCTATTTTTAACCTCAGTATATCGGTAACCGTTGTGTTAAAAAGGCCTTTTAGTTAAGACCGTAAAAACCAGGGAACAACAGTATCGAAATAACCACCGCCACCTGCATCGCAATAAACGGCATCACACCTCGGTAAATATCAACGGTACGTACCTCTGGCGGCGAGACCCCTTTTAGATAGAACAGACTGAAACCAAACGGCGGTGTCAAGAAACTGGTCTGAAGGTTCATCGCAATCAAAATGGCAAACCAAACCGGCGCAATCCCTAAAGCATCCGCCACGGGTGCCAAAATAGGCACGATGATAAAGCTAATCTCAACAAAGTCGATAAAGAAGCCCAGCACCATAATCGCCAGCATCGAAAGAATCAGGAACCCAGTGGCACCACCTGGCATATCCGATAGCAGTTCTTCGACAATATAATCGCCGCCCGTATAGGTAAAGGCCATCGAGAACGCCGTTGCCCCCAACAGAATAGCAAACACCATCGCGGTAACTTTCACCGTTTCTGACGCGGAATCAAATACCATTTTCCAGCTAAACTGACCATAGACAGTTGCCAGTGCGATCGCGCCCACTCCACCCAAGGCAGAGGATTCTGTCGGTGTAGCGATACCCGCAAAAATAGACCCCAGCACAATCAGAATCAGCGCCAATGGCGGCACAATCGCCTTCAGCGCCTTAACGTACTGTTCGGTCTTGCTGTTAACATCCTCATCCATCGGCAAGGCTGGAGCCGCTTCTGGCTTCCTCCAAGCATAAATCAGGATATAAACAATATAGAGGCCAATCAAAATAAAGCCTGGACCCACCGCCGCTTTGAACAAATCACCCACTGGAATACCGAGCACATCGCCCAAAATAATCAGAATAATAGAGGGCGGTATAATCTGCCCTAAAGTACCTGATGCACAGATGGTGCCGCAGGCTAATGATTTGTCATACTTATATTTCAACATCACCGGCAATGAGATCAATCCCATCGCCACCACGGAGGCACCCACCACACCGGTTGAGGCGGCCAGCAACGCACCGACCAACACCGTCGAGATCGCCAAACCACCGCGAACGCCACCAAACAGCTTCGCCATCGCTTCCAATAGTTGTTCCGCGAGCTTGGTACGTTGCAGCACAATACCCATGAACACAAACAGTGGCACCGCCATCAACACGGTGTTTTCCATGATGCTTTGAATCCGGAACGGCATAAAGGCAAACAGTTCAGGCCCTTCAGCAAACAAACCAAACAGCAGTGCGACACCACCAAATGTAAACGCGACTGGGAAACCGACTAGCAGCATCAACAGCGCAACACAGAACATTACAATACCAATCATTGTCAGTGCCTCTTAATGCTGTGGGGGTTGATAGTTATCCGGCTGACCATGGCCAAGCAGGATATTAATTGATTTGAGCAACATGCCCAGACCACTAATAACAATAGAGAAAAACGCAAACGGAATGACCGCCTTAATAATCCAGCGATAAGCTAAACCACCGGGGTCGCCTGAGGTTTCCCCCAAGTCATATGCTTCCATCGCAAAACCAACACCGTACCAACCCACCAGCGCACAGAACGGCATCAATAAAATTAAAACGCCAAACATATCGATCAGAGCCTTAGTTTTAGACGTGAGACCCTCATAGATAAGATCGACTCGAACATGGCCACCGGTTTTCAGGGTATAAGGCACACCTAACAAAAATACGGCTGCATACAGATGCCACTCCAACTCCTGCATGCCGATCGACACATCATTGAACAGATAACGCATCACGACATCGAAAAACACATTGAATAGCATCACGATGAACAACAGCGCAGAGACTTTGCCCAATAGTTCTGAAAAACTATTACAGAGCTGCTCTAGCCTGGTTAATAACATAATCACTCCCACTCTTTAAAAACGCAGCAGCCCGCACCTGAAATCAGGTACAGGCTGCTCTGTTGTATCGCTATACTCGGTTGGATCAGTTACTGACGTTATCCAGATAAGCTTTATCGGAGATCTCAGTCCAAACCCGTACTTTCTTCATATATTCAGCCTGAGACTCGAGAATCCGCTTAGCCAAAGGATCAGCCGCTGCTTTCTCAGCCAGCAGTTCGTCGTTCGCCGTACGCATCGCTGCGAGTACTTCTGGCGGGAATGACTTCACTTGGATATTCGGGAACTCTTGCTTCATGGTCGCCCAGTTTTCGCTGGACAGATGATATGACTGGATATACATGTCATACGCAGCGGTACGCATTGCCGTCTTCAGAATCTGTTGCAGATCAGCAGGTAAAGAATCGTACTTCTTCTTGTTGATCATGAACTGAAGTTCAGTCGCAGGCTCATGCCAGCCGGTATAGTAGAACGGTGCAATCTTGTGGAAGCCCATGCGTAGATCCAGTGATGGCCCAACCCACTCGAGCGCATCGATGGTACGACGTTCCAGCGCGGTGTACAGCTCACCCGGTGGAATATTGGTAGGCTTAGCGCCCAGCTTTGCCAGCACTTCACCGGCGAATCCTGGAATACGCATCTTCAGACCCTGAAGGTCATCCAGAGAGTTGATCTCTTTCTGGAACCAACCGCCCATCTGGTTACCGGTGTTACCACCTGGGAATGACATAATATTGTACTTACCGTACACCTCATCCATCAGTTCCTGTCCGCCGCCATGGTAAAACCAAGCGTACTGTTCAGGTGCTGTCATACCAAAAGGCATCGTGGTGAAGTACAGAGTGTTTGGCACCTTGCCTTTCCAGTAATAAGACGCCGAGTGGCCCATGTCATACTGACCTGAACGCACCATATCAAATACACCAAACGGTGCTTTGTGCTTATTTTTTGAATCGATAGTGATTTTTAAGCGGCCGTTAGACATCTGTTCAGCCAGCGCAGCCATATTTTTAGGCGCATCGCCAAACACAGGGAAGTTAGTTGGCCAAGTTTCCGCCAACTTTAAGCGATAGACTTTTTCAGCCGCCATCAACGGGCTTGCTAGCATCGTTGCGCAAGCCGCTATCGTCACTAGCTTCTTTGCAAAATTCAGTTTTAACATTGTTATTATCATCCTCTCTTTGCAACTCCCCTTGCGGGAGAGCATCTATAAAAGCAGTGAAACCTGAAACAGCGTCAGGCTGAGATCACTACCGGATAGCGCCATGTAAACACAACGCTAGCATCTATACAGTGTGATGAAATAACCTAAACACGCCTATTCGGGATACTGCGCACAGGTAGAAGTGATAATACGTAGAGAGACTACGTAGTTTTACGTAGAACGAATTTTTACAGCAGAGGTAGTTTACACGGAGGTAGAAGCAAAACCATTCAAACAATAATGCTGTGACTAGTAACGAGCTAGAACGTCGCTATGCGACCCGTTAGAACAGCAGAAAAGCCAGCTCCGCGATATGTGTGACATTTTCTATGAGACAGATATTTGCCTATTAGGCTTCGTACTATTCTGACCTTGCGGTTAACAACCTTAACCTAATAGCTGACGGCAAACCTCATTCAATCGATCTAAATAGCCTTCGGCTTCTTTGAGCAATTGATCCCAGGCATCCGGTGGATGGCCGTTGTTGAGAATTTTATCAAAAGCACGATACAAGCCGCGGTCTAGCCACGGCTTGTTAATACCTACCCTAGTGACAAAATAGCTGTTCCGCCAACTTGGCGGTCAGTGCTTCAATATGGCTAAAGCTGGCGCGCTCTTTAATCAGCAGTTGCCCCAATGTCAGTGCCAAGCGCTCAGATTCCGCCCGTTGTTGAGCATCCTCAATCGATTCAATATCAAGCACATGGGCTAAACCAATCGTACGACGAATCACTTCAGTGCCCGCATAGCCCAAACTATCGGCTAACAAGCTCGACAGGTACCAATCAGCAAATGCTGCTTGCTGCAGACTCGGGTCTGTTGTCTCATCACGCATATGCTGTCGAAACCGTTGCGCAATCGTATTCCACAGGATGTTGATGCCATCGAGCAGCCACTGTTGATAGTCTTGACGCTCGGCCTGATCACCCGGCAAATTAGACTGCCCGGCAATATTCAACACATAGTTGCCGATGATGGAACCGATATCAAAACCGGCTGGGCCAACATAGGCAAATTCGGGATCGATAATTTTGCAGCCCGATGTATTAGCAAACACCGAACCCGCATGGAGATCACCGTGCAACAGCGCCTCGGCTTGGTTAAGGAACTTCATCTTCAGCTGGGCGACTTCCAGCTTCAGTGCTTCATCCTGCCATAGCTTTTCAGCATCTTGGCGCAGGTATTCATTGATACTGTTACGCTCATGATCGCAGTACGGGTCCCAGAAAAACAGCTCCTCAGAAATCTTACAGAGATCTGGGTTTATAAAGGATTTCACCAACGCTTTTTTCGCATGGGCATCCAAATACAGATCGGAAGTATAAAACAAGGTATCGGCTAAAAAGCGGCCTAGATGTTCCGCTAACAAAGGCAGCTTCTGACGGGCCACCATCACATTCCGAAGATTGTCATAAGCGCTGATATCTTCCATCACGATGGCGCACTGTTCGGCATCATAGTGATACACTTCGGGCACGAGATCGGGACAATACTTTGCCTCCAACTGCAATGCTTCAGCTTCAATGCGTATGCGGTCCTGCGACAGCGGCCAGCCCTCACCAATAATACGGATATAAGGCAGCGCTTGTTTGATAATCAGGCTGGTGCTGGCACCGGACACCCGGTAAACAAAGTTGATATTGCCATCACCGATTTCCTCGACCCGCAAAGGTTCACCGGCACTCAATAGATCGCTGTGTTGGCGCGCAAAAGCGATCACATCAGCATCAGATGAAAATTGTCTAAAACTCATTTTTATCGTAGTTTCCGCAGCTATATAAAAAAGCAATGTAAGGGCTTAACTCAAAACAGCACGTGCTGATGAGATGGTTGCATTGTGGCAAATCGTTTTGACTCTGCATACCCCTTTTCTGACTCAACGGTTCCTGATAACTTAGGCGGCCTTAAATGTCTTCCGAGTAATCCCCATGAAAGATCTATTGGCCACCAGTATAAAATATCAACAAGGGACGCTGTTTATACTCGATCAGCATCAACTCCCCCACCGTGAACAGTGGCTACCCTGCGATAGCGCCGATGCAATGATCACGATGATTAAAAAGCTACAGATTCGGGGGGCTCCGTTAATTGGTATCGGCGCAAGCCTGTTACTGGCCCACCTAGCGGAACAGGGCGCCAGCACTACTTCATTGCGCAGCGATGCCGACCGCTTGCGTGCGGCAAGACCAACAGCGGTTAACCTGATGATCTGTATCGACCGAATGCTGGCGACACTGGCGGATAAAGGCCCTACAGCGCTAAGCCACTGTGCTGAACAACTGTTTCATGAAGATATCGCCTTATGCCAACGCATGGCAGACTTAGGTGCTGATCTGATTCCCGATGGCGCCAATATCTTAACCCACTGTAATACCGGCAGCCTCGCTACCGCCGGGGTTGGCACCGCCATCGGTGTGATCGGCGCGGTTAAACAGCAAGGTAAAGCACTGCATGTTTGGGTCGATGAAACCCGTCCATTATTGCAAGGTGGCCGTTTAACCACTTGGGAGATGGATCGACTCGGTGTCCCCCATACGCTGATCTGCGATAATATGGCCGCCCTACTGATGGCGCAAGGAAAGGTCGATATGATTTTGGTGGGGGCTGATCGCATCGCCGCCAATGGCGACTTTGCCAACAAGGTCGGCACCTATTCACTGGCGGTGATCGCCCACTACCATCAGGTTCCCTTCTATGTGGTCGCCCCCTACACCACCGTCGATGCAAACTGTCCCGATGGCTGTACGATCCCTATCGAACAGCGCAATCCCGCCGAAGTTCAGGGTGTCAGTGGCAGTTTTGGCGAGGTCAATTGGGCACCAGATAACACCCCAGTCTATAACCCAGCGTTCGATGTTACTCCCGCTAAATTGATCAGTGGATGGATTCTTGATACGGGTGTTTATCGCCCAGAACAGATAGCAGCTGGCGCATTAACAACCCTTTAATACAGATAATAAAAAGCGACTCTCAATTGAGAGTCGCTGATAATGGCAAGCAATAGAGACCTAACGGCACCGACAAATTACCGTATAACGAACGGGTTACTCATCGGTTCGGAGGATGTGTTAATCCACGTGGTTTTAGTTCTAACGTAATCTAGCACTGCCTGCACACCCGCTTCGCGGCCATACCCCGATTGATTGATACCACCAAAAGGCGCAATCGGTGATGTGACCCGATAAGTATTTACCCAACAAATACCAGACTGTATCTTGCTGGATACGCGATGCGCTCTAGCAATATTCTGCGTAAATACGCCGGAACCTAAACCATAAATACTGTCATTTGCCATCGCGATGGCTTCTTCTTCCGTATCAAACGCAACGATCGACATTACCGGACCAAACATCTCAGTTTGAAGTGTTTCGATCTGATCGTGCGGACACTCCACCATTGTCGGCTCAAAGTAGTTTTCTGATCCATACTGTGGTGCACGCTTACCACCAAAACGAATATTAGCGCCCTGCTCAACAGCCTTAGCCAACGTCGTTTCAATACACTCAACTTGCGCAAGCGTACACAAAGGACCGATATGGGTACGACTCGATTGGGGATCGCCCATCACAATCTGCTTGGCCTTTTGTTCAATCTTATCGCATAGCTCTGCCAGTATTGAACGCTGAATAAAAGCCCGAGAGCCTGCCACACAAGATTGCCCAGAAGCACCAAAATTACCCGCAATTAGGCCATTGGCAGCACTTTCCAAGTCGGCATCATCGAAGACAATGATCGGTGACTTACCACCCAGTTCCAAAGAAGTAACGGCAAAGTTTTCGGCAGTATTACGAATCACATGTTTAGCTGTTTCGGGACCTCCAGTAAATGCAAGACGATCAATATCCGGATGTGATGTTAACGGGATAGCACAATTCACGGCATCACCGGTGATGATTGAAACAACACCCTCTGGAATACCCGCTTCTTGAATTAACTTACCCAGTTCAAATAATGGTGCTGGCGCTAACTCAGATGCCTTTAATACCACCGTACAACCGGCCGCCAACGCAGGGCCTAATTTAGATGCCGTTAAAAACATCTGTGCATTCCAAGGCACGACCGCAGCAACAACGCCAATTGGTACAGGCGTGGTAAATACATGCATATCTGGCTTATCGATGGGCAGTGTTGCACCTTCGATTTTATCGGCTAAGCCTGCATAATAACGATAATAACTGGCAACATAACTGGATTGGCTAACCGTCTCAGCCGCTAGTTTTCCACTATCCGTCGTCTCAATCTCGCCTAATTTCTGCGCGTTTTTTTCGACTAAATCCGCTAAGCGGTAGAGCAGTGCGCCCCGCTGAGTCGCATTCATACTCGCCCAAGGGCCGGCATTCAGATTCCGCCTCGCCGCTTTCACCGCGCGATCAACATCCTCTTTATTAGCACAGGCAAAGGTTGCCCATTCATCCCCTGTTGCGGGATTACTACTGTGCATAACCTGGTTATCACCACCTTCGACCCAAGCGCCATCAATCAGTAATTGGTAATGAGGCAAATTTTTATTTTTCATCATTTTTCTCGATTAATAATTTAGCTAAATGCAGGCATTACTTCATCAATGAAGCGCGCAAGCGACGTTTCTTTTTGTTGCCGGTCCATACCTGAATCTGACCAATACGAAAATTCGTCGTAACCTAAATCTTGATAATATTTCAAACGATCAATAATTTGCTTCGACGTACCGATCATTAGATCTTTACGTATTTTTTCAGCTGAATAGAAAGGATGTGCATCAATTTCTGCTTGGCTCAAATGCTTAATTAAGCCTTGATCAATCGGACGCTCATTTTTAAACCAAGCACCAAAATAGCAGTAAAATTCGTTTAACTGTTTGGCCGCACGCGCCAATTCCGCTTCGTCTTTACCCACATAGGCATGTTGCAAAATCATAATTTTAGAGCGTTTGTTATAGGTTTCGCAGGCCTGATTAAATTTACTAATCAAGCCTTCTACCTCATCCAAGCCTTGCCACAACGGTGTCACTTGCACATTGCAGTCATTTTCAACGGCAAACTCATGGCTATTAATATCTCTTGCGGCTACCCAGATAGGAGGGCCTTTTTCTGTCAGTGGCTTAGGCGCAGACGTCGTTTCGGGAAAGTTATAATGTTTACCTGTTTGGGTATGATTACCTGCCCATAAGCCTTTGATCGCTGGAACGATTTCTCGAAGTCGTTCACCCGCTTCCCAAGCATCCATACCCGGCACCATGCGCTCATACTCAAAGGAATATGCGCCCCGCGCAATACCCAGTTCTAAACGGCCCTGCGTAATAATATCCGTCATGGCAGCTTCACCCGCCAGTTTTATAGGATTCCAATAGGGTGCAACCGCCGTGCCCGTACCTAAACGAACATGCTTAGTGCGGTGTGCTAAATCAACTAAATTAAGAAACGGATTCGGTGCAATGGTGAAATTCATCCCATGGTGTTCACCGGTCCATATCGTACACATTCCGCCTTTATCAGCCATATCACATAATGATAAAAACTCTTCATACAACTGAACCTGTGTTTGCTCTTCGTCAACCCGTTCCATATGTGCAAATAACGAAAACTTCATTACATCACTCCCGTTTTATTTAGTGGATGTCGCCGGTTTGATTATCACCGACATATAAACGGAACACGCCGTTTTGCTTTTCGAGAACAAATCGTTGCAACATGCTTTGTATATCAGAAGAAACAAACTTGAGATCCGAGACCTGGTCGATATCAATATATTCACCCAGCTCACCCGTTTTCTCATTTAGGGCATTCGCTCGGTAATAAGTCGTGAATTTTTGAGCGTCTAGATTTTCATAGACTGAATAGACTGAACCCACTTCACAATCTAACCCCTGACTTTCAAGGAATAAACGTATACTTTTTTGTGAGCCTTGATCAGAACGTATATCCACTTGCGGTAAGGTATAGCCTTTATCCGTGGGACTTAGCAGCACTTTATTATCAAATTCGATAATACTGCCAACCACACCATCGAGAGAATGGGTAAGCTCCTCTGCTCGATGCTCCATCCCTAGACTGAAATAACCGCCTTTAGCATAACCCAACCCTAGTTTTTCATTCGCGGCAAACTCATTAACCTGCCCAACGAGCAGAATATGGTCACCTGCAGCGCTATTGCTATAGGTCGAACAGGAAAAGTGCGCCACCGTATCGTCAATAATTGGGCAACCATGTTCATCACTGTGCCAAGAGATAGCCTCGAAACGATCACCTTTAGCACTGGCAAAGGTATTGGAAATATCTTGTTGGTCTTCCGCCAGAATATTCACAGCAAAGTGCTGGCAGGTATTAAAAATATCAAAGCTTGATAAATTATTAGCCGGACACACCAATAACAGGGGCGGATTCACAGAAACAGATGTAAATGAATTAGCCGTGAAACCCACTTTCTCACCTGAGTCACTGATCGCCGTGACTACAGTGACGCCGGTCATGAATGAACCAAACGCATTACGTAGCTCTCGGGTATCAATATTAGTCATAACTGATTCCTTATTTTTATGCAGCATTGCTTTACAAATTTGACGAGTAACTGGTTAATTTCATCGGGATGAGTCATCTGTACCATATGGCGTGCATGCTCTATTACGACATAGTGTCCATCAGGACAAAGTGCTGCCATGCGCTTTGACATGTCCCCTGAGGAGTTGGCATCGCCCTCCCCGGTAATGAAGATTGCCGGCATTTCAAGCGATGCTAACGCCTCATCTTTAGGGCCATCATTTTGGCTAAATATCTGATACGCACGGGCATAGCCCTTTGCCGGTGCAGCGAGCAACCACTGTTCACAGAGGCTAGCCATCTGCTTTTCAAACCCTTTAGCGTTATCATCAAACCAACGTGAAATGGGCGTCGTAACATTACTCAGTACTGGATTTTCAATCATATCAAGCGCGCGTTGTTGCACGGCTTGCTTAGCCTGAGGGCTGCGCCGATAAACAGAGTTCAGCGCGGCTACCCCGCTGCAGATCCCGCTATAACGGGCCGCAAAGTTAAGCGCAATCATAGATCCCATCGAGTGCCCCATCATAATAACGGGCTCTTTAATCTCAGCTTGGATCCACGTTGCGATGAGATCAACGTATTCATCTAAACCAGCATCCGCATCAGCTAACAAATCACTTTCGCCATGCCCAGGCATGTCAATGGCATACACCGTGTGATGCTCACTCAGTACCGGCACCTGATTAAGCCAAGCTTCTGCCCGCAGTCCAACACCATGTATTAAGACAATCGGAGAGCCGACGCCGGTCTTGAAGTAAGCAAGACCGGTCTCAGACTTAAACCGCTGCTGGGTTTTCAATGTCATGGCCTAACTCCTGAAGTTCCTGATACCGATCACCAATCCGGTGATGAGGCCGACCACCGGTAGCGCCGCCCAACACAATCACGACTTCATCGGGACCCGGTGCATCAGAAATATTAAATTGCAGCGTCAAATAATGTGAACGACGGCCGCCATCATTTTTGTCCATCATAGGAATCATAATGGGCGCATTCGCAGGGCCACGCGTGTTGGTGAACGATAAGAATGACTTGGCTTGCACTGCTTCGCGAAAAATATTGCCGAAGTGAAGTGTATGAATCAAAGCAGAAGCATGTTCTATCTCACCATTTTGGCCAACCACAGCGGCTTTACCGAACGCTTCAATATTGGTTGCGCCGCCGGCCATCGCACTAATTTTATCGGTCAGTATTTGGCCCAAAACAGGACCGTAAGCCAAAATTTCAGGGCGCAGATTTTCAACATATCGACCTGCCCATGGGTTTTTAATCACGGCAGCCACCGCAAACATGCGGACAGGCGTTTCGACTTCTTTAAATCCTTCAATAAAGGTTTCTTCTTCAAAACTAACTATTTTTCTAATTTCAGGCTTCATTTCATACTCTCTCAGAGAAATAACAACGTTTATTGTATTATGGTATACAATCATATAATCTTACCGCATGCAACAAAACGTTCAGAAATATAGTAATCTGGATGCCTTATTGCTCCGCTGTATAAAGAGAGCTTTACATGTCTAAATTTATGGAATCATGGACAGTATGTTAAAGGTAGATAGACCAAAAACACTGAAAGAAAATGCTTTAGAGTCGCTGCGCGATGCAATCACAAGCGACCTCATCAAGCCGGGAGATAGGCTGGTCGAGCGCACTTTATGCGAGAGTATGGGTGTTAGCCGTACGGTGGTACGAGAATGCATTAGGCATTTAGAGAGCGAACGGTTAATCGTGGGTGTACCCAATGCTGGCTTTATTGTCGCCACGATCAGCCGTGATGAAGTAAAAGAGATTTATGATATTCGCATTATGTTGGAATGTTCTGCTGTGCGAAGCTGCGCCTTAAATGCGGATAAAGCCGTGATTGATAAGTTACATCAGTTACGCGAGCAGATTGCCACTTGTCTGCAAAACGATGATGTTATGCAAGCACTCAAGCTAACGACTGAGTTTTATAAACTCATTTTCACCACGGGCGGAAAACACGTTTCTTGGGATTTAGTCGAGCGTCTGAATGCGCGCATATCAAGATTACGCGCACTAACTTTGAGTTCCACAGGCCGCAAAACAAAAGGGCCTGTTAATTTATTAAATATCATTGATGCGATCGAGCAGAAAGATGCCGACCGTGCCGAAGAAATTTGTAAAAAGCACCTTACTGAGGCTGCTGAAATTGCAGCCAAACTAATATAACGGAAGGCCATAATGGATAAAGCACGATTTGAATTGGGTTTAAGTAAACGCAAAGCCACACTCGGCGACGATTACGTCTCTAAGAATCTGGCTAAAGCTGATGCCTTTAATTTACCGTTCCAAGAAGCAATGACCGAGTGGTGCTGGGGTTTTGGCTGGGGCGATGACACCCTTGATGCAAAAACCCGTTCATTAATGAATCTCACCATGATTGCAGCGTTGGGAAAAATGCATGAATGGGAACTCCACCTGCGTGGTGCCATCACCAATGGTGTATCTGTTGATGAAATCCGATCCGCTATTCATGTTATCGCCATTTACTGTGGCGTGCCACAAGGAGTGGAGTGTTTCAGAATCGCCAGAGATGTTCTCGAAGAACTCGAGCTTTTAGCATAAAGGGCCTGCCCCTTACACGGCGCAGCACAAGCTTACCTATTCGCTGCGCCTCAGCACCTTAAAAACGACCACCAACTATATTGGGGCAAAGCTTAGCGCTGTCTCGTGAATTTTGACGCCTGATAAAAGGCTTCGAAGCATAATTCTGTGGCCGCTTAATAGATAACACGGGCCACCAAACCTAACAAAAATAGATGAGTAAAATAAAAAATGTCGATTTTAGATTTAAATGATAGTTCATTATTAAAGACACAAGCCTATATCAACGGCCAATGGATTGATGCTGAGTCAGGTAAAACCTTTGATGTAACAGACCCAGCAACGGGCAATGTTATCGCGAAGGTGGCAGATCTAGGTGTCATAGAAACACGTTATGCCATTGAGATGGCGGAACAGGCTATGCAGTCTTGGAAAAAAATGACTGCTAAAGAACGCTCTGTTTTATTAAGAAAATGGTTTGATTTAGTCATCGCAAACCAAGATGACTTAGCGACCATTATGACCGCGGAACAGGGCAAAGTACTCTCTGAATCTAAAGGAGAAGTGGCCTACGGTGCATCATTCATTGAGTGGTTCGCCGAAGAAGCCAAGCGTATTTATGGCGACGTTATTCCCAATACCACTGCGGATCGACGCTCCATTGTTATCAAGCAACCCATTGGCGTTGTGGCTGCCGTGACACCTTGGAATTTCCCCAACGCAATGATCACCCGCAAGGCCGCACCGGCATTAGCAGTAGGTTGCGCTATTGTCTTAAAGCCTGCGGCAGAAACTCCGTTATCAGCACTGGCCCTCGCAGAACTCGCCGACAGAGCCGGCATACCTGCCGGATTATTTAATGTGGTGGTGGGACTAAATGCACCTGAAATTGGCTTTGAACTAACATCCAACCCGATCGTTAAAAAGTTCACTTTCACCGGTTCGACCCCCGTGGGTAAATTGCTCATGCAGCAATGTGCACAAACGGTTAAACGCACATCCATGGAGTTAGGCGGCAACGCGCCCGTTTTGGTATTTGCCGATGCGGATTTGGACAAAGCAGTAGACGGCGCTATTGCAGCGAAGTACCGCAACGCCGGGCAAACCTGTATTTGTGCCAACCGCATTATCGTGCAGGACAGCATTTATGATATGTTCGTTGAAAAATTCACCGCTAAAGTAAAAACATTTAGCCTAGGCAATGGCTTTGATAGTTCGACGACATTAGGCCCTTTGATTACGGCTAAAGCCGCCGCCAACGTTGATTCACTTGTTGTTGATGCGCAAGCTAAAGGTGCAACAGTGACAACCGGTGGCAAAATAGATCCCATGGGGAACACCTTCTACCAACCCACGGTATTAGCGAACCTAAGTAGCGATATGCGGATAGCTAAGGAAGAAATTTTTGGCCCTGTTGCACCGATCTTCACCTTCAGTACAGAAGAGGAAGCGATAGCGATGGCTAACGCGACCGAATTTGGTCTGGCGTCCTATCTCTTCACTAAAGATATCTCCCGTGTTTGGCGAGTTTCTGAAGCAATCGATTACGGTATGGTCGGGATTAATGAAGTGTCTATCAGCTCTGAAGTCATTCCTTTTGGTGGCGTGAAGGAGTCAGGGCAAGGCCGCGAAGGCTCTAAGTATGGTTTAGATGACTACCTTGAAATTAAATACATTTGCATGGGTGATATCTAGCACATAAAGCCTCATAACAACGAGGCTTATACCTGCTAAATACAACAAACAAGCTCTGACCGATTTCAGAGCTTGTTACATAGCCGACGATGACATAAGGCACGTTATAAATACTTTGTTAAATACTCGCTGAAGCGATTTATCACCTTCGGGTAAAACAAACCCTATCACTCAATGGCTGCATCATTACCAAGCTAACGAAAGCTCACTAGTATTGATACCCCTAGCCATCTTTGCCCGTATTATCCGGGCCGACAACATCGATTGTTGCCCACTCCGGCTCGAACAACACACCAACCGTCACATTATTTACCAATCAATATTAACCGTTGCCAGCCTAAACCCTTTAGCTAGCCAGAAATAAATCTGGTATTACTTTTTATATTTAAAAACATAGAGATACATAACAAATCGTGATTTAAAAATAATACTTTTGTTTTTTTTCGTAGGTCTAACCAGTCTTTTAACGGTAAGAAATAGCATTTGATCGCATATTTGTATTATGGTATACCATAATACAGCAACAAAAGATTATCCGCGTTTGTCTCTTTCTCTCTTTGCAAGAAAGTAAGAACAAGCATCAATTAATAAGAAAAATTAAGGGGATATGCCACATGCAGCCCGGAAAAATCATAGCTCGCGAAGGCTTCTTCCATGGGATACACCCAGGGATGGCCGTCGCGTCTAAAGCAATGGTATTAGCCTTTGTGCTATTCACCGTTCTCAATGTAGATTTCGCTAATGGAATCTATAGCGATGTTAAAAATTGGATTCAAGCAACACTGAGCTGGTATTACATTACAGTGGTCAGCTTGGTATTGTTTTTCTCGATCTGGGTAGCCTTCAGTCGTTTCGGAAATCTACGACTCGGTAAAGACGATGAAAAACCTGAATTCGGCTTCATTACTTGGTTCTCGATGCTGTTCAGCTGTGCGATTGGTACTGGCATTTTATTTTGGAGTATTGCTGAACCAATCTTCCACTTTCAGGGTAATCCCTTTATAGAGATGGCCGGTATCACAGCCGGTACGGCTGAAGCCGCACAGATGGCGATGCGCATTACCCTATTTCACTGGGGTTTACATGGCTGGGCTATCTATATCATGGTCGGCCTGATTCTGGCTTACTTCGCTTATCGTCGAGACCTGCCACTCACTATTCGTTCAGCGCTCTACCCACTTTTAGGTGATCGTATTTATGGCCCGATAGGCCATGCCGTCGACCTCTTAGCTATCTTCAGTACATTATTCGGTACAGCAACGACCTTGGGTTTGGGTGTATCCCAAATGAACGCAGGGCTAAACTACCTATTCGACCTCGAAATATCGACGACAACGCAGGTTATCCTGATTGCCGTAATCTCAGTGATCGGCACATTATCGGCGGTCTCAGGTGTTGAAAAAGGTATTAAATTTCTCAGCATTTGGAACATGCGCATCAGCGCTATCTTGATTCTTTTCTTCCTACTGGCCGGTCCTACCGTATTCATCCTCGGTTTATTCACCACGAGTGTGGGCGACTACATGTGGAACTTGATTCCAATGGGATTTTGGACTGATCCAAATCCTGAACGCCAGTGGCAAGGATGGTGGACAATATTCTATTGGGGATGGTGGTTATCTTGGGGTCCTCTGGTTGGGATGTTCATTGCCCGTATTTCCCGCGGCCGAACGATTCGTCAATTCCTCTTGTCCGCGTTAACCATTCCGCCATTAGGTGGATTCCTGTGGATCGTTATTTTTGGCGGCACTGCGCTACATATCGAATTGTACGGCGCTGGTGGTATCGTTGAGGCTGTTAATAACGATATGACTCTTGCGCTATACAAAACAATTGAGGCCATCGGCGTGGAGTGGTTAACATGGCCCATGTCTGCACTCGCAACCTTCATGATCATCACCTGGTTCGTCACATCGGCGGACTCCGGCACCCTAGTGATCTGTACCATCCTTTCAGTCGGCGATAAAAATCCTCCGCAACGCTTCCGTATTATATGGGGTCTTGGTCTCGGTGCAGTCTCTGCCGTACTACTGATGGCTGGTGGGCTTAAAGCGTTGCAAACAGCCTCAATTGCAGCAGCCCTGCCGTTCTCGATTGTTCTTCTCTTTATGTGTGCCGCCTTCGTAAAAGGCCTCAATGATGAAGCCAACGGAGTGGTTTATCACACCAAGCCCAAGAGCAAAAACGACGAGAATCAAACACTTCTAACGGCTGAGGCAAGAGCCTAACAACTGACTGTTTATCTCATTAAACGGTTCCATCAACGCTAGAGTGATGGAACCGTTTTATATCACAGTTCTGTGCTCACTTAAGCCTCTATATCAGCCTCT
>NZ_JAHKQE010000023.1:270939-293897 GCF_018860855.1 Amphritea atlantica
ATATCAGCCTCTATATCAGTCTCTATTTCAGCCTATTGCTATCCTCTTATCACTCATCACACTCTCAACGATAGAGATAGCAGCGAAGAGGTTATTGAGGATTCGTCAAGATCGTATAGTCATTTTAGTCAATGATAAAAATCGAGAGAGTGACGAAGACCTTGTTATGGTGGGATCAGCGGTCACACCTAACAATATTAATTTCATGACAATACCGACAACTAACCTGCTATACCCAGCATGCTGGAGTTACCAGCGCGACAACGATTAAACGACTCCCCAAGCCGACGCCTCAAGCCTAGTCATCAAACTTTGGAAACTGATCTGCGATCGCACTACCGGAATAATTGGCCACCCAACCCTCGGGGTTATTAAACAATCGAATCGCGGTGAAATCAGGCTCCGGTCCCATATCGAACCAGTGAGTCGTATTGGCAGGCACTGAGATCAGATCATCTTTACAACATAGCGCTCTATACACCTTATCTTCGATATGTAGGTAGAAGATCCCCTCACCCCGGACAAAGAAACGTACTTCATCTTCGCTGTGGGTATGTTCGCTCAAAAATTTCTGCCGCAGTTCATCCTTGGCGGGGTTATCGCTGGCGAGGCTGATGGTATCAACCGTGATATAGCCCTGCTCATCTTTAAGTCGCTGAATCTCAGCCGCATACGCCGTCAAAATCGCCTCGGCATCGCTGTCAGCACTGATCGGCTGGGCGGCTTGCCAACGCTCAAAACGTACTCCCACCTCCGCCAATTGTTGGCTAATGTCTGCAACATCACAGGTAACGCTTAAAGGTTGTTGCGGCTTGTCATCCTGATATACACGTAATTCACTCACGTCTGAATCCTCTGTTTTAACTATGCGTTCAACGCTATCTGCTGAAAATTTTCGACCACTGGATGGTCACTGACAATCGGTTCATCCCGGGCCAACAAAACCGTTGCCATACCCGCTTCACGCGCGGCATCTAACTCTTCGACAATATCCGATAAAAACAGTATGTCAGCAGCGGGTAAACCGATATCCTCAGTGATGTTACGATAAGCAGAAGCTTCCCGTTTATGACCGATATGGGTGTCATAATAGCCACTGAATAGCGGCGTCAGATCACCAAAGTCGCTATAGCCGAACAGTAGTTTTTGCGCTCTTACCGAGCCAGACGAAAAGACATATAAAGCTAAGCCCTGCTGCTGCCAGCGCTGCAAATATTCGTAGGCATCTGCATACAGGTGGCCGGTGAAATCCTGATTCTCATAGCCGTTAACCCAAATCAGCCCCTGCAAGTTTTTCAGTGCAGTGACTTTTTTATCCTGCTCGATCCAGTTTAAAAATGCACTAATCAACGTCTCTACGTCGGCACTGGGCTGCCCTAAGACCCCACGAGCCTCTGTTAAAATAGACTGCACGGCCTCATCATCTGCGTGACTGCGTAGATAATCGGACAGATGTTCATAGGCATAGGGAAACAACACCTTATGCACAAAATTAATATCGGTGGTGGTGCCTTCAATATCGGTTAAGATCGCTTTTATCGTCATACTCTATACATCCTTATTTCACAGCCAACCGGCGCATCTCTAACTCGCAGGCAAACAGAAACTCTAACCCTTCAAGATGTCGACGTGCTTCTGCGATATCCTTACCCCAAGCGTAGAGACCGTGGCCACGGACAAGGAATCCCCAACTCAGCGGTGATTGCTGCCAACGCGCTGCGAGCTGCGCGGCTAACGACTGCATATCTTGAGTATTATCAAACACCGCCAACTGAATAGCCGGCTCATGGCTGGTGTTTCCCGCGAGGGATTTTTGCATCTCATAACCAGAGATTGTCAACCACTCGCCGGTTACCATTCGGGACAGCACCGTGGACGCTACCGAGTGTGTATGTAGCACCGCGCCGATCTGCTTATCCAACTGATATAGCCGCGTATGCAGCAAGGTTTCGGCAGACGGTTTGAGATCAGAATCAACCGGACTCCCTTGCAAGTCAACCGTTAACAGATCCTCCATTATTAACCGTCCCTTATGTCGTCCGGAAGCGGTCACCAAGGCTCGTTCACCATCTAAGCGCGCCGAAAAATTTCCGCCTGTGGCTGGACACCAACCCTGACGATCAATCCAACCGCCCGCATCGATAAGCGCCGCTGAAAGAAGTGCCTGCATGCATCATTACTCAGTCTAAAAATGGTGGCTTAGTGTAATCGATTTTACCGCCGCAACGAAATAACCTTAAACCCATAATAAAGAACTGACGGGTTAACCCCGTCGACGTTATGCGTTCAATACAACAGACTAAATAGAGGTTAATCGCTTTAAACCGGCTATGAATTAGAGCTATGAATTGGAGCTATAAATTGGAGCCCTGAAAGCGCCATGAAAAAGTCACTCTTAATGGGATACCGGCAGAACAGCGATATCGATAGAACGCACAGCATGTTGAATCTGACAAAAGCTTTAAAGGATGCTATTTCCTCAAAGAGTAGAGCGTTGCTACTTTTTGCACCGCCCTACACGCTTAATATGGCCGTTTACTCTTCGGTATAAGGCTCTATCTTGTAGGCTTCCATCGTATACCCCGACGTACCCAACTCATGGGCGACGGTAGCGACTTTGAGTTCACCGCTTACCCAAATCGCATCATAGAGGTTTTCGACATTAGTGCCCGGCTCGAAGGTTACATGAATCATTTGGTTTGAAGGCGGGGGTGGGACATGAATACAGGCGCCAAAATAAGGCACGAGAAAAAATTCCGTGACGGCCATCCCCTCTTCCACCAGTGGCACCACAAAACCGGGAATACGGATCATCTTGCCATCGACTTCGGGAACTACAGGCGCAGAACTCAGTGCCTCCATCATCGCTTTTAACTTGATTTCAGCCAGCGGGTCATAATCATCCAAGCTGCCAAACTGACTGGTATCAAAAATAGCATCGAAGGAGTAGTCTGCCGGCATCAGGCTATCCCACTCCATATTCTCTACCGTTTTGCCATTAATCGTCGCCGCTTGTACCACACCAACGGATAGCATGAGAGCGAAGGTAAAGCGGGTAACAACACACATTAATCGTTTCATTAAGTCATATCCGTACAGTCATACCATCGGCCAGCGAATAACGATAGGCGCGATAGCCAGGGATCAACCCCGTAAGGGTTCCTGCCAGTAAGACCAGTAGTAATAACTTAAGTTCAGCGAACTGTGGCAAACTCAGCGATAACTGTAACCCATACCACTGCTCTAATAGCGGAAGCCCAAGTGCCAAACCACTATAAAGTAGTACCATGCCCAGTATTATCCCCAGCAGGGTTAATAAGCCTGTTTCGATGACCAGTAACAGTAGCATCTGTAACGGCCGACAACCGACCGACCGTAGAATAGCTAACTCACGGCGACGTTCGTTTAAGCCGGTCAATAACACCGTCAACATCGTAAATAAGCCAGATAAAACGACAAAGCCAGAGATCAACAACAACGCATTCTCAGCAATACCGATCATCCCCCAAAGCTCTTGTAATGCAACGCCTGGCAAAACCGCTTGGAGAGGTTCTGCACGATAGTTACTGATATAGCGTTGTAACTGAAAAGTCGCCATCTTCGACTTCAGCCCCAAGAGAAATGCAGTAATTTGATGCGGTTGCAGGTCTCTTTCCTCCAATGGAGTAGTCCCACCAGAACCCGGGATATAAGCACCACTCTGCCAATCCACATGGATCGCCTCAATCGCTTGAAGACTCACGTGCAGAGTCCGATCGACTGGGGTTCCCGTTGCCGCAAGAATACCCGATATGGTAAAGGGCTGATCTTTATGTTTACTAAAACTGGTACTCCCTACCCCATGAGCAATTACAACTTGATCGCCTAACTGATAGCCAAGTTTTTTAGCGACCTCAGCCCCTAGCACCACATCATGTAATTGTTCAAACGGCACGCCCTGAGAAAAAGTCAAAGGCCGTTTATTTCCATAACGATAATGTTCAAAATAGGCTCCGGTAGTACCCAAAACCCGATAGCCTCGATGGGAATCCCCCAGAGAAAAGGGAATAGACCAAGCCACCTTTGGATTGCTGGCAATATCCTGATAACTCTCCCAACTAACATTGTTGGTAGCATTACCGATGCGAAAAACGGAATACAGCAGCAGTTGAACCGACCCCGATCGAGCACCAACAATCAGATCCGTGCCCGCGATGGTCGAACTAAAACTCTGCTTTGCGCCATGGCGTACCTTTTCTACCCCCAATAACAGCGCCACACTTACCGCAATCGAACAGATGATCATTAAGGCCGTCATACGACGATTCAACAAACTTTTATACACCAAATTCAGAATGAGCTTCATCCACGGTCTCCGGCACGGTTTAACTGCTGTAGATCGACCACGCGGGTGAAATGTTTTGTTAACTCGCGATCATGACTGACAAATAGCAACGTAATACCGTGCTGATCACACTCCTCTATTAACAATTTAATAAAGCCCGCTCTATTGTCACTATCCAAAGAAGACGTCGGCTCATCGGCAATAATAATACGCGGGTTACCGATCAAAGCCCGAGCCGCGGCCACCCGCTGTTGTTGCCCGATACTGAGATCCGTCACCGGCTTATCGATCAACGCGGCTAACCCTAACGACGCTAACAACGCCAAGGCTGCAGCCTCCGCTGTCCCGTAGTGTAGACAAGCTCGCTCTTGTCGCAGTGCCGAAAAATGACAGGGTAACAGCACATTTTCCTGCACCGACAGGTAGGGCAATAAATTGAATTGCTGAAAAATGAGTCCGATATGATCCGCACGGAAACGATCCCGTGCGGCGGCAGACAGTTCACTGAGGTCACAGCCATCGACAACAATACGCCCTGATCCTGGCTGATGAATACCCGCCATCAAGTTCAACAGGGTTGACTTACCACAGCCTGATGGGCCATGCAGAAACAGCTTCTCTCCGGCTGCAATCTGCAGTTGATCAATATCCAACACCGGTGTGTCAGGACGCCAAGAGAATTTAAGCTGCTGCAGCTCAATCAATGAACTCATTCGGACAGACTTCCTGTAACTAGAATTTAAATAGCGGCTCTGCAGCGGTAAGGTGCTTCACGCCTTGGCCAAAACCGGCTTCCAAAGGGACAATGTATTGCACTTCAAGTTCCTTCAGTAGTGGGAAATGGCTAAAGAGTTTAACGTCGAGTTGTTGCAGTGCATTGATATCGCCACATTTAAACTGATAGTCCAGATCATAATCACTATGTCCGGCTTCATCATGATGAGCATGTGCTTCACCATCATGATCTTCGTCATGGTCATGATCTTCGTCGTGGTCATGGCCTTCGTCGTGGTCATGATCTTCGTCGTGGTCATGATCTTCGTCGTGGTCATGATCATCATCGTTATCCGATAACGAGCTTTCGATCGATGCCAGTGTCATTTGGCATTGAGCCGCCGCTGGCAATAAAACGACATTATCAGGGTTGTTAAGTAATACTGTCGCCTGCTCAACGATGCTTCGTTGCTCTGCTGTATTTGGCGCGTGCTCAAACCCCAGAATATTCATCGCGGGTGTTTCTATCTGTAATTGCAGAACATCATCTTCAATCACAAGCTGCATAGTCGCAGCACCATGTTCATGACTGCCGTGTTGCCGTTCATAACCCACCGCAGGCACCGCAAGGGTTGTCGCCATCAATGCCAAGCAATACTTATTCATAAATACCAACTCTCTTAGAGGAATTCAAAAAAGTTATGTTATAACAAAAACAAACCATAAAGAATGCCTGCTATATAAAAAAACCCCGACCGTCAACGATCAGGGTTTTATTTAGCCCGCCAATAAGAAGAGTCTCAGGTCATCTCTCCGCACAGCGGCTTAACCATTAACGTCCCAACTTGCTCTTGAGGCTGGGTGGCAATTAGATAATGTAACTTAGTAAAGGCCGCTTCTAACGTCAGATCACTACCCGGAATAACGCCAATACGATTAAGGGTCGCGCCAGTCGCATAAGCCCCCTGACTCACCTTCCCCTGCAAGCACTGAGTCACATTAACAATACTCACACCCCGTTTAATCGCCGCTTCTAAAACCGCCATTAATTCGCTGTTAGCATCGGGGGGATTTCCCGCACCATAGGTCTGCAGGACACAACCTTTAACCGCATTATCATTGAGTATTGCCTCAGCTATTCTGGCCGACATACCCGGATAGACCGGAAACATCACCACGGCATCAGGGTTTAACGCTGGGATATTGAAATGTATACGACCCGCCGCTAATAGTCGTTCGGTATGCAGGGTAATATTGATACCAGCCTGCCCTAAATGACCATAATTCGGTGAATCAAACGCATCCAGCGCCGCACTCTTTAACTTGCGTGATCGGTTGCCTCGCAGTAAACGCCCATTAAAGCAGATACACACTTCGGGAACCGGATATTGCCCTGCAAAGATCAGTGCCGTTAACAGGTTATCCAACGCATCATTACGTAACTCAGCCAAAGGAATCTGCGAGCCCGTTACAATCACCGGTTTATCGAGGCCTTGCAGCATAAATGACAACATTGATGCGGTATAAGCCATCGTATCGGTGCCATGCAGTAAGACAAAACCATCGTACTGCTGCCAACGCTGTTCGATAATACTGGCCAGTTCAATCCAGTGATGGGGTTGCAGATTCGAACTGTCGATCAGTTGATCCAATTCCAACATATCGAATGCCGGTAATTGGGCCGCCCGCTCATCGTTAAGCTGTTGGCGCACCCGTTGCTCGAAACCGGCAACCGGCACATAACCCTGTGCCGAGGCTTGCATACCGATAGTGCCACCGGCATGAATTATCAAGATATGTCGCTGTAGAGGCATCATTTCGCTCGATATAAATACGTCAAATAACTAGAACACATCGGATTTAAAGCGATTAGTTCTGTAATTTCCAGCTAACCTGCTGTCCAGCAAAGAATGGCACAATGGGTCGACCATCCGGCAGAATGATCTCTTCAGGCAGAGTCCACTCTTGGCGCATTAAAGTAATCGTGCCTTCATTACGTGGCAGGCCATAAAAGTCGGCGCCATGATCGCTGGCAAACCCTTCCAACTTATCCAGTGCTCCCAGTTCTTCAAAAACATGGGCATACAGCTCAATGGCACTCCAAGCACTGTAACAACCGGCGCAACCACAGGCATTCTCTTTCGCTTCTTTGGCATGAGGCGCCGAATCAGTACCGAGGAAAAACTTAGGTGAACCGGACTGCACCATCTGGCGCAGTACCGCTTGGTGAGTATTACGTTTTAGCACAGGCAAACAGAAATTATGAGGACGTACACCACCCACCAGCAGATCATTACGGTTCAGCAACAGGTGTTGCGGGGTAATGGTGGCGGCGACATTATCGGAGGCATCATTCACAAAGTGTGCCGCATCACTGGTAGTGATATGTTCAAAGACAACTTTAAGATGAGGAAAAGCGGCAACAATTTTGCTCATTTTTTGATCGATAAAGACTTTTTCCCGATCAAAGATATCAATATGGTGATCAGTCACTTCACCGTGAACCAACAGTAACATTCCCTGTTCAGCCATGACGTCAAAGATAGGATACATCGCTTCTAGGTCGGTCACGGCAGCCGAAGAGTTGGTTGTCGCGCCAGCCGGATAAAGCTTGGCCGCGACCACGCCCACCGCTTTCGCATCAATAATATCCTGACCGGTAGTCGCATTGGTCAGATAGAGCGTCATCAATGGCTCGAAGGTAGAACCCGCCGGTCGTG
Organism: Amphritea atlantica; assembly: GCF_018860855.1. Classification (GTDB taxonomy): domain Bacteria; phylum Pseudomonadota; class Gammaproteobacteria; order Pseudomonadales; family Balneatricaceae; genus Amphritea; species Amphritea atlantica_A. The sequence continues at coordinate 278,698 of NZ_JAHKQE010000023.1, forward strand.
CCGCCAAAATTCGTTCTTTATAGGCCATCGCAAGCGTTGCATTTACCACCGGTGGCGCTAAATTCGGCATCACGATTGCCCGTTGAAAACAACGCGCTGTCGCTGGAACTGTCTCTGTCAGCATATCCCCGTCACGAAAATGCAGGTGCCAATCATCGGGTGTACGGATGGTTAAAGTTGTCATAGAGAGGGAATCCTAAGCGCTGAGGTGATAACAAAAAAGTTGTCAAACATTATACAGATGCACAACCAGAGCGGGAAGCAAAGCCGAGGAACCGCACGAATGCGTCGATTAAGGATGACTGATGAGTTACTGATTACCGCCAAGCTGCAGTAGTTTTAATTTTGCCAAGCGGGACATTTTTTTAATTTCAGCCTCCCGTTTACAGGCGGCTGAACGGTTGGCACAAGCTTCTTGAAAAACCAAATTCACAGGCCGCCGAGGGCGGGTATATTTAGCCCCTAAACGATCATCGAAGTTATGTTCGTTCAAGCGCCGTGCGGTATCGGTCGTTACACCGGTATAAAGAGAGTCATCAGCACAGCGTAAAATATACACATACCATGATGTTAACTCCTCGGACATTAGATCAAATCCACTTGGCTTATATCAATATCAACACCATCGGTGGCCGCCAAAAAGTTGATCAGCAACGGATTCACCTGATCCGGCTGCTCTAATGTCACCATATGGCCTGCCTGTCGGATAATGGCCAACTGACTCCCAGGCATCAAACGATGCATCTCTTCAATCTCTGCTTGGGGGCGAGGAATATCATGCTCACCGGACATAATTAAGGTTGGGCAGCGAATATCAGATACCTGATCTAACATCGACTCTCGTTGAAATAGCTGTTTTCCTAGCGCCGTAATACCGCTCAACTGCTCCGGTTCGAGAAACATTAGATCAAAACGGAAAGTTTCAGATAATGCAGGATTCGCCTGCTGCGTCTCAGGACTAAAAAGAATATCAACGATAGAATCAACCACTCGAGTCGGTAAGCTCTTCAGTTGTTCCACGACGTTTAATAGGGTCAGGTAGTCTTCTTCACCCTCCTCTGTTTCACTCCCTAAATAGCAGGAAATCAGCGCTAAACTGGCGACTTCATCTGGGTATTGCATCGCTAATTTAGCCCCCCAAAGCCCGCCGGTTGACATACCCAGTACACTATACCGGTCGATACCTAACTGCTGCATCAACAGATGATGGTCTTCTGCCAGACGTTCGATACTCAGATCACCATCCACTACCGATTGCGAGCGACCGTGCGACCATAAGTCAGGAACAATACAACGAAAGTGTTGAGATAAAAATCTTAGCTGAGCATTCCATACTCGACAGTCCCACAAAAAACTGTGCCCCAATAGAAGCGGAAATCCTTCCCCCTGATCTAGATAATGCATCTCCCGCTCATTGATCATACAGCTGGGCATAATGTTCCTCTTACGAATAAGCGTCAGTTAAAGTGAAATGTAAAGGTATGTAAAGCATCTACCTCCAAGCACTTTTTAAGCGTATATTTAGGTGCTAAATATAGAGAAGCCCTCCTTATAACAACAGCTTTAACATACATAAAACTCACATATACTGCCCAAAACAGGTAGCACAGGCGGTCGCACCCCTACGAATTATCTTGCAATTTCTAGTTAACCCACAAACGGGCATTAATCACTAGACAATACGTCAACAATCCACGCGTAGCCCAACATTCACGGGCATGACCAATTGCTCAAAATCAATAGTCACTCCAAATAAAATGACTCATTACCTTCAGAGTTGCTGCCGATAAACTATAATGAAATTCTCATATTGCTTATCACTATAGCAGGCCTTTGGGACTCCCATGCAAAGAATCATCATACTCAGCTGCTGTTTAGTTACCGCTCTACTTACCGGTTGTGTCACGAACACCCCTCAACTACCCGAGTACCCAGGTGCCGGTGGTATGACTCAATGGAATATCCAACCTGAAGCCTATCTATACCATTACGAGCATGGCTTTACCGGCGTTGACTCATTAGGTTATGACCCCAAGCTACAAAAGGTCTGGTCACGCTTAGGGGCAGCCGTTACCTGCCGTATCGATTATGACAAACCTTATATGATTCAGTTGCTGATGAAACAATTTGGCGACAAAGCGATTACCCATGAACTCAATGGCATCGGTTTCCATCATGTCCAGAGTCGGAAAGTCCCGCAATTCTGCAACGAAGCGAGAATCAACGAGATCAACGCAGCACTGCAACGCTATCAACAAGGCCGGTTTAACTAATCGCTTGAATCATATAAAGATGCGATCGGTAGGCTCAGCCATCATTGATGCGACTTCATCGATCGCTAACACTCAATGCGGCCTGAAAAGAACCTGTTCATGGCAGTAACAGTGTCCCCCGTAACTGCCCCGAGGTATGCAAGGTTTGAATCACCTCTTTCAGAATACTCTCCACCGCCCGGGCAGCCCGGGTTTTCGGTCGCTCTTTAAGGGATACGATCGCATGGACACGCTTCACTTCGGGGCTGACAATTTTTAGGGCATCGAGCTGATCACCCCGCCACTCTTGTGTCACCACATCATAGGGAGCGATTGCTTTGGCCAAATCACTGTTAACAATACTGCGAATAACATTGGCTGAGTTCTGTTCATAACGGATATTCAGCGGCCGCCTAGCTTCCAATGCTTTCTGTTCTAGTTGCAGGCGCATGCTATGGGGCTTAGCGGGCACGACTAAGGGAAACTCACATAGCTGTTCAAATTTAATCGTCCCATCATTGCCAAAGGGCAGCAACGCTTTACCAAATAGATAAAGGTTCTCTTGGTAAGCCGAAATAGCATCCACGCCATCGATATCCGCCGCGTTGGGAATCAACCCTAAATCCACCTTACCCTCTTGCACCAAGGCCGCCGCATCGACACTCATTGCATCGCGCACCTGCAACTGAATATCCGGATAGCGGGTTTCACATAAAGACAGCAGATGGGGAATGAGGGCAAATGCTTTGGAAGAGTCGATCACAACCGCCACTTCCCCTCTGGGGGCTAACTCATCGGAGATCAGGTCCGATTTAGCCTTATCCACCTGCCGTAGAATCAGTCTCGCGTGATGTAAAAAGCTTTCACCGGTCTCGGTCAGTTTGACCCCTTTAACACTACGAGCAAATAGTTTTATCGATAGCTCCGTTTCCAGCGCCGCTATCTGATGTGTCAACGCCGGCTGAGCGACAAAAATAGCGCGAGAAGCGGCCGAAAAGCTGCCATGTTCAGCGATCTGGACAAAATATTCCAACTGCTTCAAATTCAAACTATCACCCGCTTATCAGCCATTAAAAAACACGATGGTTAAGTATATATAATATGTATTTTTTTAATATCACCACTCCACCTAAACTCCATCCAACGGGACAATTTAGGTATCAGCTATGTGCGACGCTCAACCAATACGAGAACAGCAGCTGCAACGCATTCTTACACCACTGCAACGCTTCATGAAAGCGGAGAATATCGTCACCAGCGTTGAAGCCTTGCGGGCTTACGAGTGTGATGCCTTCACCACCATGCGTCAGTTGCCGCTGCTAACGCTGTTGCCCGAAAACATTGAACAAGTGCAGCAGATTATGCGCCTCTGTTATCAACTGGATATTCCGGTGGTCGCTCGGGGGGCGGGAACCGGCTTAACCGCTGGCTCAATGCCAGTCGAAAATGGCGTGTTACTCAGCATGACCAAGTTTGATCAGATTCTCGAGATCGATATTGCCAATCGCACGGCGCTGATCGAGCCCGGTGTGCGCAACCTTGCCGTCACTGAAGCAGTAGCCCCTTATGATCTGTACTTCGCCCCCGACCCCTCATCGCAGCTGGCCTGCTCCGTGGGCGGCAATGTCGCCGAAAATGCCGGTGGTATTCACTGTCTTAAATATGGTCTGACCGTGCACAATATTCTCGCACTGGACGTCATCACGATTGAGGGCGAACGGCTGACACTGGGCGGCGCATCACTGGATGCGCCAGGCTATGATCTCACTGCACTGCTAACAGGCTCCGAAGGCTTGCTCGGTGTTATCGTGGGTATTCGGGTCAAGCTGTTGGCTAAACCCGCCAGCGCCCGGGTATTGTTATGCGGCTTCGCCAGTATCGAAAATGCCAGCCACGCCATTGCTCAGATCATTTCGGCCGGTATTATCCCCGCCGGTCTAGAGATGATCGACCATACCGGCATCAATGCCATCGAAGAATTGATGCATGCCGGTTACCCTACCGATGCAGCGGCCGTCTTAATCTGTGAGTTAGATGGCAGTGTTGATGAAGTAGAGGATGAACTCGCGCGGGTAATCCTGCTGTTAGAAGCACTGGATGCCACGAACATCGAGATATCCAACAGTGAGGCGGAAAAAGCCCGTATCTGGGCGGCACGAAAAGCGGCTTTTCCGGCGATGGCGCGCCTCGCACCGGATAATTACATTATGGATGGCACCATCCCGAGAAGAGCCTTGGCCGCTGTTTGGCAGCGTATCAATCAACTCGCCGACGAATACCAGCTATTGGTGGTCAATGTTTTTCATGCCGGCGATGGCAATATGCACCCCTCAATTTTGTTTGATGCGATGGACGCTGATCAACGCCATCGCGCTGAAGAACTGGGGACCCGCATCCTAGAACTCTGCATTGAGGTGGGCGGCACTATTTCCGGCGAACATGGCGTCGGCCTCGAGAAAATCAATCAGATGTGCCTGCAGTTTAACCATGATGAATTACAGCAATTTCATGGCGTAAAAGCCGCCTTCGACGCCAAAAATCTCCTCAATCCCGGCAAACAGATCCCCACACTGGCTCGCTGCGCCGAGTTTAATGGGATGCATGTTCATAAAGGCGAGATCGCTTTCCCCGATTTGGAGCGTTTTTAATATGATCGACATACCCACCTTGGCCGACCAAATAGCACAAGCCGCCGCCGATAAAACGCCACTGCAACTGCAAGGCGGTGGCAGCAAAGCCTTTTATGGCGAAGCGGTTGAAGGCACTCTGCTACCCTTGGGCGAGCACCGGGGAATTATCAATTACGAACCCTCAGAGCTGGTCATTACCGCCCGGGCTGGCACGCCGTTAAAAGAGATCGAACAACTGCTCGAACGAGAAGGGCAAATGTTAGGTTTTGAGCCGCCGCGATTTTCAGACAACGCCACCCTCGGCGGCACTATCGCCTGTGGTCTATCGGGCCCACGTCGCCCCTATGCCGGCGCGGCCAGAGATTTTGTCTTGGGTGTTACCCTGATGAATGGTAAAGGTCAGTTGCTTAAGTTTGGTGGTCAGGTGATGAAAAATGTCGCCGGTTATGACCTCTCTCGCTTAATGTGTGGGGCACTGGGCACCCTCGGAGTGCTACTGGAAATCTCGCTAAAAGTCATTCCTAAGCCTCAGTATGAAGAGACTCGTGTGATCGCGGCGGACTTTACTCAAATGCAGCACCTGCTAGCTGAGATCGGCCGCAAACCCTTTCCGGTATCAGCCACATTGCTCGAGAGCAATCGTCTATTCATCCGTTTATCCGGTGCACAGGGTGGCGTCGCCGAAGCGAGCCAGCATATTGGCGGCGATAAGCTATCTGATAATGATGCTCCTTGGCTAGGCGTGAAAGAGCAGCAACATGATTTTTTTAACCAACCCAAACCGCTTTGGCGACTCTCACTGCCACCCATGGCTCCCGCAGTACCGGCATCACTGTTTGATGGCCCAACACTGATCGAATGGGGCGGCGCTTTACGCTGGCTGTATAGCCAACAGAGCGACTCACTACAACAGTGGGCGAAAGCCAACGGTGGACATGCAATCTGCTTCAAAAATCCGTTGCCCGGCAGTCCTATTTTCACGCCCTTACCGCCAGCGCTATTGGCACTGCATCAGCGACTCAAAGCGCGTTTCGATCCGGCGGGTATTTTAAACCCTGGCCGCCTCTACCCCGACCTTTAAGCCGTGATTCCAGAGAGTGTATTATGCAAACCAATCTAGCAGACTTTATCAAGGACACGCCTGAAGGCCAGGAAGCGGATGCTATTCTACGCAAATGTGTGCACTGTGGTTTTTGTCTGGCCACCTGCCCCACCTACAGCGTTGTTAACAATGAATTAGACAGTCCCAGAGGGCGCATCTATCTAATGAAGCAGATGCTTGAAGGTCAACCCGTCACGCAACATACCCGTCACCATCTCGACCGCTGTTTGCTATGTCGAGCCTGTGAAACCACCTGCCCATCGAACGTTGAATATCATCGACTGGTGGATATTTCCATCCCCCTCATTGAACAACAGGCCCCCCGCAGTTTTAAACAAAAACTCCTGCGCAGCGCGATCGCTCATGTGCTGCCCTATCGCTCACGGTTTCAACCGTTATTGCGCTTAGGTCAATCGGTGCGGCCACTGCTGCCCGTCCAGCTAAAAGCCAAAATTCCGACTTATCAGCCCAAAAGCCCTTGGCCGGAAGATATTCATAGCCGCAAGATGCTGGTGCTAGAAGGCTGCGTGCAACCGGGCCTGGCACCGGATATCAATGCGGCCAGTGCTCGCGTTTTTGCTTACCTTGGTATATCCCTGATCACCGCCCCCAAGGCGGGTTGTTGCGGCGCCGTCAGCTACCATCTTAACCGGCAAGCCGACGGGCTGGATTTTATGCGTCGCAATATCGATGCCTGGTGGCCCTACATCGACGCCGGCTGCGAAGCCATTGTAATGACCGCCAGTGGTTGCGGTGCAACAGTGAAAGAGTATGGCGAGCTGTTAAAACGAGATCCAGCTTATGCAGACAAAGCCTTAAAGGTTGCTTCGCTAGCCAAAGATGTTGTCGAAGTGTTAACCCAGGAAGAGTTACATCAACTACCACTGAGCCCCAAGACCAAAATAGCCTTTCAATGCCCCTGTTCGTTACAACATGCACAGGGTCTATCCGGTGAAGTTGAAAGAATCCTCACACGACTGGGTTTTGAAACCACCTTTGTGGCGGATAATCATATCTGCTGCGGCTCGGCAGGTACCTACTCTATCTTTCAACCAGAGCTAGCCCAGGCATTAAAAACCAAAAAGCTCAGCAATCTCATGAAAGGCCAACCCGAGGTGATCGGCACCGCCAATATCGGCTGCATGACCCATTTAAACGCAGCCGCAGAAGTACCGGTAAAACACTGGATACAGATCGTCGACCAAGCTATCCAAAAGACTTAGAATGATGAAAAGAGGTCATCCGATGTCGGCTATTCTCCCTGATCGAACAACCGCTTATCAACAGCCGTTCTAGGGTAGCTCACAGGTTATTTTTGGCTGTTTCATCGAGAACTGGGTGCTGCTAGAGCAAATCCCCTCAACCAGCAGCAACAGATTACTTAACAGCGCTTCGTAACTCTCCATATCCCGGATGATAACCTTCAGTAGATCATCACAAGAGCCGTGACCGAATAATCCCCCTATATCTAGGGACTCAGCCAATGCTAAAAGCGGTGTCCGGCATGCGGCCTCAAGATCACTCTCCTCGTTAGCCTCTCTAAGTCACTTCATGATAGATAACCAAGGTGGACAAGAACTTACATCAAACTGGCCCTATAGCCTTTACCTCTTTCTTTTTATGCTAAGCCCTACATACAACTCGTCACTAAAAAAAGAGAAATAATGGAAGTTGTTAACTTATCCAACGAAAGCTTAATCTGGCTATCATTAGCAGTCACTATCGCATCGATGATCACCTCAATCACCGGTATGGCGGGTGGTGTGCTCATGTTCGCGGCGATGAGTGTCTATATGCCGGTCAAACCTTTAGTGGCAATACACGGGGTTGTACAGGTATCAAATAACGCAGCCCGTGCTTGGTTTCTAAGACACGACGTCCGCTGGGGTATGTGCATCCCTTTTGGCCTTGGGGCCGTTATTGGCGCCATTATCACCACCCTGTTTATAGTTAAATACATTGGCGAGTTCTTTCCCCTGCTGATATTGGTTCTGCTAATTTTCTATACCCTGTTCAAACCCAAACACCTACCCCATTTTAAGATTAGCGATCAGAACTTTTTCTGGGTCGGCATCGCTACCGGCAGCATGGGCATTATTGTTGGAGCTATCGACCCCTTACTCGCACTCTTTTTTATGCGTGACGATATGAGTAAAGAAGAGGTCGTCTGCAATAAATCGGTTATGCAGATGTTTGCTCATCTCACCAAGATACCCGCTTACCTTTTTCTCGGATTTTCATTTATCGATAACGCCTACCTGATTGGCATATTAAGCGTCGCGGCAGTTGTTGGCGCGAAGCTTGGCGTGATCGGACTGCGTTATATCAATACCAACGTCTTTTTTACACTCATGAAACTGGCACTATTTTTAGCCGCCAGTCGTATCGTATTTCAACTAATCCAAATGGGAGTTTAGCAATGAGCCAAACCTATACATTAGTAAACCCTTACAACAATGAACAGATTGGTGAGTATGAATACACTCCCTGGTCACAAGTTGAAGAAAAACTCGCTTTACTCAAAACAGGCCAGAAGGTTCAACGTAAAACCGCCGCTTACGAGCGTGCTAATGTGTTATTGAAATTAGCAGATCTACTCAAAGATAACGCTGAAAAAATAGCGCGACTGATTACGATCGAAACCGGCAAAACGATTTCCGATTCCCGTGTTGAAATGATCCGCGCAATTAACGCAACCATCGCCAGCAGCGAAGAAGCACGTCAAATCAGTGGTGAATCACTGGATTCTGATGCCTACGCTCCCGCCGGTGGTAAAATCGGCGTGGTTTGCTGGCGTCCGCTAGGCACCATTTTTTGTATTACTCCCTTCAACTTCCCGATTAATATTGCAATGCATAAAATTGGGCCTGCCTATGCGGCGGGTAATGCCATTCTCTTTAAACCGGGCCCACAAAACACCGCGACCTCTCAGTTACTGGTCGAACTATGTTATGAGGCCGGTATGCCTGAAAGTGTGCTGCAATTTTGCATGCCTCCGCTCTCTGATCTGGATAAACTAAACGCTCATCCCGATGTTAATGCCATTAACTTTACCGGTGGTACCGCTGCAGCAAATGCTATTGCCGCTGCCGCCGGTTATAAAAAACTATTGCTCGAACTCGGTGGTAATGACCCCTTGATCGTTATGGATGATGCGGATTTAGAAGCTGCCGCAACCTCCGCCATTAACCATCGTTTCGCCACCGCAGGCCAACGCTGTACCGCTGCGAAACGTCTGTTTGTTCACGCCTCTGTCTATAATCAGTTCCGCGATATTCTGGTCGAAAAAAGTGCCGCATTAGTTATTGGCGATCCAATGGATGATAAAACTTTTGTCGGACCTGTTATTCATATGGGCGCCGCGAAAGAGATTCGTCAACGCATCGAAGGGGCCATCGAAGATGGCGCAACTGTAGCCCTTGGCAACCAATACGATGGTGCTTTTGTACATCCAACCATTCTGGAAAATGTGCGGGCTGATAGCGAAGTTATGATTGAAGAGACCTTTGGTCCCGTTATGCCGTTGTTTAAATTTGAAGATGTGGAAGAGATTATTCCTGTTATCAACAACACCGCTTATGGTTTACAGGCAGGCATATTCAGTAACAACCTATCTGTTATTCGCTATCTGTTTGAAGAGCTGGATGTGGGTACGTTAGCCACCAATGAAGGCCCAGGCTTCCGTACAGAACACTTCCCCTTCGGCGGTGTTAAAGAGAGTGGTGTAGGCCGTGAAGGTATTAAATACGCTATTCGAGAAATGAGCTACACAAAAACATTAGTCATCTAATAAAACATAGGACGTTTATACACTTATCGTCCTCAATATTAAGCGTATTCCTATGGATTACGCTTTAATTTAAAAAGGTAGCCTAAGTCTAGGTTGCCTTTTTTTTCATCTGAAAAAATTATTTTTTACTTTTATCTCTGGCCTCAACTCTGAGTTTCATCTGGTCCTAACGACTCAGCCTTCAGAAGCGTAATTTAACATTATTGATAGTTCGGCAAGTTGATATTTTTTCTTAAGTTCTGTTTGTTATCAATATGACCTTCACAACGCTTTAAGAAAACGACAATATCAGCTTGTCTCACCGGTATAAACAGATGAGGCTAATATGAGCAATAATGTGAATGAGTTTGATTCTATAGATGTCGTGAACAGTGACCGTAACCATGTATGGCACCATCTGACGCAGCATAAAGCATTTGAAAAAAGCGACCCAATGGTCATTGTTAATGGTAAAGGCCTTCATGTGTGGGACGCCAAAGGCAATGAATACCTTGATGCGGTCTCTGGTGCAGTATGGACGGTTAATGTTGGTTATGGTCGAACTGAAATTGCGGATGCAGTTCGTGACCAACTGGTGAAAATGAACTACTTTGCACAATCTGCAGGCAATGTTCCAGCGGCACAATTTGCTAAAAAATTGATTGAAAAAATGCCTGGGATGAGTCGTGTTTACTATTCCAACTCTGGCTCTGAAGCTAACGAAAAAGCCTTTAAAATTGTTCGTCAAATAGCACACAAGAAATATGGCGGCAAGAAAACTAAGATCCTTTATCGTGAGCGTGATTATCACGGCACAACCATTGCGACACTCAGCGCGTCAGGGCAGTTTGAACGCAAGCATCAATATGGTCCTTTTGTTCCCGATTTTGTTGAAGTCCCTCACTGTTGTGAATATCGCGCTCAGGATGATGCGGATAAAGAAAATTATGGTGTTTGGGCAGCCAACCAAATCGAAAAAGTCATTCTAGCAGAAGGCCCTGATACCGTAGGAGCGATCTGCCTTGAACCGATCACTGCAGGCGGTGGCGTTATTGAAGCACCTGCCGGTTACTGGCCTCGGGTACAAGAGATCTGCAAACAATATGATGTTTTAATTCATATCGATGAGGTGGTCTGTGGCTTAGGTCGAACAGGTCAATGGTTCGGCTATCAGCACTACAACATCCAACCCGACATTGTCACTATGGCTAAAGGGGTCGCGTCAGGATACGCAGCCATCTCCTGTACCGTCACCACCGAAGCAGTGTTTGATGCCTTCAAAGAAGATGAAGATCCACGTATGGGTTATTTTCGTGATATTTCGACCTTTGGTGGTTGTACTGCTGGGCCTGCGGCTGCACTCGTTAATATGCAGATCATCGAAGATGAGAACCTGTTAGATAATGTAAATACCCAAGGCGCTTACCTGCTTAGCCAACTAAACATGCTAAAAGACAAGCATTCAATCATTGGTGATGTACGCGGTAAAGGCTTGTTTGCCGGATTTGAGATGGTTAAAGATAGAACGACAAAAGAGCCGGTCGACGAATCAATGGTGATGGCTGTCGCAGGACACTGCATGGCGAATGGCGTGATTATTGGCCGAACTAACCGTTCATTCAAAGAGTTCAACAATACGATCTGTTTAGCGCCAGCCCTGATTATCACTAGAGAAGAGATCGATCTTGTGGTCGCAGCGATAGACGAAGCTCTATCAGCCGTTACCCATTAACCGGTAAGCCAACCTTAGCCTAGTTTGTTAGTTCAAGATGGCTGGACTAACAAACTACAATTTCAACCACGGTAAAGCCCATATTTCCTGAGATTTAGCCTCTACTCGATCAATGCACCTCGCTATCTATGGTATTATTTCAATCAAAATAGATTGATTGACTACCTCTTTTGAACGATCTCTTCCTTAGGAAATACGCGCTGTCGAGTACCACTTAACCACGGATGACTGTCATTATATTAGACTGTTTTTAAAGCATGAGGCGTGTGTATATGTTCCATCTTTTTCATCTCACCCAAGACAAAAATGTTAGCTTACAAAAACAACTAAGAGAGCAGATCGCCAACGCGATCATGAATGGTAATATTCCGCCGGACGTTCCCCTACCTTCTAGCCGAAAACTAGCAAAGCTATTGAACATTGCGCGTAATACGGTGGTGCTGGCCTATGAACACCTGCTAGATGATGGCTATCTCATCGCCCGTGAGCGACGTGGCTATTTTGTCAATCCCGATATGCTAGATAGCCAAGCCGATAATCAACCTAACTCACACGTGGTAAGCAGTCAGTTAGAAGATTGGCAACAACGGTTCAAAATCCACCCCAGCGAACAAATCAATATCAATAAGGCACTGGACTGGCAAAGTTATCAATATCCATTTATTTATGGCCAGTTCGATGAAAAGATATTTCCCGCCGTCAATTGGCGAGAATGCTGCCGCGATGCAGTCAGCGATGCCGCCGTGAGTGATTGGGCATCGGATAGCTTAGACCACGATGACCCTCGGCTGATTGAGCAAATACGTACACGTTTACTTCCGCGTCGAGGAATATGGGCTTCACCTGAACAAATATTAGTCACTGTCGGCGCACAGCTCTCCCTCTATCTATTAGTACAGTTATTGTTAGATAAGCACTCGACTCTAGGCTTGGAAGACCCCGGTTATGTCGATATCCGAAATATCGCTAAATTGCACGGGTGTAAAATGAAACCTCTGCCGATCGACCAAGATGGTTTGATAATGGGCGATCAATTAAGTGATTGTGATTTAATCTACACAACCCCTAGCCATCAATGCCCAACGGCCGTGACAATGCCGCTGGAAAGACGCTATGAATTATTAAATCGCGCGAGCAGTGATGATTTCTTAATCATTGAAGATGATTATGAAAGCGAAACAAACTTTGATAACAAGCCCAACCCTGCGCTCAAAAGCTTAGATAAGAGTGACCGCGTCATTTATATAGGAAGCTTGTCAAAAACATTAGCTCCCGGTTTACGCCTCGGGTATGTGGTTGCCTCCGAGCCTTTAATAAAAGAAGCCCGTGCGTTACGCCGCCTAATGATTCGTCACCCCGCGTCAAACAATCAACGCGCGGCCGCCATGTTTTTAGAACGTGGCTATTATGATGCTTTAATAATGAATATTAACCGTAACTATCGCACCCGCTGGCGCGCCGTGGATCAGGCTCTGAATCAACATTTACCAGGCAGCCATGAAGTACCTAACTTTGGCGGCTCTTGTTACTGGGTGCGCTGTCCTGACAACCTAGATACCGCGGAACTAAAACAACGTGCCATCGATGAGAGCATCATTATTGAACCGGGCCATATTCACTTTTACCATGATGATGGCCCTAAGAATTTTATCCGTCTCGGCTTCTCGTCAATCTCAACCGATCGCATCGAGCCCGGCATCAAAAAACTGGCCGAACTGATTAACAGCATGACCAGCGTATAAACCTCAAAGAAAAAACCCCAAGCATCAAAATGCTTAGGGTTATCTGGCAAGCTGTTTAAGATAACGTTTAAGCGATTTGCCGATTCACTGTCGCGGCTACCATTCGGGTTAGACTACTCAAATCAAAAATAGGTAAACCAAACTTCGCCTGCAGTGCCGGGGAAAAATGTGAAAGGTCGGTACACTCTAAAACAAGAGCGCCAACATTGGGATTAGCCTCTAGCATCCCTTGAATCACCGGACACAGCTCCTCTTCGAATAGAGCCAAGCGAACTATCTCTACAAAGAAGTCGAAGCTATTTTTTCACGCATACAGGATGTCAATCAAACCGTTCAAGATATTCAAAATAAGCAGTATGGTTTTCTCCGCATCGGTTGTATGCCCGGCCCCTCAAACTTTTTCATGCCCGACATACTGGCTGACTTTCTAGTCGAGCACCCAAAGATTCAAGCCTCATTGCAAACGCGTACCTCAGATTCTGTCATCGAATGGGTTGCCTCGAATCAGTATGACCTTGCCCTAGCAGAAGTAACATCACATCAGCCTAAAGTTGGTAGAAACCAACTATTTGATCTCCTATGTGTCTGTGCCTTGCCTGCAGATCATCCACTCGCCGTTCACGATATCATCACTTTAGACATGCTCGATGCTGAGCCAATGATCACACTCCACCCCGACCATATGATCTATCATGATCTACTACAGCTATTTGAAGCCGGCGGACATCGTATGAATGTTCGACTACAAACCCGCTTTTTTATACCGGCCCTAAAGTTTGTCGAGCGAGGTCTCGGAATCTCCATTATTGATCCGATCTCCGCATTCAGTTACACCACGTATGCCCAACCGAGAAAAGTCGTCTTTCGACGTTTTCAGCCCGATATATTCTTACGCGTCGGCCTCCTCTTTCCAACCGATAGCCCATCATCGATGATCGCCCTTGAGTTTGCGCGTCTGCTAACTCAGCGAATAGAAGACCTCTGCGAAAACCCTGAGCAGATTCTCTGCTGGGACATGAATGATTAAACGAACGTAGGTAGTGTTCATTCTTTAAAAAATGATCACGGCCGGTATACGCACTAGAGGCGCTTTCCGCTTTTTTGCCTCAAATAACGTTCCATAAAACGGTACAAAAACAGCTCAAATCGGAAGCAATATTTTACTTTTTCTGTTTTAATTCATCGTTGCAATAGACTTAATAAGGTAGGAAATTATGGCTTACGAGCTGTCAGGTAAAGTTAAATTAATTCAAGACCCTCAGACATTTAACAGCGGTTTCACTAAGCGAGAAATGGTGGTTATCGTTGAAGATGGTAAATACCCACAGGAAATTAATCTTGAGTTCGTTCAAGACAAAGTGAGCTTACTCGATAACCTTCACGTGGGGCAGGATGTCACTGTGACGTTTGACATTCGTGGGCGTGAATATAACGGTCGTTATTTCAACAACCTTCAAGCCTGGAAAGTTGAAACAGGCAATTCCGTTGATAGCCATATGAATCAAGAACAACCAGCATTCGACAATAACGTACCTGAAGTATCCTTCGATGATGATATTCCGTTTTAGCGAACTATATATGTAAGATGTAACGTTTACATCTCAAGTACCAGAAGCCTTGCAAAATGAACGCTTGGTGTAATTAAAAAGGGGGAATTATCCCCCTCTAAAAATCGGCTTCTACAGAGGGCTCGATCGACGGAGCCAATGCATATTTATCCATCATTCGATACAACGTTACACGAGAAACACCCAACATTTTGGCTGCTTGAGTCATATTCTGTCTGCAATTCTGTATAGCATTAGCTATCGCCTCTTTTTCCGCCAAGGCCCTTACCTCTTTCAGGGGCATCACCAAAGACGCCTCTTCGGTACACGCCTCTAGGCCCAAATCGTTTGGCTGAATGAGCCTTCCATCGCACATAACAATCGCCCGCCGTACCCGATTAATAAGCCGGGGATTCATATAATAAG
>NZ_JAHKQE010000020.1 GCF_018860855.1 Amphritea atlantica
GTTAACTGATCGCTTACGTAGCTTCGAAACTCAATTCATCCTCCATGAAAGCTAAACGCCGCTAGCAAAGGTTCAGCTTGCTGTGTCCTACTGCCTGGCCTTGTTAGCTTTTGCTTCATCGATTCTTCTTGATAAATCGAATTCAATCACTGCTAGCGACTCGGCTAAAACCTCTCCCAAAACTTTTAGAAACTCTATGGATTTTCCAATATATTCTGAGTCTGGCCAGCTAAAGCTTGAGGCTGGATGAGCAATGTTGTTTCTTATATCCATAAGTTTGTTGAGATATGCTTCTGCATCTTTTTTGGCTTTCGCAGGATCATGAGTTTCTAAAAATAACTGAAGCTTAGCTTGCTGACTGATTTTTTCCCAAATATTATTAATACCAACCCGCTTAAATAAATCGTTAATAATTTTTGGCCTCATATTTTCGGATGTTATTGATAAACAACTAGTGTTTATCGATTCCAAATCAACTTCATCAGTCAGGTTATCTGAAAGAACTTTAATAAATGACTTTACTCCCAGGTCACCATGACCATATTTTCTGGGATTTGCGATAACCTCAGCTGTTAATCGAACATGATTTTCCCTCATCTCTTTCGGAAGATAGTTATACCTTTCAGCTTTATCCGCAATATTAGTACATAGCTCTTCAAATGTTAGCCGAACAAAATTTTCAAATTTACCAGACACATATAAAAGTAATGTTCCATTCAGGACAACCAAGTTAGCTCGATTTTCCTGTGAAATACCATGTAGGTCAGATGCATGAGATAAAAATACATCTTGCTCTGTAGTCTCAGAACTACTTATACCAGCAAAGTCTTTAACGGAGCTAGTTAAAGTCAATAGTGCGCTAACCTTATTCAAGTCCGAGTGGTATTCAGGGAGTGTGCTATACATATTAACTCCCTATTCGGCAATTAGAATTTCTTGGGCGAAATTCACTCTGTCTCTAATAGAGTCTGCCGTATTTCCTTTTCCTATTAGTATTTCATACTCTTTAGAATGAGCATCAATATCGGCTAGAATAGAGTTTATATCCTGACGATTTTTTAGCATGTTCGTATCAATCAAACTATATGCGACCATAAAAGCGTCATACATAGGGCGACTTAACTTTCCAGTACTTGGTATTCTAAATGTTAGTTCTCCAAATATTTCATAGAGCCCATCAATTGAACTCTTAAATTCCTTAGCGAGATTTTCCTTTTCTTCCTCTTTTATAAATTGAAATGCTTTACTTGTCTTATCAAGTATCGAACGAAGAGATCCTCCAAGGTTTGTAGCTATGAGGCGCTGTATACCAAAGAACCTCAGAACAAGTTCACAATCAGCCATGCTTTTATAGAGTGAATTTTTAAGCAATTCATCACTAGGTTCAGCTTCCTCTCCTTCTGTATATGGGGGAATCTTCCAGATTTTGGTGAACGTATCATATCGTGATAGCTCACCAATAAGATCATTAAATTCACCTGGGTATAACGCATTCCTAAGTTCTTGTGGATTCAGCTGAACTCCGCCAGTATTTAGTCTTTTGAATAGAATTTTTCTAATATCAACGCCGGTAGAATCTTCTTTAGTTGTTTCGGCCAATAGCACTATGGCGTTTATAGTTCTTCGAGATAGACCTCGTTGAATAACTGTAGGCAAATCATAGAAACGTAACCCTTCTAATTCTTTCCAAAACTCAAGATTTTTTAGAGGGAACTCATTATTCATGAAGCTTCTAAGGGTATCTATACGTTGCCGTCCATCCATAATTTCATATTGATTGTAATCATTCTCAAAGAGGAATACTGACGGTACGGGGAT
This sequence comes from Amphritea atlantica, assembly GCF_018860855.1. Taxonomy (GTDB): domain Bacteria; phylum Pseudomonadota; class Gammaproteobacteria; order Pseudomonadales; family Balneatricaceae; genus Amphritea; species Amphritea atlantica_A. Next base: position 1,819 of record NZ_JAHKQE010000020.1, read on the forward strand.
ATTCATTAGAAAAGACTCAATAAGTTGTGAGCGTTTTTTTATATCCCATCGATGCCTACGCTGGTATTTGGGTGATGCGTTTATATACTCTCTATCTTCAAGAGATTGCTTGAGGTGATATAGAGTGAAATCCATTGATGTTCGAACAACACGAAGCTGGCTTTCACTGTATTTGGTCTCAAGAGATACTTCTTCAGGAATTGGGTCTGTGCTGGTTTCGTCTTCAGAATCAAACCATTCAGTGACTTCATCATCATCAATTTCAAATAAATCTTTATCTTGTGTCATTCTAACTCCTAGTATGTAATGACGATTTGGAAAGCTAACAGCTTATTCATGTGCCTGCCTGATATACTGGCGAGAACTCATCGGGCTTCTGCTTGTAACCAACTGATTTCATTCTGAAACCTTCCATAGTTTGACTATTCCCTTCCAGAAAAGCGTGCGTGCACACTATTTCGGTGACGACTGGTCTATAAACGTGACTGGCCTATAAAGGTGTAAATCAATAACCTATTGATTTTATTGATGATCAAAATATCACCAACCGAATAAACGGGCAAGCACGAAAACTAAGTGTGTCCTCTTTCCTTGAAAATTTCAAATCATACTGCAGAAAGACAGTTCAAGGATGTATACGATGAGTTCCCTTTTCATCGATCGATTGCGTCACCACATACGTGCTCACATTTAGATTCGCTGCGCTCCCAGCGTGCTTGTGTGTACGCTTGATCGCTCCGATGATGATTCATGCCAAAGTGCCTCGCTTCTAGGTAGCAGGATAAGGACGACGTTTAAATCCGCACCCTGTAGCAGAAGATTAGCGCATCAAATCAGAAGACGCTGATAAAATTGCAGCTCCGCTTCGAGGCTGTGCACTTGGTTGCTGGCTTGGCGAAAGCCGTGCTGTTCATCTGGGTAAAGATGGTATTCCACGGCGATGCCGCGCTGTTTTAAAGCATTCACTATCACGTCGGTTTGCTGCGGCACCACAACTCTATCTTGGCCTCCTTGAAAGAAGATCATCGGGCAGTTGATTTGATCCGCATGCACGAGTGGGCTGCGTTGCCGATATAGCTCGGCCTGCTGTTGTGGATCGCCGATTAGCCAGTCTAGGTAGTGGCTTTCAAATTTATGGGTATCGCGGGTGAGTGCCATCGGATCACTGACGCCGTAATAACTCGCCCCGCCTTTAAAACGATTACTAAAGGCCAATGCACAAAGGGTGGTATACCCGCCGGCACTGCCACCGCGAATAAACACATGGGCGGGATCGATCAGTTTCTTTTCAGCCAGATAATCCACCGCAGCTTCGGCATCCTGCCAATCGGTTTGCCCCCAACTCCCCGCCAGCCGCAAGCGATAGTCGCGGCCATAACCGGTACTGCCACGATAATTAAGATCGAGCACGGCAAAGCCTCTGCTGGTCCAAAACTGAATTTTGGGGTTATAGAGTGGATAGGTCGCCGCTGTTGGGCCACCATGGCTGAACACAAGCAACGGTGGCCGCACGGTCGAGTCATCAGTCGATTCAGTGGCCGATAAGGGCAGATAGAGAAAGCCATAAGCGGTTTCCTCCGCCACCGGATAACAGATCGGTTGCGGCAAGGCGACCTCACTATCGGGTCGCTGACCGCCGGCTATCAGGTGAAGCTGACTTTGCTCGCCCAGTTGCGCTGGCACTAACTCGACGATGGCTGCGGCACGATCTTTCGCCGATGCGATGCAGTAGATACGCCCTTGATAACAACAGATGTGACGAAACAGGCTGAACTGCTCGGCTAGCCGAACCTCGCCCGCGGCGGTGTTGATAGCCAAGCGCCCCTCTCCCTGTTGCATATAGCAGGCCACTTGGCGCTGCTCATCCAGTTGATCCCAGGTGGACACACCCAGTTGCCAGGACGGCAAACCGAAGTCATTTGTTCGAGACCACAGCGGCTCGGCTCGAACGCCTCTTTCCCCTCTCTCTGTTAACGGGTAGTTCGATGCTGATATTTCAGATGTTTCGTGTGCAGGTGCTGCAGCCTCTACGGCGTGGTTTTGTAGTTTATTATTAACATCATCAAGCAGATAACGGTATAAATTCCACCAGCCAGAAATATCACTAATCGCCACTAAACTGTTATCGCTTAAGAAACGCGGCTGTTGCAAAGACTCTTGCGTCGTCTCACCGGCCAGCACTCGATGCTCGATTAAGCCACTGGCGGGGGTTATTTTATCGCTCTGCGTATCACTAGGCGCTTGTTTAGGTGTGCTGGCTGAGGCGATACGGGCCAGATTGAGTTGTGTGCTCACCCAAGGCATATGCGGATGATTCCAACTGATCCAAGCCAACTGCTGACCATCGGGACTTAGCACGGGCGCGGCATAAAAATCATCGCCGCTGACCAACACAGTGACCGCCCCACTGTTGATATCCACCGCCACTATTCGATGTAGCGGTTGAGTAGGATCATCGCTGGTTTGTTCCTGCACCGCTAGCAATCGTTGACGGGGTTGATCAAAGATTAGGTCGCCATAACGGCAATCCGGCGTTTGGGTAAGCGGCAAAGGCGTTTGACCGCCCTGTTGTAGCCAGATCTGCTGATCCGCGGCATTCACAAATGCCAACCGATGGCCCACGGGGCACCAACTTTTACCCCCATATTCATAAACGCAACTGCGTACGCTGAATCCCGTTGGGGTTAAGCAATGGATATCACCGTTCCAGCCACGCTGAATCAGTAAATTTCGCCCCTCATCTGGCCGGTATTCAACCCAGAAAAGCCCCTCAGCCACCGCCTGTAATTGGCCATATTCCAGCCCAGCAGCCACCGCATCGGCGGCTGATAGTGTCGAGTTTAAAAAACCATATTGGGGCATAACGGGCTCACATCCACAGGGTTAACTAAGCCTTGCAGGCTAACATATCAACTCTTGGCAAACACCCGTGAGTTACGCTCGTTACGGAAGATCGGTTCCTGATGCGTGGGTAGCTCGGCCTCTTCACGTGCCTGCACAATGAGATCGTGATGGAGGGATTTACTGCACACCGGATCGGCATTATTGGCATCGCCGGTGAGCATAAAGGCCTGACAACGACAGCCGCCAAAGTCTTTCTCTTTTTCATCGCAGGAGACACAGGGTTCTTTCATCCACTCATAACCCCGGAAGTGGTTGAAGCCGTTCGAGCGGTTCCAGATCTGCTCGATGCTTTGCTCCTTCACATTGGGGAACTCGACTGGCAACATCCGCGCACTATGACAAGGTAAGGCAGTGCCATCGGGTGTGACGGTTAAAAACACCTGCCCCCAACCATTCATGCAGCCTTTGGGGCGCTCTTCATAATAATCCGGTGTGACAAAGATGATTTTGATCGGGTTACCGGCGGCGGCTAAGCGATCACGGTATTCATTGGTGATGCGCTCAGCCCGCTCCAACTGCGCCCGTGTGGGCAGCAGGTTATTCCGGTTTTCATAAGCCCAACCATAATACTGACAGGTGGCCAGCTCGACATAATCCGCTTCAAGTTCGACACACAGCTCGATAATACGATCGATCTGATCGATATTATGCCGATGGGTAACAAAGTTGAGCACCATCGGATAGCCCTGAGCTTTCACTTCTCGGGCCATCTTTAGTTTTTGCGCAAACGCTTTTTTGGACCCTGCCAGCAGGTTGTTGACCTCGGGATCGGCCGCCTGAAAGCTGACCTGAATATGATCGAGCCCCGCTTCACGAAAATCGGCAATCTTATGTTCGTTTAACCCCACTCCAGAGGTAATCAGGTTGGTGTAATAACCCAACTGCCGTGCTTCACTGATCAATTCCGCTAAGTCTTGGCGTACCAGCGGCTCGCCTCCTGAAAAACCCAGCTGTGCCGCACCTAATTCACGGGCTTGGGTGAACACATCCACCCACTCGGCGGTGGTTAACTCATCGGTTTTGCTGGCGAAATTGGTTGGGTTGGCGCAGTAAGGGCACTGCAGTGGGCATTTATAGGTAAGTTCGGCGAGCAACCACAGCGGCTGACCATGGGTCGGCACCGCATTTAGTGATGGCTGACCGTTACAGGCTGATCCAGCGTTGCTCACGGGCATCTCCTAAGAATTCCAGAATATCCTGCTCGATACCCTCAGCATCGGGGAACTTCGCCTGCAGGCTCTGGATAATATCGGTTACAGTACGCTGACCATCCACTAGGGCTAGCACTTCACCCGCGGGGCCGTTGAGTTTAACCATCCCTTCAGGATAGAGCAGCACATAACTATCCTGTGCTTTCTCCCATTGAAAGCGAAACATCCGGCTTAATTCCGGGATCTGATCTGGGGTAATCTCAGCGCCGCTCATGCGAATAGGCCTTTGTGATAGATCTTCTCTTCGGTGACCGTATGATACGGCGGTCGCTTCAGTTCATAGGCCATGGTCATCGCATCGAGCATGCTCCAGAGCACATCCAGTTTGAACTGTAAGATATTTAGCATCCGTTCCTGCTGCTCGCGGGTGGTGTAGTGATCCAGCGTAATATCCAACCCATGGGCCACATCGCGGCGGGCTTCAGTTAGGCGGCCACGAAAATACTGATAGCCCTCCTCTTTAATCCAAGGATAGTGGGTCGGCCAGGTGTCTAACCGATTTTGATGAATCGTTGGGGCAAACAGTTCGGTGAGCGATGAACTCGCAGCTTCTTGCCACGTGGCACGGCGAGCGAAATTAACATAAGCATCGACGGCAAAACGTACCCCTGGCAACACATGCTCTTGCGACAGAATCTCTTCGCGGCTCAAGCCCACGGCTTCGCCTAAACGCAGCCAGGCTTCGATGCCACCCACCGCGCCATCATAACCATCGTGATCCAACACCCGCTGAACCCAGTGACGACGCACGTCACGGTCAGGGCAATTAGCCATAATGGCGGCATCTTTCAAGGGAATCGAGATCTGATAGTAAAAACGGTTCGCTACCCAACCTTGAATCTGTTCCTTGCTGCAATCACCGTTGTACATCGCCACATGGTAAGGGTGTTCGGTGTGATAAAACGCCCCTTTAGCCCGCAGCGCCTGTTCAAATTCATCCCGACTTAGCGCCGGCAAGATCTCTTTCAGTTGTGCGTTCATAGCTGACCTCTTAGAGTTCGATACTCATGCCGTCATAGGAGACTTCGATCCCACGGGCCAGCACTTCGGCTCGTTCTGGAGAGTCTTCATCTAAAATCGGATTGGTATTATTAATATGTATTAACACTTTGCGCGGCTTGTCTAAGGTATCAAGAAATGCCAGCATGCCTGCCTCACCAGTAGCTTCATTGGGCATCTGCGCTAAGTGCCCCATGGTGACGCCTAACTTATCGCCCACACCCGAGGTGATCATCTCGTCATCGCGCCATATAGTGCCGTCCACCAACAAGCAGTCGGCGTCTTGCATGATCGGTTGCAGGTGCGGTTCAATTTGCCCTAGGCCGGGTGCATAGAAGAGCGTTTTGCCGCTGCGGGTATCTTCGATCAAGATACCGATATTGTCCCCCGGATGCGGATCGTTACGGTGTGGCGAATAAGGCGGCGCACTGCTGAGCAGGGTCACGGCTGTCAGTTTAAATTCGGGTACTTGGGGAATCACAAAGCTATTCTCACCCGCTTCAACCGAAATCCGGTTGCGGGTAATGCCGCCATTCCAATGCTCTAACATCTTAAACACAGGGAAGCCGGTGGTGAGGTCTTGATACACCATATCGGTACACCAAACCTCATGGGGGCAACCTTCGCGCAACATCAATAAACCGGTGGTATGGTCGATCTGGCTATCCATATAAACGATGGCGGCGATACCGGTATCCCGAATCTGACGATTAGGCTGCATCGGCGCGAAATCAGCCAGTTGCTGGCGGATATCTGGGGAGGTATTAAACAGTATCCAATCTTCACCATTCGCGCTCACGGCGATGGAGGATTGGGTACGCGCTTTGGCATTGAGCGTGCCAGCACGATAACCGGCACAATTACGGCAGTTGCAGTTCCACTGGGGGAAACCGCCACCGGCGGCTGAACCTAAAACCTGTATTTTCATTGTTATTATTATCTTGTCGTGTTGTCGGAGTGTTCGGATCGAAACCAATAAAAAAAGCCCCACCCGAAGGCGGAGCTTGGTCTATCATTTAACGGTTTGCGAAATACATGGTGACTTCAAAACCGATACGCAGATCTGTATAAGCTGGCTTAGTCCACATTGGTATTACCTCTTTTGTTATTAGTTTTTCCAGTCTTGTGACTGTCTTTAATCATAGAAACCGAATGATTAATTCCATATGGTACTTTGGAACTAATCAACGGGGCTTTTTAGTCGTAAGCCGATGTATGGAATACAGATTGCCCGATAAAAAGCGGCTCAAGAAAGAGGCACCTGTCAGATCAGAGCATCAATAGACTGCTTGGGCGGTTAGATAAGGAACGGAATAATTAGAAAAAAGAGAATGACTGAGTTTGTACTGAATAGCAGGGTGAATGACGGTTATATTTTGCGGTTAAAAACGCGCTAATCGGATACCCGGCCACGCAGTGCTTTAACATGACCCCGTTTAGTTTTGCTATCAACCCTTTTCCGTTTTGCAGAGCGGCTAGGTTTTGTGGCTTGTCGCGCTTTCTGCACCACTGTCACGGCCTTAATTAACGCCTGTAACCGCTGCAGTGCATCTTCACGGTTTTTCTCCTGAGTACGGTACTGCTGGGCTTTAATCACCACGACGCCCTCTTTGGTAATGCGAGAGTCCTTCAGTTGCAGCAAACGCTCTTTGTAAAACTCAGGTAGAGATGACGCGGCAATATCAAACCGCAGATGAATCGCCGAAGAGACTTTATTGACATTCTGGCCGCCACTGCCCTGCGCACGGATCGCGGTGAGTACGATTTCATCATCGGGAATAGAGACAGCATTAGAAATAACGAGCACTTTTCAGTCCATTTTAAACATTAGGTTCTATTGTATCAGAGGCCGCCGTGGTAATTGAGTTTCTAGACAACCAATATTCATCAAGCGCGATTATGGGCAGCTATAGCTCGATTTCATCCTTAACCATTGAAGTATTAAATAGCTTAACGTTGTTACTGCCCTCCTTCTTCGCCTGATACAGGGCTCGGTCAGCACACTCCATTAAGCCTGCAGCATCGCTACTATCCTTCGGTGCCAAGGCAACACCGATACTGGTGGTGAGCTGTAATTCGATACCTGCCACCAGCAGTGGCTCTGATATCGCCTCTATTATCCGTTGCGCTAACTTCATAGCAGCCGGCTTCATCTCTCCAGGTTCGTTTCCTAGCAGAATCACAAACTCATCACCGCCCACACGGCTCACCATGTCCGTTACCCGCACGATCTCATTCAATCGTCGAGCAATGGTAATCAGCACCTGATCGCCAACCCCATGACCATAGGTATCGTTAATTGTTTTGAACAGATCAAGATCCATAAACATCAACCCTAACTGATGATCAGGATGCCGTTTGAGTACATCAAGCTCATGCTGTAGACGTTGACTGAGTGAACGACGGTTAGGTAGATCCGTCAACGAATCACTCTGAGCCATATGCTCAAGTTGCTCTTCAAAGGCTTTACGCTGGCTGATATCGGTAAAGGTGCCAATATAGTTTTCAATCTCCCCCTCGGCATTGCAATAACTGGTGATTGATAGCGCCTGAGGATAGAGTGAGCCGTTTTTGCGGCGGTTCCAGATCTCACCATGCCACTGACCTTGGCTAGTCAATGCATGCCACATCGCTTTATAAAAGTCAGTGCTATTTGAGGTTGAACCAAGAATACGCGGATTCTTACCTTTAACATCTTCTAAGATATAGCCGGTAATCCGTGTAAAGGATTTATTGATACGGATAATATGATTATCTGCATCGGTAATCAGAATACCTTCATGGGCGGCATCAACGATTCTTTCGCTGATATCCAGCGCCCGCGCATTTTCATCGAGGGTAATACTCTGCTGATCTAAATTTAGCTGAAAACGACTGAAGACCTTACTGAAGCCCCGCGCATAATAGCGCATCATCACGAATGCAATCGATAACAACACCGCCATCAATAACACCAGCGTGATATTACTGTCCCTATCATTTTGCATAATCTGAGCTCGCTGCTGCAGAAGCAACTCCAGCGATGGATCAGCATAACCGCCAGCCAGTACAATCCAGCCCCATGCAGGGAAGACACTGGCATAAAGTAGCTGATCAGCATCAGGCTGACCATCATTGCGATACCAGCCCGTATGGATAAAACCGTCACTCTTCACTTCACCCAACAGCGTGGCAATGCGCGCTCGGTCGGCGGGGTTCTCTAACTGCATATATGTCTTACCTACAAATTGCTCAACCCCCTGACCCGCAATCACCTTACCATTGAGATCGATGATCGACAGGTAACCGTTTTTGCCGAACTGAATACCTTGCAGGTATTCAATGACTTCCTGTTGTAAGTCCTGCTGAATCTGAGAGACATAGTCACCTGCACCCACCAACCAGTTATAGGGTTCAAATCGAGCGACAAAGGCAATTTTATTCTCCATCCGCTGCCGATCATCAAGAGAGTACCAGCGATAGCGAACATACCCTCGTCCGGCTGCCGATTCGGTCACCTGCCGAACACGGCGGATAAAATAAACCCCTTGATCATCTTGTACATCCATCATCGATGTACCTTCAAGTTCGGGCTGGGTAGGCATCAGTAAACCTTTCCCTTGCTGGTCACCGACAAACAGATAACCCCGACCATTGAAAAAGCGCACGCCGCGCAAGAGTTCAAGTAATTGCCGTTTTAGTTCGACATCGGACATGCGCCGCCGGTTTTGTTCATAAAAGCGATTCATGACGTCTAATGCCTGAGTCACCTCATGTTGCGACGAGGTCATAATAACCTGTTCAGCACTGTGATAGCGGGCATTGGCAAAGTGGATGGCATCGTTCACCTCATATTGTAGGCGACGATTGATATGCTGCTGAATAGACGCTTGAAGCTTATCAAGATTGGTATGATTGTATTGTTGATTGGCAATAAAAAAGTAAGTGAAAAATCCGGCTAATAGAAATACCAGCAACACAGATATCAACCAAAAAAAGCTAAGGCCTAACTTACTCGGTATTTTCGTAAAATCCATTACTACCCCGCCATGCTAATCATCTGAAAACGACTATTCCCAGCCCTATTAGCATGATAAAGCATATCAGAGCCTTGCTGTTTCAGCGATGATCGAGTTACTCAAGATGACAGGTATAAAAAAGGCGACCCGAGGTCGCCAAAGAACACCGACAGTAAATGCTTGCCGGAAACGGTATCGAACCAACCCAAAAACATGGCTGGTGCGGTGCGAATCTCCAAACAATGGAGACCAAAAAGTGGGACGGAGAACCGTCCCGGGGAGTAACGTCCACCTGACGATGGCCTTGAATGATGACTTAGAAGAAGCCCAATGGGTTGATATCGTAACTAACCAACAGGTTTTTAGTCTGCTGATAGTGATCCAACATCATCTTGTGGGTCTCACGACCAACACCGGATTTCTTATAACCACCGAACGCAGCATGGGCAGGGTAAAGGTGATAACAGTTAGTCCATACCCGACCGGACTGAATACCACGTCCCATGCGATAAGAAACATTCATGTCGCGAGTCCACACACCGGCACCCAAACCGAACTCGGTATCATTGGCAATTTCCAGTGCTTCTGCTTCGTCTTTAAAGGTTGTCACCGCGACCACTGGACCGAAGATCTCTTCTTGGAAGACGCGCATTTTGTTGTGGCCTTTCATCAGCGTAGGCTGCACATAGAAACCCGAGTTAAACTCGTCGTCATGTTCATGCACATCACCACCGATCAGGAACTCAGCGCCCTCTTCTTTACCGATCTCCATGTAAGACAGGATTTTCTCAAACTGCTGCTGAGACGCCTGTGCACCGACCATCGTTTCGGTGTCTAGCGGGTTGCCTCGTTTGATCTGCTTAGAGCGCTCAATCACTTTGGCAATGAAGGCATCATAAATGCTCTCTTGTACCAACAAACGTGATGGGCAAGTACAAACTTCGCCCTGGTTAAAGAAGGCCAACACCGCTCCCTCAACCGCTTTGTTAACAAACTCATCTTCCTGATCCATGACATCGGCAAAGAAGACGTTAGGTGACTTACCACCCAGCTCTACGGTCGATGGAATAATATTTTCAGCGGCACATTTAAGAATGTGAGAACCGACAGGCGTTGAACCGGTGAAAGCGATCTTAGCGATACGCGTGCTAGTGGCCAGCGCTTCGCCTGCTTCTTTACCGAAGCCGTTGACGATGTTCAGCACACCCGGTGGCAGCAGATCACCGATCACTTCCATCAGTTTAAGAATAGAGGCAGGGGTTTGTTCCGCCGGCTTCATAACAACACAGTTACCAGTAACCAGTGCAGGAGCCAATTTCCATGCCGCCATCAGCAGCGGGAAGTTCCAAGGGATGATCTGACCGACAACGCCCAGCGGCTCATGGAATTGATAGGAAACAGTATTCTGATCGATCTCACCGATAGAACCTTCCTGTGCCCGGATACAACCGGCATAGTAACGGAAGTGATCAACACACAGCGGTACATCAGCAGCCATGGTTTCACGCACCGCTTTACCATTATCCCAAGTTTCGGCAACGGCCAGCAGTTCAAGATTTTGCTCAATACGATCAGCGATTCTTAACAAAACATTAGAGCGCTCAGCAACCGATGTCGTACCCCAAGCATCCTTCGCTGCGTGGGCTGCATCCAGCGCAAGGTTAATATCATCAGCATCGGAGCGTGGAATCTGACAAAACACCTTACCGTTAACCGGTGAAACATTGTCGAAGTATTGCCCATTAACCGGTGCAACCCACTCACCACCAATATAGTTTTCGTAACGTTCTTTAAAGGAAACAACAGAACCCTCGGTCCCTGGCTGTGCGTAAATCATTATGATGCCTCTCTTTTTGTTATTCGCCGCGTTTCTCTTTGCGGGCCATTTAACTACCCCTACATAGTAGCTATCTAGCCTGTTTTTTACCTATGCCTCCTTGGCAGCAAAAAATTAGTTCTTTAGTACTAGTTTTAAAGCTTCTAGCACAAAGTTTTAGTTCGGGTTTATTTAGCAATTTGAGCGTGTATACTTAGCGTCCCAACAGAATAGGCGCACCACCCGCATGGATTTAAGGCCTGAACTTAACGGATAGAAGGTCTAATCCAGTCGCCTATTGCAGACAACACTACTCAATAGATAGAGGTTTTTTTGTATGGATGATAATCGCCTCACCACTAGGGAGCGCGAGGTTCCTGAAGCCAGTCGTTTAATTTCTACGACCTCACTCTCTGGCAGCATCACCTATGCAAACCAGAACTTCATCGATATCGCCGGATTTAGTTGTAAAGAACTGTTGGGACAACCCCATAATATGGTTCGACACCCCGATATGCCCGCCGCTGCATTTGCCGACTTATGGCGTAATCTTAAAGCGGATAAACCTTGGTTAGGCGCGGTTAAGAACCGCTGTAAAAATGGTGATTTTTACTGGGTATTAGCCTATATCACACCATTGTATGACCAAGAGGGAAGCAAAATTGGTTATCAATCGGTGCGTACCCGACTGCCTGATGACATTAAACAGCATGCGCAGAACCTATATGATCAGATCCGTGCGAATCCTAAACGGTTATCGCTCACCCGCCATAGTTTGAGTCATCGACTGTTGGCCACCCTGTTTTCAGGCTTAGCGGCCCTCTCATTAGTCAATATTGCACCACTGGGGTTACTCGAACAATTATTAATATCTGGGGCGATTACCGCCACGATCACCGGCCTGTGCTATAGACAACTTAAACCTCTCCAGCAGCTCCTTAAGCAATCGCAAGCAATCTATGACAACCCTCTATCGCAACGGGTGATCGGCGGAAGTATGGATGAGATTGGCGCCGCTAACGTCACCACTCAGCTATTACAAGCCAGAATACTGACCGTTACCGGCCGCGTCGAAGATGCTATTTTGACTCTTAGAGAGGTGATGGACACTACGCATGACAGCCTGAATCAAACCACCTGTGGTATTGATAAGCAAAATCTGGAAAGCGACATGTTGGCCTCAGCCAGCAATCAGATGGCCTCTTCATCACAACATGTAGCTGAAAACACGTCTCGCACCTCCGAGGTAACCCATCAAGCGGCCCAAGACGCCCAGAATGGCAGAACCATCATTAACGATATGCTGCAAACAATTGAGGTGCTCGCTGAAGAGATCAGCCAAGCATCAAGCCAATCTGAACAGCTACATGCCCAAACCGAAGAGATTGGCCATATCACCACGCTGATCAACGATATCACGGGCCAAACTAACCTTCTGGCCCTCAATGCCGCCATTGAAGCCGCCAGAGCCGGTGATCATGGGCGCGGTTTTGCGGTGGTTGCCAATGAGGTGCGAGAGTTAGCGATCCGTACTCAGAAAGCAACCGAACAGATCAAAGCCAGTATCGATGCAGTACAGAAGCAGGTACAGAGCACCACTGAGACGATGAGCAAGACCCATCATCAGGTCAAAGAGAGCATTGCGAGTGCGGAAACGGCAGGACAGGCGTTTGATCAATTGACGCAATCATTGGATCAGATCTCAGATCAGAGCCAACAGATTGCGTTGGCCGCTGATGAGCAGAATCATACGGCCGAAAGCCTAAGCCGTAACATTATCTCTATCCGAGATGTTTCTGAAAATAACAAAGACTCCATTAACACGACCAACCAAGCCATTGATAACCTTGCCCGTTTGGTGACAGATCTGTCTCAGATTGTGAATAATAAAGTCAAGTAGGCTCATTAACGTATTAGGCGCTGAGATTGCCGGTCAACAATAAGGCAGCCAGCGTCCACATCATAATGCACACCGAGCCATCCAGAATTCGCCAACTGATGGGTTTGCGAAACAGCGGTGCTAACCAGCGAGCACCCAGACTGAGGGCGAAAAACCAAATAAAGGAGAACAGCGCAGCGCCGGCACCAAACCAATATCGCTCCTGTTCTGCATAACGTCCGCCAATACTGCCTAACAAGACCACCGTATCAAGATAGACGTGGGGATTTAACAAGCTAAGCGCTAATGTCGCCAACAGTGCCGAACGTAGATTGGCAAACTGATTCACCGACACCTTGAGCGACTCACTCCTCAGCGCTGAACGCAGGGCATTCGCGCCATACCACAATAAAAATGCTCCACCCGCCCAGGTAATCAGTTGTAACAACAACGTCGATTGACTGATCAAGATACCCATACCGGATATACCCGCCATTATCAGTATCGTATCAAGCAGACTACACAAACCGGCAATCGGCCAATGATATTCCCGACGCACTCCCTGACTGAGCACAAACGCATTTTGTGCGCCAATCGCAATAATTAATCCAGCACTGGTGGCTAAACCGGTGATAAAAGGGGCAGGAATGGATAACAACATAGCGATTAACAGTCCGATATTCGTTGACGAAACAGTGATTGGCACAGCGTAAGCATTCGACACAAATAAGTAAAACTAATAATATTTATGTTTCATTAGAACTTCTAATGTCGCTATGATGACGTACATCATTACCTTATCAGTGCGAGATATTATGTTTGATTATCGTCAGCTTCAGGCGCTAGCCACCGTCATTGAAGAACAGAGTTTTGAGAGGGCCGCCAAACGGCTGTTTCTAACACAGTCGGCTATTTCACAGCGTATTAAACAGCTGGAAGAGTCCGCCGGACAACTCTTGTTAGTGCGTAGCCAACCGTTACGACTCACCGACGCAGGGCAGCAGCTACAACGCTATTACCATCAAGTCACGCTGTTACAGGATGAGCTATTAACCCATCTTAATAATGCTCAACAAGAGGGTTTCAACAAGCTAACCATCGGTCTGAATGCGGATAGCTTAGCCACTTGGTTTATGGATGCGATGCAGCCCTTAATGGAGCAAAGCCCTATTCTGCTAGATTTAAGAATCGATGATCAGGATCAGACCCACCAACTGCTTCGTCAGGGTGATGTTCAGGGCTGTATCAGCGCCAGCAGCAAACCCTTGCAAGGCAGTAATGCCGTGCTACTTGGTATTAGCCGCTATCTAGCGCTCGCCAGTCCCCGCTTTATGCAGCATTACTTTCCTGACGGCGTATCCAGTGCAACCTTAACTCAAGCGCCAGCGGTGGAATACAACGAAAAAGATGACCTACAGAATAGTTATATCCAACGCTTCTACCCAGAGGTACAGGATTATCAACGCCATCGGGTCCCCTCCTCTGAAGCATTTACCGAGTTAATCAAACGTGGATTTGCGTGGGGCATGGCGCCTGACTTACAGATGAAATCGCTGCTGGAACGTGGTGAGGTCGTTGAACTGGTCCCCGGAAAGAGCATAGAAGTACCACTGTACTGGCACAGTTGGAACCTAGCCACCGACACGGGACACCGACTCAGTGAACAATTAATCCGCTACTGCCAACGGCATCTTGAACAACCCACTAGTCGGTCTTCGTACTGACACAATTACGGCCATGGGCCTTGGCGTAATACAGCCGTTGATCCGCACAGGAGAGTAATTCGGACGCTTTCTTAAAGACTTGGCTATATTCAGCAACACCGATGGAACAGGTTAAAGTGACCACCTGACCATCATCCAATTTAAGGGATAACTCGCCAACCTGTTGTCGAACACGTTCAGCGAAAGCTGCGGCGCTCTCTAATCCGGTATCCGGCAAGAGAATGGCAAACTCCTCACCACCAATACGGCCGCAGACGTCGTTTTCACGCAATACATGACTGATAGTTTGCGCCACCGCCTCCAGTACTTTATCGCCAGTGTCGTGGCCATATTGATCGTTAATCTTTTTGAAGAAATCGAGATCCAGCATACACAGACTAAAAGGATGCCCATAGCGTTTCGCCCGTTCAAACTCAGTTTCAAGCAAACTAAATAGCTTACGGCGGTTATTCAATCCCGTCAGCACGTCAGAATTAGCCATAGCCACCAACGCGGCTTCCGCTTGAAACGCTTCGATAATAAGACTAACAAAAGCCGCCATGCTTTCAATCAGATCCAGATCCGCACGGGAGGGTTTGGATATATACGAATGGTAGATCGCAAAGGTACCAATCAGGCGTTTTTTCCGGCCAAAAATAGGTTCTGACCAACAACTGTGTAAGTGATGTTCTAACGCCAGCGCTTTAAAGTCGGTCCATAAAGGGTCTGTTGAGATATCTTCGACGATGATACGTTCACGTCTAAATATCGCTGTGCCACAGGAGCCAACGCCCTCACCAACCTGAATACCATCAATCGCGGCCTTGTAACTCTCAGGTAGCGAAGGCGCCGCACAGTTAACCAAATGCTGGCTCGCCTCATCTAACAGTAGAATAGAACACAATGCCCCTGGATTTTCCTGCTCAATACCCGCCACCATAAGGTTGAGTACATATTCCAGAGGCTTACCCTGTAAGGTCGCTTCCATTGCTCGGCTGCGCAGTTTATCCAGCAACTCAGCCTGTCGTTGTTCCGTGATATCAACGCCAGCACAGAGCACACCCACAACACGACCATTAGCATCCAAACTGAGACTGTTGCGCCAAGCAATCAGTCTGACCCCACCGTCCGAGGTGCGAACCCTACTTTCCCCGCGATACAAACCATTATCCGGATAATCACTATCGAGTAACGTAGCAAAAATTTTACGTTCCTGATCACTCTCTTCTAGAATTTGATCGCTAAACCAGTTTTTACCCAACAAGTCATCAATGCTTTCACCCAAGACCTCACTGCCTTTACGGTTGATCATCTGAATATTACCGTCACGATCCAGCATCAACATGATGGTCTCGACAGTATCCAGATAACTCTGAGCCCGATCCCGTTCCAACAAAATCTGGCGATGTATTTTCGCCAGTCGCAACAACACCAGTACCAAACACAATGTTAACAACAAGCCCAGTATCAGCACCCATTGGGATATATTCAGACTGTCTTCGGTCTGCAGACGCTCATCCCAAACTTCTAATAACCAATTGCGCCCGAGTATGTTGAACTCAGAACGATACGACACCGTAGCCGCTTCCGTTCGTGATGAGGCCGTAGCAGCAACTTCAATTAATCCATCGGGCGTCACATCATAAAGCTTCATCACCAAGCCCGACCCCCTAGAAGACAACGTATTCAAGAGTATCTGCGGCTGTATGATGGCTAGAACAAATCCCTTTAGCTGGCCTTGACCAGAAAGCGACTTATCATAAACGGGTCGGTAATAACTTAATGACAACATATCTGAGGCATTTCTAAACAGATGAAAGGGTGCAGTGCCCAGATACTCTTTATCACCGTGGATTAGTGCATCGATCACATCAGCATTAAGCTGTCTGGAATAGGTATCAAAACCGATGGATATGTAGCTTCTTTCTAACGGCTCAGAATATAAAACGGGATAATAAAGATCCTTTGCGGGCGCACTCGACACCGTATTATCGGCAGCATTCAGTGTCGTCAAACCCTCATCAAACCCATCTTTAGCTAACTGCTGTTCAAATGCCTCACGCTCCTCTCCTCTAATAAGAGGCACCCAATGAACCGCCCAAAGCTCTGGATGAAAAAGGATAATGGAACGGGTAAACGAGGCATATGAAGCGCGATCAAGATTGTCACTTTGGCCAATAAAACTGCCGACGGTATTCAGCAATTCAACGGTTCTATTAATGCTATTTTCCAATTTAGCCCGCTGTTGAACACCCGCACTTTCAACCTTCGCACGTAGTTTGTCACTCTCCATGGAGAGACTAAATTGATATGCGATAATGCTCACAAGCACACAGATAACACCGACCGTCATGGCCAGCAATTTACGTCTATTTAAAAAAAGTTCGTCTGCTGCCGTTAGCATAATATTGACCCACACAACGGACGTTAGACAGCAACTTAACGTCATCTATTTTTGGACTGTGCATACCGCCTAATCCTCGCCTTTAATCCTGACACCGAGGGCCCTTTTTAACAAGTAAAACCCCATGATTAATGGGTTGAAAACAGGTAAACCAACAATAAACATGAACCGCTATCTATTGGGTTATCGTTTCACTATAACGTCAATAGGCTACTGCTTGTTGAGTCGCCCTGTGGTGGTGACAAATCGCTCAGCCCCCAATCCTCGCTTATTTATTTGCCTGATCCCTTGACCCCATCGCAGAATCAACCGATAGTCTGCCCCATTGCCACCACCTGATCAGGACACTGTTTTGCTAAGTTATCGACACTCTTTCCATGCCGGCAATTTTGCCGATCTTCTCAAGCACATTGTGCTTACCGAGATACTCGAACACCTAACGAAAAAAGATAAACCGTTTGATTATATTGATACCCATGCGGGCGCTGGATTATACGACTTACAGTCAGATCAAGCGGAGAAGCTGGGCGAGTACAGCAATGGTATTGGCAAACTCAACATGCAGGACTGGCCGTCCTTAGCGAGCTACTTTTCAGCGATCAAAGCCTGTAACCCTAATGGTGGTTTACGCTTTTACCCGGGTTCCCCGCTCATCGCTAGCCACTTCATGCGAGCGCAAGACAAAGCAACGCTGTATGAACTACACCCCACTGATTTTAAGTTGCTGAGTAAAAACACCCGCACCAATCGGCGCATTAACGTGCTAAATCAAGATAGCCTGGAAGGTCTGCTATCACTTCTACCACCGACATCTCGTCGAGCGGTGATCTTGATGGACCCTTCCTATGAAATAAAAAGCGATTATGATCAGGTATTTAAAACTCTAAAACATGCACACAAGAAGTTTGCCACCGGTACCTATGCGCTCTGGTACCCGGTCGTCGACCGCCATCGTATTCGTAAACTGGAAAAGCTATTTATCAGTAGTGGTATCCGTAATATCCAACGATTTGAGTTAGGACTAGAGCCTGATTCACCGGAACACGGCATGACCGCATCGGGGATGATCGTGATTAACCCACCTTGGACCCTGTTCGACAACATGAAAACCTTACTGCCACAACTCGTTAAGGCGCTCGATGATGATGGCGAAGCATTCTCTCGTTGCGACATTCTCGTACCAGAGTAACTTCACCTCCCTAGGCCTCATTAACGACGGCTTTTTTCAACACCCGAGCCATTAAAATCAGCTAACACAAAAAGGCCGATGCAACTGCATCGGCCTTTTTTTAAAACTCGCTGATCATTAAGACTTAGGCAGCTTAAAGGTCCAGACCGAGCCTCCCTGATTCAGGTGTTTAATCCGTTTAGCGACTTCGCCACCCCAGAGTGGCACTGCACCGCCCCAACCAGACACAACGGAGATGAACTGCTCGCCATCCTGTTCCCAAGTAATAGGAGAACCAACAATACCGGAGCCCGTATTAAACTGATATTTCAGCTCACCGGTCTTAGCATCGAAGCCTTTCAGATAACCCTCAGGCGTACCCATAAAGACCAGATTACCCGCGGTTGTCAAAACACCACCCCACAAAGGTGAATAGTTTTTATAGCGCCATACCTCTTTACCGGTTTTAGGGTCCATCGCCCGTAAGACACCAATATAGTCGTCATTGATCGGTTTGATGGTAAAGCCTGCCCCTAGGTAAGCAGCACCTTTCTTATAAGCGGTTGGCTCATTCCAGATATCCATCGCCCATTCGTTAGAAGGCACATAGAACAACTCAGTCTGCTGACTGTAAGCCATTGGCATCCAGTTTTTACCACCGAGGAAAGCAGGTACCGCTCGTACAACCGATCCTTTTTTACCATCCTCTCCTGCTGACGGATTACCCGGACGCTTAGTATCGTCATAAACTGGACGACCATTTTGGTCTAAGCCTTTAGCCCAGGTGATCTCATCGACAAAAGGAAAGCCGCGAATAAAGTCACCATTGGTACGATTCAAGACATACATAAAACCATTACGGTCGGCAGTCGCTGCCGCTTTGATCGTTTTACCACCCTCTTTATAATCGAAAGCGATCAGCTCGTTGACACCATCATAATCCCATCCATCATGGGGTGTGGTTTGGAAGTGCCATTTGATTTTGCCGGTATCCGGATCGATCGCCAAACGCGATGAGGAGAACAGGTTGTCACCCGGACGCATGTGGGAGTTCCAAGGTGCAGGGTTACCGGTTCCGATGAACAAAGAGTTAGTATCTGGGTCGTAGGTGCCGCCTAGCCAAGTGGCTGCACCACCGCTTTTCCATAGATCGCCCGGCCAAGTCTGTCCCGCTTTACCACCGGAGATACCGTTCTCGATTTTCTTACCATCTTTCCAGATATAACCCATATGGCCTTCAACGGTTGGACGGCTCCAGAGAATCTTACCCGTCTTAGCATCATAGGCTTCGGCTTTACCAACGATACCGAACTCACCACCGGAGACACCGGTGATTACTTTGCCGTTGACGATCATAGGCGCAGCCGTAATGGAGTAGCCTTCTTTATAATCGGCAATGGTTTTTTTCCATTTTACCTTGCCGGTTTTAGCGTTCAGCGCCACCAGCTTGGCATCCAATGTACCGAAGATGACCAAATCGTCGTACAGGGCTACACCCCGGTTGATCACATCACAACAGGGCATAATGCCATCGGGAAGACGAGCATTGTATTCCCACAGCTCATCACCGGTTTTAGTATCAACCGCGAATACCCGTGAGTAAGAGGCGGTAACATACATCACCCCATCCTTCACCATTGGCTGTGATTCCTGACCCCGCTGTTTCTCCCCACCAAATGAGAACGACCAAACGGGACGCATATCTTTGACAGTGTCGGTGTTGATCATATCCAGCGGACTATAGCGCTGTCCGCGCGGGCCTAGGCCATAGGACACTACATCATCAACTGTCTTTTGATCCTGCATAATATCAGCATCGGTTACACTTGCCTGACTTAGCCCCGATACGGACATGGCTGCCATCAGCGCTGTCACAGCAAAGCTGCCACTGAATTTTTTCATTGCATTACTCCTTGATTAAGGATTGTTCTTATTTTCTGACTCTCAATAGGCTGAGAAGATCTCTCAGCACTACTGCAACATTCTGTGAATTAACACCCATTTCAACAACTAACCAGGAGAATGAGTTTTATACTTACTTGGTAGTACTACCTGCTTCAGCTTCCAATAATGGTCACTCAAGCCATCATCACTGCGATAAATCCGCGTCGCTCAAACTCTTCCAACACATCCAATACATCAAACTCAGTGACATTATTTAAATCATCAAAAGTGGCCAACGAACGGGCAATCTGTGCACCGCTACAATATCCATCGCAGGCCTGCAACGTCATCAGAGACAGTCGATCGGGAAACACCAATTGCTGGGGGGCTTTCAGTACCCAACGATTATGCTGACCATCAAAATAAAGCTGACAATCCGCCTTCAGCACCGGCGTCAGCTCAGGCATTGCAATTATCATCACAGAACTCCCTTTTCTGAATTCAGATAGAATCAACATGTCAGGGCCTGCAAGCCAGCAGGCCCGCCTAAAAAGGTTATTATCCGCCGTTACTCAACCACATCCTGATACAACCCAGGCAACTCATAACGCAATTGATAATCGGCGTATATTTTTTCAATTTCTCCGCTGCGGATAAGCTGCTCAACCACCACATCGACCTCGTTTCCCAGCTGTCGATAACGCTGTGAAACCGCCATCCCGATATCCCATTGCTGCTTGCCCATGGAAGGAAAACCGTTTTCCGCCAGTTTATAGCGAGGCTTGTTATGCAACCCAAGTTGCCAGTCGACTTCTGCTCTCATCCCCATCACAGCATCGACTTTGCCCGCCAGCATCGCGTCAAACGCTTCGGTATGACTAAAAAAATGCACCGTGTTTTTTCTCATGCGGCCGCCAAAGGCTGATGTTAGATAAAAATCCGGCAGGCTATCTATCTCTACACCCACGGGGTGATACTGGAACACGGCGACCGTACCGACTCGGTCGATTTTTTCAGCATCAAAAGCCACCTGCCAACGCTCTCGCTGATAGGGACCAAATAACACCACCTGATCATTAATCAGCAAACCCTCACCGTCCCGTTTAAAGGCATATTCCCGGTCGTAGGGAACGCGCATCATCACATCAGCAAGGTGCTTCATGGCGAGAGGATTCGCTTCATCCTTGTCCAGATAATGCCCTTTCCACACATTGTTACGTAGATCATCTTCGAGGTTTTCATCCGGCGTGATCCAATGCACTTTCATCGTCAAATTAAACGCTTTAGCGATACGTCGTCCGATCTCGATATCCACCCCTGCAGGTTCACCATCACGCTCAAATGAATAAGGAGGGAAGTTCTTGTATGCACCGATGTAGATCTCTCCACTGGCGATAACATCATCGTAATAACGCGCCTGAGCAATACCGCTCCAGCTCAGGGAAAAGGCGACTAACAGGACAAGAAAGCGCATGGTTTGCTCCATTTACTCAGTGGTTGCGACAGTTTCTAACCAAGAGCGAATAGCCCACAGAGCTTCCTGATTCAGATAATCAGCCATCTTGGGCATATACACTCGTCCATCACGTACAGCACCGTTAATGACCCGATATTTAAACCATTCATCCCCTTCAATGCCCGGCTCAAGATAGCGTAGGTCAGGGGCAATACCGCCAGAGATAGCTTCCAATCCATGGCACCGTGCACAGTTCTGGGTATAGGCAGAAAAGCCGATCGCTACCGCAGCATCATGCTCTGCGTAGTCTTCACCGTAGGGGTTCTCATCCAACCATTCTTCACCCAATGGTTTAAGCAAATGGGTATCAACCGACTGCGGCGTCACATCACCGTGCGCCAGAACCTGGGCAGACAACAGCATAGAAAGAGTACCCGCAGCGACAGCACCCAGAGTTTTAGTTGGCATTTTCATTAACATCACCAGTTTTATTAGAGTTTTTTTTAAAAGTCTGAATCATCCGCCGTTACTGTCTAAAAAAGCAGTCGTAAAGAGCGGAGATCGCTATGGGTGAAATAATAGAACGGAAAGGTAAAGCCCAAGAATTCTGCTTTGGTGTCGATAAACTAGTACCTTGGTATTAACCATAATTACACCGAACAGATACTCTTTTCTGATTCGTTATTGAACCGAATAGAGTCATACTCAGCTCAAAGAAACAGATAAAAACAGGGTATTCAATCGACAAATATCAACCACTCAACGGCTCAGTCTTTGTTTGTTTTTGACTGAATATCGATAGGCGAAAAAAAGTTGAGATGTGAACACTATCTAGGTTGAGATTAAGTGTCAGCCCGTCGATAGAGATGAAAGGATGACCACCTAGTTCTAGGTGATCATGCAGCAAAGCAAATAGGTGATTATGGACCAAGTAGGTTATTGGTTCAGACCATGACGGCTATTAAATCGCCAACCTTGTAAATGGCTTGAAGGTTTATTTAACCACAAACATCCCTTCCATCCCTTTATGCCTGAGGCCTTCGATATAAAATTCAAAAGAGCCGGGTTTAATCGGCACAAAAAAGATCTCAGCGGTGCCTTCATCTTCAAACTCAAGCTCCGTCAGGCTAGCGGCTTTAATCTCCATTCCTCCGGCCTCGATCTTACGCAGATAGATAGAGGAAAAAAACTCAGGCGCCCGCAAAGCATAGGGTTTTAAACCACTGGCAACAATCTCTAAGCGATACGCTTTACCGGTTTCCAGCGCATAGGTTTTGTTAGACAAACTATAATCACTTTCTTCACTACCCATCAGTAACTCAGGCAGTTTCTGGGGTTTACGAGTCAGATCCCCTTGGGCCATAACACTACCGCTAAACAAGGTCGCGACCATACTCAACATAGCTATTGTGCTTTTTATCTCTAGTTTCATTACCTTACGCCTCTCTTTTTATATTGATTCATTTCAATATTAAGCCGCGGCGATTTTTACAAAATAGTACTTCAGAACTAATTGATCGGTACTTTCTACATATTTAACCCTAATTCACTAGCCCCTATCCTGAATAGATCAAATAAAAGAGTGATTCATATGCGCACCGCTAAATTATTGATCGCCATCATCACCGTGGCAGTGCTAGGGCCCGTTATCAGTTTCTCAGCGATAGCTGCCAGTGGCAAAAACGAGATACAAGAGATTCAGATTGGCTTTGTCGCCTATCATCCCGATCAAGGACCGGTGTTATCGAACCTGCTGCCCGAGCCGGAAAATCGCGGCTTCGCCGGCGCTGAACTAGGTTTAAAAGATAACAACACCACCGGCCGTTTTCTAAAACAGCATTACACACTGTTATCCAAGCTCACCGATAGCCCCGAGCAAACTCGACAGATCGTCAAACAGTGGTTTGAAAATGGACTGCGCCTACTGATTACCGACCTACCCAACGCGCAACTCATCGCCATTAATAAGCTCGCGCTTGAATACCACGCCATCGTATTCAATGCCGGCAGTTATGATGATCAACTGCGCACCCAGGAATGCCTCAAGAACACGCTGCACACACTTCCTAGCCGTGCCATGCTGACCGATGCACTAGCACAGTGGAGCAACGCCCGCCGCTTAAAGCGCTGGCTGCTGATCAAAGGCTCACAGCCGGAAGATCTCGCCTATACAGCGGCGCTCAAACGCAGCGCCAAGCGCTTTGGTCTCAACATTGTTGCTGAAAAAACCTGGGATTTTGATACCGACCTACGCCGCACAGCGCAACGAGAACTGCCTCTGTTTACCCAAACAGATGAATATGATCTGGTCGTTGTGGCTGATGAACGCGGCGATTTCGGCGAATATGTCATGTACAACACCTGGTATCCCCGCCCCGTTGCAGGCACTCAAGGACTTACCCCTGTGGCATGGCATCGGGTGGTAGAACAATGGGGTGCCGCGCAACTACAAAGTCGCTTTGCAGCACAGTCTCAACGCTGGATGAACAGCAAAGATTACGCCGCTTGGATGGCCGTTAGAACCCTCGGCGAAGCGGTCACCCAAACGAAATCGAGCGACGCCAAAACGCTGTTCGACTTTATCAATTCGGAGCGTTTCCAACTCGCCGCCTTTAAAGGCCGCAAACTGAATTATCGTCAATGGAGTGGTCAGTTACGCCAACCGATTCCACTGGTGCAACCCCGCTCCTTGGTTGCACAACCACCATTGGAAGGCTTTCTTCACCCGATAACCGATTTAGACACCCTCGGTTTTGATCAGCCTGAATCCAGCTGCAAAGTATCTTTCCTTTAAATGCTTATCTCGCAGAGCAAAAATAATAACAGGACTTGTTCTATGAAACGTATGACTCGCATTATCCCACTGGCAACCGGTTTACTGAGTGCAGCCCTACTCTGCACCCAAGCTAGTGCCGAAACCGCTTTTGTCTCTAATGAAAAAGATGACACCCTATCGGTCATTGATCTCGACACGATGACGGTTATCGAAACCCTCGATGTCGGCGAACGCCCCCGCGGTATTACCTTCAACCACGACCGGACTAAGCTCTATATCTGCGCCAGTGATTCCGATACCGTGCAGGTGATGGACCTGAAAGATTATAGCATTATTGCTCAGTTGCCCTCCGGTGAAGACCCCGAACAATTTGCCCTCCACCCAGACGATCACCATCTCTATATCGCTAATGAAGATGATGCACTGGTGACCGTGGTTGATACCGAAAGCCAGGAGGTCATTAGCCAAATCGATGTCGGCGTTGAGCCCGAAGGTATGGCAGTAAGTCCCGATGGTCAATGGGCGTTGAGTACCAGCGAAACCACCAATATGGTGCACTGGATCGATACCGCCACCCATGAATTAGTCGATAATACGCTGGTCGATCAACGCCCCCGTCACGTCGAATTTAATAAAGATGGCAGCATCGTCTGGGTGTCTTCTGAAATAAGCGGTACGGTATCCATTATTGATGTCGACAGTCGTCAGATAACCGACAAGTTGACCTTTAAAATCAGAGGCATACATCCGGATAAAATACAGCCCGTCGGCGTCAAACTGACCGATGATGGCCGCTATGCCTTTGTTGCCCTAGGCCCTGCTAACCATGTCGCCGTCGTGGATGCAAAAACCTATGAAGTATTGGATTATCTGCTGGTTGGCCGCCGCGTCTGGCATATGGATTTCAACAGCAAACAGAATCTGCTGCTCACCACCAACGGTATTAGCGGCGATGTATCGGTGATCGATATCGATAAGATGAAGGTTATTAAATCCATTAAAGTGGGTCGCTACCCTTGGGGTATCCGGATCAAGTCTTGATCCGGCGACATACCATGAGTATCGATATCCGCCATCTCAGTTTCAGCTACGGTCCTCTCTTGGCGCTACAGGATATTAACCTGACGCTCCAAGAGGGGCGTTTTAACGCCCTATTAGGCCCGAATGGTGCGGGCAAAAGTACGCTCTTTGCTCTGCTCACACGCTTATACGCCTTACAAAGCGGAGAGATTACTATTGCCGGTCATAGTATCGCCCGGCACCCGGCACAGGTGATGCGTAAACTGGGGGTTGTGTTTCAACAAAGCACCCTAGATTTAGACCTTACCGTCGCTCAGAACCTCTACTATCACGCCGCACTACACGGCATGTCCAAACGCCAAGCACAACCGCGCATAACCGAGGAGTTAGCACGCTTCGATCTCAGTGAACGACGACAGGAAAAAGTACGTAACCTTAATGGTGGCCACCGCCGACGGGTGGAGATTGCCCGCGCCCTGCTGCATAAGCCCAGTATTCTATTGTTGGATGAACCCAGCGTTGGCCTCGATCCCGCCACCCGCGAATCGCTTAACCAACACATAAGGCAGCTATGCGAGGCTGAGCAACTTACCGCACTCTGGGCCACCCATTTGATGGAAGAGATACAAAACGATGATCCTGTTTCTATTCTTTTCAAAGGCAGAATGCTTGCTAGCGATCGCGCCTCTGAACTCTGCCAGCAATATCAATGTGCCGACATCAGCAGCGTATTTCGATCACTGACGGGAGTTACCCCATGACCCTAAGAGCCGCACTTATCTGCTTTAACGGCCTACTGCAACGGGAGTTACTGCGTTTTGTACAACAACGCTCACGCTTCTTTAGCGCCCTCGTCCGGCCACTGCTGTGGCTAGTGGTATTTGCCTCTGGCTTTCGCGCCGCACTGGGGATTGCCATTATCGAACCCTACGAAACCTATATCACCTACGAGGTCTATATTGTACCCGGCCTATGCGCCATGATTATTCTGTTTAACGGTATGCAAAGCTCGCTATCGATGGTGTATGACCGTGAAATGGGCAGCATGCGGGTATTGTTGGTTAGCCCGATGCCGCGCCCTTTCCTGTTATTAGCCAAGCTGATGGCCACCTCTTTGATCTCTCTATTACAGGTGTATGGATTTCTGTTGATTGCTTGGTTCTGGGGTATTGAGGCACCGCTATTGGGCTATCTAACCGCACTGCCCGCCTTTCTTCTGGTGGCGATGATGCTCAGCGCTATTGGGCTATTTATATCAGCCCGAATCAAGCAGTTGGAAAACTTTGCTGGCGTCATGAACTTCGTCATCTTTCCGATGTTCTTTCTCTCTTCGGCACTCTATCCGCTATGGAAAATGCGAGAAGCCAGCGAATGGTTGTATTGGATCTGTGCTTGGAACCCGTTCAGTCACGGTGTCGAGCTGATCCGGTTTGCGCTCTATCAGCAAGGCAACAGCGAAGCTCTAATGATCGTATCGTTGGTAACATTAGTTGCCTCTGTACTCGCCGTTAGGGGGTTTCAGCCTCAGCAAGGGATGGGTAAACGGTAGAGCCCATGCTCTCATCATCAAAACAGACACAGCCACGCCCTTCGCCTTTCGCCCGATAGAGTGCCTGATCCGCTCTCTTCATTAGACTGTAAGCATCGTCGCCTTGTTCATACACCGCCACCCCTATGCTACAACTGATATCAATATTAATACTGGTTAAGCTAAAGGGTCGAACCAACTCATTGAGCAAGCGCTGGCTCAAGGGAACTAACTCATTAGCACCTTCGCCGACTTTAAATTTTATAATCAGAATAAACTCATCACCACCGACCCTGCAGGGCAGGTCCGATTCACGCAAACTCGTTTTTAAGCGATTAGCTATTTCAATCAATAGGGAATCACCAATATCATGACCATAGCAGTCATTGATCGCCTTAAAGTGATCCAGATCGATAAAAAAGATCGCTACGCCAAGTGATTGATACCGACTCTGCACCGCCAAATCACGGCTCAGACAATCCATCAATGTTCGCCTATTCGCCAACCCCGTCAGCGGATCTGTTTCGGCCAAATAGCGTAATTTATTCTCTAAATTTTTAAGATGCGTTATATCAGAAAACGTCGCTATATAGTTTTGTACCTCGCCATTACTATATTTATTCTCAGTAATCGATAACCACTCGGGATAGACCTCCCCATCCTTACGTTTACTCCAGACCTCTCCCCGCCAAGAGCCTTCGGTATTCAGGGTATGCCACATATCCTTATAAAAATCATTATCTTGTAAGCCCGAGGACAATATCGCAGGGGTTTTCCCCAACACCTCATCTGACTGATAGCCAGTAATCCGAGTGAAGGCGCTGTTGACCTGCACAATGCGGTTATCCGCATCACAAACAATAACCCCTTCATGGGCCGACTCTACGATCAACCCGCTCAGTTTCAATGAGTCTGCGATTTCGCGCAGCTTATTCTGCTGTCTTGTTATATTGTCGTCATAACGTTTGAAGCGAGTTTTTAACCAACGGCTATAAGCGAATGCGATCAGCAATGCGAGTACACCAATAATTGACAGTGCAATCAGCTGATGTAATCGATTCTGTTTTATCTCTTCCCCTAACCGATGCTCTTGTGACAAAAAGAGCTCGTTGACTTCGTCTTGGTAGATACCGGCAATCAATACCCACCCTCGGTTTTCCATCGGTTTCACCATTGATAGTCGATGGCTAGGGTTTGCATCCTCCGTTTGATACCAATCATAGGAAAGATAACCACCGCCGGCCTCTGCGGTCGCTATCGCCTGCTGTGCACCTTGTCGAATAACCGGATCAGGATCATTTAAGTAATTAAAGCCTTCCCGCTCGGGCGTTGCCCCGCTCGCCAGCAAACGACCATCACGGGTAATTAATGCAATATAACCTGTGCGCCCAAAATGAATATTGCGGATAGTGCTGTAAATCCGCGGCTTAAGATCATTTTCAAAGCGATAAAAATAATCTCCATTGCCGACTATCCAGTTATAAGGCTCAAAAATACTGACATGCGCAATTTTGTCTCTCATGATTGTCTTATCTTCAGGCGCATACCAGCGGTAGTGGGAAAACCCCTCTTTCTGAGGATTAGAAACCGCCGCAATCAATCCCTGCAAAATATTATGCCGATTATCATCTCGCAGCCCAATTATGGATGAGCCTTCCTGCTCGGGCGCTTCTGGCGACATTAACAACGTACCATCCATGTCATCAATAAAATAATAACCCCGACCATCAAAAAAGCGGATATCCCTCAATGACTCAATCAACATTTTCTTCATATCAGCTTCACTCAACTGCTGATGATAGCGTTGATAGAGTGAATTCATTAATGCTAACGCTTGATGAGTTTGACTACGTGTTTGCTGTCTTATCAGGTCGGTCGCTTCAGCGAACATCTGGTCAATCATACTGCTGGCGTCCTGCAGTTCAGAAGCCAAACGACGATGCTGTTCTTCTATTAGCGTGTCACGCAATTCGCCGAGCTGCTGTTGATAGCGCGATTGAGTATTGAAATAAAAATAAACCGTCTGCGAACACAGCAGCAATAGGATGATAAAAGTACCACCCCACAAAAGCTGTGTAGATAATCCCGCAGAGTCGGTCTTCTTTTCTCGTTTCAAATCCATCGTTTTGGTTTCACCAATGCTGCGCTGCACTACAAGGTTGCTCACCATACTCAAAAACAGCGAGTTAAATGACTCAATTTATCATAAAAGAAATATTTATTGATTCATAAAACAATCATATAACAGCAACTACCCGTTAGAGCATAGCATAGAAAGACATGTGGAGGATTTGCGTGCGCGCAACAAAAATAGTACTTTAGTGCTGCTTTTTTGCCCGCATAGTAGAATACACTTTTCACCCCACTACCGGTGTAATAGTACAAGCGTGTATATATGCCAATGAATAGTGCCGCAGATATTTAAGTCCTCTACTAGAGGCTTAAGTTAGAGGCTTAAGTTAAGGCCTGACAATGACCGCACTATTCAGACACGCTCGCAACAAAGGTGTATTGAACCCAGCCAATCACTTGTGGGTAAAAAGGATTTTTATAGCATTAATACTCACGTCAAAAGCGCTATCCACGCGGGCGTGTCAAGTAAGCTTGTAGTAGGAAACGCAGTCCCATAACAGAATAATTATAACGGACACTAAAACACTGCTAACATGGCAGCCGTCCAACGGGAGAATGAAGTGTATAAAATTCTAATTGCCGACGACCATCCGCTGTTTCGTGAAGCAATATGTGGCGTAATCGCAAATGGTTTTCCTGGCTGTGAAACCCTCGAAACTGAAGATCTAGATAACGCACTTAAAATCGCGGCCGAAGAGGATGACCTTGATCTAATTTTGCTGGATCTCAATATGCCCGGCATGAACGGTCTAAATGGTCTGATTAGTTTACGCAACGACTCACCCACCATTCCGGTCGTCATCGTCTCAGCCGAGCAGGATAAACAGATTGTCCTTCAAGCGATTACCTACGGTGCCGTTGGTTTTATTACCAAGTCCTCTCCCCGCGAGCAGATGACTGACGCCCTACAACAGATACTCAATGGGAATGTCTATCTACCCTCCGATATTATTCGCTCGGAGAAACCCCGCAGTAGTATTCAGCGCCGCCATGACGACAGTCAAATCCCAGCGGAGATGCTCTCCTCACTGACCCGTCGCCAGTTATTGGTACTTGAACGTATGTCTGAGGGGGAATCAAATAAACAGATCGCTTATAACTTAAATATCGCCGAAACCACGGTTAAAGCCCATGTTAGCGCCATCCTTAGAAAATTAGGGGTGCACAATCGAATTCAAGCGGTCTTATCCGCCGGCAATATTGATTTCAACCAATACCTAAAACGCTAATCTCCCAACCCGTATAAAAGTACCGGGATTGGATTGAAAGTCTCGGGAGTGTTTGACCAAGCACTCCCTGCTAATACTCAGACTCATCAGCGCACCAACACAATAACCCATAGATAAACCAACAGTTAGCTGATCTCATCTGCCAATATCACTCAAGTAGATGATTCAGGGTCATCTTCAACTTCATCGGCTTTACCGGTTTATTGATTAATAGATAGCCCTGCTCTCGGACGATCTGTTTAAGTTCGTTGGTATAATTTGCGGTGATCATAATCACTGGGATCGGAGACTCAAGCCGTTTATTAAAGTGGATCGCCGCCTCTAGACCATTTTCATCATTATTCAGATGATAATCCGCAATCAAGATACTGGGCGCCTGATTATGCTCTAACAGCGCCATCAACTGAGACTCCCCTTGCACCGTTTCTACTCGGCAACCCCAGCCTTCGAGCAAAACTCGCATGCCACGACAGATCGCCGGATCGTTATCAATTAGCCAGATCGACTCACCTTCTAGTTGATCAGCCACCGTAAATTGATGCTCCTCCTTGGTTTTTTCAGGGAACTGATCTGCACGGGCTAAGGGCACCTCAACCGAGAACATAGACCCCTTACCCGGCACCGAACTAACACTGATTTGATGCCCTAACATACGCGAAATTTTATCGACGATCGCTAAGCCTAACCCAAGCCCCTTATCATTAACCGTCGGACTGCCATGTAAGCGTTTGAACTCAAGAAAAATATCGCCTAACTTATCCTCCGGTATGCCTAAGCCTGTGTCCCACACCTCGATAACCAAACTGCTACGTTTACGTCGACACCCGAGCAGTACCGTGCCGGTATCGGTATAACGGATCGCATTCGTGAGAAAGTTACGCAGAATACGGGCGAGCAGTTGCGAATCTGAACAGATCACTGCACTGCTCGGCACATACCGTAGTTTCAGCAACTCACTACCCGCCACCTGCTGGAATTCGTTAGCGATATTGTTCAGCAAACCACTGGCCGGAAAGACGGTGACATCCGGCTCGATCACACCCGCATCTAGCTTGGAAATATCCACTAAGGTGCTAAGTAACGACTCAACATCATCCAATGAGCTGCCCACCGAATCGATAAGATGCCGCTCACTCTGCACCACTGGTTTTTCCTGTAGTGCGCTGGTAAACAAACGCGCGGCATTCAACGGTTGTAAGAGATCATGGCTAACGGCGGCCAAAAACTTAGTCTTGGAGAGGTTCGCCTGTTCCGCATGTTTACTGGCCTCCAGCAGCCGGCCTTCAACCTGTTTCCGCTCAGTAATCTCCTGCCACAGTTGGTCATTCAGCTTGGTTAGTTCTGAGGTTCGCTCAATCACCCGCTGCTCCATCGTCTGATAGGCTTCCTGCAACGCATAGGCCGTTTTCCGCCGTTCCGTAATATCTCGGATCAACACAAAAAAACCGACCGCACGGCCTTCAGCATCAAGGTTAGGCACATAGGCTTTAAGCATATAGCGCGGCCCACCCTGCGGATCTTTCTCTTCTATTTCAAAAGTGACACTTTCACCAGACAATGCTCTGTCGGTGTAGGGCTTAAGCTTAACGAACTGTTCTTCGCCATGAATCACCGCAATACTTTTGCCGGTGAGTTCATCCCGAGACCAGCCGTACCAATCCTCATAAACTTTATTGGTAAATTGAAAACGCAGATCTTCCCCTACATAGGCAATCAGTGCGGGAACATGGTCGGTAATCAAGCGGATCCATTGCTCACTCTCTCGCAGGGTTTCAGCATATTGATGCCGTTCGGTAATATCGGTATAGGTGTTAACAAACCCACCCTCCTGAATTGGATGAGAACGGACCTCGATCACCTGCCCGCTATGTAGGCTCTGCTCCAACTCGATGGTGCCGCTATGATGTTGATGACTATAGGGTGTCAATAGTATGAGTTCACAACGGGCGATCAGATCCTCAAAAAGAGGCTGGGCATTTAGTTCGGCTTCATTCAATCCTGATAGTTCTAAAAAACGTTGATTCCAAACTTCCAAACATCCTTCGCTATTAATCAGCACAACCCCTTGGGAGAGATTATCCACGGTGTTTTGCAGCACACGGGATTTATCTGCCAAGGCCCGTTCACGCCGGGCAGTTTCATTCTGTTTAAGCTCGGTAATATCGGTATACAGGATGACCAAACCGCCATCCAATGTGGGCCGCTCACTCACCTGAAACCAGCGCCCATTTTTCAGCCGATAAAAAACCGAGTTATCGGTTTCATCGCTGCAAAACTCCTCTTCAATCAAGCCATGCTGATCCGCGAGCCGACGGATATCCTGAATCCCTAAGCCCTCTTCGATGGATACGCCCGTGCCTGCCCAAACCGATTCGAACTTGCTGTTATACAGTACGATGCGACGCTCACTATCAAACAACACAAAGGCATCTGAGATGCTCTCGATACCATCGATTAAACGTTGATGGGCAACCTCCGCGTCCAGCTTAGCCTGACTCAGCGCGATATTACTGGTTTTAATATCCCCCAGCGCCACATTCAGCGCCGCGGTTCGCTCTCGTACCTGCTCAGCCAACACCACCGAATGTTCAAAGGCAGCATAAGGGTCGGTACGGGTGGTGGCACTCACCTCTACCCGCTCAATCAAAACCCGATTAATTTTTTGTAATTTCTGATTTTCCCGCTCTAGCACCTCGATTCGTTGAGCCAGACTAGACGGTTGCTCTACACCCGTCATGCCTTCCTCCCGATGGCTACGCCGGTAAAGGTTTGATTTACGTGCATACCATCGATCTGCTCACCATAGGTATTGAACCCCACCACCCGATGCCGCCTCAGCAGCTCCGATATGGGCTCACTCTGGCCGCGAATCTGAGCTTCTAAACGACGCAGAAAGCAGTCGCAACCAAGGGTTACAATATGCTCACCAAGGCGATTTTCTTTTTCGGTTAACTGCTGATCAAGGGTCGACATCAACTCCCCTGGCTGCATCAGTGTCAGTACTATGCCGTTCTCCACCGCACAGTAAAAGGTCAAACTCAGGTCATCATTGACACTCTGAATCGAGCGCACAAAATACTCTGTCCCGATGCGTACCGCGATCGGGTTCAAAGCGAACACTTCATGGTTAAGCTGTTCCAACGGTACGCCCACGACTCGAGCATATTCAATGGCCGCCGGTTCGGCATTCAACTCTAATACCCGCCGTTGTTCACTATCAGCTTCGGTTACCACCAATTTACTGTCACGGCTTTCCATATGGTGACCACTGAATACCTGAAATTCACAACTGGTATTCACCAGAATAATCACCGCAGCATCAGAATAAAACGCCCCGTCAAAATAGACATGGGTATTTGCCAAGCAGATATCATCACCGGCAGAACCGCCAAAATGAGGAATACTACCGAGGGCGGAATCAAGCGTGACCAATACCCGCTCCTCTTGAGTCGATAAGCCATCAAATAGGGTCAGAGCAAAACTATGATCTTTAATCGGCGCCACTTGCTGCATAAGACACTGCTCGGAGAGTTGTTCAACCAGATTCTGAGCATCATAAAAACTAAAATCATCTAAGCGTTCAATAAGCTGACCGCTCACCGCAAAGGCATCACCGGAAAATCCCATCGCCGAGATGCTGCCTTGATCATAACCCATCGCCGTAATCTCTCCGGCAGTGGTGCAGCCGGCAACCAAGACTCCCTTAAAACGCTGCTGTAATGTAGTTGCCAAGGTGTCTAACTGATATTCAGCCGAACAGAAGAACAAAACAAAGTTGAGGCCAGGCCAATTAAGTTGCTGATATAGCTGATCGACAGCCTGCTGCTCATCCCGAGCCGTTGAAAAGGCCGTGCGTAATTCTGGCTGGCAAATTTTTTCCGATGATCCATTCGTCATGCCCGTCACCCCAACAATTTATAATGACCTTTAAGTGTAAAAGGGAAGCTATTCTGAAAACAGTGTACTTGAGTGCCAGAATAATAATAGAAAATGGGAGATAAAAGCTAACATATTGAATTTAAAAAATATTTACTTTTTAAATTCAACACTAAAGTAGTAAAAGCCACCTAACGGACAGAGGAAGGGGGTTGTCCATTAGGTGGCGAGTCCTTGGCCTGTTACCAGCTAAGGGTTGCACCCAATGCGACAGTATCGGTTTGAGTCGTATCAATACTACCGTTATCGGTTTTATGAACCGTATATTCAGCCACTAAACTAAGGTTATCATTCACTTTATGGAATAGCGCCGCACCGCTCAGACTGTTCTGCGTAGCGACGGAACTACCAACTGCAGTATCTTCTGTCTGGCCGTAAGACAACACCACACGGTTAGCATTAAAGACGTATGAGCCTTGTATCAAATAACCTTCAGATTCAGCGCTATCGGTCAGGGTATTACTGGCAAAAACGCTACTGATCCCCTCTTGGTTGAAACCAGACGCCGTCAGAGCAAAACCTGCAACACCGACTCTAGCACCATAGGAAAACCCATTAGCATCAACACCGGAGGTGGTCGAATCGCCTATCGCGCCGCCAACCCAAGCCTTCACGGCAACGCCGTCATAATCTGCATTATAGGTAGCTTCTGTTTCAAAACGGGCCGAATTGGTATCATCAGTGGTACCACCGGTGGTATTCGGATCTAGCACCCCGACAGCCACTTGGAAGCCGCTCATCACCGGCGTCCGATAGGTAATCTGCGCCGTTGGGTTAGCATAGGGGTAACCGGTGGTGATGTTACCGAAGGTTGTATTAGATGAGGTTGAAGGGGCGAATCCGACACCCATTAAGAGTTCATCGCCAAAAATATTACTGCGAGCGTATAGACCAAAATCTTTACCAAACAACACCTGTCCGAAGTCACCATCGACGGTGGCATAAAATTGTCGCACATCGATCATGGAATCAGTTTTCGTGCTATCGCCATCTTGGTTGCTATCGTTGATCGAGACCCAGAATGAAGAGCGCCCTCCCACTTTCAGGCCACCGGCCTGTTTAGCGACATTAAAGCCAATGTAGTTAGGCAGGAAGCCCATCCGTACCCGTGAGGTCTTAGCGGTGGTATTAGCCACTTTGTCTTCGCTATCCTGATAGGTATAAAAAGCATTGAAGTGTCCATCAACCGAAAACGTCGTGCCATCTTGGTCATATAGGCTGATTTCGGCCATTGCACTGTTACTGAATACAACTGCCAAGGCTAACGGCAGACTACGCCATAATTTTTTATTATTCATTATGCCCTCTGATTCTTCATCGGTAGGTTTGTTTTGTAAGTCAGGGCATTATTGAGGTTTGTGATAAATGACAACAGAGCACTTTAGCGCTGTTCAGGCTGTTCATTGATGCCGCTACCTAACCGGCCTATCGTCCCACACTGAAAGGTTAAACTGGCGTAAAGCCAAAGTCTCTCGCCACTTAAGTCTCAGCCGTTTTAGTACGCACTCCAGTGGGCTATACAGCTTAAGGCTTGCAACTATTAGTCTGTAGACTTTAAGTCTTGGCTTAAATGCTTTAGTTGTAGACATTCAAAGATTGAGAGACTGACTAGGCGGTGAAATTCTTTTATCGAGAGCGAAAAGACTTTTATTACCGATGGATAAAACAAAAAAACCGCAGACGAAGAGCCTGCGGTCGATAGGATAACTCTCTTATCAGATACGTTTAGTTTTTAGTTGCATCATCCAACAGTAGTTCAGGCTTAAAGCCCAGCGCGAAGCAGCCCCAATGCCGACCGTTAACATAAATCGGAAAGGTCAGGTCGTTGAGTACTTCACCGGTATCGCGAACATAGGTCTGCAATAAAAACGGCGACGTGTTGGTGGTTCGGCGGACTTCTGCACGACTAGCGTTAAAGAAACGACGATGGCGACTCTTAACATTATCAACATCGAAGTCGCCGGTTAATGGCTCAGACACTTTTTGATGATGGGCTGCCGCATAACCATCTAGACAGATGGGTAGCGCATAGATCAGATCCGGTTTTTCAACTAAGTAGCCATCAAAAATGGGCCGTATACGCTGCTCATAAGCATCGGCATAGCTCACATCAAATTTTTCCGGCAGGACTCCTTCATTAGTACGTTGATAGTTACGATCAAAGATATCGCAGCCCTCACTGTACATCCGCTCCAACTGATTCTGTATCTGTTTAGCCCATTCACGCCCTGACTGAATGATATTTTCAAAACTGCCATAGCCGATAATAAATCGCGACAACAGCTCCTGGGTTTCTTCCATCGAGGATTCTAACTCATTTGAAAAGACCTGCGAACGTTCCATTTCATCACGCATCTCGGCACTAATACCGGCAATGCGTTCGACATGTGAATGAGATTCTTTATTGGTATAGGTCAATTCATCGAGCGTTGAGCTAATGGTTGTCAGTTGACTGTTCACCCCTTCAAAATCCCGTACCAAACGGGTGAACTGAGCACTGGTATCACTGATAAAACCTTCAGTATTCTGAGTGTATTCCAAAATATTCGCTGAATTACTGCGGGTATCACTCACTAGATCAGCCATTACTGAGATATTCTGGTCGATCTCTGAGGTTGCGTTTTGAACCTGTTGCGATAAATTACGCACTTCATCAGCCACCACGGCAAATCCTTGACCGGCTTCCCCCGCTCTCGCCGCTTCAATAGAAGCATTGAGGGCCAGTAGGTTTGTTTGAT
Organism: Amphritea atlantica; assembly: GCF_018860855.1. Classification (GTDB taxonomy): domain Bacteria; phylum Pseudomonadota; class Gammaproteobacteria; order Pseudomonadales; family Balneatricaceae; genus Amphritea; species Amphritea atlantica_A. The sequence goes on from NZ_JAHKQE010000020.1 coordinate 38,601, forward strand.
CAGAGAAGCGTTTAACCATCGACAATATTTCGGTGATGGTTTCAGAACTAGCACTGAGTTTCTCAACCGTTTGTTGAAACCCTGATGCTAACTCAGAGATATTCCGCACCTGCCCTAACACCTGTTCAAGCTCATGGCTTGAGCTTTTGATCTCATCGAGATTATTGCGGGTGTACTCAGATATTTTTAAGGTATTACCCGCCACCTCTTGTATCGCGGCGGTGGATTCCTGACTCGAGTGCAGAACATGCTGGGCTTGTTCTTCCTGTGCACTGGTCGACTGATGCACCTCTTGCAACACTTGGCTCAACTGAGTTGCACTCAGCGCGACCTTGACACTATGGTTACGGGTTTCAGCGATAATCTTTTTCAGGCTATTCGAAAAGCCATTATAGCTGCTCGCCATGGCCGAAATTTCATCATGGGTAATATCGGGTAAGGTGGCAGAGATATCGCCGTCTTTATCTTTTATATTGCTCAGAATATCGACCATCTTATGGATAGGCCGTAAAAAGATATGCCGCATAAAGAAGATCGTAAAGGTGGTTGCCGCCAGTGAAAAGGCGAGAATCAACCAACTAAACAGCTGCAACCGATCGAGTTGCGCTAGCAACGCTGGATCGTTAGTGGTCTTAACGACCGTCTGCTCAAGTTGTCCCAAGCCAATCCCGTTTAAGCCAATAAACAGCAATGACGGTATTAATAGGAATAACACGTTACCCACTATTTTGCGGGTTAGTGAATTAAAAAACTTTCGTTCTACTGCATCATAGAGCGCCATACTCATCCATTTCTCGTTCTTTTATCATTATTATTAAATATCCTTAGTCCTGATTTAAACAAAATAACACAGGGTTAAAAGAAAAAGACTACCCATTTCAGGTATTTGGATGGATATATAACTAAAGACTAATATAGCGCCTTGACCCAACTCGCAGCTCATAACAGCCCCATTGAACAACTGAAAGCACGATAAACAGCGGTTAACTTATCTTGTCTAAGCTAAGCCAAGCTAACCAGATGCTTACTCACCAGACAGCTGTCTGGGTGGCCAATGCAGATCTCTTTGGTTATTTAACCAAGCTTTAGCCTCACGATAATCCGGATAGTATTTTGCCACCGTCGACCAGAAAGCGGCAGAATGATTCATATGCAGTAAGTGGCTTAGCTCATGCACAATCACATAATCGATAATATGCACCGGCGCCATAATCAACAGCCAGTTAAAACTCACCACGCCACGACTGGTACAGCAGCCCCACTTACGCCGATAGCTGCGCACCCGAACTTCCGAGGGGCTGAGCCGCGTATGAACGCACCAAAAACGCACCCGAGCCTGAAAATAGTCGAAGGCTTGCGCCCGATACCAACCTTCCAACTGCTCACTGATCGCGTCTGCCCGTGCTTTCCTGATACGGCTAGAAAGAGCCAGCTGAAGACGGTCTCCGCAGCGACTAACATGGGTAGTCGGCTGATTAGCAATCACCTCAAGACTAAGACGCTCTCCTAGCCAGAGTAAGTCACTGCCTTGGTCGAGCGGTACCGGCGCAGACATCATCGGCACTCGCTGACGCAACGCTTGCTGTCGAGTATTGATCCACTCTGTTTTTTCAGCGACCATGCGATCAATGCTCGCGCGCGACACCCGAGTCGGTGCCAACACTCGAACGCTGTCAGGGCGTACCTGAATCTCAATGGTGCGGCGGCGAGCACTGCGCCGCAGCGTATAATCGGGCAACCGTGTGGGTAGGCTCATCGGTAGATACTCATAAACCGACGTTCAGATAAAAGTGCTTAGGTAAGTACTTAGATAAGCACTTAAGTAAGTGTTTAGTTGCGTTATTTGCTTGCTTCATCGGCTCATGACTTAGTTCGTTGTAATAAAAATTATGTGATGATCTTACCAACGCCAGATCAGCAGCAGCGCTATTCATGAATATCCGCGGCCTCTAAAACGAGGGCTTCGATCATAATAAACTTCGATCATAATAAAGTTAGCTCTGAGCGATCAGCGGACAACAGCGCTCTATTCTACTCTTGAACTGTTGCCGCAGTGCGGGATTTGAATCTTCAGCATAGCTAATCCGTTCATAACAGCGGGACAGTGCCTCAAACTCATCAGCCAATGCGGGAAAAGCTAGCGTTAAACGATCAAAGAACTGCCCTACGGTTTCCCCTTGACGGCGTTGAAGATTAACCGGCGTTAAACAGCGGTCTAACTTGTCTAGGGCTTTCAACAGGTCATCTTTAGGCGCCCGCTGCCGCAACAGATTGAAAGCCACCAGCAACAGTACCAAGGCACCGGGCAGCATAACCAGCAACAATAAGTTAACCACGGAGATATCCCCTAGCAACCTTTGTAACAATCCAGATTGACGTTCATGAAAATTCAGCACCCAACGGTGCCAGTCATAGTTTATCGCGTCATAACGCTGTCTCAACTGCTTTAAAAAGGCGCCGCTAAGGAAGCCATTACGCATCAACATCGCATCCGCTAGAAATGAGGGCTCATCGCTAAAGAGTTGTGCCGCGGACTGCTCCAATCGAAGAGGAGCGACCACCGATGTCGGATCAAGCCGATGCCAGCTTAAATCACCTTTATCCCAGTATTCCAACCAGGCATGGGCTTCATATTGACGTACCGTTAGCACGTCATCGACGGGATTCAACTCCCCACCAAGATAACCACCGACCACCCGTGCAGGAATGCCCGCCGCTCGCAGCAACAACACCCCTGCGCTGGCAAAATGACCACAGAAACCCCGTTGACTCTGAAACAAAAATTGATCGACCGAGTCGCTCTGCTGCAACAAAGGTGGTTCGAGGGTATAACGGAAATCACGCGCGAAGAACCCCATCATCTGTGCCGTAAAGCCCTTAATATCAGAGTGCTCGTCAGCCCACTGTTGCGCTAATTGGCGTGTTTTAGGGTTACCCTCAGACGGCAACTGTAAATAATGAGCAACCTGAGTATCGGAAAGTGGTTCACGTACTGCCCCTACACGGGACACTAGCGAATATTGGGTACGCTGCATCAATGGCTGCGCTTCCTGTAATGTTAGATCCTCAATTTGACGAAGTTTGGCGGGATAACGTAGCGGCGTATCAAGCCCATAGCGCCAACGCTGACCGGTGGGCTCCATCACTATCTGATAGCTAAAGGTCTGAGTCGACGGCAAACCACTCAGAGCCTGCCGTTTAGGCTTAGCATCGGTTCGACTCTGTGCGATCAACCCATCCGAGCGACGCCAAGCCCGACCATCAAACTGGTCATAGGTCAGTCCACGCCAATAACGCAGATGTTCCGGCGGTAACTGATCATCAAAACGTGCTCTAAACGCGATCTCGGCTGAGCGCGTCAGGCGACTAACATCCCCCGGTGACATCGAATCAGACAGACCGGTAAAACTCTGCCCGGAATTCATATCCACCTGCCAAAGCGGGCCGATACGAGGAAAGATCAAAAACAGTATCAGCATCATCGGCAGAGCTTGCAGATACAGCACCGCAGAGCGCTTTAACGGTCGCCAAATATCGTTATTCTGTTGGCTGCGATATACCGTATTCAAACATGCCGTCACCACGATAAGCGATAACACACTGTAAAGTGCCATCGGAATCGACTGATAAAAAAGAAAACTACAAACAATCAGCAGAAAAGCGACATACAACATCACCAACGCATCCCGCCGACGATACATCTCTGTCAGTTTTAGCACGAATGCGGCGATCAACAACCCTACCGTCACGATCATCACCGAACCTTGCCGCAACTCTAACAACAGTCCAACCAAGACCAACAGCATTACCCCGACACGCACACTCCAATGGGGGAAACTCCAGCGTCCGCGGTAAACCATTAAGCGCCAACCAACCGCCAGTATCGCCAGCACAAATAACCAACTGGGCACAACACTGATATACGGGGCCATCACCATTAAGATGCTTACCAGCAACCAGATCATACTGCTACGCGTTAACTGAAATAACGGTTTCATCATTCGTGTACCGTATTAGGCTGTAAATTGGCTGTCTGCTTTATACCGGACTCAGCAGTTATCATTTCATCCAGACCGAAACAAGCTAACGCAGTCAAGACCTTGAGTCGATGAGACTCACCTTGATTGGGCTGTATATGGCAGCCAGGAATATCCAAACCATAGGCCTCACCCTGTTGATGTAACTGCAGTAACCACCAAGTCAGCCGTGACAAGCGCGCCTCGGGATTCAGCTCTGGCCAAAGCTCCCAGCTTAACCAACGTTGATGATCCCTCAGTTCGACATACTCTTTGGCATGCATTCCCTGCCCCCGAGCATAATGTTTCCAAGCGACCCGTTTTAGCGACATCCCCGGTTCATAGGTGACTAAACCAGCAAACTCTTCGCCGCCGGAACGTTCGCTCTGATCGGTAGATGATTGTTCACCACTGCCAACCGTATTCAGATCGGCTAACTGCCCCCCTTTCACCGGCCGTGGATACACCGGCATGGAAAGATCCACCTGCAGCCAAGTCCAGGCACGAAATAAACCCAATGGATAATAGGTTTCGATCAACAACGGTCCGGCCTGAAACATGCCTCGCCGAGGGGGTGTCTGGTACAGCGTCAGACTCACCGGCTGATCATCTAATAAATCGACAGCGCAACCAGATTCCTGCCCCAGGCGCAGCTGAATACTTTCATACTGGCGCTGCTGCGGCGTTAATAGCAGATCAAAAGCGGCCTGCTCACCCTCAAAACAGGGATGCCCACGAAGGAACTCAATCGTTAACCCCGATAAGTTGGCATAGGTATGGAGAATCGTCACAACAAAGAGGCTGGCCAACAGAAAGGTGACGGCAAACATCAAGTTATTTTGAAAGTTAATCGCCAATACCAGCATTACCAATAACAGCAACAGAAACATAAATCCGCTGCGTGACGGCATGATATAGATACGCCGCTGGCTCAGCGTCAGCTTTTTTAACCGAGGGCTGCGCCGTAAGCTCCACTCAAACACGGCACGTGATAGCCGTTGTCGTATCGATCCGATCATCGAGGCCTCTGCTAGAACGTCAAAAAAGAACCCTAAGTAAACAATTAGGCCACAACATCCACTCGGTTCAATAGTTGCTGAACCAATCCATTAGCCGTCAATCCGATATCCTCAGATGCCCGCAAACGATGACCGGTAACAGGGCCTAATAACTGCTGTAGATCTTCAGGAATAACGTAATCCCGCCCCTGTATATAAGCCCAACTACGACAGGCGCGCAGCAATGCCAGTGCCCCCCGCGGTGAGATACCAAAACTGAATTCAGGCGCCTGACGACTGTGAGCAATCAATCGTTGCAGATAATCCAACAGACTGTCTGATACCTTAACCTCAGTGCAGGCACGCGAGATTGCCTGCAGTTGGCTCGGCGAAATAACCGTCCCCATGGACTCGAGGCGCTGCCGAGGGTCTCCACCTTTTAGAAGTTCTCGCTCAGCCTTTGCATCGGGATAGCCGAGTTCAATCCGCATCAGAAAACGATCTAACTGAGATTCAGGCAGCGGAAATGTACCCTGCTGGGTAATGGGGTTTTGGGTCGCGATCACAAAGAATGGCGTAGGCAACTGATGTGTCTGACCATCGAGACTCACACGCCCCTCCTCCATCGCTTCGAGCAGTGCCGATTGCGTTTTAGGCGTGGTACGGTTGACCTCATCGGCCAGCAATAACTGAGTAAACACAGGTCCGGGATGAAATTCAAACTGGCTTTGAGCCGGATCAAAAATACTCACGCCAAGAATATCCGCTGGCAACATATCACTGGTAAACTGCAAGCGCTGATAGTCTAACCCCAGCACCTTCGCCAACGCATGTGCGAGGGTTGTTTTCCCCATTCCCGGTAGATCTTCAATCAACAAGTGCCCCTGACTAAAGAGGCAGGTTAATGCCAGCTTTATCGCCTCCTCTTTACCGTAGAGAACACTGGACACCTCTTTGATGGCCGCTTCAATCTGATCTCTCATTGGCACTCCAACTTATGACGACGGTGAATAACATCCAACCGTTTACTATTAAATGCTGTGTTTAATCAATCGACCCAGCGTTTGGTATTGTTGTATCTGCATGCAAGGCACAGGGCTCAACAGCTCAAAGCCTGAATATCGACAACGCTGAAATGAAAACAATGCTTATTATATCGGTAGTTAGATCTGATAACTCTGCAAACGTCAGTAAGAGTACCCAAAATCAGACCCAATAAAAAAGGCGCTAAGCGCCTTTTTGAAAAGATTATATGTTGCTACAGAGATTAGTGTTGATGACCGCCGTCACCATGAGCATGGCCATGCTCCATCTCTTCAGCAGTGGCATCACGTACTTCAACCACTTCAACATCAAATTTCAGTGTCTGATCAGCCAATGGATGGTTACCATCAACAATGACGTTCTCTTCAGTTACCGCAGTAACAACCACAGGTTGTTGGCCCCAAGAGGTTTGCGCCATAAAACGCATACCCACTTCGATATTATCAACGCCATCAAAAGCAGCGCGCTCGACTTCCTGAATCAGTTCAGGATTGAGTTCGCCGTAACCCTCTTCAGGAGATACTTCAACTTTTACCTGATCGCCAGCTTTCTTACCGGCCAAGGCTTTTTCCAGTCCAGGTACAATATTTCCAGTGCCGTGCAGATAGGCCAAAGGCTCCGCGCCGACAGAGGAATCCATGACCTCATCATCTAGGTTAGATAGGGTGTAGTGAATTAGGACAATTTTGTTGTCGGCTATCTGCATCGTTCAGACCTCAGTAGGTGTAGACATGAACAGCACAGCTGACAGAGGCCCAGATTAGTGTATTTTTTTAATTTGGGGGTGAGTCCGAAGATATCAACCCCTGAGATAAACTTTATCTGTTCGGGATGACGTATCACCCCATTATTCAAAAAGCCCTTGGATGAGTACAGCAGCGCTAACAGCGCGACAGCCACGGCGATTTTGACCACTCCATAACGGTGTAAAATCTCCCAAGCCTTGCTGTTCAGCGGCTTGCCTTAAAGGGGCAATCGCACCACCCGCCAATGGAAATTCAGGCGCTTGTGATGCAATGGGACCAAGCTCCTGCATAACCCGATTCACGAGACCACGGGCCGGCCCTCCTGTAAATATATTGGTCAATGCGGTGGGAGCATTTAGCTGTGCTAACGCTTGTCGATGAATCTCACTGATGCGCGATTCATCGCAGAGTAAAAAGGCTGTACCCAGTTGCACACCCGCGGCGCCCATCGCTAAAGCACCACGAATACCGGCGTTATCGGCAATACCGCCAGCTGCGATTACCGGCAACTCAGTCACCGCTAAAATCTGAGGTAACAGTGCCATGGTACCCAACTGAGTATTCAGATCTCGATCAAGAAAGAAACCCCGATGCCCACCGGCTTCGACGCCCTGTGCAATAATCGCATCAACCCCCTGCTGCTCTAACCACACCGCTTCGGCCACGGTGGTGGCACTGGACACTACTTTACTGCCACTCTCTCGCACACGTTTGAGCAATACGGCGTCGGGCAGACCGAAATGGAAACTCACCACCTCAGGACGAAATTCTTCGATCACATCCGCCATCTCATGATTAAACGGATGCCGAGCCGGTGCCGCCGGAATCGCATCGGCATCCAATCCATACGCCTGATAATAGGGTTGCAACTGCTGGCGCCACCGTTGCTCCTGAGCTAAATCCGGTGCTGGTGAAGTGTGCGTGAAAAAATTGAGATTGATCGGTTTATCCGTTGCCGCCCGAATCACCGCCAGCTCAGCTCGCAGCTGTGCGGGTGTTAACATGGCACAGGGCAGCGAGCCAAGCCCACCAGCGTTACTGACCGCAATGGCCAAAGCAGCACCCTGAGCGCCAGCCATCGGTGCCTGAATCAGGGGTAATTTAATATCTAAAAGCTGTTCTAAACGCATTATCAATCCTCCGTCAGCGCTAAACGCGCACCTAGGTAGATCAACACGGTGCCACTGACCGTATTAACACTATGACCCACGACTTTATTCTGTAACCAACGCCGAGCACCATTAACCGCCAACGCTAACCCGCACTGCCACAGCATCGCAATCACAAAATGGATCGCCGCCAAAAAAAGCGACTGCATTAACGCTGAACCCGTTGGGTCGATAAACTGAGGTAAGAAGGCCATATAAAAAAGCGCCGTTTTAGGATTTAGAGCGTTGGAGAGAAACCCTTCGCGCAAAGAGCGCCACAACAGAAAGGGTCGTGCGCCGCCCTCTGGCAGCGTAAATAGACTCTCCCCTTTTAAAACGCCTCGCAGACTACTGAGACCTAGCCAGATCAGATAACAGGCGCCGATCAGCTTTAAAACATGAAACGCATTCGCCGATTGCAACAAAATCACCGAGATACCCAATGCTGATACCGTGGCATGCAGAAATAATCCAAGGCAGATGCCAGTACTGGTGGCAAAACCATCTTGCCAACCACCACGAGCGCTATTACGAATCGTTACCATGGTATCGACGCCTGGGGCTATCGTTAATAACGTAATAGCAATCAAAAACGCCAGAAACAGTTGGCCATCAATCATCAGGAAAACTCCATCACACATCTATATTAATTACACTAAATCAGCTTAGGTTAAATATTTTTAGCCAAAGAGCTATCATCTTTGATCACCGTTTAGGCACTGAATACATTTTTAATGCCGTTATACGCGGGTTAGCAGCGCTAGCCTAGTCAGCCATCTATGCAAGCAAGCAGACTATAGCTCTATAGCTGACGTTGCAGGCGTTGTAATTGGTAGTAGCGCCCCACAACAATTAACAGAATCCCCCCTAACACCAGCAGCCCAGAGATCATCAAACGCAGGGTGATCATCTCATCGGCGAACAAAACACCGCCCACTGCGGCGATTACTGGCACCAACAGTTGCAACGCCGCCGCCTGTACCGCAGAGAGCCCGCGTAAAGCACGATACCAAACGGCATAACCAATCCCCGATGCCACACCGCCGGAGACAATCGCTAGCCATACGCCATCGACAGACAACGATATATCGCCTAACAATAAGAGAATAATGAGTGTCACTATCATCAGCGGAAAGGTTTTCAAAAAATTGTAATGGGTATCCGCCAGAGGGTTAACCGATCCTCGGCCGATCAGAGTGTAAACACCCCACGCAACCCCTGCGAGCGTCATAATAATAAAGCCCCACAGCGACGGTGTATTGAGCACCGGCAGCATCAGATAAACAAAACCAAAAAAGGCTAAAACCAACCCTAGCCATTCTACGCCCAACAGCCGAGTACCGCGAAAGATGCTCACCAACACCATCGTAATCTGCACCGCGCCAAATAGAATTAAGGCGCCTGTGCCGGTATCTAAACTGATATAGGCATAGGAAAACCCAAGGGCGTAGATAAATAACATGATCGCTGCGAACCAGCTTCCTTGCGTATGTTCACTATCGGATGCTGCTCGACGCCCCTGGGTGAGATACCACAGCAGTAATAGCACGATAATGCCGGAAAACAGCCGAATCAACGTAAAGCTGCCGGCATCGAGTCCCTCTTCACCGAGGGCTAAACGACATAAAACCGAATTCCCAGCAAAAGCCAGCAGGGCAAACGTTGTGTACAGAATTGTCGATAGATGTAATCGTACATTCATGAAGCGTTCCTCTACTGCGAGATATCAGTTTTGTTTTCTAGGTTATTTTTGCCATACGCTCGCCCCAGCTGCCAAAGCAGTAATGCTGCGCCACAGCCACCACTGCCGAGCACCATGGTCATAATCATAATTTGATAACGCACCGCGATCAGTGGCGACACACCGGATAAAATTTGTCCGGTCATCATCCCCGGCAACGAGACTAAACCAACCGCCAACAAACTATTAATCTGCGGAATCATCGCCGCCTGAAACGCCGTAAGTCGGGCTTTGGCTTCGGGCTTACCCTCTTTCAGTTCAGAATGATAGCGTTCAGCGGCAAGACTGATCGCATTCATGGTATTGGCAAAATACATACCCGCCAGCGGTATCACCACCCGCGGCTCATACCAAACCTCAACCCCAATCACTAATACCAAGGAGATAAATAGATGCAATCCTGCTGAGCAGGCCAACGCAATCAACGTCGGCTTAAGATAGTTACGTTGATGGTCGACCGGACGTAATGCGATCCAGCTAGCAATACCCACCATCAGGGTTAAAACCGTTACCGTAATCCAAGGCGAGGGATTGTTAAATAGCGCCACCAGCACATAGCCGACCGCCACCAACTGCAGTGTCATACGAGCAGCTGACAGCAACACTTCTGAGGCTTTACCTGACCAGCGCGCATAAACAATCGCAATAAGCACCACAGGCATCGCACACCAGGCAAGCGACCACCATGAAATTACATGCATCAGAATTCTCCTACTCTAACCTCAGTTCTAACTTCAGCCTTCATCTGCACGATGTTCAGTACAGCTTTATTCCATCGATCAATCAGTATTCATACCGATAAAGCCACCCGATTGGTGGGTCCAGAGTTGGGCATACACCCCTCCTTTGTCCACAAGTTCCTGATGACTGCCCTGCTCGATGATCCGTCCCTGGTCCAGCACGATCAATCGATCCATCGCGGCAATCGTTGATAATCGGTGGGCAATCGCAATCACCGTTTTACCCTGCATCACGTTAGATAGTCCGCGCTGAATATCAGCCTCAACCTCTGAATCCAGCGCCGATGTAGCTTCATCCAAAATCAAAATAGGCGCATTCTTAAGAATGACCCGTGCAATGGCCACTCGCTGGCGCTGTCCGCCGGAGAGTTTAACGCCCCGCTCGCCCACCTGCGCATCATAGCCGGTACGCCCTTCGGGATCACTTAAGCCGAGAATAAATTCATGGGCCTCAGCCCGTTTCGCTGCGGCGATCATCTGTTCATCGGTCGCATCCGGATGGCCATATAAAATATTGTCGCGCACACTACGATGCAGTAACGAAGTATCCTGAGTGACCATGCCGATTTGATGACGTAAACTTTCTTGCTGCACCTGACGAATATCTTGCCCATCAATCAATAACTGACCGGCGGCCAAATCATGGAAACGTAGCAGCAAATTCACCAAGGTTGACTTACCAGCCCCGGAACGGCCCACCAAGCCGACTTTCTCACCCGGTTTTATCGATAGGTTAAGGTTCTCAATCACCCCTTCACTCTTATCATAATGGAAGGATACGTCATTAAAATGAATCGCTCCCGCCGTTATCTTTAACGGTTTTGCATCCACCTGATCCGTCACCTCCAACGGCTGCGCTAGAGTATTCATACCATCATTAACGGTACCGATATTTTCAAACAGTGTGCTTATTTCCCACATAATCCACTGTGACATACCGTTAAGCCGTAGCGCCAAGCTGATAGCGATCGCAATCGCCCCAACACTCACCAAACTAAAGCTCCAAAGGTAGATCGCCACCGCCGTTATAACAAACACCAAGAGATAGTTTAAACACTGGACCAAGACATTAAGTCCCGTGGCCAGTCGCATCTGTCGATAGACCGTATCCAGAAAACCATCCATGCTCTCTCGGGCATAGTCCGATTCACGCTGGCTGTGGGAAAACAATTTGACCGTGGCGATATTGGTATAGCTATCCACGATCCGTCCAGTCATGGAGGAACGGGCGTCCGCCTGAACGGCCGACACATCCCGCAAACGCGGCACGAAATACCACATCAGCAGGCTATACCCGATCAGCCAGGCGACCAATGGCAGCATTAACCGGATATCGGACTGCGCCACCAACACCAGCATCGACAGAAAATATACTGCGATATATACCAACACATCGAGTAACTTCATCACCGCTTCACGCACGGCTAAGGAGGTTTGCATCACTTTGGTGGCGATACGCCCGGCAAAATCATTCTGATAAAACGATAAACTCTGACGCAACAGATAACGGTGGGCCAACCAACGAATCGACATGGGGAAGTTGCCCAGTAACACTTGATGCACGATCACCGAATGCAGCGCTACCAGCAGTGGCAAGCCGATCAAGAGTAGAACCCCAACCAACGTTAAGGTATCACCCTCTTCCTGCCAAAAGGTCTCCGGCTGTTTCGTGCTAAGCCAATCAACCAACTGCCCTAAAAAACCAAATAACGAGACTTCGAGTATCGCCAAGATAGCTGAGCACAGTGCCATTAATAACAATGGCCACTCCATTCCCCGCATATAGTAGCGGCAAAAGGCATACAGCCCCTTCGGTGGCTGACCGGGTTCAGGTTCAGGAAAGGGGTTGGTCAAACGTTCAAAAAATCGCAACATCAATAAAATCCAAACGGGCATAACATTAGATAAAAGAGGCGCAAAGCATACCCTAACCCTACTCGGTTAAACATATTAAACCTGATTCAACAGACAACCTTTTTTAACCTAGTGCGCGCACAGAATGGGCTAAACAGATCTCTTTTAAGCGGATTAAAACCTTTAACTTTTGCTTTTCTGGTCTAAGCTGGAGTCATTATCAAAATATAGAGCCAACCATTGGCATCAATTTTGTTTTCAATTTCTCTCCATTTACCGACATAACGGATATGCATAAATGGTTTTTAGCCGTTTTTCGCCGACATCGCTGCATAACCGAGTCTTACTATTAACACTCGCTGGATTTCTGTTCTCCACGATTACTGTGACACTGCTGGTTTTCCGCTATCTACAAAATGACTCAACCAAGCTGCTGATAGAACAACAGCAGGTAATGGTCGATATGGTCGTCAAACAGATGGATTCAGCGTTACAAACGCGCATCGACTATCTCGAAGCATTCGCAGAAACACTCCACTCGAAAGATTCGCTTTATTCTAATGAGCGTATTCAACAAGCGCTCAAATTCGATACTCACCTACAAAGCCTATTCAGTGGAGGGGTTGTCGTCACCAACAGCCAAGGCATATCGTTAGCCGACTACCCAACCGTACCCAACCGCATTGGCTTAGATTATTCCGATCGAAATCATTTACAAAAAACGCGGCAACTAAAAACCACCGTTATTACAGAACCACTGTTGGGCAAAGGTTTAAAAAGCCCGCTATTTGCTATCAACACGCCAATACTCTCGGCTTCCGGCGAGGTGTTAGGCTTTATCTTCGGCGTTAACCTACTGGCACAGGATAACCTGCTGAAAGACCTCGCCCAACCAACCCTCAATGACACTGGTCGAACGCTGATCATCGATCCTAATTTGGACATCTATGTTACCGACACCGATAAAGGCGTTGCCCTGGAAAGTTATCGACAAAAGAAGCACTGCGATTGTATTGAACTTCTACAAGCAGGTATCACGTCAGGGATCACCCATGATACCGAGGGTGAGCCGGTCATCTTCACCTCCGCTAAATTAAATCATATGGGCTGGATTGTGATTCGTAACTATCCACTGCACAAAGCGATGCAGACCATCGATGGTTTGAGTGAAAAAATCATCCTGATCATCCTGATCACCAGTTTATTGATGGCGGGTATCATCGCCTACCTGTTAAAAAAGCTGCTAATACCGCTAACCAATGCCGCCCGGGATATCCAAAAGATGGCGGAGGGTAAGCTGCAAAAACAAGATCTCGCGATCAATAGTCATGATGAAGTGGGTCAATTATTAAGCGCCTTCAACCAGCTCAACCGCAATCAAAACCGTTATGAACAGGCACTCAAAGAATCAGAAGAGCGCTACAGGCTAACCCTAGAAGCGACCCAAACGGGTCTCTGGAGCTGGAATCTGTCGGATAACTCCGTTCACTGGGACAATCAGTGCTATCAGATGATCGGTTATAAGGATCAAGCCTTTCAACTCGACACAATCCTGCTGCGTAAGTTAATGCACCCCGACGATCAGGCCCACTTTTTCGACGTCTTTATCCCTCAACTGCTCAACAATCATTCGGCAGAAATGCAGTTCCGCTTACTCACCCGCGATAACAACTGGCTCTGGATAAAAAGCCGCGGTAAACCGATCCGCTTTAGCGAGACTAACCAGCCGCTGGTGATCGCAGGCACCCATATGAATTTTGAACAACAGAAACAAACCGAACAGATGCGTCTTGCGGCGGCGGCCTTTGAAGGTAACGATGGCATTATGATCATCGATGCGCAAAACAACATCATCAAAGTCAATAATGCCTTCACCCAGATCACCGGCTATACCGCGAAAGAGGCGATAGGCCAGCCCCACACTCTACTCCATTCAGGGGCTCATAAGAGACCTTTCTATGAAGCCGTGCTCGACAGCTTAAATCAAACCGGCAAATGGACCGGTGACATCTGGTATCGTCATAAAAATGGATCTATCTATATCGCTCAGGTAAGCATTAACACCCTGCTCAACGAAGATAAATCAGTCTATCAACGCATCGTCACCTTCGCCGACATCACTGAAAAGAAGCGTACCGAAGAGCTGATTTGGAAGCAGGCCAACTTCGACCCATTAACCAATCTTCCAAACCGACGAATGTTTATGGAGCGTCTGACTCAGGAAATTCGTCTCGCCGCCCGCTCGAAAACAAAGCTTGCACTACTATTTTTAGATTTAGATCACTTTAAACAAATCAATGATACGCTCGGACACGGTATTGGCGATCAACTACTGATTGAGGTCGCTGCCCGGTTTACCGACCTTATTCGCAGTAGCGATACGATCTGCCGGCTCGGTGGCGATGAATTCACGCTTATTTTGCCGCAGATTGAAAACTCAGCTCAGGTGAAGCAGGTCGGTGACAAAATACTCAGCGTACTGAAACAACCTTTTAAGCTGGATCATCAATTACGCCATATCTCCGCCAGCATTGGCGCAGCCCTTTACCCGCAAGACAGCAAAACGGCTGAACAGCTCATCAAAATGGCCGATCAGGCAATGTATTCAGCCAAAGAAGCCGGACGCGGCAGGCTCAAGCTATTCACCCCCAGTATGCAAACCATGTCACTCAAGCACACGCATCTCATCAAAGACCTGCGGCTCGCCATTAAAAAGGGACAATTTCAGCTGTACTATCAACCGGTTATCTCACTGCAGGATATGTCGGTGATAAAAGCGGAAGCATTAATTCGCTGGAACCACCCGCAAAAGGGTCTCATGTTTCCCCATCAGTTTATTCAGCTAGCGGAACAAAGTGGCATCATCCAAGAGATAGGCGACTGGATTTTCCGAACGGCACTACAACAGGCTAAAGAGTGGCGTCGTCAGCTTAACCCTCAGCTGCAAATCTGTATTAACGCCTCAGAGGCACACTTTGAAACCAAAGAGGGTGACAGTGCACATGAACGCTGGATAAAGATAGCCCAAAATATGGGTATTGAACCGACATCCATCAGTGTTGAAATCAGCGAAAGCCTGCTGATGGAATCGTCCGCCGAAACCCAGTACAAGATAGATCAGTTACGGGAGGCGAATATTCAGATCGGATTGGATGATTTTGGAACCAGCTTCTCATCACTCACCCACCTGAGCCGAATGGATATAGACTATCTGAAAATAGATCGAACCCTTATCCGCAATCTACATTCGACATCGGAAGACCTAACCCTCTGTAATGCGATCATCGTCATGGCCCATACACTGGGTTTAAAGGTGATCGCCGAAGGAATTGAAACCCAAGAACAGCATCAATTAATGCAGCAAGCTAATTGCGACTATAGTCAGGGATTTTTCTATGCCAGCGCAATGACATCCGAGCAGTTCGAACAGTGGCACAACAATTTTGATCCTCTGTCCCTGACTTCGTTTGACTGAGGAGCAGAGTAAGATCTGAGCGATACCGAACTTACTCTGCGAACAATCAATTGTCACCGCTGGCGGTGACAACGAGTGAAGTACTCATGATAAAAATTGCATCAAAATAGAGAGGGTTGATTCGCCGCTACTTTAATCTCTTGATAATGATCTAGAAACAGCTTAACCACCTGTGGATCAAACAAAATACCCGCCTGCTCATCAATATAACGAACCGCTTTATCCTCAGGCCAGGCCTTTTTATATACCCGCTCTTCAAGCAGTGCATCATACACATCAATCACCGCAAACAGCCTAGCCGCCATGGGAATAGCCGCCCCTTTAAGCCCTTCAGGATAACCGCTACCATCCCAACGTTCATGATGGCTATAAGGAATATCAATAGAGGGTTTAAGAAACTCGATATCTTGCATTAAATCTCGAGCGATCACTGGATGCTGCTGCATAATCTTTAGCTCATTGGCGTCAAGACGCCCAGGCTTAATCAATACCGCATCGGGAATGCCAACCTTACCGGTATCATGCATCAATGCCCCCCGTGCAATATGGGTTAAATCATCGCCAGCGAGACCCATTAGGCTGGCGAGTTTAACCGTCATCCTGGTTACCCGCAGGCTATGCACACCCGTTTCATTGTGCCGAATATCCATCACCTGCACCCAGCCTTGCAAGGTCTGATCATAACTTTTTCGCAGCTTATGATTTACCTGTTCAATCCGCCGCAGATCCGAGCGCACCAACAATAGTAATAAGATCGAAGTACAGCCAACAAAAGCAAACCCTTTAAGGCTTTGCGCCAAAATAATGGCATCCGTTGAGCGAAATAAAATGGCGACAATGGAATCTGAAAAATAGATCCAAAGAGACGCAAACAGTAGATAAATAAACACTGTGCGGTAGTAGGGTTTTATCATCAGATACCTCGGCAAAAGCCACTCTGGTTAAAGACCTTTAATCAATTTATCGCCCAGCTCTGAGGGATTGTGAATCTTAATATTAAAGCCAAATAAAAGGCTCAGAACACTAGACCTAGTAACCCAGAACCCGCGACGCTACAACTCTCTAAGCTTGGTCAAAACATGTTGCATCAGAGAATCCATGTCGACGCCCTTAGGGGCTATCGCATTCTCATTGTTTACTTTCGTTATCTCATTAGCTCCGTTTAGTGGCGATGTAATATAGGGGTTACTGTTACCCTGCAATGCGGTGATCAGTTCATTTCGTTTCAGTTCCCAGCTATCAACCGGATCCCTAGCATTCCAGACGGTAAACAGTTTTTCCTGTTTCGAGCTGATTCTTAAACCATACTGTTGGCGCATATAGAAATAGGTACGGGCAATGTCCCCTTGTCGATTTGACGGCGGCTCGACTTTGCGACCCTTAAAGTTCACTTCCATATCACAACGACCGTACATCCTAGACTCCCCTTCTAATTGAGCGAAACTATAATTAGAACGATCACCATTCACTTCACCGATCGCCGGCACGAGATTGTGCAGATCCGATTCCATACGCTTAAAGCCGTCGATCCGCTTACAGGCTTTACGCCCACCCTCTTGCCAACATTGCATCTGATGACCAAACGCCCACGCCGGCACGACATGTTCCCATTCGATGCGACCGGCCCTGTTGGCATTCTTACGCGGCGTATAGCCACAGCTATTCCAGTCGGGCACCAATTTTTTACCCGCCGTTTTATAGTCACAACCACAATAAAAACTAACCGGATGTTCCTGATACATCTTTGCAAGAAGACGTTTTGATTTACTAAAAGAAGGTCCTGAATCAGCAACCACACAGGCAGACAATAGCCACACACAGAGTGCAACCGAAACGCGCAGGGACATAAGTATTCTTTACCACGACAACAGAAATCCATCCCTGAAACTCACTATCCTTAGCAAGGGTTTAAAAAGATATGCAATATAGATGTGACCGGCTTACTTTCGATTACCGATACGGTAGTTGCCTGTTTGATGGAACTGTACGACCTGCTTACGCTTACGACCAATCAGGATGGGACCATCATCAAAGAAGAGAAAATTTTTCCAGTGACGGCGAAATATTTCCCAAGTGGTTTCAATCACATGCTCACTGCTGTAACAAAACCATACAACCGTGGCATCATCCCACTGTAGGTGCTCAGCGAGAATATCAGGCAAAGCGGACTCATCGGACTCCCAACGCTGTTGCCAGTGATCCGTCTCCAACCAGGTTTGCGATTTACTCGCCCAATCATCCGCATTAAATAGACTCGGATGGTTACAGTGGGTACTAATCTGCTGTGTCCACACCTGTTCAGCACGCGCTTCAGTCAGCGGTTTAATCTGTGCCAAATCCTCATCACTGATAGGCAGGTCTTTATGCCGGAAAATCCAGGCTCTTTTGTATTGCTCAACCGGCAAATAGCTCATGATAACTCTATGATTTAAAATTCAATAAAAGGCGTGACACTATACCAGAATGAACCCGAGCAACAATCAGAACCCTGCCTTTACAGCCAAATCCCTGATAAAAGGTAAGCTTAAATTCAACGACTTAGTAATCTAGGCGTCGCGCCTGCCAAAAGTACTTGCGCCAATAGGGATTATCCACTTTGGAAATCATCACCCCTCGACTTGTGGATGCATGAAGAAACTCCCCGCGCCCCACATATATACCCACATGTCGCACTTTAAAGCGGGAGCGGTAAAACAGTAGATCACCGGGCTGTAACGATCTGTTTGCGACCTGCATACCCACAAAGGCTTGATCGGCAGTGGTTCGCGGTAGCGTGATACCAAACTGCTGCTGAAAAGCCTGCTGCGTAAAGCTGGAGCAATCCACACCGCTTTTATCGGTGCCACCCAATCGGTAAGGAACCCCTTGCCACGCCTGATAGTGCTGCAGCAGCTGCTGCCTCACCGCCATATCCTCTGATCTTTCGTCCAGCACGGGATCGCTGCCATCCGTGATGATAGGATCATCATAATATGACTGAGTACCGCAGCCACTGAGACTCAAAAGACACAAAAATGCCATACAATATTTCATCATCAATACCTGTCCGGTCGGCTATACTGACGTTAATAAATCTTTTTGACTCTTATATCGACATCGATACACTACAACCTATTTAATCTCTCTTGTTAAAGGAAATAACAATGCTTCACATTCTGCCAGAAACAGCCGGTGATATCATGGTGCTTCAAGCCACAGGGAAACTCACCACGGCCGACTATCAGGATACCTTTTTACCTTTATTAGAAGAAAAGGTATCTACCCACGGTGGTGTACGCTGCTTGATCTATCTAGATCACGAATTTACAGGCTGGGAAGTCGGTGCAATGTGGGAAGACACTAAACTAGGATTACAGCACAACCGTGATTTTATCCGTTTAGCGGTCGTTGGCGGCGGCGAATGGCTCGATTGGGCAGTAAAACTCGGCGCACTCTTTATCAGAGGCGAAACCAAACATTTTAAAGATACTCAGTTTTTACAGGCACTTCACTGGATTGATGCAGGCGAGTAACCGTCCACTACAGATAAGATAGACAGATCAGGCTTGATATCAAACGCCTCTCAAGCCTGTCACCTCTCGACACAAAATCATCCAACCATTTTTCAGCACCAAACCTTGATCTGAATACCGAGACCAACCCTCGGTTTCTGCTACGCTAGAGCCATGCTTTCAACGGAAGGTGAATATCATGGATTCTCACAGCAAAGACCGGACATTGCACACCGCAAACGAGACAAGCGAAGCCCCTGTGTGGCATACCTGTAATGCACAGCAGATCAACGACCACCTACAAACATCCCCTCAAGGGCTAAGTGCAGCAGAAGCGGCTCAACGCCAGCGTCAGTATGGTGCAAATCAACTTCCCCCCGCTAAACGCCGTAACGGCTTGATGCGTTTATTAGCTCAATTTCATAACGTATTGATCTATGTGCTGCTGGTCGCCGCCGTCGTCACCGCCCTACTGGGCCATAGTATCGATTCTGGGGTTATTATTGCCGTTGTTCTCATTAACTCGCTGGTTGGCTTTATACAGGAAGGTAAAGCCGAGAAAGCGATTGATGCCGTGCGCAATATGCTCTCACAACAAGCCGTAGTGATTCGTGACGGGCATCGACAAGAGGTGCCCGCCGAAGCGTTAGTACCCGGTGATATTGTCTTTATTCAATCGGGTGATCGGGTGCCCGCTGACCTGCATCTACATAAAGTCAAAGAGTTAAATATTGAAGAAGCGTTACTCACCGGCGAATCTGTTCCGGTGCTCAAGCAAACACAACCGGTAGCCCCTAATGCCGACCTTGGCGACCGTACCAATATCGCTTTTTCTGGCACCCTAGTCACCTATGGTCAAGGTACCGGCACCGTGGTGGCCACCGGAGCAAACACCGAGATCGGCCGCATCAGCACCCTATTAGCCGATGTCTCCCCCCTAACCACCCCATTAACCCGCCAATTAGACAGTTTTGCGCGTTGGCTAACCGGCTCGATCCTACTGATCGCGCTAGCCACCATGCTGTTTGGCTCTTGGGTAAGAGGCTATGCGCTGGAAGATATGTTTCTGGCGGCGGTCGGTTTGGCCGTTGCCGCCATTCCAGAAGGCTTACCTGCCGTTATCACCATTGCACTGGCCATCGGAGTACAACGGATGGCTAACCGGCGCGCCATTATTCGTCGCCTGCCCGCGGTAGAGACATTGGGTTCAGTATCGGTTATCTGTTCAGATAAAACCGGTACCCTAACCCGTAATGAGATGACCGTGACCTCCGTGGTATCCGCCTGTTGCAACGCTGAGATCAGCGGCGCTGGCTATAATCCCCATGGCACCTTCACTTGCAACCATCGGGATCTTAACCTCAGCAACCTAGTCGAACTGCAACAATTATGTCGCGCCAGCATACTCTGCAACGAGGCACAGTTGCGTCAAAAAGGAGATGAGTGGATCATCGAAGGTGACCCCACCGAAGGTGCACTCTTAGTTCTGGGGGCAAAATCCGGTCTTGATATTACCGAACTGCAGTCAGAAATGCCCCGCGATGATCTGATTCCATTCGAGTCAGAGCATCGTTTTATGGCCACCCTACACCATGATCACAATGGTAATGGGGTTATCTATATCAAAGGCGCTATCGAAGCCATTTTACCCCGTTGCCAGTGGCAGATGAGCAATGGTCGAGAAGATACGTTAGATAGCGAATACTGGAGCCGCCAGCAGGAACAGATCGCCAATCAAGGTAAAAGAACCTTGGCATTGGCGATGCTCCCCGTTGATGAAAACCATCGCATCCTCCATTTCGATGATGTTAGCAAAGGGCTGGTGATGCTCGGTCTCGTTGGCATTATTGATCCCCCCCGTGAAGAAGCTATTCAGGCTGTCGCCGAATGTCACCGCGCGGGTATCAAAGTCAAAATGATCACGGGTGATCATATTGCTACCGCCTCTGCGATCGCTCGGCAGATGGGCATTACCGATAACCCCCGCGCGATGACCGGCAACGAAGTCGAACAATTGAGTGATAGTCAGCTTCAGGCACGGGTAGAACAGGTCGATGTATTTGCCCGCTCTAGCCCTGAACACAAGCTACGCATTGTCCAAGCCCTGCAAGCCTGCCAGCATGTTGTCGCTATGACCGGTGACGGTGTCAACGATGCCCCTGCGTTAAAACGCGCCGACGTGGGTACCGCGATGGGAATAAAGGGCACTGAAGCGGCAAAAGAGGCTTCGGAGATGGTTTTGGCGGATGATAACTTCGCCTCCATTACCTATGCCGTCGAAGAGGGCCGGACAGTTTTCGATAACATTAAAAAATCGATTCTTTTTATCCTACCCACTAATGGCGGTGAAGCGCTCACGGTGATCGCTGCTATCGCGTTCGGTACAATGCTGCCGGTAACGCCCGCTCAGATTCTTTGGGTGAATATGATCACTGCGGTGACACTCGCCCTATCGCTAACATTTGAATCAACCGAACCAGGCGTGATGCTGCGACCACCCCGTAATACTCGCAGTCCGATACTATCGCCCTTTATGATCTGGCGGATTATCTTTGTATCCCTGCTAATGGTCAGCGCCACCTTCGGGCTATTCCTTTGGGAGCGTAGCAACGGCACTGATATCGATACCGCCCGCACCATTGCGGTCAATACCTTGGTGGTACTAGAGGTGTTCTATCTCCTCAACTCACGCTATCTCACCCGCTCAGTACTGAGTAGAGAGGGGTTATTAGGTAACCGTTATGCGCTCTATGCGATCGCCACGGTCATGGCGTTTCAACTTCTATTTACCTATCTGCCGATTATGCAGCTGTTTTTTCACACCCATGCGCTTGATCTCGCTGACTGGGGAAAAATACTGGTAGTAGGCCTGATACTGTTTCTGGTCGTGGAGTTGGAGAAAAAACTACTGCATTCAACCAATAGAGGTGAATAAGCAACTTAGCAACCCAAACTGAGGTATCTCTTTTGCTATTACGACACTAAATAGGGCATAATTGATCGTTTATTATACACATCAGGGGGAATTGAACATGATCAAGCGTCAAACCAAATCCGAACTGCGCAAACAATTGCAGCTGCAAACTCAAGCCTTTCTTAAAAAAGGCGGTGAAGTAGCGGAAGTTGAAACCGGCGCGACAGGTCTGATCAATGGCTCCTATCGTAATGCTGGTTTTATTCTTAACCCTCAACGGCAAGAACGTACGCCACTCAACGGCGTGCTCGCAAAAATCGATGCTCGCAAAGCTGAGCGAACGCAAAGAACCGTGCCAAAAAGCACTCGGCAGCGCAAAAAAGTGATCTATGATGATTTTGGCGAACCGTTGCGGGTGGTATTTGAATAACCCCCTTACCGTTCTTGGTAGACGTTCGTAGCCCATGCTTAGCCAATAGAAAGCAGTCTTAGCGGTAACACCCAAAGAACGACATTCTAACGATAGACAACCCACACAGGCTTAATGCCCCAGTATCTGATTGATTTTAAGCGTATCAATCAGGCTGGTCGGTTCTGTTTAGCACGGTTCTGTTTAACACAACGGCTTGGCGGGTCAAACACTACAACCGATCTCTACAGTAAACCTTAATAACCTGCCCGATTAATACCCCATCAACTTATGACTGATTTTCATCAGGCGCTCTCAGTGGACCGCCTTCTGGATGACCCTCTGGGCCACTAGGACGCACCGTCTCACCGTGGAAACAGCCAATAAACATGTTTTCACTCGGACTAGCGGCATGATAGTGATAGCCACGAACATCATCCGTTTGACCGCGACAGGCATCTAGCCCTTCAACCGCTTTGCCCTCGGCATTTTTCAGTGCATAAATACCATAACCATCTGACGCATAACCGATTAAGGGTGCGTGGCCATCATCGCTATCCGATTTATCGGTACAGCCTGCCGCCGAGTGGTAATGATAGCCCTGATGTACGTTGATATGCCCACCACAATCATCAAAGGCGGCGATGGTATAGGCGCCTAAAATAGCATCAATCGGTGCTGATCCTGAGAGTTCAGTTCCATCAAGTGCAATACCCGCGGTTCGTACACGACTGGGTTTAGCGGCGGGGATCGGCGTTGTAGGTATCAAAAAAGTACGTGAGAAGTCATCCTCAAGATAGGATAGTTCGCACTCAATACAGTTCTGCTTATACTCATCTTCAACATCGGGTTTGGCTGCGCCTAAACAGGCGGCCTTTGTCGCGGTATATCGTACTTTGTTACTTTTAGCGTCATATACCATCCACTTCTCATCACCATAATAATCTCCCAGCTTAAGGATGAACTCACCCGTGATATCCACTAAGTCGCCGGTCCCCTCTTTGCTAAACCAAGCACCTGCGACATCTGCACCATCGGACGTTGTTCGTGGACAAAAAGGCCCGGGGGTTCGTCCTGCTGGCGCGCCATTGGTCACAAACTGATAACAGGTGGTTTTTGTGCCTTCCACCGTTTCACAGTCAACAATGATAGGCTCTTGAGTAAAGGCATCCTTAGCAAACAAAGAAAGGTCGATGCCTTTCGGTTTCGACACCTCTCCATCAGCAACGTGCTTATGGCTAACCCCATGCCTGTGATCATGGAAATGGGCGCAGCCGCCTAACATGAGTGTACTAAAGGCGATAACACCTATTAATGATCGGCTCGTCAAACTCATCGTCTATGTCCTGTTCAATTAGTGGGTAGATTTCACTGCTGCAGATCATGCAGCACAATTGTGCAGATAATAAGAATGATAGATTACTTATATCGATCAAGCAGAAGAGGAAAATGTGGCGCAAAACCAAAACAATAACGGCAACAGTAACCGTCCACTACCTTAAGCGCTTGCGGGCCTGTTGTTACACGGATGTTTCTTTAGGTTTTTAGGCGCAGAGCATCCACAAATGCAGTACAGGTCTGAACCCAAGCGGTAAGATTTTTATCCGATTCAACCTCGGGCAGAACATACACCATGCTGCGGATCGGCTTACCAGTAAAATCCGTCTCTGCGGTATAAGGCTAAGCCAAACAACGGTCATAATCATCATGGCCGATACGTGCCATCAGTTTATTGCCCATAACGCCACAGCACATATGTTCAGACAATAAGAAACATAAGCCAGCCAACATTCTTTTCACGACTAAATCGTGACGATCCTGAAAATGCTCGTAAAGCCTTTATTCTAAGCCTCGATCAAATGCCATGCTTAACCAATGCCTCTTACCGGTATTAAGGGCGGGTGTTCTCCCTAGATCGTCATTAGCATTGCAAGGCAGCAATAATGTCATCAGGCTCTGAACGGGTTCGATAGTCGACATCAACATAACGCCAGCTAACGATACCATCACGGCCGATAATGAAGGTGGCAGGAATCGGCAATACATGACCATTGCCGTTATTGATAGCGTCTAGGTCGAGCTGGCGATCCACTCGCATATGTTCCGTTAAAAACGCAGGCACTTTCCATGCAACACCGAACTCGGCGGCGACCTTCGCATCTTGATCTGACAAGACACAAAAACCCATGTCACTAATGGCATCTTTTGTCATTGAACCATCGGGCACCTGCGGACTAATGGCAACCAGTTGAGCGCCCAAGGCATGAATTTCATCTAATCGCGCACTCAAAGCTCTAAGCTGCAAGTTACAATAAGGGCACCAACTGCCACGATAAAAAGTCACAATCAGTGGACCCTTTTTAAGTAAATCGCTCAACGAGATTGATTGACCATCGGCATCTGGCAATGTAAATGCAGGTGCCTTTTCGCCAACAGCAATGGCGCTATCGCCTTGCTGAAAGGCTTTTGCCTGTTCAATGATCTCATCGACCGCTTGCATAAAATCAGGATTAGCCTGTCGTCCCGCTTCGATCTTTGCTTCAGTTTGCGCTTTTAAAGTTCCCATATGTCTCCTAATCTATTTTACGTTTAGATACTGCTTGAAAAACTAATCAATAAACACATAGTCTTTAGTATTTCTATCGTTTAGTAACGGAACACCGAAAAATAAACGTTATTTTAACCGATTAGCGCTGTTTGACGATCACGCTTAAGCACGAACGACAGGCTATTGTTATCTGCCCGTTTGAACAACTTCAGCCTCTGACGCTATATCACCACCACCGAGTGATTGATAAAGTTTTGCCTGAATGACGAATTGGTTATAGCGGTTTTCCAACAGTGATGTTTCGATACTGCGTCTCGATTCCATCGCGCTGATCCAATCGATGATATCACTCTCCCCCTGTTGATAGCGGCTACCGTAGATCGCCTCAATTGCTTGCGCGTTAGTATACTGCGCTTGATAAACATCCCCCTGATATCCGAAATGTTGTTTAGCTGTCAACAGGTTCGCCACCTCTTCGAATGCTTGATAAATCGTATCTCGATAATCCACCACCGCCAGCTGATAATCGACTTCAGAAATATCTTTGTTTAATGTCATCTCCTGCCACTCTAAGAAGGGCAAAACAATACCGCTACCCAACGTAGCAACCGGGTTTTGCAATAAATTCAATAAGCTTGAAGATGAGGTGTTTAGCGATCCGGTTAGGGTAAAGGTCGGCATATAGCTGGCATCTAACGCATCTTTAGACGCTAGCGTGGATTTCAGTGCATACAAACTGGCTTTAACATCCGGTCTGCGCAACAGCAGATCCGCCGGAATCCCCGCCTCAATATCAGGGATAAGTTGAGCCGGTAATCGATCGACGTTTATACCAGCGTCTTGCAAAGGCTGATTAAGCAGAATGGAGATCGCATTTTGCGTTTCTGATAGCGTTTGTTGCAATTGACTCAGTTCCACCCGCTGGTTATACAGCGACTGGGTTGACTCTAACACCGCCAGACGGCTCTCTGCGCCAACCTCATATTTGTTTTGTGTCAGCATAACGACCCGTTCAGTATCGGCGATGGTCTGCTCCCTAAGCGCAATCACCTGATTGAGATAGGCGACTTTCCAATACAGCGTCGCCGTTGTTACGACGAGGTTGTGGGCGGTATTCTCACGATCTTCATAACGCGCGCTGGCGGTCCATTCAGCGGCATCGGCCACCGCATCCACCCGTCCCCAAAGATCCAGTTCATAGGCTAGAGATAAGCTCAAACCAAAACTACTATCGGAGCTATCTGCGTCAATATCATATTCCTGTGACGAGGACTGCGAAGCGCTGATGCTTGGTACTTTGTTATTTTCACTGACACCGGCCTCCAGCCGTGCTCTCTTTAACGTCAGCGTCGCTTTTGCCAAATCACTATTGGACGCCAATACCTGATCGATCAACCGATTTAACTGTGGGTCTTCAAATAACGTCCACCAAGCGTCAGGGCGCGCCACGGTTGCGCTCGCTTGCACTTGAGACTGGGACCAGCTTTCTGGAACATCTAACTCTGGCGGCTGATACTCACTGCGCATTGAACTACACCCAGATAACCCAAGTACGCATAACAGCATGACGGTAGAGATTTTGTTGACAATTTTCATTTTAATATCCTTCACCCTAATCTCGGGAAAGTGCCTCAATAGGGTTAAGTCGTGCGGCATTACGGGCAGGCAGATAGCCAAACAGAATGCCAATTAAGGTCGAGCAGGTAAACGCCGCCACGATAGAGGTACCGGAATAGATCATCTGAAAATCGCTACCGCTATAGCTAAAGATGATACCAACGAGATAAGCCAGCCCTATCCCTAACGCACCACCACAAAAGCAAACCAGCACCGCTTCGATTAAAAACTGCCACATGATATCGGTCTGCCTAGCACCGACGGCGATACGGATACCGATCTCGCGTGTTCGCTCGGTAACGGAGACCAACATAATATTCATCACTCCAATGCCGCCCACCAGCAGTGAGATGAAAGCGATAGCCGAAATAAGCATGGTCATGGTATCCGATGTTTTCTCAATACTTTTGCGGATGGTGTCGGTATTGATCGTAAAGAAATCCACCGTGTCATGACGCATCGTTAGCAGACTAATAATGCCCTGCTCTGCCAACTCACTCTCGACATTTTCATCCACTCTAACGGTGATATCGTCGACATAGTTTTGCCGAAAAATACGCCCTGATACGGTGGTATAAGGTAACCAAACATTCAGTTCATCACTGTTACTAGAAACACTTTCAATGGGTTGTGTTACGCCAATCACCCGTACCGGCAGGTGACCAAGAAAGATAACGCTACCCAGTGCATCCCCTTCAGAAAAAAGCGCTTGCTCGGTGTTTTCGTCTATGACCGCCACCTGCTCCATCGCGACGACACTGTCTTCCGCAAAAAACTGTCCCTGCGCCAAGCTATAACCGCGCACACGGAAGTAATCCGTGCCAACCCCCTGCACTGAACCGCTTACCGTTTCACTGGAATAGCGAATTGCCACATTCGCTCTCACCGTTGGTGTAACACTATCGACAAAGGATAAGCTTTTCAGTGCATTGGCATCCGCCGCCGTTAGTGTACGAATCCGCCCAGAACGCCGATCACCGCGACCGGTCCCGGGCTTTATCTCAATGGTGTTGGTCCCCATAGAGGCGATATTATCCATAATCGACTGCTGCGATCCGGCCCCTAGTGCAACCACCGACACCACAGAAGCAATACCAATAATAATGCCTAGCATGGTCAAAAATGTGCGCAGCCGATTATTCGTCATTCCAACCAGCGCCATTTTTAACGCTTCAAGGTAACGTGACCAGTTAAGCGTGCGCGCCAACCTACGGTGCTTAACCGCTGGCGGCTTAATTGTTTGTTGATCGGCTTGTGGCTTATGATCGTCAAGCTCGATTGCAGACAGCGATGCGTCCTCTGCCGCGCTATCACTCGATTGATCGTCATTGATTTTAGTATTGAGCGTATCGCCAATGATCTCGCCATCTTTGATCTCAATGACACGATCGGCAAACTCGGCAATATGCGGATCATGTGTTACCAAAATAATGGTGTGGCCATCACGGTGTAGCTCACGCAGCAGCTTCATCATCTCTTCGCCGCTGCTGCTGTCTAACGCGCCGGTCGGCTCATCCGCGAGGATCACATCTCCGCCATTGATCAGCGCCCTAGCGACACTAACCCGCTGCTGCTGGCCACCACTCAGTTGATTTGGCTTATGCTCTAAGCGATCACTTAATCCCAACCGAGTGAGTAACTGTTTCGCTTTTTTCTGCCGCTCATTAGGCCCTTCATTCGCATAGAGTGCCGGCACTTCGACGTTACCCAAGGCGGTTAAATCACCCAACAGATGATAACGCTGGAAAATAAAGCCGAAGTATTCACGCCGTAGCGCCGCCAGCTCATTTTCATCCATCGCCGAGGTATCTTGGCCATTGATGAAGTAATGCCCTTTATTGGGTTTATCCAAGCAGCCAAGGATATTCATCAGGGTCGATTTTCCCGAGCCAGAGGCGCCGATAATCGCCACCATCTCGCCGCGATTAATCTGAAGATTAATCTCCTTCAAAACCGTCAGTTCGTCTTCTCCGGCAGAAAAGCTACGGCTGACACCCACTACATTTAACAGTGCTTCAGTCATGGGTTATCACCTTCTACCTGAGCCGGGCCGAGTTTGCCCCATCAACCCACTCGCCAGGCCGCCAGCGCTCGCCTTGGCACTGCTACCGCTGGACGACTGACCAATAACGATTTCATCTGTTTCGTTAAGGCCTGACAAGATTTGCGCGTAGACTTTATTATTGATGCCCACCGTCACATCGCGGTATTCCACCTCATCCTTGTTTTTCACCAGCACCTGATAAGCGCTCTTTGACCCCCGCTTGGCGACTAACACCTGCGAAGGCACCAATAACGCTTCCGCTGCCCGCGCTAAAATAATAGAGACCTGCGCAGTCATACCGAAACGCAACAGGTTGTCGGGGTTTTCCACATCAAACAGAGCGTTGTAATAGATCGCCTCATCATCACCAATCGTTAGATCGCTATCATCACCGCTGAGCAAGGTAGGGCCGGGTTCAATCGCCCGTAAAACACCGTGATACTTCTTATCCGTCGCCCCCAAAATGGTAAAATAAACTTCCTGCCCAGCAGCCACATTAATGATGTCGGCTTCAGACACCTGCGCCTTGATGGTCATCACATCCAGCTGTGCCAGCTCGATAATACTGGGCGTCCCCTGATTGTTATTAACCGTCTGGCCCTCTTCGACAGAGACATAAACCACCGTGCCATCAATGGGCGATGAAATGGTGGTGTAACCTAGATCGAGCTTGGCATTATCCACGCTGATAATCGATTTTTCTTTCTCGGCGCTCAGTTGGTCCAGTTCTGCCCGATAGACTGCCAATGATGATTCCGCCGTATCGTATTCCGCTTGCGAAGTAGCGCCATCCACCAGTAGTTTTTGCTTACGTTTAAACTCGGCTTCTGCGGCTTTAATCTGCGCTTGTTTTGCTTTGTATTGAGCATTAATGCTCTTGAGTGATGCTTGCGCTTCTTTCAGCGCATTTTGCTGTGTCAGATTATCGATCTGAGCAATAAGCTCACCCTTTTTTAACGTATCGCCCACCTGAATATCGATTTTTTCGATCAAGCCAGACACCTGAGAACCTACACTCACCAATTTTGACGGATACAAAACCCCGTTGGTCAGCACCACATTTTCGATGTTACCTCGCCTAACAACATCCGTGATATAGGCAGGCTGAACCTGCTGTGCCAAGGTGTATTTATAACCAACCCCGATGGCGACAGCCACAATCAGAAGCAGGACGATCAACGTGTATTTCATCTTCTTTTTCATATCAATCTCTTGAGATCTTGTGACGATTCAACTTCGTGAACACAAACAGGTTTATACAATAGTCACCACTGATTGGCGTGACGATTTTCAATGAACCGGCTTCTGCGTTTCAACATATCGTTCAAAACTAACAGTGAGGGAATCAGACCCCAGCACCAAACCTTGCATCTTGTTTCGCAGCACCGCAGCGGACACATTATCGGACTCTGGCACCGCTAAAAACGTTGACAGTGCATAGAGATGAAAGCTGTAGTTCTTCACTCCAGGCCCTTTGGAACAGGGTGGTGCGTACTCATTTTTCCGATTCACAACATTGCTGCCCAACGCGCCGGCAACTTGTCCAGCTTGAATACCCGACACCGTGGCGGGCACGTTGTACATCCCCCAATACCAACGCAATCCTTCCGGCTTGTTTGGCTTATGTGAGGGAAGAGGAGCGGGAGTGACCTGTGCGGGATAGTTTTCATCATGACCCGCCTGAGGGTCTGGGCTGCCGGCTGGGTACTTGGCCACTTTAGGCTCAGGTTTAGACATCGGCATATGATCCATAATAATGACCAAAGACTCTGTACCCTGCGGTACTCCACGCCAACTTAACGGTGGCGATATACCCTCACCTTCACAGGTAAACTTAACGGGTAAGCGTCCTTCATCAACAAACTCAGAGCTGCTAAGTTCGAGGGAGTCATGAGCCTGAGCCCCAGACACCAGCAGTATCGAGGTAACGAGAGTCAATAGAACAAATTTTTTCGTCTGCATGGCTAATCTCTTTAGTCATTAAGGTAACGATTTTATCAGTTAACTTAAGTCTAACGATTAGACGGCTGGGATGGATGACAATGCTGTCATTTAACGATGGGCAACACTAATCTCATCATCACAACATCTTGCGCGCTGGGCTCAAGTGAAAGATCGCCACCGTGGGCACGGGCTATCTCGCGCGCCAAGCTCAACCCAAGACCACTACCAGAAACACCTTGAATTTGTGCGGACTCGCCACGGTAAAAACGCTCGAATAGCTGACTTCTCACCTGTTCTGACAGTGGTAAACAGGCGTTGCTGATCACCACCTCAATGGTCGAGCCGTTTTCGCTGGCGTTAATCGTAACGCCTTTTTCTGGCAGGCAATAGCGCATCACATTAACGAGTAAATTATTCAGCAGCTGCGTCAGCAAGACACTATCGCCTTGTGTTATTAGGCCTTGCTCGATCGAGCAATGCAGCACTAACGCTTCGGACAACAGCTCCATATCGGCGGTTAGTTCATCTAATAGATCGGTCATATTAATCGGTTCCAGATGAAGTGCCATAGAGCCGGAGTCTGCTTGTGACAAAAGCAGCAATTTACGCGTGATCGCCGAGAGGTGCCCGACTTCATCAAGAATGGCATTGAGGTCTAACTGCGATGAATTTTCAGCGAGCACCGCTTGTTCCAGCTTGCCTCTTAAAACGGTCAGCGGTGTTTTTAATTCATGAGCGGCATCGGCAGTAAAGCGTGAGATTTGCTGAAAGCTATCCTCAAGCCGATCGAGCATTGTATTGTAAGCCTCAATTAAACGCTGAAACTCTTTGTCTTCTTTATGCTCAGGCAAGCGGTGGCTCAGATCTTTCTCGGTCACCCGATCCATGGAACGATGCAGACGATTGATCGGCCGAAGGGTATGACTCGCGATCAGCCAAGAGCCCAACAGACTGAGCAAAAAAGAGAATGGAATCACAACAACCAACGCCTCACGCAGGGTGCTTTTTAACTCCCGGGTGCTGGCTGCCACATCAATGCCGATAAAGCTCTGATAGTCTCGAACCTTTAACAGCGCACCGAGCCATTGCTTCTCTTCATGTTCAAAAAAGGCTACTCGACAATAGGCTTTGGCTTGGTTTTTATCGGCTAATTCTAACTGATCGGCGCTAGCCCAATTGATGTTGCTGATAATCGCGTTGATATCAACACCCTCAGATGTTCTCACAACACCAGCGTCACCAGCATCGAGATAGATCATGACCTCATTTGGTGAGCTAACTCTTAGTTTATTGACTAAGTCAGCAATAATCTGACTATCTGAAGGCTTTCCCGTACTTGAAATCGGTCGATAAAGAGGAGAACCATCGGCATCAAACCGTGGAATCAGTCGCCTTGCTTCCATACACAGTCGGTCATCAAGGCGATTAAACTCGACTTGCATAATGCGTGACCAGCTCAGGGTGATCACAATCGCCAGCACTGCGCTCACCGTTAGCAGGGAGATGGTAATAATCCGTGTGCGAAAATACATGCTAGCCCCTCAGCCTGCGCTCAAACGGTAGCCCGTACCGCGCACGGATTCAATCGCGCCGACCATCTTGCCGGCCCCTTCCAATGATGCGATTTTACGACGAATGCGCTTAATACAGACATCCACTACATTGGTGCAGGGATCAAAATCGTAACCCCAAACATGTTCCAACAACTGGCCCCGCGTTAAGACTTGATTGGGCGAGCGCATCAAATATTCAAGCAGGCTAAATTCGCGGCTGGTGAGTTCCACCGATTGCCCCTGGCAATGAAGACTGCGATTGATGCAATCCAATTGCAGCGAACCAACTTCCAGCAGATGCTGTGCTCTGCCGCTATGGCGTCTCAGTAACGCTTGAATCCGCGCATTCAACTCTTCCACATAGAAAGGTTTGGCCAAATAATCATCGGCCCCCATCTCTAAGCCCTGCACACGATCACCTAACTCATTTCGAGCCGTCAGCAGAATAACCGGCGTCTCAACCCCGATTTGTCGAAGGGAGGCCAAAATATCCAGCCCATCGCGGCCCGGCAGCATAATATCGAGAATAATAACATCGAAAGCCTGACTGCTTGCAGCCTCATACCCCTTATGGCCATCGGCACAGTGGGTAACGCTGAAATTTTTTGCCCGTAAACCTTCACAAATAAAATCAGCAATTTTTTGTTCATCTTCGACTAGCAACAGATTCATTGAGACTCATCCTTAAATGACTCAAACAAGTATCTCAGCTGAGCTATTGCAACCGCAATCAATATGACAAATTTGTCATTTTAGATAAGGCTATTCGCTGACGCCACGGGTTGCCCTATCCATCGTCGATGCATTTAAACCGGCCCTTGAGATGCTTCCTAGCAATTGCAGAAAAGGCTCAGACAAAGAAAAACAATACCCAGTTAAACCTTACTATCTATAACTGCTCACTCAATAGCCTTATTTAAAAATGGATCATAACGTTGCTTTTGATTCCCAATGGCCTATCCGCACTGCTTATATGAATCCTCTGTACAGCTTGATTAATAATGGATTAGCACGACGAACAACCCATAAAAAACTGAATTTAATCGATCAAGCGCTGTCTTCAATTAGTAACCTTTTTTATGTGATCGTTAAAACAAGAGCTAACCTAAATGACATTAATCAAACGCCTCGCTTGCTGTGTTCTCTGCTTTGCAGCAGTACTCTCCCTCAACACCTACGCTGCACCCAAAGCCGAACTATGGGAACACTGGCAACAACAGAACCCACAGAGCAAAACGGTTATTACACACACTGAATGGGATCGTTTTCTGTCAACCTATATCGTGACCAATAATGACAGCACTGCCGCGATACGAGGAATTAATACCTTCAACTACGCTAAAGTCACTCCCAGTGATAAACAGAC
The DNA here is from genome assembly GCF_018860855.1 of Amphritea atlantica. Taxonomy (GTDB): domain Bacteria; phylum Pseudomonadota; class Gammaproteobacteria; order Pseudomonadales; family Balneatricaceae; genus Amphritea; species Amphritea atlantica_A. Next base: position 72,249 of record NZ_JAHKQE010000020.1, read on the forward strand.
ATTAAAGGCTTACATTGCCAAGCTCACCGCTCTGCCCATTAGTGAATATAACCGTGACCAGCAACGGGCCTACTGGACCAATCTATACAATGCGTTGACCATCGATGTGGTTCTCGACCACTACCCAGTCAAATCCATTATGGATATAAAACTCTCTGGCTTCTTCACTCGAGGTCCGTGGGAAGAGCAACTGGTTACGGTGGAGCAACAGCCTATCAGCCTTAATGATATAGAACACCGTATTCTGCGCCCTATCTGGAATGACCCTAGAACCCATTACGCCGTTAACTGTGCTTCCCTTGGCTGCCCAAACCTGAGTAACAAAGCTTATACAGCAGAAAACATGGAACAACAGTTAGAACAGGCAGCAAGCGACTTTATCAATCATCCGCGCGGGGTTAGCGTTAATAGCGATGAATTAACCGTATCGAGTATCTATAACTGGTTTAAAGAAGATTTTGGTAGCAGTGATACACAGATTATCGAACACTTAAAGCAGTACGCCAAAGCGCCTCTTAAACAGCAACTCGCCGCTATTCAAGAGATTTCAGATGATCAATACGATTGGCAGCTGAATGAGGTACGTTAACCTCAGCCTGTCTTAGCGGCTAACCGCTAAGGCATGACTGCGCCGAATTTAACCCGCTAAATGGCCTTTTCTAGCAGAAAAGGCCATAAGAGCGACTGCACTCTCACTCCTCCACAGTACTGCACTTCTGGTGAGCGTCTCTTTGTTGATGTTTACCAACCCCTTCTGTGTCTCAACAACCGAAACGCTTGCAATATCTACAGCCGCATCCATCACTTCTACAGCATTTTGCCCAGATTCCGCTAGCGCTTTCATAACGAGCAGAATGGGGGACAGGCCGCCGCTTTCCTCGCTTTTACCGTATAGTGTGCTATACATAATGGTGAGTTCGAAAGAAACACACTAACGTTCTAACTCATAAAGAGTTCAGAGCATGATTTATAAAAATAAGCTCTCTAAAAGAGCATAGCTTACCTCCTATTCATGCAGTATTTCATCGAGCCCAATACTCAATGACATTGAAAAACAGTTGGATCAAAAAAGCACTGCCCTTCTTAACACTGATTTTCTTTTTATTCTCGTTACTGTTGATATGGGGATTTCTGACGCTCAATCACAGTAATTATTTTCATCAACTCAATATGCGTCACTTCAAACACACGGCTGCTTTAACCGGTTTAATTTACGAACCGACAAAGCTACTCGAAACAGAAACGCCCATTGATATCAACCAAATTCGTGCCGCTATTATTGATATTCGCAATCAACCGACCGAATGCTTATCCATCATTAATAGCGCTGATCGGCTGCTAATGCGTTTGATTGATACCGAGTCAGTCATTACCATTTGTGAAAGTGATGTCAAAAGCGCCGACGAAACCCTTGAAGCACTCACTCGCTATGAAAATGGTGCTATCAGTATACAGACGCTACAAACTCAGTTGCTAAAGGCGCTTGGTGAATTCAGAACGAACTCAAGCCGATTTGAAATACCGGTTGAAAAGACCGCCAATTTCATAGCCAAAACAACTATCGGAATTATCATTTTATCTTCAATTATCGTTTTGTTTTTTACAGTGCTGCTGTCTCGCGCAGTATCCATCGTACTCACAAAGAGAGAAGAGGCGATGAACGCCCTCGCAAAAAGCGAGGAGCGCAATAAGCAACTGGCCTATAACGACACATTAACCGGCTTACCGAATAGAAATTCACTCGAGCATACAATAAACACCGCTATTGCCAGATCAAGCCGGAGCAAGTCACAGTTTGCGGTTATGTTTATAGACCTTGACCAGTTTAAAGATATCAACGATACCCTAGGCCATACCGTGGGCGACCTGCTCCTAATCGAGATGGGTAAACGTATCGCACATACCCTGAGAGAAAACGATTCAGTGGTCCGTTTTGGCGGGGATGAATTTGTCGCCGTGACAGATTGTTTTGAATCCATTGAAACCGCCGATATCATAGCTCGCCGAATTATCGATGCGATCAGTAAACCGGTCAAGCTAATGGACATTGAATCGTATATTACGGCGAGTATCGGCATTGCCTGCTATCCCCGAAACGGCGAAAACGCCACCGCTTTACTAAAGCATGCAGATACCGCGATGTATCAAGCCAAAAATGCGGGCAAAAATCAGTCTCAAGCCTACGACAAACAAACGGCCATTAAGCAAAACCGTAAACTCAGCATCGTTAACCAACTTCACCAAGCCATTAACAATAATGAATTCCACCTAGTTTACCAACCCGTGGTCAAACTGGCAGACGGCAGCACCGTCGGTAGCGAAGCTCTCTTACGCTGGACGAACGCCGAGAATGAGATCATTGGGCCTGATGAGTTTATTCCTATTGCAGAAAACTCAGGTCAGATCATTGATATTGGTAACTGGGTGCTGCAACAAGCGTGTAGGCAATGTAGAATTTGGCACGACGCAGGTGCCATCAACCATGCAATGGCCATTAATGTGTCTTCCCATCAATTGAAAGATCCACTGTTTACTAAACGCTTAGCGGATCTGTTAACCCGTTTTTCTTTACCCGCAGATTGTATCCACATTGAAATCACAGAAAACAGTGTTATTTCTGAAGATCAATACAGTGTTGCCACGCTGCATGAACTGGATGAGTTGGGTACTCGATTACTGCTAGATGACTTTGGTACAGGTTATTCCTGTTTAAGTTACCTGAAAGACTTACCCTTCGACGTGTTAAAGATTGATAAAAGTTTTATGCCCGCTAATACCACGATTGCATCAACCATTATTGCTATGGGGCATGAACTCAATATGGAAATTATTGCCGAAGGTATCGAAACAAAGAGCTGTTATGAGTATCTCAAAAACCTAAACTGCCAATATGGTCAGGGCTACCTATTCCAAAAACCTGTCCCGCCTAGTGAATTCGATCTTTTCAAACGGTTCAACTAAACAGCATGATGAATCATCATGTCATAGGTTGCTTATAACAACACTTCAATCGCAAACTCAGAGGCCGCAAAGTAAACGCTATGATGCCTCTCAGTCACCCGCTAATCGGTTACTGTCCCATTATCTTAAGGGCGATATAGGGCACGATGAAAAAGATAAGCGATAACGTTTTGTAATTAGCTAGATACTTAAAGTAGATAATGGCTAGCTCATTGTTTGAGATACCAAACATTTTGCTATGAATGGAAGTGATCAACGGCCTCATATAAACCAGCACCGCGCTAACAAAAACCAACATTCCGATATTTAGAAGGGAGGCCCATCCAAGCAGCTCTGTCAGTTGTGATAGTGTCATCATAATGGTGTTCCTTATGGACTAACGGGTCTAGCAACAGAGCTTATACCTGAGAGGGTCGTAGATGACTCAGCGTGAGTAGCTAAGAATAACCCCTTTAAACGGATTATCCATAAAGTCAGGCTGTCCTGGGCGGTCGATTGATAGTGTAAAACCGGCCTCTTCCATCGCTTTACTAAAACGGGCATGTCGTCCACGGCCGGGATCCACCAGTACCACCTCACCTTCAGGCTTACTATGCTGACAGATAAAGCCGGCCAACTGTTTCACGTGCTCATCTTCATAGAGAAGATCGCTACCGATAATCAGATCAAATTTCCCTAAATCAGTTTCAGGATCGGCCCAGCCGGTGCGGACAAAAGGCACCCGTGGGTCATTATTGAGATCGGTATTACACTGCATAAAGCTTTCAGCGCGGGGGTGGTAATCGGTGGCGGTGATATCCGCATGGAGATGATTCAACAAAATACTGGTAAGGCCAATGCCACAGCCGACCTCCAGTATGCGTTTATCTTTAAAATCGGAGTGATACAGATGGTGTGCAAGCACTTTACCCGATGGCCAGACAATACCAAATAAAGGCCAAGTAGCGGATGAGATACCTAAGGCTTCAGCCTCGCCAGCATCATCTTCAAATTCCTGATTGCTGCGAAGGCTTCGCAGATGGATATCAACTTGATCAAACTCATGGGTTTCGTAACGAACGCGTAATGACATATAAGCTCCTGCTAAGTTAGAAAAATAGCAGATGGCTTGAAATACAACGGTTACTTCACAAGGAATATGCTTTGAACCTTCAGGTTACAGCAGATAACGATAAATAGCGAACAGAGGCAGTAGCGAAAAAACGCATCAAAAGATGCGTTTTATAGAGAAATAGAAAGGCCATAATAGATTAGCTAGTCTGTTCTACAATCTTATCGCAGATATAGTTACCAATAGGTATTGCTGAAGTAGCTGCGGGTGATGGTGCATTGCACACATGCAGTGAACGCGGACTTTCAGCAAAAAGAAAATCATGGACCAGCGAGCCATCGTTCATCACCGCCTGCGCACGAATGCCCGCCGGATAAGGCTGTAGATCCTCAAGTTTCAATTGCGGACAGTACTTCTGCACCAGTTTCAAATAGCCTGGTTTCCACAGGGAGTTTTTAGTCTCAACAATACCCGTGCCAATATTAGCCTTCAACACGCGCCAAAAACCGGGAAAGGTCACCATATCCCAGATATCCCGCAGGCTAATATTGATTTTGCCATAACCTTCCCGCTTCCATCCTTGCACCGCATTTGGGCCAACAGTGACTGAGCCGTCGATCATTCGCGTTAGATGAACCCCCAGAAATGGCAGTTCAGGATCAGGAATAGGATAGATCAGATGATTAACGATACTGTTGTATTTATCCGGCAATTTATAATATTCGCCCCGGAATGGGATGATCTGAAAGTCCGTTTTGATACCCAGCATTTTGGTAGTACGATCCGCCATTAAGCCGGAACAGGTAATCAGGAACTTACCTTTAAAGCTAACCGTTTCACCCTGATGTAACGCCTCGACTCGGACCTCATCAGCGGTTTCCTGCAAACCGATCACCTTATGATTTAGGCGAGCATCACCGCCCATCTCAACAAAGCGTTCGGCCATTTTAGTGGTCACTTGCTGATAATTAACAATGGCAGTGTCTTTTACTAGCATGCCACCGACACCGACAATGTTCGGCTCACGGGTTTTTAACTGCTCAGCATCCAGTAGTTCAACATCAATACCATTATCATGACAGCGTTGATACAGCGCCTGCATCCGTTCGGCTTCTAAGGCGTTGGTGGCCACCAGCAACTTACCGCACTGGTTATAGGGCACATCATTGTCATCACAGAACTGCATCGTTGCTGCGACACCCGCTTTGCAGAACTGTGCTTTAAGACTGCCAGGCGCATAATAAACACCCGCATGGATTACGCCACTGTTATGCCCTGTTTGATGCTTTGAATAAACGGATTCTTTTTCCAGCAACAGGATATTAGCGTCTGGAAAGCGTTGTTTTAACTGCCAACCGGTGGACATACCGACGATGCCTCCGCCAATGATAATGTAATCGTATGTCATGGTTATCACCCGTAAATCTGGAATCAATGGAATGCTTTATTAAACGCGCTTGAACATAGCTCACAACAAAAGGCGGAAACGCTTAAGCGCCCCCACCCTGTCTATCGGCCCTGCCTTACTTAGTGAAACGACCACGCTGACGCAGCAACTCACGGCTAAGCTGAGGATGGGCAACAAATTTATCACGGCCATGCAACCAGCAATGGTTTTGCGCAACCAACATGGTACCAACCGGCAAACGTACACGGAAGAAGTTTTCATCCGCTTCCAGTGACGCGCCCATCTCGTAAAGATAAAGACCTTCGGCCATATTCTGCGGCTCGGCAAATTGATCGATAAACAGCATGTTTGGCTTGCCGTTTTTATCTTCTTCAAAAAAGATTGGGTGTTTAATTTTGCTTTCTACATTTTTGGATTTAGGCGCACCCCAAACAATATCCTGTTTCGCTAGTGGGTGACGGTAAAACTTATCGAGTTCGGCCCAATCATCCACATGCAACAGCAATGAATCACCCCCTTCCATATGGGCTTCACCGAGCTTTTGCATCAAAACAAAATCAGTGCGCTCATTCACATAGGTGCCATCATTGTGCAGCTCCATACGACGATGTGCTTGACGCAGGTAACTATCGGAGTTGTCATCGTTCAGTACGGTGAAACGTGCATAGTATTTACCATACATCGCATCATGATTTGGCATGCCGATCAGATGAGAGATAGCCGTCGACAGTTTGATATCAAACTCTGTACGCAACTCACCCTCAGTGACTGCCGGTTGCCCTTCATACTGGAGCAAGAAGGCGGCGGTATTACGATCCTGCATCGTGGCATTCAAGAACTTGCCCAGTGAGTATCCGGTCAACGCATCCAGTTTATCCGCCACGGCAAAGCGTAGAAACGGTTTGTATTCTAGCGCTTGTACAGGCCATTCACTGATCGCCTCATCAAATGCGGCAATGGTTTCCGCCGTCAGTGTCACAACTTGCAAACGCTTGTTCGCAGCATAAGGGGCAACGGAAAAACCATTAGGTTGGGTCGCTTCAACTTCACGTAACAGAGCAGTCATCTTCTTCTCTCCAAAACTGTATTCGTTCTGATTACCAAATATTTTTATAAAGCTCTTTCCAAATGTGCTTACCAAAACTACTGATTAGCACCCGAATACCCTTCAACACCTGCGAGGTTATTGGTACTTGGATAAGGTTCTTTAAAATATTTTTGTTTTCTTGGCAGATATTTAATCCTTGTATTGATCTGCATCACTGCCAACATCGACGCAACGCAATAATGTCGATGTTTTTGCTTATCGTCAACAATATTTTCAAATATTAATCTTAACTATTAAATGTCGGTAAATTAAAATAGGCTGTACAGAGTGAAACAACTCATCAATAAGCCTTTTAAAAACAACCGAATAAGACCCTATCAATGATGACGTACAGCAGCGTAGCAATACCCGACAATGGCGATAACTCTGCCCTGAAAGTGGTAGGTGATCTGAAACAGGATATTCTCACGGGCTACTTTGAACCTGGCGAAAAGCTCAAAATGAACCGTCTAAAAGAGCGCTATCAGGTTGGTGTGAGTCCATTGCGCGAAGCACTTTCGCAGCTATTGATTGAGCAGTTGGTGGTGGTTGAAAATCAACGGGGCTTTAAAGTGCATCCGGTTTCTCGAGAAGAGATGCTAGATATCTACGCGACTCGGGCAGAAATCGAAGCCCTCTGTATCGCGCTGGCGATAGAGAAAGGAGATGATGAGTGGGAAGCCGGTATCTTAGCCGCTGCTCATACCATGCAAAAGTTTAGCGATATGATCGAAACAGACCCACAAGAGTGGGAGCGACGTCATCAGGCGTTTCATACAGCGATCGCTCGAGGTTGTAACTCCCCTACCTTGCTGCAGGTGCGTCGCTCCCTCTATGAAAAAGCGTCCCGTTATCGCAACCTCTGGCTGAAAAAGAATATGGCTAACAGCATGGTTTTCGATGCCAATCAAAAAGAGCATCAACAACTGATTGATGCCCTACTCAAGGGTGAAGGCGAAACCGCCCGCACCTTGATCCGACAACATCTGCTTAGCCCTAGCCGCGCACTGGAGAAAACGCCGGGACTCGAAGCACTATCAGGGTGAGTTTATTCAGCTAGGCTCGCCTTATTACAACGGTTTTATCAAAAAACAGTCTTATCAACCAAAAGGCGCTACACCGATTAACCATTTGTGCGCCCACAGTACGGTAACAACATAGAGTGCTAGGCCCACCACTAGCAAAATCACATCATTGACCCAGGATTTCGGCATTCCGGGCACTGGCCGCGGTTGACGCCTTTTCATTGAGATACGATCAATCACCGCCCACGCTAAGAAGCTGCCAAACAAAATCAGATCAGCTAATGTACCGTTAACTAAAAGATGAGATAGTGCCCAGAGCTTAACGGCCACCAACTGTGGATGCCCTAAAACCCGTTTAATACGCCCAGGAAAATAGGGCGCCAAAGCAAACACAAACACCGGTAGTAATAACAGCGCCGCCAGATGTCTCGTCCAGCGAGGGCTGACATAGATAAGATAGGGATCAAGTCGCGCGGCGCTATAACCACTGATAATCAACCACAAGCCCAGCAATGACACTGCCGCATAAAAGAGCTTCCAACCCAGTTCACTGATGGCAACAGCGCGATCTCGCAATGGCTCCGCCACAATAGAAATGGAATGAATTCCCAAAAAAAGAATCAAACCCAAAATTAAAACCAGCATTGTTAGCCCCTGTACAAAAAGTACATTAAATAAATCTAATAAATAATGCGTATAGCTAACCATAAAAGTGTAACCGATAACCATCATTAACCGATTAATCAATCACAATCCAGCCATTCAATGTCATCTCCCTGTTACCTGCTAGTCATCTAATATTCATATTTCGAGTCTAGTCTTATGGCGATAAATGACTCCACTCACCTTTGTTATCAGACCGTTTTTAGGAACATTGAGCATGAAAAAAGATCTTCTGCAGGCCGATTCAGCATTGCATACCGAACTAGACTCCGACTTCAGCAAAATTATTGATGCCGGTATGAGCCGCCGCCGCTTTATGCAGGGTGGTGCCACTGCAATGGGGCTTTTTCTGGCCGCCAACCCACTGAGCAAAGCGGTTGCTGCCACGACTCATCCTGACAGCAAACTACTGGGCTTTACAAAGGTGCCGACCAGCACCGCCGATACCTTTATCGTGCCTGACGGTTATGTTGCCAAACCGCTGATCTCTTGGGGTGATCCTATTCTTAAAGGTGCACCGGCGTTTAATGAAAATGGTATGCAGCCGGCATCTGCTCAAACAGGACAGTTTGGTGATAACACCGATGGTATGTCGTTCTTTCCACTGTCTGATGATCGTGCCCTACTTGCCGTCAATAACGAATACACTAACTACAAGCTACTGTTTGAGCATCAAGGTAAGGCGCTCAGCGCCGATGATGTGAAAAAAGCGCAAGCGGCGCACGGTGTCTCTGTATTTGAAATCAAACGTACATCCTCTGGCTGGGAGTACGTGGCTGAATCACAATACAACCGCCGTATTACGGCCAACACTGAGATGATGCTAACCGGCCCTGCTGCCGGTGACGCGCTGCTCAAAACCAGTGCTGATAGCACGGGTAAAAAGGTTTTCGGCACCATGAACAACTGCTCCAATGGCGAAACACCTTGGGGCACTTACCTCACCTGTGAAGAAAACTTCAACGGCTACTTTGCTAAGCCCGGTGGTGGCCAAGATGTCCACCAGCAACGTTATGGCATCGGTGACGACAGCAAATATCAGTGGTACAAATCTGATGCTCGTTTTGATCTAAACAAAGAACCAAACGAAGCTAACCGCTTTGGTTGGGTGGTTGAGATTGATCCAATGGATCCCACCTCAACGCCAATGAAACGAACCGCTCTGGGTCGTTTTAAACACGAAAATGCCGCCGTAACCATTGCCGACAATGGCCATGTGGTTGTTTATTTGGGTGATGATGAGCGCGGTGAGCACCTGTATAAGTTTGTCACTAAAAACAAATACAACCCAGCCGATAAAGCCGCTAACCGTCATTTACTCGATGAAGGTACCCTTTACGTTTCCCGCTTCAACGCCCAGCCGGGTGAGGTGAAAGGTAGCGGTGAGTGGATTGAACTGACCCATGGCAAAAATGGCCTAACGACAGAAAATGGCTTCAACAACCAGGCCGAAGTCATGATCTTTGCCCGTGAAGCCGCCACCGTGGTCGGTGCGACCACCATGGATCGGCCTGAGTGGGTAGCAGTAAACCCACACAATAATACGGTTTATTGTACGCTGACGAACAATAAGCACCGTGGCAAGAAAGCCGGACAACCGGTGATCGGCCCTAACCCTCGTGCCGAAAACCACTATGGCCAAATCGTACGTTGGAAAGAAGCCAACAATGACAACGCTGCCTTAAGCTTCAAATGGGATCTGTTTGTGGTCGCAGGCAACCCTACCGTGCATAAGGATTTCTACGCTGGTTCTGCCAACATCAACGATGAAAACATGTTCAACAGCCCTGATGGCTTAGGCTTTGATAATGGCGGCCGTCTGTGGATCATGACCGATGGTTCATACTCCAACAAGGGTGATTTTGCGGGCATGGGCAATAACCAAGTGTTAGTAGCTGACCCGGACAGCGGGGAGATTCGCCGTTTCGCCACAGGCCCTATCGCTTGTGAATTGACCGGACTTACCTTTAGCCCAGATCAACGCACTGTTTTCATCGGTGTGCAGCATCCAGGTGAAAAAGCTGAATCTCACTTCCCTGCCGGCGGTAACAGCAAGCCTCGTTCGACCATCATGGCGGTTCAGCGAAAAGATGGTGGCATTATCGGCGCCTAACCTAATTCAGCCCTCGGTTTAGCACCATAAAAAACCGGATTAAAAGCGATAATTAGCCTGAGCACCTGCTCAAAGATTACCTGCTAGAGAAAAAGCCTCTTATTTAGAGGCTTTTTAATGTTTACCCTCCCCCTCAATCACTGACAGCTATGCTTAAGCTCTGCTAATATAAGGGTATATTTGTGTTATACGAAACTTCACCATGACGCATTGATCTGAATAAATTTTAAGCAGCCATACGCTAGGTCACTTTATTCAGTTAATGTCGAATAAGGCTATTTAATCCTAATGCTAGCTCGCCTTCTTCTTTTTATTATCTTAATAACAGCCGACATGCTGACCATCCACGGCATGCAGAAACTTGATATCGCCATCAATTTCTTCTGGTTAGAGACCTTTCTAAACGCCTGTATTATGGCGCTAGTGACCATTTTTTCTGTTCGAATTTTTACCCACTTCAAACAGCTTAAATCTAGAGAGGGCCTCTCCTCTGAGTCTCTTTTGCTACGTTCGGGCTTAGTTGCCTTTGCCGTTGAAACGGTGTTGTCCCTATCCTTGCCATTACTGAAGTTATCCGCCACACAAGTATCAACAACCATCACCTGCGGCTTATTATTTGCCCTATTAACCACGGTATTAATCCATTTTCTACTCTTACATTCCGGTGAGATAACCCAATTTAATAACCGCTCCCTCATCGAGAAAATCTTTGCCTTACGGGGTGTTTTGCTACTTTCGTATCTCTTTTCACTGAGCCTTTTCCTACTGTTACTGCTGAACATCTATCAGCAGCAACATCTCAGTAATATTCGCCAATCTATTACTCAAGAACAGCAACAACTGGCTTTGGTAAGAAATGGTCTGAACGAGCATATAGACAAAGCGGCCTTAGATACACGCATGCTGGCGCTGCAGGATAACCTGCAAAAACTACTCACAGGCGATCCTGAAGCCATCACCCGTTTAACCCATGACTACCTAAGTCTGGCAACCATCAAGCCCGCTTATGAGCAGATCCGCTTTATCGATAACGAAGGTATTGAAAGAATAAGAGTTGATCAGTCCAGTCTAGGTCCTATCGCAATCACGTCGAAAAAAATGCAAGACAAGCATCAACGCTATTACTTTACCGATGCTTTTAAACTATCTGCTGGGCAGGTGTATATCTCGCGAATGGATCTCAACATTGAGAATGGCCGTATTGAGCTACCTTTTAAACCTATTGTGCGTCTCGCCACGCCTGTTTTTGACCAACAGGGTGAAAAGCGTGGGATTGTGATTATCAATCTCAATAGCAGCGCGCTATTCACTCAATTAAAGAATGAAGCTAAGAATATTACCGGCGAACTCATGCTGCTTAATGACGAGGGTTATTGGCTATTTGGTCGTGAACGGGATGCGGCTTGGGCCTTTATGTTTCCACGCTATAAAGATCGTACTATTGATAAATACTACCCAGGCATATGGCCCAAGATCAAAACAGATCAACGGGGTTATATCATGACATCCGATGGCTATTTCATATTTGACACGATCTCGATCAGCCATCATAACACCCTAGATACCGACCAGACCCGTTCGTCTAGCGAACCTCAGCGGCATGAATGGAAATTGATCTCGCTGGCCAGTGACGAAGATTTTTCCGCTGCATATCGCAATATGCTCCCGCCGCTGATCATGTTTTTTATCCTCACATCCATCATTACCGGCATTGGTACGCTGCTCTATTTCAGAATTCAGCGAAAACACCTCACCGCGCAACAAAAAATAGAGCAACTCGCTCACTACGATCAGTTAACAGGCCTGTACAACCGCAACCTATTTATCGAACTGTTAGAGCTGCAGTTGGCACAGTCAAGACGTAAAAACGAAGCCCTCGCCGTCATCTATATGGACCTCGACCAATTCAAGCCCATTAATGATCAATATGGCCATCAAGCCGGTGATTATGTTTTACAACAGGCGGCGACTCGGATGAGGGAAGTGCTCCGTGACACCGATAGCATCGCCCGTCTGGGCGGGGATGAATTTGCCGCCATACTGCCATCCCATGGCACTCGGCGACAACTATCAATAATAGCCCAACGTGTCATTACCTCGATGCAACAGCCGATTCACTTTAATGGTCAAACAATCAATATGAGTATCAGCATTGGCATTGCCATTCATTTTAAAGGCCAGCCTCTGGAGTCACTGCTGCACGAAGCGGATTTAGCGATGTATGCGGCAAAACGTAGCAAGAATGTTCATTTTAAATATGCAGATGAGCTTCCCACAACTTCGGAGTAAGCAAGCTAAGCTATCGAACAACGATGGATTAGCACGCTGACTATTTAGCGCCTAGTTTTGATCGTTCAGATCACCATCCTTTTATTCTTTATTTGCATCAAAAAAAACTACTTATAACCAAAAACAATTACATATGGTAAATCAATATTAGAACTGATTCTTCTAACCGGTATAATCCCGCCTTAAATTAGTGGGGTTACCTATCAGGTCTCTCCCTATCCATTTATCAGCCTTTATTTCAAAAGAATACTAGGTTTATTCTTGCTGATTCTGCTCATTAGCAGAATATAATCAGCACGCGTTTCTCTATCTTGGAGCCCGACATGAGAGCCAACCCGCTCGCGCTACTACCGCTACTACTGTTTCTCGCCCTGTTTATTGGCAGTGGCGTTTACTATCAGTCCGTTAATGTTGACTACGCTTTCTATCAAATATCCGCCCCTGTTGCGATTCTGCCCGCCGTCGTACTCGCACTGCTGTTAGGCAGTGGTGCCCTGAACGAGCGTCTGGACACCTTTATCAAGGGCGTCGGTGATAGCAATATTATTACCATGTGTTTGATCTACCTACTCGCCGGTGCCTTTGCTAGCGTCGCCAAAGCCGTTGGCGGTGTTGATGCGACCGTTAACTTCGGCCTGAGCTTTATCCCAGCACAATTTGTGCTGCCCGGCCTATTTATTATTACCGCCTTTATCGCCACCGCGATGGGCACATCAATGGGCACCATTGCTGCGATGGCCCCAATTGCCGTGGGTCTAACCGAAGTCAGTGATCTCTCATTACCGCTGTGTATTGGTGCCGTTGTCGGTGGCGCGATGTTTGGCGATAACCTGTCGATTATCTCAGATACCACTATTGCCGCCACCCGCTCTCAGGGCTGTAATATGCGCGATAAATTCCGCATGAACTTTAAAATTGCCCTGCCCGCAGCACTCATCACCCTCGTATGGCTCTACTTACAAGGCACTGATGCCAATATCGCTCAAGACACCGACTATCAGTTGCTCAAAGTATTACCCTATCTAGTGGTGCTAACCATGGCACTGACCGGCTTCAATGTCTTTTTGGTCTTGTTTAGCGGCATTCTCCTGGCGGGCGCCATCGGCTTAAGCGGACTGGACAGCTACTCGATTGCACAGTTTTCTAAGGATATCTATGCGGGCTATACCGGCATGCAGGAGATCATGATTCTGTCGATGTTGATCGGTGGTTTAGGGGCGTTAATGAAAGCCCAAGGAGGTTTAGAATTTCTAGCCCGCCAAATAGAACGGCTCACCTCTAAAGGCGATAATGCAGCCGCCAGTCCACGGGCTGGCGAAGCCGCTATTAGTGCCGCCGTTGCAATAACAAACGTCTGTACCGCCAATAACACAGTATCCATTATTATCTGTGGCGGTTTAGCAAGAGACATCGCCGAGCGTCAACATGTCGACCCGCGTCGCAGTGCTTGCTTGATGGATATATTCTCCTGTACGGTGCAAGGATTATTACCCTATGGTGCTCAGGTACTATTGGCCGGTTCGATTGCAGGGATATCACCCCTGATTGTCATTGCGAATATCCAATACACCTGGCTATTGGGTGTGATTGCACTGGGAACCATTATCTTTGGCAGCTACGCCGCTAAGCCGCGTGCACAGCTCGCGGAATACTAACGCTTACACATAGACGCAAGCTCCGCTTAAAGCACAGTGGAAAGCACGTCGAAAAAGCCCAATGGCCTCGCCATCCCTTAACGGCTAGGTTTAAGCACAAAAAAAGGGGATCACATTAATAATGTGATCCCCTTTTTACGTTTAGATCACGCCACGATCGGCGCACTCAGACGGTCAGTTTTACACACATCCATAAACTGCTTAGCGACGGCGAGCAAACGTGCATCATCACCTCGAGCGGCTACCAGCTGTAAACCAACCGGTAGCCCTTTAACAAAGCCGCAGGGAACCGTAGCAGCCGGCTGCTGGGTCAAGTTAAATGGATAAGAAAATGGCGTCCATTCCATCCACTCTGTCTGGCTATCATCCACTGTATTTTGTCCCGCAGCAAAAGCCGTAATCGGTAACGTTGGCGTCAACAAGAGATCATAGCGCCGATGAAACTGGTTCATCATCATTCCTAGCTCGGCTCTAGCATCGACGGCTTTCATATAGCTAACAATGTCAATGTTACGACCCTGCTCACCTATATTGCGAAAGCCTGGATCAAGCAGTTCCCGCTGTTCTTCACTAAAACTTTCAACGACTTTTCCGGCACCGGCAAACCAGAGCGTTGAAAAGATCTCCGCCGGATCCGTAAACCCGGGATCAACCTCTTCAACATTTGCGCCCAAATCAACCAACAACTTGATGGCCTGATCAACTTTCAGCTGTACTTCTGGATCGACATCCACGTATCCGAGCGTTGGGCTGTAAGCGATTGTAAGCTTGCTAAAATCAATACTTGGCGACTCACTCCAGCGACCACTAAAGATACGATCAGAATACCAATCACGATCATCAGGTCGGGCAACGGCATCCATCATCAACAAACTATCGTCAACCGTACGAGTCATCGGACCAAGATGAGACAGCGTGGTCATTGCACTAACCGGCCATTGCGGGATAAAGCCAAAGGTTGGCTTGATCCCAAACACACCACAAAAACCGCCGGGGATACGAATAGAGCCACCCGCGTCACTTCCTTGGTGTAAAACCCCCATATTCAGAGCAGCAGCGGCGGCAGCACCGCCAGATGAACCACCTGCGGTCAACCCAGTATTCCAAGGGTTACGGGTGATACCGGTTAAACGATTATCGGTAACGCCTTTCCAGCCAAATTCAGGGGTACAGGTCTTACCCAGAATAACCGCACCCGCTTCAAGCATCCGATCAGTAAATGGCGCATTATCAGTCACCGGTTCCGCTGAACTGATCAATGATCCGCTACGATTTGGCATGCCCGCTACCCGGGTCAAATCTTTAATTGATGAGGGTACGCCATCAATTGGGCTTTGCGGGTTACCCGCCATCCACCGCTGTTCTGACGCTTTGGCAGCATTTAGCGCTCTTTCTGCATCCACATAACAATAGGCATTAACATGCTCATTACAGGCCTCTATCCGTGCCAGTGCGGCCTCAGTCGCCGCCACCGGTGAGAGCTCTTTACTGCGATATAACCGACTAAGCGTGGTTGCATCAAGGTCCGCAATATCCGTCGCTTTGTTTATATCCATCTCAATTGGCCCGCCCAGCGCTTGCCAATAAGGCATTTAATAATACCGAGGCTCCCGCCGCTAAATCTTTAGCGTCGGCACGCTCCATCTCATTGTGACTGATGCCACCTTCGCAAGGCACAAAGATCATCCCAGCAGGCGCAATTTCTGCCATGAAAATAGCATCGTGTCCCGCACCGCTAACAATATCTAGGTGGCTATAACCCAGCGCTTCAGTCGCATGACGAACCGCATCAACGCACTCAGGCGCAAACGCCAGCGGCGGAAAATCAGCGGTCGGTGTGAGCACTGTTGTCACACCAAACTGCTGCTCTATTCGAGAAATTTCAGCCTTCAGTTCCAGCACCATCGCTTCCAAAATACCCGCTTCGAGGTGGCGTAGATCAATAGTGAGGTCGACCTGCCCCGGAATAACATTTCTTGATCCAGGAAACAGCTCTAAACAACCAACGGTTCCACGCCCGTGTGGTTCATATTTCAACGCTAATTGATTAACGAAAACCATCACATGAGCGGCCGCCAAACCGGCATCATGACGCAATTTCATAGGCGTAGGGCCCGCATGCGCTTCAACCCCGGTAATACGCAAATCAAACCATTTTTGCCCCAGCGCACCGATGACAACCCCAACGGTTTTATCTTCATCCTCTAGCACGGGCCCCTGTTCGATATGAGCTTCGTAATACGCCGCAGCCTGATGGCCGGTAACCGACCGCTCTCCGGCAAAACCGATGCTTTGGAGTGCCTCGTCGACAGAAACACCATCGCTATCACAGGTCGCTAACGTATCTTCCAGCGTAAACTGACCGGTAAAGACGCCAGACCCCATCATACAAGGTGGAAAACGTGAGCCCTCTTCATTAGTCCAAACGACCACTTCGATCGGTGCCATCGTTTCAATATTCAGATCATTCAGACGCCGAATCGCTTCAAGGCCGGACATCACCCCAAAACAGCCATCAAACTTACCACCGGTTGGCTGTGTATCAATATGACTTCCGGTCATCACGGGCGGCAAGCTATTATCGCGTCCCGCTCTACGCGCAAAAATATTACCTATTTGATCAATGCTGACGTCACAACCCGCGTCAGTACACCATTGAATAAAAAGCTCTCGCACCTGGCGGTCAAGGTCCGTCAATGCCAACCGGTTCAAGCCGCCTTTAGCGGTCTCCCCGATTTTGCCCTGCTCCATGAGACTCGCCCAGAGCCGATCTTGATCGACTCTTAATACATTAGAAGCCAACATCTCGTTACTCATTTTATTCATCATTCATTATCCTTTTAGCTGTCGGCTAAACTGCCAGATAGCGATCTTTAATCGATTCTTGCTGACGGAAATCCTCGCCCGTGCCGCTATAAACAATATTGCCCTGCTCTAACACATAGTGCCGGTCTGCTAGGCGCTCACATACCGCTAGGTTTTGCTCCACCAGCAGCACCGACACGCCCGCTTCTCGGATGCGTTCAAGAATGCGGACGATTTCATCAACAATGACCGGGGCTAAACCTTCGGTGGGCTCATCCAGTAATAATAGCTCCGGCTTATTTACCAAAGCTCTCGCCATCGCAAGCATCTGCTGCTCACCGCCGGACAGTTCATTACCACCATTTTTACGCCGTTCATAAAGCCGCGGGAACATTTCATACACATCACCGATGTCCCAGCGACTTCCCGTTCGAACAGCAATGGCTAAGTTTTCTTCGACACTCAGCAGACTGAAGATACCGCGGTGTTCCGGTACTAAAGCAATGCCATAACGGGCGATCTCAAAGGTCTCTTTCCCCACCAACTCAACGTCATTAAAACGGATGGAGCCCTGTTTCGGTTTCACAATGCCCATGATGCTGCGTAATGTAGTCGTTTTACCCGCGCCATTACGCCCCAGCAATGTCACCAGTTCACCGGAACCCACCTCAAGAGAAAGCCCTTCCAGCACATGGCTTTTACCGTAGTAAGAATGAACATTATTAAGCTCAAGTTTCATGATCCACTTTCCCCCAGATAGGCCTTCTTAACACGCTCATCCCCACTGACCACTTCGGGTTCACCTTCAATCAGAATATTGCCCTGATGCATCACGGTAATTCGATCTGAAATTGACATCACCAGTTTCATATTATGCTCAATCAACATCACCGTATGATCTTGCCCCAGCTCAGATATCAGCTGTGTCATCACCGGAATATCATCCACGCCCATACCAGAAGTAGGCTCATCCAACAGTAACATTTGCGGGCTACTACACAGTGCCATACCGACCTCAAGGACCCGTTGCTGACCGTGCGACAGCTCTCCGGCATAGGTATCAGCCACCGCGCCCAACTTGATCCGTTCAATCACTTCATCGGCTTTATCGCTATGTTGCCGCCGATGGTTCTCCGAATACCAGAACGCTAATGCCGCCAACCCATCGCGTCCTTGAGCAGCTAAGCGAAGATTTTCACGCACACTCAGATTCTGAAACAGACTAGTGATCTGAAATGAGCGGGACATCCCCACGGCTACCCGCTTATGAGGTGCCTGATGAGTGACATCATGTCCCGCAAACTGGATGCTTCCACTGGAGGGTTTACGTTCACCCGTCAGGCAGTGAAACAGGGTTGTTTTACCGGCACCATTGGGCCCAATCACCGTGTGTATAGAACCTCGTTTGATCTTCAAATCGACGCTGCCTAGCGCCGCAAATGCGCCATAGCGTAAACCAAGGTTTTCTGTTTCGAGTATATAATCGTTCATCAGTTAACCTCCGAGGACTTCGCCGCAGATGCTTTGCGACGACGGTATTCACGCCAGCGATCGGCAACAGAACCCACACCACCCCAAAGACCCGATGGCATAAACAGCACGACGCCGATCAGAGCAATACCTAATAAAATCATCCAGCGAGGCCAGACGGAAGACAATATATCGCCCAATAACACGATGGATCCTGCCCCTAGGATAGAGCCGAATAAAGAACCTGTACCGCCAATGATCGTCATGATCAAAATGCTTTCTGACATCTGAAGCTCAATATTAGAAAGCGGCGCAAAGTTGAGTAACATCGCGTAAAGCGCGCCGGCAATACCGGTGATACCGCCCGAAATAACAAAGGCCAACAACTTAAAATGATTGGTCGAAAAGCCAACGGCTGAAGCGCGGTTTTCGTTCTCTCTAATCGCCACCAGTGTGGTGCCAAAAGGGGAATGAATCACACGACGGGCAAACACAAAGATCAGCATGAAAAGCACACCAACAAAAGCGTAGAACGCCTCACTGGAGACCAGGTCACTCACCTCAAATCCAAGCAACATCAACGGCGGACGAGGAATATCGAGTAAACCATTATCACCGCCAGTCCAATCGCTCAGGCTATAAGCAATAAAGTACGCCATCTGTGAAAAAGACAACGTCAACATGACAAAATAGATCCCCTTTCGACGTATCGACAATGCGCCTACCAATCCGGCGAGTAAGGCGCCCGTTAACATTGCAATAAGCAGTGCTTCGAGTAGTCCAAATTGCCAATGAATCATGCATATCGACGCCACATAAGCACCACCACCAAAGAAAATCCCCTGACCAAAAGAGAGTAATCCGGTATAACCCAATAGCAGGTTACAAGCTAACGCGGCCATCGCAAAAATAAGAATTTCAGTCGCTAAAGTTGCCGAGGGCAATAACAGTGGCATCACGATAATCGTGACTAACGCAGCCAATGTCACCCCGCCAAACAGTGATGATTTTTTTTGTTTCATCATAATCAGCCTCTCCCGAATAAACCGTAAGGACGTAACAGAATGACAAAAGCCATCGCACCATAAATCATCAGACTTGAGCCTTGAGGCCAGATCGTCGTCATGAGGCTCTGCACCAATCCGACAATCAACCCACCTACTAGCGCTCCGGTGAATGATCCCATCCCGCCAATCACAACAACCACAAAGGCAATACCGAGGACTTCAACGCCAACAAAGGGATGTACACCGCGAATAGGCGCCGCCAACACACCAGCAAGACCCGCAAGCCCCACTCCTAGCGCAAAAGTGATCGAGAACAGTTTATGTATGTGCGTTCCTAACAGCGAAACGGTTTCTGTATCCTCACTACCGGCTCGCACCAGCGCGCCAAAACGTGTTCGTTCTAGCAGCAACCAAAGCGCAAAAGCGATAACCGCAGCAAATATAATCACAAATAAGCGATACTTCGGATAATAGAAATGCCCCATCTGGAATACGCCCTGCAAGGCATCCGGTACGGAAACAGATTTACCGATAGGCCCCCAGATAGAGATGGTCAACTCCTGAATAATCAGAGCGATACCAAGGGTTATCAAGATGTGATAAGTATGCGGCAAGTGATAGGCACGTTTAATCAACGTCCTTTCAGTCAAAAAAGCCAATGCCGCAACAATAAGAGGCGCTATCGCGAGCGCCAGCCAAAAATTACCCGTCAAAGAAACAATGGTAAAACAAAGATAGGAGCCTATAAGATAAAAGGCACCATGGGCAAAGTTAACAAAATTCAAAAGACCAAAGATAATCGTCAGTCCGACCGAAATCAGAAAATAGATCATCCCTAAGCCGACACCATTCAGTATCTGAAAAAGATAGAGACTCATCGGTTCACTCCAGCAAAAGTCATATATTCCGTATTCCGGCATAACCGGAATACGGAGGTCAAATTAACTACGTTTGCACGCTAGAGTTGCTTCATCAGGAAACGATTTTCCAGAGCTGATAATATCGACATAATCATCTGCATCAGCCATTTCTGACGCTGGCTTGCCTTTCAGCAGGTAGTAATCTTTAAGTACCTGGTGATCGGCTGCACGCACAAATTCACTACCGGTAGGACCATCATAGGTCACACCTTCCAATGCCTTAGCGACAACAGCACTATCAGTCGTACCCGCCTTAGCGATGGCGTTCAAGATCGCGGTAGTACCAATATAGTCAGCCGCTAATGGGTAGTTTGGGTTCATGCCGTAAGCTTCATTCACCCTTTTAACCAGCGCATTGTTCATTGGGGTATCAACGGTATGCCAATACTGAGCACCAAAATACACACCATCTGCAATGTCGGGACCGAGCTCTTGCAATTGATCAAGACCTGAAGACCAAGCCATCAGAATGGTCATCTGGTTTTTAAGGCCAAAGTTGATCGCTTGACGCAATGCATTGGATGACTGAGAACCAAAGTTCAAGAGCAGTAAAACATCAGGTTGAGCGGCCATCGCATTTGTCAGGTAACCAGAGAACTCTTGCTCTTTCAACGAGTGGTAGCTGTTACCCACATGCTCGACACCTTCGGCTTCAAACACCTGCTTCGCATTTTCTAGCAGCGCTTCACCAAAGACATACTGAGGCGTAATGGTGTACCAACGTTTTTTCTCTGGAAACTGATCGATCAAGGGCTTAACAGTTTGACGGATAGCACCATATGTTGGCACAGACCAACGAAAAGTGGACATATTGCAATCGACACCCGTTAACTCATCAGCTCCTGCAGGGGTCATGAAAACACCATTGACCTTATTCACTTCCTTACCGATTGCCAACGCGGTAGAAGACAGTGTGGCACCATCAAAAAAGCGCGCGTTATCTTGACTGACCGCTTCCTGAACCTTGCGCACAGCTTTACCCGCGTTACCTTCAGTATCGAGCGTCTTATAGCTCACCGGCTGCCCCAGTAGCGTGCCATAATCCTCAACGGCCAGCTTTGAACCCATATCGGCATATTTACCATAACTAGCAAAGGCTCCCGATACAGATTTAACGCCATAAATAGTAACCCCCTCAGCGGCAAACGTGAGTGTCGTCGTCGCCGTTAAAACAGCGGAGAGTAAGACATTCCTCAAAATCATTTTTTTCATAGTGCTTTCCTCTAAGGTTTCTTTACTATTTTATTTATTGCCTTATCTTGAAGCTTCTCAGTCATTCTCGGCCTGTTTAACAAGCTCTTTTTGATGGGTACTTACATACCCGGTTTTACATTTTTTGAGATATTTGGCCATCCAGCGCGACAAACTGTTCTTCTGCCTCACACATATGCTCACCCATTAAATGACGCACAGCGGCTACGTCTTCGGCCCGATAGGCTGCTAGCAAACGCTGGTGATAAACGACATTCGAATGGGTAAATTGATAAGCATCGATTTGATAGGATTTTTTGAGTACCACCAAATCACGCAGGGTTTCGTTTAAAAAACGACCCATAAAGCTAAACAGAGGATTAGGGCTAGCGTCGGCCAGTACATTGTGAAATTCGAGTTCAGCAATCCGCTGAAGCCGCTGCTCATCATCCGATTCCGGTGCTGTTGAGCAGACCTTGGTATACTCCTCGAGCCGTTCAAAATCAGTGGGTGTTAACTTGCCAACCACCGAAACAGCAAGTTCAACCTCTATCAGCTTACGCATCTCATACACTTGCTCGGCTGATAGGTGATTAAAATAGAGATAATTTCGTAACATTTTACTGGCTGGGTCCGTACCCACTTCAGAAAGATAGGCTCCGCCGCCGGGGCCTGGTCGAGTATAAACAAGCCCCTCAACCTCCAACGCCTTCAACGCCTCTCTCACCGTTCCCTTTGAACAACCAAACTGCTCAATCAAGTCTCGTTCGTTCGGTAGGCGATCGCCCGGGAGAAGTTTTTTCGCCACTATCATCGACTTCACTTCATCGACAATGAGATCAGATAATTTTTGTTTACGGTACTTTCGCTGAACTTCAGCCATTTCATCTCCGAAAAGAGCCATTTTAATAATTAATGTAAATAATCATGATTAATTATTTTGGCTCAAAAAAATCAGCCCTAGAGCTGTTCCTGATAACGACGAGTACAGACTGATTTGAATAGTAATGAAGCACAAATCCATACTGCCACTTAAAACTACAGTACTACTTACCGTGAGTTAAATGCCAATAAAATTAACCATAGTTATGATTTCAGTTACGCAAACAAAATATTTAGCGACTTTTATTAGGTTTATTAATCTGATAAAAATAAAAATAACAGAAAATAAACCTAAGAATATACACAAAAAAGAAAATATTAATTAGAGAACAAAACGAACGCAAAAGAAGTGCAAAAACAGTAAAAATTCATACAGACGGACCGTATCGGCGAAAAAAACAAACCTCTCGCCGCCATACGACGATTAAAAAAACGGGGCAAAGGGTGTATAAACCCTCTTCCCTCAAACGAACAGACCCAAGATGAGTTCAGGATTAAGCCTGAACGCGTCATAAGTCAGCTAATGAAACCGTTTTAAAGCGGCGCACCTTGGTTAGGTTTTTTCCAGCTGACCTCAACGCCTGGAGCGGGGTTTATCGGCACCATTCGCGCCAACACCAACGAAACGGCGCCCATCGCTGCACCGGTCAAGAACACAGCCGCTGGGGAGATAATCCATAACATCCCATAGGCTGCTGGCAGAATAACCGCCGCGATATGATTAATGGTAAATGAGACACCGGCGGTGGACGCTAAATCTTTAGGGTCTGCTATTTTTTGCAGGTAAGTTTTCTGTGCGATAGCCATCGAAAACAGCAGGTGATCCGCGATATACAAGCCCACGGCGATCCAAGGATCTGACACCAAGGCATAGGCGGTGAAGACAACAATCAAGCCGATATATTCGACAGTCAGTGTTTTTCGCTCGCCCCAATAACCAATAAGTTTGCCGATTTTGGGCGCAAAAATCATATTCAAAGCGCCATTGACGAGAAACATAATAGATATTTCGCCAGCAGAAAAGCCAAATTTCTCAACCATCAAGAAGCTCGCAAACACCATGAATATTTGCCGCCGCGCGCCCCCCATAAACACCAAGGCATAGTAAAGCCAATAACGTTTGCGCAACAGTAATTGCTTATGCTGTTCGACCTTACTCGGCATATGCGGAAAGAAGCACCAGCAAAATAACGTAATCGCCACCGTTGCACCACCACCCAATAAATAGACGGTTTTCATGGATAGGCCTGAGACATCCAATGCCAGCCACACCAACCCAAAGGCCAACAGACTGGCAAAGGAACCAATCGCCACCATCTGGCCTAGACGGTGAGGCGCTTCCTCCTTACTGAATAACTGTAGTGATAAGCTTTGATTCATGGTTTCGTAATAGTGAAACCCCAATGACATCAACACGGTAGTACAATAAAGCCCTATCTCCGTCGGGAAAAAACCAGTCATTGCAGTGCCCAAGCCAAGCAATAACATCGACAGTAGCGCTAAGGTTTGTTCCCGTAGCAGCAGTAACAACAGCACAGCACCAAATGAGAGAAACCCAGGGATCTCCCGTAATGATTGCAAAATACCGATCTCAACCCCGGTAAAGGCGGCTTGTTCGATGGCAAAGTTATTCAGTAATGCCATCCACACGCCCATCGATAACGGCATTGCCGCGGCGAGTAAAAACAGAAACATTTCGGGACGACGGATAAAATTCAACACAGTGACTCCAGCGAATCAGGGCACAACCATAGGCTAATACCCGACCCAGTTACTCAATTAAGTTTAATGTTCTACTTTAAAAAACATCTCACCTGTCGTATACAATAAACCATGCCAACTTATATCGAAAAACAGACAGAATACCCTGAAATCCAGAACCACTGGCTTAGACCTGATGAAAAACCTCTTAACCGACTCGAACAGGTGCCCCGCCAATTGGTTATTCGCCAAGTAGACCATACGGCAGGCTTTTATACCCCTTTTCACCGTCATGGCTGGGGACAGCTTTTATTTATCGCCGATGGTCTGATTCAGGTATCGGCCAAAAACATCGGTTACTGGGTCGTACCACCTCAACGAGCGGTCTGGATTCCCGCCTATATCGAGCATGATACCCGCACCATTCATTCTGTGCAGATGCGTAACGTCTATATCGCTCCGGCCGCCGCAAAACATCTACCGAATCACTGTCAGGTAATCCATGTCACCCCACTGTTACGAGAACTGATATTAGCCATGGTGAATTTCGATACCCTGTATGATGAAGTTGGCGCCGAGGGACGCTTAGTACAGGTGTTTCTCGATCAACTCAAGGCGACACCGGAAACCCCCTTGTATCTGCCACATCCGAAGAGCAAACCACTCATAGAGATAGCCCATCAGTTAAGGCATAACCCTGCGGATGCTCGCTCAATGGATGATTGGGGAGCCCAACTCGGCACCAGCGCCCGTTCTTTAGCACGCCATTTCCGGCAAGAAACGGGGATGACCTTTGGTCAGTGGCGACAGCAGGCGAGATTATTAGCCGCGCTCACCCGTATTGCACAGGGAGATGCCATCGCCAATATTGCCCAAGATCTTGGTTACAACAGCCAGAGCGCGTTTATCACCATGTTTAGAAAAGCATTAGGAAAAACGCCAGGACGTTATTTTGAACAAGAAGAACGGTGATAGCAGCGTCATGGCTCACCCGTTATCGAACCGGTGAGTCATATCAGATCTGCTGTTATTGAGAAGAGAAGCCGGTTAAGTACGCTTAATCACCGCGATGGCTGCTTAAAGAATCGCGGCTAAAATCAGTCTTATCGCTTTGATAACCATCCGAGTGGTGACGATGAAGCACGAGATCAGCATGCAAGACTAACCAAAATGTTAATGCAATAACACAGATAACGAGGCCCGCCGGAGCGATCATGTTATATAACGCATCGTCGGAATAAAGGTCGATAGATTGGCTTGAAGCCCATAGGCCCGTTAAAATAATAGCTAATGATTTCATCTTACTTCCTTATAAGAATTAACAACGCGATAAATAGGTCGGATTACATTAAACACTAATCGTTCCTAACTTTTTATTCTGACAGCGATAGCATCTGCTGCTATGTGCGCCTTGCAACGACCCGCAACAAAAACGGCAACCGTCCAATAAACTTATCAATTTTGTCAGTGATGACACTTCCAGAGTATCGGTAGAATTAAGAAAGAAGCAAGTATTACGGCTTCAGCCTTATCCTCTGAAAATCAGTAAACTTGTTGATTAATTACGCCGCTAGGCATACATCCTCTGCTAACGTGTTTCCATACTAAGCTGATAATGACAAAAAAAACGACGGGTTACAAATACTTTTTACGTGTCACAAAATAAACCACTCGGTTTAAGAGACTCATTTGCAGTGATTTGGATACCCTGACAATGACAGTAAAAACCTTAGCGAAAGCCGATTAAAATCAAATAAGTCGTTGTAATTCTGAATCTTATAATACTCACCTTAGGAAAAACAGCGGCTAAAATCCTCTCTAACCACTGATACGAGCGATCAATGCCGCCTGAGAATCCACCGAGTGATAACCCTCTTCTAAAAGATCAAAATCGGTAAAAATAATCTCTAATGCTCGATCATTGGTGAGCAACATAACGATCGAGTAGTCTTTGGTTCGCTCGATTTCATAGACCCCAGATTTAAACCAGCTCGTCGCCATTTCCATCTGCTCTAGATAGTCTTTGCGGGAAACCGAATGAAATTCTAGAGGTACAGCTTCGCTACCTTTAAACTGAACCGTAGTATAGGTTTTAGGCACCGACAGAAAATCCCGTTTCGTGGCATAAACAACCGTCAGCAACGGCTCACCAAGGGGGCTATGACTCATAAAAGAACAATCGGTACCCGGTTCGGTTTCCAGCGCTGGCAGTTCAGCAAAACGTTTTAAAATCATCTTATCGATATCCTGTAAACAATAAAGGCAACCTGATGTGAGCCTAAGGGCATCACATCACCACCAATTCTTTAATCATCCGCTCATGGCCCGCTTGCTGTAAGCCCTGAAGTATTTTTAACGCCGCATAGGCATCATTAGCGGCATAGAGTAACTGTGCATCACTGAGTGTTGGTAACGCCCAGTTAGAGGTGGAAACCCGTTTTGATTTAGTAAACTTTTGCCCGAACTGCACCGCGATCGCCGCTTTAACCCCTAGCTGACGACGATAGCCAAGCTTACGATAAACCGCATCAAGATCGAGTATCGCGCTGATTTCAACACCGAGTTTGCGCCGTATATGACTACGATCAGACTGCAAACCAAAACCCACCTTCACCACCTGTTTAGCTTGCAATACTTGGCAGATAACGGGATAAACAGATTTATCATGCAGCTGAAAAATGTAACCCGTATCAGTGGTGCACAGCTGAATCACATGGGGGCCGGTTGATGCTTGTTCTTTGCGAAACACGGGTTTAGATTCTGTATCAAAACCAACAAAGGGGCTGCTCAAGAGATCTTGCGCAGCGGCAGCCAAAGCCTCGGCACCGACGGGCAGACAGATATGTTCCCGCGTCATCGCAGGGAAAGGCGGAAACTGGGCGATCTCCTCCCGTGTCGGTGGCAGCTGTTTCTCTTTCATTGCTGATCAGCTCTTTTTACTGCTTTTCGCCAGTGCTTTGGCCCATACGGAACCACTGTCCGTTGTCGCTTTTGCCGGTTTTGCCGCCTTATCAATCGAAGGCTTAGCTGATGCGGGCTTATCAACAACAAATTTAACATCCTTAGCGGCCGGTCGCTCTGCCGGTTTACGCACCGGTTTATCTGCAGTGGCGGTCGCCGTAGCAGTAACGCGCTGAGGCTTATCGGTATTTATAGTAGGCTCTTTGTCGCGCCACTGATGTTGCAAGCCGGTTAAAAAGTTACGCAGTACTTGATCTTTGCATTCTCGATAGTTTTGATGCCCCTGTTTACGAAACAGCGCACTCAGCTCATGCTTACTCAGGCTAACACCGGCGAGCTTTAAGAGGTGGAGAATATCATCGGCGGTTAGGTTTAATGCAATTTTCAATTTACGGAAGATAATATTGTTATTCAGATGCCTTTCAGGCTCTGGCTGATCACCTTCCTTACGGCCACGTTTTTCGATGATTAGACCGTTGAGAAATGTTGCCATCTCTTGATCGGTGATGCGCACAAACTCAGCGTCTTCCTCTTTTTTCAGCCAGCCACTCAGCTGAACCCGAGTCACCGCCAAGTTCGCATGACGAAAGATACCAATCATTTTGGTGTCACTGAAATCGAAGGTATAGCGCAGACGGCGCAAAATATCATTATTGGTCACAAAAAAAATCCGGACAGAAAAGAATAAGGCTGGCACTTTAACACAATTAGACGATAGTCATCTCAGATTCTTTAAAGAGCCCTTACTGAAAGACCGATCGTCAATGCCACCCTGTTAATTAACTACTAATCACATGCCTAGTTCACTAAAAACGGTTTTCAGACCTTCAATAGCCTAGGGATTTATCGACTGTTGGCGGGATAACACCCTCTAACAGATAGAGACTGATATTATCGGCGACAATCCGGCTAGCTGTCGATACGCTCGTCGGCCCCGAAATATGCGGTAATACCGTTACTCCTGGATGCTGCCAGAAAGCTGAATCCAGAGGCAATGGCTCCTGCGTAAAGACATCCAAGACGGCATGGCTGATCTGTCCCCGATCTAATGCCTGCAACAGATCAGCATCAACAATCGAGGCTCCTCGACCAAAATTGATCAACGCAGCCCCCGCTTTCACCTGTTGGAAAAACATTTCATCCATCAGGCTCTCAGTCGCCGCCGTCAAGGGGAGCAAGTTGACGATAATATCAGCATCATCTAGCAGTTCAGGCAAGGCCTGTTCGCCGGAGTAGCAGCAAACCTTGTCAAGCTGCTTTTCTGACCGGCTCCAGCCAGACACACGAAAACCATTATCAACCAACCGTAAAGCACTCTTGTGGCCCAACACCCCCAACCCCAAAATAACGATATGACGATCGCAGGCATCGGTATAAGGACGCGGCTGCCATTGCCCAGCAGATTGCTGCTGTCGGTATTGAGGCATTTCACGATGCAGATACAGCACCCAAGCCAGCACCGCTTCAGACATTGTCTGCGCTAAGTGCGGATCGGTTAAACGAACAATTTCAAACGGCATATCCGCCAGACTAGCCATCATTCCTTCAACCCCAGCCCAGACGGAGTGCACCCATTGCAGATGACTCAACTGAGCGACATCAGCCGGTGCAGGATTAGCCACGACCGCCACCTCCACCCGCGCTTTGTCCTCTTCGCTCAGCTGCTCAAATAAACGTACATCACACTGTGGCAACATCTCACGGAGAGTGGCGCACCACTGCTCCGCCTCGCTGCTCGTTGACTGATGGACAAACGGGATAAGAGGTCGCATAGATCTATCCTTATCTATCTCGATTAAAACGAATTAAAAACTATTCTGCCGGTCTGCTTATTTAAGCTTTTCATAGGCAAACAGCAGAATGAATGCACCCACGGTGGCGGTCACGATACTGCCAAGACTCAAACCATTAAGACTACCAAAACCGATCAAATTACCTAGAAAGCCGCCCACAAAGGCACCCGCAATACCCAGCAAAGTGGTAATAATGAATCCACCACCATCTTTACCCGGCATGATCCATTTCGCCAATACCCCTGCGATCAAGCCTAAAATAATCCAAGATAAAATTCCCATTGCCACACCTCTTTTATGTTTATATTAGTATTACATTTAGATGAACTAATGTTCACTCACTTTCGAACCGTAATTTTATTTCGCCGAGGTGGTCATACGTTAAAGTAACATCATCACTCGGCCTGATATCAATCACACCCGCATATGAACTGGTAATCACCCGCTGGCCCGCTTTAATATCGATGCCCTGTTGATGCAAAAAATTAACCAACCAAAACAACGGCAACTGTGGTTCACCGCAAGGGTGCTTACCCGCAAAGAGCTGAGCCTCTGGCGTCGATGAGGTCGTCAGTGATAGCTCGATCGTTGAAGCCTGAAAAGCCTGTTCCAAAGAGATCTCAGGCCCTATAAACAAGCCCTGATTAAATAAACAGTCGGCTAAATGTTCAACATAGCTGACCGAATCAGGTTGCAGGTAGCGACTGAGAATAAGCTCCAACGCTAGAGATGCACAGGACAGCGCCGCCACAATCTCCTGCTCGCTATAAGGTGTTGAGCGGCACGGCAGATCTTGAGCGAAACAAAAGGCAATCTCGGGTTCAATTTTGCACTGTCCTTCATCTGTGATGATTGGACAGGGTGAATCGGTATGGATACTACGACTAAAAATTGGTGCAACCACCGGCACATCGGTTAAACCATCGATCGCAATCGGCAAAGCACATTTCCAACCGCCAACGGAGTTACCCTGCTGCGCCATCAGCCCAATCAAACCCTGTTGAATCGCCAAGGCATCGGATACCGAGTTAGGACGATATTGAGGATTAAGCTGTCCGGTAATATGGTTATTCAACCGTCGGGTGAGTAATGCCTGAGCGGCCGCGTGAATATCTGCCTGCTGCATAGGATGTCCTAAGAATCAGTTAAGGGCTTTGATACGCTGATCAAAACGCTCACTGTACCTTAAAGTCGGACGATAGGAACTATTTCAAACAGAAAAAAGACAACCCGAGTCGAACCATGCTCAAACCAGGTGATAGATAAAGAAAAACCAGTGGCATCGGAGGAGATGCCAGCCGGTTTTTGAGGTGATGGAAAGGGTTATTAAATTAAACTATTTTGTCCCGCTGGCGCACCATTGAACTCATCCATCGCATCCAATAGAGCATCCCAAAGGTAACCAGCAGAAGCACTATCGCTGAAAATAGAGAACACGTTTTTACCCGCCATTTGATGGCGACAGATAACCCCACTGACACGCGCCAGTGACGTCATGACTAAATCACCTGAGGCAAAGTTTTGTTCTCGTAGATCGACCGCACACACTTTCGCCATCACGTCCGCCAGATGATCGCCAGACATCACTAACCAAGCGAAACTATCATGACAGTACACCGGATAAATGCCGGGGCCGGACAACTGCTGTTCTAACGCTGGCAGATCAACCGTTGCACCGGGCACAGCCAGCACCCAATACTCGGTGTAACCCAAGCGCAACACCATTAAGCCCTCATCTGACAGGGTCAGTGTGTTTGGCTTGTCTGGCGGTAACAGCCCCGCTGCAACCAACGCATCGGCAGCCGCTGGACCGCGCAAACCAAATCGCGGCAAGACGGATAGATCGGTCAGTCCCATCTCAGGAAAACGCTGACCTTGATAACTGACTACCTGTGCGGCACCGGCAACCTCGGCAAACTGAGCCTGCTGATGTTTACGGTAGATAAAACTACGGCTATCGAACTGTTCAGGGGTAATTAGGCTCATGATCACATCTCCTGCCTTAAGTTTTCAGGATCATAGAAAGGCAGTGTCACGACTTCCGCCTTAATCTCTTCACCGTCTACACGAATGCTAATCTTCGAACCGGGTTCGCTATCGGCGATATCCGCATAGGCCAAACCGATAATCGCTTGACGGGCAGACGAATATTCACAGGAGGTCACGTTGCCGGCAATCCGATCCCCTTTTAATACCAGATGCCCCTCTTCAGGCTTGGTACTGTCAGTAGGCAAGATGAAGCCCACCAACTTACGGGTCTGCGGTTGTGCCATCACAATATCCACCGAACGACAGCCGATAAAGAATGGTTTTTTACGATTCACCGCCCAGGTCATATCCAGCTCACCCGGATGACTCATCCCATCGGTATCCTGACTGACGATCACGTGGCCTTTTTCCAGTCGTAACAGACGCTGTGTTTCAACCCCGAACGGCTTAATATCAAACGCCTTACCGGCTGCCATCAGTGCATCCCAAAGGGCTTCACCATAGCGGGCAGGCACGTGTATTTCGTAACCCAGTTCACCGACAAAACCGACCCTTAATAAACGCGCAGGAATATCGGCCACCTTGCCTTCTCGATAAGCGAGATACGGAAAGCCTTCAGGGCTAAGGTCAACATCACTCACTAGCTGCTCAAGTACCTTACGGGAATCTGGGCCTGCCAAGTTAACCGCCGCAAATGCAGAGGTCACATGTAAGATATCAACGTCTAAGCGCCACTGCGCATTCCACTTAGTCATCTCACGATAGACGCGATCGACACCACTGGTTGTGGCGGTCACATAGAAGTGATCTTCAGTGATCCGGCAAGCAACACCGTCATCAATGACGACCCCATGTTCATTAGTCAGCACCGCGTAACGAGTACGACCCACCGGCTGTTTCAGGAACACAAAGGTATAAATTCGGTTCATAAATTCCGCAGCATCGGGGCCTCGCAGCTCGATACCACCGAGGGTACTCACATCGATCAAGCCCACTTTAGACCGAACATGCTCAGCTTCTTCACGAATCCAACGATCTCGCTGGGCCGCATCACCATAATAGGCAGGACGGCGCCAGTTACCCGCGGCGATCATTTTCGCCCCGAGTTCTAGGTGACGGTGATGCATAGCGGTATGTCGACGAGGATCAAAGATCCGGCCAGCCACATGAGCAAGTTTTTCCGGTGCAAACGGTGGACGCGCGGTGGTCACACCGGTTTGAGTCACAGTGCGATCGGTCGACTTGGCCACCAAACGTGCGGTTGGCAAGGCTGAGTGACGCCCTTGAGATGGCCCCATGCCAACGGTTGAAAAGCGTTTAACCAGTTGCACATCGCGATAACCCAAACGGGTAGCATTGACAATATCTTTCGCCTGTAGATCTTCGTCATAATCGACAAAATCTTTACCTTTCGGATGGCTAAAGATCGGCCAGCTAAAGTTAGGTTTCGCCTGACAGCTAACCGGCTGCTCAGTTTCATCACTTAACTCTAAGTTATGTAGCGCCCGAATCGCCGCATTAGTACCATCAGACACAACCGCATCCAGTGTATGCAAACCATTCACGGAGCCGGCGATATGAATCCCTTGCGGTATTCCAGACAGTTGAAATTCAGCCAGCTCATCTTTATAGCTCAGCTGCGCGCCAGCCTGACAAAGTAGTTGATAAGCAGGCATATAACCGGCCGACATACAGAGCAGATCACACTCAAGAGTGCTACCCATAGCACTCACTTCGCCTTCAGCGACGATGGTGCGAATATCAACCGCCGTAATGTGCTTATTACCCTTACTCGGGATCGCCTCATAAACCGTGCTGTTCTGTATGACCTTAATACCCTTCTGTTTCACCATCCCGAGCAGCTCAGGCCAAGGGTGTTGTGGGCGAAGATCGACAATGGCGGACACTTCAACGCCATTATCTAGCAACTCTAACGCGGTTAGATAACCATCGTCATTACCGGTCAAGACCACGGCTTTGCTGCCCGGCTTAACCGCATAAAGTTTCATCAACCGGGTGACGGCACTGCATAGCATGATGCCGGGTAAATCATTGTTGCGGAATACCACATGCTGCTCATAGGCACCGGAAGCAACGATGCACTCCTTCGCCCGCAGTTTATACAGCCGCTTACCTTTGATCAGCGGCAGGTAATTATCGGTAAACCAAGCATTACAAACAGTATCCGTCATCACCTCGATATTCGCGTGGCTGGTGACTTTTTCAATGAGTTCATGGCGCAGGCTATCAGCCTGTATACCTTCAATATCGAAGCGGTTGTAGGTAAGCGCACCGCCTAATAGGGGCATCTCTTCAACCAACAAAACCTGTGCACCAGCATCAGCCGCTTTCAGCGCAGCGCTCATACCCGCTGGGCCAGAGCCGATGACAACAACGTCAGTAAATAGGTACTTTTTATCGTAATATTCCGGTTTAAAATCTAGATCAATCTTGCCTAATCCAGCTTTTTTACGGATATAGCCTTCCCATTTATCCCACACACCCATCGGCTTGAAGAAGCTACGGTAGTAAAAACCTACCGGCATGAATCGCCCGAAGTTACCCAGATAGGCATCTTTATCACCTTCTAAGGTGCCTTTATAGTTCTGCCCTTCGATGTACATGCCTTCACTCGCCATTTGGCGATCGGCCAAGACATTCGGCTCGCCACCAAGCTGCACTAAGGTATTAGCATCCTGCCCCGCCATGGTCAGCGGTGCACGGGGACGGTGATATTTAAACGAGCGGGACATCATCCATTGCTGATTTGAGAGCAACGCACTGGCGATGGTGTCGCCTTCAAAACCATGATATTGCTTTCCTTCAAAACTGAACGAGAGGGGCTTTTCCCGGTCGATCAGCAACCCTGCGGGGGCACTAAGACGCTTCTCGCTGCTCATGCGGTTTTCTCCTCAGACGCACTAGGCTCTTCTTTTGCCTTGAACTCGACCCGACTGGTATATATTTCAGCAGGATCATAGGTGCGTAAAATCTCATCACTGCCGGTATGCCGCTCAGCGATAAACCAATAACCAGACGGTGCATGCAACCACCATTCAGTTACCACGCCGATCAGGTTATCACTATAAAAAACGTAGTCTGCCCACTCTTTGTCGGTACAGTTATTAGGGTCCGGCATCTGCCGTACCTCGCCACCGTGGACAAACTCACTACTATTTCGGGGTCCATTCAGAGGACAATTAATAATCTTCATTGCAGATTCCTCAGTGACTAGCCGCCGTAGCGCCCATCTCATTAACCTGACGGAAGGTATCGAAACGCGACATCGAGAACGGTTTGATAAGTTCCGGCACCTTACCGGTTGCCACGAGTTCAGCCATCGTTTTGCCGCAGATAGGTGTCGCTTTAAAGCCCCAAGTTCCCCAGCCGGCATCAAGATAGTAATTTTCGACAGGGCTAAGTCCCATGACAGGGCTGTAATCGGAGGTCATATCGGTTAACCCTGCCCATTGCCGCATCAGGCGCATATTGGCCATGAAGGGGAACAGCTCTACCGCATGGGCCAGCAGACTCTCTTTCAAGTCCATCGTCGAGCGGGTGTTATACAGTGGATAAGGATCCGAACCGCCACCAAACACCAGTTCGCCACGGCCCGTTTGTTGGACATAACAGTGCAGTGCCGGCGAGCTAACCAGTGGATTAAGAAAAGGTTTAACCGGCTGGGTCACCATCGCCTGTAGCGGATAGGTGGTGATCGGCATACGAATACCCGCCATGGCGCCAACAATAGAGCTATGGCCAGCAACCGCCTGGACCACACAACCACAGCTGATCTTGCCACGGTTGGTTTGCACACCGGTTACCTTACCTTTATCAACATCAACACCAGTTACTTCGGTGAGTTGATGCAGTTCAACGCCTCGCTGAGTCGCACCTTTCGCATAGCCCCACGCGACGGCATCATGTCGCGCGGTCGCCCCATCGATATGCCACAAGCCTGCCAAGACAGGCTGATCGGCAGGATTCATATTCAAGCTGGGGACTAATTCACGAATCTGCTGTGGATCGATCAGTTCAGTTTTTCCGCCGAAATGCTTATTGACTTCGGTGCGCTGGCGAAAACCACGAATCGCCGCATCCGTGTGTGCCAAGGTCAGCTGACCACGGCTGGAATACATAATATTAAAATCGAATTCGTTCGATAGCCCCTGAAATAGTTTTACCGATTCACTGTAAAACTTAACCCCTTCAGAGGTCAGATAATTAGAACGGATAACGGCAGTATTCCGAGCAGTATTGCCGCCCCCTAAGTAACCTTTTTCCAGCACTGCGACATTAGTAATACCGTGGTATTTAGCCAGATAATACGCCGTCGCTACACCGTGACCACCAGCGCCGATAATCACTACATCGTAGTGAGACTTCAGCGCTGACGGGGATGGCAGGTCCGCATTTTGTTCAAACGGGTAGTCTTTATTAAGACCGTATTTCAGTAATGAGAAAGGCATCAACCTCTCCTCCATTCAATGTCACATGTTCTGTATTACCTAGGGGTCAGACCTAGGATCAGACAGACATCTGTTGGCGCGCGGCCGTCAGGGTATTCTTCATCAGGCAGGCAATGGTCATCGGCCCAACACCACCAGGTACCGGAGAGATAGCGCCTGCCACGTTGACGGCTTCGCTGAAATCGACATCCCCAACCAAACGACGTTTACCCTCTTTCTCAACCGCATTGATACCCACATCGATCACGGTTGCACCGGGTTTAACCCAATCGCCTTTGATCATCTCAGGCCGGCCAACCGCCGCCACTAAGATATCCGCCTCACGACAGAGCGCTTCAATATTTTGTGTTCGGGAATGCACAATAGTGACGGTACAGTTAGCCTGTAATAGCAGCGCCGCCATCGGTTTACCCACAATGTTCGAACGGCCAACGACCACCGCATGTTTGCCGGTCAGATCACCTAATGTTTGCTCAAGCATGATCATGCAGCCCATCGGAGTGCAAGGAATCAGATCCGCACCACCCGACGCGAGCGCGCCGACATTCAGCGGATGAAAGCCATCAACATCCTTGTGTGGGGCAATTAAGCGGATGATCTCAGGTTCACTCAGTTGTGCGGGTAATGGCAGTTGAACGAGAATGCCATGCACAGACGCATCGTTATTCAGTTGCTCAACCAGTGCGTTCAGATCTGCCTGAGTGGTATCTGCCGACAAACGATGTTCGGTGGAGTTAAAGCCCGCCGCTGTTGCCTGTTTAACTTTATTACGCACATATACCTGACTGGCCGGGTCTTCCCCTACCAGTACTACTGCCAAACCGGGCGTTACACCCGATGTGGCAATAAATTCACGGGTATCGAGTGCTAACTGTTCAACCACTGCGGCTGAAATTTTCTTGCCATCGATTAAACGGTTCATGATCAATACCTATTTGAATACAACAGTTCGGTTACCATCTTGGAAAACACGATGCTCAGTGTGCAGTTTGACTGCCCGAGCCAGTGCCACTGTTTCAGTATCACGACCCATTGCTACCAGCGCATCCGCCTTAAAGGTGTGATCAACCGGTTGTACTGACTGCTCAATGATAGGACCTTCATCCAAATCTGAAGTGACATAGTGAGCCGTTGCACCGATCAGCTTAACGCCACGTGCATGGGCCTGATGATAAGGCTTAGCCCCTTTGAAGCCAGGCAGGAATGAGTGGTGAATATTGATCGCCCGACCGCTCAACTGCTGACACAGTCCATCGCTCAGAATCTGCATGTAACGCGCCAGCACAATTAACTCAGAACCGGTCTCTTCGACAATATCCATCAGCGCCGCTTCTTGCTCTAACTTGTTGTCTTTATTAACCGGCAAGTAGACAAAACGGATACCTTCACGTTCAGCCATCGGCCGCAGATCTTTATGGTTAGACACGATAGCGGTGACTTCCATATTGATCTCACCCTTGTGCAAGCGATACAACAGATCATCAAGACAGTGATCAAACTTGCTGACCATGATCAGGGTTTTCATCGGCGCTTTAACAGCAACCATTTCCCATTTCATAGCAAAACTTTCAGCAACTTCAGGAAACTCCTGCTGCAGATCACTGATCTGACAGCCACCACTCTCAACATGAAAACGGGCCCGCATAAAGAAGTTGCCGCTGCCTTCATCATCAAACTGCGCCAGTTCACTGATATAGCAGCCCCGCTCGGCTAAAAACGTGGTGACTTTAGCAACAATGCCGCTTCCCGCAACGCAGCTGGCTCTTAATACAATTTCATTATCTGCTTCGTGTTTACTCATGATGGCGACTCCATAGTCTCCGTATTATTTTATTCAGATAGATAGATTCCCATCACGGGGTACGCTGCACCCCGTGAGGTCTCTACTCGTATTTAGTCAGTTATCTCGACTTAGAACCCCTTACCAGGAATCCAGCTCGTACCGGCTAATGGCACATTGGCCATCGCTGCAGATTCAACGGTCAACGCCACCAAATCTTCAGGCTCTAGGTTGCGCAGGTCGTTCTTACCACAGGCACGTGCCAGCGTCTGAGCTTCAAGGGTTAGCACGTTAAGGTAGTTAGCCAAATGACGACCGGCTGCCACGGGGTCTAAACGCTTCATCAACTCAGGGTCTTGAGTCGAGATACCGGCAGGGTCTTTACCTTCATGATAATCATCATAAAAGCCAGCCGCTGAACCGATCTTTTGAAACTCTTCTTCATACTTAGGATGGTTACAACCCAACGCGACCAGTGCCGCTGTACCAATCGCTACCGCATCAGCACCCAGTGCCATACACTTAGCCACATCGGCACCGTTACGAATACCACCGGACACGATTAGCTGAACCTTACGGTGCATGCCCATCTCTTGCAGAGCCCGCACCGCTTGAGGAATGGCCGCCAGCGTTGGAATACCGACATGCTCGATAAACACTTCTTGAGTCGCCGCTGTACCACCTTGCATACCATCGACCACGATTACATCAGCGCCCGCTTTAACCGCTAGCTTGACGTCATAATAGGTACGGGTAGCACCCACTTTGATGTAAATCGGCACCTGCCAATCAGTAATTTCACGCAATTCCTGAATTTTAATCGCCAAGTCATCAGGACCGGTCCAATCGGGGTGACGACAAGCAGAACGCTGGTCCACGCCCATTGGCAAGGTACGCATCTTAGCCACTCGGTCAGTAATCTTCTGGCCTAACAACATACCGCCGCCGCCAGGTTTAGCACCTTGACCAAGTACCACTTCAATCGCATCCGCTTTACGCAGATCATCCGGGTTCATACCGTAACGGGATGGCAGATACTGATAGACCAACTTAGTGGATTGGCCACGTTCTTCCGGGGTCATACCACCGTCACCGGTAGTGGTCGAAGTACCCATCAAGGATGCACCACGACCCAGCGCTTCTTTGGCATTCGCCGACAGGGCACCAAAGCTCATACCGGCAATCGTGACTGGAATATCCAGTACGATTGGTTTTTTAGCATAACGGGTTCCCAGCGTTACCGAGGTGTTACATTTTTCACGGTAACCCTCCAATGGGTAGCGAGACATACTCGCTCCTAGGAACAACAGGTCATCAAAATGGGGCAGCTTACGCTTAGCACCAAAACCACGGATGTCATAGATACCGGTTTCAGCAGCACGGCGGATTTCGGTCATCGTATTGCGGTCAAACGTTGCAGACTCGCGCAGACCTGGTTTTACTTTAATATCATCACTCATCGTCTTATCCTCGAAATCAGCCTTAGTAAGCGGAAGTGTTATCCACTTTAAAGTTATATAGCTGGCGGGCAGTGCCATAACGTTTAAATGCAGTTACATCTTCATCAACGCCAGCACGATTCAGCAGCTCTGATAGCTCTTCTATATGTTCATCACGCATCTCTTTGGCGATACAGTCAGCCCCTAGAGATTTCACTTCACCTTTCACATAGATATGGGTTTCGTATAGCGAGTCACCCAGAGCATCACCCGCATCACCACACACTACTAGCGAACCCGCTTGACCCATGAAGCAGCTCATATGGCCAACACTACCCTTAACAACAATATCCACGCCTTTCATCGAGATACCACAACGCGCGCCGGCATCACCTTCGATCACCAACAAACCACCGTGCGCGGTAGCACCGGCGGCTTGAGAGGCATTGCCCTTAACCCGTACAGAGCCAGACATCATGTTTTCCGCCACACCCTGACCGGCATTACCGTGAATGGTGATATGGGCTTTTTTGTTCATACCGGCACAGAAGTAACCGGTAGGACCTTTAATATCGACCGAGATATTCTGATCAAGACCACAAGCGATGTTGTGTTGGCCTTTAGGCTCGAGTACTTCCCATTCACGTTCGGTACATTCCACAGTCTGATCATGCAGCGCCTGATTAAGGTCGCGAACAGTGCATTCAGTTAAATTAATTGTTTTCATCATTTCACTCCTTCATCGCTGCTGCGTTCCCAGACATAGATAGTCGCGGCTTCTGGTTCCCAAATTTTGGCGTTTTCAATACCGGGTAACGTGGTTAATGCTTGGTACTCAGACGCCATCGCCACATAATCATCAGTTTCCGCCATCACTGCAGGTTTGCAGGCAATAGGATCACGCATCACCGCAAAGCCGTCCCGAGTACCGACGGTAAAGGTGAAAAAACCATCCAGATCTTTCAAAGAGTTAGTCAGTGCTTCATTTAGCGTGTCGCCTTGCTGTAGGCGCCAAGTGAGATAGCCAGCCGCAACTTCAGAATCGTTTTCGGTTTCGAACACAATCCCTTCACGCTGTAACTCTTGACGTAAACGGTTGTGGTTTGAAAGCGAGCCGTTATGTACTAAGCAAAGGTCCATACCGGTTGAGAACGGATGGCTACCTTCCATAGTGACAGCAGACTCAGTCGCCATACGGGTATGGCCTATGATATGGCTGCCCTTCATCCCTTTCAGGTTAAAGGTTTTAGCGATATTTTCAGGCAGGCCAACTTCTTTCAGAATTTCAATCGATTGACCGGCACTCAAAATCAGTACATCCGGTGCATTTTCAGTAATAAATGCTTCAGCAATGCCATCACTGGTATTAATTTTAAAGATGGCAACTTTGCTGTTATTGAACCACTCAACGCCGACATTCAACTCGGTTTTCAACTTGCCAGCCAAACCAGCCCAGTCATAATCTTCATTTGCATGACGCAACGTTAATTTGATGCTGCCTTCAGGCACTTCATCGCCATAGATTGCAAAACCGGCACTGTCAGGGCCGCGATCTGTCATCGCAATCAACATAGGTTCGAACAACTCACCCAGTTGACTTTCTAAAGCCTTGTTTTTCAAGTAAAGGCCAACAATTCCACACATAGTTATGTCCTCTTAAATCGACAATGTAAGCTTTCTAGGCTTAGAAGAATTCCGCGTAACGTTTAATTTCCCAGTCGGATACATGCCGGCTGTAATCAATCCATTCTTCGCGTTTTGTTTTAATAAATTCGGTAACAATTTCATTACCCAATCGTTCCGCCAGAACCGTATCAGCCTCAAGTTCATTGATTGCTTCATTCAAGCTCTGGGGTAAAATTTCGATACCTTTATCCAGACGTTCCTGTTCGCTCATGGCATACAGGTTAATGTTCTCTGGAGTGCCTGG
Organism: Amphritea atlantica; assembly: GCF_018860855.1. Taxonomy (GTDB): domain Bacteria; phylum Pseudomonadota; class Gammaproteobacteria; order Pseudomonadales; family Balneatricaceae; genus Amphritea; species Amphritea atlantica_A. Next base: position 112,838 of record NZ_JAHKQE010000020.1, read on the forward strand.
ATCAAGTTCACGCTCAATACCATCTAAGCCCGCCGCGATAATCGCAGCATGCACCAGGTAAGGGTTACAGCCAGAATCTGGAAGGCGGAATTCCAAACGACCGTAAGGCACTCGAACCATCGCGGTACGGTTGTTATCACCGTAAGCGATATAAGCAGGCGCCCAAGTAGAACCCGAAGCCGAACCACCCACAACCAAACGCTTATAGGAGTTCACTGTCGGTGCGGCAAACGCACACAGCGCTTTCGCATGATGCAGCAGACCCGCGGTAAAGTGATAAGCCATCTTAGATAGCCCCATGCCGTTGACATCGCTGTCATCGCCAAACAGGTTGCGACCATCTTCATCGGTGATCGACAGATGGAAGTGCATACCATTACCGGTACGATCAGACGCTGGCTTAGGCATAAATGAACACACCATGCCCATATCATTGGCGATTTCACCGGCCGCCATACGGACGAAGGTGAAACGGTCAGCAGACTGTAGCGCATCACCGTAGGTATAATTGATCTCAAACTGACCGTTAGCATCTTCGTGATCGATCTGATAGACATCGAAATCGACGGCTTGTAACGACTCAACCAATGTTTCTAAAAATGCACGCGAACGGGACAGGCCTTTATAGTCATAGCAAGGCTTATCCAACACATCGGTTTCATCAACCGTGACCAAACCACCGTTGCTATCACGCTCAAACAGATAAAACTCAGGCTCAAGACCGGTATTCAGTGTCCAGCCTTTATCATCGAGCAGTTTCAACTGACGCTTCAGTACAACTCGGCTATCGTAAGGATGAGGCTCACCATTCACATAACCTTCACAAACAAGGCGAGCATAGCCAGGCTGCCAAGGCACAGCAGACAGGGTGCTAAGATCACCGCGTGCCATAAAGTCAGGACCATGTGGCTCCATACCCATGCCGCTAACAGCGAAACCCGCAAATCCAGCGCCCTTCTCAACCACATCCATCAAGCAGTTTGCTGGCACAGACTTTGTCTTTGCTACCCCATGGATATCAACAAACTGAGCCAACACGTATTTAATGTCGTTATCCGCAATAAACTTCTCTGAATCCTGTGGCATGGTAGCCCTCCGTTTGATACTGAACTCCGCTCCGAGAAAGAGCAGACCCATATTTTCTCAACAGTAATTATTTATGATTATTAAGAAAGCAACGCCTGTGCCAGAAAAGTTCTTTTTAGGAATATTATTTTCCTGATAGGATAACTCATTGATTTCAAAGCATCTAGTAAAAAAAATTTCTTTGTGGGAATATATAAGCCATCAACATTCGCTACAGGACGCATGAACAGGCGCACAACGCTGGTTCACGACGCCCTAAAGAAGGGCATATAAATGACAGAAAACAAGGGACATAAGTTTGAACTTGATCATTACATCGGCATGAAGGTCAAAAAAGCGCGTTTAGATGAGGGCCTTAAAATCACCGATGTCGCACGAATATCAGGTATCAGCCAAGGCATGGTCAGTAAGATTGAAAACGCTCAGGTATCCACCAGCCTAGAAACCCTCAGTCGTCTCTGTTCCACATTAGGATTGCCCATTTCAAAACTGTTTAATGATTTCGATCGTCCAGAAGGCGGTGCGCAGTTCACTAAATCGGGAACCGGCTTAGAAGTGGTTCGCAGAGGCACAGAGAAGGGACATACTTATCAGCTACTCACCTATCAACGCGGCGGTAAAAAAACCTTCGAGCCCTTCCTGGTGACCATGGATGATCTATCAGAGGTGTTCCCCACCTTCTCTCACCCCGGTGAAGAGTTTCTTCATCTACTGAGCGGCAAGATTATCTATCGCCACGGTAATCACCTGTATGATATGGAGCCCGGCGATAGTCTTACCTTTGATGCAGAGATCCCCCACGGCCCGGAAACCCTGTTAGAAGTGCCGATTAAACTACTATCTATTATTCACTATGAAGATAAGACGTAAGAAGCACCGCTAGATCATTGATATGAAAATCGGAAAGCATCATTGATGCTGGGACTCTGGCTAAAACGATAAGCGCCATCGATCGAGCGTCAATGGCGTTTTGATAAGAGGTTAAGCAGATCAGCTTGTGGTTCAATAACTACGCTTGATTAGCCTATTACCGAACGTTATCGGTTGACTCAGTACCATTATCGCCAATCAAATCACCTAATTCATTCGCGGCATCACGTAACAACGTTTCGTACTGCAGTAGTTCATCTAAACTCTTACGCAAAATCGGCGCATGGGTAAATAAACAGGCGAATAACCGACCCTTTTTATCCTTGATCGGCACGGCGAGCGCCACCATACCATCGATAAACTCTTCGTTATCGATACCCCGTTCAAGCTTAGCCGTGTCTGCTAACTCGGCTTCTAGTTGCACAGGATCAATCTGAGTATTACGCGCACGTTTTTCTAACGGCAGTTTTTTAAGAATACGCTGTCGCCTATCCTTCGCCAATGAACTTAGGTAGAGTTTGCCACTTGCAGTGCACCAAATAGGAGTCCGGCTACCGATCGGCAGGTTTATCTGTAGCGGCCAATCGCTCTGAATGCGATCATAATAGATCATATCGATACCATCCGGGATGGAGATACCGCAGGTTTCACCAATCTGATCAGCCAAGTCTTTAAGAATCGCCTTACGTGGCGCCTTGAGTCGACTGGAATAAAGAATACCCAATGCCATGTTATGCAAGCGGTCCGCGGGCAGCAGTTGACCTCGCATATTAGTTTGTAAAAAACCATCCGCTTCTAATTGCTGCAGGAAGCGGTGCACACTCGGCTTAGGAATATCGAGTTGGAAAGCTAAATCGGCAGGGGTTAATGGCCTTTCGGCGCAAGAGACGGCTTCGATAATCTCCAGAACGCGAGCAATGGATGAGCCCTTCTCCCTCCGTTGTTTCGTCATCGTTGATCCTCTCCTATAAATAAAGCGACATTATAGGGCATAAAACAGGCTGTGCCTCTATCCGTGTAGAGACACAGCCAAAACTAGCGCCATCATAACGCTAGCGACGCACACTCATATCATGTGGGCATAGAGAACAACACACCTTCCCGTACACCGGCAGAAGGCCAGCGCTGGGTAATTGTTTTACGCTTGGTATAGAAGCGAACCGCATCAGGGCCGTAAGCATGCAGATCCCCAAACAGTGAACGCTTCCAGCCACCAAAGCTGTGGTAAGCCACCGGTACCGGCAACGGAACATTAATGCCCACCATGCCGACCTGAATATTGTCCGAGAAATAGCGCGCCGCTTCACCATCCCGGGTAAAGATACAGGTACCATTACCGTATTCATGATCGTTGATCAGCTGCATTGCCTCATCCATGGTGTTTACACGCACCACCTGTAGTACCGGCCCAAAAATCTCCTCTTTATAACTTTGCATCTGCGGTGTCACACCATCAATCAAGGTCGCCCCAACAAAGAACCCTTGTTCATAGCCTGCGACCTGTGGATCGCGTCCATCGACCACAATAGAGGCGCCATCCTGTTCGGCGCTATCAATATAACCGGTGACTTTCTGCTGATGCTGACGAGTAATAACCGGGCCAAAATCGTTATCGCTGTTGCTACACGCACCCACTTTTAGTGACTGCATCGCCTCACGCATACGACTCACCAAGGTATCGGCGGCTGCATCACCTACCGCCACCGCTACCGACAAGGCCATGCAACGCTCACCCGAAGAGCCAAACGCAGCCCCAAGAAGCTGGTTAACCGCATTATCCATATCGGCATCCGGCATCACAATCGCGTGATTTTTCGCGCCACCTAACGCCTGACAACGTTTCCCGTTGGCATTTGCGGTGCTGTAGATATACTCGGCAATCGGGGTAGAACCAACAAAACTTACCGCTTTAACCTGCGGATTAGTCAATAAGGTATCAACCGCCTCTTTATCACCGTTTACCACATTCATCACGCCATCCGGCAAACCCGCTTCTTTCAACAACTGAGCAATATACATCGTCGATGATGGGTCCCGCTCAGAGGGCTTCAACACAAAGGTATTGCCACAGGCGATAGCCATAGGGAACATCCATAATGGCACCATCGCCGGAAAGTTAAACGGCGTGATACCGGCCACCACCCCTAATGGTTGAAACTCGCTCCAAGAATCGATACCCGGCCCCACATTGCGACTATGCTCGCCCTTGAGTAGCTCCGGCACACCACAGGCATACTCAACATTTTCAATCCCACGCTGTAACTCGCCCATGGCATCGTGACTGATCTTGCCATGCTCTTCACCAATCAGCTGACAAACCTTCTCAGCATTCGCTTCCAATAACTCTTTAAACTTAAACATCACCCTCGCCCGTTTAATCGGCGGGGTATTACGCCACTCAGGAAACGCAGCCGCCGCACTCGCAATGGCCTGTTCAACGAGACTTTTTGATGCCAAGTCGACCTTTTTTTCAGCCACGCCGGTCGCTGGATTAAAAACATCTTGGCAACGATGACCTTCAACGACTACTTCACCATTAATCAGGTGCCCGATAGTACTCATAACGATTTCCTCATGCTTTGATGCGTTAAATACTTCAACGCAATGATTAAAATAAATTGAAATACACACTTAAACGTTAACGCTATTTCCACTTAATTGAGGGCAGACGCCCTTACCAAAGCTGTTTATACAGTTCAATAATCTCATTAACGTCTGGGACTCTTGGATTGTTGCCAGGTGAGCCCGATGCGAGTGCCTGCTCAGCCATAACCGGTAACTGATCGAAAAAGTGGCTGCGCTCAATACCAAACTGCTCCGGCGTTGGCACCGATAACTCTTGATTTAATGCCTGTAACTCACCCAGCAATTTACCATTTGCCACTTCGGTACTATCTAACTCATCCGCTACGCCGATGGCCCGAGCACAAGCGGCATAACGTTCCGGTGCTGACGGTATGGAGAAAGCGGTCACCGCGGGTAAAAGCATGGCATTGGACAGTCCATGGGGCACATGAAAGAACGCACCAATCGGCCGACTCATCCCATGCACTAGAGCCACCGAAGCATTCGAAAAAGCGACTCCGGCTAAGGTTGACCCGAGCATCATCGCCTCACGCGCCTCTTTGTCTTGGCCATTGTGATAAGCCCGACGCAGATGTGGGCCAATAAGGCGCATCGCGGCGAGTGCTTGAGCATCACTGTAATGGTTCGCCTTTTGACTCACATACGCTTCTATCGCATGGGTCAGGGCATCAATACCGGTATCTGCGGTGCTACGTTGCGGCAAACTCAAGGTGAGATTAAAGTCCACTAAGGCGGCGATCGGCATAAAACCAATCCCAACACAGAGCATTTTTTCATCACAACTCTCATCGGTGATAATCGTAAATTTTGTCACCTCTGACCCCGTACCAGCCGTCGTCGGGATGGCGATGATCGGTAAGCCTGGCTCGTTGACAATACGAGGAAACTTATACTCTTGCATCGTACCGCCGTGCTTGCCCAGAATGGCGATCGCCTTAGCGCTATCGATAGGACTACCGCCGCCGATCGCGATAATTGAATCATAATCGCCTTCACGCACCTGTCTGACACCCGCCATAATTGACTTTACCGTTGGTTCGGGCACGGTGTCATCGAAGACATCGCAGTAGATCATATGATTAAACAACAGCGTTTCTATAGTGCTGACATAACCTAAGCCAACCATCACCTTGTCGGTAATAATTAACGGCTTTTTACAACCAAGGCTGGCCAGTACAGTCGGTATTTCAAGGCTGGCATCCGCGCCAACTTGCATGATACGAGGCAGAATAACTTGAGTAGACATGGCAATTCCTATTTTTCCAATGAAGAGAGAAAACAAAGACCCGAGATTTAAAAATCCCATCACTGATTTCCCTTGAAATTATTGTGAATAAGCGACAGCTGGCAGCCAGGTAACGATGCCCTGCCAGTAAAAGACGATGGCTAAACCCAGTAGCTGAATTAAAATAAAGGGCACCACTCCTCGATAGATATGGCCAAGATTGATACCCTCTGGTGCAACCCCTTTGAGGTAGAACAGCGCAAACCCCACCGGCGGCGTCAGGAAAGACGTTTGCAGGCAGACCGCAAAGAGAATGGTGAACCACACCAGATCAAAACCAAGCCCAGCGACAACAGGCGCTACTAACGGCAGAATAATCAGGGTGAGTTCGATCCAATCGAGAAAGAAACCAAGAATAAAGGTGACCAGTAGAATGCAGATCACGATACCGGTTGGGCCAAACGGCAAACCGGTCAATGCAGCTTCTATTAGTTCATCACCGCCTAGGCCGCGAAACACCAACGAAAAAGCGGTAGCGCCTAGCAATAACGCAAAGATAAATGAGGTCGTCTTAGTGGTTTCCCGACCGACATCCCGCAGCACTTTCAGGCTCAGTCGCTTTTTACTTAAGGCGAGCAGCGTTGCCCCTAAAGCACCAACCCCAGACGCTTCTGTTGGCGTCGCGATGCCAAAGAAGATAGATCCCAATACCGCCATGATCAGGCCCGCCGTTGGCAAGACAGCCCAAAGCACATTAAAGACCACCTTAATGGATAATGACTCAGTTCCCTGTGGTACCGGTGCAGCTTGAGGCCGCAAAAAGGCATACACCATGATATAGCTGACATATAAGCTCGCGAGCAGTAACCCAGGGAACAGCGCCCCAAGAAACAGATCGCCCACCGACAGACCGATACGATCACCCATCATCACCAACATAATGCTAGGAGGAATCAGTATGCCCAAGGTCCCCGTCGAACACACCGTGCCGCATGCCAGCTCTTTGCTATAGCCTTCGCGAAGCATTAATGGCACACCTAAAACAGCCAGCAATACCACAGATGCGCCGATAATCCCGGTCGATGCCGCCAGTAACAAACCAACGAAAGTGACAGTTACCGCTAACCCACCACGCACTTTACCGAATAGCCGAGCCAGATTGCTCATGAGGTCTTCAGCAACCCCAGAACGGTCCAGCATCAATCCCATAAAGACAAACATCGGCAGTGCCACCAGCACCCAATTGGTCATCACCGCCCACATCCGTGGAACGACAATCGAAACATAGTTCCAATCGACCCCAATAAAGGCATCAAACCAAATATCCATGAGCATCGCTAACGCAGCAAAAATAATCGCCACACCACCCAATACCCAAGCCACAGGAAAGCCACTAAACAGAAAGGCGATGAAGCAACCGAACATAGTCATGGCTAGAATTTCATTAATTTCCATAACGCTCTCCTAAACCTTATTCTGGGTTGCCGTGGCCGCAGGCCCGGACATAAACAACAGGGCCACGACCCGCGAGAAACGCGATACGACCGCCAGCGCTAGCAGCACAAAGCCAATTAACAACACCGTTTTCATCGCCCAGCGATACGGCAAACCACCCGGTGCGGCAGAGACTTCGCCCATCTCCCATGAATAGCTGATAAAAGGAATGACATACCAGAGCACAACCACCAAAAAAGGTGTCAGCAGAAACAGAATGCCGAACAGCTCAACCCAAGCCTGTTTTTTTAACGACATCCGATCATGAAACAGATCCACGCGTACATGGTCGTCAGCAACGTAGCAGTAAGACAAACCGACGAGCCAGCCCACCGCATACAAGTGCCATTGCAGCTCTTCGAACTCGATCCGACCTTCGCTGAGAACATAACGCATAAGAACATTGAGAATAATCACGGCCATTAAGACCAACCAGGTCCAAGAAAATAGATGACCAATTCCTTTGATCAACCGATCGATCGCTTGAGATATAACGGTTTCAGGTAGTTCGGTATGATGTGTCAGCTGGTCTAAGACAAGATGCTCCAGTGACGCATTGTTTGATTCAGATTCCATGGTGCCCTCTGAGATCTATTTATTGTTATTTTTTAGGCAAAGGCCCTCTAAACCCACGCCCTATGGCGCAGGTACAGAGATGACCTGTTAAGCAGATCTGTGTCTAAGTTAGAAATTATTAAGAGGAGCGGCTTATAGATCCCCTGGCAGATAAGCCAGTTTCTTCCAAGCCTTATATTCATTCACAAAAGCTTGCTGGGATTCATAGATTGTTTTGAAATCCGCATCTTGCGCTGAAATTTCGGCCATGACTTCGCCAGTCAGTTTTTTAAGCCCTTTAAGCATATCGGTATTGATGCTTCTCGCGGTGACACCTTTTGCGGGATAGGTCGCCAGCACCTTGCCTTGTAACGCTTCACCTCGCGTCAGTGCACGGAATGTACCTGCAGTACAGGCCATATCGATAGTTGCTTTATTGGCATCACTCAAGCTGTTCCAGGTGTCATTATTGATCACAAGATGGGAGGCCGTGAACGTCTGATGCCAGCCGGGAAAGTAGTTATTCTTAGCCACTTTATCGAAGCCCATCAACTGATCGATCGCCGGCATGGAAAATTCCGAAGCATCGATCGCTCCCTTTTCAAGAGCAGGGAAAATTTCTCCCCCAGGGATAACCGTCACCGAAGCGCCGGCTCGCTGTAGTACCTTGCCGCCGATACCCGCAAAGCGAATTTTCAGGCCTTTAAGGTCTTCCATGGAGTTAACTTCTTCTCGGAACCAGCCTGCGCTCTCTGGCCCAATAACACTACAGAGTACCGGATGGACGTTGTGCTTAGCATAAAGCGCTTCGGCCAGCTGCTTACCTTCACCTTCATACCACCAGGTTGCATATTCCCAAGGCGCCATACCGAAGGGAACGGCTGCAAATAACGCTGCCGCGGGGATCTTACCCTGATCGTAACCTAACCAGGTGTAACCGGCATTGAGCTGTTTATTCTTGATCGCCTCGGTGATACCGAACGGCGGTACTAGCTTACCCGGCTCATACACTTTGAACTGAATATCGCCACCACTGGCCGCCTTTATCTGTTCAGCCACCTGCTTAATCGGGTCACCTAATGCAGGTAGATGTGTGCCGAATACGGCTTGGACTTTCCAGCGAATTTTATCATCTGCAGCAAAGGTAGTGGTCGTTGCGGTCATCAATAGAGAAGCAGCGGCGGTCGTTATTAGGCCATGCTTTAGCGACTTTGTAAAACGTTGCATCAGTAATTCCTCTTTGGGTCTTTCGGACTGAGCGTCCGAATATTGTTTTTATTGTTTAGACTTTATATCGATACGATATTTATCATTATGTTTTATTAATATTTAGTCAATATAAATTTAAGCTATACTGATACAAAGCGTATCACTTAATACATAAAAACCTTCTGATACACCCTAAAGGCGCACAGTGTAGACGGATGAGTAACAACAAAAAAAATTTAATATCCGGCCCTTATTTGAGCCGTTTTTTAAGATTCACGACCGTCATAAAGATAAAACAACCATCATCATGCGATCAGAGTTTGACGAATAGAAACGTGAAAACGAGAGGATAATGACGCGGATACGGCCCCTCGAAAATGCAAAAAACACCTCGGAGCAACAAGTAGATAGCATCAGAAAATAGCGTCACAAAAACACAGAACAGACCGGTTAATCACCGCCAAATAAACAGAAAAGCCACCTGCCTTTAAAAAAGACAGATGGCTTTTACTTCTCGAGAGAGTTGAGCGTTATTGAAATAACGCCTCGAGGCTATTATTTACCGGAGGTAAATTCAGGATAGGCCTCCATACCACACTCATAAACGTCCATGCCTTCCATCTCTTCCTCTTCGCTGGCTCGCAGACCAATCGTCTTCTTAATGATCAACAAGACGATGAAGGATGCAATAAACATCCACGCAAAGGTAACAACGGTACCGGTCAACTGCCCCATAAAGGTTGCATCCGGATTAGAGATGAGTACCGCGAAGATACCCCAGATACCCGCAGCACCATGTACCGAGATGGCACCGACAGGATCATCCAATTTCATCTTATCCAACGCCAATACAGAGATTACAACAACCAAGCCACCCACTGCACCGATAAGGGAAGCGGTACCCGCATCTGGCGCCAAAGGTTCTGCCGTAATAGCAACCAAACCTGCCAATGCACCATTAATCGTCATCGTTAAGTCAGTTTTACCAAACAGCGCACGGGCAAACAGTGCTGCAACGACCATACCGGCCGCTGCTGCTGCGTTAGTATTAACGAAAATTTTCGCAACCGCGTTAGCTTCTTCAACATTAGCAATTTTAAGCTCAGAACCGCCATTAAAGCCGAACCAGCCCATCCACAGGATAAACATACCCAAGGTTGCCATTGGCAGGTTAGCGCCTGGAATCGCACGCACTTCACCGTTTGGACCATAACGTCCTTTACGTGGACCCACTAGGATAACTGCAGCGAGTGCGGCAGCAGCGCCGGCCATATGCACCACAACAGAGCCCGCAAAATCTTGGAAACCCAGCTCATCAAGGAAACCACCACCCCACTTCCAGTAACCCTCTACTGGGTAGATGACAGATACCATCACCACCGCAAAGATCAGAAATGGCCAAAGGCGCATCCGCTCAGCAACCGCACCTGAGACAATCGACATCGTCGCAGCGGCAAACACCGCTTGGAAGATAAAGTCAGCCATGCTGGAGTAATAAGGAGCATCATCACCACCGGCAACCACTGACTCAGTGGTATTATCCCCGCCCAGTAAGAAATCTAAACCTGGAATAAATGAGTTCACCGGATTAGCAGGATACATAACGTTGTAACCGACAACGAGATAAGCAACACAGGCGATGCCATATAATAGTGCGTTTTTATTCAATATTTCGACGGTGTTTTTACTACGCACAAGCCCCGCTTCGAGCATGGCGAAGCCTGCCGCCATCCACATAACCAGCACCGTACACATTAAAAAATAAAATGTGTCGAGTGCGTATGAAAGTTCAATCGGTAGATTACTCATCTGTTTCTCCTACAATGCAAAAGCACCGGACTCTCCGGTACGAATTCTAAAAACCTGTTCAAGCTCTGATATAAATAACTTCCCGTCGCCATAGCGTCCGGTTTTGGCGATCACTGAAACCGCCTCAATGGCCTGTTCTAACAGCGCATCATCGATCGCAACTTCTAGTTTTATCTTGGAGGCAAAATCAATATGCGATTCCATACCTCGATAGAGCTCGGTATGTCTCTGTTGATGTCCATACCCCTTAACTTCAGTAACTGTAAGTCCGTTCACGCCTATAGACTGCAGGGACTGCCTCACCTCTTCCAGAATATGCGGCCTGATCATGGCTGCTATTAATTTCATCCGACCTCCGAATTTTTACATAGAGAATAAAATATTCTTAACGGGAATATGTAATATTCGTGCCAACATATTTTTATTATTTAAATTCAATTAGTTATGACACAAAATAAACTTTTCACGCCGACAGCGCGCACCTTAATGAAGCATTGCACCGGTTTGCACCACACCACCGTGCATTCCTCGGTATTTCAAGCGATACGGGCTAAAAAAAAACCAGCGACATCGGAGGAGATGCCACTGGCTTTGGGGGGAACGGAACCGGGTTACCTTTTACTCGTTTATTTCAAGGTAATAAGAAGTTTTTATGGCTGTCAACACCCGCAGATGACACTGATTGATCCTTGAGTGCGACGCCTGAGCACCCTAGCCGCATTGACTCATCAATTAACCAGAGCAATTTTTCGCTCGCCGCATCAATACTCATACCCGCAGGTCGTACGTTAGAGATGCAGTTACGACGGACATCGGTTAAACCGACTTTAGGCTGGTAGGTATAATAGATACCCAGACTGTCTGGCGAACTCAAACCGGGGCGCTCGCCCACTAGTAGAATCAGCAGCTGCGCGCCAAGGCGTTCACCCACCTCATCCCCGACAGCGACACGCCCCTGCGTAACAATTGCGACGGGGCCAATACTTAACCCACGACTTTCAAGCCGGCTTAATACCGCTGCAGCCACGGCTGCCGCATGACTTTGTACTGCCATTGAAGACAAACCATCAGCAATCACCAATGAGACCTGTACCGGTTCTGAATGCTGTTGCCGATACGCCTCTAGCGTGGCGACGGCCTGTTGATTTAAACGCCTCCCCAGATCTGGCCGCTGCAGATACTCACTGCGATCATTCGCCCGACTTTGTAGCACCAGTGAATCATATCCAGCGGTCTTTAATGCCTCGATCAGAGGTTCTGTTTGCAACGCAATATGCACAGCATCCCGCGCACTGGCATGATCCATCTGAAACGCCAACAAGGCTTGCGTGGGTAGACTCACGCCGCTGCGCCCTTGGGCAATACGGGCATCGGTATAACGCCGCAGAGAGGCCCATGAGTTTTCAGTAACAGTATCCGAATCGATTTTTTTTAGCTCATTCATAACGAAACTCTTTGATGACGTTCAGAGGATAATGCTCGTTCTACTGATCCTTTTGTTTATCCTTTTATCCCGCGTTTATTAGCTATTCTATTCATTCTTCTGCTGTCTGCTATTGAGACTGAGCGCATCACTGCAGATAACTAAAGCGCCTTAAGTAACCCGCTAAATTGCTCAGGCATGCGCGCCGCTAACTTACCCGACGGCTGAGTAATCCCAACCTGCTGTAACCAGTGCTCAAATTCCGGTGCTGAGCGCAGCCCCAACACCTCACGAATATAGAGTGCATCATGGAAAGAGGTGGTCTGATAATTCAACATAATGTCATCGCCCCCCGGTATACCCATAATGAAGTTGATACCCGCCACCGCCATCTGCGTCAGCAGCATATCCATATCATCTTGATCCGCTTCGGCATGGTTGGTGTAACAGATATCGCAGCCCATAGGCAGGCCTAACAATTTGCCGCAAAAATGATCTTCCAATCCAGCACGGATAATCTGCTTACCATCATAAAGGTATTCTGGACCGATAAAGCCCACCACCGTATTCACCAGCAAAGGATCAAAGTGGCGGGCCACACCGTAAGCTCGCACCTCACAGGTCTGTTGATCGACACCGTGATGGGCATTAGCCGACAACGCACTGCCTTGGCCCGTTTCAAAATACATCACGTTGTTGCCGACACTGCCCCGATTGAGCTCACGCGCCGCTTGATTAGCTTCGGCCAGCAGCGCCAGATTAATACCAAAACTTTCGTTGGCCGCCTGGGTGCCGGCGATCGATTGGAACACCAGATCAATCGGCACGCCTCGATTAATCGCCTCAATTTGATTGGTCACATGGGTCAACACACAGGACTGCGTAGGGATCTCATAATGCTGGATAATATCGTCCAACATTTTCAGTAGTTCGGTGACCGCTGCATAGTTATCTGTCGCCGGATTAATACCGATAACCGCATCACCACTGCCATACATCAAACCATCAAGAATACTGGCCGCCACCCCCGCCGGATCATCCACCGGGTGATTGGGCTGTAAGCGAGTCGATAGCACCCCCTTACCACCGAGAGAGTTACGAAAAGCGGTTTCATTACGACACTTAGAGGCGACCAGAATCAGATCCTGTACCCGCATCAATTTCGATACCGCCGCAACCATCTCCGGCGTTAACCCCGGCGATAACTGTTTCAAGCTATCGCTGGTCGCCTTATCTGATAATAACCAGTTACGAAAATCCCCCACCGTTAAATGGGATATCGGTGCAAATGCAACCGGATCATGACTATCGACAATCAGCCGGCTGACTTCATCGATTTCAGGTGGAATCACCTGCTCATTTAAAAAGATCTTCAAGGGAAGATCCGCCAAGGCGATCTGTGCCGCCACTCGCTCTCGCGCCGACCCCGCCGCCAGTCCCGCTAGACAATCACCGGAACGTAACGGTGTCGCCTTAGCCAACAGTGTTTTAAGATCTTCAAACTGCCAGCGCTGCTGGCCTGCTGTGGCGGAATAAACGGTCATAATACGACGAACTCCACAAAGGTCTTTTTAAATAAGCAATGAACAAAACATATTATAAAAAACAAGTTCCGGAGCAGTGAGTACCACTCCGGAACAGGTTTCGTCCTATCGTAACACGACAGGACTAATCACTACTTATAATCGATATAGGTGTGATTTTCGTGAAGCACACTGGCCAACACCGCACCTGCCGTAGCAAGAACAGCCAAACCCAGAATAAGCATCATAGCAGTTGGGCTATCCGCAAAGGTAAAGTACGCTTCTGCGCCTTCCCAAGTAGTAATAGGACTTGAATTCATAGTCGTTCTCCTTAAGCCGTTGCAGTGGCTGTTACTTTAGTTGCCGGTATTTCAGATGAATATGCTGGCACTGATTCTGGATAAGCTTCCAGAGGTACTTCAACAATATCCAGACCCATCTCTTCCGCTTTAGGTGGTACACGTAGGAAGTTCAGTTTCGCCATTACCCAAGACAGACCATAGCCTGGCACGAAGCCGAGTAGAGCCATGACTCCGGCACTCATTAGCTGACCTGTGAATGAAACGTCAGGCGCACCTTCGATAACATTCGGGAAACCGCTAGCGAAGATACCTAGACCGATAATACCGATCAGACCGCCCACACCGTGAACTGCAAATGCACCCACTGCATCATCAACCTTAAACTTATTGGTGATGAACTTATCCGCTAATGGCGCAACAACACCGCCGGTAATACCTAGCAGGAACGCTAGTGGTGGGTAATAAAGATCCAAGCCTGGCGCCGCAGAGAAGATACCAGCCAGTGCACCGGACATCATCCAGAAAGGCTGACGAGTAACAAAGTAAGCACCAATAATACCGCCGGAGAAAGCCATCAGTGTATTGAAGCTAACCGCTGACAAGGTAACAGGCGTACCGAAGATAGTGGTCCATTGAGCGCTACCGGCATAGATGATGCAGCCGCCAAGGAAACCGAAGAAACCGACAATGATCAGCATCAGACCGATAATGGTCATCGGCATACTATGACCTTTGATATCAACCGGCGTACCATCTGCAAGGAAGCGACCGATACGTGGCCCAAGGTTAATGGTGACACCCAGCGCAAAGAAGCCAGCAACCATATGTACGCAACCTGCTGCGCCAAAGTCATGAAAGCCCCACTCAACGGTCAACCAACCCGTTGGATGCCAGCCCCAAGCAGCGCCCAGAATCCAAACAACTGAACCGAGAATGATCGCCAGAATCAGGAAAGAGCTCATCCGAATCCGCTCAATCACCGCACCGGAGAAAATTGATGCGGTGGTTGCAGCAAAGAGGACAAATGCACCCCAGAAGATACCACTCGCATTATCGGTTAGGTTCGGCCCCATATTCAAAGACCAAGGCAGACCTGCTGCACCCGCTTCATAATCTGGCGTGAAACCGTTGTACATTGCTAGATAAATCCACCAGCCGAAAAAGAAGAAGGTCGGAATAATAAAGGCGAATGCCAGAATGTTTTTCACACCAGATGCCAGGGCATTTTTCAGGCGTGAAGCACCCATCTCATACGCCAAAAAGCCTGCATGGATAATTATCATTAAACCGGTACACCACCAATAGAATACTTCCATATTGATGGTGCCCGTCATCTCTATCAGAGTTTGTAACTCTGCTAATGTAGGGGCTGTCTGCTCCATTTTGGGAAACCTCTCATCTGTTAAATTTTCTATTGCACAATCGTTTAGAACTGCGATTTAAGCCGTTAAATTTTATTTATCATTGGTAAACTTTATTTCCCTTCAGGAAATGCATTTTTTATACCACCAGCAATATTTATTATTTAATATCAGTAAGTTAAATAATAAAAACCGCTAATCACCCTCTCTTCCTCATCTTTTTATTGACCTTAAATGATGCGCCGCACCAAAAAGAGTCTAAATCAGTCGTCACCCTTTCATAGGCAATAGGGCTAACCTTGATGGCATAAATCATAATGACCATCACTGCCTACGCTAAAAACGGATAACTCATCACCGACCCTCTTCGATTACAGGCATCCCCCTTTGAATTAACACCCATCATCCGCGGATGATGAGCGTCCAAATCTTGTTAATCACGCTCATCCATCACGTTAAATCAAGCGTTCTAACCGTGCCGCCTGATATAGGTTTTGCTTCTATTAACTTCTGACGCGCGTTCTTTCTGGGTCATAGAACGGTAAGGTGGTTGTACGCACCGGAATCCGTTTGCGCTGGCCATCCAACTGTCCAACTTCCAGCACAGTGCCAGGCTCAGCAAACTGAGGCTCGACACGACACAAAGCGATTTGGCTTTTCAGGCTCGGCGAATAGGTCGCACTGGTCACCACACCTACGGGAAAACGACCATTAAACACTGAGTCACCGTGGCTGACGGTCTCTTGGCTATCGATCATCAGTCCGACTAGTTTTTTCCGACTCAATGGATTTTGTGCTGCAATCGCGTCGCGTCCAACAAAGTCATCGGTCTTGGTTTTCAACGGCACGGTAAAGCCAATACCCGCTTCAAATGGGTTAGTTTCGGCGCAGAACTCATGTTCGGCAAAAATAAGCCCCGCTTCGATCCGCAATGTATCCAAGGCATCAAAGCCTAACGGTGCAATACCGTATGGCTCACCGGCCTGCCAAATCGTATCCCATAGCTGCTCACCCTGATCCGGATGACACCAAACTTCAAAGCCAAGCTCACCGGTATAGCCGGTCCGAGAAACCATGACCGGCATCCCATCCGGCCCACCGATGCGACCGGTCATAAAGCGGAACCAGCCTAGCTCAGCAACCGGAGTACATGACTCGGCGTTCCAAATAATCTGTTGCAGCAGGTTGCGACTTTGCGGCCCCTGTACTGCAACGTTATGAATCTGATCCGTGGATTCCCGTACCTGTACCTGCAAACCTTTCTCGGCGGCTAACTGACGTAACCAAATACCGCAGTATGAATCTCCACAGATCCAGCGAAACGCATGCTGCCCTAAACGAAATAACGTACCATCATCGATCATCCCCCCCGTGCTGTGACACACCGCCGAATAGACCACTTCGCCGATAGACATCCGCGATACATTCCGCGTCAACGCATACTGCAGTAGGATTTCAGCATCAGGCCCGACCACTTCAAACTTTCTCAGTGGTGTCAAATCAATCATGGCAACCCGCTCACGACAGGCTAAATATTCAGCCCGAGCACCATAGTTCTGATATTCCGATGCCACCCAGTAGCCTCGATATTCAGTAAACTGTTTTGTCAGGGCTGATGTGCGGCCATGGAAACCGGTCGGTTTAGTCATACGGGGCTGTTCCTCTGGTGTAATTCGGTAACCCACTGAACGTGGAAATTCACAACTTGCCGGATAGATACGGACATGGATATCGGTGGGGTTCCAGCCATTGGCAGGATCAATATCATCGGGGCAAGCAGACGATACACAGATCAAATCTCTGTTGGCCTGCAACAAGACATAATCACCTGCGCGCGACCAAGGCTCTTCAAATGCAATCGTGCCGCAATCACCGGCGCTGGTATTAAAAAAGAAATTGATCGCTGGCCAGCCATCCCTCGCGGCGATGCCATAATTACTCAAACAGCGATTGAAATTATCGGTGCAGTTTAGATGGCCAAAATAACCGCTGTCTTCGTAAAACTTACGATTACAGGCAAACAGAAAACTATCGTGTCGCCCGACTGTATCCTGCACTACCTCAAGCATGGTTTGTTGCCGTGTATCAACCAGCTTTGAATGCAAGCCAGGTTGAGGCAGTGTCAATCCGTTCAATGTTCGCGTCGCAACGGCATCCAAAGCCACTTCATGTCCTTGCTCTAAGGCCGCGGCATCAAAGGCTATAAAATCGCTGCACTGCTTACCTTCAACATCAATAATTTGAATCCACTCACCCGCTTTGACTTCATAGCTGGTTGCACTGCCACGGGGGATACGAAACTCGCTACGAGGCGTTGCCAGCGGTGGCGGCAAATCCGCATCAAGTGTCGTAAAGTGCGCCACCTGCAACGCCGTCACAGGGGTCTGCTCAACGACCTGCATATCCTTTCCGCAACACAGCACAACCATTGTCAGCGACTCACTCACCTCAAACGTCGGCAAGCTATCGGCAGAACAACAATGAGCCTGCTGTAAGGCCTGCTCATTAATGTTCCACACTTGCAGCAACTCAGTTAACCGCAATGCTGACTCACTCTGCTGTGCCAACTGTGCTCCGGTATTCACCGCTTCACTGAGTGGGTAATCGAGCAACGGAGACTCCGTAACACCGCCCTGCGCATCCATAAAAATCAGTTCGCAGCCCTGCTGAAAATCTGCAGACGTAATACAGACCTTATCCCCAGCATGTAGCTCTAACCGCAATGCATCCTGCCCTTCAACCCGGTATAACCGAGGCTGAACAGGTAACACCTCATTTAATACCTGAGCCTGTTGTTGATGAATCGTCATAGCATTATCCCGTTAAACTTATCGACAAAACCTGTCACTCAATTCCACCCTGATACATTTATCTTTCAGCGCTATATAAGTGCGCGTTTAGGTCATTCGGAGCCAATATGGTGCAGATTTAGTCACCCATTAACCCGTGAAATTTATTTCTTGCTGGTTAAAAATATTTACTCATAGTGATTTAAGTAACAATTCTCAGGAAGGAGTAAGCCATTGTGGGTATTCGTCTCTGGATGGCACAGAAACTGCTTAGTTCATACCATGAGAGACGTTTCCCTACCCGGCGAACGCACTGTGAAGGAGGTCAAAATGGCTGTATCCATGCCCCTGTGGTTGCTCAACTTTCCCCGACTGTTACGTGAACAACGGCAACACCAGGTTACGCGAAAGGTGAGCGCCTATGCTCCGGCCCTGAGCCAACTGGTCATTGATCTGGCCTGCAGTGATAACATTAGCCAAAGTTTGAAACAGAGCCTCGACCAACTTCAGCGCTATGTCGGCCTGCACCTTGAAGCGGATATTTACCTAATCGGCATGCCGATACCTGATCGAAACAAATTATTACACCCAACAGAGATCACCCCGCCCATGGGATTGGCAGCACAACTGCGCTATCAGTTAACCGAACACAGCATCCATGATGCCGACGAATTACGCTATAAACTGCCTGGCAGCGCCCTTTCCATACACGCCTTAAAGCTAACGTTAGAGGATGCCGACAATACCGGTTGGGTAGTGCTGTGCTTCAAGGATCACTTGCCGGATAGCACCCCGATAAACCGTCTATTAGCACCGGTCGCTGAAGCCCTCGGCAATGGCTTGAAAGGATGGTGCAGACAACAATCGCGCATCAATGCGGCCATCAGCTCTGAAAAAGCGGCCCATGCGGCCGAACTGCATGACTCGATGGCACAGATCCTCGGGTATATGCGGATCAAAGCTTCACGTCTCGCCCAGCAATGTAAAAACACCTCAGAACCTGAACTCGCGAAAATTAGCGAAGACCTTTCCCATCAAGCCCAATGCGCTTATCGACAAACCCGTGAGCTAATCGCCTGCTCTCGACTCTCTATTGAACAGGGCCATCTCGTCGATGCGATCAGTCAAGCCATTGGCGAGTTTGAACAACGCTGTGCGATGGTATTTGAACTGGATAACCGGGTCGGTTCGCAGCTGTTCACCGAAGATGATTCTCAAGCGATTTTTATTATCCGTGAGGCGCTCAACAATATTGTTAGACATGCACATGCAAGCCATGCCCGGGTACAACTGCTACGCCAGAATGACGGCTCGGTACGCATTCGTATTGAAGATAACGGTAAAGGGATTTGTGCCGATCAGGCTCGCCAAGATAGTTTTGGTATGAAAATCATGCAGGAAAGAGCAGAACGCATCCATGCTAACCTGTTCATACTGCCACGGATTCAGGGCGGCACACGGATAGACCTTATTATTCCGGCGGCCAAATAATAGACGCCTCCGCTCGATCGGCTTTTATTCATCATCGCCGATAAACACAATGCTCATAAATGAAGCACTTATGAATACAAATAAAGTTACAGATGTGGTCATCGTTGATGATCACCCATTATTTCGACGCGGGGTTGTCGAACTGCTAAACGACAGCGGTGAATTCAACGTCCTCGCTGATTTTGATGGCGGTCAGCAACTGCTCGATGCCCTCCCTGAACTCGCGCCGGAACTGCTGCTGTTAGATATGCATATGCCTGAGCTTTCAGGACTGCAGCTGCTGCAACAACTAAAACAACAGGGTATCGAACAAAAAATCATCTTCCTCACCGCATCGGATGACAGCAGCGAACTGTTTGCCGCGATTTCGGCGGGCGCCAATGGCTATCTATTAAAAGACTCCTCCCCTGAACAGATTATCAATGGTTTAAAAGATGCGATGCTTGGCAATATCGCCATGGATAATACTGGGGTTACCATGCTGGCCCATCATCTCAGAAAGGGTGAGCAACCCGCATCACCCGAAGCCGTCTCCGCGCAATATGCAGACCTCACCGAGCGGGAATTACAAACATTAGCACTTATCACCCAGGGCATGAGTAACAAGCTCATTGCACGGGAACTAGGCATTAGTGATGGCACCGTTAAAGTCTATGTTAAAAACCTGCTACGTAAATTAAGCGTTAGTTCACGGCTGGAACTGGCTGCCTGGGCCCATGCTAATCAACCGCAGTCAGAAACCGAGCGCTGATAATGGCTGTACTTAACCTATTTCGTCGCCCAAAAAAAGAGCTACCGATACTGGCAGAAGTACTCGATAGCCTAAGTGATACAGTGCTGGTGTTCACTCCGCAACTGGAGATCAGTTATGTAAACGCCTGTTGGAAAACCCTCACCGGATACCCACAGAAAGAAGCCATCGATAGCTGCTTTAGTGACTACATCCACCCAGAAGATCAACACAACTGGATCGCATTCACTCAAGAGGTTAATCGTGAGCGTCTCAGTCAGTGCCTTTGGTTTCGTCTGATCCGTAAAGACAGTGAAGTACGCTGGTGTGAAATTCGTTTACAACCACTGCATGCTGACCAACACTCCCCTTTAACAGCGACCCTCTGCGATATTACCCCACAGGTACGCAGTGATGAGATTAGAAAAGCAACCCATCGTAGCCTATCAGGGTTGGTGAACCGATTATCCGGCATGCTCTATCGAGGTCGTAACGATACCCGCTGGACCATGGAATATGTCAGTGAAGGCTGCTTAGGATTAACCGGCTATAGTCGCGATCAACTACTCAATCAAACACAGTTATCGATTGGTGCACTGATCCATCCCAACGACGCCAGCCGGGTGTGGGAAACAGTACAATGCGCCCTACAACAGCAACAGTCTTTTGAACTGTACTATCAGCTACTCCATGCCGATGGCCAGTACCGTCAAGTCTATGAAAAAGGTCAAGGTATCTACTCATCGACCGGCGCCGTGTTGGGTATTGAAGGCGTTATTTTAAATATCACCCCCACGGAGTAACCCCTCTTACCCCTTTTGACTTATCCACTCAGAGGAATTTATCCCTCGCCGTTTACTGCATAACCTGATGGTAAGTGAATATTAATCATTAGGAGATCACACATGACGAAGCGAGTAGCGATTATTGGTGCAGGTCCAAGCGGTCTAGCTCAGCTAAGAGCGTTCCAATCAGCTCAACAGAAAGGCGCTGAGATCCCTGAGATAGTCTGTTTTGAAAAGCAAAGCGACTGGGGCGGCTTATGGAATTACAGCTGGCGTACCGGCTTAGACGAGCACGGCGAACCCGTTCATGGCAGTATGTATCGCTACCTCTGGTCGAATGGACCAAAAGAGTGTTTAGAATTTGCCGATTACAGCTTTGAAGAACATTTCGGTAAAGCGATTCCTTCATACCCTCCCCGCGAAGTGCTATGGGATTACATTAAAGGCCGAGTTGAAAAAGCCGGTGTACGCGACTATATCCGCTTTAATACGCCCGTACGTACCATTACTTTCGATGACAGCACCAAGCTCTTCACCGTTACGGTGCATGACCACGACAGCGATACGGTTTATTCCGAAACCTTCGACTATGTTATTTGCGCCTCTGGCCACTTTTCTACACCTCGGGTACCTGAATTTGAAGGTTTCAGCCACTTCGGGGGTCGCATCATGCATGCCCATGACTTCCGTGATGCATTGGAATTCAAAGATAAAGATATTCTCTTGGTTGGCAGCAGCTATTCCGCAGAAGACGTGGGTTCACAGTGCTATAAATATGGCGCTCGGAGCCTAACCAGCTGTTACCGCTCCGCCCCTATGGGCTTCAAATGGCCAGACAACTGGGAAGAAAAGCCGTTACTACAACGGGTTGATACCGATACCGCCTACTTTGCCGATGGTACTAGCCGTAAAATCGATGCGATCATTCTCTGCACCGGCTATCTGCATCACTTTCCCTTCATCGATGAATCTCTGCGACTCAAGACCGATAACCGTCTCTGGACCATGGACCTCTATAAAGGCGTCGTGTGGGAAGATAATCCACAGATGTTCTATCTGGGCATGCAAGATCAGTGGTACACCTTCAACATGTTTGATGCCCAAGCTTGGTATGCACGGGATGTTATTCTCGGCCGTATAGAACTACCGGCGACAAAAGAAGAGATGACCGCCAATAGCAAGGAATGGCAAGCACGAGAACTGACCCTGACCACCGCCGAAGAGATGTTTACCTTCCAAGGCGATTACATTCTTGAATTGATTGAAGCCACCGATTATCCCACCTTCGATATCGAAGGCGTGCGACAAACCTTCCTCGAATGGAAACACCATAAGCAAGAAAACATCATGACGTTCAGGGATCACGCCTATCGCTCACTGATGACCGGCACTATGTCGCCTACGCACCACACCCCTTGGATCGATGCGCTCGATGATTCTTTGGAAACCTACCTCTCGATCGAAGGCGACATTCAGCAGGCCGTTTAAGTCGATTTAGGCTGATCATCGATCAGCCTTTTACTCTCATGGTCTCTCTAAGAACATACGAAGGAATACAGCATGAATATGGTCAGTAAAATAATCGATAAAACAGTCACCCCCATCACCGATGATCTAGAAGGTTGGGAAAAGGTCGCCGGCACCCCATCGATGACCACCTGGATTGAATATACTAGCCCGGATGGCAGTATGATTACGGGCTGCTGGGCAGCAACACCCGGCACCTATCTCGCCACCTATGCCAGCTGGGAATTCATCCACCTGATTGAAGGTGAAGTGATCGTGACTCAAGATGGCGAAGAGCCCGTGACCCTTAACCCCGGTGATGCCTTTATGGTTGAAGCGGGTTTCACCGGTACTTGGGAAATTATCCAACCGGTATTCAAGCATTTTGCCATTAAGTTAAAATAAGCTTCGCCCTTCATATAGCAAGGTGTGCTCTAACGCCTTGCTACTTTCCTCGCACCATACCCGCTCGCCCCCATTATTTACGCAGCTTTACACTCGCTTAACTCAACTTTACATTCGCTGTTGTCAAAATGAATACATATTCACACGGAGAACAGCCATGCGCTTTCCTATGTATTCCAGCACCGTTGTCGTCACCTTGATGTCCCGCGGTTACACCTCGACACCTTTGCGAATAGCAACCTACTACGATGTGACGATGAACATGAATCTGCACATCATGCCATCGACACCGTTCGTCATTCATCCTAGCTGGCGCTTAAATGGTTCACACAACGATACGCTTAACCTTGAAATTTCAGCCTTAGCTAACTACACATCTGCTCAGCAAGAGGTCACACAATGAAAAAACTAACTACTTATCTACTCATTACCAGCCTTACTCTTGGCACAATATCGCCCTCATTTGCGGGCCCTAGACCCACACCTCAGCCCCATGGGGGCCATGTTGACCACCTACCTGGCGCTGCCGTGGCGATGGTGATTGCAGGGGCTACTTATTGGGTACTGGACTCTCTATTTTATCGCAAAGCCGATAAAGGCTATGTCGTTGTAGAACCGCCTGAAGGCGCATATCTTGAACGTCTTCCCCCTAGCGCCGTCCTTGTCCGACATCATGGCCGTGAATACTACCGTTATCATGGTGCATACTACCGTTGGGTGCCTGAAAGAAAGATCTATGTGGTTGAACCGACGATTGTTGAGCCTGAGACAGAGCAGGTATCTCACTACGCAGCAGGTTCCGTGCTAACAACCCTTCCCAATGGCAGCAATGCCATTTTGATTAACGGGGTACAGTATTTCCGTCACGCAGGCACCTACTTTCTCCCCACCGAACGTAATGGTAAACAGGTCTATGTGGTTGTCGATATCCATTAAATAACATGAGATAAGCTGGCTTTATGCGGGTTAGTAACCGGCATAAAGCCATACGGGAATCTCCCTGAAAAGCAGCAGTGCACCGTCTTAGATGCGCTATCAAGCGTATCGTAATCAAAACTAAAAAAGTGATTCAAGCAGACGGCAATGACAAAAAATCGACTAACCAATAGAGGAGAATATAAAAAGTGGAAAGAATGAATGATATAAAACCAGGCTGGCCACCTAAACAAGCCCTTTACGCATCACCTGCATGGTAGAAAAAGCAAAACCTTGGCGCTGATAAAATCGCTGTGCGGTCTCGTTATCATGATCGGTTAACAAGGTGATACGCATCACCCCCTGCTGCTCGGCGTAGTGAATGGCCTGTTCTAACAGCTCAGAACCTTTATTTGAGCCTCGATATTCCGGCGCAATCACCATATCTTCCAGCATACAAACAGGCCCACCCAGTGCGGTAGATATACTGTAAAGCAAACTGACCATACCTATAATACAGTCGCCATCACGACTGACCAATATCGCACCCGCCTGTGGCGATTGAATGATCGCCTTCAGTCCTCGCTGTTGAGCGGTCACATCCGGTTTAAATTCGGCTTCCTGAGCAAATAGATAGCCGAGCAAACGACATAGTTCAGGAATATCCTTTTCGATCGCTAACGTGATGCTCATTGAATACCTCATCTACAAGGTTGTGCCAATGATCCACACCACTGCGGCAGGGTATCAGCACAACGAATCCAGTAAGCGATGCATAATTTGACGGCTTTGCGGTAAAAATTCAGCATCCTGTTGTAACTGTAAGGCCCTTTGTACAAACTCTCCGCTTGGCAAGTCATCACCCTCACAGGCCAGAAAAGCATCAACGGTTCCGGCTGCGGCTTCCAAATGAAACTGCAAAGCCCAAATACGCGGCCCCATACTGAAGCCCTGACAAGGTGTCACGTCACTGGAAGCAAACGGGGTCGCTCCTACAGGCAACCTAAAACAATCGCCATGCCAGCTTAACAAGTTCACCCTATCGGGTAACCATGTAACACGCGGGTCGGTCCTATTGATGCTAAACCAGCCGATCTCTTGAGTATGATTACGATAAACTTCCGCCCCCGAGGCTGCTGCAATCAACTGTCCGCCAAGGCAGATGCCCAATACGGTCTTATCGCAGGCAATCGCCTGACGGATAAGCTCTTTCTCTTCTCTCAGCCAAGGGTGAGTCGATTCATCATTGGCACTCATGGGACCACCCATCACCAGCAGCCAGTCAAACGCATCCATATCGACAAGCGTATCGCCTTGGTCAAGACGAAGAGTCTTCAGCACAAAATTGTCACAACGGGAGGTATCGCTAAACCAATCAGCCATCGAGCCAATCCACTCGCCCTCAGCATGCTGTAATATCAAAATGCGTATCATCGTTACGCCTCAAGCAAACAGCTTTAAACCACCGACGCCCGCGACGATCATGCCGATACAGATAATGCGCAAGAAACTGCCCGACTCATCCATAAATAAAATACCGTAAGTCGCCAGTATCGATGCTCCTATACCAGTCCAAACGGCATACGCAGTACCGACAGGAATCGTCCGCATGGCTAAGGATAACAACCCTAAACTCACGACGATCAGGACAATGCTGATCACCGATGGCCATAGCCGAGTGAAGCCATCACTGTACTTTAAGCCAACCGCCCACAGGCATTCCAATACACCTGCAATGAGTATATAGATCCAGCCCATTGATTTACCTCACTGATAACGATAGAAAAACGGTACTTGAAGATCAAATTCGTTAGCACCGGCGACTATGATTTAAGCGCGTTAAACCGATAGCAACCTATCGGTTTAACGCGCTTAAGCTTTAATTTGCAGGGTCAAACTGCGACAGATAATCAACCGCCATACCGTGAAAACGCGTCAAACCTTTGTAATCGATGAGAGCCTCAGGCAGGGTTTTTAAGGCTCGATGCATACGCACAGCCCATGCTTTATTGGTCACCAAATCTTCTAGACTGAGCAAATAGGTACGAATACTAATCGTTACCGCATTACTGCGCGGCATTCTATCCAACACCTGCACTTCGACGCGCAGATACACCTTTTCACTCACATTCTCTGGCGTGATAGTCGTACGCTCATGACCCCACTCATTATACTTCTCAGTCGAGGTATCCATGCGCGCATTCACCGTTAGCGTCCAGTTAAGTCGACGTACAGGCTGACCCACAGGAAGCGCCATAAGATATTTTCGCGCTCGCTCAATGATGCCCTCACTCTTAACCATCGGTACCGGCCCATGCCATTCGTCAAAACTCATGCCCGCATCAAACGCCAGAGACCAGTCCGCTGGGCAAGTTACCATGCCCGCATCCATAAATAGGTTTCCTTCACGCTGATCCATCAACGCAAAATCACCCTGTACCTGACGGCCAATATAATCCAATGGTGGACGTGGTAACGTGGCGCCATCGCCAAAGGTAAAGTGATCGTCAATATTAAGCAGCTTGTTCTCCCAGTGCCAGTTATCACCGTCCCGGGTCAGTTTGAAATGCTCAGGGTAGTCTTCGGCCAAAGACACCATGTATCGCTCCAGCATCTCCCAACAGGCTAGATCCATATGAGGCATCACCAAGCAGCGATTAGGCATATCTTTCAAGACCAGCTCACGCTCGGCCATCTCTGACAAATAATGCTCATCGACATCAATGTAATGTTCAAATGCTGAGCCTTCACCACCTTTGGGCTGGTGCGCTTCAATATTCACCGAGTAGCGATACTCATCTTCTGGGAATGGAAACGGAAAACGCTCAATCGCTGAAGCGCTATTGGTATAGGTAAAATCGTCACGAAAACTCTGAATCTCTTTCGGTGCTACACGCATTATTCTGTTCTCCTAAATATCTAAAACCAGTCGTTCGCCTGCAGCCCTTGAAACACAAGGCATCATCCGCTGCCCAGACTGCTTTTCGGCGTCACTGAGATAAGCATCACGGTGTTCAATTTCACCTTCCGAAACGTCACAGACGCATTGTCCACAAACACCCGCTCGGCAAAGGTTAGGAATATCGATATCAGCGGCTTCCAGCGTTTCAAGCACACTTTTATTTGCAGCCACCGCCAGCTCAACACCACTACGGCTCAACTCGACCGTAAAGGGCTGTCCCGGTTTTGCTCCGGCAAACTCCTCCCAATGAATCGCACCCGCGGGTATACCCAACTCATCAGCAGTTGCCTGCACCGCCTCGATCAGTGATTCTGGGCCACAAATATAGAAATGCGTCCCTAGCGGTTGATCCGCCATCACTACTGCGATATCACAACGACTACTCTGATCGGCGTCATAACAGCAACAACGATCGCCCAGTTGCTCAGTCAGTTCCGCACTGTAAGCACCGGTCTGCTGACTGCGGTACATATAGTGAAGTTCAAATTCAGCACCACGCTGCTGCATCACCGGCACATAGGACAGGAAAGGCGTAATACCGACTCCGCCAGCAAATAAGATATGTTTTTTAGCTCGCCATTCAGGCGCAAACAAGTTCGCTGGAGGCGAGATCTTCAGTTGATCACCCACCGCAACCTGCTCATGCATATAGATAGAGCCACCGCGTGACTCTTCCTGCAACCGCACCGCAATCTGATATTGACGGTTATCATTAGGATCGCTCATCAACGAATAGGCATTGCGGTAACGTTGCTCGCCTTCACCCATCTCAACGACGACATGCGCACCAGCCGAGAACGGCGTAAACTGCCCCTCTGCGGGTTGCAAGGTGAACTCTTTAATCATCGGCGCGACTTGCTCAATCGCGACCACCTCAACGACAATCTGATCAATAGTGCTCATCAGTTCACCTCTCTTTTCTCAGGCATATCGGCGCTATCTTCAGCGTTTGCCTGAAAAGAAAAATAAGCGCCATGAAGGCGGGAAAAATGATCTGTCACTTCCAACATCGCACCACAGCCACTGCAAGCATAAGGGGAATATGTAACTTCTTCGGTTATCGTATGGCAGTGGCAACAAAACAGATGCCGCTCACGACTAATCGGAGCCAACAAACGAACCTGATCTGAACAAAGCCCCGCATCCCGGGCATGACTCGTCACGCGCCAGAGAAAAGGCTCAGTCCCTGCTAGGTACAGTGTGCCGGTCAACGGAAAATTTTGTAGTGATTCAAGTAGTTGCGAGTCACTGGCGCAAGCATAGGCCGCTACCGCTTTATCCGCAGTACAACCGTTATAAAGTGATTGAAGATCTACCGGAACATCCTGCTCGGCGATAAAAAGGTGAAAGCTTGATTTTGGGTTTAACTCCACCGGCGTATATACCGGCTTACTTGTTGCCCCATTAACGTGTTCTGCCTGCATCTGAGCCCTCCTGATAAGGTCCGGTTAGCATCATGATGTTCATATATAATTCCTGTTAAGAATAATATGAGAGCCAGACAGCCTCCTCAATTGTCATGAAGAGGTACAACCAAGTAGGTATCTCGTCGTGGAACGAAAAAATCAACTAAAAGCAGAGATGAAAAATTCCGACAGCCATACACTCAAATCTCTAGAGACCATTGATAAACGGCTTAAACAGAGACATAAAAAGCACGTTCAGTGAAGAGCATTGACCACTATCATCTCCTACCGACTTAGGAACTGTTATCCTTTATGACTGCAAAACATAACGGATCAACTCATGCATTCCCTAAAGCACAACGCTGAGCAAGGCCTCGAAGTAGCAGAGCAAAAGCTCGATATTCTACGCCCCAATCAAAGCCATCCGACCTCGCAAGCTAACACCACAGCTCATGATGAAACACTGGTGTATCAGATAGGCAATAACCTTTACATTAACCTAACCGATCGCTGTACTTTGACCTGCCAGTTTTGCCCAAAACATAATGGCTGTACTGACGTCAAAGGCTATGATTTAGCTTTAGAAGTGCGTCCTCCGGCACAACAGATCATCGACTTGATCGCTGATCCAAGTCGCTACGATTGCATTGTCTTTTGTGGTTATGGCGAGCCGACTCTGCGACTCAAACCATTATTAGAGATAGCTCATTGGGTAAAACAACATGGAGGCAAAACTCGACTAAACACTGATGGCTTAGGAAATCTGGTGAATAAACGTAATATACTGCCAGAGTTGAGTGAATATATTGATGCATTGTCTATCTCACTCAATGCTCACAACGAAGCCACCTATATTCAGCATTGCCAGCCAGCGCTGCCGGGGTCTTATGAGGCCATGCTCGCGTTTGTTGCCCTAGCACCACACTATATAAAAGAGGTTAGTGCCAGCGCGATCAACGGATTAGAAGGGGTGGATATCGCAGCCTGTCGTCAACTGGCAGAAAGTCGAGGGGTACACTTTAAACAACGAGAACTCGACGTGGTGGGTTAACAGATAGAACTGAAAAGCGACAACCCAATATCAACATCAGTTTGCCATAAAAGACAGCGCAGAACTTAACGTCAAATAGAAACCGATGTTAACTAAGAACATAAAAAAGCAGCAGTGCGGCGTAAAAGCCACACGGATACAGCGGTATCATCCGCTATAACCGTTCCTGACTCCATTGCGTGAAAGCGTCTTTAGGCATTGGACGCCCTAAATAATAGCCCTGAACAAGGTCACAACCTTCCGCTTGCAACAATGCCAATGTTTCCGAATTTTCTACCCCTTCAGCGGTTACTTCTAACCCCAAGTTATGGGCCAGATTGATGGTGGCGTTAACAATCACCGCATCACTTTCGTTATGGACAATATCAGAGACAAAAGAGCGGTCGATTTTAAGCTCTTTCAGAGGCAACTGTTTCAAATAAGACAACGATGAATAGCCCGTGCCGTAGTCATCAATTGAGAACTGGAATCCCATCGCGTGGATACGATTAATGACCGCCATCGCGGCATCTGGGTCGGTCATCAATGAGCTTTCGGTAATTTCAAGGGTAATCCATTTAGGGTTAATACCCACAGCCCCTTTGATGCCAGCAATAAGATCGGGCAATTCTGGATTATTCAAGTCTTTAGCCGAGAGGTTTATCGAGAGCACAATATCGAGTCCCTCTTGATGCCACTTAGCACACTGCGCAAAGCCCTCCTGTATGACCCAACAGGTGAGCCCTTGAATCAACCTTGATCGCTCCATTAGTGGAATAAACAGATCAGGTGCAAGTAAACCATGCTTAGGGTGATTCCAACGCACCAATGCTTCCGCCCCTGTTAACACGCCATCTTCAACCCTAATTTTAGGTTGATAGAAAAGCTCTAACTCCTGATTTTCAATGGCCTGATGAAGTTCGCTCATTAGCGTTAACTGTTTCGGGCTATGGGCGTCAAACGAAGAATCATATACGGCACTGCCTTTATTGGAGTTCTGCGCCATATAGAGTGCAATACCCGCACGCTGTACCAACGTATCGACGTCAGTACCGTGTTGAGGGAAGTGAACAATGCCAATATTCGCCTGAGCAGACAACTTCACCTGCTCGATATAAAACACATCATGCAGTACCCGGTGGATACTGTCGGCCAACTCCAACACCTGCTTTTCAGACAGGTGCTCACTAATCAGCAAACTGAACATATTGCTTTCCAAGCGGGCAATAGTCCATGGCGGCGGAAATGCGCTTTCCAGACGTACAGCAATCTGTTTAATCAGACTGTCGCTACTGTTACGGCCTAGTGTGTCACTAATCTCTTTATAATTAGACACTTCCACCAGCAACACGGAAAATTCAGTCTTTCCCCTTGGGGAAACAATTTGTTGCTCCACTCGGTCATAAAATAGCTCTTTATTCGGCATATCGGTGAGGAGATCATGGGTAATACTATGGCGGGCCTGCTTTTCAAAGTTATCGGCTTTATCCCGTAACTCTTTGGTCTGATCCATCACCATCGCACTGGCCTCATAGGCAAGCACCGTGCTGGAGTACTGTCCCCAAAAGGCGAAAACAAAAGGGATGACATCCAAAATCCAGAGGGCAAAGTTCGTTTTCTGAACGTTGATCAAACTTGTAATACTGATATTGCCATATTCAAGATGAGACACAGTAAGGGTAGCAACAATCAATGCAATAACAGCAATTGAAATCCCCTGCCAAGCCGTTTTGGATACACGGGATCGCAGAACTTTGACATTATTATGCAGAAAATCACTGGTGGAACCGCTTCTAACATTCACAACTAAACTCCTTGTTGTCGTCATTCACTTCCCGATACCAACAATATACAGAGAACAGCTGCCTTAATGCTTGATCAATATCAGCAAACTGACTAATGCCTTCCGGTTCTGTATTAAGCTGGCATACAACAATGACTCGATTAAACCACGATAGAATCACGCTCGCATCATGCACCAACAGGCATCTGAGATGCTTATTATCTCACTTGCTAATAATGTAGATTTCCTTCCCGTTGAATAACGTCATCACATCATCAATGTACGATAACTGACTTTATGTTTCAATTGCTTGTACGGCAACAAATCGCATTCCCGAACGACCTCACGCCTGAACAATCCCTGCGTATATATGGCATCATTTTTAGTGTCTTTAACAAAAGATTGAATAGGCTGAGGTGAGATTAATCGAATGTTCTGCCCCTGATTCAGATAGAGGCGGCTAGATTGCTGCGCGTGAACAAAGGCTGTCAATACAATCAAGCAGAGGATAATTGAGCGATAAACGTTATACGCTTATGATGAGAAAGTTTCTTTTTACAGACGCGTTAATCGTAGGCATCAACACCGAGCAAATGACAAGAGAGCCTACTAAAACTAATACCAAGAATTTTGATAGGCATGAGAGGTTCTCCTTATTGGCTCACAGCTTTCGAGCATAGCGGCTTAATGACAAGGAAAACCATTTCATTAACCCCCTGAATTCGGGGAGTAAGACAGCTGAGAATAACCACTCATTGTTATTGAAAACGAGGATACAGCGGTGTTGTTCGACCGCTACTCGGCCGAACAACAACCCATCAATGACAACTTCTTATTCAGAAGCTGCGATCAGGCTAGCATTACCGCCAGCTGCCGTAGTATCGATACACAGATGCCGTTCAAGCGAGAAACGATCCGCCGCATGACGTTCAGTAATCAACGGAATAATCACCCCTTCACGCGAAGCCAAAGCCACTCGATAAGCTTGTAGCAGTGTCAAATCTGCACCACTCGCAACGGCGGCAAAGCCTGTTACATCGGCCAACGCATCGGGCTGTAACAATCCATTAATCGCTTTAATTGGCAAACCACTATCGATTGCCACTTGGCACTCGGCCACCGCTTTTGGCGCTACGACAACCACAGCATTGCCTTGTGATAAGGCCAATACAGCATGACTCATCGCGGTTGCCAAATCAGGCCCTAAGCAGAGGACAACACCTCGCGCATGGGTCGACAGAACATTCAGTTCACCGGTCGGCCCAGGCATAACCTCGGCCTCATGTTGCAACGCTGCAAAATCGACATCCTGACCATTGAACAGCGTTTGAAGCCGATCAAGCCGGTCATTATTAGCGGCCCACTGGCTATTATCCAGACTATCGATCGCCTGTTGCAATGAAGCGCTACCGACTATCGCAGTCAAATCAGATGTAACTGGCGTCACAGATTCGGTCCGCATAAAGCGTTTCACATATTGCGGACCACCAGCCTTAGGACCGGTACCCGATAAGCCTTCGCCGCCAAATGGCTGAGACCCAACAACGGCTCCGATCTGGTTGCGGTTAACGTATAGATTACCCGCTTTAATACGGTTGCAGATCTGATTGACTCGATTATCAACCCGAGTATGCAGGCCAAAGGTCAGACCGTAACCCGTCGCATTGATGCTATCAACAACCTGATCAAGACAATCAGCATCGAAAGTGACCACATGCAGAACAGGACCAAAAATCTCCTCCTCCAGTTCAGCAATACTTTCTATTTTAATCACCGTCGGCGCGACAAACAGACCTTGCTCTGGAACCGCCAGTGACTTCAGCACTTTGCCTTTAGCTGCATACTTAGCACAGTGTGCTTCGATCTTAGCTTTAGCCGTCTGATCGATCACGGGACCAACATCAGTACTCAACAACGCTGGATTACCGACACGTAACTCATCCATCGCACCAAACAACATTTCCAGTAAGTTATCGGCAATATCTTTCTGCAGATAAAGCACCCGCAATGCAGAACAACGCTGACCTGCACTCTGAAAAGAAGATGCAAGAACGTCCCGTACCACCTGTTCTGGCAACGCAGTAGAGTCGACGATCATCGCATTCATACCGCCGGTCTCAGCCACTAACGGCGCGTCAGGCGCCATATTTTCTGCCATGACTCGGTTAATCCGCTGCGCGGTCAATGTTGAACCGGTAAAGCAGACTCCGGCAATTCGGCTATCCGATGTTAATGGTGCGCCAACAGCCACCCCACTACCTGGCAGCAATTGAATCACATCCGCAGGAATCCCCGCTTGATGCATCAATGCAACGGTACGCGCAGCAATCAACGGCGTTTGATCAGCCGGCTTTGCCAATACCGCATTTCCAGCAGCCAGCGCCGCTAATACTTGACCAGAGAAAATAGCCATAGGGAAGTTCCACGGCGAGATACAGGTAATCACGCCACGTGCTTCGCCTTCCGCTGCATTTCGTTCAGCTTCATTGGCATAGAAGCGGGCAAAATCAACCGCTTCACGCAGTTCGCCAACAGCATCCAGCAAGGTCTTACCCGCTTCACGGGTCACCAAAGTAAAGAGCTCTGCAGCATTTTGCTCTAGTAGATCAGCAAACTGACGCAGACACGCGGCCCGTTCAGTGGAGGCTTTTTGTGACCAACGACCAAAACCTTCCTGAGCCGCCACGATCGCCGTTTCAATATCCCCCGCCGCGCTGTTAATAACCTGCCCAACACAATCATCCGGAATCGCTGGATTGTGAATAGCGACCGTTTCATGGCTCACAGAACTACCCGCAATCATCGGTGCCGCGTGCCATTGGGCTGTTTTAAACTCGGCTTGCTGGGCTTCAAGCTCAGCAATCTGCACCGGATCGGTAAGATCCCAACCACGAGCATTTTTACGTTTATCACCAAACAGCGCCTCAGGACGCGCAATTGCAGCACTACTAATGTTATCGCCCATCGCCTCAATAGCGGCAAATGGGTCCCGAGCGATCTCTTCCGGTTTAATACGGGTATCAACGATCTGATTAACGAAGGAGCTATTAGCGCCATTTTCTAACAAACGACGCACCAGATAAGCCAGCAGATCTCGGTGAGCACCGACAGGTGCATAGATACGACAGCGCGTACCCTGAGCTTGCAGAACCGTATCGTGCAGCGATTCGCCCATGCCATGCAGTCGCTGGAACTCAAACTTTTTGTTATCCAAGTGACGCGCCAAATGCAGTATCCCTGACACGGAATGAGCATTATGAGTGGCAAACTGAGGATAGATACGATCGGTCATCCCCAACAGTTTTTCGGCACAACACAGATAAGACACATCGGAGTTCACTTTACGGGTATAGACGGGGAAACCATCCAATCCCATCTCTTGCGCGCGTTTAATCTCCGCATCCCAATAAGCGCCCTTAACCAAGCGAACCATAATTTTACGATCTAGGCGCGTCGCCAAAGCATATAACCATTCCAGTACGAATGAAGTCCGTGGGCCAAACGCTTGTACAACAATACCGAAACCATCCCAGTCGGCTAATGATTCATCAGCGAGTACCGCTTCAATCACATCGAGAGAAAGATCGAGACGATCCTGTTCTTCAGCATCGATATTGAAACCCATATTGGCCTGCTTAGCCTGCTGCGCCAATGTTTTAGTTCGCTCAACGAGTTCGGTCATCACTCGATCTTTCTGGGCAAACTCATAACGAGCATGTAACGCAGAAAGTTTTACCGAGATACCCGGATTCATACGGATATCCGAATGGATACAAGCGGGTGTTAACTTACCAATAGCAACGCTATAAGCTTGATGATAGCGCAGCGCATCGGCATCGGTACGCGCCGCTTCACCCAGCATATCGTATGAGTAAGAATACCCCTGCTTCTCGAGTTTACGGGCCCGCTTAGTCGCCTCTTCAATCGTCCGTCCTAAGACAAACTGACGTCCCAGCTCTTTCATCGCTTGGCCTACGGCGGTACGTACCAAGGGTTCACCAAGGCGTTTAACCATGCCACGAACCGTTTGTGTAACACCTTTATCTTCGCTTGGCGCAATCAGTTTACCGGTCAGTAATAATGCCCAGGTAGAGGAGTTGACTAAGGATGACTTCGATTTACCCAAGTGCTCTCCCCAATTACCTGAGGCCACTTTATCTTCAATCAAAGCATCAATGGTTAACGCATCAGGCACCCGCAGCAAGGCTTCAGCCAAGCACATCAGGGCAACACCTTCTTTCGTGGTTAAACCGTATTCGCCAAGAAACTTTTCCATCATTGAAGGTGAGCTATCCTGACGAACACTGGTTACCAGTTGTGCTGCATTTGTAGAGATTTGCTGACGATCTTCAATCGTCATGCGGGCATTACTCATCAGTTCACGGATGATCTGACTTTCATTAGCCAGATAATGCTCTCGAATTTTTATCCGTAACTGGTCGGTTGTATTGGTCATAATCTCACCTTCAATCGTTATTCCGTTTAACAGCCAACATAAACGGCTTTTGTTTTATCTATTGTAACCACAACCAAAAAGTCAGTTTCACTATTTAATCAACATAATTAGATATAAATTCTTTATTTTAAATAAAAAACAACCATTATTTAAAACATATACAATAAATACAATTCAATAAGACTATTCATACCCTATCGAATAGACACAAAAAAGCCTCGATAACGAGGCTTTATAAACAGTATAGAGCTAGATTCCACCCGAAGGCGGACTATCTTGTCACATCGGCTTACTCACACGACAAGATAGACGCTGAATCAGTTTTTCAATTCTACCAACACCTTTTCAAAACGCTCTTCGATGGCACGCACCGGTGGCGCAGTAAACAGAGTAGCGGCAATAACAGCAATAAAAGCAAACGCCACACCCGGAATAATCTCATAAACGTCAAACCAACCGCCGGTCAGCTGTTTCCAAACCACAACCGTCACGCCTCCGACAATGATTCCCGCTAATGCACCCGCTTTATTCATCCGCTTCCAGTACAAAGACATAATAAGCGCAGGTCCGAAGGCCGCGCCAAAACCGGCCCACGCATAAGATACCAAGCCCAATACTTTAGAATCTTTATCCAGAGCAAGATAAGTCGCGATCAAAGCAATCACAACCACGGCAATACGACCGACCTGTACCAACTGCTCTTGACTCGCTTCTTTATTAAATAGCGCCTTATAAAAATCTTCAGCCAGTGCTGACGAAGAGACCAATAGTTGAGAATCCGCAGTACTCATCACCGCCGCCAGAATCGCAGCCAACAGAATACCCGCAACCGCAGGATGAAACAGGGTATTAACCATGACCATAAAGACCGTTTCGTTATCACCTAAGCCTTCAGGCAGATAACCGATAGCCGCCAGACCGATCAGACAAGCGCCGGACATAGAGATACCTGTCCAAACAACCGCAATACGGCGCGCAGCCGGAACGGAGTCTTTACTCTTAATACCTTTGAAGCGCGCCAATATATGTGGCTGACCGAAATACCCGAGTCCCCAACCGACTAATGATAATGTGCCAATCAATGTGATCGCGGTACCATCTTTATTGGTGAACATATTGAGCAATTCGGGATTCTTCGCATTAACCGCCGCTAACGTCGCATCCATACCGCCGAGTTCGCCAATAGCCACTAAAGGCACCATCACCAGCGCACCGACCATCAGTAGTCCCTGCACAACATCGGTCCAAGAAACCGCCAGAAAACCACCGAACAGGGTATAAGAGATAACCGCAATAGCGCCCAGAAGAACCGCGAGGGTGTAATCGAAACCAAACACGGTTTCAAATAGTTTACCGCCCGCCACTAAACCCGAGCTGGTATAGAATAGGAAAAAGACCAAAACAAAAAAGGCTGATACAACGCGCAGGGTATGACTATTGTCATGAAAGCGTTTTTCAAAATAGGCAGGTATCGTTAATGCATCACCCGCTTGTTGCGAATAAACTCGCAGACGTTCAGCCACTAGCAACCAGTTCAACCAGGTACCCGCCAGCAATCCACCCGCCAACCAAAAAGAACCATAACCGGCAACCATCGCATAACCGGGCAATCCCATGAGTAACCAACCACTCATATCCGATGCACCCGCACTGAGTGCACTAGGAATCGGTCCTAAATTACGTCCACCCAGAACGTAATCAGATAGATCTTGAGTTCGGCGATAAGCCACGATACCAATCGCTAACATCAACACCAAATAGATCATAAAAGTAATCGTAATGACCATTCAATCAACCTCATCATTATTATATTTACCGCGGATCTCCGTCGGCATTTTTTATAGCTGGCCGCTCTTCTGCCGTTAACCCTAAAGCCACAAACCAGCTCAATTAGCCCTATTTACTGAAAAAATAGGCATAAAGAACTGGACCGGGTAAAGGCCAGATGAACGGGCAAGCTTACAGAACAACGACTAGACTTTTTACCTTTTTTATAAGCCATTAAGTTAAATTATGGCTATATTTGAATATTATTAACATGAATACGTACTTATATTCACTTTATGAAGCGAATATGACTCTAACCAAATAAAAAAAGCGACTCAGGAAAAATCCCGAATCGCTCTTAAAACAAAGGTTCTTGCAATCAATTTAACCGCTGCCTTATCGCTCTGCCGAACGATTGAGCTGCACTTAACTCAGCTCAAGTAAAACACTCAGCGCCACCGAGAAGATTGAAGAGTCAATCACCTTCGTATTCTGAATATCTCTCAGCGTATGATGCCAACGTTTTAACTGTATCGCTTTGTCTTCCTCCCAACGCTCCAACCGCTGTTTAACATCGGTATTCGCTTCACCGGACTGCAGCACTTTAAGCGTCAATGCGCGGTGCTGATTATCCAACTCGATCCGATAGCTATTTTTCGCCAGTGCTTGCCAATGGTTAACAGCACTAAATTGACGAATCTGCTTATCCAACCAAATCAGATTTAGGCTCGTACCCACACCAAAGTAGGTAATCGCCACCTGTTCGACATCTTCATTGGTTTCACGCGCTACATCAATCACATCCAACAGCCAATAGATGTTTTCGCTAGCCGCACAAAAGGCTGACAGTTGTCCCGAGATACCGGCAGCAGTATAACGATCATACTTCTCTTGCAATCGATCGGCAGGAATGACCTTATGGATCTGCTCGTCGGAGATCACCACTTGATCAATCGCCGGTTTATAGACGTCAAGGCAGTGCTGCATATCCAGCCCATCACGATGATGCCTCAGCAACCACTGCGTACCTCGAGCCAGCAGTTGAATCAGATCTTTCATCATCGCTACCTGCAGCTCAGCCGGCACCTGATTATCAAGCGATTCAATCTGCTGCCATTGCGCCTCGATATTGAAGACTTCACGGGCCACCATATAAGCAGAAGCAATATCAGCATAGCTCGCACCGATGGCCGAACTGAGATTATTAACAAAGGTAATCCCCATCCGGTTAATCAGATCATTGGCGATCTGAGTCGCAGTAATCTCACGATGCAGACGGTGATTATGCAGCGCCTCAGGGAACTCTTTCAGTAATCGAGCCGGGAAAGCCGTTTCCATCTCTTTAGAGAAGCCCTTATTCTCGGTTAACCAAGAGTTTATCAGCGCTTGCTTCAGCTCGATTCGCGCATAGCAGATCAGCACCGACAGCTCTGGACGGGTTAAGCCCTTACCATGTTCACGTCGGTGCAGTAGTTGCTTCTCAGTCGGCAAAAACTCGAGTTCAGGGTTTAGTTTACCTTCACGTTCAAGGCTCTTAATTAAGCGAATGTAATCATCCAACGATTCCTGTGACACCGTTTCGGCAATATTCAGTGCCTGCGCTTGACGATAGTTATTCTTCAGTACCAGTTCGGACACATCATCGGTCATCTCCCGCAACAGCTTATTACGCTGTTTCATGGTCATGTCGCCTTGGCTGACCAATTCGTTCAGCAGGATTTTGATATTAACCTCATGGTCGGAACAGTCGACACCACCAGCATTATCGATAAAGTCGGTATTCGATGCGCCACCATTGAGAGCAAATTCAATCCGGCCTAACTGGGTAAAGCCTAGATTACCCCCCTCACCAAGCACTTTACATCTCAGCTCATTACCATTCACACGTAGATTATCATTCGCTTTATCGCCGACATCCGCATGAGTTTCCTGTGATGCTTTAACGTATGTACCAATACCACCATTCCAAAGCATATCCACCGGCGCTTTCAACAAAGCATGGATCAGATCGTTTGGCGCTAGACGATTCTCCGTAATAGCAAACCGTGCTTTCATCTGCGGGGTAATTTCGATCCATTTAGCGGAACGATTAAAAACACCGCCCCCCTCACTAATTAGCTTAGTGTTGTAATCGCTCCAACTGGAACGGGGCAGTGCAAACATCCGCTTACGCTCTGCAAAAGAACTGGCCTGATCAGGTTCAGGATCGATAAAGATATGCATATGGTTAAACGCCGCCACCAGACTAATCGTCTCGGACAGTAACATCCCATTACCAAAGACATCGCCCGCCATATCGCCGATACCGATAACGGTAAAGGCTTCCTGCTGAGTATTGATGCCCTGCTCACGGAAATGGCGTTTAACCGATTCCCATGCACCTCGCGCGGTGATCCCCATTCCTTTGTGGTCGTACCCTTGGCTACCACCGGAGGCAAACGCATCACCCAACCAGAAACCATACTCGTCAGAAATAGAGTTTGCGATATCAGAGAAGGTCGCGGTACCTTTATCGGCAGCAACCACCAGATAAGGATCATCTTCATCATGACGCACCACCGCTTCAGGATGAACGACCTCGCCTGCCACCAGGTTATCGGTGATATCGAGAAGTGCGCGAATATAGGTTTTGTAACACTCAATACCTTCGGCCTGAATCACCTCCCGATCCGTGGTATCGGGCATCCGCTTACAGATAAAGCAGCCTTTGGCGCCCATCGGCACAATCACCGAGTTTTTCACCTGTTGAGCCTTAACCAAGCCCAATACTTCGGTACGATAATCTTCCATTCGGTCGGACCAGCGTAAACCACCACGCGCCACTTTACCGACCCGAAGATGAACACCCTCAACCCTAGGAGAATAGATAAACACTTCAAATTTAGGTTTCGGCTGAGGAATATCAGGAATCGATTGCGAATCGATTTTGAATGAAAAATAGGGTTTATCAACGCCATCTTTTTGCTGATAGAAGTTGGTCCGCAGAGTGGCCTTAATCATCACCATAAAGCGGCGTAAAATCTTATCATCATCCAGACTGTTAACCGCTTCTAGCGCATTAAGAATGCTCTGCTCAATCGCTTCTTCTAAGCCGGTATCTTGCTTACCCGGCTGAAAACGACAGCGGAAGAGATCAACCAGTTGGCGACTAATCACAACATTACGCACCAACACATCGGCGAGGAATGGCTGTGAGAAACCGAAACGTAGTTGTTTAATATAACGGCCATAGGCACGCAACATGGCGACCTCACGCCAGTTAAGCCCACCGGCAATCACCAGTCGGTTAAACTCGTCGCTATCCGCCTGACCATCCCAAACTTTAGCAAAGGCTTCTTGCAGAATCGTTTTGACTTTATCCAGTTCGACAACCGTCTGACGATCATAGCTAACACGAAAATCACTGATCCAAAACTGTTTGCTATCCCGGTCGGTGACGACATAGGGGTGTTCACTCATCACTTTCAAACCGAGGTTTTCCAGCAGAGGAATCACATCGGACAACACTAAGGGATTTTCAACACTGAACAGCTTAAACTTCAAAATACCATCGGACTCTTCAAACGAACGATAGAAGCTCATCGCGATATCTGCAGGCGATTTTAGATAAGAGATATGCTGCAGATCATAAACCCCATTACCGGTTGAGAAGTTCTCTTTATACGCCGAACTGAAGCCACCATTAAAACGGTTAACAAAGCGGCTGCCCTTCTCTTCGCCATAGGTTTCGATCAGGCTGACATTTAAATCATCGTCCCAAGAGCGAGAAATTTCCAAAATCTTCGCTTCGATGGTATCAAGATCTACCTCTTCCTGTTGATCGGGATCACCGTAGATAACAAAATGGGTCCGTGACAAAACCGATTCGGAAATCTGAGAGTTCGCCTCATAGTCCCGTCCATGTAAACCCTTGTACAACAAATTCAATACTGAGGTACGCAATTTAGTGGTGTAGAGGTCACGGGGAATATAATAGAGGCAAGAGTAAAAACGCTTACTCGCATCTTGACGGACAAACAGGCAGGCACGGCGACGCTCCTGCATATTAAAGATACCAATACTGGTTTGCTTAAGGTCGCTGGTTTGCGCCAAAATCAACTCTTCACGCGGCATATCGGTAAGTATCTGCACCAGCGCTTTATGGCTATGTCCACCGGGTTCAAAACCACACTCAGACAGAATACTGATAAGCTTTAAGCGAACAACCGGAATCCGTAACGGGTTCGTCAGGAATACGGTTGAAGTATAGAGTCCGTAAATTCGGCACTCGCCACAGACCTTACCTTGGTCATCGAACCGTTTAATAATAATGAGATCGCGATAAACCGAACGATGCACGGTGGAACGCACCACATCTTTACTGAACATCACCAATTGATCGGCTAATACGAACTGCTGCTCTAGCTGACTTAACTCTTTGCTTTGTTGCGAATGGCGCTGTGTACCAAGTTGTGAACCATCTACGGTATCAACAAAAACCTTACCGGCATCCTGACGAATAACCGCCTCTTCATACCCTTGGAAGATAAAGTTCTCATCTAGCAACCAGTCTAGCAGTTTGCGCGTCTCTTTAATCTCAGGACTATTGGCATCGCGAAGGCGTAACTCCTCTTTCAGATCCTGAGCTTTCTCTTTAATCGGGGCAAAGTCATCGACAACCGCTTTAACATCCGCCAGCACTTTTAATAAACCATCACGCAGCTCATTGAGCGTTTCCGGTGAGGAGTGCCGTTCGATCTCCAGATAGATCAGCGATTCAACCTGAGAGTTCTCATCCCTTTCACGGGCGGGCTTTAAGCTTTTCAGTTTGTGGGCTTTAGTACGTTCGCAAGCCAACACACAGTTATTGATCGTTAATATGCCCAGTTCTCGACGGTTAAGTTCCATACGCACAGAATCAACCAAAAAGGGGACATCAACATTGTGAATCTGAATCACCGTATGGTTGGAGTGCCAACCATGCTGTTCATAATCGGGGTTAAACACGCGAACATCTGGCGCAGGGGCTTTGTAGTCCTGCATCAATTGCCAGTATGATAGCGACGCCGAATACAGATATTCCAACGATCGGCTCTGCAGCTCTTCGGGTGCCGCGACACTGAGAAATTTTTGGGTAAATAGCTGCATCGACGGTTGTAAACTCTTGCTCACCTGAGCACAGAGCTTTTCGCTGAGCAGATCAATAATCTGAGATTTGGTCAGACCCACTAAATCATGCATGTTGTATAGACTCCAGATAGCTCTCGCTACGTCCGATAATAACCGGATTGTTATTATTCCCTGTATCGGCACAAATAACGGCCATGAGACAGAGCGGTTGTGCTGATACCCACGATAATGTTATCCCGACAATAACAGGATAGTCCTAAAAACCGATAGGTATTAGTTAAGGATAAAGTATAGGAAAAGAACAGGAGTCTTTTTCACTGTATTTTTGTTTTTTATAGCCGTATCCTTCTGTTAATGATGTTTTACATAAACGAACAACCAGAACAATAAAATATTATGGATAAACTGGATAAATTAGATATGGCTATTCTGCGTGAACTGCAGAAAAATGCCCGCATTACCGTCACCGAACTCGCTGCACGCGTCGGCCTGTCGAAAACTCCCTGTCAAATCCGCATGAAACGCTTGGAAGAACAGGGCTATATCCTCGGTTACATCGCACTGGTTGATCAGAAAAAACTAGGCACCAAGCATGTCGCCTTTGTTCAGGTAAAACTCAGCGATACCAAAACCAAAGCATTACGGGCCTTTAACGAAGCCGTCAGAGAGATTCCAGAAATTGAGCAGTGCCATATGGTCGCAGCTAACTTCGACTATCTGCTCAAGGTGAGAACCACCGGTATGGAGTCCTACCGAGAGGTACTTGGGGAGAAAATATCCTCGCTGCCCTATGTGACCCAAACCAGCACCTTTGTGGTCATGGAAGATGTCAAAGATATTGAGTCTAAACTCCTCTGATCAGCACTTTTGATCACTCTAAATTGTTATATCAAAGAACCTTAACCTGAGTACAGACTGTGAACCGAACCTCACTTCTACTGGCATTAGCGGTTGTACTCATGTGGTCGACCGTCGCGACCGCCTTTAAACTAACACTCGCGCTCATCAGCCCACTACAGATGCTCTGGATTGCAGTAGCAACCTCTTTTGTGATCCTACTGATCGCCACGATCCTGCAGCAAAAATTGCGTCTAGCCTATCAGTACCTACGCCAATCAGGTGGTTATTTTCTGCTATTGGCATTACTCAATCCCACCCTGTATTACTTAATCCTATTCGCCGCCTATGATCGATTACCAGCGCAACAAGCCCAGGCGCTGAACTACACTTGGGCGGTGGTGCTAAGCATCATGGCGGTGCCTTTCCTAGGGCAAACCTTTACGCTAAAAAAATTCATTAGCATCATTTTGGCATACAGCGGCGTGATAGTGATCGCCACACAGGGCAACCTGCTATCGTTGGATTTTAAAAACCCTCTCGGCGTTATCCTAGGCGTCGGCAGCTCTCTTTTCTTTGCCAGTTATTGGATTCTCAATACCCGCAACCCACGCGACGCGGTCGTTTCACTGCTACTCTGCTTTGGCCTGAGCTTGCCAATGCTCAGTGTGTTAATGCTAATTCAGGGCGAGGTCACCGCTCTGCCCTGGCAGGCGGTTGCTGGCGGCATCTATATCGGTACCTTTGAGATGGGCTTTGCCTTCTTATTATGGATGCAGGCCATGCGAATGACCGATAACACCGCTCAGTTGAGTAACCTTGTGTACCTATCACCGCCTCTGTCGTTGATCTTGCTATCCACCCTTGCAGATGAACCGGTGATGTTCTCGACCATCATAGGGCTGGTACTCATTATCAGCGGTGTCCTTATTCAGCAACTCAAAGGTAAACCCTCATCGGCCGCTGACTAAGCGATTAACGCATTAATCAGCTCTTCGGTTTGTTCGCGCTTAGCGGTATCGGTTATCTGATCAAGGCCAAATAGATAGTTTAAAGCGTTACGTGCATCACGACTAAGATCTTTAATCGTGACGTTATGATGATAATGTCTGACCTCCTCAAACAGACTGTTCAGACTTCTATCCCCACGTAATTGGGCCGCAAAATGGTTAGCCCCACCGAGGTGTTCTACCAGCCCTTCGACTAATGCTTCGCCGTTGGTATCGGAGGTGAAATAACCTACGATCGCACCAATGAGCCCGACAATTAATGCGGCCACAAACAGTACTGCCGCCGCCGGTGGTACCACCGCCGTACCAGCCGACATCCAGAGCATAAACCCGAACAAGCTCAAAAGACCACTGGCGAGCCCAATGCC
The DNA here is from genome assembly GCF_018860855.1 of Amphritea atlantica. Classification (GTDB taxonomy): domain Bacteria; phylum Pseudomonadota; class Gammaproteobacteria; order Pseudomonadales; family Balneatricaceae; genus Amphritea; species Amphritea atlantica_A. Next base: position 157,630 of record NZ_JAHKQE010000020.1, read on the forward strand.
AGCAACCGTCATCCCTGCATAGTCCCGGGTACGATGCTCCTCAGCCATCATCGCACTACTGGATGCAATCGCGGCTAATGAACCAAAAAAACCTAATGTTCGGCCAACAGCCGCCGTCCCAAGCCTACCTTGACTGACAAATTTAAAACGCTGTAACGCCTGTATCAAGGACGAGGCAAAGCCCGTGAATTGGGCAGCCGTATCACCCCATAAACGAATCCGAGTGATCATACTATCGGTCGTCGTGGTAGCAGCTGTGACAAAGGCATTAAGAAAGAGTATGCCGGTGATCAGCGACATAAACACGCCCCAGCCGGGGCTGCTCATAACATTAGAATTAACAACCCTTTCACTCCACCCTTTAACCCCGATAACCTCAGCAGGGTCGGTGGAGCTCATACGGCGGATAAACTCGTTTCTATCAGGACCACTCAAACCAATTAATTTAGCGGTCACGCGCACGCTCAGGTTCCGTATTATCAGCCCTGTGTTGTGGTTTTCCGACGCTATCTGAATTATTTTTGCCATTGATGCTTCCAGCACCCCCATCAACAAGGAGGGCGGCCCTGGCAAGTTACCGGCAATAGTAGGAACAAGGCTGATTTTTGCCGCCACCGTGCCTAAGCAGGATGAAGACGCAAAGCTGCGCCATTCACCTCTATCGATCATCTCTAATGCGGGTTGTAAACGCTCCGTGATAAACGTCACCGCATGACTACTGGTCAGCACCACTCGATAACAGGCACCCAGTTTGCTGTAAACGCCCTGCATAAAGCGGCTGGTGATCATGTCATCACTCTGGCATGCCTGAGCTAGCAGTTCATACAATCGACTATCGCCTTCGAGCATCTGGTATAGGCTGTCAGAGTCCCGGCGAATAGCCCCTTGCAGTGAACGCGCTCTCGTCGTCGGTTCACGTCCCAAGGTTCGGTCGGCATAGTCCTTGAGTGAATTCAATTTCCGCTGAAGCGTGTCAATGTTGCTCTGCTGCGTACTTGAATACCCCGATACGGGGTTCACTTCAGCAATATCAACAAACTCAATTAATAATCCAAGTGAGCCTAGTTCTTGCTGATAGGGTTGCAAAATACGCCCTAAGGCCTGCTGATTAGCCGCAATTCGCTCGGCTTTAGCGAGCGCATTATCGACTTCGGTCAATAAGGAACTACTTAACTGCTGCATGTTCGCCGACACCAATGCGGTGCGGTTGAGTGCGACTTCCTGTTCCAGTGCTTCGGTGCGAGGCAGTATCAGCCGATAATTACGTCCAACAGGTAAACGCCATCGATGATAACGGGGTGTGCCGGCATCCGCATCACCATTCATCACCGCCCTGAGTGCCGCGGTTTGATCCTCTACTGAAGTGGCGTCACCACCAACATAACGCCGATAAAGGTATTCACGCACAAAACCATTAGGACCGTTATGCCAATTGAGAATACGGCTAAACAAGCTTCTCCGTTCCAGCTTGAGCGCCTCGGCTAAGGTGCCAATAGTCGGATTAGGATGAGTTTCGCTATACGTACTCAGTTCAACGCGTACCAGCGGGTAATCAAAATTTGCTATACGGTATAAAAAAACACCCGCCATCCGAGTCCGCTCATTACGATCCGCATGACGAACGTCTTCTATCTGCTGGTTATAGATTTCAGAATAATTAACCGCATCACTCACACAGGCGAACTCCTCGCTTATATCCGTTCCTGGGCTGCTGACGTCACAAACTTGATCACACATAGCTTTGCTCCCTAGCCGCTGGCTAATGCCACAGACTGTTACTTTTTTATCTACGCAGATGTTTATCTAGGCTAATCGACGGGCTGATACAGCAACTTTCAGCAATAGGTTTAGTCTGGAGTATCATCCTCATCGGCTGGATCGGGTTGAGTATTAAACTGTTCATCCACCGGCGGCATCGGTACTGTCTCGGGGTCTGGCCAAGCAGCCTGTCGTTGTTGGTTCTGCTGTAACTGTTCGGCATTCAACCCAGGCATCTCTCGCAGCATTCTCATCGTTGAGATTAAACTGCTAAAACCTTGCTGACTCTGCCGACTATTGTTACTCAGGCTGACAGACCCAACCCTGCCTAACCCACCGGCAATTGGATTCTGTAGATCAAAGGTTTCCCCTGCGGGTGCATTCTGCTGCTGAGATATGCGCCGTAGTAGCGATTCAATTTGCTGACCACCATTACTCATTTCAGACTCCTTAGGCGTTTATACGCCTACCGTAATCAGATTACCGGCATCAATAAACGATCCAGCAACCGGTTTGGTCGAGGCCACAATCGCCGAATCTTTCGCGCTTCGAGGAGAAACCGTAAACTCGATACCCATTTTTTCCAGCAACTCTTTGGCTTCCCCTAGCGGAATACCCGAAAGCAGTGGCACCACCTGCATATTGTCGATTTCTAGCGGAGCAGGCACCGGCCTAAAGGTCAATTTCAGCTTACTCGCTCCCTCGATCTTAAAGTCATACTGGTTCTGATAACTTGCATCGACGGTTGTGCCTTTTATCTCGGTTTTCACCTTTCGGTCGCTGCCAATAGACTGCTGCACCGTCAACGCCATACTGATTTCAGCTTCCGCTTCGGGAATAACATACCAAGTAGGGCGATAGCCGATCCGACGCATCTCTTTGAGCAACTCATCATCAAGGCTATAAATCTGCTTTAGGTTTTCGATGGTTTTTGCGTCGATCGCGTATTGCGCCTGCGCCACACCGATTCCCATCTCCGCGATCATATCGCCTAGAGGCGTCGCCAATACTTTTGTAAAAGGATTCTCTGCCATAACGCTCTCCTTGAGACTCAGACACCGATAATCAGGATGATCTGAGTATCAGGTTGTAATGGGGTGTTCGCTTTAGGGTGCTGACTCATAATCTGTCCCGCCGAGAAAGGGTCTTTTTCAGACAGTTGCTGCTCATACCAAAATACCTGATCTTGTAGTTCACCCAGTTTGCGCTCCGCTAATTGACGAGTGTAACCACTGACATTCGGCATCTTGGCAGCGCTATCAACCGTTTCTACAGTCTCCTCTTTCTCGGCAAGATCGATATCAAAACGAACATTACCAAAACAGTTTGATGGGATACGGGCGAGATCATCGGCGGTTTCAAACAGCATCAGATCGGTTTGATTGGCAGCCGCCACCACTTTCAGATCAACACTGGCTTTACTGATGCGATACCCGCCCTGCTTCGCCAATTTAGTACTGGCGCGCGAGATCGCATCTGAAGTCGAAAAGATAAGATCTTCACTCTTAACCGTTTTCGATTTAATCGGCACAACGCCACTGCCCTTCTTAATCAATCCTTCCAACTCACCGATACGATTATCTTTCAGTGTTAACTGATTCTGAAGCTCCGTCACCCGTCGTTTTTCTATGTTTAACACTTCTAGCGTAGGCCGTTTATTTAACTCACTCTCAAGTTTTTTACGCTGCTGCTCTTTCAACTCGAGCTGTTGAGATATTTCTCTCAGTTGGCCACTGCCCCGTTCTAACAATTTGATCCGATCTTCCTGCTGCTTCAGTTGCGACTTTAGCTGCGTTACCTGAGCTTTCTCAGCATTGAGCATCTGCAGTGTTGGCCTTGCCTTTAATTCACTTTCTAACGTTTTACGAGTCTGCTCCTGACGCCGCAATTGCAAAGTCAGATCTTTTGTCGTTTCGCCAAGCTTGAGGTTTTCGGTTTCTAATAACTTGAACTTTTTAGTCTCAGCCACTGAACTGATCGCAGTCTTATTGATGCTGCCCGTAGGAATGCTATACAGAACCGTTGATGCCAAGGTCAATACCGGTTCATGGCTCAGTTTTATTGTGCCGAAATCCATGGTTTTTTGGCTATAGGTTTTAGGTGTATTACTGGCATTCACCCATTCGCTATTCAACTTCACTTTGAGTAAAACCCGCGGTAAAAAGCCGCTAAAACGGCTACCGCACACCATACTCAATGCGCCATTGGAGGCACTTTTACCGGAGGCAACCGCCGTCAGCCCACCGTTCACGGTATAGAAAAATAGTTGGGCATCCGTATTAGCCAACGGTTTGTTATTACTATCACGTAATGTGGCTTTAATATTGGTAGCCATAATCTATCGTCCTTGTTCAAAGCGATACAGTAACGTCTGAGATTGCCCGAACAGATCGGCCGTCAGAGCAATCACCTGCCCTTCCGCTTCTTGGTTTGAGATGACTAAACCTGCTTCAGCATGGCCATTTTCATCCAATACCAGCGCGGCGCGTTCCAATCGGGTTGATGCCTTAAGAGCGCCCTTGCCCATCTTTTCGGACAGCTCTCGATCAATATTCAACTCCACCACCGCGCCCTTAAGCGAAGTGTCTGTTGATGTCTGGGCAAACACCTTCACCTCAGCCTTACGGGTTGATGCTTGTTCGACACTGAGACTCAATTGAATCTGCGGCACCGTTGCATCCAGAGGCGCAGCCACCATGACACCTTTAATAATACTGGTGGCTGAACTGCTACTCTGCTGTGAGGTTTTAACCGGTAAAAACTGTAGGCGGGCTTTTTTTTGGCTAGCTAAACTGCGACCCGCACTCACCGGCACCGTATCAGAGGCCGTCATCTGCAACTTCAACTCAAACTCCATCCGAGGGATGTGATAAACCATACTTTGCTGACCCATAGCGTTCATCACCGGATACTGATTCAACCGACTTTGGGCTTTGCTCAGACCATCCGCCAGATTAATTAAAAAGTCATCCAGGTTTTGCCCTTTAGCTACGTCATCCATTCAAATATCTCCTGGTACCGATCAACTAAAAAAAAGCTTTTTTTCCTGCTTGGCCATCGCTCTTCGCGCCGCTAAACGCTCTACCTGTCGATCACGAGCAATGTCAGCCAAGCGCTGCTCCCGTTTAGCCTCTGATTTTGCCAGCTGTTCAGCTAACATATCCTGCTGTCGCTTTGCCGCTATACGGGCATCTGAGTTGGCATTTTCTCGGGCTTGTAACTGTCGCTCCCGCTGCGCTTGCCAATCTTGCTGCTCCTGGCGTTGTAATAAACAAGCTTGCTCTAAGCGCTGCCTTTTTTGACCATCCGCTTCATAAGCCTGAATCAATGCTTGCCGGCGTTTTAACGCTTGCGTCAAAATACGCTGATGCCGCTGATAGCCTTGTTCCCACTGCCGTTGCACCTCCTTCAATCGACGTTGAGCATTGTCCTGCAGCGCTTTACGTTTCTGCTGTTCAAGCTGGGCAAAACGTTGTTGCATCTGTAATGCCTGACGCTTCTTTTGCTTAAGTTTTTCCAGCCGCGCCAGCTCCGCCTCTTTTAGCCCTCGGTCAAGACGCAAACGCGTGAGCGATCGCTGATTGATCTGCTGCCTAACCCGACTACGGTACGATTCTCGCCGCTGCGCCTGTTGCTTATCTGCCAGACGGGATTGAGCCGAATGCTGCGGCATCGAAAAGCGCTGTTCATTCCAATCAGGGGCGACCGTATGCCCCGTGAGTTCATCCAACTGTTGAGCCAGCACTTGTTGCCGATTGACCAGTTCCTTTAACTCATCCGGCACATCCCCCATCTCCAACAGCTGCGTCAGCGGTCGCTGCGCAGTATCAGGCGCGGTCTTCAAAGCAGAAATGCCAGCCTCAGTGCTACGAACCGATGAATCTAGTGGGTTAGACTCAGTCCTAGGTTCTACACCGCTATCCAGTGCCGTCCAATCAAGATATTCACTCGACATCAGCGTCCCTCGCACGGTTCCTTGTCTCTGCTGCAGCGATCAATCAACACCGATCACTCAGCAACCTTGTTTCTCTCCACGATTGCGCGAATACGTTCCTCCAACACCGCCGGAGCCGGTGTCGGCAAAATCTTAGTGCGCATTAAGCTCGAACCTTCGGCACTGTAGTTAAATTTATTCGCATAACGGGCGCTAACGGAGGTCGTCCTTGCCCTCGCCATACCCATCCCGAGAAACCCACCGGCCATCGCACTGATCGTTTTGGTTGATGATTTACGTTCAAACTCTGAACTCTGTGTGAAGCTGATTGACACCTTTATCTCAATCAATGACTCCGTAAACTGATAGAACGTGGGTGTAAAACCCAGTTCTAACAGGGACATCTCTTCACCATCAAACTTAACCAGTGATTTTTTAGTCACCGTGGTGACTTCACCCGTAATCGGATCGATTTCTGGCACCTCATATTCCCCGCCCATCATCTGGGCGAGCCGGAGGCTGGTTTCATCCATGGCATACTGGGCTTCCGCGATCGCAAGCCCCATACTGGTAATCATCTCCCCAAAGGGCACATCACTCAGTTCACGTCCAATACTTGGTCTGGCCATTGTTATTCTCCTTCAGCTGGCGCGATTACGCTTCTGTCTCATCCTCAGTATCGAACAAATCCCTGACTCGCTCTTCAAAAATAGCAGGCGGTGGAATCGGTACGAGATTACAACGCAATAAACTCGCACCCTCGGCGCTATAGCTATATTTGCTGGCGTATGTGGCATCCACGGTGGTGGCTTGAAGCTTGCTACTACCACCGAAAAAACCGCCAAACGCGGGTTTACTACGCTTGGTTCCCGTGGTTTTAGTATTGCGTGTATAAGAACTTTCTCTGGTTATCTTGATGGCAATTTTGACTTCTATAATATTGTTAGTGAACTGATAAAAAGTCGGTGAAAAACCTAGCTCCAACATACTGACTTTCTGCGCCTTACCCTCGGCATCCGTACCAAAATAGACGCGCGAATCCTCAGAGCCGGTAACCGTACCCGCCTCATCGAGAATAGGAACGCGTCCACCCATCATCTGGGCCACTCTGATACTGGCTTCATCCAATTCGTACTGCGCATCGGCAATGGCGAACGCCATCTCTCTGATCATCTCCCCCATGGGGACATTGAGTAGTTCCTGACCAATCGACATAGTTAACTCCTTGCTAACCGTTAGCGGTGATTAAATAAACGTTATTCCGTCTCTGTAGACTGAGCGGCCTGCTGCCTACTGGCGATCCAGTTTTGAAACGCATTGGGAGGCGGAATTGATGAGATCCGTGCCGTAATCGAGCTACTGGCCTCGGATGAAAAACTGTATTTATTACTAAATTCAGCGCTGACCGTCGCCGCGAACATGACAAAATAGACGGCTCCGCCCACGGTTGCAGAGGTACCAAACTTAGTTTCAGTGGTGGTTGATGTAGACAATGACACCCGAATATCAATCGTCGCCTCATTGAAGTGATAAAACACCGGCGCAAATCCCAGCGAGATAAGCGACACTCGTTCACCATCTCCGATATCAACCCCGTGCTCTTCAGCATCGCCCAATTGCATCGCCATCTGAATTGAATTGTCATCGAGGGCTCGTTGAGCCGACGCAATCGCAGTACCCAACTGAGTTAGCAACCCTGGCAGGGGTGACTTCTCTAATGAGGCCATCACTTTGCTATTCGACATCGCTTTATCCTCTGTTAGCCTGGATCGACGGGGTCAACGGGATCCACGGGTGCCGGATCGGGATCGGCTGGCACTGGATCAACGGGATCAACTGGCTCTGGCGTCACGGCAGGGCCATCAGGGGCGGAAATGGTGCCGCCACCGGAGGCCGCATGATTACGGATAGCGTCCAGAAATGCCTGTGGTGGGGGAATCGATTTCATGGTGGTTTTAATCCGCGACACCGCTTCCATATCGAACTCATATTTATGGTGCAGATCAAAGGAGATCGTGCCTGCAAAAGCCACCGGCAGACCGGCACTTTCAGTACTGCCTAAGCCTGCTTCAACCCCAAAGTCGATACCGGACTCCACTCGTACAGAGATCGTCACCTTAAATTCCATCTCGGTTTCTTTAAAGTGGTAAAACTGCGGAATAAAACCCAATTCAAGCAGGCTTCGCTCCCGAGACGTCCCGTCTACATCATTAAAACTAATCCGCGTTTCACTCAGCATCGTCGCCGCACGCACCGAAGTGGAATCGAGCTCATATTGTGCAGCGGCAATCGCCTTCGCGGTATTTTCAATTAACTTAGGGATGGGGACATCCATTAACGCTTGTCCCGGTGTCATCCCGGCTACCTGATTATCAAAATTCATCTCCCTGACCTCGCTGAATTAACCTGACACAATTAACTGTTGTGATAGCTGAAACGACCCCATCTGTTTCTGCTCTTTTAACAACTGATTTTTGGTTGCTTTGGAATACTTCAGAATGCGTGTGAAGGCTTTGGTATAGCGCGACTTATCCTGCACCCTGCTCTGCTGATATTCGGATACCGCTTCACGCGCCTGCAGATGCTGATCTAACTTGACCAACAAGCAGATCCGGCGAAACTTTAATACCGCTAGATCATTTTCCACCGCCACAGAAACCGGTAGCGTCTGGCTCTCATACTCGGCGATGGCCCGCTCACAATAATCTAACGCGGCCTCCTCTTCGCCCGCTTGCTCCAGACACTCAAACACCAGTTCCGATATATACCGCTGTAACATCAAGGGAAATTGCTGAGCCATCCCCGCCTGTAATAATTTTTGTAACGTTAATAAAGCGGCCTCATACTTTTGTTGCCGTAATTGTTTGCCAACATCCTGGAGTACAACCTCCAGCTTTATTTTCGGGATCGTTGTTTTATTCATGGGTATTTCTCATTAATCGGCAGTGAACATCAAACTGATGAGCTTCATACTGAATCCACAACCCTTGATGAAGATTGGCATCCGCCTTGACAGACCAACCCTCCGTTGTTTCAACAAAGCTAACTGAACGCCCCATAATCGCGGTACACAGTTTTTCTAACCGCGCACACTGCACCGGCGCATCGGTAATATTTTCAAACGTGAGATTAAAACGAATACCCCCAATCCACTCAGCCGTGACGGCACAACCCTGTGCCACCAAGGCATTCATAATGGGCTCGTAATCAGCTATCGATGCAGAACGTTTTAAGATGATGGGAAGGCTTGTAAAAAGACGGGGATGAAGGTGTAGCGGGATACCCAGTTGTGACGACAGAATCGTCGAGATCGCCTGTTGCTGCTGAGCCGAGTCAGGCACCGATTTAAGCAACAGATCAAAACGATAATAATCCTGATTGTGAATCACCAATGGCAGGTGCAATTCATTCGCTTTTTGCCATAAAGACTGAGCTTTTTGAACCGTTAAATCGGTCAATTGCCAACACTGCGACTGCTCTGGCTGAGCACCGACTTGCTGTAAGCCGAATTCTCGATAATAAGCAATAAGACTCCTATCACCACCAGGCGCGTAAGCCACCACTGTATATTTCGCGCTATCACTGCAAGACTTCATCAGTTCGATACCCGGCTTACTAAAGCGCTCAATCAGTTCATTCGCCACCGGCTCAGACAGATTTCCTAAAATAATAGCGGGGGTTTTACTCAAACAACTCAGCAGCTCTTCGCTACTTTGGCCGGTAAATAGGGCAAGATCGGTGATAAATGAGGTGATATGGGTGAAATCGGAGATATAAACGGCTAATTCAAAACGTTCAAGCGGGGATAAACATTGTTCACTTTGCGGTAATAGATCACAGGGGAGATCTGCTTCTTTGAGCACACTCACCATCTCTTCCGCGCTGTGAATATCTAACTTAGCTTGCAATATAGACGGCGCCGTCAAAATGCGTCGAATACAATCTTGGCGGCTTAACCCCAAGCGCTGATGAAAGCGCCCGATTGACAGAACATCGGCATTGCCGACCCCCAAAACCCTTACCTGGTAACTTTGCTGATGCACGATATAGCCACTCTTAAAAAAGTGATTTTTTAGCTATAACCGGTTTTTTACAAACTTACGGATCCGGGACAGCCACGGCCGATGCTTTTGCACCCCATCTTCATGACGGTTAAAAAAAGCTTAGGACAGAATCTGAAAGAATCAAACATAAGTTTGAAAATAAAATGGGGATTAAAAAATCAATAATATCTAGCGCAAAAAAAAACCGTTCAACAGAACGGTTTTTTATAACAGAGGAACAAGCAGAGATTAAGCGTGAACTTTTGCTTCCATATAGCGGGCATGGTCAGCTGCAACACGACAACCATAAACACCGACTTCACCTTTCCATCGCATCCACGTGATAAAACCGCTGACGGCTTCAAACATTGAGCGGATCACAGACGTTGTCTCGCTACCACACTCATCGTAATAACCCATCGCTTGTAATTCACTTGCGATACGACGGTCATCACACTCTATTCCGGTAAACACCGATTGTTTCATTGGCGGGTCTCCTAACGGGTCACTATTTAGACATAAGTATAATACATATTTTGTGCAGCGCACAATAAAACTGTCTATTTAATAAACACCAAGCCAACGCTTCGATCAATAAATACCCACATCAAGGCCCGCAGCCATCGTCATGCCTAAATCTTCGCACTGTTGTAAAAATGTCTCATCCCAGTCGCCTCGACAGACCAACGGTGGCTGAATCCAGCGCCAACGCAAACCGGTACAAATGGTCTCCACCGCACGGCAAGTCCCCGTACCATCATGCCCTGCCCGCACATAGAGAGCACAGGGCAATCCCTGTTTCAGCGCTAACACCGGATAATAACAACGATCAAAAAAGTCTTTCAAAGCACCACTCATATAACCCAAGTTTTCAGTGGTGCCGAGAATAATAGCATCACAACCGAAGAGATCTTCTGGAGTGGCTTGCAAAGGCTCAACCCAACGACATTGCACCGCATCAATATCGGGATGATTGGCCCCGCGCAAAATGGCCTCAGCCATCCGGCGGGTATTCTGGGAAGGAGCATGGGCAACTAGCAGTAACTGTTTTATTGACATACTGTTTAACATCTCACTGTGACTATACATCCGCTATTGAGCAACGTAATCTTAGCCTTTCTGCCGATATGGAGCCAAATAATGGCCAACACCCTCTGGCAACAAATACAAGCAACCCGCCTAGCGGCTCTCGCCAATGGAGTTCTACAACCGATTTACACCGAGGTCGAGATAGTATCTGAAACGATTGGTAACGACACCTTTACCTACCAACTACGTACACTTAGCAGTTTAGAACAAAAAGACAATGAACAACGCATCAAGCAAGCAGGCAGTCATAGAGTTAACCCGTTTCAGCCCTACGACCCGCAACTGTTTGTCAGCACTATCGGTAATCATCATATCGGCCTATTAAATAAGTTTAATGTGATCGATAACCACCTATTAATTGTTACCCGTGAATTCGAACCACAAACAAACCTATTAACAGTCGCTGATTTTAGTGCTGCATTGACCGGCCTCAAAGCGATCAACGGTCTAGTCTTTTTCAATGGCGGCGTTAAAGCTGGCGCGAGTCAACCGCACAAACATCTTCAATTAATACCCTTAAGCCCTCAAGAACTACCACTCGCGCAGCCCTTGAGTTGTTTTTTGACTGAGCCACAATACAACCCTAAACTACCGTTTAGACAGGTGGGAATACGTCTGCCAAACAACCTTGTTGACGACACAACCCTAAGCGCGCAATGGTTACACGATGCCTATCTAACACTGTTGGATATTCTGAAAATAGATCAGCAGCATCAAGCGACGAAAGCTTACAATTTACTGCTGAATAGAGAATGGTTAATGTTAGTGCCTCGCCGAACGGATTCCTTTGCTTCGATCTCGTTTAACGCCCTCGCCTTTTGTGGCGCTCTGCTGGTCAAAAATAGCGACCAAGCACAAATGTTAAAAGCCGCCGGTATTACCCAAGCATTGCGCAACGTCAGTGAATAATTGGCTAATGCCTCACGCAATCGATCTCTGCTAATAGATGCTCTAATCGCCAATAGAGTGACCAAAGAGGTTTTAGCTCACCCTGTCATTAGAATCGATCAACACCAAAGGGAGTGATATCAATGCTGGTGGCTCGCTTTTGCATCAACTGCAGTATTAGCTCTGCCGTGATCGCCGCCTGGGTCACCCCTAAGTGTTGATTACCAAAAGCAAAACATAAGCGAGAATAGTCTGGGTGTTGGTCAATGACTGGCAGGGAATCAGGCAATGTGGGTCGATGCCCCATCCATTCACTGGCCTCCAATACAGCAGTGTTCAACTCAGGTACAAGTTGCTGACTATGATGACGCAACACGTCAAAGCGACGCTTGCAAGGCGGTAATGTTAACCCCCCAAGTTCGGTCATACCGACAACACGTAAGCCACTGGCGAGGGGGCCCATGACGAACTTACGCTCAGCTGAACCTATATGATGACGCAACATTGCTCCCGCGGTCGGAAACGTCAGATGATAGCCCCGTTCAGCCTCCAAAGGCAGATCGATACCCACGCTGTTTAATAATTTCCGGCTCCACACACCAGCACAGAGAATCGTATAATCATAGCGATAATCATCCTTTGCAGTATTCACCGTGATCTCATGCGCGGCCGGTATTAAACCGGTGACACCTTGCTGAATAAACTGTCCTCCGCGCTCTGTGAAAGCCGTCAATAACCGTTGGCATAGTTCATACGGCTCCTTCACCCGATAGGCATCTGGAAAGTACAGTGCATGATGTACTCGATGAGAAAGACTCGGTTCAAGCTCGGCCAAGCGTTCGCCCTGCACCAGCTCAGTCTGAATATCGTTATCCGCCAACCAAGCCTGATGCCGTTGTGCCGCAGCGAGCCGAGGGGACTCCCATACCAACAGATAGCCAGATTTGATGATCTGTTCACGCGCACCAATATCATCAAGACTGCGCTGCCAAGCATCGATCGATGCGCTATTTAACTGCAGCAGCGCTTGGCGACTTCGTTGCAGCGACTTAGGTAGCGCCGCCAACACAAACCGAAGCAGCCAAGGCGCGATACGATGAATATAACCTAACGGCAGCGCTAACGGCCCCTTCGGGTTAAGCCACAAAGACAGTGCTGAGCGCAGTGTCGCTGGATTGGATAGCGGTTCAATTAACTCGGTGGCCAAGTAACCCGCATTCCCAAAAGAGGCACCTAACCCCGGCCCATCTCGGTCAAATAGAGTCACATTAAAGCCCTGTCGCTGAGCCTCAAGCGCACAACTTAAACCGATAACGCCAGCGCCAATCACTGCCACGGCATCAGGAGCCGGTTTAACTGACTGACTCGATATGGATGAAACCATGACACACCCCTTAAAAGATAGAGCAGACGGTGATGTTCCTATCACGCTTTAACGCTCAAAAAACGATACAGCTAAATAGCTTTAGATCCTCAGTTATCAGCGCTTTATTATTTTATCGCGTTTGCTGATAAGCGAGGATCGCGGCTGCGAGATCTTCTCGCGAATCGCCCACCGATTTAAACAGGGTAATGGCATTTTGCGGGTCTTCTAGTTCCGCTCTGCCACGATGTTGACCTCGACACAACTCGGTAAATTCAGCCTGTATAACTACATCAGTAATCGCCCCCTCTCTAATGGGGATGATCAAATCACCGGTTTCACTCAACGCACCGGCACGTACATCAACAAACACCTGACAGCGTTGCAGCGCAATATTATCCGTTTCTCGCATAGTAGGGGTAAAACTGCCTACCAGATCCAAGTGCGCACCGGGCTTTAACCATTCACCCAGTACTAGCGATTCTGTCGACATTGTTGCGCAACTGATAATATCCGCCTGACGCGCCACCTGTTCCAGCTCGTTTAAGGGACACAATTTTGCTGCTACCCCCTCAGCGATGAGTTCATCCACCAGCGCTAATGCAGAAGCTTCATTACGGTTCCAGACACTCACCGTGCGAATCGGCCGCACACTCATGTGTGCCGATATCAAATATCGAGCCATACGCCCCGCCCCAACCATCAATAGATCAGTCGCATCATCTCGAGATAGATAACTCGAGGCCATCGCTGATGCTGCAGCTGTGCGCAAGGCGGTTAACTCATTCGCGTCTAACTGAGCCAACGGCTGACCGGTTTTCCCCGATGACAACATATAATGACTATTGAGCCCAGGCAGTCCGCGACGATTATTACCGGGAAAGACATTCACCAACTTTACCCCTAAGTATTCACCTTCTAACCAAGCAGGCATCAATAATAGGGTCGCCTGCGGATCATTCGGTACATTAATACTATGGTGATGACGTACCGGCGCGCAGACCTCTTTGGTAAAGATCTCATTCAGAGCGGCAATCAAGCGATCCCAGGGCAGCGCTTTACGAATATCTGTAGCATTCAATTGCATATCGGCTTCTCTTATAACGGGCTTTTGCGTTATGTTAGCCTGAAACGGGTTCTAAAACTTAGCTCAAGCTACTAAATTTTTGACTCAAACTCTGATCCTCAGTGTATTAAATCGGATAGTCCGCCTATGAAACACAGTATTGCTCGTCGTAATCTGATTGCCCGACAAAGCGGTGAACATCGACATGACTTTGCACAGATACTGATCGGTTTAAAAGGCAAAATGACCTGCGAATTTAACACTGAGAGTGATCAACTCTTGTCCGGTAAGCTAGCGATCGTGCCTGAGAGTGAAGCCCACCTGTTCAGTGGTTTAAATGATGATAGTGAGCTGCTGGTGATCGATCTAGCCCCCTTTGACCCCTATATTCAGGCCCTTGAACATAGCTGCAACCTTTCGTTTAGCCAGACAATTTTAAATAATCCAGAATTTATCACGCTATCCCCGGAAATAGTGCCCATGGTCGACTTTGCCGCCAACCAACTGGCCAAGCGTGATCAACAGGTCGGTCAGCAAAGTCGCCAGCAGATCAACTGCCAACTCATTACGCTATTTATGACCCAATTATGTCAGCAATATTCGGCCTCGACGACGCACCATGATCAATCTCGACTCAACCGGCAACAGCTCAATCGCTATATCGATCAGCGTTTAGCCGCGCCTCCAACCAATGGCGCAATCGCTAAGGCGCTCAACATAAGCGAAAGCCACCTTTACACGCTGTGTCAGCAGGAACTTGGCCTAACACCGCAACAATATACATTATCTAGACGCATGGCCCGCGCTCGGTTTTTATTACAAAATAGCGATATAACACAGACGATATTAGCCGATGAGCTGGGGTTTGCTGACGCCTCGAGTTTCTCGCGCGCGTTTAAACGCTATTTTAAAATGACTCCCGGTTATGCACGTCAGCGACAGCGGTAAACAGAGAAAAACAGTCAAAAATGATTCATCTTAACCCAGATCAGCGTATCAGCACTCAGTTGGTAGGTCTGACTACCCCGTGGGCGACGTAGCCAAACGCCCGGCCCAAATCGCAGGCCATCTTCTTGAAGCGCTCCCTGAAGCACATATATTTCAAGACCTTGATCCGCCATGCTCAGATCAACTATCACCTCTTTACGACTACGCCACATCGACACCTGTTCATCATGATGCTGATGGAGCTGGAGCTGCTCAAGCGAATCGTTCACCGGCGACCATCGTGCACTCTGCGTCTGAATCACTCGATGCTCGGTATCATCCGCCTGAAACTGGTATAGCTTTACGAGAATCAAGCAACCATCGTGGCTAAAGGGGGCATGACTAAAGCCTTCAGAGTTTCGAAAATAGGTGCCTGCAGGGAAGTCGCCGGTCTGATCGGAAAAAACGCCCTGCAACACCAGAATCTCCTCCCCTTTGGGGTGCCCATGGGATGAAAAGGCCGCTCCCGGATCATAACGGACAATACTGGTCGCGTGCCCTTGTTCGGCTTCTTCCCGAGCCAACGGTTTTCGCCAGACACCCGCTTTCGGGCTAGCAACCCAAGACTGTAGGCGAGTCTCTATCGTGACTGACTGGGTTAAATCCATATTCAGCATAACGGCTCCGGAAATCATTTCAAAAACGGTCATGCAGTATACCTGAGAAAACATGGGGCGAATGCTATCACTCGCTTTGCTAATTAGGCCCCCAACAACTCTTATCGCATGAGTGCGATCGATGCATCAGCGGTGGACAGCGGCCTACTTTTCATTTTTTAATTGAATATCGTCCACAGTTTGATGATATTTGCTGGAGTTCATCTTGACTCTTGCAGCAACCAGCGTCACATTGAAGTTAATTAATAGACGAGCGCCGGTTAACATCATGCTTCACCTTGATACCCACGAAATAATCAAACAGCTTGCTGATCTGACAAGTGCATTGTCCACTGAAAAGGATCATATACTGCTGCTGGATCGGATTATTCTTGGCTGTATGTTTTTGACCAATGCCGACGGGGGAACGCTCTATACCGTTGATGAAGAAAACGAGAACCAACTTCATTTCACTATCCTCCATAACCGTTCACTAGGGATACATAGCAAACCAAAGCATCTACCCACCGTTGAGATCTATAATGCTCAAGGTCAAGCCTCTAAGCTTGTTGTCGCACAAACCTTTGTTTTGCAACAAACCATCAATATTGAAGACGTTTATCATTCGGAAAAATATGATTTTTCCGGTACCCGCAAATTCGACAAACAACTTAATTATCGCTCACAATCATTTCTTTGCGTGCCACTGGTGGATCACGAAGGTGAAATTATCGGTGTTCTTCAGCTGATCAACGCCATGGATGCCAATAATCAGGTGATGACCTTTCCTCAAGAGCAACAACACCTGGTGGAATCACTGGCCTCTCTTGCCGCTACGGTGTTGACAAAACGTCGGCTGATTGATGCTCAGCGAGAGCTGTTTGAGTCCTTCATTAAATTGATGGGGCGCGCCATTGACCATAAGTCACCCGTAACCGGCAAACACTGTGAGCAGGTACCCGAGATTGCTATGTTACTGGCTGAGGCGGTTAACAACAGTGATAAAAGCCGTTATTCAACCGTTCAGTTTAATGAGCAAGAGATGTATGAACTTCGTATTGCCGCTTGGCTACACGACTGCGGCAAAATAACCTCGCCCGAATACATTATCGACAAGGCCACTAAATTACATACGATGTTTGATCGTATTGCATTACTCGAATCACGCTTTCGTGAATATAAGCTGCAGCTACAGCTAAACCATTTCAGAACCCTTCCGACGCTCTCCGCCACCGAAGCGGATCTCGCGGAGCAACAGTTACAACAACACTGCCAGACACTCGATGACGATATCGCTTTTCTACGTCAAAGTAATACGGGCTCAGAGTTTATGATTGATGACGATGTGGCCCGTATACAGCAGATCGCCAAGATCACTTGGATCGATGATGACGGCCATACACGCTATATGTTGACCGAGGATGAAGTCGAAAACCTTTGTATCCGCAAAGGCACGTTACTGCAAAGTGAAATTCAGGTGATGCGCGACCATATCAAGGTCACCATCGATATGTTGGAGTCCCTACCTTACCCAAAGCACCTCGCTCAAGTACCTGAGATTGCTTGTAATCATCATGAACATTTGGATGGCAGCGGCTACCCTAGAGGGCTAAAAGCAGAGCAACTCTCCGTCCGCGCCAGAATTATGTGTATCGCGGATATATTTGAAGCACTGACCTCGCCAGACCGCCCCTATAAGAAAGGGATGTTACTCTCACAAGCGATGAATATTATCGGCAGAATGGTAGAGGATGAACACCTCGATGCCGATCTATTTAGCGTTTTTGTGGAAAGCGGTGCCTACATAGAATATGCCAACCGACATATGGCCCCACGACAGATTGATACGGTTGATATAACAACGCTTCCAGGGCTTATCCAGTCCGCTTGAAAGAACACTGTTATTTTTCCAAATGACTAAACACAGCATCCCAGCTTTCGCCCTCAGAACTATTCTCTAGGGCAGCAAGCCTATCGAGATACAGCTGCACGACACTGTCTTCAGGATTTTCCGCTAACCATTGTAAAAACAATCTCCTCGCTTCTTCCCAATGACGTTGCTGATAACTCATGACCGCTTGGTTAAACATCTCAACTTGATCCACGAAAGAGGACTCCGCCAAGGCTTGCTCCGCCATCGGCTGAAACAGCTCCACCGGTTCGGAACGTCCCTTTACTCGCACTCGATCAATATAGCGGTAGATATAACTGGGCGAGCGCGTCGCTAAATCACCACTGACCAACAGTGGACAACCATAATACTTCGTCAGAGACTCCAATCTTGATGCTAAATTCACCGCATCCCCCATCACGGTATAGGCCATCCGAAACTCAGATCCCATATTACCAACACTAACCGTACCGCAATGTAATCCAATACCAATTTTTACCGCCGGCAATCCCTCGGCCAACAACAACTGATTCACCTTTGGCAGCTGCGACAACATCTGCCAAGCCGTATCGAGACCATGCTTGGCATGCGCTTCATCCGGTAACGGGGCTCCCCAGAAAGCCATCACCGCATCACCAATATATTTATCCACGGTGCCGCGCTGTTGATGAATGATACGGGTCATCTCCGTCAGGTAGATATTCATCATTCGGGTCAACTGCTGTGGCGTCAATTGTTCTGATATCGGTGTAAAGCCCCTAATATCCGAGAAAAAAATGGTCATATCACGGGTTTCACCGCTAAGGTGAATAGCTTTATTTTGGCGACCTAACTCACGTACGATTTCAGGTGGAATATAGTGTCCAAACTGACCCGCCAACAGCTTCATATTTCGGGTTTCAAAGAAATAGCCGGTCGTTTGCTGAAACAGATAGAGAATGAAGATTAGAAACAGGGTGTATCCCAGTGGAATAACCCAGAGCAGACTCTGCCAAGCGTAGAGGTTAAAGCCGACCAAACTAGCACTCCAAACTAAGGTAATTAGCGTGGAAAACATCACCGAACTGCGGGGAATCAACAGCGATAGCAGAAGTCCGCTCATCAGTATCTGTATAATCTCAACCCCAAGGGTATAGTCTGGCTCACTGCTGATCCGATCATCCAATAACCCCGATAGAATATTGGCATGCACCTCGACACCGGGGTAACGACTGCTGACGGGAGTCACTCGCAAGTCGAGTAACCCCGCGGCACTGGTGCCAATCAGTATAATTGCTCCACTAAGTTGCTCTGGCTCAGCGAGTCCGTTCATCACATCCGTTGCAGAAATATAGGGAAAACTCCCCTGTCCCCCCCGATACGGCACCAACAACCCACTCGCACTATTCACGGGAATCTGCTGCCCCGCTGCATTAATGGCCACCAACGCTTGATGTTCACCGGTCATATCTGACTCAAACTCAGGTATCACCTGCTGCTCTTCAAACAGAGCAAGCCACATCGCTAAAGAGAGCGAGGGATAATACTGTCCTTGATAGCGTTGTAACATCGGCACCCAACGGTAGACACCGTCGCTATCCACCATCGGGTTATCAAAAAAACCACTGTAAGCTTGCTGACTTTGTAGCGCATCCACGCTGGCGATAACACCTTTCGCTTCAGGTATCGGTTGCTCATCCAATAGTTCATTTGGGCCAATGACAGATACACCCGGGGCGCCCACCCTCAGTTCACGGTCACTTCGATCAAACGCATAACCTAACACCACTGGACGATCATGCATCGCATCAGCAAGGCGCTGATCCGGATTAAGCTGCTGTAACAATGAATCCAGACTTAGGGTAGTTTTTGCATCCAGTAGTAACCGACTCAGTTGCTTTAGGTCAATCTCACTATCGGCTTCAGAAAACACCATATCAAAACCCACAATCGCCACACCGTAATGATCAAACAGTTGATCCAGCAATTGCGCCAGCTTAACCCTATTCCAGGGCCATCGCCCCTGTTCAGCAAGGCTTTTCTCATCCACATCGATGATAACGATACGCGGATCTTGATCACCCTTTGCAAAGTGTCTTAAGCGTAGGTCATAAAGATCATATTCTAGTTTTTGCAGCAAGGCGGGTCGATTGTTCTGAATGACGGGATACAACATCAGCAGTGTCAACATAATGCCTAGCAATGTCCGGATTCTACGCTGTTTCATAAGTCATTCCGATTGAGAATAATAAACCAAGACCTAGACACTAAAGTACCTCTTGGCCAGACATCGATAAGACACTTATCATAGCCTGCAAACACCTCAGGCCGTAACAATTCGTTCTTTTTATTCGATTAATAGAGTCAACGACTATAAGGATGCTGCTCCCTTGTGCTATAAACATACGATTGACGCTATTTAAATCAAACATAGACGTCAACGTAACCGGAGATGAAAGTGAAAATTGAAATTCTGGGCTGTAGCGGCGGTATCGGTCAAGGACTGAAAACCACCACCTTTTTGGTCGATGATACTCTGCTATTAGACGCTGGGACGGGGGTCGAACTATTAACCATGGAGCGGTTACTGAATATTCGCGATGTGGTGATTACCCACGGTCATCTCGATCATATTATTGGCTTACCGCTGATGATTTCAACGATTTTTGATCAACACCAAGCCCCCATCAATGTATATGCATTACCAGAGGTCATTACCGCCCTTAAAGAGCATATATTTAACTGGACCATCTGGCCTGACTTCACCACCCTGCCAGAAGAAAACCCGATTATCAGACTACATTCAGTCAATGTTGGCGACATCCTTAACCTGCAGGGTAAAGTCATTGAAGTGATACCGGCAACACATCCGACGCCGACAGCGGGTTACTTAATTAAAGAGACGGCGCACAGTTTTCTGTTTACCGGCGACAGCGGCCTTAACAAGACTCTTGCTACACTCCTGAACCAACATCAACCCGAGCTATTGATTATCGATGTTTCTTTCGCCGATGAGTCCACCCCTTTAGCTGAGCAGAGTGGTCACCTCACCCCGGCGATGTTAGCGCAGCAACTGATGTCACTTGAGTACACGCCTCGGATTGCCATTACTCACCTAAAACCTGGCGTTGAAGATCGCATCATACAACAGTGCCATCGATTACTACCCAATCAGCAGATAGACCGCCTAAAGCAGGGTGAGGTCATCACCCTGCGCTAGTTCATCCCTAACGTTTATCACGACTGAATGATTTAATGGTCCACGGGAACAGGTCCAGCAGCAACGGGGACAGGCCCAGCATCTTCCAATAAAGCAGTCCCCACCACAGTAATATTCTGATCCGCAGCGCTTGTGCCTGAAGCGCCATAACTGGTCACGGCCCCCTCCGCCTGAGAACCCACAAGGTCAAAGGTTAGCTGACCACTCATATTGGTATCGATACCATCCTCGGTACACTGACCACCGCTACAGCTACCTGCTAAGGTCAATTGACCTCCTTGAAGCACCGCATCTAAATCGGTCTTTACACCGGCCTCTTCCGTCAGGTTATAGATACGTATCCCCGCGCCATCATTGATTTCAGCATTAATATTCACCTGTTCAATCTGCTGAGCATCCCAATCAACCATCACATAGGTGCCGGAAGCATAGCGTCCCGCCAGCGCGTCGCCGGAATCAAATGCAACTAACGAACCGGTAGCCCCTGTATCAATCTGAGGAGCGGTTAAGCTGGTTGATTCACTCGTATGGATATACAGATAGGAACCACTGCGTGCTTTGACCAGCTCAGCCAGTTCTGCAGGGGTGGTTAAGCTATCACTGTACATAAAGTGAAAGTCACCAACCAAATCTTGCTCTTTACGATTTTCAGACAAATGAAAATCTGAATCCCAACGCCCCCAAGTCACATTGGCACCGCCTAACTCCAGTGTTCCATGTTCAGATAGAACATCAAGATCTTCTGTCGTACTCACTACACAGGGCGAACAGGCATGATTGGTAATGTTTGGCTGAGCCGCGAAATGTATAATATCGGTTACAATGTCACCACTCTCTGTACTGCTATCGATACGAATAGCCGAAGGTTTACGTGAAGTAACATCAGCGATGACCGAACCATTCCCCGCCGACACCCCTTTCGAATCACTATCTCGAGTAAACGCAACAGCCACTAAAGAGCCTTCCGGTGCACGACCAGTACTACCCACTAAATCATCGGCAAGCTGTTCGATAGTGGCTTCAATCTTCGTACTTCCCGTTGGTGTAGTGTTGTCATCTTCCTGAGCACTTTTATGTAACAGGTAATCGCCTGTACGTCCGCTAGCCACACTTTTCTTAATCGAGCCATCTGGCTTAATAGTGGCGCTTTCGCCTGCACTCACGAGCGCTTGCCCAACCGCTGTTTCAACCTCAATAGCGCCTTCAATGGTTTCGCAGTAGACCCCTTCTGGCGTATATTGCACGCCATAATGCGTACCGCGAATACCGATAGTCGCTACAGTGGTCTCAAGACGGTAGTTCTCCTGCTTCGATTTACCAATCTGACCAGAAATGGTGCGCATTCCACCTTTAAGCAACTTAAAGATCGCTTTCCCTTCTTCTGGCTGCTGTTGGTCAAACTGATAGGCAGCGATGTGAAACTCAGAGGACGGTTTCAATGCCAAGCGAGAATGGTCGCTAAATCGTAACTGCAACCGACCTTGATGCCCAGTCGTGAGCAAGTCATCGGCATAAATCTCAGAGTGCCGCTTCAACACGCGCTCACTGCCATCCGCCGCCTTAGCGATATTCTCACCAACACTTAAAATAACGCTGCCAACAACCTCTGCGGCACTGGCTAACCCCGAACAGAGAAGCAATACAACGGTAAAAAATAGAGATCTCATAGCCTACCTCACTTGAAGCTATAGCGTAGACCCAGCATAGTCTGCTGACGGTCATACTCATATAGCTCAATATTCGAATTGGCATGACTCAAACTATAGCCTGCCAATAGGGTCCAGTTGTTTTCAACGGCCCACTCAAGATTAAGATTGAAGAGGGTGTAGTCATCCTGTCGTCGCACCTTATACAACCAATCCTCTCCTTTATAACGACTCGACTGGTAGGTTAATGCCGGTGTTAATGTCAGGTGATCACTAAGAGTTAACTGTACGCCAAGGTTCGCTCCCCAAAAGAAACGATCTACTTGTGCATCTGCGAGTATTCCTGCGGTATCGGGCGTCTCCTGACCGACGAAGGTACCGGCAAACCAGAGCGGCTTCCAACGGCTATTACCTGATAGTAGATAGTTGCCTCCCAGATAATACTGGGTCCCATCCTTCCAATTTGAGTCAGCATAGTCCAGCGAGCTAACCCCACCGTATAAGCGCCACTGTGATTGTTTATCGAGTTGATGGGTCCAATGACCATTAACCCCCAGTAAATCACGATAGCCTTCATCATCACGGCTAAAATGCTGCCAATTTACACCGACACGATAGTGATTATTTTGCTGTGCCCAGCGATGCCCCACCGAAGCCGACAGAGTACTGTAATCCTGCTCTGTCTCGTCATCGTACGCACGGAAATTCCCACTCAGACTCACATCCAGCATGCGATTAGCAGCATATTGATGCTCAACGGACGTGCCTAGTTTCACTCGATTAAACAGATCGCCCTGCCCTAGAGCATCATCACTCAAGGTAACAATGTCAGTCTGGGATTCAGGACCGGAATTGATATTGCTATCATAACCGTGCCACACTTCGACGTACCCCTTCACCTCGGTAATGGGGTACTGCTGCTGGTCAATCAGATTAAGGTATTTAACAATCCGGATACGTGCATTATCCGGCGGATTACGCAGTAATACCGCCTCAAACAGCTCTTTAGACTTATCGAACTGCGCTAGCAGGTAGTATGCTCGGGCGAGTTCGAGTGATACGAGCGGGTTGTCGGGTTCGAGAAAAGCCACACGTTCTAGTGCGAAGATCCCTTCACTGATATTGCCACTATCGATCGCCGCGACCCCGTATTGAAAATCAAATACCGGATCGCCTTCTAAGTCATCGACATAACTTAGCGCCAGGTCATAAGCTTCGTTAGAACGTCCTGCTTCCAGTAAAGCTTTAACCTGTTCAGCCCCGCTAGCAGAAGCCACTCTATCTAAGGCATAGCTATGGCTGCAGGACAAAATCGTTAACAATGCAATGCCTGTCAGTTTAATCAAAGTAGCCTCTCCAAAATTCGGGCACCATAAACGTTAAACAACGACAATAGTCACTGTATAGCGATTAACTATAGAGAAAAAATAAAATAAATTAACCTTGTTTATGTGATTTCTAACTATTTTTCACACAAGCGGGCTTAGGCAGCTAAGCTAAAAGGACTGTCGTAGGCTAAAGGATGGGCCGATCAAGCCATTCATCAAAACCACGGAGCCAACCATGCAAGCCTCAGCCGATCATCGTTTAAGCCGTATAACAGATAACGGCGACACACCCTGCATACGCAATTGCTGCCTCAATGAACAGGACATCTGTCTAGGGTGCTATCGAACACTTCAAGAGATTTTAGCTTGGCATAATGCTAGCGCGACCGAAAAAGAAACTATTTTGGCCCACTGTCAGCATCGACGACAGCAGCGTCTACAGCGTTAATTGCTCTACCTTCTGACGAATATCCGCATACCGGAGCGCTTCGCAACAACCAAAACCACTCAACTGCCGTACTTTATTACGCGCAAACAACGGCACACTGATGCCCGCCAAAAAACGGCACTGAGTATCCAGCGTAAGATGAGTGGATAGGTGTTGGCGTAATCCTGCTAAGTCACTCATCAGCTGTTGATCGGACGGCCACTGTGGCGATTGCGAATATTCAAGCCTTACCGATTGGCCTCGACAAGAGGAACAATGACCGCACTGTTCAGCACTTTGATGATCATCAAAATAAAGCGCCAAACTACGACTCAAACAACGATCCAATTCAAAAAACTTCACTAATGCTGAAATTCGGGCGATCTCTTTATGTTCTTTATCAATAAAGTAATCATAGAGTTGCTGACCCAAAGCGGGCTCTGCTAACCGTTGTTCATTAACCTGAAAGACCTCGGTCACCTTTTTCGTTTCCAGCTCAAGCACTCCTTGCTCCTGCAGATAATCTAAGGCAGCCACCACCCGTTTGCGATCACAGTGATAGCCCTGAAATAGAGCCTCAAAGGCCAACGTACCCCACACTCGTTTGAACTGAGTATGGGCAAATACCGCGGTTAAAAATGCTTTTCGTTCACCATGAAAACGTTCGAGAATCTGCGCCTGCGGTTGCAACAGTTTATATTTGAAATCAGCAAAGTACGCATAGAGCGGCTGCACCACACCGAGTAATTCCAACTGCACCAACAGTGTTTTCATGGGTAGCTGACGGATATTACTGGCCGTCGATAGCGCGTTGAGTTGCAGCTCCCACTGTCCGTTTTGAGACTCGCGACGAATATTATTGAGGACAAACTCAATCCCCTCTAATTCAGGAGTATCACCATAAACAAAATTCTCTACCGTATTCAGACCGTCCAGATTGGCGAGCGTAATACAGTTGGATGGCAATCCATCGCGGCCCGCACGGCCGATCTCTTGACTGTAGTTTTCGATCGATTTAGGCAGATCATAATGAATAACAAAACGGATATTACTTTTATCGATCCCCATACCAAAGGCAATGGTCGCGACCACCACATCTAGGCTTCCAGCCATAAAGTCCGATTGAATCCGTTGCCGCTTTTGATCTTCAAAACCGGCATGATACGCCGATGCCCGTACCCCCTGTTGAACCAAAAAGTCAGCCACCTGCTCGGCACTGTGTTGCAAGGTAACGTAGACAATACCCGGCCCCTGCTGCTGTTTAATGAGTTCAATCAAGCGAGCATTTTTATCCACGCTGGCAACCGATAAAACAGTTAAATCAAGGTTAGGCCGATAAAAGCCGGTCTGAACAATATGATCTTCCGTTATGGCAAACTTATGGGCCATATCCAACTTTACCTGTTGCGTGGCCGTGGCCGTTAACAACAGCACCAGCGGAATATTCAAGGCTTCGCGGTAAGCCGGTAATTTCAGATAATCGGGCCGAAAGTTATGCCCCCATTCAGAAATACAGTGCGCCTCATCGACCACCAACATCGATACCGGGATCGATTGGATAAACTGACGGAAACGTTCATTTTTAAATCGCTCCACCGACACCATCAGGATTTTAGTGGTGCCATTGCGCACATCACTCATCACCTGCCGATTCTGTTCTGGCGTCAGGGTTGAATCAATACTCGCCGCGGGAATCCCTTTTTTGGCAAGAAAAGCTAATTGATCTTTCATCAACGCCAATAATGGCGACACCACTAAGGTTAAATGAGGCAGACAGGTTGCGGTAAGCTGATAACACAGTGACTTGCCTGAGCCGGTAGGGAAAATAGCCAGCGAAGACTCTCCTTGTAACAGCTGACGGATCGTCTGTTCCTGTCCGGGTCTGAATTGATCAAAACCAAACCATTGCTGCAAACTTTGCGACAAAGAATCGGGAAGCTGTGCTGACATAATCCGTTCCTGCTTTTACTGACGAAAGAAAAGTCTCAGAGTATACCCTTGATCATCGTAGATCGGTTTCTACAGCCAAACTATTTTCGTGATCACCGCTAGTAGCAAATGCAACAAACATA
The DNA here is from genome assembly GCF_018860855.1 of Amphritea atlantica. Lineage (GTDB taxonomy): Bacteria > Pseudomonadota > Gammaproteobacteria > Pseudomonadales > Balneatricaceae > Amphritea > Amphritea atlantica_A. Next base: position 183,917 of record NZ_JAHKQE010000020.1, read on the forward strand.
AAAAAGGGAGAGCATATAAATATGCCCTCCCAACAAGGTGATCCAGAAGGATCTGTGTTTCAAGACTAGACAGGCTTAGAGGAACCTGCCAAATAGAACTGAATCTCCTAGGCTAAAACGTTCAGCCCACAGGTAAAGCAATCAAACGGGCCAGCTCTCCACCCGTTCGACCATACAACTCATCACTCGTCCCTGTTAGGGATTAAGCGACAATCATGCCTTCACGGGTAACAAAGTCGAGCGTCTCATCCAACGCTTTACCCAGTTTCTCGACCATCTCATCGATCTGCGCTTCATTAACGATTAATGGTGGGCAGAATGCTAGAGAGTTACCGGCAACCGCCCGGGTAATCATGCCGTGGTTCTGACAGGCCTGTACCGCAAAGTAACCCGCCGCGCCATCATTGAAGGCTGCACCGGTTTTCTTATCGGCCACCATTTCCACGGCACCAACCATACCCGCACCGCGAACTTCACCTACCAGCGGATGATCTCGGAATTCACCCAGACGTTTCTGCATGTATTCACCGATCGTCGCCGCATGACCAAAGATATTATCTCGCTCATAAATCTCTAGCGTCTTCAGCGCAACGGCCGAAGCAACCGGATGACCGGAATAAGTAAAGCCATGACCAAAGGCACCCACTGCAGCGCTCGGTTCAATCATCGCCTCATACATATCACCGCGAATCGCCGCCGCACTGATCGGCATATAAGCAGACGATAACTGTTTCGCCATCGACATCATGTCAGGTTTTTCGATACCCACGGTGGTACAACCAAAGTCATTACCCGTACGGCCAAAACCGGTGATGACTTCATCGGCCCAGAACAGGATATCGTACTTATTCAGTACCGCCTGCACTTTCTGATAATAGCCTTTAGGTGGCACAATCACGCCGCTAGCGCCGGTAATCGGTTCTGCAATAAAGGCCGCAATCGTATTCGCGCCCTCTTTCAGTATCAGCTGTTCTAAGTTGTTAACGATACGGTCAACAAACTGCTCTTCAGATTCACCTGGCAGTGCACCACGGTAGTAATGCGGCGCATCCGTCCGCAGAATACCCAGCGCCTCGAACGGCAGATCAAAATAGGTATGGTTAGCATGCAAACCGGTCAGGCAAGCAGCCGCCAAGGTCACACCATGGTATGAACGTTCACGGGCAATAATCTTAAATTTTTCAGGCTTACCAATGGCGTTGTTGTAATACCGCAGCATCTTAATCTGACTATCATTGGCATCACTACCCGAGTTACCAAAGAATACTTTGGCATTCTCAACCGGCAGCATGGCGGTTAGCTTATCAGCCAGATCCATACCCACCTGATGGGTTTTACCACCAAACATATGGGAAAAAGACAGTTGCCCCATCTGCTCAGCGGCAGTGTCGATCAGCTCACGATTATTATAGCCAAGCGAGGTACACCACAGGCCAGCAAGACCTTCGAGGTACTGATTACCTTCACTATCATAAACATAAGCACCATCTCCCCGCTCCATCGTCAGCGTTTCAGTGGCTTTAAAATTGGTTGTTGGGTAGATCATATTACTCATAACGCGTCTCCACTATGCGCAGCTTATCGCTGTAATGCGCCAAAACAGATGTACTTAGTTTCCAGATAATCATCCAGACCATATTTAGAACCTTCACGGCCCTGACCAGACTCTTTAACACCACCGAAGGGAATGACTTCCGAACTGATCGCCGTTTCATTCACACCGACCATGCCGTAATCCACCGCTTCAGATACTCGCCAGCTACGCCCCATACTCTCGGTATAGACGTAAGCCGCTAAACCAAATTCCGTATCATTAGCCATCCGTATCGCATCCGCTTCAGTACTAAACTTAAAGACCGGCGCAACAGGGCCAAAGATCTCTTCGCGGAACACCCGCATATCCTCAGTCACATTGGTCAAGACGGTCGGCTGATAGAAACATGCGCCCTGTTCACCCGGCTGACCACCAATAACGACCGTCGCCCCCTCTTCAACGGCGTTTTGCACTTTAGAATGGATCTCTTTAGCCGCTTTCTCAGTAATCACCGGGCCGTGTGTTGTCGCAGCCTCAAAACCATTACCAATACGGAACTCACTGACGGCCGCACTGAATTTTTCCACGAAAGCATCATAGATACCTTCTTGCACTAACAGACGATTGGCACAGATACAGGTCTGGCCTGAGTTACGATATTTCGCTGTCAGGGCACCGGCAATCGCTAGATCGAGATCGGCATCATCAAAAATAATAACCGGCGCATTACCGCCCAGTTCCATCGAGGTACGCTTAACCGTATCGGCACACTGTTTCATCAGCAGCTTACCCACCGGTGTAGAGCCCGTGAACGTCACTTTCTTAACCGTGGGGTTAGAGGTCATCTCACCGCCAATCGCCGGTGCATCCATGCCGGGTAACACACTAAACAGTCCTGCTGGCAATCCAGCGCGGTTTGCTAGTTCCACCAGCGCCAGCGCCGATAGCGGTGTTTCCGCTGCAGGTTTCAATACGATAGCGCAACCAACCGCTAGGGCGGGTCCTGCTTTACGGGTAATCATGGCATTCGGGAAATTCCATGGCGTAATGGCTGCCACCACACCGACCGGTTGTTTTACCACCACACCGCGACGATCCGACGGCGTAGGAATAATATCGCCATAAACCCGCTTGCCCTCTTCGGCAAACCATTTAACGAAAGACGCACCATAGGCCACTTCACCACGGGATTCCGCCAGTGTTTTACCCTGCTCTGCAGTCATAATAACGGCCAGGTCTTCGGTATTATCAACAATCAGCTGATGCCACTTTTCCAACACATCACTGCGGCTCTTTGCCGGCAGCGCTTTCCATTCGATCATAGCGCGATCAGCTGCCGCGATAGCGCGACGGGTTTCATCGGCGCCCACGCTGGCAACATCAGCCAAATGCTGACCGGTAGCCGGATCTGTTACTGCAAATGTTTCACCCTTGTCACCATCAACCCACGCACCATCAATAAAGGCCTGAGTTTTGAGTAACGATGAATCTTTAAGTTGTATTGTCATGCTTTCTCTCCGGCAGGCAGTAGCTCAGCCAACTGCGTTATAGCTATATTTATAGATCGACAAGACTATTGCTTATATAATTACTTATAAATATTTACATTTGCATATACAAATGTAAAAAACATCACGATCAAAGGTCTTCATATGGGACGCAGAAAAGCAGCACTCACCGGTCAACTGGCCGATATGGATCTTCGCTTACTCAAAGTATTTAAAGCCGTGGTTGAGTGTGGCGGCTTTACCCCCGCAGAGATTCAATTGAATCTAGCCAACTCAACAATTTCTAATTACATCTCCGACTTAGAAAAACGTTTAGATATGCGTTTATGTGAACGAGGCCGCGCCGGATTCTCGCTGACCGAACAGGGCCAGACGGTGTATAGCGCAACCATGGAACTACTCAGCGCCATTGATCAATTCAAAAACACCATCAACCAAAGTCACAACCGCATTCTCGGCGACCTTCACCTCGGTTTTGCCGAACATATGCTCGGCGCGCATAACTCCTCAATCCTCAAAACCTTAAATCTCTTCTCGGATAAAGCGCCTGATGTGAAAATCCGTATTAGCACTATGAGTTCTGATGATGTGATCTCGGCATTATTCAATCAACAGGTCGATATCGGCATCACCGTCACCAGTCAACCCTACCCCGAACTGACCACCATGAAGTTGTTCGATGAAGAGATGCAGCTCTACTGCTCCCAAGACCACCCTCTATTTGAGCGGACCGATGAGATTGATCCCGCCGAGTTGCGCCAATACCGTTTTGTTGAATCCCCTAGACTGATGCCCGGTAGAGAGATACATCCCGACATGAAGCTCTGGAATAAACAGGCTAGAGCACACCACCAAGAAGCCCGGGCCACATTAATTCTCAGTGGCCACTATCTGGGCTTTCTGCCACGTCATTTGGTAAGCAATTGGCGACTCGAAAAAGAACTTCGCCCGCTGCTTACCGAGCGTTATAGCTACACCAACACCTTTCGCGCGCTATGGCGTAAGCGGCAACAGAATCAACTCATCATTCAGCTATTTACCGACTGCTTAGCCGCATCAACTATCTGACTCGTCTGTACGGACAATAAACACGGAACAAGGCGCATGACGCACTACCCGTTCGGCATTAGAACCGATAAAGTAACTGCTGATCCCCGGCTTACGGGCCATCATGACAATCACATCGGAATTCATCTGCTTGGCAGTAGCCAAAATTTGATCATGCGCCGTGCCATCACGATAGAGGGATTTAACCTGAATATTATCAGGCAGGTCACTCAGTAAGTTTTCCATCGCTTCAAGGGCTTCTTTGCGATGCCCCTGATGCACACTTTTATCAAATTGCGGATCACCGGCACCGTGAACAAAGCTCTGATCAACATAGAGCAGATTCAGCTGTGCAGGTTTTCCCTCTGCTAATTTCGTAGCAATCTGAGCTAACTCAACCACCTGCTCTTTATGCGACAGATCCAGCGGAATAAGAATATTTGTAAACATGTTGATACCTCACCCCATTACTAAATTAGGTAACCAAAGCACAATCTCTGGAAACACCATGCAAATAATCAATACGGTTAAATTCAGCAGGATAAACGGCGTCACCGATTTATAAATTTCCGACATACCGATACCCGCAGGCGCGATACCTTTAAGATAGAAAAGAGCAAAACCGTAGGGGGGCGTCTGAACGGCAATGAGAATATTTAGAATCATCAATACGCCAAACCAAATCGGGTCATAGCCCAGAGAAACAGCGATAGGCGTAAACAGTGGTGCGCACATCAATACAATGATGAACTCATCAATAATAAAGCCCAGTAACAGCATAATCAGCTGAAACATAATGATGATCATAATAGGCGGTAGATCTAACTGCCCAGTGAAGTCGGCCACCATACTCTGCACTCCCATCAATAGATGAAAGTTACTGAAGACTGACGCACCAAAAATAATCCACATCGCCACGCTGACCAAAGTCGCGGTCTGAAAGCCTGATTGTAAAAACATATCGACTTTAAAACGTTTAAACAGAATCGCCAGTACAATTGCACCAACCACACCAATAGCTCCCGACTCGGTCGGTGTCGCTATGCCGGTAATGATGCTGCCTAAGACCGCTACAATGAGCAGCATAGAGCACAAACCATCTCGGGCAATACGGAATTTAGCTTTACCTTCAAGCTTTACAATATCTTTGTTATCCATATCCCGTGGCGCACGCTCGGGAAACAGCCAACAGCTAATAGCCACATAAAGCACCATCATCACCACCGTTAGCAATGCGGGCACCATCGCGCCTAAAAACATCCGACCAACTGAATTCTGCGTTGAAGCGGCAAACATGATCATCGGAATACTGGGCGGAATCAGGATACCCAAACCACCACCGGCCATAATCACCCCAAGCGCTAAGCGTTGGTTATAGCCCCGCTCAAGCATCGGTCGTAGCGCAATACTACCGGACGTCATAATCCCTGCGCCGATAATGCCGACCATTGCCCCAATCATAGAGCAAACACCGATAACACTAATCGCCAATGACCCTCTCACGCGACCAATCAGCATCTGGCTGAAGTTAAACATTGCATCGCCAATACCAGACTTCGTTAACAACTGCCCCATATAAATATAAAGGGGAATTGCTAACAGAATAAAACTGAAATAAGTCGACTCAAGCGTGGTTGGTATAACATTAAAAATGCCATCGCCCCAGGTCATATAACCCACGGCCATCGCAATACCACCCAGTGACAAACCAACGGGGGCACCCAGTGCAAAAAACACCAAAATACATAACAGAAGAACTATGGTTAACAGCTCAATTCCCATCATTATTCTCCTCAATAAGCGCCTGACCAGTCAGAAGAAAATACAGCTCTGCCAACATATCTCTTACAAACTGGGCAATAAACAGACCACAGGCAACCATCATCATGACCCAGAAGTGAAACATTGGCGGAGCCCACTCACTCTGGCGGCGATAATCAAACTCAATCGCTTCTTCATACTTACCGATACTCATCATCACAATGATGACTAGGAAGAAAATAGCTAACGAAAACGAGATCAGATTAAATACACTGCGAGTTTTATGGGAAACTTTAAGATAAAGAATATCCACATTGATATGCGCACGCTGCTGTTGTGCATAAGCGCCACCTAAAGCGGCTAAATAACCAAACATAAACAACGATAGATCAAACGCCCAGACGGTTGGCTTACCCAACACGTAACGAGAGAAAACTTCGAAGGCGACAACCAAAGCCAACACCGGCATGATAAACGCCGCCGCTCGGCCTGCTTGCCGTACTATCCAATCGATAGACAGACAAAAATTTATCAGTATTGTTTTAAGCATGAAAATACCTGCAACAAAAAAGGGGCGCGATTGCCCCTTTTAACTTATTCAAAATGCCTTACTTGCGGGTTGCACGCAGGATATCGATCAGCTCTTTGCTGTACTTATCCTTTGCCGCATATTCATCCCACAAACCGGCACCGGCTTCAGTCCAGGCTGCTTTGTCAGCTTCACTTGGCTCAGGGCTCCATTTGAGACCTTTCGCTTCCATCTCAGTAACCGCTTCAGATTCCCATTGACGAGACAGACGCAGTTGATCAGCAGCATGTTGCTCTGTTGCTTTACGCACAACAGCCTGCAGATCTTCTGGTAGTTTTTTCCAAGCATTACGGTTAACAACAATTGGCAACACTTGAGCACCGGCTAACGGCAAGCGATACATGTACTTAGCCACCTCAACATGGTTACCATCACGGTGATCGATCATGTTACTACCGATAGAACCATCGATAACACCGGTGGCCAATGAGGTGTATATCTCACTCCAAGCGAGTGATACAGGTGATGCACCCAAGTTACGCAGGAATTTACCATAAGCACCCGGTGCACGAATTTTAAGGCCTTTAAAGTCGGCTACCGATTTAATTTCGCGCTTAGTTAAAACATATACAGGTGGCTGAATGTAAGGTTCAAGCCATACCAGTCCTTGAGAACCGTAGGCTTTAGTCAGCACTTTATCCCAACCTTTATCGTGGAACAGTGACTGCAGTTCAGCAGGATCATCCGTACCACCGGGCAGACCGATTTCAACCACACCGGCAGGCAACTCACCAGCATGCATAGACTGGAACGGTGCACCCATGGTGATCAGGCCGGACTTAACCGCCCCCAACAGACCGCTAGTGCCAACACCTTCGCCGGAGTAAAGTACCTGAACCTTAATACGCCCTTCAGAGCCTGTTTCGATATTCTTCGCTAGACTCTCATAAACATCACCAAAAGCGGTGCCACGACCATAAAGGTTACTAAAGCGCCAGTTATACTCTGCAGCGGAGACATCAGCAGCAAGCGTGCTAAGACCTAGCGTAACCGCTAAAGCCGATGTCGATAGTGCTTTCTTAAGGTTTTTAATCATTATTGACCCTTATGCTCAAATATTTATGTCACGCATTAAACGTTTTGTGGCGCCATTTTCACAAATTACGAGCATAGAATAAATCATAAAAATCCCACCTTTACGTTGAATTTTCTTTACGTAAAGCCTAGTATTAAATATAAGAAACAAAACCCAAATAAGATCAACTCAGCTGAACCTCGGTAAAATAACGAACATGACGAAATTTGCACTTGGACAGCTCGGCGATATTGAAATCAAACAACTCAAAATCTTTAAATCAGTGGTTGAGTGTGGTGGGTTTTCCGCCGCAGAAGCCGTGCTCAATATCAGCCGTCCAACGATTAGCAACCACATTGCAGCCCTTGAAAAACGCCTCAATATCACGCTGTGTAAACGGGGCCGAGCCGGTTTTAGTCTAACGTCTGAAGGTAAAGTCGTTTTTGATCAAACCACGCTCCTACTCCATAACTTAGAACAATTCAGAAGCACCATTAACAATCTCGGTGATCATCCGGCAGGAAGACTCAAAATAGCCCTAAGTGACACTTTCAGCACAGACCCACGTTTTAAGCTGGCTGAAATATTTCGTCACTTTTATCATCAAGCCCCGGATGTCGAACTTGAGGTCGAAGTCGATCACATGAGAATCATGGAAAAGCTCGTACTCAATAATCAACTCGACATTGCCATGATCCCCTACCACCGAAAGTTTGAAGGACTTAACTACATCCACCTCTTTACCGATGAAAACTACGTTTATTGCGGTAAAGACCACCCCTTGTTCACACTCCCTGAAGAACAGATAACAGAACAGGTTATCAACGGTTATAAACTCATTCATGCGGGACTCAAGCCTCATGAAGAGGTTTACCATCAACTCGCGCAGATGAATCTTGCGGGAGCGTCTTATCACTATGAATCGCGGATCGCGATGGTTCTTTCCGGCTGTTATATCAGCTTTCTGCCAGAAAATGTTGCGCAACCCTATATTGAACAGGGCCTGTTAAAAGCGGTGGCGAAAAAGAGTAAACATTTTCGTCTAGGCGTGGCCGTTATTACCAAAAAATCGGCTCAACCAAACCGTGCCAGAGACATGTTCCTGCACGCCATCAGAATGATTCACCAAGACACAGAAAACCCACCACCTTACTAACGCTCCTCTAACTTGTTCTGCCCCATCACCAGCTATCTATCCCCTGATAGGTATAGCGTACCGCCCCCGTAAACAATTATGGTAGATCCTTAATCAAAGCTGAGGCTGCATTGGCATGTCCTTAGTTATATCAGCAATACCCTCACTGGGTCCGTAATACAGGGTTTCTCTATGGCAGCTCCATCACACACCACGTCATACTATGCCGCTTCAGCAAACGACAAAGCGTTTCGGGCACCATTGAATAATCATATCAGTGCCGATATCTGTGTTATCGGCGCGGGTTTCACCGGCATGTCATCGGCCTTACATCTCGCTGAACAGGGCTTCAACGTTGTCGTTTTAGAAGCCAGCCGTATCGGCTTTGGTGCATCCGGTCGCAACGGTGGCCAGATTGTTCATAGCTATAGCCGTGATATAGATTTTATTGAAAAAAATTATGGCCATGACACCGGCCGTGAGATGGGCAAGATGGCCTTTGAGGGCGGACAGATCATCCGTCGGCTGGTACAGCAGTATCAGATCGACTGCGACCTTAAAGATGGCGGTGTGTTTGCAGCCTGCAATAGCAAACAGCTGCAAGAGATGGAACATAAAAAAGCCCTCTGGGAAGCCCATGGGCATACACAACTGGAAATGCTGACCGCTGACAGCATCCGTGACCATGTTGGCTCAAGCCGTTATGAAGGCGGTTTACTGGATAAGAGTGGCGGCCATTTCCATCCGCTTAATCTCGTACTCGGGGAAGCCGCGGCGCTAGAGAGCCTAGGTGGTGTGATCTACGAAGACTCCGCGGTTACCCGTGTCGAGGAAGGCGATAAAGCCGTCATTCATACGGAAAAAGGCTCGGTAACAGCCGACTTTGTGATTGTCGCTGGCAACGCTTACCTCGGTGGTTTAATTCCTAAATTAGAGCAAAAAGCGATGCCTTGTGGTACTCAGGTCATTACCACTGAGCCCCTGAGCGAAGCTCAACAACGCGAACTGTTACCACAAGACAACTGCGTTGAAGATTGTAATTACCTGTTGGATTATTTCCGCTTATCCGGTGATGGCCGACTGATCTATGGCGGTGGTGTCACCTATGGTGCTCGCGAGCCGGATAAGATCGAATCATTGATCGTTCCTAACATGCTGAAAACCTTCCCTCAGCTGAAAGGTGTTAAGGTCGATTATGCTTGGACCGGTAACTTCCTCCTGACCTTAATGCGCCTGCCTCAGTTTGGCCGTATCGGCAAGAACATCTACTACGCACAGGGCTACAGCGGCCACGGTGTCACCAGTTCGCACCTGGCGGGCAAAGTGCTTTGTGATGCTATTAAAGGCCAATCAGAACGCTTCGATATTTTTGCCGGTCTGCCACAATACCCCTTCCCCGGTGGACGGGCACTACGCATCCCTTATACCGCTATGGGCGCTTGGTATTACAACCTACGTGACAAACTGGGAATCTGATCCCACGTAAGCAGAGGTCTCAAGCTCCTATTGAAACCTCTGTTTAAACACTTGCACGTAATATTGCCATCATACCGACGTGTATGAGTGCTACAGCTGAATGACACAAAGGTTCTCGTCGGGTGAGGCGGTCAATCCTTGATCGGTTATCTCAGCATATTCCCATACAGCGATGCCTCGCAAAATACTGTATGACAGCTATTGGTCACACGTTGCAACAAGACATATACGATACATTTATAACGATAAAAAAGGTGCTATATGAGTACTGAGATCGCCCAAGCGAACATCATTAACAACCCCGAATTTCATCTCAAAACCCGAAGCCCACAGAAATGGCTGATTTTCTTTGCCGCAATCATGGCTTTTTTCACCTACCTCTCGACCCAACATGTCGATGGTGAATCCTATGGTTTTTACAGCCTATTACCTGCCATTCTGATTCTCTGCGTGGCCGTGATTACCAAAAAACCATTAGAATCTATTTTTGCCGGAATTATCGCCGGATTACTCCTGCTGGATCCCACCCATATCGTTAGCGGGCTCGGCGACTTATCGATGTCGGTGGTGATGGATGAGACTATCGCTTGGATTGTCTTGGTATGCGGCATGATGGGCGGTCTGATCAATATGTTAGAACGGGGCGGCAGCGTACTCAGCTTTGGCGAGATACTCGCCAAACGAATTACCACTAAACGCGGTACTATGCTGACGACCTGTACATTGGGCATCATGGTGTTTATCGATGATTATCTGAACTCTCTTGCGGTATCGGCATCGATGAAAAACCTAACCGATCGCTATAAAATCTCCCGTGAAAAACTGGCCTTTCTGGTCGACTCTACCGCAGCACCGGTCTGCATTCTGGTACCGGTTTCAACTTGGGCCGTTTACTTCGCCGCCCTACTAGAAGAAAACGGAGCGGTTGCCGAGGGCAAAGGGATGTCCCTCTATATCGAATCGATTCCTTATATGGTTTACGGCTGGGCCGCGTTACTGGTTGTTTTTTTAGTCGCGATGGGTGTGCTCGGCGATTTCGGTGAGATGAAAAAAGCGGAACAACGTGCCCAAGCCGGTCAACCCATTCCCGATGGTATTCAGCAAGATGGCTTCGATACCTCCGCCTTAAAAAAGACTACTCCCGTCATCGGTTTGCTCAATTTCTTACTCCCCATGACGGTGTTGGTGGCTGCCAGTGTTTATTACGGTATCGATCTATTACTCGGTGCGCTAGTGGCATCAATGTTCACCATGGTGCTGTATTTCTGGCAGCGCTTGCTGTCATTTGATCAGCTAGTCAACTCCATGCTCGACGGCTTTAAAGTGATGCTGCACCCTATCGCGGTGGTGTGCGCCGGTTTCATGGTGAAAGAGATCAATGATCAGCTCGGCATGACCCCCTATATCATCGATTCTCTGACGCCCTACCTATCAAAAGAGATGTTGCCCGCACTCGTGTTTGCCTCTATGGCGATGGTTGTGTTTGCCACCGGTTCGAGCTGGGGAGTTTTTGTCGTTTCGCTACCCATCGTTATTCCCATGGCAATTAGCATGGATATGTCGATGCCACTCACCGTAGGCGCGCTACTCTCCGCCTCGGCCTTTGGTAGTCACGCCTGTTTTTTCAGTGACTCTACCGTACTCTCCTCTCAAGGATCCGGTTGTACGCCGATGCAACACGCGTTAACCCAGATCCCCTATGCACTGATTGGCGCGGCAATGGCTTTTCTATCCTTGGTCGCCCTAGGGTTTATGCTCGCCTAAACAATGGCACCATTAAATAGCAGTATATAAACATGGAGGCCTCGGTCTCCATTTAAGTGTCAACCGAAACGCTGCACCACTATATTGACAAGGATTTCCAATGCTTATTCGATCATCACGTACAGCGCAGCTGCTACTACTGTTAGTCTGTTTTATCTGGGGCGCTGAATTTGTACTGATCGATCTCGCCATAGAAGAGATACCCACTCATACCTTTAATGCCATCCGTTTTCTATTAGCGGGAGTATCGCTGATTCCCCTGCTTTGGTTTAACCGGCAACAACTCATCAACATCCGCTGGTTACCACTCTGTGGGGCCAGTGCCCTGCTTGGTTTTTTACTCTTTATCAGCTTCTACGCCCAGACAGAGGGGATGCATTACACCTCGGTATCCAATGCGGGCTTTATCACAGGGTTGAACGTGCCCTTAGTTCCCTTATTGGGCTTTCTGCTGTTTCGCATCAAGGCCTCCATGGCTGTGTGGATCGGTATGATTATCGCTACGGCGGGGCTTTATCTGTTAACCATGGGTGATAAATTGGAGTTCAATCAAGGTGATACGCTGGTACTGGTATGTGCCTTTGGCTTTGCCGTTCATATCTTGCTAACCGGCCGCTTTGTTGATTCGCTGCCGGTGATCCCCTTGAGTATCCTGCAGTTACTCGCCGTAGCACTGTATAGCAGCATTGCCGCTTGGGTTAGCCCTGAGCCTGCATTTTATCATTCAGGTACAACGCCCCTGAGTTGGCAGGATCTGGCGACGAACCCTCTCATTATCAGTGCGGTGCTGATTACCGGCCTTCTGGGCACCGCCTATGCCTACTGGGCACAATCTGCCTGTCAGCAGATACTCGCGTCTCATCAGGTGGCGCTGATCTTTGCCACCGAACCGGTATTTGCCTGCCTCTCCGCCTGGTTATTCTTGAATGAACAACTCGGCACACTGGGGTTGATCGGTGCGGGCATGATTATTGCCGCGATGCTGATCTCTGAACTCGGTGATCGCCGAGGTCGTGTAACGTTAGAGCCGCTCGATCAAAGTACCTCGATAGCACCAAAATCATAACAAACAGATATACTGGCACATCAATAAAGATCGAGCGCTGCCCTCTGAGCTGGAGCTATCGATCTTGTATCACGTCGCATCAGATAATATCTTCGTTTCACGGAGGTTCAGGTATTCCTCATGCTATTGCGCCGGCATCGTCTCCCCTTGTCGGCCCTGAACGATGCCAGAACTCCATTTTTCCGCCGAGTTATTCAACACTTTTTGCAGCCGATCAAAGAATATCTCGAGTTCAGCGGCCTTCAAGGTTTGGCTTTTAATCTGAAACATCAACTCACGTCTTAAATCACACAGGGTGTAATAGGTTGTCCGCTCATGAATCCAAAGCTCATCGGCCTTACGCAGCCCCTCTAGGGACGCGAGAATACCCGCAGTGCCTGAAAAAACCAGAATAGCGACATTCAGATGGGTAGCATAGGCGGGTAGGTAAAGCGCTAATCCAGACAGCAATGACAACATGCCCGTCAAACCAAAAGAGCCATAACGCAATCGTCGATGCAACGTCTTATGCGCTTTAGAATTATGCCGAAACATCTCAATTTTTTTATCGAGTTCATCCACTAGAAACTGTTGCTGCTCCATTGCGCTTACCCCCTAGGGCTGGTTGTAAAAACAGGCTTATTGAACCTCAGTGAAACAATTATCTAACAGGCTGCCATGCGTATTTAAAAACACCTTAGGGTTTCACGCCCAAGCTGATCAAAAATCGAACAGTAGCTTAATAATAGTTCAGAGTTGAATAACCGGCCTGTCAATTCAAAAATAAGCGTGGCTCAACGGGTGGGTTTCATCGTCACTTACTCAGCAGAGAGTTGCAGTAAAAGAAAGTACAGTCATCAGTGTTTGTCGGCATACAATTGATCTAGGTGACTAATCTCACGACTCATCTCGCGCGTGATGTTGATCAGGAATATCATAAACATCTCAGGGTATTGCTCGCAGAGCTTATGAAATAGCTCAGTACTGATCTCAAGCAGATAACCTTCTTTTTCCACCACGGCATCACCTCGGCGAGTATGTAACCCGATCATACCAACAAAGCCGATCTGCTCACCCTCGTCATAAAGACGTATCGGTATACTCACATCATCTTCAGGGCGATGTTGATAGAACCGTACCGCGCCTTTAATAATAATGTAAAACTGATCAGACAGATCATCGATACTAAATAACCGATCCCCCGGTTTCACCGATAAAAGCGTCCCCTGCTGCAGTAAGAACTGCAAACTCTCTTCAGATAGAGCGCCAAACATCGATAGTTTACGACAGAAATCTTGCGGATATTCCCGTTCAAGCTCAGCAAGCGAAACGGCCTTCATAATATGTGTCCGTAATCATTGGGCTGCCACGAATATGGCAACCGTAAATAGTCAGGTCATTATAGAATAGAAAACCAGCCGAGAAGATACCTATGAGGTGATAAGCAATGAAAAAATTAGATTAAAAACAGCAAAAACGATGACAAGAACAGCCGATATAGCATAAGCACTAGGGCTCACGCCTCGGCCTGATCAGCTTTATCTTACTGGCCTTATGACCGACCTTACTCACTACCTTATTAATTACCCTATCGCGTCGACTTGATCGACCGTTTCAATCAACAATTTCAGCATCTTACCAATGTTGGCCTCACTGATCTCTCCCATTAACGAGGGGTTTGCCAGCGCATAGACATAATCTTCAATCGCTTCAGCATGAATATCGGCGCGACAGTCGATAAACAGTGCCCACTCTTCAAGATCATCTGCGGTAATTTCAGCGGCCAGATATTTGCCCAGCACAAGGGTCAAATGCTGTTCGGTGGCCACCACCGGCTGGCTGTCCGCCTTCGACATTGCGGCTAAACAGGAAAATGCCTGCTCTCTGCGTTCGCCGAAACTGAGAATCTGATGCAATGATTCAATGCTGTTCATTAATTGTCCATATCCCCGTTACAAAATGTCTCTTCATGGCTGACGAACCCGCATAAAACTGGCGAAACGAGGCACGCCCTTTGCGCTCACGCCAGTGTACTTATAGGTAACGATACTGCCAATCGCCGGTGGGTTCTTCCGTTGTTGATCGGTAAAACCACTGCCGAGTTTAAAACGAATACCCGTTGGCGTTTCAACCAATAACGCCCCCAACATACCGGTATACTTCCCCTTACCGGGCTGATGCCCAATCACCTTCGCCTCTGCATCTTGCCAGAGTTTCAGCTTGAGCAGATCGGTACTACGTCCCTCTCTATAAAGCGCATCTTGATGATGCAACATCAACCCTTCGCCGCCCTCGGCAACGACCTGTTCCAACCAAGCCATTAAGGCACTATCACTGCTAACTCGGCGCTGTTTTATCAGTTGAATCCAGTCTTGGTCAACCGCTTGCACAATATTCCTGAGTTGCCGTAAGCGCTGCGTAAATGTCCCTGATGCATGGGGCAGATCAAACAACATAAATTTCACCTGACGCCAGCTATCTACCTGCCGTTTATTTACCTGACGTGTATTCCCTTGGCTTAGTTGGTCATCTTTCGATCCACTTCTGACCAGCGCAGACACGGCTTCAAACTGCCCTCGCCTCATCCACAACTCACCATCCAAAGGCTGTGCTGGCAAGCGCGCAGTAAACCATGCCGGCGCATCAATGGGATACCCCTGTCGAGATAATAACCGTTTACCATCCCAATACCCCCGCACCCCATCCAACTTTTCACTCACCCAATAGTCAGTGATAGCAAGACCCTTATGGTAGACCGTTGCCAATTGTAGTTTAGGTTTATCGGCAAAGCTTTTATCAGCCAAACCAAGAGAAGTTACCAATAGACCGATGAGCAGCAGCCCATGAAAAGAGATAAAGCGATTACGGTTTAACGTGAAGCCCGAGGGCCATCCGGTGCGCTTACAATTGAGAGGGAAAGCAATAGCTTGGCATCGCTTGCCAATGAGAGGAAAGTTCATGCGGTACATCCTTGTACTGTGTTTTTAAGCAGTTTTTCATAAAGCAAAAAACGATGCAAATAGCGAACTAGAGATTAACTAAACATCCCTCGGCAAACGAATCCCAAGCTTTTTCATGCGTCTATAAACCGTTGGCCGAGATATCCCTGATTGTTTAGCAACAGCAGAAATGTTCCACCGCTGCTGACGGAGCATATTAATCAGTATTTGCTGCTCGGATTTAGCATCGGCCTTTTCTAACAAAGGATCTGACAAAGTCTCTGGCGACAACGTTGCTGTGTAACTCGGGTTTAATACTTGCATGGGTAAAGCAAAAGTTGGTTTATCCAATCGACCAGCAATGCACTCTTCCGGTAAATGGTAGACGGTGATCTCTCCCTCTTTGCAAATGGCTTCGGCAAACGTCAGCGTGTTAACTAACTGCCTGATATTACCTGGCCATGCGTAGGCCAGTAACGCGCTCATCGCATCGGCACGTAGTCGTGCGGCGGGATTAATACGTTTTAATAACAACTTGATTAGATAGTGCTTGTCGACTCGCGCTTTTAAAGCGGGTAGTTTTAAAGTTTCACCGTTTAGCCGGTAGTAAAGGTCTTCTCTAAACAATCCGTCAGTAATGAGCTGCGTCAAATTACAATGCGTGGCCGCAAGTACACGGATATCAATATTCACCGGCTGCGATGCGCCAAGGGGTAATACTTGCCCTTCGGCTAATACCCGTAATAAACGACTTTGTAACTGTAACGGCATATCACCTATTTCATCTAAAAAGAGCGTACCGCCATTGGCCTCTTGAATGAGGCCTTTTGCTCCTTTCACTCGCCCCCCAGTAAAGGTTCCCGGCGCATAACCAAACAGCTCACTTTCGATTAATGATTCAGGAATAGCGGCGCAGTTAACGGCCATAAAAGGCTGATCTGACCGATGGCTTGTGGCATGAATGGCTTTCGCGAGCACCTCTTTACCCGTGCCCGTTTCACCTAAAATAAGCAGGCTAACATCACGATGGCGTAATCGCTTAGCTAAGCTAATCGTTTGCCGCATGGCGGGATCATCGGCACATAGCTTATCTAACGGTGGGACTGACTCGTCTTGCGAAGCGATAACGTCTGATACATTCAATTGGCTTGAGGTCTTCGTCCTTGGCTCAATCAAAATGCCGTATAACATCTGCTGAGTGCACGATACCCGAAACGCACGTACGCCATCTTTACTTTCGTAAGTGATGGATAAGATATCCCGCCACTGGCACGCCAATAAATCGGGTAACGAAATCGAATCTTTTGAGATGGGCTGATATTGCGCCAGCAAAGCACGACCCGCGGTATTAGCCGCAAGGATATTCCCTTGCTCATCTAAGGCAAACAATAACTGGCCATTGACCTGAACCAGCTCACGGGATTGATCACACTTAAAGATTAAACTGTGGCGATAGCGCCGCAAGAAGTAGGCATCTTCAATCAGACGTGCATACAGCTGCGTTAGGTGTAAGGCAAAGTTTTGGCTTTCAGGCGTACGGGAGGAGTTTAAGGCGGAGATATCCAATACCGCCAATAACTGTCCGGATGGATCTTTGATCGGTGCTGCCGTGCAGGTTAGGCCGATATGCGAGCTATCGAAGTGATCAACGCGGTGGCAAGTCAGTGCTTGTTGCTCTTGTATACAGGTACCTACCGCCGAGGTACCCGCGTATTGCTCACTCCAATCAGCACCCAAATAAAGCCCAGCTTTATGTAAGCGGTCGTCATCATGCTTATTACCTAAAAATTGAACGGTAATCCCCCGATGATCGCTTAACAACAGTACGTATCCAAGGCCAGAAATTTGCGTGTAGAGCTGTTCGACACCCGCACGCGCGACGTTCAAAAACTCATCTACCGAATCTTGATGCTCACGCAATGTTTGATGTGTGACGATACGCGCCGGTCTGGGCTGACTGGGATCTAAACCATATTCTGTTAAACATCGCTGCCACGAACGCCCAATCAACTCATGAGTGGGCGAGTAACTTTTATTCGTTGTCTGGTGCCCGCCATAGCTGAGTATGGTATCTATATGACGACGCTGACTTGCGTTATTCATGCCTATTCCTTAGCCCGTGACTGTTATTTTTATTTCACGATCCCACCGAGTCTACCGTTGAAAAGAGGCATTTTCTATACTTCTTTCAGGGGTGTATCTAGCCTCACCTTCGGTCGCCAAATGCACTCAATTGTGTGGTGTAAGCAGCAGAAAATCGTTAACTGAACAGGTTTACAACTGTAACGTTCATTATCATCACGCGTTACAGCTGTTAGGTGTTCGCATTACAGCTGTAACACTCGGCGAGAATCTCAAATTTAACTTATCTCACTCAAAACATATCCAACAAAGAAAAATTAAACATATAAATCAAACAGTTATCTCACATTAAAATAAGCATTGCTGATACTGGCACGCTTGCTGCTATATCTCCTAAGTCAACGCAGCACAAAAAAAACAAACTGCACTGGAGATAGTTATGACCAATACTGCACTAACCGCTACTCATAAACCCACCCTTGACGCTGTCGCATGGGTAGAACAGTTAGCCGCTACACTCAGCTCTACTTCACCCGCTGACGCCGCCTCTTTATTTGAAGAAGATGGATTCTGGCGCGACCTAGTTGCCTTTACATGGAACATTAAAACCATGGAAGGCCGTAACGCTATCAGCGACATGCTCGCCGCCACTATGACCGACGCGGCACCCAGCAACTGGAAAGTTGAAGAAGACGCCACCGAAACCGATGGCGTAGTCGAGGCATGGATCACCTTCGAAACGAACATAGCGAAAGGTCGTGCCTATGTGCGGTTACGTGATGGTCTCGCATGGACCTTCCTTACCACCATGACTGAGCTAAAAGATTTTCCGGAAAAACGTAACAAGCTGCGCCCTAAAGGCGCTGAACACGGCGCGAATAAAAACCGCCAAACGTGGCTCGAAAAACGTCAGCATGAAGAGGCTAATTTAGGTTACACCGAACAGCCCTACTGTTTAATTATTGGTGGCGGCCAAGGTGGGATCGGGTTAGGCGCACGCCTTCGCCAATTAGAAGTGCCCACCATCGTGATTGATGCGTTACCTAAGCCGGGTGATACATGGCGTAATCGTTATAAGTCACTCTCGCTACACGATCCTATTTGGTATGACCACATGCCTTACCTCCCCTTTCCTGAAAACTGGCCCGTATTTACCCCTAAAGACAAGGTGGGTGATTGGCTAGAAATGTACACCAAGGTCATGGAGCTAAATTACTGGGGATCAACCCGCTGCACACATGCAAAATATGATGAGGATAAGCAAGAGTGGACGGTAGAAGTCGATCGCAATGGCGAAAAATTAACGCTGCACCCTAAACAGCTGGTACTGGCAACCGGTATGTCAGGCATTCCCAACATGCCAGATATTCCGGGTATGGATACCTTTGAAGGCGAGCAACATCACTCTAGCCAGCATCCCGGTGGCGAAGCCTATAAAGGTAAAAAATGCATCGTGCTGGGCGGTAACAATTCAGCCCATGATATCTGCTGTGCTCTCTGGGAAAACGATGCCGATGTGACCATGATTCAACGCTCATCGACACATATCATCAAATCAGATTCGTTGATGGAGCTGGTGCTAGGTGGTTTGTACTCTGAAGAAGCGGTTGAAAATGGTATGACGACCTACAAAGCCGACCTCACCTTTGGCTCGGTTCCGTTCAAGATCATGCCGCAGTTTCATATTCCTGCCTATGAAGCCGTTGCAGAGCGCGATGCCGAATTTTACCAACGCCTAACCGATGCGGGTTTCTTACTCGACTTTGGTGAAGACGGCTCAGGCCTATTCATGAAATACCTACGTCGTGGATCGGGTTATTACATCGATGTAGGTGCATCCGATCTCGTTGCCGACGGTGAAATCAAACTCAAATCCGGTGTGTCGATTGCCGAAGTAAAACCGAAATCGGTTGTTCTTACCGATGGTACAGAGCTAGAAGCAGATTTGATCGTGTACGCGACCGGTTACGGATCGATGAACGGCTGGGCCGCTAAAATCATATCCCAAGAAGTCGCCGACAAAGTGGGTAAATGCTGGGGCTTAGGCTCCGATACCGCGAAAGACCCAGGCCCATGGGAGGGTGAGCTACGCAACATGTGGAAGCCAACTCAGCAGGAAGCACTGTGGTTCCACGGCGGCAATTTACACCAGTCCCGCCACTACTCACAGTACCTATCACTGCAAATCAAAGCCCGCATGGAAGGCATCGATACGCCGGTTTACGGGCTGCAAGAGGTGCACCATCTAAGCTAATCCTTGTGACACTTTGGCAGCGGTAATCGCTGCCTTTTTAATTAAGCCGCGGCTCTAGCAAAACCTCAGTAAACCAACCCAGCGCAAGCACTTGATCGCCTGATGAAATCGTGAATATCCGTGAACAATTCAATATGTCACGAGGTGTATTTGCACGCTTGCTTCACACCCCATCTCGTACCCTAGAAAACGGGGAACAAGGGCTAAGTGGTCAACTAAAACGCTAACTGCAAGTTAAATCGACAGTGATTATTTTGTTTTTTTAGCTTGATCAATAAAATCATTTAAGTAGTCAATATGCTGTTCGTTGTTACGCACACCGACAAAGATCTGTTTATGAATACCCTCCTCACCAAAACGAATGCTCTTAATAGGCATTGATTTTGAGTACTCATCCACGAGCCAACCCGGCAAAGCACAAACACCTCGGCCTGCAGCGACCATTTGCAGCATGATTTCAGTTGTTTCAATGTTTTTGTGTTTTTTGACTGAACACTTGGCTGGATTAAGAAATTGACTGAAAATATCAAGCCTTAGCGGCTCAACAGGATAACTAAATAACACTTCTTCGCTTAGCTGCTCGGGTAATACAAACGCTTGCTGAGCTAGTTTGTGAGATGCAGAAACGACGAGCCTATGTTCATAATCAAATACAGGAATATAGTCTATATTAGGTTTAAAAAGCGGATCGGGTGTAATAAGCACATCAATTTCGTAACTCAGTAATGCGCCTAAAGCGCCAAACTGAAACGCCTGCTTTACGTCAATATCGATGTCTGGCCAATGCACTAAATATGGCTCAATGACTCTCAGTAGCCATTGATAACAAGGATGACACTCCATGCCTATACGTAGCGACCCCAGTTCACCCTTGGCAATTTGATTGAGTAATAATTCAGTATGAACAAACTGGGGTAATACTCGATTGGCAAGCGTTTGAATGTGCTCTCCCGCAGCGGTAAGACGCAAATTTCGACCATCTATTTTCCAGATAGGCGTAGACACTTGGTTTTCTAATTTTTTGATACTGTGACTTAACGCAGATTGCGATAAGTGCAACGAATTTGCCGCCTTGGTTAGGGTGCCATGTTCTTTTATGGCGGTGAGTATTTCTAAGTGGATCCTTTCCAACACAGGCTAGTTCCTATCTTTCATTTAGCTTTAATGATGATCAATATTCATTGGTTGATGAAATCATATCATTTTATCAATCAAACACCTTTATTTACTATCAGGTTGGAAATGACTAATTATAACAATACGTTAGCTTAGATTCAGCTAAAGCTGAATTTATCAGGTAGGCTAGCGCGGTTGTTTTACTTAGAAACCTAAAACGGAGGTTGTAATGACCTCGTAAATTGACTGAAAGGTCTTTGTTGTGATCAAAAATAGAAGTAATAATGAATGAATACCATTGAATTTATAACCAGTAATATCTCTACTTTATTGGCTCTCGTTGCCACCGGTGTATTTGCAGGCATTTTAGCGGGCTTACTCGGCGTCGGTGGCGGGATTGTCATTGTACCGGTGTTGTTTTTTTTGTTTCAGGGTTTTGGCGTATCCCCAGAATCTGCGATGCTCGTGGCGACAGCAACCTCTTTGGCCACCATAGTGCCAACCTCTATTAGCTCAATTCGTTCTCACAATCAAAAAGGCAATGTGGACTTTAACCTGCTTAAACGTTGGGCTGTATTTATTCTGATAGGCGTATTACTGGGGAGTTGGTTAGTCACCCGCGTTGATGGCAGTATGCTCACTCTATTGTTTGGGCTGATCGCGGTCTTATCAGCACTCAATATGCTGTTCAGAACCGGAAAGTCAGCGTTGTATGAAAAACTGCCGGGTGCAACAGGCCAAACCGTTATGGGGACATCCGTCGGCTTTTTCAGTTCGATGGTGGGTATCGGTGGCGGCACTATTTCGGTTCCACTACTCACCCTGTATAACTACCCTGCCCACAAGGCCGTGGGTACTGCCGCAGCAATAGGGTTAATTATTTCATTACCGGGTGCACTCACCATGTTGATATTGGGTAGTACGCCCATTGATGCTCCAGCGGGTACATTTGGCTTAGTCAATCTATTCGGCTTTGCGTGTATTGTGCCGCTAACGGTATTATTCGCACCGGTAGGGGCGTCATTCGCAGCCAAACTCGATGCCGCAAAACTGAAAAAAATCTTTGCCTTTGTCCTCCTGTTTACGGGCTTACGCATGTTAGCGCAACTTTTCCTATAGGCTTTATTGTTTATTCCGTTAAACAGTAAAGGCTAGTAAGGATTCATATACTCAGTGCAACGGGAGTTAAACCTCATGCCACAGGTAACCAGACTAAATAGGGTGTTTAGCTCATTACCTGTGGCTGCTATTGATAACGCTACTGTCTAACTATTGCTTAGCTATTGCTTTAGTTACGCTGCGAGCTCTTTAGCGATCAGCTCTTGGCGGATGATCTCTGCACCCGCACTGAGCGCAGCTAACTTAGCGTTTGCGACATTACGCGCTAAAGGAGCCATACCACAGTTAGTACATGGGTAGAGTTTGTCAGCATCAACATACTTGAGCGCTTCTCGTAAGGTATTAGCGACCTCTTCTGGGGTTTCAATAACATCGGTTGCCACATCTATGGCGCCCACCATCACTTTTTTACCACGGATAAGCTCAAGCAGTTCCATTGGCACATGAGAGTTATGACACTCTAACGAGATAATATCGATATTCGACTTTTGCAGTTTTGGAAACACTTCTTCATATTGTCGCCACTCAGAACCTAAGGTTTTTTTCCAGTCCGTATTGGCTTTAATGCCATAGCCGTAGCAAATATGTACAACCGTTTCACATTTTAGTCCCTCAATGGCTCGCTCTAAACAAGCGATACCCCAATCATTAACCTCTTCAAAAAACACATTAAATGCGGGCTCATCAAATTGGATAATATCAACCCCTGCAGCCTCTAGCTCCTTGGCCTCTTGATTGAGGATTTTGGCGAATTCCCAAGCCAGTTTTTCACGACTTTTATAATGATCATCATAAAGCGTATCGATCATAGTCATGGGGCCAGGCAAAGCCCATTTTATCGGCTTATTGGTTTGCTGGCGTAAGAACTTAGCATCGTCAACAAACACCGGTTTTTGACGAGAGACGGGACCGAACACAGTAGGAACACTGGCCTCATAGCGATCACGAATTTTCACGGTTTCACGCTTTTCAAAATCAACACCGTCGAGGTGTTCAATAAAGGTAGTGACAAAGTGTTGTCGCGTTTGCTCGCCATCACTGACAATATCAATACCGGCATGCTGCTGTTCTTGTAAGGCGACCCGTAAAGCATCTTGTTTACCTTCAATTAACTCCTCACCTTGCAATTTCCAGGGAGACCAAAGTGTTTCCGGTTGAGCAAGCCAAATAGGTTTAGGTAAACTACCCGCAGTTGAGGTAGGTAATAATTTTTTCATAATAAATAATGCCGTCTATTTAGGTTGATGATTGAACGTATTTCTTAAGCGTAGTTAGCAGACCATTGTTCAAGCACAGTTTGGTATGGCTTAATTAAGTTCTCTTCAGTAAATTTTCCCTGCTCATTAGCCAGCTGACTACGCTCTTCTCGATCATAAATAATGTGAGTGACTGAATGATCTAGGTTATTCAAATTAGGTTTATAAAGCTTTCCCGCAGGCGCATTGGCATTATAAATCTCAGGACGATAGATTTTTTGGAATGTCTCCATCGTACAGATGGTGCTTATCAGCTCAAGATTAGTGTAATCATTCAATAAGTCACCAAAGAAGAAAAATGACAAAGGCGCTACACTGTTTGGTGGCATAAAGTAGCGAACATTTAAGCCCATTTTTTTGAAATACTGCTCAGTCAAAGAGGATTCACTTGGCAGGTATTCAATACCTAATATCGGGTGCTGATTTTCAGTTTGATGATACGTCTTGTTATCCGACACACTGAGACAGATAACCGGTAGTTTATTAAAGTTTTGTTTATAAACATTTGAATTAACAAAATGCTGAAAGAGCTTGCCATGCAGTTCGCCAAAGCCATCAGGAATACTAAATTCAGGCTGGTTTTTATTATGATTTCGCAGTAATACACTAAAATCATAATCGCGTACATAAGAGGAAAAGTTATTCCCCACCATACCTTCTATACGTTTGTTCGTTTTATGATCAACAATAATTGTTTTCAATATTTCGATCGATGGGAAAGTATCGCCACTGCCTTTAATGTCCAGATCAACCGAAATGATTTCAAGTTCAACCGAGTAACGATCTCCTTTGACGTTATCCCAATTTGCTAAAGCATTAAAACGATTATTAATCATCTTTAAGGCGTTGCGTAAGTTTGCTTCACGGTAGCTTCCTCTCGCCAAATTAGCAAAGTTCGTCGTAAGGCGCGTATCGTCTGAAGGCTGATAGCTTTCATCAAAAGAAGTGCTCTTAATCGTAAATTCAAAGTCTTTTTTCATGATTACCTAGTATCCATTTATGTAATAAGGCTGAGTTTATTGCTTAACGCTTGGGGCCTTCTGATTGTCCCTGTCAGCAGTCATCACAGTATTTTGCGGTTTATACCTAAAGACTTATTCAAACCACGTGTCGTACTGTCTAAAGGTCAAAGCAGAATGTATTTTATACTTGGTTGTTAATATGAATAAAATTGATTTGATTTCATTAACGTATGATATATGTTCATATATTGCTTTTACTTGTCCGTTTTACTGCATTCCTAAGGCATATAAGAACAAGCCCCACGAATTAAGCGGGTTGAACAAATGCGGATATCGGCCATTCCATCCCTACTCGCTTTCTGCGCCGGGCTACGTTCTCCGGAACCGGCGCACTGACCTTCGATTCTGACCATCGGCCCTACTCTGGGTATATTCGCCAGCACAAACAGCATCGCCAGCTTGCTGTTACTTTTCGACCAGTCAATATGGGAAGTGCATAATCAAGGAGTAATCAGGGAGCGCATTGTCGAGTGACAAGCGTGTAAACAGTTGCGTAACAGAGATCGGTACAGAGTAACGTCCCTTTTAGGTTGCTCATGCTGCACGACGCCGCCCAAAGTAAGCGTGCCAAGCATCATCAGCAAAGAGTATGGATGCGCCAGTCTCTCGCCTAAAGCGATAACCTAACACCAGAGCCTAAACCCCCAGTAAAAACCCATCAGACACAAAAAACCGGTAGACGCGTAAACGGCTACCGGTAAATCGAAGATCATCAAGAGGCGCTGTATAGAGCCGCCTCTTTGATAAGCGAGTCAGCAGGATTGCCCTGCTGGTTCAGTCTTAGCTTGGGAAGGCGAACGAAACACCTTCACGGACACCACTGGAAGGCCAGCGCTGTGTGATCGTCTTACGCTTGGTGTAGAAACGTACCGCATCCGGACCATAGGCGTGCAAATCACCGAACAGTGAACGCTTCCAACCACCAAAGCTGTGGTAAGCAACGGGCACTGGCAATGGTACGTTAATACCGACCATACCCACCTGAATATTGTCTGAGAAGTAACGTGCCGCTTCACCATCACGGGTAAAGATACAGGTACCGTTACCATACTCATGATCATTGATCAGTTGCATCGCGTCTTCCATGGTATTAACACGGACAATCTGCAATACAGGGCCAAAGATCTCAGCCTGATAGCTTTCCATATCCGGCGTAACCCCATCAATCAGCGTTGCGCCGACAAAGAAGCCATTATCATAACCTTCAACCACAGGGTTACGACCATCTACGACAATCTTAGCGCCATCCGCTTCAGCACTATCGATAAAACCATTAACTTTAAGCTGATGGGCACGGGTAATGACTGGTCCAAAATCGTTATCACTGTTGCTGAATGCACCCACTTTCAACGGCGCCATCGCAGCCTGCATTTTAGCAACGAGTGTATCTGCCGCTTTATCGCCAACAGCGACGGCTACCGACAGTGCCATGCAACGCTCACCGGAGGAGCCAAACGCAGCACCCAACAGTTGATTGACCGCGTTATCCATATCCGCATCTTGCATCACGATCGCATGGTTCTTAGCACCACCCAAAGCCTGACAACGCTTACCGTTGGCATTAGCTGTGCTATAGATATATTCCGCAATCGGCGTAGAACCGACAAAGCTCACCGCTTTTACTCGGCTATCGGTCAGCAGCACATCAACCGCTTCTTTATCGCCGTTAACCACGTTGATCACGCCTTTAGGCAGACCCGCTTCTTCTAGCAACTGAGCGATAAACAGAGTGGACGATGGATCACGCTCAGACGGCTTCAGGATAAAGGTGTTACCGCAGACTATCGCCATAGGATACATCCACAGCGGCACCATGGCTGGGAAGTTAAACGGCGTAATACCCGCCACTACACCCAATGGTTGAAACTCACTCCAAGAATCAATACCTGGGCCAACATTGCGGCTGTGCTCGCCTTTTAGTAGTTCTGGTGCACCACACGCATACTCGACATTTTCAATACCGCGCTGTAACTCACCCGCCGCGTCATGGGAAATTTTACCGTGCTCTTCACCGATCATTTCACAGATTTTAGCGGCGTTTTCTTCTAGCAGCATTTTGAAACGGAACATCACCTGCGCCCGTTTTGCCGGCGTGGTATTACGCCATGCCGGATACGCTTGCTCTGCGGCAGCAATCGCCTCTTCAACGGTGGCAACAGAGGCCAGTGCAACCTGCTTACTTTCTTCCCCTGTTGATGGATTATATATTGCCTGTGTACGAGCAGCGTCAGTGCGCATCTCGCCGTTAATTAGGTGACCTACAACTGTCATAATTTTGTCTCTTTATTCTTTATACGCTGCACAGTGCGTGCAGCGATATTAGGTTAGAAAATGGCGTTAGCTTAATTCTTGTATTGACTCACCCAATGCATTAATCAACCCATCAATCTCTTCTACCTCAACGGTAAATGGCAGACCCAATTGGATGGTATCGCCGCCATGGCGGACATAGTAGCCTTTTTCCCAACACTTCATGGCGATCTGATGCGGACGTAAAGCGGGTTCACCCGGTGCCGCTTCAATGGTCAGTCCTGCCGCCAAACCGTAGTTGCGAATATCCGCTATGTACTGAGTACCCTTCAGACTATGCACCATCTCTTGGAACTTAGGCGCCATCGATTTCGACCGTTCAATCAGCTTATCATTCGTCAAAATATCCAGTGATGCCAGACCTGCAGCACAAGCAACCGGATGGGCTGAATAAGTATAACCGTGAGGAAGTTCCAGCATATATTCAGGGCCAGCATCCGCCATGAAAGTATCGTAGATCTCCTGCTTAGCAACCACAGCACCCATCGGAATCACACCATTGGTCAACTGTTTTGCCACCGTCATAAGATCCGGCGTTACGCCAAACGCTTCTGCACCGGTATTCGCGCCCATACGGCCAAAGGCAGTAATAACTTCATCAAAAATCAGCAAGATATTGTGTTTATCACAGATTTCACGCAATCGCTTCAGGTAACCAACCGGTGGTGGAATAACGCCGGTAGAACCTGCCATCGGCTCAACAATCACCGCAGCAATATTAGACGCATCATGGATAGCAATCTGCGCTTCTAACTCATCCGCTAGATAAGCACCGGTTGCTGGCATTCCCTGAGTAAACAGGTTTTCTTTCAACATCGTGTGAGGGATATGGGTCGCATCGATCCCCTGACCGTAGATTGCTCGGTTCCCGCCAATACCGCCGACACTGATACCACCAAAGTTAACCCCATGATAGCCCCGTGCACGACCGATCAGACGCGTTTTGCTCGCCTGACCTTTCTTGCGCCAATAGGCGCGGGAAATTTTCAATGCCGTCTCAACTGATTCTGAGCCTGAACCGGTAAAGAATACCCGATTCAAACCTGCTGGCATAAACTCAGTTACTCGGTGAGCCAATTCAAATGATTTCGGATGACCAAATTGAAACGCAGGGGCATAATCCAGTTCTTTAACTTGCTTGCTTACCGCTTCAGTAATTTCCGGACGGCTATGGCCAGCACCGCAGTTCCACAAACCCGATAGGCCATCGAAAATCTTACGACCGTCTGCAGAGGTATAGTAATTACCCTCGGCAGCGACAATCAGTCGAGGATCTTTTTTGAAGCTTCGGTTGGCCGTAAAAGGCATCCAATGGGCGTCAAGTTGTTCTTGAGAAAGCCCACAACGATTCTGATTATCAGTCATATTTTTCATCTCAGGTTATTCACTTGTTGACTCTATTATCGCCAAGGATTAAGTTTATTAAATCTACAAATATTTATTTAAAGTTAACCATAAGATTACCTAAAAATGAGCCGTTCAGAAAACCTGTTACCCCGCCAACTCGGTGATGCCCATATTCGTTTGCTGCGTATCTATAAGGCCGTGGTTGAAAGCGGTGGCTTTTCTGCCGCCGAAGTCGAGTTGAATATCAGCCGTCCCGCCATCAGTCTGGCCATATCAGAACTCGAAAGCCTCTTGAATATGCGCCTGTGTAATCGGGGTCGTGCCGGATTTGCTCTTACCGAACAGGGCGAAGAAGCCTATGACGCCACACTGCAGTTGTTTGGTGACTTAGAAAATTTTCGCGCACGGATCAACGCAATCAATACCGAACTCAAAGGTGAGCTCAATATCGGTATCACCGACAATATGGTCACCGTGCCACAAATGCGCATCACTCGCGCACTAGCGACCCTCAAAGCGCGGGGCCCAGACGTTATTATCAATATTCGTATGATCCCACCTAAAGATATTGAATCTGGTGTACTGGATGGTCAGTTATTGGTCGGCGTGGTATCAGAACAGCGCTCCCTGCCTGGCCTTAATTACTTGCCGCTCTATGATGAACAGTCACTACTGTATTGCAGCGATAAACATTCGCTATTTACCCAAGAAAACGATCCGCTAACAGATGAACAGCTTACCCAATACGATGCGGTGCTGCCCGCCTACCCACAATCGGCGGAAATCAAACAGCAGCAAGCGATACTCAAAGCTAGCGCCAGCTCAACCGACCGGGAAGGTATTGCCTTTCTGATTCTCAGCGGTAGCTACATCGGTTTTTTACCAACCCACTATGCACAGCAGTGGGTTCGAGAGGGCCGTCTCAAAGCGATTCAGCCTGAGCAACGCAGCTTTACGACTCACTACTCGGTCATCACCCGTAAAGGCGCCCGTAACAATCTGATCCGTGATGCCTTTATCGAAGAGCTAGAAAAGCAATCATTAAGCACCATTTAAACATCGACAACCGGAAGGACTGGCTGTGAACCGAATCGCGATTTTTGCTGATGTGCAAAACATTTACTACACCACACGGCAAGCCTATGGGCGGCAGTTTAACTACCGTAAACTATGGCAAAAGATCAGCCAGCAGGGTGAGATTGTTGCAGCCACTGCCTATGCGATTCATCGTGGTGATGACAACCAACTGAAATTTCAAAACGCCCTGAAACATATTGGCTTCGATATCAAACTCAAGCCCTATATCCAACGCAGTGATGGCTCGGCCAAAGGCGACTGGGATGTAGGGATTGCCATCGACGTGATGGATACCGCCCCCGAGGTGGATACTGTGGTTTTACTATCGGGAGATGGCGATTTTGATCTATTGCTAGAAAGGGTAAAACGCAAATATAGCGTCGATGCCGTGGTTTATGGCGTGCCGGCATTAACAGCAAATTCACTGATCAATTCAGCCAGTGAGTTTTTTCCTATCGATCAAGATCTATTGCTTTAACCGTAAGAAACTCACGGCCCTTCAGCTCAAAACGCTGACGAGCCGTTTTGTCAGCTAGGCGAGCGGAGTCACTTCAAAATAACCCACCTCGCAACCCTCTTCGGCGGCGCACTGTGTTTGTTCAGATTGCGTGCGAACCGGATAGCCTAAACTCTCAGCAACCTGATCCAGCGCACCGGCAAACCAACCGGTAAACATATAATCCACCTTGCGATTCACCTTGCCGTACTGATAAACGAAGCAAGAGTTTTCTAACCGAACGGTGGCCGTGCCCGCTTCAACATCCAGCGCTTCAGTGATAAAAAATCCCCAACCCCGCTGAGACAGACGTTTCAGGTAGTGATGCCAGATATCCGCACCTTCGAGACCATGCTCTTCGGCTTCTTTTTCACACCAGTAATAAGCTGATTTATAACCGGCTTTATAAAGGATATCGGCATAACGTTCGGCGCCGATCTCCTCTTCTATGCCCATATGATTGTTAACAAAGAAGTGACGCGGCACATACAGCATCGGCAGTGCGTCGGTGGTCCATACACCGGTTTCATCATCAACAACTATTGGCATTTCGGGTGCGTGTCCACTCATGATTCTCTACCTCAAAACTCTCTATCGATTCTGTTTATCTCAGCCGATCAAATCGGCTGAAAAGTCTAATAATGGTGTCGATTGGGTAAGGTCAGCCGATGGCTAACCTTGGATACAATTACTCGCCCCACACATCTTTCAGCAGTGTCACCCAGTTCTCGCCCATAATCTTGCGTACTTGGGTTTCAGAGAAACCGTGGCGCAACAACGCTTCAGTCAGATTAGGAAACTCACCCACGGTGCGAATACCCTTCGGATTAACGATTTCGCCAAAGCGAGTCAAACGACGGGCATAGCCTTTATCGTGGGTTAGGTATTCAAA
>NZ_JAHKQE010000028.1 GCF_018860855.1 Amphritea atlantica
CCGTTAACGGCGCAGATGACTTTTTTGGGGCTGTCGTATGAGGGGTGCGCTCGACAGGGCCGTCCAGCAATAACCGAGGTAGCGGGGTTTTACTGGTATCAGCCTCAGGGTGGACATCAGGTGATGTTTAAACTGTCTAAAGACTATAAAGTCCAGTTGGTGAGCCGTGATTCATTTGGAAAGGCGGTGACGGAGCATGGCCAGTGGCAATATCTGCAATCCGGCAAGTTGATCTTCAGTATGCGAGATGCCGAAAAGCATGAATATCTCATGTTATTCCGTCGAGCATCCAACGGTCAGCTAGTGTTACAAACAGGCTCTGATCGTTTGGCTGCATTGGGGGCAACGTTTCAACTTTGGCAGCCTTCAGACCTTCCGGGTGGGCAGCGGTTGCCTGCTGAGAACGCTAATCCAACTGACAAACCGCCGCTGATCAAAGCATCGGCGTTTGTAGAAGCGCCGACGCAACAACCTTCTTCCTTGCTGCCTTCTGCCCAGCCGCCGTCTTTGCTAACCGATACCCTGTTAGAGGACGCGCCGGTACAGGCAGCAGATATTGATGATGAACTCCTCAATGAAATTATTGTTGATGATAACGATCATCATTAAAAGATCCTCAAGCCGTTCAGTGCGGTTTAGGAAAAGTTTTTTAGTAGAAGATCTTTAGCCTGATTAATCTCTGCGGCAAGGTAGTCGCTGCCTCCACGGTCTGGATGGAGTTTTTGCATCAAACGACGATGTGCTTCAATAATCTCCTCTTTTGATGCGCCGGCTTCAAGCCCGAGAATCTGATAAGCCTTGTCGGTCTCGGATGTTTCTGCGGTGTTACTATCATCTTTACGCCAGCTATCACCAAAGCGTTTATCTAGATAGGTTTCCAGTAGACGGGCGGATTGCTCATCGTGTTGACGACAGTAACTCAGTAAGTCGATAAATTCATTTTCACTCAAGGTGCTAAGCTGGCGTCCCTGTAAAGGGCCTTCAAGTACCTCGCCTTCAAGAGAACCACTATCGTGATCGAGCTGCATGTTGAGAATTCTGCTTTGCACTTTAGAGGCATTGCCTGAGGTTTGTTGGTTACTCTTGTAATGCTGGAAGAGTTTACCCAGTACCGGAATCATCGGAATTAACCGTCGAGAGAAGGGGAGCAAAAGGGCGAACACCGCGCCGATCCAGCTCAGCTTACCGGTAAACGTTAGATAAAAGAGGGCGGCGGCGAGGACTGCCGCCAACAACATTAAGTTTGCCTTACGTTGATCCGCAGGTGATTTGGTGCGCAACCAAAGGAACCAACAGAGTAAAACTAAGCTTAGCAATATAAGTACAATGGGGTTCAAGGTTTGAATCCTTAAGATTTGAGCTGATGAGTGAGTTGCAAAATATCGGGGTGCCCATGTTTGGCGTATTCAAGTAGCGCACGTCGGCCACCGGTAGCATACACTGCGACCGCGCTTAATAACGCTTTTAAGGTGGCGGCACTGCTGTTATCAAAACGACAGTATGCCCCGCCTGACAGTTTAGCCATCTGTTTAAACGCGCTGGCGGCGGTAATATCACGGCCCTCTTGGAAGATAAAGAGTGGTGTCGAATGAATGCCCAGTTGCCCGGCTAGCTGACAGAGAAAATCAACCGGTTCTTCAACGCTGTCGCCGATAAAAATAATGGCTTGGACTGCCTGTTGACGTGTCTGTTTTAGACTGTGTTGTAGTAGGCGAGCAATTTGAGTATGACCGCCGAGGCAGTGAACTTGGTTCATCTGGTTGAGTAGACTGTTAGTGTCCCGTAGCCAGGTACTGGCGCTGAATTGATGCAGACCACCGTAATGACATAGTTGTACCGATAGCTTGCCCAATTCTTGGGTCTGGAGGAACATCTCGCTTTGCAGGTGACAGGCATGATCCCAGGTTTTTTCGCGGCTGGCGGTGGCATCCAATGCAAATATTAACCGAGCATCGTTATGAGGCACCGTCAGTTGTTTTGCCTGCTGCAGGAAGGCTTCAATCTCCTGATCGCTGGATATCGGGCTCAGGGCGCGTTTATCTTTCATAGGGTTTAGACCTGAATAGTGATTGAACATGGGTGTCTATTCGAAAGTCTGGCAGAAAAAAAGAGGCCTTGCAGCCCCTTTGTGGGTTTAATCCTGAGAATGTTAGTTTATCTCGCCAATGTAGCGCGCTCTTTTTTTCGCTTTAAGGTAATCCATATCGACGAGTACTAAGCCATCGACGCAGAAATTAAAGTCAGCATCGACACCGAAATCTAGAAAGCGTACGCCGCCCGCTTCGCAGACATCTGCATATTGCTTATACAGTGTGGGGACGGCGCAATTAAGGAAGTCCATCTGTTGCTTCAGTATTTTGAAGTCTTCTTTGTAGTCGTTACCACAGAAGAGGGCTTGCAGGTCTTTGGTCGCTTCCGGTTTAAGGTGATAAGGGGTAAATGATTTACCTAGGTTGTCCCTGTCTGGGAAATAGAGACGGTAAAAGTGTACGAGTAGGTCTTTAGCGTGTTGTGGATAACTGTTGCTAAGACTGACCGGTCCAAACATGTAACGTACGTTAGGATGCCGTTTAAGATACGCACCGATACCATACCAAAGATAATCGAGGCTCCGCTTACCCCAGTATTTAGGTTGCACAAAACTGCGACCGAGTTCTATACCCTGCTCAAAGTATTGCTGCATTGCAGGGGTATAGTTAAACAGTGTTGAGCTATACAGCTGATCATCTTCACTGTTATTCATTTTCCAAGCTTCGGCGAGACGGTAGGCACCGACGATTTCCAGTTCCTCCTCATCCCAGAGAATTAGATGGCGATAATGGGCATCATAACGATCTATATCGAGCTTTTCCCCGGTACCCTCGCCGACACAGCGGAAGGATACTTCTCGCAGCCGGCCAACTTCTCGCATGACCGCCGAGTCCGCATGGTAATCGAACAAGTAGATTCTTTTGCCATCAGCTGTTTCGCCTAGTCGTTCCGCTTGCTTGAGTTCCTTTTTTAACGCTTGGCGATCCTGTGGATGAGCAATGGTTTTTTCGGTTTTGAATATCGGCTTGCGGCCTTTAGCGAGGCGATAGAGATGTTTGCGCACCATCTTGCACTTTTCTTGACCCGCAACAGGGAGTTTATCTAACTGACTGTAGGGAATCGGTTCGCCGATTTTAAAAGGCAGGTTCATGGTGCGCTTATTGAACATCTCTCGTGGTAGTAGCAAGGCGGCAAGCGCTTTATTGATACCGGATACGGTGTAAAACAGAGATGAATTTTTCCCGCCAATGAAGATCGGTAAGATAGGGCTATTAGTTTTTTTAGCAAAGTGAAGAAACCCTTGGTTCCAGTGACTGTCTTTAATACCGGTGGGGCCTGCGCGGGAGACTTCGCCCGCGGGAAAGACGATGACCGCTTCTTCGTTATGCAGCGCATTACTGATATTGGCAATATCCTGTTTGCGGGTGGCTTTATTCAGATTGTCGACCGGTAGCAACAGTGGGCTCAGTTGGGTGAATGACGACAGCATATCATTAGCGACAATGCGTACATCCTTACGGATTTCGCCAATCATTTTTAACAATGCGAGTCCGTCGAGGGCTCCTAATGGATGATTCGCAATGATAAGCACACGCCCGCTAGAGGGGATATTCATAAGGTCTTTATTGCTTAGGGTGTAAGTGAAATTAAAGTAATCTAAAACCCGATCAATAAAATCGAACCCTTGGTAGCGACTGTTTTCTTCGAGAAAGCTGTTGACCTCCTGCTCATGGAAGATACGGCGTAAAACAAACAGTGCTGTATTACGAATCGCCGAGGGCTTGGAGGCAAAAGAGGGGTATTTATGGGTGATAACCTGTTCAACATTGATCACGATTGTCGACCTTTAACTATTATTGTTCACCCGAATCAATTTATGTGATTTTTGTGACAGTAGCTTGGCAGAAACATGACTATCTGGTGACAAGAGGATAGGGCTCAATCGGGCAGGTTTAATGAGTCAGCGTTTAATCAGACAGAGCCTAATCAGTGACGTTAACCCGTAGGTTCAATCAGTCGATGTTAATGAGTAGAACTTGGCGGGTCTTTTATTTGGGGGCTTTTATTAGGAAGGCCTTTTATTTGGCGAGTCTCTTATGGTGGGCTTACTTCAGCGCGAGAGCGTCTTTCCACGGATCTTTGTCCTCCTGACGTCGACCATGATTTTTTCCGATGGTTGGCTTCGAAGCGTATCGGCTCTCGTCGTTTTTTTATACTGGCGTCGATCGGCTCCCGAACGTTTGTCGTTAAAGGGATGATTATGCTCATGTGGCTTGTTGATTTTATTGGTCATGATCAGATTTCCCTCAGTTGTCTATACTTTAATTTAGAAGCTTCAGTTTAGAGGTTTTAGTTTAGAGGCTTCAGCTTAGAGGCTTTTTACTGGAGGGCTAATTTCAGCGCTGAGTAGCGTTCATATAGGGGTTGTTACTTATTTTTACTGTGAATATTTGCAGGTTATTGGGCGGAAGCCTTATAATGTAGTTTACTAAATTAGCAATAACGAATTTTAGGTGATTAGCGCTAAACTCGTTTGTTTAAAGGAAACCGAAGTCTCATGGAAAATCTCAACAGGACGTTTGCGCGCCGGTTGTATATCTCACATCTAATCGCAACCACGGAACGTCCCAGTGTGCCTGTTTTAATGGAACAAACCGCTTGGCCGCGGCGTACCATTCAAGATGTGATTAAAGCGATACCCGGCATGGGCATTAATGTCTATTTTAAGCAGGATGGACGGCGTAATAATGATGGTTATTATGTGATCGATAACTGGGGTGCGATTAACCCAGTTTGGTTAGAAAAAAATATTGAGAGTGTGAAGCGAGCATTGGAGGCTAAATAACTGTTCTTTTATACAGTATTTCGTAGTAGGCTTGGATAAATACAAAATGAGATTGTATTAATCTGGGCCATGAAGTGACCGATACGCTGGTACGAAAAATTATTCATTGTGATTGCGATTGTTTCTTTGCTGCTGTTGAGATGCGCGATGATCCTTCCCTGAGTGATATCCCCTTAGCCATTGGTGGTTCATCTGACCGTCGTGGTGTGATCTCCACCTGTAATTACCCCGCAAGAAAGTTTGGCATTCATTCAGCCATGGCAACGGCCCATGCGATGAAGCTGTGTCCCAGTCTTAAAGTCATTCCTGGTAATATGGAAAAATACCGGCAAGCGTCGGCGGCGATCATGTCTATTTATGCTGACTATACGGATCAGATTGAGCCGCTGTCTCTGGATGAGGCTTATCTTGATGTGACAGGGTCTACCCTTAAAGGTGGTAGCGCCACCTTTATCGCGCAGGAGATACGTCAGCGGGTTGAAGAACAGGTGGGTATTACTATCTCGGCAGGGGTCGCGCCAAATAAATTTGTTGCTAAAATTGCCAGTGATTGGCATAAACCCGATGGGTTATGCGTTATCACTCCGGATCAGTTGGAAGCTTTTGTGTTGCAATTACCGGTCAAAAAAATTTTTGGCGTCGGTAAGGTGACGACGGCTAAGTTGCAGCAGATGGGCATTGAGACCTGTGCTGATTTGAGAACCTTAAGTATGGCTCAACTGGTGGATCGGTTTGGTCGATTTGGTAAGCGACTATATGAACTCAGTCGCGGTATTGATGATCGGCCGGTGAGAACTTCTCGAGAGCGTAAGTCGATCAGTGTGGAGCATACCTTTGCAGTTGATCTGCCGAATCTTGCATGCTGTATCGAAAAATTACCGGTTATGCTGGCTGAGCTTGCGCAACGGTTTGAAAAACATGCCGAGCAGCGTGAAGTGGCTGGCGCAGTGATTAAGTTAAAGTTTTCTGACTTTTCTCAGACCACGGTTGAGCAAAGTGCTTCTGAGTGTCCGTTGGCATTGTATCAACACCTGTGTCAGGAGGCTTGGTTTCGAGGTAAAAAAGCTGTGCGTCTAATTGGCGTAGGCTATCGTTTACAGCCTAAAAATCAGCAACAGGCGGTGCAGTTGAAGTTGATCGACTAGGCTAAAATCTCAGGCGAGAGAGGTGTTACCGATGGGTAAGATGCGTCAGGATGAAACATCGTCGGCGACTCAGGGTGATAGACAGATAGTGGCTTTAATTGAACGCCTAAGTCTGCTGCAGCCGGATAGTCACTATAGAGATGATAGTCGGGGGTTGTATGCTTGTCGTTTGGCGCTCGATGCGCTGGAACAGGGGAATTACGGGGTAGCGGCACTGCTGGTTGATCCGCAGGGAAACGTGGTGGCGCAGTCTGAAAATCGGGTGTTTAGTGAAGATGGTCATGGTCGTTACCATAGTCATGCTCATGCTGAAATGCTGCTGGTGGATCAACTTGAGGCGGGGCTTGTGCCATATCCGACGGCTAAGTTGACGTTACTGGTGACGCTGGAGCCCTGTCCAATGTGTCTTACTCGGTTGCTGCTTTCTGGTATTGGGTCGGTACGCTATATGGCCGATGATCCACAAGGGGGAATGTTAACCCATGCTGATAAGTTACCCCCAGCATGGCGTAATTTGATGCAGTTGCAAAATCATTATAAAGCGCATCTCTCTGAACCGGTAAGGCGGCTTGCCGGCGATATTGCTAGCGCTCACCAAGATGTATTACGTCG
Organism: Amphritea atlantica; assembly: GCF_018860855.1. Taxonomy (GTDB): domain Bacteria; phylum Pseudomonadota; class Gammaproteobacteria; order Pseudomonadales; family Balneatricaceae; genus Amphritea; species Amphritea atlantica_A. The sequence goes on from NZ_JAHKQE010000028.1 coordinate 6,634, forward strand.
CAAGCTGTTGACCTATATCCGTCCATGATGCTGTTTTGTGCAGTTGCTCAGTGCTATAATCGCGCTTTTTCGCCGCCCGTCCTCTTTCAAGACCTCAATTCAGGAAAAGTATTTTATTATGCTGCAGTTGATTTATAAACGTTCTCAAAGCATGAAATCCGATGTGCTATCCGGCCTTACGGTTGCGTTGGCGCTGGTTCCGGAAGCCGTAGCCTTCGCGTTTGTTGCTGGGGTGGATCCGTTGGTTGGTCTTTATGCCGCCTTTATGGTGGGATTGATTACCGCTTCGATTGGTGGTCGTCCGGGGATGATCTCCGGTGCCACCGGTGCGTTAGCGGTGGTCATGGTTAGCCTTGTCGCTGAGCATGGTGTTGAATATCTGTTTGCTACGGTAGTGTTAATGGGGGTTCTGCAAATATTGGCAGGGGTTTTCCGCTTAGGTAAGTTTATCCGCATGGTGCCCCATTCGGTGATGCTAGGATTTGTAAACGGTTTGGCTATTGTTATCTTTTTGGCGCAGATGAAGCAGTTTCAGGTTGCGGATGCCGATGGTGTGCTGGGCTGGATGCAAGGATATCAGTTGGGCGTGATGCTGGGTTTGGTGGCACTGACGATGGCGATTATCCATTTCTTGCCTAAATTAACCAAAGCGGTGCCATCGACATTAGTGGCTATTCTGGTGGTGACAGGTCTGGTTGTTGGATTGGATATTGATGCCGCTCGCAGTGTACAGGATGTTCTGGCGGACATGACGGGTGATCCAGCCGCGAGCATTGCCGGTGGTCTGCCGCAATTTCATATTCCGATGGTAGATATTAATTTTGAGACCCTGCGTATTATTTTCCCTTATGCGCTGATTTTGGCAGCGATTGGTTTGATTGAATCGTTGCTGACGTTGACGTTGATCGATGAGATTACCGAAACTCGCGGTCGGGGTAACCGGGAATGCGTAGGTCAGGGTGTAGCCAATGTAGCAACCGGCTTCTTCGGTGGTATGGGCGGCTGCGCAATGATCGGTCAGAGTATGATCAATATTGGCTCCGGCGGTACTGGACGGGCGTCCGGCATCTCGGCCGCACTCTTTTTGCTGCTCTTTATTTTGGTGGGTTCTAGTTGGATTGAAATCATTCCAGTAGCGGCATTGGTCGGGGTTATGTTTATTGTCGTCATCGGCACTTTCGAGTGGGCTAGTCTGAATTTGATGCGTAAAATCCCACCCTCTGATGCACTGGTGGTGGTGATTGTGACCGTTGTCACGGTGGCTACGGATTTGGCGATTGCCGTGATTGTGGGTGTGATTGTCTCTGCGTTGGTGTTTGCCTGGAAGCATGCCAAGCATATGCAAGTCGATACTAGTGTTGAAAATAACGGTTTTTTGAAGGTTTATAAGCCCCATGGTCCGCTTTTCTTTGGTTCAGTGCAGGCATTTCGGGATAACTTTACGCCTAAGTTTGACCCGCAAGAAGTGATTATCGATTTCGCTAACTGTCGTGTAATGGATCATTCTGGTGTTGAAGTGATCGATTCTTTGGTTGAACGGTACGAGAAAGCCAATATCGATATTCATATTCGTCACTTGAGCGATGAGTGTATTCGTTTGCTAGAAAAAGCGGGTTCCGCCGTTGAGATTGATCGGGAAAAGGATCCTGATTATAAGGTCGCGGCCGATAAGCTAGGCTGATTGCACTGATTATATTTTGCAAAACCGCGACCATTGTCGCGGTTTTTATCTATTGGGAATATGAATAATGGAAATTGAACTGATACTTGCCTTTGTTGTGCTGGGGACCGTTGTTGGGTTTCTAGCAGGCTTGCTGGGCATTGGTGGCGGTCTAGTCATGGTGCCGGTGCTCACCTCGCTGTTTATTTGGCAGGGAATTCCTGCGGATCAGGTGGTTCATCTGGCGCTGGGAACTTCAATGGCGTCGATTGTTATTACGTCGATCTCCAGTATGCGGGCTCACCACAAGAGAGGCGGCGTGATTTGGTCGGTGGTAAAGCGGATTGCACCGGGTATCGTAGTTGGGGCTTTTCTGGCAACGTTTCTGGCGTCGGTGTTGAGTTCTGAATTTCTGGGAATCTTTTTCTCCTGCTTTTTGGTATACGCATCGACTCAGATGTTTCTCAATATCAAACCTAAACCGAGTAGAGATCTGCCGGGAACGCCGGCACTGTTTGCCGCCGGCAGTGTTATTGGCAGTATCTCTGCGCTGGTTTCAATTGGGGGTGGAACCCTGACCGTGCCTTATCTTAGCTGGCACAATATTGATGTGAAGAAGGCCATTGGTACCTCTGCAGCTATCGGTTTGCCCATTTCGGTGGCCGGTACGATAGGTTATATCGTCAATGGTCTGTCAGCTGATCTGCAGATCGATTATGTGGTCGGTTTTATCTATCTGCCAGGTGTTGTGTTGATTTCGTTAATGAGTTCGATAATGGCGCCTGTGGGCGCGCATGTGGCGCATCTGCTGCCGATTCCCGTGCTAAAAAAAGTGTTTGCGTTATTGCTGCTAGGTTTGGCCGTTAAGATGATTAGTTCGGTCATTTAAGTGGTGCGGTTCGTGCCTCACCGGCACCTTACGAGGATGAGTGGGTTTGGCGCTGGTCGGTGCGGTTCGTGCCTCACCGGCACCTTACGAGGGTGAGTGGGTTTGATGTTGGTCGGTGCGGTTCGTGCCTCACCGGCACCTTACGAGGGTGAGTGGTGTTGGCGCTGGTGTCTCACCGGCACCTTACGAGGGTGAGTGGGTTTGATGTTGGTCGGTGCGGTTCGTGCCTCACCGGCACCTTACGAGGGTGAGTGGTGTTGACGCTGGTCGGTGCGGTTCGTGCCTCACCGGCACCTTACGAGGATGAGTGGGTTTGGCGCTCAGCATATAAAAAAAAGAGCTGCAGTTGCCTGAGCTCTTTTTTCTATAATCATTTCCACTGTGGTTGAAGCAGTTCCTTACTGCAGCCTCTTCATCATCCTAGAAGAGGCCTCCCGTCCATGGGTTTTTTTTAGCGAAATACCTATCAGCGTCCTGCCCTAGGTCTTCTCCTTATCGCCTGACCACGTCCTTGTTCCCCCAGCTTGTTCTTCAGTCCTTGAAGAGTGTCGATCCAACGGAAGTGATTATGGCGATATTGATAAAACCTTGATATAGGAAAAAGTCTTAAAACTGTCTTTATTAGACGACTTCAGTGTCTTTTTGTCGCGACAGTTCGTTGCGAGCTTATTAATTAGTATTGATTAACCACACTAACTTCAGAGTCTATTATTTTTTGGGGACAGTGGTGCTTTATCAAAAGACACACCAGACCAGCCGTGGGCGATAAAGTTACGGATATTGCCGTGGTCGCTGCCATTCGGATGCGCTAGAACGTCTTGATGATAGAAGCGTCCGAAACAGTTAAGGGTTTGTTGTTTTGATAGGTTGTTCAATTGGGCAAAGGCAAATATTTTACAGGAGCCTTCATTGGTACCTGCTTCATTAATGAGCTGGCCATTCATAAAGCGGGTAGGGGTGTAGTCATAGTTGGCTTCGATAACGGCGATGGTGTCTTCAAAGTCAATGCTATTAGGTTGATCGAGTTGTTGGATAAACTGTTGCAGGTCCATTCGGGACTCCTGTGTGAATCGATGAAATATAATGGGGTACTACTGTTCTTGTTGTAATAGTAGGGCGTGAACGAGTTCGGTATTCGGAACCTCGATATTTAATTTAGCCGCGCGTTGGATGACTGCGCCGCTGATACCGCCTAGCTCGAGAGGGCGACCTTTCTCTTTGTCGACGAGCATTGAGGTTTTAATGGCATCAAAATTACAAATTAAGTCAAACATCTCATCGATGTCTGCTGGGCTGAGTGTGACATCATCCGCAGGCGATACCATGGCGACTTCCTGCATCATCCGATAGACAGTTTTGCCAAAGGTTGGGTGAGAAGTCAGAGAGCGTGTATCAAGACGGGTGAGGGCTGATAGGGGGTTTACACCATTGTTGATGATCAGCTTCCGCCATAATTCATAGCGGATATCATCGGTTAACTGCGTTGGAATACCCGCTTCGTTAAATAGGTTTGCAAAGGCTGTCAAAGCCGCTGTTGGAAAAATCTGTTCACTATGATGATTAGGCCAGCTACCCATCACTATCTGGGCTGGACCGGTGGCTTCAATCTTACCTGGGGTTGTGATGTGGCCGCCGATACGTACCGCGAGTCCTCCGAGCGTTCGGTGGCGCCCTAGTGCTTGGGCTATCACCGGCTCATTATCAACGCCATTCTGTAAAGATAAAACCGGTGTCTCTGAGGTGTTTAGCCAGTCAGCTAGCTGTGTCAGTATGCTGGTGGTAGCGCCGGCTTTTAGTGTTAAAAGAATAAGGTCGAAATCATGGCATTGATAGCGGCTTTGCAGCTGATCCATATCCAGCGCGTCAACCGGTTGGTTGAAGTCGAGTTGGGGATGACTGATGGTTAGGCCGCTATTTTGTAACGCTTGCAGGTGTGCGCCACGGGCTAGATAAGAAACCTGATGACCCTGCAATTGTAGTCTGGCGCCGTAGTAGCAGCCAATGCCACCCGCGCCAATAACAAGAAAACGCATTATGTTACCTACTCATATAGTTACTGGAATGAGAGTAGCACTTTACCTGATGCGCGGATGATTTCCAGTTGGATTATAAGCTAGAGGATTAGCTTCGGCCTGTACTAGGCGTACTACGCGCTGGGCGACGGTTTCCTGGCTTGGCTGGGGCATTACCTGTGTTGGTGCGACCACTGCGGGCAGCGGGTTTAGCCGCCGTATTTCCCTGCTCTTGGCGATTGCCAGTACTGCTGCGATGGCGCTTATTTTTACCGGCTGGCTTGTGTCCCCGAGCAGCATCGCCTGAGCGTTGTCCGTCTTGATGACCGTTTTGTGGCTTGGCTCTTTTCGGCTTATTCGGCTTACGTTTACGGTTGCTCAAGCTCGATTCTGGTAGATTATGCAGGGGTTGAAAACCAAGGATCTCTTCCCGTTCGAGTATTCGACCAATCAGGTGTTCAATATCAGAGAGCTGGTCAAATTCATCGGCGCTGACGAGTGATATTGCCTGACCGCTGGCCCCGGCGCGTCCTGTACGACCAATACGGTGTACATAGTCTTCGGGAACATTGGGTAGATCAAAGTTAACAACCTGAGGAAGCTGATCTATATCCAAGCCACGGGCGGCGATATCGGTGGCGACCAATACTTGAATTTTACCCTGTTTGAATTCTAACAACGCCTTGGTGCGGGCTGATTGGCTTTTGTTACCGTGAATGGCGGCTGCTTTAACGTTTTCAGAATCGAGGTGTTTGCACAGTTGATTCGCGCCACGCTTAGTGCGGGTGAAAACTAAGACCTGATGCCACTGGTGTTCTGCCAGTAGATGGCTGAAAAGAGCGGATTTCTGTTTCTTGTCAACGGGGCAAATCCACTGCTTAACGTTGCTAGCGGTGGTGTTGCGTGCAGCGACAGAGATCTCAACAGGATTATTAACCAGGCCTTTGGCTAGCGTCCGAATTGAGTCAGAGAAGGTGGCAGAGAACATTAAATTCTGGCGCTGTTTCGGCAGCAGATTAATGATCTTTTTAATGTCATGGATAAAGCCCATATCCAGCATGCGGTCGGCTTCATCCAGTACCAGCACTTCAACTTTGTTGAATTTGACGGCATTTTGGTTATACAGGTCCATCAACCGGCCTGGGGTGGCGATCAGAATATCGACCCCTTTACGCAGTTGCATCATCTGAGGGTTGATACTGACACCACCAAAAACAACAGCCGAGCGTAATGGCAGGTTTTTACCATAGTCACCGACGCTTTCAGCTACCTGAGCCGCAAGTTCTCGGGTCGGGGTGAGAATCAGCGCCCGAATCTGGGTGCCTTGGGCGCGTTCACCATGGCTTAGCAGCTCGAGCAGGGGCAGGGTGAAGCCTGCGGTTTTGCCGGTGCCAGTCTGGGCCGCCGCCATTAGGTCTTTGCCTTCCAGTACCGCCGGAATCGCTTGGGCCTGAATCGGCGAAGGGGTCTCGTAACCTTTATCGGTAACGGCATCAAGTATCGGTGCCGATAGGCCCAGATCAGTAAATTTCATGCATACTCTCTATAACTACATTGTCGAAATGACAGGAGGCCGAAGGATACAGGAAAGGCAGTCGAAATGGCAGTGATTATAGCTTTTGTCCGTGACAACTCAGTTGCCAGACTTCCACTGCACCGGCATTTAAATTAGCCATCACATTGGGGCCCATCTGACTGAATGCCTCACCCAGAATTTTTGTGGGTGACAGGGCGGTTACAGACTTTCCTGAATCTTCTTTGTTAGCCTGTCGTTGACGCCATTGTAACGCTTCATTGGACCAGTTTTCAGCCCGCTCTAGCGTAAAATTATTCTGCTGTAATAATCCGCTCATCGCTTCAAAGGTAATGAGGTGTGATTGTTTTGCGCTGCTCGCCCAAGGGACGGGGTAACGCATACTGTGTGGGTTTGGTCCTTGCAGAACCTCGTGTAACAGCAGCGAGCCTTCAGTATTGAGCACCCGACGACACTCCTGTAAACAGAGGTCAGTGTGTGGAATGTTCAGCAGGCTGTGCTGAAAAATAATGCAGTCAAAGCTGTCATTGGCAAAGGGCAGTTGTCGGGCATCACAGGTAATCACTGCTGGGGATGTCGCAGGATCTGTCAGTCCGCTAATGGCTTGGTTGAGCCGATTAAAACGATGAGTGATATCAATGCCCACCACTTCGGCAGCTTTATTCGCTGTGAGCATTCGCATCAGGCCACCTATGCCTGAACCTATTTCAAGAATGCGGGCTGGTTTAAGTGTCTCGAGTTGCAGTAATAGCTTTTCTGAGGCTTTGATGCCGCCAATATGAAGTTGGTCTAAAGGGGCTAACTGATAGATAGAAGGGCCGTCAGGGTAGCGTTTGCGTAGCTGTTGCAGCAGAAAGGTTTCATCTGTGTGATGGCTGTAATGTTGATCAATATCCACCGGCATATCCTTGCGGTTAATCGTTAGTCAGTCGTAGTAGGTGACATCATTCGGTGTTTGGCGGGGTTAAACACTAAAAACGGGGTCATTAGACCCCGTATAATATCATCCAGAAGCCTTAGATATCATCTAGGCCGAGTTCTTTGATCGAGATCTCGCGCATCTTGAATTTCTGGATTTTGCCGGTAACTGTCATTGGGAACTCATCGACAAACTTAAAATATCGAGGAATTTTGAAGTGAGTGATCTGTCCTTTGCAGAACTCCCGTAGCTGGTGCTCGGTAACACTTTCAGAATCAACACTTAACTTAACCCAAGCGATCAGTTCCTCTCCATATTTTTTATCCGGTACGCCCGTCACCTGAACATCGGTGATATTGGGGTGAGTATAAAGAAATTCTTCGATCTCTTTCGGGTAGACGTTTTCGCCACCGCGGATCACCATATCTTTGATGCGGCCGACGATCTGAATATAACCCTCTTCATCCATCGTGGCGAGATCTTCGGTATGCATCCAGCCATTATCATCAATCGCTTTTTTGGTACCGTCTTCATTGTTCCAGTATTTGATCATGACACTGTAACCGCGGGTGCAAAGTTCGCCGATTTCTCCACGAGGAGACACGCGTCCGGTGAGGGGATCGATGATTTTGCTTTCTAGATGCGGTTGGGTGCGGCCGACAGTCGTGACCTGCTTGTCGAAGGGGTCATCCGCGGCGGTCTGGGTCGATACTGGGCTAGTTTCGGTCATCCCGTAGGCGATCTGAACCTCTTTCATATTCATTTTTGAGTTGACCGCTTTCATGACCTCAGCCGGACAGATAGAGCCAGCCATAATGCCGGTTCGCAGGCTCGAAAGGTCGTAATTGTCGAAATCGGGATGCTCTAGTTCGGCAATGAACATGGTCGGTACGCCATACAGCGCGGTGGCTTTCTCTTTTTGTACTGCTTCGAGCACCGCTTTAGGCTCGAAACCGTCGGTTGGGTAGATCATGGTAGAGCCATGGGTAACGCAGCCGAGATTACCCATCACCATACCAAAGCAATGGTAGAGAGGCACGGGGATGATCACGCGGTCTTTGTGGGTGAAATTCTGGCTTTCAGCGACAAAGAAACCGTTGTTTAGAATATTGTGGTGGCTCAGCGTAGCGCCTTTAGGAAAACCGGTTGTGCCTGAGGTGTACTGAATATTGATAGGATCATCAAATTGCAGGGTTACCTGAATATCTTTGACTTGTTGTAGATCGACTTTATCCGCCTGCTCAACAAAGTCATCCCAACGCCACATGCCGGGATGTTGCTCATCCGACAGGTTGATAATGCATTCCAGCGTTTTCAACTTGGCTGATTTGAGTTGCCCTTTTTCGCATTCATGCAGTTCAGGGGCTAGCTCTAGCAGCATTTGGGTGTAGTTAGAGCTCTTGAATGTATCGGCGGTTACGAGGAAGCGGGTACCTGATTGGTTGAGTGCGTATTCCAGTTCATGCAGACGGTATGCTGGATTGATATTGACCAGAATAGCGCCGACTTTAGCGGTAGCAAATTGTGTGACTGTCCACTGCGCGGTATTTGGGGACCAGATGCCAATACGGTCACCAGGTTCTATGCCGAGTGCGAGGAGGGCGCGGGCGCACTGCTCTACCTTTGCTTGTAGTTCTGCGTAACTCCAATGAATATTCTGATAATGCACGATTAATGCATCGTTATCAGGATAGGTGGCGCAGGTTTCATCAAATTTATCGCCAATGGTCATGCCCAGCAAAGGAGTGTTGCTGGTGCCGCTGGTATAGCTGGGTTGTGTGATGCTCATTGAATTATTCCCATCGTTGTTTTTATAGATCGGGGTTGGTCTTACGTTCTATCATCCTGATAGGACGTATCTTTGCTGTGTAATTGTTATCTTGCGAGCGCGTGGTATTCAGGGTTTGGCTGCATATCAACGGCACCGGCTACCCGGTTAGTCATATTGTAAAAGCCTGCTACGTTAGCAATATCCCAAATGTCTTGGTCGCTAAATTCTGCCTCTCTGAGAGCCAGACGGTCACTCTCGACAATGGAGTCCGGCGAAACGGTCATCTTGACGGCAAAATCGAGCATAGCGCGATGGCGTACAGAGAGTTCGGCGGCGCGATAGTTGATGGCGATCAACTCGCCTAAAGCGGGGTCACCGGAATATTTTCGCACCGCTGCTCCATGGGCGACGATGCAGTAAAAACAGTGATTTTGTGACGAGACCGCCACCGCGATCATCTCGCGTTCCAGAGCGGTTAGATTGCTTTCGCCAAACATCAGTTCGTTATAGTACTTAGAGAAAACCTCGAACTGAGCCATATTCTGGCTGTAAGCTTTTAGGACGTTGGGAACCATACCTAGCTTATTGTCACAAACGTCGAAGTATTTTTTGACGTCAGCGGGAAGTTCATCCCGTGAAGGGTATTTAAGGTCTAGCGCGGTAATATGATCTGGTTGAGACATTGTCTTACTCCGTATTATTTTTGTCCTTCAGAGTGCACAGATAGACGGTTCTGAGTAATACTTATTTTTATCTTATACTAGGGTAAACCCTTATATCAGTTCAAGATAAAAATTCAGGCTAGAAACACAGAAGTAAAGGTTTCTGCCTGAACTCAAACGTCTGATAACGCTCCTATGTGGGGTTAGCTGTTTCATGACAGCCCATCGCGAGTGCGACCTTCGAGCCGCTACTGCGCCCCAGTTGTGCGCTAATCCAATGGCCTGTGCGGGCCAGTTTATGCAGGTCGACACCGGTTTCTATCCCTAGTCCATTGAGCATATACAGCACATCTTCGGTGGCAACATTACCTGATGCACCTTTGGCATAAGGACAACCGCCTAGCCCTGCAACTGACGCATCGATCACGGCAACCCCTTCTTCAATGACTGCATAAAGATTAGCGAGTGCTTGGCCGTAGGTATCGTGAAAATGAGCCGCCAGTTTATCGACGGGTACCTGTTTGCTGACCGCCTCTAACATTCGTTTTGCCTTTAGCGGTGTGCCGACACCGATGGTGTCTCCCAGGGATATTTCATAGCAACCCATATCCAGTAACGCACGGCTCACCATCGCTACCTGTGCAGGGTCTATATCACCTTCATATGGACAGCCTAGTACGGTGGAAACATAACCCCTGACGCGGATGGCATGCGTCTGAGCTAGTTCAATCACCGGGGCGAAGCGCTCTAAGCTTTCTTTGATGGAGCAGTTAATATTTTTCTGCGTAAACGCTTCTGAGGCAGCGCCAAATACGGCCACCTCATCAACGCCTGCCGCGATAGCGGCTTCTAACCCTTTAAGGTTGGGGGTTAGGGCTGAGTAAATAACGCCCGGTTTGCGGTTGATGCCGGCCATCACCGCCGCGGCATCCCCCATTTGTGGCACCCATTTGGGGGATACAAAACTCGCCGCTTCGATATGGTTTAGGCCCGTTTCGCTGAGTTGATTAATCAGCTCCACTTTAACCGCCGTATCAATCACCGGCCCCGATTCATTTTGTAGCCCATCCCGGGCGCCCATCTCAAATAAGCGGATTGCCTTTGGGAACGCCATGATTATGCCTCCGCGATATCAAGTGCATTAAGTGAGATCAACTCGGCACCATCGGCAACTAGGTCGCCCTCGGCAAAATAGATCTCTGCGACGGTACCGTCATGGGGTGCTTTGAGGCTATGCTCCATTTTCATCGCTTCCATGATAACTAACGTCTCACCGGCTTTAACGCTTTGTCCAGATTCAACCAATACGGCCACAACGGCACCGTTCATGGGAGCGGTCAAACTGTTATCCGCCGCATGATCATCATTACCAAAGCTTTCACGATGTTGTTCGCAAATAAACTGCTCACCATCGTGGAACAGGGTGAGGTGGTCGCCGTCGTTATATAGATGAACACTCAACTGATGACCGTTAATCACCACTTTTAACAGATCATCGGTCAACGCAGCGCTAACCTGATAGCTGGCATCATCAATCTGAACCAGATATTGCCCCTGTTCTTGAGTGCTTTGCTCCAGAATATTGAGGTGATAGTCTGTTTCGGCGTGAATCAGCGTTAGCGGGCGAGCATACTCAGAATTTAAGCGCCAGTTATTCTGATAACCAAATGGCGAATAGGGGTCGTCGGGGTTATTAGCCTGCTGCTTGGTTTTTTCGCTAAAGAAACAGGCCGCCATCACTAAACAGAACGCAGTGTTTAGGTTGCTGGCAGGGAACAGCAGCTGTTCATGTTTATCAATAAAACCGGTGTCCAGATCCAGCGCTTTAAACGGTGCACTGCCGGCAAGGTTGCGTAAGAAACGCAGATTGGTGGTCAAGCCGCTGATGCGATATTCCTCAAGGGCTTGCTCCATACGGGCGATCGCACGGTCACGGTCATCATCCCAAACGATCAGTTTAGCGATCATCGGATCGTAAAATACACTCACTTCATCGCCTTCGACGACCCCAGTATCAACCCGTACATGCCGGTTTTCTTCAGGGGTGCGTAGATAACGCAGGGTGCCGGTGGCCGGTAAAAAGTCGTTATCCGGATCTTCAGCGTAGACGCGAGCTTCCAGTGCATGGCCGTTAATACGGACTTCATCCTGCTGTAGAGGCAACGGCTCGCCGCTGGCAATGCGCAGTTGCCATTCGACCAAGTCTTGACCGGTAATCATCTCTGTGACCGGGTGTTCAACCTGCAAGCGGGTGTTCATCTCCATAAAGTAAAATGAACCATCGACATCGTAGAGAAACTCGACAGTGCCCGCGCCAACATAATCGATCGCTTGTGCGGCGCGGACCGCAGCTTCACCCATCGCTTTGCGGGTGGCATCCGGCAAATTGGGTGCCGGTGCTTCTTCAATAACTTTTTGATGGCGGCGCTGGACTGAGCAGTCCCGTTCCGCCAGATAGACCCCATTGCCCTGTTTATCACAGAACACTTGGATTTCAACGTGGCGGGGTTGGGTGAGATAACGCTCGATTAGCATATCGGGGTTACCGAAGGCGTTCTTCGCTTCGCGGCAGGCCGATACCAGTGCTTCATCGAACTCTTCGATCGATTCGACCACCCGCATCCCTTTACCGCCACCACCGGCGACGGCTTTCAGCAGTTGAGGAAAACCACAGCGAACGGATTCGGCTTTTAATACTTCAGGTGATTGATCTTCGCCATGATAGCCCGGCACCAGAGGCACCGAAGCATGAGACATAATCTCTTTAGCGGCAGACTTTGAGCCCATCGCCTCGATAGCACCGGTTGGTGGCCCGATAAACTCAATACCGTTATCGAAGCAGGATTTGGCGAAGGCAGCATTTTCCGACAGGAAACCGTATCCAGGGTGTACCGCTTGGGCACCGGACTGTATCGCGATCTCAAGAATCTTATCGCCACGCAGGTAGCTTTCACTGCTCGGCGCAGGGCCTAGTAGAAAGGCTTCATCGGCCATGGCGACGTGACGGGCGTTTTTGTCGGCTTCAGAGTAGACGGCGACACAGCGGATACCCATGCGGTGGGCGGTTTGGATAACCCTGCAAGCGATCTCCCCACGGTTAGCAATTAAAATTTTATTAAACATGCCGTTTACTCCTGAATCCAGTTCGGTTTACGCTTTTGCAGAAAGGAGCTAAGCCCTTCCTGACCCTCGTCGCTGACACGGATATCGGCGATGCGACAGGCGGTGTCATCAATCACTTCAGCAGTGATCTCTTTTTGACTAACGGCATAGATAAGCTGTTTCGCGGCTTGCATCCCCTGTGGGCTGTTTTTTTGCAGCGTAGCGGTCATGCGGTCACAGGCTTCGTCCAGTTGCTCAACGTTCTCGACCACTTCATGCACTAAACCATAGTTTTGTGCAGCGCGGGCTGAGAAGGGTTCAGCGGTGAGGAAATAGCGGCGCGATTGACGTTCACCAATGGCCCGAACGACATAGGGGCTGATGACGGCGGGGATCAAGCCGATTTTGACTTCCGACAAGCAGAAAGCACTGCTTTCGGCTGCGATGACAATGTCGCAGCAGGCGGCGAGACCGACTGCGCCGCCATAGGCAGCGCCTTGGATCAGGGCAATGGTTGGTTTGCTATGGTTATTTAGCAGCTCCATTAGTTTTGCTAGACGACCCGCATCCACCCGATTTTCTTCATGGGTGTTGTTAGCCATGCGTTTCATCCAAGCTAAGTCGGCACCGGCAGAAAAATTCTTGCCGCGTGAGCGTAGCACTAACACCCGAACCTCTGGATCTATTTGGGTCGCTTCTAGCTGCTCGATAAGCTGTTCGATAACCGCATCATCGAAAGCATTGTGCACTTCAGGGCGGTTGATAATCAGTTCAGCGATACCGTTACTGCTTTTTTCCAGCAGCACAAATTGTTTTTGTTTGATCGACATCTGCAGGCTCTCCATTACATCCGGAATACGCCGAAGTGGGTTTCGCCCACCGGCTTATTGAGGGCGGCAGATAGACTCATGCCGATCACATCGCGGGTTTGTTTTGGATCGATAACGCCATCATCCCAAAGCCGAGCAGACGCATAATAAGGATGGCCCTGATGTTCATAGGTGTCGATGATAGGCTGTTTGAAGCGAGCTTCCTCTTCTTCAGACCAGCTTTCACCGGTGCGATCCATATTGTCACGTTTAACGGTTGCCAGTACGCCGGCAGCCTGTTCACCACCCATCACAGAGATTCGTGCGTTCGGCCACATAAACATTAGGTTAGGGCTATAGGCACGACCACACATGCCGTAGTTGCCGGCACCAAAGCTACCACCGATCAGTACGGTGAATTTAGGCACATCGGCACAGGCCACAGCGGTAACCATCTTGGCACCATGTTTGGCGATACCTTCCGCTTCATACTTTTGACCAACCATAAAGCCGGTAATGTTTTGCAGGAACAGGAGTGGTATTTTGCGTTGACAGCAGAGCTCGATAAAGTGAGCGCCTTTCTGTGCGGATTCACCAAACAAAATTCCATTGTTGGCGATAATACCTACGGGATAACCATGAATATGGGCAAAACCTGTTATTAAGGTGGTGCCATAGAGTTTTTTGAATTCATCAAATTCAGAGCCATCGACGATACGCGCAATCACTTCACGTACATCGTAGGGTTTTCTCAAGTCGGTGCCGACAATGCCGTATAACTCATCGGCAGGGTAGAGCGGCTCTTTAGTCGCTTGAGTCTTGATGTTGATCTCTTTACGACGGTTGAGATTGGCGACGCAGGTACGTGCAATCTCCAGCGCATGAGCATCATTTTCAGCGTAATGATCGGCCACACCCGAGACTTTACAGTGCACATCGGCACCGCCTAGGTCTTCAGCACTTACCACTTCACCGGTGGCGGCTTTTACCAGTGGCGGACCGGCTAGGAAGATGGTGCCTTGATCACGCACAATAATGGATTCGTCAGCCATGGCGGGAACATAAGCGCCGCCCGCAGTACACAACCCCATGACGACGGCAATTTGAGGAATCCCTTTGGCAGACATGCGGGCCTGGTTGTAAAATATACGGCCGAAGTGATCACGGTCGGGGAACACATCATCCTGTTGTGGCAGGTTGGCACCACCTGAATCGACTAGGTAGATACAGGGCAGGTGGTTTTGTTCCGCAATCTCTTGAGCGCGAAGGTGTTTCTTCACGGTCAGCGGGAAATAAGTGCCGCCCTTAACGGTGGCATCGTTGGCGATAATCATACATTCGATACCGCTAACCCGGCCGATGCCGGTGATGATACCCGCAGCGGGTACATCGTCATCGTACACTTTATAGGCGGCTAGTTGAGAGAGTTCTAACAGTGGAGAGCCGTCATCTAGCAGCGTATTAATACGTTCTCGGGGCAGTAATTTCCCGCGAGATAGGTGACGTTCTTGGTATTTAGCGCCGCCACCCTGATGAATTTGGGCTGTTTTGTTGCGTAGATCGTTTACCTCGTTGGCCATCGCATCGTAATTGGCACGAAACTCCTCAGCCCGAGGGTTAATTTTTGTTGTTATGGTAGCCATTGCTGTTCCTCTGATGTTCGCTGGTTGGGCGTTGCATCGGTATCTGGTATCGTTTTGAGTGAAAAACGAGGGGCAAGTGATGCCCCTCAAACCTTCGACGAAGGATCCACTGATAAAACGGGTCTATTTATTCAGGAATAGTTCGCGGCCGATCAGCATCCGGCGGATCTCAGAGGTGCCTGCGCCGATTTCGTATAGTTTAGCGTCACGCAGCAAGCGACCGGTTGGGAACTCATTGATGTAACCGTTGCCGCCGAGTAGCTGAATGGCGTCGAGTGCAATCTTGGTAGCCATCTCAGCGGTATAGAGGATGACCGCAGCACAGTCTTTACGTGACGTCTCGCCGCGCATTGCGGATTGGGCAACGGTGTAAGCGTAGGATTTAGAGGCGTTCATGAGGGTGTACATATCGGCTACTTTGCCCTGTACCATTTCAAACTCACCGATCGCTTTACCAAACTGAACCCGATCACGGGTGTAAGGAATGGTGATATCCATCGCCGCTTGCATAATGCCCAGTGGGCCGCCTGCTAGTACCAGTCGTTCGTAGTCTAGGCCAGACATCAATACGCGAACACCGCCGTTCAGTTCGCCGAGGATGTTTTCTTTGGGCACTGGGCAGTCTTGGAAAACCAGTTCACAGGTGTTGGAGCCACGCATACCCAGTTTGTCGAGTTTCTGGTGACGAGAAAAGCCAGGGTAGTCACGTTCAACGATAAAGGCTGTAATTCCTTTAGCGCCGGCAGCAACATCGGTTTTGGCATAAATCACGTAGGTGTTAGCATCTGGACCATTGGTGATCCACATCTTGTTGCCGTTCAGCAGGTAATGATCACCGTTGTCGCGCGCCGTCAATTTCATGGACACAACGTCAGAACCGGCATTCGGCTCAGACATAGCCAGTGCGCCGATATGTTCGCCGCTGATCAGCTTCGGTAGGTAAGTGAGTTTTTGCTCATGAGTACCGTTACGGTGGATCTGGTTGATACACAGGTTTGAATGCGCGCCATAGGATAGGCCAACAGAGGCAGATGCACGGCTGATCTCTTCCATCGCAATCATGTGGGCCAGATAGCCCATGCCAACACCGCCGTATTCCTCTTTAACAGTAATCCCTAACAAGCCCATATCACCAAATTTGCGCCATAGATCATTGGGGAACTCGTTATCGCGGTCGATCTGATCGGCGCGAGGGGCGATCTCCTGTGCAGCAAAACTATTCACGTGCTCTCGCAGCATATCGAGCGTTTCGCCGAGTCCAAAATTAAGTGAGCTATACTGTGCAATCATTTTATGTCCACCTGGCTTTAGGAGTTGGTAGGGCTAGTCGTTAATGGCTGTCCTGACCGTTTCCGGTTTGCGTTTATTGTTGTTGGTTAGTCACTAACCTAGTTTATTTGGTAAAGGGTTGCATTATTGCAGTGCTCTATACCGACTTCTCAATTTCTGTTTTTGCTGATAATTCATTCATCGCCTCGCGGCAGCGGGTTTCTGCGCTATCCAGTTCGAGCTGTAACATGGCGATATCGTTTAACTGTTGCTCAAGAGCGGCTTTTTTTTCTTCGATCTTGGCCATCAATAACTGTAGCTGCTTTATGCTGCCGGTGGGCGTTTCATCCCAAAGTTCAAACAGTTCGCGGGTCTCTGCAAGCGAGAAGCCCAAGCGTTTGCCCCGTAAAATCAGTTTTAACCGTACTCTGTCCTGCGCGCTGTAGATACGGGTTTGCCCGCGGCGAGTAGGAAATAGTAGCTGCTGATCTTCATAAAAACGGATGCTACGAGTCGTTACATCAAACTCGCTAGCCAGCTCGCTGATTGAAAAGGTGCCGGTATTGTTGATTTTCATTCTGACCTCGCAGATCACTCATATGCCTCTAATGTAGCGGAAGTTTACGTAAACGTAAAGTATCTTGCCGAATCTTGCCTGACTGTTACATTTGGTATGATTCGATATAAGTTATTGATAAATATGGTTTTAGCTAGTTTATTGTAAGACCAATGGATGAGCATAAGACTAAAGTATTACTTGTTATCCTGTAGGGGAAATTGCTAACTTGGTCGCAAGGCTGATATGGGCAAGATTGATTTTTGTCCATTTGATAATAAAAACAAATATAAATAGATAAGTGGGGCTGGTTCTTCATGAGTGCCGACTATGTTCTCGAAACCAGAAATCTGGTTAAGGAATTCAAGGGCTTTACCGCCGTTGATGATGTAAATCTTAAGGTTGAGCGGGGAACAATACATGCGCTGATCGGACCTAATGGTGCCGGTAAGACGACAGTATTTAACCTGCTGACAAAATTTCTCACTCCCTCTCGGGGCACCATTCTTTATAACGGTGCAGACATTACTTCAATGAAGTCTGCGGCAATTGCTCGAAAAGGCATTGTGCGTTCATTCCAAATTTCCGCTGTATTTCCGCATCTATCGGTGATGGAAAATGTGCGTATCGCCCTGCAACGTAAAGAGGGTAATAGCTTTCATTTCTGGAAGTCGGTCAAGGTGCTGGACAAGCTCAATGAGCGTGCCTATGAGTTGTTAAATGAAGTGGGTTTGAAAGACTATGCTAATGCGCTCACCGTCGATCTACCCTATGGTCGTAAGCGTGCGCTTGAGATCGCGACAACCTTAGCGCTCGATCCAGAGATGTTATTGCTGGATGAGCCAACTCAAGGTATGGGTCATGAAGATGTTAGCGTGGTTGCCGACCTGATTAAAAAGGTTTCCGCGAATCGCACCATCTTGATGGTTGAACATAACTTACATGTTGTGGCTCAACTGGCTGATACCATCACCGTATTGCAACGGGGTGCCATCTTGACCGAAGGCGACTATGAAACCGTGTCTCAAGATCCACAGGTACGTGAAGCGTATATGGGGGTTGAAGCGGATGATGAAGTTGCCCAAGCCATTGCCGCGGCTAATGTCGCTGGAAAAGCGAGCGCAGCTAAAGGGGAGGAAGTATGAGCACTACAGGTGAAAAGATCCGCATTAATGATCTGCATGCTTATTACGGTGAATCCCATATCCTTCACGGTATCGATATGACCATTATGCAGGGTGAATTGGTCACGCTGCTTGGACGTAACGGTGCAGGGCGCTCTACTACGCTGAAAGCGATCATGAATATGGTTGGCCGACGTACCGGTAAGATTAATATTAACGGTACTGAAACCATCAGCATGGCGGCACATAAAATTGCCCATCTTGGTGTCGGTTATTGCCCAGAAGAGCGGGGCATATTTTCCAGCCTTAATGTTGAAGAAAATCTGATGCTGCCGCCCAATGTGCGTTCCGATGGCATGAGTGTCGAAGAGATCTATGACATCTTTCCTAATCTCGCGGAGCGTCGTTATAGTCAGGGCACACGTCTATCGGGTGGTGAACAGCAAATGCTGGCGATGGCCCGTATTCTCAGAACTGGCGCCAATATTTTACTTCTCGATGAAATTACCGAGGGGCTAGCGCCGGTAATTGTGCAAAAACTCGCTGAGGTTCTATTAATGCTCAAGGAGCGAGGTCTGACGATCTTACTCGTTGAACAAAACTTCCGTTTCGCAGCTCCTATCGCGGATCGGCACTACGTTATGGAGCATGGGCATATCGTTGAGGAAGTTCATCAAGATGAACTTGCCGAAAAAACAGAACTATTAAATACCTATCTGGGTGTTTAAGGTTCGGAAAAACCAGTAAGAAAAAAACTCTAAAAATGAAGTTCGATAAAAATAAAAAGTTCTCAATCAGGAGTGACAACATGAAAGCGATGAAGAAGACCCTTTTGGCGGTAGCAATGACAGTGGCTGCAACCACCGGTGTTCAGGCTGCCGGTATCTCTAATGATGTGGTTAAGATCGGTGTTTTAGTGGATATGGGCGGTGTTTATGCCGATATCTGTGGTCAGGGGTGTGTCACCGCTGTAGAAATGGCCGTTGAAGATTTCGGCGGTACGGTACTCGGTAAACCGATTGAGATCGTGAGTGCCGATGATCAAAACAAGCCCGATGTAGGCTCTGCTAAAGTTCGTCAATGGATTGAAAATGACAACGTTGATGTTGTGACTGGCTTAGTTGCATCCTCAGTGACCGGTGCGGCAACTAAAGTGCTGACCGATGCGAAGAAAATTGCTCTGATCTCGACCTCTGCGAGTAATGCTTTCACGACTAAAGCCTGTTCTCCTTATAACGTTCATTGGACCTATAACGTTGCCGCATTGGCTAACGGTACTGTTAAACCGATGGTCGCTGCGGGTAAGAAAAAATGGTTCTTTATCACGGCTGATTACGCCTTTGGCCATGCGCTAGAAGGTATTGCGACTAAGGTTATCGAATCCAGCGGTGGTGAGGTGGTTGGTGCGGTGCGTGCGCCATTTGGTACCACTGACTTCTCTTCTTATGTACTCCAAGCTCAAGCATCAGGGGCTGATGTGGTTGGTCTGGCGAATGCCGGCGGTGACTTTGTGAACTCGCTGAAAACAGCGGCTGAGTTTGGTTTAACTGAGACCACCGATGTTGCTGGTTTGTTGGTGTTTACCAATAATGCCTTGGCGCTGGATCCTGCTATCGCAGCGGGTATGAAAGCGACTTCCGGTTTCTATTGGGATATGGATGACCAAACCCGTGAATGGTCTGCTCGCTTTAAGGCGCGTCATGGTGTAATTCCTTCGATGGGTCAGGCGGGTCAATACTCAATGACCATGCATTATCTGAATGCGATCAAAGCCGCCGGTACCGATGAGTCAGATGCGGTGATGAAAAAGATGAAAGAGACTAAACCAGATGACTTCTTTGCCCGTAACGCAACCCTGCGTAACGATGGTCGAATGGTTCACGATATGTTGTTAGTGAGCATTAAAGATGCTGCCAGCCGTAAGTCACCAGACGATATTTATAATATCGAAGAGGTTATTCCGGGTGATGTAGCATTCAACCCAATGCTGCCTGAGTGTGATTTCAAGTAACCAATACGGTTGAAACGTTTTACTTGAAAATAGGGGGTGGCGTGATGTGTTACCCGCCCCCGATCTTATCTGCAAAGATAGTCTGAAAGGTGTGTATGGGCTCGGCCGAAGGGGACGACCTCGTACACCACCTTTGCTTCTCTGGGTGATGTTATGGCGACGATATTTGGTATTAATCTGTTTGCGCTGTCGGGACAATTGTTGGTGGGACTGATCAATGGATCTTTCTATGCACTACTAAGTCTTGGCCTCGCGATTATTTTTGGTCTTTTAAAAATTATAAACTTCGCGCAGGGCGCGATGTATATGCTCGGCGCTTTCTTTGCTTGGATGGCCCTTAACTACATGGGCATCAATTATTGGTGGGCGCTGATTCTGGTGCCGATAGCGATTGGCTTGTTAGCCATACTGATGGAGCGCTTTTTAGTGCGTCCGATTGCTAACGAGGATCACCTTTACAGTCTGCTGCTAACCTTTGGTATCGCCTTGGTGCTGCAGGGGGCATTTACGCATATTTATGGTTCTTCCGGTTTGCCTTATCAGATTCCCGATGAGCTTAAAGGCGGGACTAAACTACCTTTTATGTATCTCCCTAATTACCGGGCATGGATTATCGTTAGTTCGTTGGTGGTCTGTTTTAGCACTTGGTGGGTGATAGAAAAAACTAAGCTTGGGGCCTACTTAAGGGCAGGCACTGAAAATCCACAGTTAATGCAGGGTTTCGGTATTAATGTACCGTTGATTACCACCTTAACCTTTGGTTTTGGCGTGGCGTTGGCCGGGTTTGCCGGTGTGCTGGCGGCACCTGTTTATTCAGTCAGTCCTGATATGGGGTCGAATATTCTGATTGTGGTATTTGCGATCGTGGTTATTGGCGGGATGGGTTCCATCGGCGGTGCCATTCTAACGGGCCTAATGATGGGGGTCGTAGAAGGGTTGACTAAGTTTTTCTACCCAGAGGCATCCACGACGGTGATCTTCCTCTTTATGGTCATTGTTCTGCTGGTTAAGCCAGCCGGTCTGTTTGGTAAAGAGGCGTAGGAGTTAGACATGAAAATAAATAAACTCTACCTATTTCTGATTGTTGTTGCGCTGGTTGCACCGAGCTTGGTATATCCGGTGTTTCTGATGAAGCTACTGTGCTTCGCGTTGTTTGCCTGTGCCTTTAACCTTTTGTTGGGTTTTGTTGGTTTGCTGTCATTTGGGCATGCCGCTTTTCTCGGCACTGGGGGTTATATCACCGGTTATCTTATGCTGGAAACCGGTATTACCCCAGAGCTAGGTATTCTGGCGGGGACGGTTGGTGCCGGTTTGCTGGGGGCTATTTACGGTAAGTTAGCGGTGAAGCGCGAAGGTATCTACTTTGCGATGGTGACGCTGGCACTGGCCCAGTTAGCTTTCTTCTTTTATCTGCAGGCTCCTTTTTCCGGAGGAGAAGATGGACTACAAGGGGTGCGTCGTGGCGCGTTGTTCGGTTTGATCGATCTATCGGATAACTTTGCCATGTATTACTTTGTACTCGCTATCTTTATCTTTGGCTTCTGGTTGATACATCGGACTGTTCACTCCCCATTTGGGCAGATCCTGAAAGCGATTCGTGAAAATGAACCGCGAGCCGTATCGCTGGGTTACAACGTGAATGATTATAAATGGGTCGCCTTTATTATTTCGTCAGCCTTAGCGGGTTTGGCAGGCTCAACTAAAACATTGGTATTCCAGTTGGCGTCATTGACCGATGTTCATTGGCATATGTCCGGTGAAGTGGTACTGATGACATTACTCGGTGGTATGGGCACGATTTTCGGCCCCTTGGTGGGTGCCGGTGTGGTGGTCTCGATTCAGAACCTGCTGTCCGGTGGTGAGTTGGGTAACTATATCAATATTGTGATGGGCGTTATCTTTATTATCTGTGTATTGGCATTCCGCAGCGGTTTAGTGGGCGAATTCCAAAAATTGATGAAGAAAAACTTCAACTAAGGCAATAACGCTAATTATCTGAATGCGCTGTTTTTAAACGCATAGACATAACAAAAGGGACGCAGCCTGCGTCCCTTTTTACCGTCAAGTTTACCGTTAAGGTTTAATCTATCTGATCAGGAGTGGAGAAAGATGAGTCAGGATTCAATTGTAATTGTGAGTGCCGCCCGTACGCCAATGGGCGGAATGATGGGCGCGTTGAGTGATGTGCGCTCTCCTGATCTGTGTGCTACAGCTATTAAGGCGGCGCTGGAACGCGCAGGTGTTAAAGGTGACGAAGTTGATGAAGTGATCATGGGCTGTGTGCTGCCAGCAGGCTTAGGCCAAGCACCGGCACGTCAGGCGGCTCGTGGTGCGGGTATCCATGATGCTGCTGGAGCGACGACCGTCAACAAAATGTGCGGCTCGGGTATGAAAGCGGTGATGTTGGCGCATGATCAACTCAAAGCGGGCCAGGTTGATATTATGGTTGCTGGCGGCATGGAAAATATGAGTCAGGCACCGTATTTGTTACCCAAGGCGCGGGCAGGTATGCGCATGGGGCATCAACAGGCGATTGATCATATGTTTTTCGATGGTCTAGAGGATGCCTATGACGGTGGCTTAATGGGGAGTTTTGCGCAACAAAGTGCCGATGATTTTAATGTCACCCGCGAAGCGATGGATGACTTTGCCATCGGCTCATTGGAAAAGGCATTGAAAGCGATCGAAACCGGCCGTTTTAAAGATGAGATCGCCGCGGTAAGCGTTAAATCTCGAAAAGGTGACACGGTGGTCGATACTGATGAACAGCCGGGTAATGCTCAGGTAGAAAAAATTCGTAAGCTGAACCCTGCCTTTAAAAAAGAGGGTACGATCACTGCGGCGAACTCGAGTTCAATCTCCGATGGTGGTTCTGCATTGGTGTTGATGCGTGAATCTGAAGCGCAAAAACGGGGTCTTAAGCCGATGGCTCGTATCGTTGCGCATTCAACCCATGCACAGTTACCCGCTGAGTTTTCTATCGCCCCGATTGGTGCCATCAGTAAAGTGCTAGAACGGGCTGGTTGGAGCAAAGATGATGTTGATCTGTATGAGATCAATGAAGCTTTTGCAGTGGTGTCGATGTTGGCCATTAGTGAGCTGGGTCTGGACGCCAGCAAAGTTAATGTTAACGGTGGTGCTTGTGCCTTGGGTCATCCGATCGGTTCATCCGGTTCACGTATTCTGGTGACGCTGCTTTATGCACTGAAAAACCTAGGTAAGAAAACCGGTGTTGCAACGCTCTGTATCGGTGGCGGAGAAGCGACCGCCGTTGCCGTTGAGATGCTTTAAGTTGATGTTAACGTCGCGTTAGCAAAGCTTAATTACGAGCTTGATTAACGATATCGCGTTAGAAAAACCGATGCAGAGATGTGTTGGTTTTTTTTCGAGCTATTTTTAACCTTTATGAATGAGATTGAACTGATTGAGCTTGATTTAAGCAACGTTTGTCGCTTAGAGGCCGACTATCATAGGCGGGTGAGCTCTCTGCTGCGACGCTGTAGTTGCTATAGGCGTTGAGGCTCAAGGGTCTATCATTGAGAGCGGGTGATCAATCTCATGGGGGTTGTTGTGGATTACCGGTAAGTCTGTCGTAAACGAGCATTGACCTGTTATCTGAAGTTATCAAGAATGCATGATTAATTGATCAACGTTAGGGAGCGAGTGTGTAATGGATATGAGTCTTAAGCTGATGTTTAGCGGATTGGCCATGGTGCTGACATTCGTGGCGTTTGTTCCCTATATTCGTTCAATTCTGGCAGGGAGAACGCGGCCCCATGTTTTTTCTTGGTTTATCTGGGGCATTACCACCGTTATTGTATTCTTTGCTCAGCTGGAAGCCGAAGGGGGTGTCGGTGCTTGGCCGATTGGCCTGTCGGGTGTTATCACGGTGGGTGTGGCGGTACTGGCTTTTGTTAAGCGGGGGGATATCAGTATTACGCGAACCGACTGGGGCTTTTTTGTCGTTGCATTGGCTTCGTTGCCGTTTTGGTACCTCACCTCTGATCCACTCTGGACAGTGGTCGTGTTAAGCCTTGTCGACTTACTGGGATTTGGGCCGACGATACGTAAAGCTTATGCTTTTCCACACGAGGAGAATCAGTTGTTTTTCTTGTCATTTATGCTGCGTAATGTGTTTGTTATTCTCGCGTTGGAACATTATTCCGTAACAACCGTTCTGTTTCCTCTTTCAATTGCCGCTGCCTGTACCTGTTTGTTGATGACTGTTGCGTATCGTCGCAGGGTAGTTCTGTCTGACGCCGCAGGATAATGATGACTGGCTGTCAGCCTTTTCGATAAGGTATATTGGTCTTATGAAAATACAACATTTAGTCATCCTATTTAGCTGTTTCTCTTTGTTCTCGGGCTTATCTATCGCGGGTGAGGCGGATGTGATCGCGGTAAAAATGACGCCGCGGGGTGATCATCGCTATGATTTTAGTGTGACGGTTCGTCATGCCGACAGTGGCTGGGATCATTATGCCAATCGTTGGGAGGTGTTGGATGTTGCCGGTAACGTAATTGCCAGTCGAGTATTGTTGCATCCTCATGTTGCAGAACAACCGTTTACACGAGGCTTGTCCGGCGTGGAAATTCCCGCCGAGATAAAACAGGTGAGAATTCGGGCTCATGATCTAGTGCATGAATATGGAGGCTCTGAGCTGGTGGTTGATTTGACCGAATAAAAATTCGGTTTTCGATAGCTCAAGCATTTGACTTAGCCACTTATATTGGTGTTGTGTGGTGGTATTTAAAGCGTAGTAACTGCCTAATTTGACGCGTTTTTTTATGTCTTTTAATGTATTTATTTATTGATGTGAACCCTTGTGAATAATCCTATTGACGTTAGAATAAAGTCCATTCTAATGGAGCGCACAGGGATTATTGCAAATGTCAGACCAATTTAAAGTCGTTTTTACCGGATCGCTTGTCGATGGTAGCGAGCCAGAAAGCGTAATATCTGCGTTTGCCGAAAAATTCAGGTGTAGTGAAGAGAAAGCGCGGGCACTGATTACATCAGGTAAAGAAAGCGTTATTAAGAGTGATGTGGATAAAGCTAAGGCTGAAAAGTATCAGGCTGCGTTAATCGGAATAGGTCTTAACGCTGAGGTGGTGGCACTTGAGCCCGTTAAGCCGCGGGTCACCTTTGAACTGGAAGGCGATGAGCCTGTTGGTGTGGTGAGCGATTCCTCTTCTGGTTCCTCTGGTTCTTCGGTCAAATCTTGCCCTAAATGTGGCTCGACTGAGATGGCTGATGACCGGTGTCTCAGCTGTAAAATTATCATCTCTAAATATTTAGCGCTGCAATCGAATGGTGCGGCTTCTGTCGCTTCAGGTGTAGTGGACTATACAGCGACCCCTTCTAGTAATGCAGCCTCATCTTCCGCTGAACGTTTCTCCAACAGCGACACAGATAACGCTTCTAACCATAGTTCTTCAAGTAATAGTGGTTCTACTAACCCTTATCAAGCACCCGAAGCTGAACTCACTCCGGAATATGACGATGATGAACTGACAGGGCCTTCATCCGTGCCGATGACCAATGGTTGGCGCTGGTTGGCAGGTGGATTTAATCACTTTAAACAGAACCCTGTTGCATGGATTGTAGCCATCATTCTTTGGGGTGTTCTATCCGCTGTCATTAGTATTATTCCGGTTGTCGGTTCATTGGTGATTACGTTATTTACGCCGGTGATTACTGCTGGCTTTATGTTGGGTTGCCAAGCTCAAGAAGAGGGCGATGATTTCCGTATAGGTCACCTATTCAGTGGTTTTAGCAGTGATGTTGGTCAGTTGGTCTTGGTGGGCTTGATTTACTTAGTCGCCATCTTTGTCGCTATGATGCTGGTTATCGGTGGATTCTTTTTAGCCGTGGGCAGTGATGTGGGCAATTTCGGACAGGACATGTCGGCGATGGCTCTGCCTATGTTGATTGGTTTAGTCATGGTTGTGCCGGTGGTTATGGCCTATTGGTTTGCTCCTGCACTGGTAGCGCTCAACGGACTTTCTGCCATTGCTGCGATGAAACTGAGCTTTAGCGCCTGTTTGAAAAACATGCTGCCAGGCTTACTCTATTCCATTACTGCAATGGTTCTGTTTACGCTGGGCATGATTCCTTTTGGTTTAGGTCTATTGGTGGTGCTTCCGATGATAGCGGCATCTATGTATACCTCATATCGGGATATCTTTTACCGCTAAGCCGGTGATATGGATGAGCACAAGCCTGTGACGTCTTTAATCGATACGCTCAGAGAGCATGAAACGCCGGAGGGTATCCGGCTTGAACTGCGCTTAGCTGGGCCTGTGGTAAGGGCCTGTGCTTGGAGTATCGATATGCTCATTCGGGTCATTCTGTATGGTTTGGTATCCGGTGTATTTGCCTTTTTTGGCGGCATCGGCACCTCCTTAATGCTGATCATGTTTTTTTTGATCGAGTGGTTTTATCCGGTACTGTTTGAGTTATATAACGGTGCGTCGCCGGGTAAAAAAGCGATGGGCTTGGTGGTGATTCAGGATAATGGCACGCCGATTACGTTCTCCTCTTCATTGATCAGAAATCTATTACGCGCGGCTGATTTTCTACCCTTCCTCTATGCGGTGGGTTTACTCTCAATGCTGCTAAACCGTAACTTTCAGCGTCTCGGTGATCTCGCTGCTGGCACGTTGGTTGTTTATCGTGAAAAGGAGCTTGTACGGGCCCATCTACCGGAAGCTGAACGGCGTCGTCCCCCTGTCGATCTCAGTGTTGATGAGCAGCGTGAGCTGATTCGATTTGCTGAACGTTGCCCGCAGTTAAGTCGAGATCGACGGATAGAGCTAGCGACATTGCTCTTTCCTGTGACCGGTAAGCGGGGGCACGCAGCGGTGCAGGAAATACTCGGTTATGCCGCTTGGTTAACCCGGGGGAATCGATGAGGCAGGAACAGTTCGAAGCGCGTTATCAGCCTTTGTGGCAGCGTTTAGATGAACAGCTTGAGCAATTAGAGTCGTTTCGCTTTCGTCGTGGAGCTGAGTTGCCCGCTGACCTGCCGCAGCTATATCGTCAATTGTGTAATCACTACGCGCTGTCTAGTACGCGTCGTTATAGTCCTCAACTGGTTGAATATCTACATCGCTTAGTTTTACGTGGGCATCAGCAGCTATATACTCGCCGCGGCGCTTGGCTTTGGCGTTTCTTGATCTTTCTTGGGCGAGACTTTCCCGTAAGTCTGAGAATGAATCGAGGCTATTTTGCGGTGGCACTAGCATTGTTTCTGCTGCCGGGATTGTTGGCAGGTGGCTATTGTATGTATGACGATAGCTTTATCTACAGTTTGATGAGTGATGCCGAAGTCAGCAAGATGGAAGAGATGTATCGGCCCGATAACAGTCAACTGGGTCGTACTATCGAGCGCAGTGCCGAATCTGATTTTGCTATGTTTGGTTTCTATATCTACAACAATATTGGGATTGGCTTTCGCACCTTTGCGATGGGAATTTTAGCCGGTGTTGGCACTGTCTTTACGTTATTTTACAACGGCTTAGTGATTGGCGGTGTGGCGGGTTATCTCACCAGCTTGGGTTATACCGAAACATTTTGGCCCTTCGTTAGTGGGCATTCCGCATTAGAATTAACGGCGATCGTCATTAGTGGTGCTGCCGGCGTAATGGTCGGTCGTGGGGTAATCTGCCCGGGGCAATTTAGTCGTTTAGATGCGATTAAGCGACAGGCGGGAAGTGCGATTCCACTGATGATGGGGGCGGGATTGATGCTCCTGGCGGCCGCGTTTATTGAGGCATTCTGGTCCGCCAGTCATATGCCAAACCCGGTTAAATATGTCGCTGCGGCGATACTTTGGATTAGCATGATTCTTTATTTTGTTTATGCTGGCAGGGGGACGGGTGGAACTCGATAAACTCGAAATATCCCTGCGTCGACGCACACCCTGGGAAGCGATAGATCTCGGCTTTGCGCTAGCTCGTCGTTGGTTTAAGCCGCTCTGGTTACTCTGGATGAGTAGTGCGATTCCGCTAGGGATCTTTGTGTTTTATTTTTTCTATGACCAATTCTGGTTATTAATGTTGATTATCTGGTGGTTTAAACCGCTATATGAACCTCCTTTGATGTTTTGGTTAAGCCGTGCGGTGTTCGGTGAACCGTTGCCGGTGAAGGTCGTGTTACGTCAGTGGTGGTCCATTGTTAGGCCGCAACTGCTACTTAATTTAACATTGCGCCGGTTTAATCCGTCGCGTTCTTTTACGTTACCGGTGGGGCTACTTGAGGGGGTGCAGGGTAAAGCGAGGCGTAACCGTTTACGGGTTTTATCGAGGAATCAACATGCGGCAACTTGGTTGAGTGTTGTTGGTATTCATCTAGAGACGGTGCTGGAAATTGCCTTTATGAGCACGGTTTTTCTGTTGATACCGGAAGATTTACGCTGGGCTAGTTTTAGTGATTTGTGGTTGGCGCCGGGTCATTTTGGTGATTGGTTGCAGTTAGCGGGCGGCTTACTCTGTATGTCGGTTATCGCTCCCTTTTATGTCGCGGCAGGCTTTGCTCTTTATCTTAATCGCCGCAGTGAGCTGGAAGCGTGGGATATTGAGATCAGCTTTCGGCGTACGGGCGAGCATATCAAAACGGCTGCTGCCGGTTTAGGTCGGAGTCTCTTGCTACTGCTGGTTAGCTCGGTGTTGATATTACCCCTGTTGAGCGAGCCGGCCGATGCGGCTCAGCAGGTCAGCGCCCGTGAAGCCAAGCCGTTGATCGAAAAAGTGTTGCATGATGATGCTTTTGGTCGGATGGAAGAAACCCATTCTTGGCAATATATAGGTGATCCGGAACCCGAGTCCGACCCCGATTCAGGGGATAGTGATTTTTGGGATTTTTTAGAAGGCTTTTTTGATGCGACGTCCGGGTCATTCGATGGGATCGCCGCTATTTTTAAAATCATGATCTGGGCTGTGGGTGTCTTAATCGTCGCCTATCTGTTGTATCAGGTGGTCCAACATCGGCAATGGTTGCTGGGGTTTAAACGCGATTTGAAGGCGCCGGATAAAGCCTCAACAGTGGAACTGTTTGGTCTTGATCTACGCCCTGAACAGTTACCGGCCGATCCCGCGACAGCGGCGAGAGAGCTTGCCCGTCGAGGCGCTTTCCGCGAAGCGCTGAGTCTGCTGTATCGAGGTGCATTGGTTCATCTGGTTACTCAACAACAGCTAGAGATACCGGACAGTGCCACAGAAGGTGAGTGCGAGAGACTCGTCAATGCTAGTCAGGGAGCGGTAAACGCGGAGTATTTTAGCGATTTGACGACCCACTGGTTACGCATGGCTTACGGTCATATGACGCCGGCGGAAGAGTTGGTGTTACTTCTATGTGAGCGTTGGCAGGAGGTGTACGGCCATGTCAACGATTAATCGCTTCGTGCTGTGGGGGCTGGGGGCGTTGCTATTGGCGAGTGTTGCTTGGTACACCCTGTGGTTTTTTAATCACTACGAGCGGCAGACGCAGGAACGACGGGTTGATGTATCACCCCAAGCTCAGCGTAATCCTTTTTTTGCTGCAGAGCTTTTCTTGATAGAGCTAGGGTATGAGGTAGAGAGCTTTCGCGCTCGAGATCTGACGGCGAGGCTGCCCGCGCCAAGTGACGCACTGTTGGTACGGCGGCTGCCAGCGGATTTTACGGATCAGCAGCGGATTGCACTGAAGGAGTGGCTATACGCCGGCGGTGTTCTGATTCTGACACCGCCATCTTTCGATGAAGATGATGAGATTAACAATGCTTTCCTTGCCGACATAGGGGTGCAGCTGCGTACTCCGCGCAAGGATGACTCTCCTGATAATGAGTGTGATGGCGATGCTTGTGTGGCGTCAAAGGATAATACCTCTGAAGAGGCGACAGAAGGTGAATCGGGTTATCAGACGGTCGCTATGTTACTGACAGGGGAGCCTGAACCGATACACGCTGCTTTTCGTCAGGGGCGTGTTTTACGGGATGGGGATCTATGGGCCGAAGAGCGGTTTGGCTCCAGTCAGGGCACGCACCTGCTTACGTTTGCCACGGGTCGTGGGCGAGTATATGTACTCAGCGATCTGGACCTTTTTACTAATGGGCGGATTAAAGAGTTAGATCATGCTTTTCTTCTGAGTCATCTGGTGGCGGGTAGCCGCAAGGTGTGGATACAGTATGGGATTGATACGCCATCGTTGCCGCTGCTTTTATGGCAGAAAATTCCGTTTATTCTGGTGTCGCTAGGGGTGTTGTTATTACTGATGGGCTGGCGGTTGTTTTTATATACCGGTCCGCGACTTAATCTAGATAAGGTGCAGCGGCGTAACCTGTTAGAGCATATTGATGCGACCGCTGATTATGCGTGGCGTCTCGATAGAGGCTATCGCCTGTTTGATCATAACCGTGTCGCGCTGGAACAGGCTTGGCGAAAACGTCATCCGGGATTAAATATGATGGATAATCGTCAGCGGGCCGAATGGATCGCAGAGAAAACCGGTATGGCGGCCCGAGCGGTTGAACGTAGTCTTTATCAGCCGATTACCAAAGATCAGGATTTTATTAAAGCAACGCTGGTATTGCAGCAGCTGGCCAGCGGTTTAAAACAGCGGGAGTTAAGATGAGCGATTTGCAGGGACAGGATCAGCTGTCAGACAAGGTGCTGCGCAAGCTCGGGCAGCTGGAACAAGAGATCGGTAAAGCGGTCATTGGTCAGCGTCAGGTGATTCGAGATACCACCATTGCACTCTTGGCCGGTGGGCATGTGCTGGTAGAAGGCGTGCCAGGTTTAGGAAAGACACTACTCGTGCGGAGCCTAGCGGCTGCCGTTGGTGGGGTGTTCAATCGGGTGCAGTTTACCCCAGACCTGATGCCGAGTGATATCAGCGGCCATATTATGTTTGATCGCAAAAGTGATTCGTTCCGCGTGCGCAAGGGTCCGGTTTTTTGTAACTTTTTACTCGCGGATGAGATCAACCGCGCACCGGCCAAAACACAATCGGCACTGTTGGAAGTGATGCAAGAGCAGCAGGTGACCATTGAAGGGCAAACGTATGAGTTGCAGTTACCTTTTTTGGCGCTAGCGACACAAAACCCGATCGAGCAAGAGGGCACTTATCCGTTGCCTCAAGCGCAATTAGACCGCTTTTTATTGAAGGTGTATATCGACTACCCCGATATGGATGAAGAACTACAGATGGTGAAACAGATTACCAGTGGTTCTGTGGCCGATAAGCTTGATGTATCGCAGATCGTCGAGGTATTGAAGCCTGAAGAAATTCTCAGCCTACAGCGTTATACCGCCAAATTGGGTGTCGATGAGCAGATTGTCAGCTATGCGGTGAATATTGTCCGTGCGACGCGGGATTGGAGCGGTATTGATTCCGGCAGTGGTCCCCGTGGCAGCATCGCGTTACTGCGTGCAGGGCGGGCCAATGCGGTGTTATCTGGGCGAAGCTTTGTTACCCCTGATGACATTAAAGCGGTGGCGCCGGCAGTATTGCGCCATCGAATTAAGCTCAGTGCCGATCTCGAAATCGAGGGCTATAAGGCCGATGATGTCCTAAAAGATATCCTCGCTAACGTGCAGGCGCCAAGGGTATGATTCCATCCCGTCGGACGGTAATGCTGGCGGCGCTGATCTTGGCGCTGGCCATCGGTGTTGCATTCTGGCCCGGCTTAGCATGGTTACGCAATCTGATCGTCGCTGGGGCGGCTATTGTGCTGTTGCTCGACTTGCTACTCCACCGACGGGAACCGGCCGCTCAGGTGAGCCGTGAGTTACGAGGCAGTATTCCGGTAGGTGTCTGGAGTGAGGTGAAGTTGCAGGTGGACAACCTCAGTGGTCGCACACAGCAATTGATATTGCATGATCATCATCCGGCTGACTATGCTGTTGAGGGTTTGCCGCTGAGCTTAACGGTACCGGCTGAGCGTGCGGCTAAAGCCGTTTATCGTATCAAGCCGGATAAACGTGGGGATGGTGAGTTTAACGGCATTGATGTACTCAGCGTGTCGCCACTGGGATTATGGCAGCGTAAACAGTGCTTGTCGTTGCCGGGCCGAGTGAAAGTGTATCCAAACTTTCGCGCCGTGAGTCAGTTCACACTGTTGGCTACCGATCATCAGTTGAGTCAGATGGGCATTAAACATCGCTTACGCCGCGGTGAAGGTAATGATTTTCTGCAGTTACGGGAGTATCGAGCGGGTGATTCTTTGCGGCAAATCGATTGGAAAGCGACTTCCCGTTATCACAAGTTGATCTCTCGTGAGTATCAAGATGAACGGGATCAGCAGATTCTGTTTATGCTTGATTGTGGGCGGCGTATGCGACACCGAGAAGATGAGAGTGGTCATCTTGATCAAGCCCTGAATGCGATGTTGCTGCTGTCTTATGTGGCTGCAGAGCAGGGCGATGCGGTGGGTTTTCATACCTTTGGTGGCGTTAAACGTTGGTTTCCACCGGCCAAAGGGAATGTTGTACGAGAGATGATTGCTGCCACCTATGATCTCGAAGCAACAATTGAAGCCGCGGATTACCTCGAAGCGGCGCGAGCGTTGATGCCTCTGCAGCGTCGGCGGGCACTGATTGTCTTAGTGACCAATACCCGTGATGAAGACAGTGATGATCTGGTGACGGCGGTACGGCTACTGTCCCGTCGTCACTTAGTGGTCATTGCTGATCTGCGTGAGCAGGTGCTGGATAGCGCCCAAGCGGCCAAGGTAACGGATCTTGATTCTGCTTTACGCTTTCATGGCGTGCAGCAGTTCCTCGAAAGCCGCGCTCAGAATCATGAGTTGTTGCGCCATCAGGGCGCAATGCCGATGGATCTACTGGCTAAGCAGTTACCGGTAGCATTAATCAACCAATATCTAACGGTGAAGGCTTCGGGGCGTTTATAGGCGCTGCCTTGTTAATTGACGATGCTAGGACGCCGACGGAATAGATTAACCTGAGAGGCTATCATGCCCAGCAACATCAGGCCGCAGCCGATCATCGCCCGTTGACTGAAGGCTTCATTGAGTAACCACCATCCGCCAATCACCGCGAATACGGCTTCTAAACTCATGATGATCGCCGCATGTGAGGCGGGAGCGTCCCGTTGTGCCACCACTTGTAGTGTATAAGCCACGCCCACCGAGAGTAGTCCCGCGTATGCGATCGGCTGCCAAGCGAGAACGATATTGTTAAGGCTGAGGCTGTCTTGTTCGAAGATTATCGCCACGATAAAGCTCAATAGCGCACAGATAAAAAATTGAATAATCGCGAGTCTCAGATTATCGAGCTGACTGGCCAGCTTGCCGATTATCACGACGTGACCGGCCCAGAAAAAAGCACTGCCAAGCACCAGTAGATCGCCGGTGTTAATGCTGAAGCTTTCTCCCGGCTGCTGAGTGACAGTCAGAAAGTAGAGCCCCAGCACGGCAAGTAGGCCGCCGATCCAAGTATTCAGACGGGTGACATGGCCGAGTAGCAGCCCAATAAGTGGGACGATGACGATATAGAGTCCGGTGATAAAGCCAGCGTTACCTGCGGATGTCCAGATCAATCCTACTTGCTGTAATGAGGCTCCGAGAAAGAGAAAAATACCCGCAGCGATACTGCCACGTAACATTGCTTTAGGTTCGGTAGATCCCGCTTTAGGGCGAAATATCAACAGTAAAGGGAGCAGTGACAAAGCCCCTAAGAGAAAGCGCGCGGCATTAAAGCTAAAGGGGCCAAGGTGATCCATTCCTAGGCGTTGGGCAACAAAGGCAAGCCCCCAGATAGCAGCGACTAACAGTAGCGTCAGATCAGCACGGATATTGCGGGTTTCCATCAATGGAGCCTCTTAGCATCGTCATAAAGCGGCTATTGTAGATAGCTGTTTTTTTTACGCAATGGGTAAGGCTCTTTTATCTTCTGCTGGGCTGTCGTTGCATCCGTGTTGAGTCGCAAATGATATCGTGTTTATGGGTTAGATGATTGCATATAGCGCTCAACCGTATCAACCACGGCTTGGGTTTGGCTGTCCACTTCTAGGTTGATAGGATCGCCCACTGAAGCTTGGCCAAATAGTGTCACCGATAGCGTTTCGGGAATCAAAAAGACATTGAAGCGGTTAGCCTCGACTTCACCAATGGTTAGGCTGCAGCCATTCAGGGCGACAAAGCCTTTGGGTAAAATGTATTTGATGATCTCGGCAGGGGCTTCAAACCAAACGATGCGGTTATCCGCCGGCTGTTCAATGTCTACAATGGTCGCCTGCCCATGGATATGGCCAGATAGCAGGTGTCCACCAATTTCATCGCCGATACGGGCCGCGCGTTCAAAATTCACCCGGTCGCCCGGCTTTAATCTACCTAGGTTAGTCACCCTCAGCGTTTCCATAATTAAATCAAATTGAATCTGATTCTGGTTGAATGCCGTAATGGTTAGGCAAGTACCGTTAATGGCGATGCTGGCGCCGGTTTGAAGGTTATCGCAATGCGCTTGGGGAAACGCCAGTGTGAGCTGCATGAACTGATCTTTAATCGTGGTCGTAACGACCGTTGCAGTGCCCTGAACAATACCGGTGAACATAAATATTCCTGTTAAATTATCACGGGTCTATGGTTATAAAGACTGACTGCGTTGATTGCAATGCTTTAAAGGAGATCTGTATGAAGGTTTTGATCACAGGGGCCACCGGGTTTATTGGTGGTCATCTTGTACCCCGTTTGTTGCAGGACGGACATGAGCTGATAATCATGAGTCGCTCAGCACAGAAAGCGCAGAAGCAATTTGGTACAGCTGTTCGCGTGATTACGCGTCCTGATCAGATTCAGAGTGATGAGCAGGTTGACGGTATTATTAATTTGGCCGGTGCTGGTATTGCGGATAAGCGCTGGAATGAAGCGCGTAAAAAGGTTTTGGTTGATAGCCGGGTTGAGATCACTAACCAGTTGATCTCTCTTATTAGTCGGTTGGAGCATAAGCCCGAAGTCATGATCAGTGGTTCAGCCATCGGTTATTACGGTTGTCGTGATGATGATCTGTTGTTAGACGAGCACGGAGATGTTGTCGAAGATTTTACACACACACTGTGTCAGCGCTGGGAGAGCGAAGCGCTCAAGGCTCAGGCGATGAATGTGAGAGTCTGTCTTATCAGAACGGGTATTGTCTTGGGACCAGGTGGCGCTTTGGCTAAAATGTTACCGCCTTTTCGTCTTGGACTGGGAGGCCCTGTTGCAGAAGGGCAGCAGTGGATGTCCTGGATTCATCTGGACGATCAGTTAGAGGTTATCTGTATGCTGTTAACCCATGATCAGTTTAGCGGGGCCTTTAACCTGACCGCCCCAGAGGCGGTGACTAATGCCACCTTTAGCCGGCAACTGGCGGCGATGCTATCCCGTCCCGCTTGGTTTAGGGTGCCTGCCTTTGTCTTGAAGTTGATATTGGGTGAGGGGAGTGATCTTTTGGTTAAAGGCCAGCGGGTCTATCCCCAGCGATTGTTGGATGCGGGTTATCAGTTTGCTTATCCTAAACTCAAGGATGCCTTGCAACAGATTAAAGCACCGAAGTAGCCTGTGGCTAATATGCCGCGAGCGGTGTTAATTATGAACGGATATGTTCAAGAGCTTTAGCGAGCAGATCGCCGGACCAACGTCCAGATTCAGAACCGCTGATATAGCTTTCCATATCAATTAACAAGAGTTCTAGGGTTTTACTCTTTTTTAGATCACTCAGATCGAGACTGTCTTCAAAGCGGTTATGGGGCCAAAATAGTCTGGCCCAATCGAGTATTAATAACCGGGCTTCTAAGGGTTGGTCGTTATAGCAGGCTTCTATGGCTAAGCGAAACGCTTGTTGCTCTTCCTGCATGATTTTATTGAGTTTGTCGTGGTTGCTTTGTTGTGCTGAGTTGTCTTGTGGCTGAGAGGGTTGTCGTGGCGTAACGGCAGGCTGATCGGTCTCGCCGATATCAAATCTTTTGCGGCGCTGAGAGGCGTGGCTATATAGCCATCCCAGTGAAGAGATAATCGCTATGGCGGCTAACAACCAAATGAGAAATTGTGCTTTCTGCTCCTTGTCCGCCTCTGTGGTTTTAGGTGGCGTGGGGGCTTTTGTTTCTTGGTCCGCGACGATAGCCGGTTTGGCCGCTAACACTTTCCTAGGCTCTATGTTGAGAATGAGCTGAGTTAGAGTGGCGGTTGCGCTTTTGTCCTGATTTATATTCCACCACGGGATACTAATCTCCGGCAATGTGACTTCACCGCGTTCGGTTGGCTGGATGCGCACGGTCTCAGTCCGACTGCTGATAATTCCGCTGGGCGTAACTTTCTGTTCTAGGCTGACATCGTCAACGCTAATCTGTGCGAGTTCATTACGCAGAGGCATAATGGCCGGCAACTGATTGGCGAGTAAGCCTTCAGCACTGATTTTGTATGTCCGTACTTGGCTGTCGCCGAGTGTGAGTGTGTTCTCGGCTCCACTGGTCAGGTCTTCAAGGGTGAGCTTGGTGGTTGGCAACCAATAACCCCGTTTTTGCTGTGCAACCTGAGGGAATACGTCGATCAGCACTGGAGCGGTGTTTAGCTCGGGAGTGCCAGGCCCAGCGCTAAAATGAGCACTGGGTATGGTGAGCTGACCGGCCTTTTCAGGGAATAGGGCATAACTTTGCTCTGTTACCTGATAGGTCTGGCCTTTCATTTGGCGGGAGTAGTGCTGTGTTTCCCCCAAGGGGATGATTTGCGTATCAGGGATTACCGGTTCAGACAGTGTCGACATCGGCGGAAGGTCATCCAAGTGAAATAGGCGAGTGCTATAAAGCAGTTGGCTATTTTGATACACCTCGTTGCTATCGACGGAGCTTTCGAGATAATCATCATGACTGACAAGCGCTGCAGCGCCACTTGTGCCTGCGACGCTGATCAGTTGTGGCTGGCTAAACTCGTTGTTCATCTGGAGCGCGGGGATCTGTAGATCGCCAGCACGACGTGGGCGTAACAGTATTTTCCAACGGGTAGTGTTTTGGTTTTCGCCATTAGCATAACTAGAGACAGTCATCTGCTTGCTGCCGAGGAAATGAAAGTCTTGCGTCAGTGGCGAAAAGTCGGGCCGGCTGGCTGTGCGTTGATCTACTTCTACCGTGAGTAGGATAGTTTCACCTTCGGTGATAGAGAATCGATCCGGGTAGACACTAAATTCGGCGCACACCGGAAAAGAAACAAAGGCAAAGATGACGGTAACAAGTAAACGGGTATGGTGAAACAAATGCGACATAAGTGGCTTTATCTCCGGTTGTCTGTCCGGCTCCAAGAGTTATGTGGCGGGTTTTGAGGGGCCGCTGGCGGCTGTGATGCCGCTGTTGATACGTTAGCATAACTGAAAAATAGAAGTAAAAGATATCTTTTGGGGTTTTATAAGCTATTGTTTTTGCTATATTCAGAATCCTGAACGGTCAGGGTGCGAACAAACATCATTGAGTGTCGTAACCGCCGAGTGATTGGCTTGCGGGAGGTCGCGATATAAAACCGATAGCTCGATCTGAACGCTCACCGTAAAATAGCCGTGAAAATCATAATGTAGGCCGCGGAGTCGGTCTTAAGTGCTGAGTATATGCAGTCTATAATCGTCGATATCAGTTTAACCGCTGAACAATATCTCGCCCATTACCGGCAAGAGGTAAAAGATGTGGTAGCAAGAAGCCGTGATGGCCGACGGGTTCGGTTTCCATCATCATTGTTGCAGCCTTACCTGTTACATAACGGTATTCAGGGGAGTTTTCGTATCTCTTTTACCCAGTCTGGTAAGTTCAGTGCCATAGAACGGCTTTGATTTTTTTACAGTGCCGGCGACATTGCTTATAATGCCCGCACTTTAAATTGACCTGTGGTATTTCATGCTCTATCAAGCTGCCCGATCGTTGTTGTTTAAGCTCGACCCTGAAACAGCCCATGATCTGTCTTTGAACAGTCTTAACCTGATGGCCAGTGTCGGATTAAATTCACTTATTCGTTGTAAAACGCTGAGTCAGCCAGTCGATGTTATGGGGATTAAGTTTCCGAACCCTGTAGGGTTGGCGGCAGGCTTGGATAAGAACGGTATTGCAATTGATGGTATGGCAGCACTTGGGTTTGGTTTTGTCGAGGTGGGGACCGTGACACCACGGCCGCAACCCGGTAACCCTAAACCGCGTTTATTTCGTATCCCTGAGCACCAAGCGATTATCAACCGTATGGGGTTTAATAATCAGGGTGTGGATACGCTACTCAAAAATATTGAAAAGAGTCGTTACGACGGCATCCTCGGCATTAATATCGGCAAAAACTTCGATACAGCGGTAGAAAATGCGATTGATGATTACCTCATCTGCATGCGTAAAGTGTATGACAAGGCGACCTATATTACGGTCAATGTGTCTTCGCCGAATACCCCAGGACTTCGCTCTTTGCAGTTTGGTGATTCACTGAATGAGTTGTTGGCCGCGCTGAAAACAGAGCAAGCTCGTTTGGCGCTGTTGCATGGTAAATATGTACCCGTGGCGGTTAAGATTGCTCCCGATATGAGCGAAGAAGAGTTTGGGCTGGTGGCTGCCGCGCTTAAGTCCTATGAGATGGATGGTGTGATTGCAACGAATACAACGCTTTCACGGGCCGGTGTTGAGGATTCTCCGGTGGCGCAAGAAGCGGGCGGCTTAAGTGGTGTGCCGGTGCGTAATGCCGCGACAAAAGCGATTCGCATTCTTTCTCGTGAATTGGGTGGCGCACTGCCTATTATTGGTGTGGGCGGTATTACCAATGGTTTTGACGCGGCAGAAAAAATTGAGGCCGGCGCTTCATTGGTGCAGGTTTATAGCGGTTTTATCTACCGCGGACCTGAACTCATCGCTGAGTCGGTTAAGGCGATTGCAGAACTTAATCGTAGTTTATAACAGCGGCGATTAAGTTGTTGAAAACAGCAGTATTGCCCGTTATTCGCTAGCGGATGATCAGACTAAAGAAAGGCTCCTCAGGAGCCTTTCTTTGTTTATGTAATAACCTTTTTAATGAGTATTACCGGTTACGTTAGTATTGCAGTGCTAGGTTAATGTAAAGAGGGATTAATATGTATGGCCGAGACACCCGACTGACCATCCCAATGTGCTTCACGGCCCTCACGCCAACCACTTAACCAGTGGTTCCTGAGGTCGCCAAGAGTGACTGGGCACTCGTCTTTGGATTTGCCTACGAGTCCGGCTGTGAAGCCGCGGTTGAAAAGTACTGAAGAACGATCACGTTTTTG
Organism: Amphritea atlantica; assembly: GCF_018860855.1. GTDB lineage: Bacteria > Pseudomonadota > Gammaproteobacteria > Pseudomonadales > Balneatricaceae > Amphritea > Amphritea atlantica_A. Next base: position 45,828 of record NZ_JAHKQE010000028.1, read on the forward strand.
TCTCTTCATGTAAAGATGCCTCTATATAGTGCTTAATGTTTTCGGGCGGATTACCGTGGTGATCAACGAGGTATTAAAGCTCAATGTTAAGCTTGCTACCTGTCATCATCTCAGTAGGTCCGGTTACAGTGACATATCTCTCCTGTCGTTGGTGTTATCTACTGTGATTCACAATGGCGGAAATGGTTTCCTGTGTGTAATTAAAAAAAAGTATCAAGAATCAGTTTTTAATTAAATTTTCACAAACGCATGTGCAAAAAGAGCATGACTTCAAAGGCTTGCGTAGTGTGGCTAAAACAACTAAGCCTGATTGAAAAAAATTCACTTTATTATAGTTTTCTTTGAATTGGCATCTTAGTCATTGGTCTTAAATGCGTTTGCCGTTAATATGCCTGTTCTTAAAAGAGGTATTCCCTGAGTATGAAATTCTTTGCTACCTGTCCGAAAGGACTGGAGCCTGTTCTGTTTGATGAGCTTCAGGCCCTGAATGTTGAAGCGCCAAAGCAAACCTTGGCCGGTGTTTATTTTTCTGGCGGCTTAGAGGCCGCTTATCGCACCTGTTTATGGTCGCGTGTGGCTAACCGTGTCTTGTTTGAGCTGCACCGTTGTCCGGCTGAAACCGCCGCAGCGCTTTATCGCGGCGTTCAGGAGGTCAAGTGGTTGGAACATATGCGCCCTGAGGGGACGCTAATCATCGATTTTACCGGACAGTCTGAAGGTATTAACCATAGCCGCTTTGGCTCACAAAAAGTTAAAGATGCCATTGTCGATCAGATTCGTGATGAAACCGGTCGTCGACCATCAGTAGACCGGTTGAAACCTGATCTGCGGGTCAATGTTCACCTGCAGCGAGGGGAGGCGACTATCGCCGTGGATATCTCCGGTGACAGTCTGCACCGCCGTGGTTACCGTTTACAGTCCGGCGCTGCGCCGATGAAAGAAAACCTTGCGGCCGCATTACTATATCGTTGCGGTTGGCCGGAGAAGGCTGCTCAGGGACAGGCGTTGCTGGATCCTATGTGTGGCTCTGGCACCCTACTGATTGAAGGGGTGTTGATGGCGGCGGATATTGCCCCAGGGTTGTTGCGTCGCGATTACGGTTTTACTTACTGGACTCAGCATAATAACGTTCTTTGGCAAAGTCTGTTAGAGGAAGCGCGGGAGCGTCGTGAGGTGGGTCTCAAACAGGTGACGAGCCGTTTTGAGGGCTTTGATGCCGATGCGAAGGTGTTGGGCATTGCGCGGGATAATGCCCGTCGAGCCGGAGTGGAGGATCTGATTCATCTGGAGCGTCGCGAGCTATCTCGGTTATCACATCCGGCCATCGATACTGCCGGGTTGGTACTGACCAACCCACCTTATGGTGAGCGTTTAGGCGACGAGCCGACACTGTTTTTCTTGTATCAGCATTTAGGCGAGCGTCTAAAGGCAGAGTTTACCGGTTGGCAGGCTGCTGTCTTTACTGGCAACCCTGAGCTTTGCAAGATGATGAAGTTGGCGTCGGATAAAACTTACAAACTGTATAACGGTGCTATCCCCAGCCAGCTACAGATTTTTAATATCCGCGCCCGTAGCGAGAAAGAGATCACGGCGGCCAATAAGCCTGTGTTGGTCGCGAAGGCTATGCCTGAGGCGGTAACGGAATCCGTTGATGAGGCGGTAGAAGCTGCGCCTGTTGTATTAAGCGATGGTGCGCAGATGTTAGCCAATCGATTGAGCAAAAATCTGAAGCAGTTAAGCAAGTGGGCTAAACGTCAGAATATCAACTGTTACCGTTTATACGATGCCGATCTGCCGGAGTATTCTGCAGCCATCGATATCTATAATGACTGGGTGCATGTGCAGGAATATCAGGCACCTAAGAGTGTGGATGTGGTTAAGGCGTTTGCGCGTTTACAAGAAATTGTTGCCGTGCTGCCGTCGGTGCTGAATATCCCCGCTGAGAATATTATCCTCAAGCAGCGTCGGAAGCAGCAGGGGACAAATCAATATGAAAAGCAGGATCAAACCGAACGTTTTATTGATGTCACCGAAGGGGGATGCCGTATTCTGGTTAACCTAGATGATTATCTTGATACCGGTTTGTTTTTGGATCATCGGCCGATTCGTTTGCAGATTCAGCAAGAGGCTAAAGGCAAAGATTTCCTTAATCTCTTTAGTTATACCGGCACAGCTTCGCTGCACGCTGCCAAAGGTGGTGCACGCTCGACCACCAGTATCGACATGTCAGCCACCTATATGAACTGGGCTAAGAAAAACTTCGCCTTGAATGGTTTTGCTGAAGCGCGGAATCACTTTCTTCAGGAAGATTGCATCAAATGGCTGCGGGCACAGAAAGGCGAGGGCTATGATCTGATCTTTATGGATCCGCCAACCTTCTCAAACTCTAAGCGGATGCATGACGTGTTTGATGTGCAGCGCGACCATGCCGATTTGATCAATCTTGCGATGGGCTTATTGCGTCCGGAGGGTAAGCTGATTTTCTCGAATAACTATCGCCGCTTTAAAATTGATCCGGCCTTGTCTGAGCGCTATCAGGTGGTTGATATTACGCGTAAGACCATTGATCTGGATTTTAAACGTAACAGTAAAATCCATCAGTGCTTTGAGATATCCGCTAAGCCGGAGATCGAGGACGTCTGATATTCGGCATTGTCATTGAAAAAACCACCGCAAGGTGGTTTTTTTTTTGGCGAACTCGCTGCTTTTAGTTGGTGCGTTGTAAGTGTTGGCATGGTCTCTGCTTAATATAACGCACATTTTTGGAGCGATTTTGGCTATTACCAATAGATCCCTGTATTTATGCTATGTATAGGGATGATTGCCAGCATCCAAAACTATTCTAATAAATCTATCTCGCACCATTGAAGGGCTTAATATTATTATTGGCCTTAAATGAGTGCGTAAGTTGGCAGGAGATCTCCGTGGAAAGCGTTAATAGTGCTGTAGAAACACTGGTTCAGAGTTCAAATACGTTGTTTATTCTGATGGGGGCGATCATGGTGTTCGCCATGCATGCGGGATTTGCCTTTCTTGAGGTCGGTACTGTACGTCAGAAAAACCAAGTCAATGCGTTGGTGAAAATCATGACTGACTTCGGTTTTTCCGCAGTAGCCTATTTTTTTATCGGCTACTGGGTCGCGTACGACGTGACATTTTTTCAGGATGCGGAAACGTTATCTCAAGGAAATGGCTATGAATTAGTGAAGTTTTTCTTTCTGCTCACTTTTGCGGCGGCTATTCCTGCCATTGTGTCAGGCGGTATTGCCGAGCGAGCGCGGTTCTGGCCTTTTTTGATTGCCTCTTCGTTAATCGTAGCGTTCGTTTATCCGTTTTTTGAAGGCATTATCTGGAACGGTAATTATGGCGTTCAGGATTGGCTGGAGGCTTCTTTTGGTGCTGCTTTTCATGACTTTGCTGGGTCGGTTGTGGTGCATGGTGTCGGCGGCTGGCTGGGTCTGGTTGCTGTCATTATGTTGGGGATTCGTAAGGGACGTTACCGTGGCGGTAAATTGGTGGCGTTTCCACCATCGAATATCCCGTTTTTGGCGCTGGGTGCGTGGATTCTATGTATCGGTTGGTTTGGTTTTAATGTGATGTCAGCGCAGACCTTGGAGGGTATATCTGGGTTGGTCGCGGTGAACAGTCTGATGGCAATGGTTGGCGGTATTATTGTGTCATTGTTGGTGGGTAAAAATGACCCTGGTTTTATTCATAATGGTCCTTTAGCGGGGTTGGTGGCGATCTGTGCGGGTTCAGATATTGTCCATCCTATTGGTGCGCTGATGATTGGTGGTGTAGCAGGGGGGCTGTTTGTCTGGATGTTTACCGTCGTACAGAATCGTTGGAAGATTGATGATGTACTCGGTGTATGGCCATTGCACGGCCTCTGTGGTGCTTGGGGCGGGATTGCAGCCGGTATCTTTGGCTCAGTCTCTCTTGGGGGTTTAGGTGGTGTAAGTCTGCTGACGCAGGTGGTCGGTACTGGGATGGGTATTGCTGTTGCGTTGATTGGCGGCGGTATCGTGTATGGTGGTTTGAAGGTGGTGATGGGGTTACGCCTCGATGAAGAAGATGAGTTTAATGGTGCCGACCTTTCTATTCATAAAATTGAATCGGTATCGGAAGATTAATCCTAGGTTATCAAACCATTAGATATACTTTAATGATTCATCAGAAAAACCAGGCTTGCCTGGTTTTTTTGCGACTATGAGGGCGCTCAACGAGGGGTGAGCTTCTCGGTGGCTTCTCTGTGGGTGTGGTTGGCGTGTATAACTGGGCCTGAGTGTGGCTTGTGAGGGTTAGGGGTCGATAGTTTATAGGGCTTTAAGTGAAAGAAAGGAATGCGGTTAGGTCGATTGCCTGCCGGCTTGGGTTGCTGCTAATAATCGGGCGAGGTTTGGTCGAGGCAAGTGCTTTAGATTGGCTATTGAGAATAGGTATAAAAAAAGCCGCAGATGCGGCTTTTTTTGGTGGGGCGGCTTACTTTTTAGGGTAGTCGCGTTTAACAGGTCCAGTGTACAGCTGACGTGGACGGCCGATTTTATTCGGGCTGCTGTGGAATTCACTCCAGTGGGAGATCCAACCGATGGTACGTGACACTGCAAAAATTACAGTGAACATGTTAGTTGGAATACCTACTGCTTTCAGAATGATACCGGAATAGAAATCAACGTTTGGATAGAGTTTACGATCCACGAAGTATTGGTCTTCCAGTGCGATCTGTTCAAGGCGTTTGGCGATTTTCAGCAGAGGGTCGTTTTCGATACCCAGTTCAGCCAGAACTTCGTCGCAGGTTTGCTTCATAACCTTAGCGCGTGGGTCAAAGTTACGGTAAACCCGGTGACCAAAGCCCATCAGGCGGAAAGAGTCTTCAGGGTCTTTAGCGCGCTGAATGAACTCTTCGATGTTGGATTCATCACCAATCTCGCTCAGCATGGTCAGAACGGCTTCGTTAGCGCCACCGTGAGCAGGCCCCCAAAGTGCTGCAATACCAGCAGAAATACAAGCAAATGGGTTAGCACCTGAAGAGCCGGCTAGACGTACCGTAGAAGTCGAGGCGTTTTGTTCATGGTCTGCATGTAACAGGAAGATCTTGTCCATTGCTTTGGCCAAGGTCGGGTTGGTTACATAATCTGAGCATGGGTTACCAAACATCATTTGCAGGAAGTTGTCGGCATAATCCAGATCGTTACGTGGATACTGGAATGGTTGGCCGATACTGTATTTGTAACACATAGCCGCAATAGTCGGCATCTTCGCAATTAAGCGGTAAGCGCAAACTTCGCGGTGATGAGCATCATCGATGTCCAGAGAGTCGTGATAGAAAGCAGACAGAGCACCAACAACACCGACCATAATCGCCATTGGGTGAGCATCACGACGAAAGCCGTTAAAAAAGTGGAGCATCTGTTCGTGAACCATGGTGTGGTTCTTAACAGTGTCTACAAATGTTTGCTTTTGTTCAGGAGTCGGTAATTCACCATTCAGCAGCAGGAAGCATACTTCGAGGTAGTCAGAGTTATCTGCTAATTGCTCAATGGGGTAACCGCCGTGCAGTAGTACGCCTTTGCCGCCATCGATATAGGTAATAGCGGAATCACAAGCCGCGGTAGAAACAAAGCCTGGGTCGTAAGTGAACAGGCCTTTACCAGTCAGGGCGCGAACATCAATAACATCAGGTCCCATTGTACCGGCGTATACCGGTAATTCGAAAACCTCGTCGATGCCGTCGACTGTTAAGCGTGCTTTTTTGTCAGCCATTATAGGCTCCTATCATTTCTGTTTAATCTGAATGACTTTATAAATTGTAGTAAGAGTATTTATCGCCACAGCAGGGTTTGCAGTTAATCCTGCGAGCGTTTGGCCCTAATAAATTAGTCAAACTCTAAAGGGCTTAGCTCATAACAGGACCCTGACACTATAGTGAGTTGAATCTGTTTGTCAATTCAATTGCACTGGCTTTTATTGCATTGCAACAATGGGCTAACCCCTTGTAATCAGGTGTTAACAGGAAATTTAAAAGAGCTGAATAGTCATTTGGTTGTAGGCGTTAAAAGCATTGTGTTCAGTAAATAAAACACTAGACAATAGACGTAGAAGCCGTGTTGGTTAATTGTATTGCGGCAATTTGCTGGTATACTCCGTTTCCAGCTTGCATTGCTCATTTCGGGATGGGGTGCAGGCGCTGGACCGAGGTACTTATCTTTGTCTTTGTACACTACCTTTAACAACCTGGCCCTGCAATTGGGCTTAACATAAGTGTGAACAAGAGCCGTGAACGAGAAAAGACCCGTAAACTTAGATCTACGAACTATTAAACAGCCACTTCCGGCTATCACTTCCATACTGCACCGTGCGACGGGGCTAGCGTTGTTCTTTGGCGCTTTCTTCATGCTCTATGCACTTGGAATGTCTCTTGAATCTGAGCAAGGCTTTGAAGCCGCTGCGCAGATGTTGACTGAGAGCTTCTTTGCGAAGCTGATTGCGTGGGGATTGGTTTCAGCGTTGCTGTATCACTTCTTTGCCGGTATCAAACATCTGGTAATGGATTTTGGTTATTGTGAAGAATTAGACACCGCTCAGATCGCTGCCAAAGCTACTTTGGCGATCGCAGTTGTTGCTATTCTTCTGGCAGGAGTATGGATATGGTAACTTCAATTACAAGTTTTGGCCGAAGCGGACTATACGACTGGATGATTCAGCGTGTAACTGCTGTTGTGCTTCTTGCATTTACTGTCTTTATGATGGGCTACATGCTGTTTAATCCAAATTTAGATTATCAGCAGTGGAGTGAGTTGTTCGAATGTACGTCAATGCGTATTTTTACGCTGCTAGCTTTACTGTCTATGGCGTCTCACGCCTGGATTGGTATGTGGTCAATTTCGACTGACTACATTAAGCCGACCGGCATTCGCTTCTTATTTCAGGCCTTTTGTGGTCTGTTGACGTTTATATACGTCGTCTGGGGCATTCAGATTCTGTGGGGAGTGTAAGATGAGCAGCAAGATACGTACGCTGACTTTTGATGGTATTGTCATTGGTGGTGGTGGTGCCGGAATGCGCGCTGCACTGCAATTGGCTCAAGGTGGCCTGAATACCGCGTGTATTACGAAAGTATTTCCAACCCGTTCGCACACCGTATCGGCTCAGGGTGGTATTACCTGTGCGATTGCGAGTGTTGATCCTAATGATGACTGGCGCTGGCACATGTACGATACCGTTAAGGGTTCCGATTATATCGGTGACCAAGACGCTATTGAATACATGTGTTCTGTTGGCCCTCAGGCGGTGTTTGAGCTAGACCATATGGGTCTGCCATTCTCTCGTACTGAAGAAGGCCGTATCTACCAGCGTCCGTTTGGTGGTCAGTCTAAAAACTTTGGTGAGGGCGGCCAGGCTGCTCGTACCTGTGCTGCTGCCGACCGTACCGGTCACGCACTGCTGCACACGCTGTATCAAGCGAACATGAAAGCCGGGACTACCTTCCTGAATGAATGGTATGCGGTTGATTTGGTAAAAAATAAGGATGGTGCCGTTGTTGGTGTTATCGCTATCTGTATCGAAACCGGTGAAACGGTTTACGTTAAAGCGAAAGCAACAGTGCTTGCAACCGGCGGTGCTGGACGTATCTTCCAGTCTACTACCAATGCTCTGATCAATACCGGTGACGGTATGGGTATGTCTCTGCGTGCGGGTGTACCTGCTCAGGATATGGAGATGTGGCAGTTCCACCCAACCGGTATTGCTGGTGCGGGTGTGTTAGTGACTGAAGGTTGTCGTGGTGAAGGTGGTTACTTAGTCAATAAAGACGGTGAACGCTTCATGGAGCGCTATGCGCCTAACGCGAAAGACCTAGCGGGTCGTGACGTTGTTGCACGTTCTATGGTTCTAGAGATTTTGGCTGGCCGTGGTTGTGGTGAAGATGGCGATCATGTATTCCTGAAGCTGGATCACCTGGGTGAGGAAGTATTGCACTCCCGTCTGCCTGGTATCTGTGAACTGTCTAAGACATTCGCTCATGCCGATCCAGTTAAAGAGCCTGTGCCTGTTGTACCGACGTGTCACTACCAGATGGGTGGCGTTGCTACCAATGTTGGTGGTCAAGCGATTGGTCGCGATGCTGATGGTAATGATCATATTATTGATGGTCTGTTCGCCTGTGGTGAAGTGGCCTGTGTATCCGTACATGGTGCTAACCGCTTAGGTGGTAACTCTCTGCTCGACTTGGTTGTATTTGGTCGTGCTGCGGGTATTCAGATCGAGAAGCAGATGGCTGAAGGCTATGCTGTTGATGATGCGACTGAAGCTGATATTGAACAAGCGATGGCACGTCTGAATCGTCTGAACAATTCTACCGGTGGTGAGCGTGTTTCTGAGGTTCGTGCTGATCTTCAGAAAACGATGCAACTGTACTTCGGTGTATTCCGCGAAGGCGAAAGCATGGAGAAAGGCCTTGAGATGCTGAAGGAGATCCGTACGCGCGTCTCTAATCTGCACCTTGAAGATAAGTCTAAGTCTTTCAATACTGCACGCATCGAAGCGCTTGAGCTGGAAAACCTGATGGAAGTTGCAGAAGCGACGGCTATCGCAGCGCTGACACGGACAGAAAGTCGCGGAGCTCACGCCCGTAATGATTATACTGAACGTGATGACGTCAACTGGTTATGCCACTCAATGTTTGATCCGAAGACCAAAGAGATCACTAAACGTGATGTTAACTTTGCTCCGAAGACCATGGATGCATTCCCACCAAAAGTTCGAACTTACTAAGGGGTTGTTACGATGCTGGTAAGTGTATATCGCTATAATCCTGAGATCGATGATGCGCCTTACATGCAGGATATCCATATTGATATCCCGGGTGGAAAGGACATCATGGTTCTGGATCTGCTGCAATTACTGAAGGACAAAGATCCGACGTTAGGATATCGTCGTTCATGTCGTGAAGGTGTATGTGGCTCAGATGGTATGAACATGAACGGCCTGAATGGTCTGGCATGTATTACGCCATTATCTGATGTTGTTGAGAATGATAAGCTGGTTTTACGTCCATTGCCGGGTCTTCCGGTAATTCGTGACCTGGTTGTCGATATGACTCAGTTCTACACACAATACGAAAAGATCAAACCGTTCTTGCTCAACGATACGCCGCCGCCGGCTATTGAGCGTCTACAGTCGCCAGAAGAGCGTGCTGAGATCGATGGTCTTTATGAGTGTATTTTGTGCGCATGTTGTTCTACAGCATGTCCATCGTTCTGGTGGAACCCTGACAAGTTTATTGGTCCGTCTGGTTTGCTCCAGGCTTACCGTTTCTTGGCAGATAGTCGTGATACTGCAACGGAGCAACGATTGGCTGAATTGGATGATCCATTCAGTGTCTTCCGCTGCCATAGCATCATGAACTGTGTCGCAGTTTGCCCTAAGGGACTCAACCCGACCAAGGCAATTGGTAAGATCCGCAATATGTTGCTTGCACAAGCGACCTAATTGCAAAAATAAGGCGGCTCCTGTTGGAGCCGCTTTTTTTTAAGGAATTTTTGGGTACTAGTCAAAAGACTTATATCCGTTTGTATGGAAAGTTTTTAGAATTCCCTCTGCATTGATATATGAACCAAGCGTTAAAAAGCGTAGAATCACGTCCCGTATGCTCTGTACCTCTAACAGGGCATAGACGTGAGAAATAATAACGGTAACTAAACAGGGGACGGCCCAACAGGCCAGTTGGACAGGACGTGGTGCATCCTGTTCTTCCAAAGTACCCCTGAGCCAGGGTGATCAAGAATGCAAGAAGGCATAATGGAGCTGATGTGGAAGAATGCCCATCTATACGGTGGCAACCTATCTTACATTGAGCAGCTATATGAATCCTATCTGATGGACCCCAACGCGATTCCTCAGGAATGGCGTGAAGAATTTGATCGACTACCCAAAGTCGGCGACAACCTGACCCAGGATGTTCCACATTCTCCGGTTCGGGATCATTTCCTCTATTTGGCCCAACATCAGCGTCATGCCGCAACTGCCAATGGCAGCGGTAATAGCTCTGATCATGAGCAAAAGCAGATCCGTGTGTTACGGATGATTAATGCTTACCGGGTACGTGGTCATCAGGCAGCGGATATTGATCCGTTGGACCTGAGTAAACGTGAGCCGGTGCCGGATCTCGATCCGCGTTTTCATGAGCTGTCTGAAGCTGATTTCGATACGACCTTCCAAACAGGTTCACTGTTTTTTGGTGGTGAAGAAGCGACGCTTAAAGAGATCCTTGATGATCTTAAGAAAACCTACTGTACAACAGTGGGTGCTGAGTATATGCATATCGTTGATACTCAGGAAAAACGTTGGATTCAGTCCCGCTTAGAACCTGTTCGCTCTCATCCATCTGTCGATGCCGATAGAAAGATGATGGTGCTTGAACGTCTGACAGCTGCCGAAGGTTTAGAGAAATATTTAGGTTCTCGCTTTGCGGGGGCTAAACGTTTCGGTCTTGAAGGCGGTGAATCACTGATTGTTTCACTGAATACATTGATTCAACGTGCTGGAAAGCAGGGTGCCCGTGAAGTTGTGATCGGCATGGCTCACCGTGGACGTTTGAATACCTTGGTGAATATTTTCGGTAAGAGTCCTACTGAACTGTTTGGTGAGTTTGAAGGCAAGAAAACGCTGGAAACGTCAGGTGATGTTAAATACCACCAAGGTTTCTCGTCGAATGTGATGACCGGTGGTGGTGAAGTTCACCTCGCGATGGCGTTTAACCCATCCCACTTGGAAATTTCTTCACCAGTTGTTGAAGGCTCTGTGCGTGCCCGTCAAGATCGTCGTGAAGATGCGGTCGGTACGACGGTTGTCCCTGTGAATATTCACGGTGACCAAGCGTTTGCGGGTCAAGGCGTGGTGATGGAGACGTTCCAGATGTCTCAGACCCGTGCTTATAAGACCGGTGGTACCATTCACATTGTTGTGAATAACCAAGTTGGTTTTACCACCAACAAGCAGGAAGACTCCCGTTCAACTGAATACTGTACCGATATCGCTAAGATGGTTCAGGCGCCAATCTTCCATGTGAATGGTGATGACCCTGAAGCCGTACGTTTTGTTACGCAGTTGGCGGTTGATTATCGTACTGAATTTAAGAAAGACGTAGTTATTGATTTGGTTTGCTACCGTCGTCGTGGTCATAACGAAGCGGATGAGCCGTCAGGCACGCAGCCATTGATGTACAAACAGATCAAAGTACAGAAGTCCACCCGTGAGCTCTATGCACAGCAATTGATATCTGAAGGGCTGCTTTCCGCCGAACAGAGCAAGCAGCTGGAACTGGACTACCGTAAGGATCTCGAAGAGGGCAAGCATGTAACGCATTCGTTAGTGCTCGAACCTAACCAAGAGCTGTTTGTAGACTGGACACCTTACCTAGGTCACCAGTGGTCATTTGATTGCGATACCCGCGTCGATAGCAAGTTGCTGCAAGAGCTGGGTACTAAAATCTGTGAAGTGCCTGAAGGCTTCCAGGTGCAGCGTCAAGTGCAAAAAATCTACGATGACCGTAAACGTATGGCCGTCGGTGCAATGCAATTGAATTGGGGTATGGCTGAATCACTGGCTTATGCCACTATTTTGGCTGAAGGTTTCCCTGTTCGTTTGACTGGTCAAGATGTGGGACGTGGTACGTTCTCACACCGTCACGCGGTATTGCATGATCAGCGTAATGGTGATGTCTATGAGCCATTGAAAAATATTGCGGCTGATCAGCCTGTATTAACCCTGCATGACTCTTTCCTCTCTGAGGAAGCGGTATTGGCCTTTGAGTATGGCTACTCAACTACCATGCCGAATGCGTTGGTTATTTGGGAAGCTCAATTTGGTGATTTTGCTAACGGTGCACAGGTTGTTATCGATCAGTTTATTACCAGTGGTGAGCACAAGTGGGCACGCTTATGTGGTTTGACTATGCTGTTGCCACATGGCTTTGAAGGGCAGGGGCCTGAGCATTCTTCAGCGCGTCTGGAGCGTTTCCTGCAATTGTCTGCAGAACACAATATTCAAGTGTGTGTTCCAACGACTCCTGCGCAGATGTTCCATCTGCTGCGTCGTCAGATTGTTCGCCCACTGCGTAAGCCGTTGGTGGTCATGACGCCGAAGAGTCTGTTGCGTCACAAGCAGGCCGTTTCAAGTCTGGAAGATCTGTCCGAAGGGGCTTTCTATCCCGTTATTGCTGAAACCGATACCTTGGATCCTAAGAAAGTTAAACGTCTTGTGCTGTGTAGCGGTAAGGTCTACTACGATCTGTATAATCGCCGCGCTGAACTAGAGAAGGATGATGTTGCGATTATTCGTATTGAGCAACTGTATCCGTTCCCTGAAGATCAAATGTTTGATGCGATCAAAGATTACACGAACCTTGAGTCTGCTGTTTGGTGTCAAGAAGAGCCAATGAACCAAGGTGCTTGGTATTGTTCGCAGCATCATATGCGCCATGCACTGGCTCGTCACAATGACAAGATTCATATGGAAGGTGTGGGTCGTCCACATGCCGCAGCTCCTGCCGTAGGTTACATTTCTGTACACCTTGAACAGCAGGAAAAACTGGTTAATGAAGCAATCAATGGCTAACAGGCCAGAATAAAAAAGCCTGTTATGTAGCACTGAGAAAGGAAAAGACATGTCAATCGAAATCAAAACGCCGACCTTCCCTGAATCCGTAGCCGACGGTACTGTAGCGACCTGGCACAAACAGCCCGGTGAGGCTTGTGCCACCGATGAGCTAATCGTTGATATTGAAACTGATAAAGTGGTATTGGAAGTAGTAGCGCCGACTGATGGTGTGATCAAAGAGATCATCAAAGGTGAAGGCGATACTGTACTGAGTGAAGAAGTGCTGGCTATTTTTGAAGCCGGCGCAGCAGCGTCTGCAGCTCCCGCGGCCTCTGCTCCAGCTGAAGCATCTGCAACATCTGCAGCCGCTGAAGCTTCTGGTCCAACAGATGCTGAAAAAGTAGGTCCAGCAGCACGTAAGCTGATTGAAGAAAATGGTCTGGATGCTAACAAGATCCCGGGTACTGGCAAGAATGGCGGTATCACTAAGGAAGATGTAGTTAACTTCCTGAAAAACAAACCAGCTGCAGCACCCGCTGCACCGGTTAAAGTTGATAATGCAGCGGCACTGAATATTGTTAGTGGTGAGCGTATCGAGAAGCGTGTACCAATGACGCGTCTGCGGGCCACTATCGCTAAGCGTTTGGTTGAAGCGCAACAAACTGCGGCCATGCTGACAACTTATAACGAAGTTAACATGAAGCCGATCATGGAACTGCGTAAGCAGTACAAAGATCTGTTCGAGAAGACCCATAACGGTACTCGTTTAGGCTTTATGTCTTTCTTCGTTAAAGCAGCGACTGAAGCGCTGAAGCGTTTCCCTGCGGTTAACGCTTCTATCGATGGTAACGACATGGTTTATCATGGTTATCAGGATATCGGTGTTGCAGTATCGACAGAGCGTGGCCTGATGGTGCCTGTTCTGCGTGATACAGATGGTATGACGTTAGCCGATGTTGAATCGACTATTGCTGATTTTGGTAAGCGCGGTCGTGAGGGCAAGTTGGGTCTTGATGATATGCAGGGCGGTACATTCACCATTACTAATGGTGGTGTGTTCGGTTCTCTGATGTCGACGCCTATTCTGAATCCACCACAAACTGCCATCATGGGTATGCACAAAATCCAAGATCGCCCAATGGCGGTTAATGGACAGGTTGAAATTCTGCCTATGATGTATCTGGCGCTCTCTTATGACCATCGTATGATTGATGGTAAGGAAGCGGTACAATTTCTCGTGACTATTAAAGACCTTCTGGAAGATCCTGCACGTATGTTGTTGGAAATTTAATCTAGTCCATTAATAGAACCGAATTGATAGGTAGGAAAGAGATGTCTGATAAATTTGACGTAATTGTTATTGGTGCAGGCCCTGGCGGTTATGTAGCCGCTATTCGCGCAGCACAGTTGGGTCTGAAGACTGCATGTGTTGAAAAATGGATTGATGACAAAGGGGCTCCTGTATTGGGAGGTACTTGTCTCAACGTGGGTTGTATCCCTTCTAAAGCATTGCTTGAGTCAACTCATCAGTTCCACAAGACACAGCACGCAGACGTGCACGGCATCCAAACGGGTGATGTCACCATGGATGTTGAGAAGATGGTTGCCCGTAAGAATAAGATTGTTAGCAATCTTACTATGGGTGTTGCCGGTCTATTTAAAGCTAACGGCGTTACTATTATCCAAGGTATGGGTAAGTTGCTGGCGAATAAGCAGGTTCAGGTGACCGCTGCTGATGGTGTTGAGACTGTTTATGCCGCTGAAAATGTTATCCTGGCATCCGGTTCTGTACCGGTAGAAATTCCGCCAGCACCGCTGACTGAAGGACTGATTCTGGATAACGTTGGCGCATTGAATATCAGCGAAACGCCAAAACGTTTGGGTGTTATCGGTGCCGGTGTTATCGGTCTTGAGATGGGCTCTGTTTGGGCGCGTCTGGGTACTGAAGTTACTGTACTGGAAGCGATGGATGAATTCTTGGGAATGGCTGATAAAGACGTTGCTAAAGAAGCCGCCAAAGTCTTTAAGAAACAGAACCTCGATATTAAATTGGGCGCACGTTGCACCGGTACAGAGGTCAATGGTCAAGAAGTGACCCTGAAGTATACCGATGCTGAAGGTGATAAAGAGCTGGTTGTCGATAAGTTGATCGTTGCTGTTGGTCGTCGTCCATTGACTAAAGGTCTGTTGGCGGATGATTCTGGCGTTAAACTGGATGAGCGTGGCTTTATCTTTGTTGATGGTCAGTGTCGTACTGAAGCACCGGGCGTGTATGCGGTTGGTGACTCTGTACGTGGTCCAATGCTGGCACACAAAGCATCTGAAGAAGGCATCATGGTTGCTGATATTATTGCTGGCCACCATGCACAGATGAACTACGATGTTATTCCTAGCATCATCTATACTCATCCTGAATTGGCGTGGGTTGGTAAGACTGAGCAAGAGCTAAAAGCCGCTGGCGTTGCAATCAAAGTGGGTAAATTCCCATTTGCTGCTTCTGGCCGTGCGATGGCTGCCGATGATACCGATGGTTTCGTTAAGATGATCGCCGATGAAGCGACCGACCGTATTCTGGGTGTTCATATCGTGGGTGGTATGGCTTCTGAGTTGATTGCTCAGGCAGCAATAGCGATGGAATTTGGTTCAACTGCTGAAGATTTGCAGCTGACTGTCTTTGCGCACCCAACCGTATCGGAAGTGATCCATGAAGCAGCCTTAGCTGTTGATGGTCATGCTATCCATATGGCTAATCGCAAAAAGCGTTAATCACTGTACAATAAGATTTTAAATTTCGGCCGGGTTCTTCCCGGCCGATTATTGTGGCAGATGGTTTTTTTATCATCTAAAGCAATTGGGCTGCGAAAGGATACACTCTCCTATCTTTTTGCAGGTTCCTAGATAAGTGTGAAATAGACGACGGATTAGAGCATGAATCTTCATGAGTACCAAGGTAAACAGCTGTTTGCCGAATATGGTCTGCCGGTTTCAAAAGGAATCGCGGTAGATACTCCAGAAGCTGCTGCGGCGGCTGCTGAGAAAATTGGCGGTGATAAGTGGGTAGTTAAAACGCAGGTTCACGCAGGTGGCCGCGGTAAGGCTGGCGGCGTAAAGCTGATCAACTCTCCTGCTGAAGCAAAAGAATTTGCTGCCAACTGGCTGGGTAAAAACCTAGTAACCTACCAAACTGACGCTAATGGTCAGCCCGTTTCCAAAATTCTGGTTGAAGACTGCACTGATATTGCTAATGAGCTATATCTGGGTGCAGTTGTTGATCGTTCATCTCGTCGTATTGTCTTCATGGCCTCTACTGAAGGTGGTGTTGAGATCGAGAAGGTTGCGGAAGAAACGCCAGATAAAATTCTGAAAGCAACGATTGATCCCGTTACCGGTGCACAGCCATATCAGGCGCGTGAACTGGCATTCAAACTGGGTCTTGAAGGCGTTCAGATTAAGCAGTTTACTCAGATTTTCCTGGGTCTGGCTAAGATGTTCAAAGAGAAAGATCTGGCTCTGCTTGAAATCAACCCGCTGGTTATTACTACCGAAGGCAACCTGCACTGCTTGGATGCTAAAGTAGCGATCGATGGTAACTCTGTTTACCGTCATAAAGATCTGCAAGCGATGCAAGATCCTTCACAAGAAGACGAGCGTGAAGCACGCGCGGCTCAGTGGGAGCTTAACTATGTAGCGCTGGATGGTACCATCGGTTGCATGGTTAACGGTGCAGGCCTGGCAATGGGTACGATGGATATCGTTTCGTTGTTCGGCGGCTTCCCAGCTAACTTCCTGGACGTTGGTGGCGGCGCAACTAAAGAGCGTGTTACCGAGGCTTTCAAAATTATCCTTGAAGACTCTAAGGTTAAAGCCGTTCTGGTTAACATCTTTGGTGGTATCGTACGTTGCGATCTAATTGCTGAAGGTATTATCGGTGCAGTTAAGGAAGTAGGCGTAAAAGTACCAGTTGTTGTACGTCTGGAAGGTAACAATGCAGAGCTTGGTTCTAAGCTGCTGTCTGAGTCTGGTCTGGCTATCATTGCCGCGACTAGCCTGACAGATGCTGCAGAGCAAGCCGTTAAAGCAGCGGAGGGTAAATAACAATGTCCGTTCTGATTAATAAAGACACCAAAGTAATCTGTCAGGGTTTCACTGGTGGTCAGGGTACCTTCCACTCTGAACAAGCGATTGCTTACGGTACTAAAATGGTCGGTGGTGTTACACCGGGTAAAGGCGGTACTGAGCATTTAGGTCTGCCTGTATTTAATACAGTCGCTGAAGCGGTTGAAGTGACAGGTGCTGAAGCATCGGTTATCTACGTACCGGCTCCTTTCTGTAAGGATTCTATCCTTGAAGCGGCTAATAGCGGCATCAAACTGATCGTTTGTATCACTGAGCACATCCCGGTTCTTGATATGCTGGAATGTAAAGTGGTATGTGACAATCTAGGTGTTCGTCTGATCGGACCAAACTGCCCGGGTGTTATCACTCCGGGAGAGTGTAAGATTGGTATCATGCCAGGCCATATTCATCTGCCAGGTAAGGTCGGTATCGTTTCACGTTCCGGTACCCTGACTTATGAAGCCGTTAAGCAGACTACAGATGCTGGTTTCGGTCAGTCTACCTGTGTCGGTATTGGTGGTGACCCAATTCCAGGTTCTAACTTCATCGATATTCTGGAACTGTTCCAGAACGATCCACAGACTGAAGCGATCGTTATGATCGGTGAGATCGGTGGTTCTGCTGAAGAAGAAGCGGCAGCTTACATCAAAGCTAACGTAACTAAGCCTGTTGTGTCTTACATCGCTGGTGTTACTGCACCTGCTGGTAAGCGTATGGGTCATGCGGGCGCGATCATCTCTGGTGGTAAAGGTACAGCAGACGAGAAGTTTGCTGCTCTGGAAGCGGCTGGTGTTAAAACTGTTCGTTCCCTCGCTCAGATCGCTGACGGTCTGCGTGAAGTAACTGGTTGGAAATAATCGCACTGCGATTTTCTAGTCGCTATGAGTGATGCGTTACTTGTTAATGACTAGATGTTAGAAAAACCGCCTATCGGCGGTTTTTTTGTGCCTGTTGATTGCGTTTGATTCTTATCTGCAGGTATTCTGGTTTGATCTATTAAAGGAGTTGTTATGAGTTTGTTTTCTACTATCAAATCACTTTTTGGTTCGGCGGAGCAAAAGCCGGAAGTGCCGCAGGAATTGCCATCAGAAGAGTATCAAGGGTTCACGATTACACCGGCACCTGTGCATGAAGATGGCGGTTATCGTGTCAATGGGCTAATCACTAAGGGGGAGCAGAGCCATCGGTTTATTCGGGCTGATATGCTGCCCTCCAGTGAAAGTTGTGCAGCCGAAGTGATTCGTAAAGCCAAGCAGATGATTGATCAACAAGGTGATGGGTTGTTCTAACACGATGACTCAAAAGCAGCTGTTTGCCCGTTATGGTAAAGATCTTAAGCCTGGTCGGCTTGAGTGGATCGGCTTACGACCCGGGCGTAAACAAGCGATGTGGGTGGTTGATGAGGCGCAAGCGCTCGCGGGTTTGGGCCTTGAGGGTGATCATCGGTGTGCTAAAACACCGGGTTCTGCGCGGCAGATCACTCTGATCTCCAGTGAGTTTATTAGTTTGATTGAAACCTATACGGGTATCGAGCAGATAGACCCGAGTTTGCTGCGACGTAATTTAGTGGTCAGTGGTATCAACCTTAACGCCTTACGGCATCAAACCTTCAGTATTGATGCTGCAGTATTCGAGGCGACCGCATTGTGTCATCCCTGTGTTCGGATGAATCAGGCCTTAGGTCAGGGCGGTGCGGCCTCGATGTTAGGCTATGGAGGGCTGTGTGCTCGTATTCTGGAATCGGGGCTTGTACGGCTTGGTGATCAGTTGAAACCCCTAGCAAGTAGTTGAATTGGGGTGAGGGTTTTGTAATTCAAGGCCATAGGCCAAACAACATAGCGTCTGTCGATTTAGCAGGGGCAATGATTGATTCGCTTAAGGGAGATAAGTAATAGAAGGGTGTGGAGAAAAGAGAGCCTTAGGCTCTCTTTTCTGTGGAGGATTACTTTTCTTTTTTGCTGGTTTTAAAGTACAGCCACGCAAAGCCGATGAGACCGGAGATCAATGAGGCAAACAGGATGCCCGTTTTAGCCATCAATAGGTCTGATGGGTATTGGGCAAAGCCTAGTTCTGCGATGAATATCGACATGGTAAAGCCGATACCCCCCATAAACGCAACACCGATAATATGATCAAAATTCAGACCTTTTGGTAAAGCGCTGACTTTCAGTTTAACGGCCAGCCATGTAAATCCAGCGATGCCAATTAACTTACCAAAAATTAGACCGGCACCTATACCCAGAGTGACTTGGTGTGAAAGCACTTCGGCATATTCAGACCAATTAATAGGCACGCCGGCATTGGCAAGGGCGAAGATTGGAATGATTAGATAAGCCGATGGTAGGTGCAGTTTATGTTCGAGTACTTGAGCCGGTGCTTGAACTTTATACACCCCTTGGCCGAGTGCACGAACCCGAGATCTTAATGCATCATTGAGTATGATGTTTTCATTTTGTCCAAATATGCTTTTGATATGAGCGGCACTCTCGTTGACTAACGTGAGAAATCGCTTCGGATCATACTTGGGTTTCATCGGAATGGTAAAGGCAAGTAAAACACCGGCAAGCGTGGCGTGCACACCGCTTTTTAGCATCGCAATCCAGAGGATAACGCCAATAAGCGAGTAGGGTAGAATGCGTCTGACGCCGCCTAGGTTGAAGCAGATCAGGATAAAGATCATAAAGGCAGCGGTAAGCAATGCTGATAGGTTAATTGTTTCGGTATAAAACACAGCAATGACCACCACGGCACCAAGGTCATCGACAATCGCCAGTGCAACTAGAAACATCAGTAGATTTTGCGGCACCCGATTGCCCAACAGCGCGAGTGCGCCAAGGGCGAAAGCAATATCCGTTGCCATGGGTATGCCCCAGCCAATTAAGGTGTGCCCCTCTAAGTTAATTGCAGCATAGATCAATGCTGGCATTAGCATGCCGCCGACGGCTGCAATGATTGGCAGTGAAGCTTGTTTGATATTGGCCAGTTCGCCCACCAGTATCTCGCGTTTTAATTCGAGCCCGACGACTAGGAAAAACAGCGCCATCAAACCGTCGTTGATCCAGTGGTGTAGGGTTTTGGACAGCTGAAAGCCTTCGAAGCCGATAACAAATTTGGTTTGTAATATATGATGGTAGCCTTCACTTAATTGTGTGTTGGCAATAACGAGTGCGACAACCGCAAACAGCATCAGCAAGATGCCACTGGTGGTCTGGCGATGAATGAACTCCTCTAGAGGTGTTAGAATCGTCGCAAAAGCTTTTTCCCAGGGTGCGGTATAGACTTTACCTACACGTCTCATTGATGACTCCTGAATTCTGTAATCGGCTATTTAATTGTGCTTGTATCATAAACATAAGGTAGATGTTGTTCTATGTGTGATTGAGTTGATTCGCATTAAAGGATTACTCATTGCAAGGGTAGAGTGATTTGATGGTGTTATAAACGATAATATCTCGCTGAGTTTTCTCTGGGTAGGTGGTGGTTTTTAATTTTTCGGTTACTTTATTGATAACCGTTTTGTCATCTATCCCCTCGGGTAGGCAGAAGCCGGCCAAATAAGTTACCTGTGTACTAGGGTGTTTTTTGCCTAAACGGGTGCGGTAGGCGCGCTGCAAAAATTCACTTTCTTCCCCAGTGCTAATATTTTTAATAATTGCGCCATCGGTAAGGTTAGCGCCAGCAAGAAAGCCTGCAATATATTCTGCAGAGATGTCGTTTTGGTCATGCTGATCGGCAAATGCAGGAGCAGTCATAAAGGTCATTGCGAAAACTACAGTCATTGCTTTTTTCATGATGGCTTTCCTTAAATTACAATTATCTGTTCAGATGAGTGTGGCGATGAAAGCTGATGCTTCAGCTTTTTATTGTAGATGATTTTAGGATGCTGACGTGTGGCAGGGAAAGTGACATGGCTACCTTTATTGCCCTGTTTGTTGATGCTGATGGCTGGATATCCTATTTTGTTAAATTATCTGAAAGCGTTTATCGCGCTTTATTTAGCTAGAGATTAGCAGAGGGTAGCGCGCTGTTGCAACAGAATCCTTGGTTAGATTTTTGCGGCTTCATGATCAGGTTCAATGGGTTATGTTGCCGGTGCTTGGGGGATTTGCTAACGGGGTATTAAGGGGAGGTTAAAGACAAAAAAAGAGAGCCAATAGGCTCCCTTTTAATCTGTTTCTTAACGCTTAGACGCGATTAACTTTCGCGCTTTGGACGAGGCTTGCGAGGTGCACCGCGGTCGTTAGTGCCGCGACCTTTGCCTTTAAACTCGCCACGTGGTTTGCGTGGTGCAGGGCGAGCAATCTCACCTTCCATCAGGCTGATATCGATCTTCTTGCGACAGATAAACACGCCTTTGAGTTGCTGCAATACTTCGGTCGGCATCCCTTTAGGTAGCTGAACAGTACTGTAATCATCAAATAGGCGAATATCACCGATATGGCGGCTGTTAATGTCCGCTTCATTGGCAATAGCACCAACGATGTTTTTAACCTGTATGCCGTCGTTACGACCCACTTCCAGACGATATACATCGAGATCGGCGTAGTCAATGCGTTCGCGCTTAGCACCGCGATCACTGTCACGGTCATTATCACGTTCACGACGAGCACGAGGTTCAGGCTCAGGTGGTAGAATCAATGGTTTCTCTTTCTGTGCCATAAATAGCAAGGCAGAGGCTAGATCCAGTGTTTCCAATTTGGTTTCGCTGGCCAGTTGGTCGATCAGCTCGCGGTAAGTGCCCATATCTTCATCATTAAAGATAGTGGTGATCTGTTCGCGGAAAGATTCTAGACGTTTGCTCTGAACCATATCCCGTGAAGGGAGATCCATCTGTTTGATTGGCTGACGGGTCGCTTGTTCAATCTGTTTTAGTAGGCGACGTTCCCGTGGCGCAACAAAGAGAATCGCCTTACCATCACGCCCAGCACGGCCGGTACGGCCGATACGGTGTACGTAGGCTTCGGTGTCGTAAGGGATATCATAGTTGATGACCATGCCGACACGCTCAACATCAAGACCACGTGCGGCAACATCGGTTGCGACAACGATATCGAGCTTAGCGTCTTTCAGGCGTTGCACGGTGCGTTCACGTAGCTGCTGGTTCATATCACCGTTAAGTGCTGCTGCGGAATAACCGCGGGCTTCAAGCTTCTCAGCAATTTCGGTGGTAGCTGTTTTAGTACGGGCGAAGATAATAATACCGCCACAATCTTCTGTTTCCAGAATACGTACTAGAGCATCCAGTTTGTTCACACCTGATACGATCCAGCAACGCTGATCGATATTTTCCATGGTGGACGTTTTTGATGCAATTTTGATCTCTTGCGGATCGCGCATATAGCGCTTGGTGATCCGACGGATCTGCTCAGGCATGGTGGCAGAAAATAATGCAGTCTGACGTTCAGCTGGCGTTTTGGCCATGATGGTTTCAACGTCATCAATAAAGCCCATGCGGAGCATTTCGTCGGCTTCATCGAGTACCATTGCTTTGAGTTCATCAAGCTTCAGTGTACCGCGATTCAAGTGGTCCATAACGCGACCTGGTGTGCCCACAACAACATGTGGTCCACGACGCAGTTGTTTCAGCTGCAGGGTATAGCTCTGGCCGCCGTAGATAGGCAGTACGTGGAAACCAGGAACGTGACGTGCATACGCTTGAAACGCTTCAGCAACCTGAACCGCGAGTTCGCGTGTTGGTGCTAGCACTAAAACCTGAGGTTTGTTGAGTTTCAGGTCAATACGGCTCAGTAAAGGTAAAGCAAAAGCAGCGGTTTTACCGGTACCTGTTTGTGCCATCCCCAGAACATCCTGCCCGTTCAGTAATAGCGGGATACATGCGGCTTGAATTGGTGATGGTGTTTCATAGCCAAGCTCTGTGATGGATTTAAGAACGGAAGAGGGGAGATCAAGGTCGCTGAATGCGACTTGTGTGTCTGACATATTTGAAGGTACCGGAAGGAATGCAATTGTAAAACGCAGTATTATACGCGCATTGTTAGATAAATGCCCACTTTTTATTGCCGAGACTCAGAGGGGCTTATCTAGTTTAGTTGAATGTCATCATACCAGCTGAGAAAGCTAGCGCCGCCATTATCGCTGTCGGTCATAATCGCAATAGCGTCTATCTCAGTGTAGGTTTTGTTAAACGCGGTTTGTAAGTCTGCTTGTATCGTGCGGCGGTGTTCGGTCCACTGTCCTATTAAGTCGGCTCCACTATCGATGGCCCACATATGTGCTCTGTTGGTGAAAGGGTTGTCCCAGCGGCTGTTGACCGGTTTGTTGTTTGACCAAACATAAACTAAGGTGCGTTTTTGCCAGAAAAAAGGGCCATCTGAGACAACGATGTATACGCGTACTGGAAAGTCATCGCCTGCTTTACTGGTTTCAACTGCGTCGGGCCAGATTGCGCTGATTTTCCAGCGCCAGCTGAGCTGAGTGTTGGCCGTTATCGGCAATGTTTTTTTATAAAAAAGGCCGGATGCAGCACTATCGGAGCGGGCTTCTAATATCTGGTTGTTGGTTTCTTTTATTAGACGATACTGGGTTTTGTCGACAAAGTTTTCGGTTTCCCACTGTTTAATGCCCTGCTGATCAAAGTTTGGAATCTGCGATGCCGAGGCTTGGCTTGGGGTTATTAAAAGCAGTGATATTAGGCTGTATGCGTAAACTGCTGAGTAAATAATAGACATGTTTGTCTTCATTGTTCGGTTTTCGTCTATACTGAAAGAGTGTTTATGGTCAATGTATCAGAGTTTAATGCCTATTTCCCCTTCTGGTTAAGCTCTGAATGTTCTGCTATCGGTCGCTTTATTGCGGTTTCGGTGGGTTTCCTTGATCTGTCACGATGAGCATGAGGGTTGTCGGTCTATTCCCCTAGATGGCAGCTAATCATCGATTTTATGATGCTCATTTAAGGAGCCTAGAGTCATCTAGGCTCCTTTTTTTGTCTTAAATTAAGCTGCTTGATGTGATGTTTGTGGCAACGAGCAGGTAGGCTAGACTTTCGGCTTCTATAGCTATCGATTATATTGGCGTATACATCGGTTTATGGGTGTAATATTTATCAATTTATCAATTTATCGGGCTTTTGTTGGAGAGTAGTGTGGTGCAGAATCCAGCCTATGAAGTGATTTGGCAGATTGTGGCGGCGATTCCGCAGGGCAAGGTTGCGACCTATGGGCAGGTAGCGCAATTAGCAGGGCTTCCTGGGGCCGCGAGGATGGTTGGTCGGTGTCTTAGTCAGTTGCCTCGCGACACTAAGTTGCCTTGGTTTCGAGTGGTTAATGCCAGTGGGCGAATCTCTTTGCCTGTGGGTAGTGAGGGCTATCTAAAGCAAGTGGCTCTATTGCAGGAGGAGGGTGTCGCGGTATTGAATGGGCGGATCAGTTTGGCTAAGTTTCGTTTATGACTGAATTGGCTTGGGGTAGGATCAGAATGCTCACTTTCTGCTCGCCCTGATCCTTAGTTAGCCGTTCAGTTACTCTAGGTTGCCAGCTTCCATGTCATAGGGGAAGCAACCGACAAAGTGGACGTATTCATCTTCAAAGATGTGGGTTTTCTTGGCGCGGTACTCAAAATCAAACAGCAGTATCAGCCAGCTGACCTGTTTATCGCCGAGCTTTTCGATCTTTTTAATGATGGCGTCGCCATAGGAGTATGACCAAGAGCAGGGGGCAATAATCTCGCGAGTCGGTGCGGTGCCTTTCTCGCAGCCGTTGGTTTCCATGTTTTCAGGGTCATATTCTGTGATTTCAAAGTTCTTGGCCCAGCGGTCTAGCCCCTGTTCATCTTCTTCAAAATAGCTGTCAGGAATGCTGGAGTAGTCGGTGGTTGAATACCAGACGGAAACAATACCTTCTTTCTCGAAATTCATGCGCTGGTCTCGCTTAGTTGTCGCCAAAGGGCGCGAATATCGTTGATATCCTGCTCGCTGAGTTGGTCTATCTTGAACGCAGCTTCTAGGCTCTGTTCCAGTTGCTGTCTGAACTGTAACGCAGTGTCGCCTTGTTCAGCGCTAACCAGGCTGATATGGCCGAGTAAGTAGCTACAGAGAAATAACTGATTGGGCTCAGCGCCGTTTTCCATG
The DNA here is from genome assembly GCF_018860855.1 of Amphritea atlantica. Lineage (GTDB taxonomy): Bacteria > Pseudomonadota > Gammaproteobacteria > Pseudomonadales > Balneatricaceae > Amphritea > Amphritea atlantica_A. The sequence continues at coordinate 70,627 of NZ_JAHKQE010000028.1, forward strand.
GCGATCAGCTGGTTATGCATTGAATCAGCCTGTTGTTCGTATGGGGTCATCAGGGTTCCATAAAGTCCAGTTTGTCGATGAGTAAGCTGTATTCCTTGCCGCTTTTTTCGACCTGTTGCAGTTTTACTACCATATAGCCGAGTTCTGGCGCGCACCACAGGAAGGTTTCACGGTTACTGTCGGGGCCTCGATCACGCTGTATTTTTACAGCCTCGAAGGAGCCAATCCCCGTTGAGACGGTTTCCATTCCGACAATAATGAACGGGTAGGTTTTAATCTTTCCGCCATCGGCTACTTGGTAGGACAGTTCTTTTTTTCCTGCTGCCAGATCGAGGCGCATCTGCATTTGGTAGCTAAGCTTGTCCTGTGTACCGGCGGGGATATTCATCGTCCAGGGTTTTTTGGCAATATCATTGAGCACAGTGCCGGTGCTCCAATTAAACTGCAGAACTGCATTTTTATTATTACCAATCACTTTGCGATGATATTCATAATGCTGTGGTAATACGTTTTGGTCCTGCAGGGTGAATTCGGTGAATTCGTCGACCTTAGCGATCAGCGCTGTTGCGTTAAGAGTGTGCTTCCAACGATCGCCGTTACGTGTTAATTCACTGATTGCATCGCCACCAAAGGAAATGCCGATATCCCATTGGGCTTTGTAAACCGCCTTGTAGGGTTTGAATAGCTCAGAGGCCTGTGTCGGCAATGCGCAAATAAACAGCAGTGTCGGGATAAGTAGTTTGCTAAATCGCATCGGTTACTCCTGAATGAATTGATATCCTTCAGGTGGCAGGGTAGTGCCATCGAGCTGAACAGCGCCTGAAACCGATAGTGACAAGCGGTCTGCGCAAAACCATTCAACCGCTAGCGGGTAAATGTCGTGCTCGGCGCGGTGAACTCGCAGTTGCAAACTGTCAGCATTATCGGTGGCGTGGATATTAAGTGGTGCTTGAATGGCTAAGGGGCCGCCATCTAGTTCTTCGGTGACAAAATGAACTGTGCAACCATGCTGGGCATCACCGGCATCCAGCGCCCGTTGATGTGTATGTAGTCCTTTGTATTTCGGCAGTAGGGATGGATGAATATTCAGCATCCGGCCTTGATAGTGGCGGACAAACTCAGCGGTGAGTATGCGCATGAAACCCGCGAGTACAATTAGATCTGGCGCGTATGTATCGATGGCCTCGATCATCGCCAGATCGAAATCTTCGCGGCTGTCATAATCTTTGTGATTAATGATGATTTGAGGAATGCCGGCTGTTTTGGCCCGTTCAAGACCAAAGGCCTCTGCTTTATTACTCAGTACCGCTGCGATGCGGCCAGCAACCTGGCCGCTCGCGATAGCATCGATGATCGCTTGCAGGTTTGAGCCGCTGCCGGAGATCAGAACAACAATGCTTTTGTCTGTCATTATTAGGCCTCCAGACCCAATAGATCGACCTGTTCTTCGCCCTCAGTGGCGGTTGCAATCTCACCCACGATAAAGGGGGCTTCGCCGGCATCAGTAAGAATCTGCAGTGCGGTGTCAACGGTTTCGGCTGGTACACAGATAACCATGCCGATGCCGCAGTTCAGGGTGCGGTACATTTCGCGGGCATCGACATTGCCCAGCTTTTGAATCCATCGGAATACTTCCGGCATCTGCCAGCTATTAATATCGATAACGGCTTTAGCATTTTGCGGCAGTACGCGGGGAATGTTTTCCAGCAAACCACCACCGGTAATGTGGGATAGGGCGTTAACCTGGCTGTTTCTAATCAGTTCCAATACCGGTTTGACATAGATACGGGTTGGCTCAAGCAGTGCTTCAGTTAGCGGTTTGCCATCGACAGTGCCGCTCAGATCGGCGCCGCGGACTTCGATGATCTTGCGGATCAAAGAATAACCGTTGGAGTGGGGGCCGGATGAAGGTAGGGCGATGATTTTGTCGCCAACGCTGACTTTAGAGCCATCGATAATGTCATCTTTCTCAACGACGCCAACACAGAAACCAGCGAGATCATAATCTTCGCCTTCATACATGCCGGGCATTTCTGCGGTTTCACCACCGACAAGGGCTGCGCCGGCGAGTTCACAACCTGCACCAATGCCGGTAACAACATCGGCAGCGATATCGATGTTCAGTTTGCCAGTGGCATAGTAATCCAAGAAAAATAAGGGCTCAGCCCCCGCAACGATCAGATCGTTGACACACATAGCCACGAGATCGATACCGATGGTATCGTGTTTTTTCAGGTCCATTGCTAGACGCAACTTAGTACCTACACCGTCGGTGCCGGATACCAGTACAGGCTTTTTATAACCTTCTGGGATTTCGCATAGAGCACCAAAGCCGCCTAGGCCACCCATAACTTCGGGACGGGCGGTGCGTTTTGCAACGCCTTTAATGCGATCTACCAGTGCGTTTCCGGCATCGATATCGACACCAGCGTCTTTGTAGCTGATAGGAGTGTTATGGTCAGTTGCAGACATAGTTTGTATGAACCTGTTCGGGCTGATGACTGATTGAAAAAATTTGACGCGTATTCTATCAGGTTGATGGTGAGGGGGCTATTGTGTGTTAAAGTTTATGCCGCTTAAAAAGTCACTTTTTTCAGACTGCCAAGAATGACTGTAGGGCAGTAAAATGGAGTTTAACCACGATCATGATACGCAAGCTTTATAACTGTCTACTGGTAGTGATGTTGACGGGCCTGTGCTCCCTCAGTCAGGCAGCCATGGTAAAGGGGCTGTATAGCGCTGTAATGTTGGTACCTGAACAGTTATCCGAACCATCAAATGAACAGTTGATGCAGGGATTAAAAACGGTATTGGTTAAGGTATCTGGACGGAGTAATGTGGTTAATAAACCGTCGGTGGCGAGTGCCTTGCAGCAGCCTTCCGCTTGGTTGAATCAGTTTAGTTATCAGGCAACCCAAACACCGATATCGGCTGGCGATGGTCGTGAAGTGTTGGGGCAGCGGTTATTGTTGGAGTTTGATCCCGTGTTGATCGAACAGCTATTGCAGCAAGCGGGGTTAAAGGCGGTAGGTCATGCCCGTCCAGTCTTGCTGGTTTGGTTGGCGCAGCAGCGCGGCAATACAGCCCGGGATTATGTGGCGCCGGAAAGCCAAATATATACTGATCTGGCAGAGCAAGCCCAAGTCCGTGGTATTCCCATGGATGTGCCGCTACTGGATTTGAATGATCAGACCGCACTGGATGTGAGTGATCTGTGGGGCTTTTTTCGTGAGCCTATTGAACAAGCGTCGCAACGCTACCAGCCTGATGCTATCTTGATTGGTCGGTTGATACAGAGTAGCGGCGGCGGCTGGCAAACTGAATGGTTATTGTTGCAACAGGGGAGATCCCATTCAATGAAGCCGACCGGTGCTTTATCAGAGCAACTGAAGCAGGTTATCAATGAGTCTGCAGATACAGTGCTCGCTTCATTGGGGACGACTCAATTTAATTATATTGAAACCGGTTTGCAGCTCGAGGTGACTAATATAGTCGATATAGAAGATTTTTTGCAGCTGACGGACTATCTACAGCAGTTACCGCCGGTTGATGAGGTGCGGGTCAGCCGTGTGGAAGCTGATCGAGTGCTCTTTCGCGTTGAAATTCAGGGCGGTGTCCAGTCATTGGAGCAGGCGATTCGTTTGAATCCCCGTATGTCGGCGATGCCAAGGCTAAACCATGAAGCGGGCGAGGCTGTTTATTCTTATCGCTGGCAGGATTAATGATCGATGCTGATAGCGCGCATGTTTACGCGGTGTGAATCAATTGTTGGCTTTGAAAGGGTGTATATATGAGTGACTCGCAACGTTGGTTTTTTCTTATTCTTGCTGTGGTAATGGCGTTTTTACTTTATTTGTTGCAGCCTATCTTATCGCCATTTGTTGTTGCGGCCTTGCTAGCCTATCTAGCTGATCCATTGGCTGATCGCCTAGAGGCTCGGGGATTAAGCCGAACTCTGTCGGTAGTTGTGGTGTTTCTGGTGATGACCACTGTTTTGCTGTTATTGGTAATCTGGTTATTGCCTAAGTTGGGTTATCAGATACAGGTGATGCTTAAAATGGTGCCCCAGGTGTTTACCATGATTCAAACGGTCTGGATTCCCTGGTTGGAGACGAATACCGGAATCTCATTGGTGGGTTTCGATCTACAGAGCTTGCAAGCGTTGATGAGTGGTCACTGGCAGCAGACTGGGAGTTTGGTTAAAACGGTCTTTAGTAGTGTGGGTGAGTCGGGTTTGGCGGTGGCTGCTTGGGTGGCTAATCTAGTGCTTATTCCGGTGGTGATGTTCTATCTGCTGCGTGACTGGGATGTCATGATGGGTAAAATTGGCTATTTATTACCGCGTAATTTAGAAAAAAAGGTCACCCTTTGGGCGAATGAATGTGATGAGGTGCTGGGTGCCTTTATTAAAGGTCAATTGCTGGTGATGCTAGCGCTGGGCATTATCTACGCATTGGGGCTGTGGACGGTTGGACTGGATTTAGCCTTGCTCGTGGGGATGCTAGCCGGCTTAGCGAGTATTGTGCCTTATATGGGCTTTATTGTGGGTATTGTGGCTGCCGGTGTAGCCGCCATGTTGCAATTCAATGATGTTACCATGCTGGCTTGGGTTGCCGTGGTATTTGCCATTGGTCAAGCATTGGAAGGAATGGTGCTAACACCATTGCTGGTTGGCGATCGCATTGGCTTGCATCCCGTCGCGGTTATTTTTGCCATTATGGCCGGTGGTCAGCTGTTTGGTTTTGTTGGGATTTTGATTGCACTTCCCGTTGCGGCGGTTATTATGGTGCTCCTTCGTCACCTGCATCAGGGTTATAAAAGTAGTAAACTTTATGATTGTTAAGCGGTGGGTAGGATTGGATAACGAGATTTGAGGTTTAGCGCTCAGTCCTCATGAGCAGAGAATACCTTGCTGACAACAAGAACAGACCGAAAAATGTTTTTGGTGTGATATAGCTTGGCAAACCCGAAATTTAAAAGTGAGAAAAGGCCCAGTGCCCAACTGTTGGCCAATAAGTATAGATATAGATGAGTAGTCCTGAGCCGTTTCAGATCCCCCTAGGGATCACCTTAAGGGATGATGCCCGATTTGAAAATTTCCTTTGTCAGGGGAATGAATTGCTTTGCAGTACCCTAGATCAGGCTGCCCGCGGTGAAGGCGAGCAGTATCTCTATATTTGGGGTAACAGTGATAGTGGTTGTTCTCACCTGCTGCAGGCGGTTTGTCATGCCTCGGATCCAGTTGGCCGTACGGCGGTCTATCTTCCCTTGGATGAATTGATGGATATGGGGCCGGGTATCCTTGACGGGATGGAACATCTTGATCTGGTTTGTATTGACCATATTCAAATCATCGCGGGTAATAAAGCTTGGGAAGAGGGTGTATTTCACTTCTTCAACCGTATTCGCGCTGAAAACAATCGTTTACTGGTTGCGGGTGATCGTGCGCCGCGACAGTTAAACCTTAATTTGCCTGATTTAGCATCCCGTCTTAGTTGGGGGATGGTGTTTCAGGTACATAATCTTGATGATGATGGCAAGGTGCAAGCCCTGCAATTACGTGCTAGAGGGCGTGGGTTTACGATCAGTGAAGAGGTCGCATGGTTTCTAATCCATCGGGCCAGTCGCAGTATGTCAGATCTGTTTAAGCTATTAGATAAGCTTGATTCAGCTTCATTGAGCGCCAAACGCAAAGTGACGATTCCCTTTGTTAAGCAGGTACTTGGCCTCTGATCTTACTATGGGTGACTATGAAAATTATTCTGGCAGGTTTTTCTTCTGATGTAACTGAAACAGAGTTACTAGAAATGTTAGCGCATTACACTGAAGTGGATGAATTGGAATTGATTCCCGGCGATCTTCCTGAGCAGACCATAGCGGTATTAACGATTGAAGGCACCAATGCCGAAGCCCATTGGGTGACCCGCCATTTAAACGGGTTGTATTGGCATGGCCACTCTCTGCGGGCCTTCGTGTCGCTCTTTTGATGCGGACATCACTTTAATGTCTGCTTATTCCGTGATTGTACAGACCCCTGATTATCTGATTATTAATAAAGCCCCAGGCGTCTCTGTGCATCGAGATCAAGAAGATACGGGTTTGTTGCAGCAGATATCAGCAGATTTAAACTGTGGTCCGCTTTATCTGGTACATCGGTTAGATAAAATGACCTCCGGCTTGCTGATTCTGGCACGTCATGCCGAGGCTGCCTCCATTCTGTCGCGCCAGTTTCAGGCGAGAACCGTCGAAAAATACTATATTGCCCTATCTGATCAGAAACCTCGTAAAAAGCAGGGGCTGATTAAAGGGGATATGGAACGTAGTCGACGAGGTAGTTGGAAACTGACCAGCGGCCAGAAAAATCCAGCGATTACCCGTTTTTTTAGTTGTTCTCTCCAGCCGGGATTACGGTTGTTTTTGTTGCGTCCCTTGACGGGCAAAACCCATCAGTTGCGTGTAGCATTGAAAAGTATCGGTTCGGCGATTGTGGGTGATCAGCGCTATCACAGCGTATCTGCAGCAACCGGTGATCGAGGTTATCTTCATGCTTGGAGTATTGCCTTTGACTGGCAGGGGCAGCGTTGTGAATATCTATGTGACCCGACAATCGGTGAGCTTTTTTTGCAGCCCTTGGTAAAACAGCAGTTAGAGCATTGGAAGCCACCGGCCAGCCTTGCTTGGCCTGGCGCATCATGACAAGCACATCATAAAAGGCCGTTATTGCCGACGGTAACCATTATCTCTAAGAGTAAAACCATGCAAAATGAACGAATAGAACGGGATTTTAATGCCCGTAGTGAGGAAGAACAGCACGCTTTTTTGCAACAAACTTGGTGTGATCATTGTCAGGAGGTTAATCTCGGTATGACCAATCCCCGTGAATATCTGCTTAAGGGCGTTGTGTTTGTTGAAGGTGACTGTCTACGCTGCGGTAATGCAGTGCTGACCGAATTGACAGAAGATGACTTTTAGAGACAATTTTATTTATGTCAGACACTTTTAATCAACGATTTGGCGGTACTCAACGGCTATATGGCCTGGCTGGCGTCGAATTGTTTCGACAGGCAAATATCTGTGTCATCGGTATTGGTGGCGTGGGATCATGGGCGGCGGAAGCATTAGCCCGCTCAGCTATTGGGCATATCACACTGATCGATCTCGATGATATCTGTATCACCAATACCAATCGTCAGATCCATACCCTGAATACCACTATTGGTGAGCCCAAAACTGAGGCGATGGCCGAGCGGATTCGATTGATTAATCCTGAATGCCAGGTTGAGGTCGTAGATGACTTCATTACGTTGCAGAATATTCCTGAGTTAATCGGTAAGCAGTTTGATTATGTGATCGACTGTATTGACAGTGTTAAAGAGAAAGCGGCGCTGATTGCTCACTGTAAACGCAGTAAAATCCCCGTGATCACAGTGGGTGGCGCGGGAGGGCAAACAGACCCAACCCAAATAAATATTGCTGACTTAAGCAAAACCCATCACGATCCATTGGCGGCTAAGACTCGCTCGTTATTGCGCCGCTACTACAATTTCAGTAAAAGTGGTCGCCGATTTGCGGTTGATTGCGTCTACTCTACCGAGCAACTGGTGTATCCGCAGCCTGACGGTAGTGTGTGTCAAATGAAAACAGTGACTGATGGTAATACTCGACTAGACTGTAGCGGTGGTTTTGGTGCATCTACTTGCGTGACGGCAACCTTTGGTTTTGTGGCCGTGTCACGGGTATTGCAAAAAATGCTCGAAAGAGCAGAGCGGGAGAAAAATGTGCTGTAAACATGCTATTATGCTGCTTATGCCGACAGGTCTATATTTTATTGTTTGATTTTGCGGCATTATCAGTCTCACTGTATTGATTCGTAAAATGGATATTTGGACCAATCATGTCACGATGCTTTCCGGAAGGATTCTATAAAGCTATTTTTGAAGGCTGTAGCGATGCAATCTATGTGTTAGAGCCGCAAACCTCTCGCGTTCTTGATGCGAACACCTGTGCTTGGCAAGATTTGGGCATGAGTCGCGAACAGCTCTTACAACACAGTGTTATCTCACTGCAGCAAGGCGTCGAAAATGAGGAGCACTGGGCACAGATTGCCGAATTAATTTATGCTGCCCGTCCTCAAGCATTTACCTTTATTGGTCGTCATTATCACCAGCATGGCACCTATTTTCCCGTCGAAGTTTACACCTCGGTGATTGAATTTGAAGGTCAGGAGCTGTTTCTTTCAATTGCTCGTAATTTGGATCGTACCTCGTCTCAACGGGAAGCATTTCGTACTAGGGATGCACGTTTAACCTATGCCTTGAATGAGGCGGCGGACGGTATGTGGGATTGGAATACCATCACCGATGAGGTGTTTTTCTCGCCTCAGTTAAAGCATCTGCTGGGTTATCTTCCCGATGAGATGGAACCCAATGTGAAAACGTGGGTTGAGGCCGTTCATGACACCGATAGAGAGCGGGTTATGGGGGTGTTGAAAGCACACGTCGAAGGCCAGACTGATCGCTATGAAGCTGAATATCAACTCAGAAAGCGGGATGGTGGATATATCTGGGTGAGGGATCGTGGTCGGGTGTGCCAACGTGATGCTGATGGCAATGCATTACGCGTTGTGGGCATGTGTCACGATATTACTCGCAGTAAGCAGTTAGAGGAGATGCTTAGATCACAGGCGAGCTATGATCACCTTACCGGTCTGTTGAATCGGCGTGCAGGTTATATCCATTTTTCAAAACAGCTGAGTTATGCGCAACGCTACCATCAGGAATTGACCATCTGCCTGATCGATCTAGATCACTTCAAGAATATTAATGATAGTTTTGGTCATCTAGTCGGCGATGCCGTGCTGAAGCATTTTGTTTCATTAATGAATGGAACCTTGCGCCGATCAGATTCTTTGATGCGCTGGGGAGGGGAAGAGTTTCTCTTACTGTTGCCGAATACCGATATTAACAGCGCCGTACGGTTGATTTCTCAACTGAAAAAAGAGTTAAAGCGCTATCCTGCGATATTAGAGCAGGAGGTGTGTGAAATTGCTTATACCTTTAGTGCAGGCATCTCGTGTTACCCATCCCATTCGCCGACCTTGGATGGACTGATTAAATGTGCTGACGATGCGCTTTACCTCGCGAAAGGGGATGGTCGTGATCTGATTATGATCAGCCCGCCGGCGGATATCTAGCTGAGCCTTGTTTAAGCCTTGCGCCGTTAACTGACAGACGATTAGCTGAGAGGGGTCTTCCTATGCTATCAGCTTATCTGGCTTATGTTTTAGGCTCGCAAAGTTATGTTGCTGAATCACTGAGTGTGTCGCCCGCGTTCTTTCTTACAGCGTCAATAATAGCTTTTAAACCATTGCCACGCGAGGGGCTAAGGTGTCGGCTTAGCTGTAGTTGTTCAAAGTAACCATCAATATCAAAGTCCAGAATTTCTTGTGCTTGTCGACCGTTTAGCGCAGCAAGAACTAAGGCGATTAATCCGCGAATAATGCGGGCATCCGAGTCGGCGGCAAACCACAGTGCGCCGTCAGCGTCTTTTTCGACCATGACCCAGGCATCACTTTCACAACCGTTAATGCGCGGTGTATCGCTTTTCATCGTTACTGTAAATGATGGTAGGCGCTTGCCAAGTAGCATGATCTCCCGATAACGATCATTCCAGTTTTTTAAAGGTGTCAGTTTGGCCAGAATATCACGGTCATTCACTTCTCGACCAAAAGGGGAGCTATCAAAAACGGATTGAGTGGGCGCCGTTTCAGCGGTTGAAAATGAGCCACCTTGGGCGATTAGGCTGAGGGCTTCGGCAAAGCGTTCAACATCCTCAATGCTATTATAAAACGCGAATGAAGCGCGGATGGTGCCCGGTAAGCCAAGTCGTTCCATTAAGGGCATCGCGCAGTGATGGCCGGTACGTACCGCAATACCTTGTTGATCCAGCATCAGGCCGACATCCTGTTGATGGTGGCTGCTTAATTGAAATGACAAAATTGATGCGCAGGCGGTGGGGTTACCGATGCGGGTAAAGCCAGGAATTGCTGAGCATAACTCAATCGCTTTACTCATCAGCGCCCGTTCATGTCGGGCCAGCGCTTTACGGTCTAGGCGATTGAGAAAACGAATCGCTTCCGCTAACCCCAATGCGCCGCTGATATTAGGCGTGCCGGCTTCAAATTTAAACGGCAGGTCGTTGTATTCGGTGCCTGAAAAAGACACCTTACTAATCATCTCCCCACCGCTTTGCCAAGGCGGCATCGCCTCTAGCAGTGCTTGACGTCCGTAGAGAACACCGATACCGGTTGGGCCAAACAGTTTATGACCGGAAAATAGATAAAAGTCACAGCCGAGCCGTTGAACATCGACCTCGAGATGAGATACCGCCTGTGCGCCATCAACAATCACGGTGGCGCCCATACTCTTCGCTTGGCGAATCAATCCGGCCACCGGGTTGATAGTGCCTAGGGCATTGGATATATGGGTCAGGCTGACAATGCGTGTTCGCTCATTGAGCAGCTCGGCAAAGCGTTGCAGGTTAAGGTCGCCATTATCATGAATCGGCACGACCTTGATCACTGCGCCGGTTTGTTCCGCTACGATCTGCCAAGGGACGATATTGGCGTGGTGTTCCAGTTCGGTTAGGAGGATCTCATCACCGGGTTGCAGCAACGGGCGGGCATAGCTTTGTGCTATGAGATTGATCCCCTCCGTGGTGCCACGGGTCCAGATGATCTCCTGTTCACTGTCCGCATTGATAAAGGTTTTGATCTCTGTGCGCGCGGCTTCAAACAGGCGAGTGGCTTGTTCGCTCAGATGGTGGGCGCCCCGATGAACATTGGCATTCTGTTGTCGATAAAACTGTTCCACAGCACGGATAACGGCCTCGGGTTTCTGGCTGGTGGCAGCATTATCAAGGTACACCAATGGCTGGTTGTTTATCTGCTGTTGCAGCGCTGGAAACTGTTTTCTGACTGACTTGAGATCCACGTGACCTTCCCGTTACCGGTTTTGTTCAGGGTTATTTAACAGTTTGTTTAACTGGCTCTGCCAACGGGCAAACATCATGGCGCCAATAAACAGTGCCGCGACCAGCAGTGTTTCAGCTAAGCCGAGAATCGCGCTGCTATGAGCGGACATGGCGATGGTCACTGAATGCATGAAGTACACCGTGATAAAGAAACATAACCAGATGTGTCCACGCAGATGCTTCTTCAGAATAACCGGATAGAACAGTAGCAACGGCACTGTCTGGAAGGCCCAGATACTATAAGGGTTGGCGTTTTCGGGTGGCGCAATGATCAGGTGCCAAGCGGTTAGCAATAGAATCAGACCAAAATAGCTGAAGAGAGTCACAGCGCGGCTAATGGCCACTTTTTTTACGAGAGTTTCCTGCATCTTTAATCCTGAATATTAAGCTGATAACTGAAGCGCCAATCGCCCGAGTCGTTTACCCTGTGCCAGGCAAAGCGCGGCTTCGGTGTCATCGACGGGGCGGTTACTCTGTTGTCCGGCAAGATGAGTCACGCCGTAAGGGGTGCCGCCGCTGGTGGTGCTGATGAGCCCAGCTTCGCTGTAAGGCAAGCCGCAGATCACCATGCCATGATGCAGCAAGGGCAGCATCATACTAAGGAGGGTGCTTTCTTGACCGCCATGTAGGCTTGAGCTGGAGCTGAATACTGCGGCCGGCTTATCGATCAATGTTCCGTTTAGCCAGAGGTTGCTCGTAGAATCAATAAAGTATTTCAGCGGCGCGGCCATATTGCCAAAGCGGGTTGGGCTGCCGAGTGCGAGGCCGCAACAGTGAGCAAGATCGGCTTCGCTGCAGTACAGGTCACCATTCTCGGGGATGCTGTCCTCGGTCGCTTCACAGTTTGCTGAGATTGCAGGGACAGTCCGTAGGCGAGCTTCTATTCCGCTCTGTTCGATGCCCTGAGCTATCAAGCCCGCCATGGCGCGGGTGGCACCTTGGCGGCTGTAGTAGAGTACCAGAACGTAAGGGTTAGGCACTTACAGAATCTCCAGTACAGACTCTGGTGGGCGGCCGATGCGGGCCTGACCATTGGTAATCACGATAGGACGTTCAATCAATCGTGGAAATTGCACCATTAACGCGATAATTTGCTGATCGCTTAGGCTGTCATCGTTTAGATTGTTCTCTTTGTATTCCGCCTCGCCTTTGCGCAGTAGTTCACGGGGGCTTATACCCAGTTGTGAAATGACGTCGGCTAGTTGTTCTTCCGTGGGCGGGTTTTCTAGATAGAGGCGTATATTAGGGGTAATACCTTTCTCTTCCAACAGCGCGAGTGTAGCGCGGGATTTTGAGCAGCGTGGATTATGATAAATTTCAACAGACATGGTACTTATCCTGTTCGGAATGACAGTTTTTGATGTAAGTGCGATATTGTATACAGCTTAGCTACCAGCCTAAAGAGCGGCAGGGTATTATATCTGTTTTATTCATCGTTACAGGATCGTTATGAAGGGCAATCATCTGTATACCCTGCGGGGAATTGGGCATTTTATGCTCTATTTAGCTCGCCAGTTTATCAATAATAAAGGGATGCTGAATGCCTCCGCGTTAACTTACACGACTTTGTTTGCGGTGGTGCCGCTGATGACGGTTTCATATGCGATGTTAGCGGCGATCCCTTCGTTTCAGGGCGCGGGAGAGCAGTTGCAGAGCTGGATTTTTGAAAACTTTGTCCCGGCAACCGGTGCGGTCGTGCAGGAGTATTTGAGTGATTTCGCTGCTCAGGCCAGTAAGTTAACCGCAGTGGGTTTGATCTTCCTATTTGTTACATCAATTATGATGATGAAAAATATTGAGGGCGCTTTTAACCGTATCTGGCGGGTGAGCGAGCCACGTAAAGGGATGTCGAGTTTTCTGCTGTACTGGGCCGTCTTAAGCCTTGGGCCGATCCTGATTGGCTTGGGCTTGTTGGTTAGTTCCTATATCGCTTCGCTGTCTCTGTTTACCAGTGCGACGGAGTTAGTCGGCCGAGCGCGGTTATTATCGGCCTTGCCCTTAGTCATGTCGGCTGCCGCCTTTACGCTGCTTTACGCGGCGGTACCTAACTGTAAGGTGCCACTGCGCAATGCCATTATTGGTGGTCTAGTCGTGGCAATTCTATTTGAAACGGCCAAACGTGCCTTTGCGCTGTTTGTCACCCAGTTTCCTTCCTATGAGTTGATCTACGGAGCCTTTGCCGCCGTGCCGTTGTTTTTGGCATGGATCTTTATCTCTTGGACGATTATTCTGCTCGGGGCTGAATTGAGCCGTGCATTGACGGTCTACCGGGATCATCGCAAAGGCAAGCATCTGTCGCATCTGCATACGTTAGTCGCGGTGCTGCAGCGTCTTTGGAAGGCACAGCAGGTGGGAGAGTCGCTTTCTGATCGACAGCTGTTACAGCAGGTGGAAGGGCTCGAACAGAATGAGTGGGATCACTATAATGGTATTTTACTGCATGCTTCGGTGATCAGTCGTACTGAGAAAGGCGGCTATATATTGGCTCGAGATATGGGTAACTTTACGCTGGATCAGTTGAATCAACTACTTCCATGGCCGCTGCCAGAATGCTCGCCGGTGGCCGCCGTGACGCCTTGGCAGCAGGTGTTAGATCAGCGGTTACAACATCTCTGTGAAGTGCGTCGACAAGATCTGGGTCTGACGCTTGAGCAGTTGTTTACCGAAAAAGCTAAGGGTGATGCTGAGCTTGAACTGCCCAGCACGCCTATTCTAAACGATGTTTCACAACCGCAAGAGGGTTCTTAAATGGTGCAATGTTTACACGCTTTTGTCAGTGGTCGGGTACAGGGTGTTTGGTTTCGAAAATCAACACTGGAAGCCGCGCAGGCGCATGGGTTAACTGGCTGGGTACGTAACCTCGATGATGGTCGGGTCGAAGTGATGGCTCATGGGCACGAACATGGATTGTTGCAACTGGAAGCTTGGCTGAGTATCGGGCCTGAATTGGCGACGGTGGCCGAGGTAAAAAGTGCACGGGTTGAGCCTGCAGAGGAGTATATCGAGTTTATGATTATCTGATGGCCCCTGATAAGCCGCCTGACGTGAAACGCTAAGGTTGTGTTGCGGCAAATTGATATAGCTAAGAGCTGTCGAATTTATATTCGATGGCTCTTTTTTATGGCTGGAAGGTTGATGAATCAACGCCTACCCAAGGGTATGGCAATTAAGGTGTTGGTTTATCTGTCGTGATTTGGAGAGGAATATTAGTCTTGGCTGTTATCAAAGGTTTTATCCTTTTCAGCTTTGAACGATCAATGTTCAGTCTTCAGTCTTCAGTCTTCAGTCTTCAGTCTTCATAGCGGCGTTGGCTGCGGTACACTTTTTCGGGATACCAAACTTTGCCATAGCTGCCGTTATAGCGGGCTAAGGCTTCGGTTAGGTTGCCTTTGGAGCGCTTGAGGTAGTGTTTCAAAATAGTGGCGCCGTAGCGGAGATTGGTTTTGATATTGGTAAGATTGTCATCATTGCGGCCAATCTCTTTTTTCCAGAAAGGCATAATCTGCATCAGCCCCTGTGCACCAACGACCGATACAGCAAAGCGGTCGAAACGGCTTTCTGTGTGGATGACGCCGAGGAGCAGAGCGGGTGGTAGTTGTACGCGGTCTGCTTCGGCGTGCACGGTTCTGAGAATCTCGATGCGTTCTCGATCACTGTCCACATAGCGTTTGATTCGGCCGGACATATCCATCAACCAAACCTCGGCGGCAAATCGATCTTCGAAACTACTGCTATCGGCAAACGCCTGTTTCAACTCTTCCCGTAATTCAGGGTCGATTTCCTGCGTCGCCGCCGATAGCGATAAGCTCCATACCAGTAACAACAGAGTCGTGATCAGTCGCACAAAGAGATTCCTAAGCGGTTTAAACATGGATTATAGCGGTTTTTAAATGACCGCTTCAAAACCTTCAAATTGTGGTGGGCCCATATAGATATCTTTGCGGCCACCGGCATTAGCATGGGCTTTTTTGAAGGCATCGGATTTTAGCCAGCCATCAAATGCCGCTTTGTCCTGCCAGACAGCATGGGATGACATCAGTGTGTACTCTTCGGTGGTGTCGCCCTGCAACAGGTTGAAGGAGATAAAGCCCGGCACTGATTCGAGGTGGCTATCGCGGTTTTTCCAGATGTCGATAAAGTCTTGTTCGTGGCCCAGTTTAATACGGAAACGGTTCATGGCAATAAACATAGCGAGTGAGTTCCTATCAGAGTGTAAGGCGGTTCAGCGGGTCGTTGATAAGCAAGGGCTGAACCTTATGGTGTTAATAATGCTTGGCTTTGGCGGGGATTTCCAGCCTTCGGGCAAGGTATTCAGCAATACTGTTTGAGTAGACTCGGTTTTCGTCGTGTTGTTCCCCCACTTTTGAGGTGATAACCGGTAATGGGGTGCCGAAGTGGCGATTGGCCGTTATTTTAGGCAAAAAAAAGCAGGCGCGAGGCCTGCTTCGATTACTGAGGACTTAAATGAACCCTAGGGCTTAAATTAACTGAGCCCCGAGATAAGCCCTGAGAGATTTTACTGTGCGAAGGTTGAGCGCATAAACGCATCGAGTTCGGCCAGTTGAATCTCCTGCTTGTCGGCTGCGCGGCGGTATTTATACTCTACGGTGCCCGCTTCAAGACCGCGATCAGAGATCACGATACGATGAGGAATGCCCATCAGTTCCATATCGGCCATCTTAGCACCAGGGCTAACCTTAGGGCGATCATCAAGAATCACGTCATAGCCTGCCGCTGTCAGTGTTTCATACAGGGCATCAGCTTGGCTGCGAACCGCTTCCGATTTTTCATACTTAAGCGCAACCAGTGCAATGCTGAATGGCGCAATCGCTTCTGGCCAGATAATGCCGCGGTCGTCATAGTTTTGCTCAATGGCAGCAGCTACCACACGGGAAACCCCGATACCGTAACAGCCCATATCCATGGTGACGGCTTTGCCATTTTCATCCAGAACGTTGGCATTCAGTGCTTTGGCGTACTGTTGTCCAAGTTGGAAAATATGGCCCACTTCGATACCGCGTTTAATGACGATGTTACCTTTACCGCAAGGGCTAGGGTCGCCTTCGACGACATTACGTAGATCGGCCACTTCGGGTAGGGCAACATCACGCTCCCAGTTGACACCGAAGTAGTGCTTGCCTTCGATATTGGCACCGGCACCGAAGTCAGACATCATCGCAACGGTACGGTCAACGATACAAGGGATTGGCAGATTGACTGGACCGAGGGAGCCAGGGCCGGCACCGATGAGTGCTTTAATAGCTTCTTCATCGGCCATTTCTAATGGTACGGCAACCTGCGGTAGTTTTTCTGCTTTGATCTCGTTGAGGTCGTGATCGCCGCGTACCAGCAATGCAACAAAGTCGGCATCGCACTCGTCAGACGCGTTTACAAACAGTGTCTTGATGGTTTTTTCAATCGGTAAATTATGCAGTTCAACCAACTGAGCGATGGTTTTGGCGTTGGGTGTTTCTACCAATCTCATCTCTTCGGTGGGCGCTGCGCGTTCACCTGCAGGGGCTACGGCTTCGGCTTTTTCAATATTCGCGGCAAAATCACTGCTATCGGAAAAGGCGATATCGTCCTCACCTGAATCGGCCAGTACATGGAATTCATGGGATGAATTACCACCAATTGAGCCGTTATCGGCCAGTACAGGGCGGTAGTCCAGTCCGATACGGTCAAATATTTTGCAATAAGTTTGATGCATCAGATCGTAAGTCTGCTGCAGAGACTCCAGATTACAATGGAAAGAGTAAGCGTCTTTCATAATAAATTCGCGTGAGCGCATGATGCCGAAGCGAGGTCGGACTTCATCACGGAACTTGGTCTGAATCTGGTAGAAGTTAGCAGGCAACTGCTTGTAACTATGTATCTCGTTGCGCACCAGGTCAGTGATCACTTCTTCGTGGGTTGGACCTACGCAGAATTCGCGGTTATGGCGGTCATGCAAACGCAGCAGTTCTGGGCCATACTTTTCCCAGCGACCGGATTCCTGCCATAGCTCAGCGGGTTGAATAGACGGCATCAGGACTTCCTGAGCGCCGGATTTGTCCATCTCTTCACGAACAATCCGTTCAACTTTGCGCAGGGTACGCAGACCCGTGGGCAGCCAGTTGTACAGCCCCGCCGCGACTTTACGGACCATGCCCGAGCGAAGCATCAGCTGGTGGCTGATAACTTCTGCATCAGAAGGTGTTTCTTTCAGTGTTGCAATCAGAAATTGACTGGCGCGCATAGATTTTTATACCTGATATCCGAAACTTTAAAGAGCAAGCATTTTAGGGGGGGGAGGCGTTTGGAACAAGGGGGCAACGGAACTATTCAATATAAAAACCTAAATACTGATATCACACAGGTTCCTTTGGCCTCAGGAGGCTCTATAATCGGCCGCTGATGTTACAGGGGAAAAACGATGCAGCTTAAAGAGATCAACAAAGAACGTTACAGTAAACATTATAAGCAGACGATGGTTGGCGTGGTGATTGTACTGGCGGTGATTGCATTAGCGGTCTCTACCCTACTGATTCAGTTATTGGGTAATGGCGATGGCAGTCATTTTTGGTTTAACGTGGCTGGCGTCGTTTGTGGCGGCGTTGTGGTGTTGATGCTGCTGCGTCGTTACCGTCACCATGAGTATATGCATGAGATGGTCTATGTTTGGGATCTGAAACAGATGCTGAATAAGATCTATCGTAAGCAGAAAAAGATCAAAGCAGCGATGGAAGAGGGCGATCGAGACGCGATGATCATCATGAACTGGAGTTATAACGGTTCAGAGCAGTTGTATAACTTAGATAACAACACTATCACCATGGAAGACCTGCACGAATCGATGCGAGAGCTGCAACAGGTTATGGACAAATATGGTGTAAGCGTTAGCAATGACGATTTTCGCCCTGAGATGTTGGATAAGTTTTGAGTTTAAGCTTTTAACGTCAACATAATTTAAATCATGTCAGGGCGTCGTTGCGATCAGACGCGCCGCCTTGGTCTTTAGGTATCTGTGCTTGCGAGTGTTCAGCTATGACGTCCAACTTTTCGCGAGCAACGCGCATAATAGGGCGGCGTTAAGGCCGATTCTATTATTCACATCATCACTCCTAGGGCTCTAACGCTGAGCTTTAGCGACTCACTTAAGCCGTCAGACGACTGCGCTTATATTTTAATGAACTCAGATGTGTCGTCGTTGTGTGTGCTTAAGCGGCAGTCTCATCAGATTAGACTCAGGCAGCCGTCTTCTCCTAAGAACGATAATGTCTGTTTTTTTCGGTGATTTTTTGTTGCAGTATTCGTCGCTTCAATCTCTGTTTTTCCCCGAGTATTTCTAAATACACATGTTTATTCACCAAAGCTTAGCTATTTAATTAGGGTAATCCCCTGAGAAAAATGGTTTTTTTCTAATTGAAAGTAAAAATAATTGACACACCTGTTTTAAAGAGTAGCATTTCGCAAATGATAGTCATTCTTATTCGCAGTGTAGTTAGCTTCACGTAATTACGAGGTATTTATGAGTTTACAAAAAACGTCCATCGCATTGGCTTTATTCGCATCTTTAACGGTATCCAGTGTTTCACAAGCAGCACTAAATTTTGATCAAGAGCTACAAACGTATAAAACATTTGCCGTTGATAAGATTGATGGGCTTGTGACCCAAACTCAGCAGTTTGTCGATTATCTTAATGCTGGAAAAATCGATGAAGCAAAAGCCCTTTATCCACTTGTGCGTATGAACTTTGAAGCGGCAGAGCCGATTGCTGAAAGTTTTGGTGACTTAGATCCACGCATTGATGCACGTAAAGCAGACCTTGAGCCGGGTGAACAGTGGACCGGTTTTCATCCTATTGAAGAGATTCTGTGGGTGAAAAATACCACTCAAGGGACAGAAAAGTATTCAGGACAGTTAATGTCTGACGTTAAAGAACTACGTGCCAAAGTCTCAACCGTTGAAGTGACGCCTGAACTGATGGTTCAAGGTGCCGTTGATCTACTCAATGAAGTCTCTACCAGTAAGGTCTCAGGTGAAGAGGAAATCTTCTCTCATACTGACCTGTACGACTTCCAAGGCAATATCGATGGTGCAGAAAAGATCTTTGTTATTTTTAAGCCAAAACTCACCGAGCTTAATGCTGATTTAGTTCAAACGCTAGAATTGCGCTTTGCCGAAGTGAACCAGTTATTAGCAGCACAAAAAGTCGATGATAAATTTAAATTTTATACCGAATTGAACCAAGACGAGATTGCAGCCTTAGCCGAAGCGGTTAATAAATTAGGCGAACCTCTGGCTCAAATGGGCATCATTCTAGGATAAGCAATGACCAGTAAACGACTTACCCATGCTGTCGATGAGCCTTCTAGCTTATCTCGCCGTCGCTTGCTAAAAGGAGCCGCCATTGGCGGCTCTGGCCTTTTGTTTGGTAAAGCCATAGCGGCTCAAACATCTGATCAGCCTCAACCGACTCGCAGCACTGACACTACGCAAAGCATTCCCTTTTATGGCGAGCATCAGGCGGGCATTACCACACCGGCCCAGCGTCATGTTTACTTCATGGTGCTTAAGCTAGATAACACGGACCGGCAGGCCGTGATCAAGCTGTTCAAAGAGTGGACTCGACAAGCGGCGCTACTGACACAGGGTAAAAATATTGGCCCTTACAGCAACAACCATTTTATTCCCCCCGCTGATACGGGTGAGGCCGATAGTCTGCATGCTTATAATTTGAGCCTAACCTTCGGTGTTTCTCCCTCTTTTCTTGAGAAATTAGGTTTGCAGGATAAAGCGCCAGCCGAGTTTAAACCACTGCCTCATTTCCCCCGTGATCAATTGCAAGCGCAGTACACCGGTGGTGATATCTGTATTCAATCCTGTGCTGATGATCCTCAGGTGGCTTTCCATGCGATACGCCAGTTAGTTCGTCATGCGCGTACCTCAATGGTTTCGATGTTGTGGGCTCAAAATGGTTTTAACGCCTACAACGATGTCAGCCAAACGCCCCGTAACTTATTTGCATTTAAAGATGGTACGGCGAACGCATTAACCTTAAAAGATGCTGAAAAATATATTTGGGTTGATGATAAAAACTGGCTACAGGGCGGCAGTTATATGGTTGTCCGCCGTATTCAAATGCATTTAGAAACCTGGGATCGCACCAGTTATGGTGAACAAGAAAATACCTTTGGGCGCGATAAGCTCAGCGGTGCACCGATGGGACAGCAGCACGAGTTTGAGCCCATCGATACGGGGCTAAAAGAGAGCAATGGCGACCCTGTGATGCCGGTCGACTCCCATGTGCACCTTGCTCATCGGACAGGGCAGCAGTTACTGCGTCGTTCTTATTCCTATACCGGCGGCATTAATACGCTGACGAGTCAGTATGATGCTGGGTTACTGTTTATCTCTTTTCAAAAATCGCCACAGCAATTTATTACCATCCAAAATGCTTTTGGCAAAATCGATAAAATGAATGAGTACATTACCCATGTTGGAAGCGGTTTGTTTGCCTGTTTCCCTGGTGTAAAAGAGGGGGACTATCTTGGACAAGCTCTACTCGAAGGTTAATCGCTATCGCTTTCTAAGTCGTTTGATTATCGGTTGTGTGATTGCCTTTAGCTGGCCGTCATTTGCGGCTGAAAAAATCAACTTTGCGCCAGCGTATATCGCTATCTCAGATGCGATAGGTGCCACTAAAAGTGGTCAGCAAAAGGCGGCAAAAAACGATTTAGGGCAGATGAGACAGTACTTAAATAGCTTAAGTATCGCCGACACCGCAAAGAAACAGTTAGTGGTTCAAGCGTTGGAGACGGCGAGCAACAGCCCATCCGTTGATAATTTGACCGCACTCTCGGCGTCTTTGATTCAGCTAGAGAAGTATGTCAATCCCGTTGATTATGACACGCTGCGTAAGCAGTTTATCAAGCGGGTCATGCCGAGTTACCAAGCGATGGCTAGCGCGGTGGCGAAAAAGGATATGGCTGAATTGCAGTCGACATTTTATACCTTTAACCGAGCATGGGCGAAAAGAGAACGGGTGGTTCATGAGACCAGTATGGGGCATTACGGCAGAATAGAAACCGCGCTGGCCCTGCTCAATGTCGCTAAAGCGCGAGAAAACCCATCTTGGGATGAGATTGCTCAGCAAACGAATATCCTTGGCGAAACCCTTAGAAGCTTTAATAACGGCGAGACGATAGCCACCACTGATAGCGATATGAGCTTAGGAGAGGGAATTTCGTTATTAAACACCGCTCTCAGTGATTATCAGCAAAACGACAGTGAGGCCGGTAATCAGCGGGTGTTGGCGTTTATCCAAAACTGGCCAGTGTTTGAAAGTGACGTGAGTACCCGTTCACCGCGGTTATATACTCAGGTTGAAAGCCAGCTACCGCTGATTATTGCTGCTGATGGCGACGACAAGAGCCAGGCTAAGTTAGCTACGCTGATCACTGAACTGTCGGCGTTAAATCCTTCTGCTAATTACACCGCAATGGATGCGGCGCTTATCTTATTGCGTGAAGGGTTAGAGGCGTTATTCATTGTGATGGCGCTGTTCTCTGCGATGCAGGCGGCACAACAAAAACGGGGGCAACGCTGGGTTGTCGGTGGTGCGGTGATCGGTCTAACGGCCAGCTTAGTGCTCGCGTGGGCGTTGGTGCGTTTCTTACCGTCTAATTTAGCTGGCAGCACCCGTGAGGTACTGGAAGGTGTTGTCGGGTTGTTTGCGGTGGTGATGATGTTGTTCGTTGGCATCTGGTTGCATGGTAAATCCTCGGCAGCGGCGTGGAAGACGTTTTTGCATAAGCATTCCACCGCAGCGGTTACCGCCGGCAGCTTTCTCTCTTTAGCAACCCTGAGTTTTCTAGCGGTCTTTAGGGAAGGGGCGGAAACCGTTCTGTTTTATGCTGGGATTTTACCAAAGATAGCACTGAGTCAGTTTTTCCTCGGTATTGTGATAGCGTTGGTGATTCTCGCCATTGTTGCTGCCATTATTCTTAGAACCTCGGTTAAATTGCCGATTCCCGTGCTCTTTAAGATCTTTACGTGGTTAATCTATTTCTTAGGTTTCAAAATGCTAGGGGTGAGTATCCACGCATTGCAATTGACGGGTCATATCAATATCAAGGTACTGGAATGGTTGCCGACCATTAATGTTATCGGTTTCTATCCAACCGTTGAAACGCTGAGCGGACACGCTATCTATGTGTTGATCGTGATTGCATCGATTGGCTGGCAGCGAAGAAAACAAAGGTGTTGATGGCGCTTTGATTGCTAAGTTAGGCATTATGAAAATGGGTATAAGCCATCGCTTATACCCATTTTTTATTGACCAACGATCAAGGTTAAACAGTGACTACTTGGTAGTAAGTTCGGTAGTAAGTTCGCTGCAACCTTCTAGGATTGAAGGGGTTCTGCTTGCTTGAGGGTCACTTCCCGCTGCGGGAATGGAATCTCAATGTTGGCATCATTGAATGCTTTATAGATGGCACCGTTAATCTGAAACTGTAGTTCAAATAACTGTTTAGTCGGCACCCAGTAGCGGTAAGCAATATCGACGCCGGAGTCGCCGAAGTTGGCTATCCCCACCTGTGGGGCGGGCTCTTTAACGATCTCCTGGTTGGCTTGCAGTTGTGCTTGAATCAGTGCGATAGCTTGGTCTGAATTAGCCGAGTAGCTGATGCCTATACTGGCTTCAACAATGGTATTTTCAAATGAGTTAATCAGTACCTCGCCAACGATATGTTTATTGGGAATGGTAATGATTTCACCATCTTCGGTCGACAGCTGCGTATAGGCCAAACGGATCTCTTCTACGACACCACAGACATCGTTACAGCGCAGGGTATTACCCACTACAAACGGGCGGGTCAAAATAATGGTAAAGCCCGCGCCGTAGTTTGAGAAAACCCCCTGTAAGGCTAAGCCGATACTCAGTGAGATAGCACCAATCGCGGCAATAAACGGCGCGACACTGATACCAAACTTGCCGAGGCAGATGATCGCCACCATGGCGATCAGCAATAGCTTAATGGTGCTGCTGATAAAGTTACTGAGGGTGACATCGACCTTATTGCGTAGGCAGATATTGAGTACTAATTTACCGACCCAGCGCGCGACGATCAGGCCAATAATCAGGATGATGATGGCGCCGATCACCTGAAAACTGTAGTTCACAAAGAAATCGATAATTAGGGTGTAAAACTTTGACAGATCTGCCAGCTCGTCTGTGATCATAGACGGGTCTCCTGTAGCTGAACGGTTGATTGCCCTGCTTAGCAAGGCTAATCAGCTGAACGTGCCACGAAACCAGATTTAATGGTCCTGCAGCGCCATAAATTCGGTCAGCTGATCGAGTTGCCGTTCATTGTATACTGGAATGCCGCTGCGCATAAGTTCATCCGCTGTTGCACCAGAACCAGGCTTGATGGTGCCGTTGAACTGGCCATCATAAACTTCGTGATTACCACAGGAGGGGCTGCGAGACTTCATCAAGGCACAACAGCAGCCTTCACGCTTAGCTATTTCGAGGGTTTTTTCTGCCCCCGCTAAAAATTGCGGAGTGACATCCTCATCGTCAATGTTGGTGATATGTAGCGGAAATTTATCCTGAATTTCTGCTGGCGCTCGGGGCGTGCTTAAACCCCCTTCGATTTCAGGGCAGACAGGCACTAAGCGGCCCTCATCCCGCAGCCGTTGGATAAGCGGGCTGTCGATGAGATTATCTTTACCGTCGTAACGGACTTTGCTGCCGAGTAAGCAGGCACTGATCAGTATTTTATTGTTTTTTTTGGTTTTCATCATTCTAGGTACAGATGCGTGGCTTTGTGACGGGGCGGATTCTAACAGGTAAAACGGGCAGGGCAATTAAACTCAGAAGAAAGCTGATGTTATCGCGATATTTTTATGATCTAGCGCAGTTTCCAGACGGGATTCATTCTTAGTAAATAGCAAAAAAATTAATTTACTGTTTACGACTTTACTGTTTTTAGGGTATATACTTAGGGGTATACCCTAATTACGCTCTGGCGCTGGCCAAGCTTAGATAATAAAAACTAGGAATTTCCGATGGATCTGAATCTTACCGAAGAACAACAAATGATTCAGGACGCCGCCCGCCGCTATGCGGAAAGTGAATTGGCGCCGACCGCAGAGCAGCTCGACCAAACTAAAGATCATAGTATTCTTACCGCCCATTGTCGTGAACTTGCCGAGCTGGGCTTTATGGGCCTGAATATCGATGCCGATTACGGCGGAACAGAAGCGGGCGCGGTTGCCTTTAGTGTAGCGGTGACCGAGATCGCACGGGCCTGCGCATCAACGGCCGTTACCATGTCCGTTACCAATATGGTGGCCGAGGTTATTCAGGTAGTCGGCAACGAAGAACAGAAGCAGCATTACTTGCCGAAGATTTGTAGCGGTGAATACCTCAGTGGTAGCTTCTGTTTAACGGAAGCGGGGGCGGGTTCTGATCCGGCCTCAATGCGTACTAAAGCCGTTAAAACCGATACGGGCTGGTCTATTTCCGGCACTAAACAATGGATCACCAGTGCCGAATTTGCCGGTGTTTTCGTGGTCTGGGCCGTGACCGATCCTGAGGCGAGAAAAGGCAAAGGGATTACCTGCTTTCTGGTGCCCGCCGATACTGCCGGTATCACCGTCGGTGCTGCCGAGAAAAAGATGGGCCAGCACGGCTCAGCCACCAATGAAGTCCATTTTGATCAGTGTGAAGTACCCGACTCAGCCATTCTCGGTAAGCTGAATGATGGTTTTCGAATTGCCGTCAGTGAATTGGCTGGTGGGCGTATCGGTGTTGGCTCACTGGCGTTAGGTATCGGGCTGGCGGCGATGGATTACGCCATTGCCTACACCAAAGAGCGTCAGCAGTTTGGTAAGCCGATTGCTGATTTTCAAGGGTTGCAATGGATGATTGCCGACCGGATGACAGAACTTGAAGCCGCACGTCTTTTGTTGATGAGCGCCGCAGATCGTAAACAGCGGGGCCAGAGCTTCGCTAAAGAAGCCTCAATGGCCAAATTGTTTGCCAGTGAAAAAGCCAATCAGGCCTGTTACACCGCCTTACAGTTGCTCGGAGGCTACGGTTATATGCAGGAATATCCGTTGGAGCGTATGAGTCGGGATGTGCGCATTACCTCAATCTATGAGGGCACCAGCGAAGTTCAAAGGCTGATCATCGCACGCGAAATTCTAAACGCTGTTAGCTGAGGATCTACTTTTGAAAGAGCCCCTGAAAGGTCTAAAAGTTCTCGATTTGTCCACGCTGTTGCCGGGCCCTTATGCAACCATGATGTTGGCAGATTTAGGTGCAGAAGTGTTACGGGTTGAGTCGGCTTCTCGACATGATCTGGTGCGCAATATGAAACCGTTGATCGATGGTCAGTCGGCTGCCTTTAGCTACCTTAACCGGGGTAAACAATCTCTTGCGCTGAATTTGAAACACCCCGAGGCGATTGGGCTAATCAGTCAGCTGGTGGCGGAATACGATATTTTGATTGAACAGTTTCGCCCAGGGGTGATGGCGCGTTTGGGATTGGATTACGACACCCTAAAACAGGTTAACCCTCGGCTGATTTACTGCTCTATCACCGGTTATGGTCAAACGGGCCCCTACCGTGATAAAGCGGGCCACGATCTTAACTATCTGGCTTTGTCTGGGGCGGCCAGTCATATGGGGCGTAAGGCCAGCGGCCCTGCACCGATGGGCTTGCAGGTAGCCGATGTGGCGGCCGGCTCTCACCCCGCCGTGATTTCCATATTGGCGGCGGTGATTGGTCGGCAAAGTAGTGGTGAAGGCTGTTATTTGGATATCTCGATGGCGGATAACACCCTAGCGTTACAGGCATTGATGATACCCGCTGCGCTAAACGGTGCGCCGGACCCGCAGCCCGAGAGTAACTTTCTCAATGGCGGTGGCGTCTATGATTATTATCGTACCGCCGATGATCGTTACCTGTCGGTGGGCAGCCTAGAGCCGCAGTTTCGTCAACGGCTGGCAAGGGCGTTGAATATTCAAGACAACCCGCCTTTAGAAGATCGTCAGCTGAAAACCTTATTACAGCAAAAATTTGCCAAGCAGGATCTCGAAACCTGGTGTGAGGAATTGGCCGAGCAAGATATCTGTGTCGAGCCGGTCTTAACGGTGTCTGAAGCTGCCGAACACCCCCAATTTATTGCCCGCAATATGATCGTCACACAACCGAGTGGTGAACGGCAGGTCGATTCGGCGCTGGGGTTTGAGCAACAACCGATACAGCCTGCGCCTCGGTGTGGTGAGCAGGGTGCACAAGTAATGGAAAGATTAGGCTATAGCCAGACTGAAATTGATAAATTGAGGGATGCCGGGTTGTTTGATTAGCCTGTCATCTTACGACCAATAGCGGTTTGAATAGATAAAAATAAGCAGATAAAGGATGAACCTGTTACGAGAACCATCGTGTTTTCTAACAGGGCCTTAATAAACATAATAACGAGGCAAATAATGACTATTGAGAACTATCAGGAATTTTACGATTCCTTTACTCCATCCATGATTGAAGAGAAGCTGATTGGTGATCTGAAACAGGGCTTTAATGTCTGTGAAGAGATCTGTGACCGTTGGGCTGAGGATGATCAACGTATCGCCTTAAATTACGAAGGCGCTAGCCGTCCGGCATCGAGTCATTCTTTTGCCGAGTTGCAGCAGCGTGCGGCACAGTTTGCCAATCTGTTGACAGCTCGGGGTATCGGTAAAGGCGATCGGGTGGCGTGTTTAATGCCACGGACGCCAGAACTGCTGGTGGTCGTGTTAGGCACATTGCGGGCCGGTGCGGTGTATCAGCCGTTGTTTACCGCGTTTGGTAGTGGTGCGATTGAGTATCGGGTGACGCAGGCTGAGACGAAACTGATTGTCACGGATCCCGATAATATTGAGAAACTGGACACCGTGAATGGTTGTCCTCCGGTCCTGTTATTTAATCGTGATAACGCGGCGGATAACTATGCTGAGCTGCCTGATTTTGAAACAGAGATGGCCGCTCAGAGCAGTGCATTTGAACCGGTTAGAATCGAGGCGGATGATCCCTTCCTGCAGATGTTTACCTCCGGTACGGTGGGTAAGGCAAAAGGGGTGGCAGTGCCTACGCGTGCACTGTTGTCATTCTATGTTTATATGCGCTATGCCGTTGGCTTAGAGCCACAAGACCGTTATTGGAATGTAGCCGATCCCGGTTGGGCTTATGGTTTGTATTATGCGGTTGTTGGACCCTTACTCTTAGGTAACACCACGCATTTCAATGAGAATGCGTTTACCCCTGAAACCACCTATCAGATGCTGAGCAAGTATAATATTACCAACCTTGCCGCAGCACCGACGGCCTATCGTTTATTGATGGCCCATGAGAACTTGTTAGCCGAGCATAACGGTTTTGAACTGCGGCTTGCCAGTAGTGCCGGTGAACCCCTAAACCCTGAGGTAATTGGCTGGGTTGAGCGTCGTTTAGGCTGCCCTGTAATGGATCATTATGGTCAAACAGAAACCGGTATGACTGCCTGTAATCACCATAACCTCAAACAGGATATTGTCCGCGTTGGGTCCATGGGATTCTCCCTGCCGGGTCATCGTGTAGTGGCATTGGATAATGATCTCAATGAGCTACAAGAGGGGCAGATTGGTGAGCTAGCCGTGGATATGGAAAAATCCCCACTGTTTATCTTCCCTGGCTATACCTGGGGTGAGAAAAACCCGTTCCGCGGCAAATACTATCTGACCGGTGATGTGGTGGTTAGCCATGGTGACGGCAGCTACTCCTTTAACGGCCGTGATGACGATATTATCACGACCGCTGGTTACCGTGTTGGGCCATCGGATGTTGAAAATACGCTGCTAGAGCATGAAGCCGTGGCGGAAAGTGGCGTGATCGGTAAGCCGGATCTTGAGCGTGGCGCGATTATTAAAGCCTATGTGGTACTGCGCGAGCAGTTCGATCCGAGTGAGGAATTGATCGCCGAGTTGAAAACCCATGTGCGTAGCCGTTTATCGACCCATGCTTTCCCGCGTGAGATCGAATTTATGGTGGAACTGCCGAAGACACCGAGCGGTAAAATTCAGCGCTTTATTCTGCGTAATCGCGCCAAGGATGAAGCGGATGGCATGTCATAACGATGACTGAGCTACTAGCACTGCCGACGGAGTACCGGGTACGTAACCCGAACTTCGCGGCAGAAGTTGAACGGGTATTTTCTCAGGCACCCTTTGTCCAAGCGTTAGGGTTTCAGTTAACGGGTTTTGAAGCAGGGCGCTGTAACACGGCTTTGACATTGCAAGAGAACCACCTGCAACAGGACGGTTATGTTCACGCCGGAGTGCAAGCCACTCTGGCTGATCATAGTGCGGGAACCGCCGCGGCCACGCTGTTGGCCGAAGGACAGATTATTCTCACCGCAGAGTTTAAGATTAATCTGTTGCGGGCGGCTAAAGGTGAGCGGCTTTGCTGTCAGGCGCGGGTGCTAAAACCCGGTGCTCGTTTGATCATTGCCGAGGCTGATGTATTTTGCCTCAATGGTTCTAGTGCCGAGTTAGTGGCTAAAGCTATGGTGACGCTCGCGGTGGTCGATAAGCGTTAATAATAAAACGAATAAAAACTATAGGGCGACGTTTCTATGCCTGTTATGACAATCGAACAGATGAATGATTTTCTGGCGGAGCATTTTCCGCAGGGTGAAAAGTTTGGCGTACTCTCCGACTTAGGGGATAGTTGGGCCGAGATGAGGCTACCGGTTGATACCGGACACCTGCGGCCGGGCGGTACGGTTTCTGGGCCATCGATGATGGCGCTGGCGGATGTTTGCATGTATGCGGCACTGCTAGGCCAGATTGGTCCGGTGGCGTTGGCGGTGACGACTAACTTGAATATCAATTTTATGAGCAAACCTCGACCGGATTGCGATCTGATCGCCCGCTGTAATTTGATGAAAGTGGGCAAGCGATTAGCGGTTGGCGAAGTGTGGATCCGTTCAGAGGGCAGTGATGAGGTGGTGGCGCATACGACGCTGACCTACTCAATACCAGTGGAGCGTTAAAGAATGGCTGAGATTCAGTGGCAGGAGCGGCGACTTATTCTCGACGATGGTACTGAGATTTTTGCGCTGCACGGTCGTCATCCCCATAACGAGGGTTGGGATAGGCCCACCCTTGTGTTGTTGCATGAGGCATTGGGGCATATCGATATGTGGAAGGATTTTCCACAATTGTTAGCCGATGCAACCGGTATGGACTTGTTGGTTTATGAGCGCCGAGGTTATGGGCGTTCATCTCCGATTACCTTACCGCGCCCAGATGATTATCTTGATCAAGAGGGGCGGGATTGGGTTAAGCCGGTGTTGGATGCGGCAGGACTAGAGCAGGTGATCCTAGTCGGACACAGTGATGGTGGTTCTATCGCACTGATTGCCGCGGCGGCGTTGCCTGATCGGGTAGTGGCGGTGATTACCGAGGCGGCGCATATTCGGATCGATTCTTTAACTACGGCGGGTATTGTTGCCGCCGTAGAACTGTATAACACCACTGACTTTCCTGAAAAACTGGCCCGTTACCATGGTGAACGCACGGAGCTGTTATTTCGCGCCTGGCATGAAACCTGGCTGCGGGATCGTTTCCAGCCGCTAGACTTGACGGACTGGGTGCACAATATTCATTGTCCAGCGCTGATTATTCAGGGGGCAGAGGATGAATATGGCGAAGTCTCGCAGGTGGATGATATTGTCAATGGCATCGGCGAAAGCGCAACGGGCTTGTTTATTCCGCAGTGTGGTCATGTACCCCATCTACAAGCCAAAAAAGCGACGCTGAAAGCCATGACCCAATTTATTGAATCCTTGACGTTGTAGCCTGATTTTTTAGGGGCTATCAATAATGGCGATAACGAGGAGTATTGGATTTCAATACGCTGGATCTGGTTATCGTTTACGCCGGTCTGAGAAAGCCCATCGCGGCAACATAAAAACGCAATCTCTTATGCTATGATGCCTGCTTATTTTTCCTATATATCGACTTCTGCGCTCTATAGGCTGTGTTTGCAACGTTAGAGAGGGAGATCGGTTATGAGTCGTTCAGCTAGTACCAACGCTGTTTGGATGTTGCTGCTGTGTACGTTTTTCTGGGGCGCGTGTTTTCCGGTGGGGAAACATGCACTAACTGAAGTGAGTGCTCTTACCCTAGTGCTTTGGCGTTTTGCGGTGGCGGCAACTTGTTTATCCGTTTATGCCGTTTGGGCGAAGGTTCCGCTGCCACGGTTAGCGCCAAAACAGTGGTTGTGGGCGATTATTGCTTCGATAGTGGGCGTCGGCGGGCTGAATCTATGCCTGTTTACTGGACTGACAAAAACCGATGCCAGTAATGGGGCATTGATTATGGCGTTGAGTCCGTTAACGACCTCCTTAATGGGCACACTGTGGCAGCGAAAATTCCCGCATCTGATTGCCATCTTCAGTCTGATTATCTGTTTGTCTGGTGTGTTGTTGGTACTGACCAATGGCGAGCTATCCCGGTTGCTAGGCTTTGAATTTAATCAGGGCGATCAACTGATTTTTGTCGGCATGCTGTGTTGGAGTTTGTATACCTGCCTGACTCAAAGTATCGGTCGTTGGCTGCCGATGATTCCTTTCACCCTCGTTGGCATGATGGCGGGTGCTGGGGTGATCTCGCTGATGTTAGCCTTTAGCGCTGAGGTGCATCCGTTGCAGGAAAGTCTAGGGATCTCCTCATGGGTATTGGCAGATCTGTTGTTCATTGGTGTCTTTGGTACGGTGGGCGGCTATCTGTTATGGATCAGCGGTGTGAATCAGTTGGGTGCTGCGACGGCCTCGCTGTTTTTTAATTTCGTACCGGTGTTTGCGGTATTGACTGCATTGCTCTTTGGCCAGTCCGTGACGGAGTTGCAGTTTGTCGGGATGGCTATTGTGATTGCGGGGCTACTGCTGCCGAGGGGGCTCGCGTGGCTGAAACAGCACTCGACTGCTGTTGAGGAGCTTGAAGCTGCCGTTGAGTTAGAGGTCGAGTCGGTGGTTGAAGCGGTTGTCTCGATTGAGACGGCGGTGATTCGTGAAACGGTTAGCCGCGATAAGTAGTCAAGGCCTCTGACCATTGCCCAGTTAGATAGGTGTCAGCGGGGTAGGCAACAGAGTGGTCGTCAACCGATGTTGAGTGATGACTCTGCTACCGTCTTTTCTGTGATCTTTGCTAACCGTGTAATGATCTAGCCACTTAGCTTTCTAGTTGCGCGGCTTGGTTTACCAGTACCGGTAAGCTTTCTGCCCGCATTTTACTCATCACCCGAGAGCGGTGTACTTCGACCGTTTTTGGACTGATGCCCAATTCTTCGGCTATCTCTCGGTTAGCTTTGCCTGAAACCACTAAGGCCATGACTTCCCGTTCACGTCGGCTCAGGGTTTCATAGAGTTGGTGTATCTGTTCCCGCTGCTGTTGCGCGGCGAGTATCTCATCTGATTTTTTCAAGGCATTCTGCACTAACGGAATCAACACTTCGTCATCGAAGGGTTTTTCCAGAAAGTCGATGGCACCATTTTTCATGGCGGTGACGGCCATGGGAATATCGCCGTGACCACTGAGTACAATGATGGGTAGGCGGATATCTCTTTCTAACATGATCTGCTGTAGTGCAAGACCATTGATTTCGGGCATGCGAACATCCAGCAGCATACAGCCCTGATCACCCTTATAATTATTGAGAAAGTCTCGGGCGGATGAGAAGCTCTTGACCGGCAGGTCGTCACTTTCTAAAAGCCACTGCATGGAATCACGAAAATCATCGTCATCATCGACTATAAAAACGGTGCCGTTGTATTTACTCATGTTTATCTGGTCCTAGCCTTTCGCTGGAATTTTAATATAAAACTGTGTGCCTGTCTGGCCATCACTTTCTGCCCATAGTTGTCCACCATGGGCCTCGATAATTGTGCGGGAGATCGATAACCCCATCCCCAGTCCGGTCGATTTTGAGGTAAAGAACGGCTCAAATAATTTGCTTAATATCTCGCTGCTGATGCCTTGCGCATGATCAGACACGGAAATATAGATACAATCTTTGGTTTTGCGAGTGTTGATAATAACGGGACGGTGACTGATTTCACAGCCGTTATATGCTTCGATTGCATTACGGATCAGATTTAGTAGTACCTGCTCAATCTGAATTTTATCAGCGACGATCGGTAATTCACCATGTTCCAGTTCGAACTCAAAGGTGGTGTTGTGATCCAGCGCTTCTTGCTTTAAGAATTCGGTGATCTCCTGACAACTCTCGTTGAGGGAGAATTCCATGCGCTGATATTCAGTTTTCTTCACAAAGCTACGCATCCGTTTGACGATCTCGGCGGCGCGTTTGGCCTGGCGGGTAATCAGCCCCATTGAGTTGCTAATTTCGTCGACTGAGGTGATACGACCCTCTTCGATCCGGCGCATCGATCCGCGACAATAATTTAGAATCGCAGCCAAGGGTTGATTGATCTCATGGGCAAGCCCAGAAGCCATTTCGCCGACGGAGAGCAGTCGGGCAATATGGGCCATTTCCAGTTGGTTACGTTTCATCTCATCTTCGGCTTTACGCCGCAGCGTAATATCACGGCCGATTATGGAGTAATACTCCACCTGCATATCATCGTTAAGGTTTCGGTGGGCGATTACTTCACGGATCTCAGCGGTGCGCTCTCGTCCCGAAGGTAGCTGCATTTTGATGCTGCCATACCAAGTGCCATGCGCGGCGGCATGGCTTAGCGCATCCTGCACCAACGAGGCAAAGACTTTAGGCTCAAACATCTGCTCAAGATAGAACACCATGGGGTTCTCTTTTTCGGTGCCCAAGGTGATGTAGGTAGCCTCGTTCATATAGGTCAGCTGCATGGTTTTATGATTGCAGAACATAATCATATCGGAGGAGGACTCCACCACTCGTGCTAGACGGCGGGTGGCCTGCTGCGCGAGGGTTTGTTCGGTAACATCACGGGAGACACAGACCACCTCAATCGGTTTACCCTCGGCATTTCGCAGAGTACGGCTGGTGGTTTCAAGCCAAATATAGTGACCATTTTTATGTTTGTAACGATAAACGTTGGTGTACATCCCTTTGCGATAGCGGACGGAATCTGAACGTTTAATCAGATTGTCAGCATCTTCCGGGTGGAATAGGTCGTAGCCGGCGGTGCCAATCATCTCTTCAACGGTATAGCCTAGCATCCGTTCCACGGCGGGGCTGACATCGAGAAAGGTCCATTCCGTGGTAGGGGTGTGGCGAGAGATCATATCGGTGGATTGCTCTACCAGAAAGCGGGAACGTTCGCCCTCATCCATCTCACTGATCGCTTTCAGATTTTGTTCTATACTCATGGGTGCTCGCTGATCAGGTAAAAACCCTTAAATAGTCAATTCCTAGGGGGCGTTTTACGCGACTTAGGACTTAAGGCTAACTTGTTTCGCCAGGGTAATTACGTATTATAGCGGATGCAATCAGGGTATACCCTAGAGGGTAAGATTTAACACACCCTTTTCATACAATAATAATGCTGTACCTGCTAGCTGATCGCAGATACAGCAATGTTCAGGGCTAACTATTATGTCAACACACTCGAACCCCTATCAGTTCGGACTGGATAAAAACAGTGCGAACTTCTCGGCAATGAGTCCGTTAAGTTTTATCGAGCGTTCAGCTTTCGTTTTTCCTAATCATACGGCAGTGGTTCATCAGCAGACTCAGCGTAACTGGTCAGAAACCTATGACCGTTGTCGTCAGCTTGCCAGCGCTTTGGCTCAGAATGGTATTAGCAAAGGCGATACCGTGGCCGTGATGGCCCCCAACCTGCCTGAGCTGTTTGAAGCACACTTTGGTGTGCCAATGTGTGGTGCGGTTTTAAATGCGCTTAACGTGCGTCTGGATGCTGAAGCGATCGCCTTTATTCTGCAACACGGCGAAGCCAAAGTGATTATGGTGGATCGGGAGTTTTCTGAGGTAATTGAACAAGCACTGAAAATGATTCCCCATAAACCTTTAGTGATCGATATCGACGACCCTTATTATGAAGGGGGACATTTGATCGGTTCTACCGATTATGAAGCCTTTATTGCGACAGGGGATGCCGATTACAAATGGCAGATGCCTGAGGATGAGTGGGATGCGATTACCCTGAACTACACTTCGGGTACCACGGGTAACCCTAAAGGTGTGGTTTATCACCACCGTGGTGCTTACTTGAACGCCATGAGTAATATTGTTTCTTGGGATATGGGACATCACCCCGTGTATCTTTGGACGCTGCCAATGTTTCACTGTAATGGCTGGTGTTTCCCTTGGAGTCTGGCTGCTGCAAGTGGCGTTAGTGTGTGCCTGCGACATGTTCGGGCGGATGATATTTATGCGGCAATCAAAAATGAGAAAGTTAATCATTTTTGTAGTGCGCCGATTGTCTTGAATATGTTGAATAATGCGCCGGATGAGATGAAAGCGGGGATCGATCATCAGGTTAAGGTGATGACTGCAGGGGCAGCGCCACCGGCTGCGGTGATTCAAGGTATGGAAGCGATGGGCTTCAGTGTGACCCATGTGTATGGGCTGACAGAAACCTATGGTCCATCGGTGGTGTGTGAGTGGCACCAGGAGTGGAATGATCGCAGTGATGAAGAGATCGCACGGTTGAAGTCACGTCAGGGCGTTCGAGCACCCATGTTGGATGGACTGATGGTGGCTGATCCGACGACGCTCGAACCCGTACCTCAGGATGGTCTCACCATGGGCGAGATCTTTATGCGCGGTAACCTAGTGATGAAGGGCTATTTGAAAAACCCGACTACCACAGAAGAAAGCTTCGCCGGTGGCTGGTTCCACTCTGGTGATTTGGCGGTATGGCATCCCGATGGCTACATCGAAATAAAGGATCGTTCTAAAGATATTATTATTTCAGGCGGTGAAAATATCTCTTCGATTGAGGTCGAAGATGTGCTGTATCGCAACAGCAGTGTGATGGAAGCGGCGGTGGTTGCCCGAGATGATGACAAGTGGGGTGAAGTCCCCTGTGCTTTTGTCACCCTAAAAGAGGGCGCCGAAGTATCTGAGCAGGAGATTATCGATTTCTGTCGGGAGAATATGGCGAAGTTTAAAACACCGAAGAAAGTCGTCTTTGGTCCTTTGCCCAAAACCTCAACCGGTAAAATACAGAAGTTTGTTTTGCGGGAT
This sequence comes from Amphritea atlantica, assembly GCF_018860855.1. Taxonomy (GTDB): domain Bacteria; phylum Pseudomonadota; class Gammaproteobacteria; order Pseudomonadales; family Balneatricaceae; genus Amphritea; species Amphritea atlantica_A. The sequence continues at coordinate 105,886 of NZ_JAHKQE010000028.1, forward strand.
AAAGCCAACAAAGATTAACGGCTTGTCAGTAGAAACAGCTGAGCAACAAGACATCGTATCTCTTGTTGCTCAGGTTTTTATCTCTAGATAGCCATGCTAGTGGTTATCGTCTCTATTCCACTCCTAACTGTCCCCTAACGATAGTCGCCCAGCTGACGAACGACCCTCTCTATCTGTTAGTGATGCAGAGTAAAGACGATTGACCTAAACACTTACCAAGTGTCGTGACGTTTTCTGCGTTTTGGCAGGTAAGGGACCATAAGACCTAAGAGTAGTCCGCCAAACGCGACTAAACCACCATAGGTAAACCAGCGCATTAGATTGCTTTCATCCATACCGTTAATCGTACGGTTGAGGCTGACGATCTCTTCCTCAAGGGCCGATACTTTTCCAGCATTGCCCGCATTTTGGCCCGCAAGGCTTTGATTATGTTGTTTCAGCGCTAAAATCTCTTCAGCTTGTGCAGCGAGATTCGCTTCATTCTGTTTTAGCTGTTCTTCCAGTTTGGGATAACGATCGGCCAAGCTCGTGCCAGACGAGATCTTATCGGCAGGCATCCAGCCCACTTTCCCACTCGGGGTTTTAATCTGGATGAAGTCGGTTTTTTCATTACGAGTAAGAACCGTTACAGGCGAGCCACTACGTATCCTTCCTGTAATCCGGTACTCGGTTCCCGGTCCTCCATGATAAAAGGTATAGACATCATCGCTGACATAATTAGCGGCGCTTGCTGATGTCGATAGTGCCGCGGCCAAAAGACATGCAAGCCATGGCTTTTTCGGGAGTTTAATTGACGAATTCATGTTCTTCCTGTTTGTGTAGACGTTCAGCCTTCCCCCCCCTAAAACCGAAACCTGGTTTTCAGGCAAAGCTGGACAGCGGTAGACCGGTATTGATGCGATAAGTTCAGCGGCTGTCGTAATAATTTAACATTATACAATCAATTGGCTTTGGGTTAAGCCCTGATTTTTTACGGGAACAATTGATTAAGGTAGTGATATACTAACGCGCGAATTAACCGGTTGCCATCAGGCCCGAATTAAGGAGTTATCAGAGTGGCATTTATTCGTTGGTTTCTCGGTAGGATCATCCTGCTATTGAACTTTGTTTTTCGTCCTCGCACCATTAAACGGGACTCTGAGCAACAGCGTGAGTTAGATCTTCGCACCGCTCATCTATCACTCTATCAGTATGAGGCGTGTCCGTTTTGCGTCAAAGTACGTCGTGCCTTGCGTCGTAACGGTCTAAATATTGAATTACGTGATGCCAAAAAAGTTGATCTGTACCGTCAAGAATTGCTTGAAGGGGGTGGTCGGCTAAAGGTTCCATGCCTACGTATCGATGAAGCGGACGGCGAAGTTCGTTGGATGTATGAATCTTCCGATATTATTCATTACCTTGAACAGGCCTATGTCACGCCAAACATTGGTGCATAAGCATTGTTGAGGGTAATAAAGGCAGCGAAGGCTGCTTTTTTTGTGCCCGCCGCTAGCGTCGCTGAGCGAATTAAGATAACTTATCTGTATATTTAACCAGTGTTATTGAACATGATTTTATACATAGCAGAAAAGCCCAGCTTAGCCCGTGCCATCGCGGATGTGTTGCCTAAACCCCATAAAAAACAGGATGGCTTTATTGAGCTAGGTAATGGTGATTGCGTCAGCTGGTGTTTAGGGCATCTGCTCGAACTGGCGGACCCCGCAGACTACAATCCTGATTTCAAACCGTGGCGGTTTGAGCATCTGCCGATTATCCCCGATGAGTGGAAATTAAAACCTCGGACGAAAACTCGTTCACAGCTAACGGTGTTACGGCGCTTGATTCGCCAATCGAAACAATTGGTACATGCGGGCGACCCAGACCGAGAAGGCCAACTGCTGGTGGATGAGGTGATTAATTATCTGGGCGCTAGTGAAACGAAGAAAAGAACAGCGCAGCGGTTGCTGATCAGTGACCTTAACCCTAAAGCGGTGAGTGCTGCCTTACAGAATTTAAAACCTAATAGTGAATTTATACCGTTATCTGTTTCCGCATTAGCGCGTTCCCGCGCGGATTGGATTTATGGCATCAATATGACCCGCGCCTACAGTATTCAGGGGCGTAAAGCGGGTTATCAAGGCGTCTTGTCGGTGGGGCGGGTGCAGACGCCGTTGTTGGGCTTGGTTGTACGCCGTGATGCCGAGATTGAAAACTTTGTATCCAAGCCCTTTTACGAAGTGCAAGCGGTCGTTGAAACGCAAGCAGGGGAGCGTTTTAATGCCAAATGGAAGCCGAGTGAGAATTGTCAGCCTTATCAGGATGATGAAGGGCGGGTATTAAACCGTAAACTGGCGGAAACGGTGATCAGCCGGATCAAAGGTCAACCGGCAGAGTTGCTGAATCTGACGCAAAAACGTAAGCGTGAGAATGCCCCGTTACCTTTTAGTTTGTCTAGCTTACAGATAGAAGCGGCCAAGCGTTTTGGCATGAGTGCTAAAGAGGTACTGGATAACTGCCAAAAACTCTATGAACGCCATAAACTGCTGACCTACCCACGTTCCGATTGTCGTTATCTGCCAGAAGGTCATTTTGCGCAGGCGGCTGAGGTTATCGCGAGTATCACGAGCAATCAACCAAGCCTTGCAGAGCATCTACCGCAGATTGATGCTAGCCGGCGCTCCTCTGCTTGGAACAATAAAAAAGTCAGTGCCCACCATGCGATTATTCCAACCACGCGACAGGCGAATCTGTCTTCCCTGAATGATGCCGAGCGTAAGCTTTACACCCTCGTTAGCCGCTATTATTTGGCGCAGTTTATGCCGCCGTATGAATATGATGATACTCGGGTTGATCTGCGTATTGCCGGTGGGCAGTTTATTGCTAATGCTCATCAGACAAAGAGTCTAGGTTGGAAACCCCTGCTCTCGGACGCTACCGAGAAACATAGTAGTTTACCGGTATTGCGTGAGGGGCAGCCATTAACCTGCATTGAGGGGATTTTGGATGAGAAAAATACACAACCCCCTAAGTACTTTACGGATGCGACGCTATTAGCAGCGATGACCGGTATCGGTCGTTATGTCACCGATGCCGAAATCCGCAAAGTGCTCAAGGAAACGGATGGTCTAGGAACTGAAGCGACGCGCGCGGGAATTATCGAACTGCTGTTCACTCGGGGCTTTTTGAGTCGGGAAGGCAAAGCGATCCGCTCCACGGAGGTGGGTAGGGCGCTCATCAATTGCTTGCCTGAAAGCGCAACGACCCCGGATATGACCGCCTTATGGGAATCTGAACTCGGCCGGGTATGTCAGCAAGAAGCCAGTTATAACAGCTTCATGCAACCGCTGGCAGAACGGCTCAAAGAGTTGATTGCTCAGTCATCTCAGGTGGTAATTCCTGATACGCTCAAAGCGCTCAGCCCTAAACTAAAACCAAAACGGCGAACCAGTCGAACGGGCACACGTAAACCCGCTAGTGGGGTTAAACGTACGTCAGCGAAAAGTAAAACACCGAGTAAGCCGAGAAAAGCCGCGCCCCGCAAGGCATAGACTGCTTTACGCGTGTTTGATACAAAAGGTAATTAAAAACGGTGCTCATGGCACCGTTTGATTAAGACTGCGGGATGTGAGCATTACTGCTTAGCTAAAAAGGTTATTCAACCTAGTTTAGGTTCATGCCAGTTGATACATTTGAGGAACTTGTGGCCCGGATAGAACTTACCATCACTGCCGGTTTGATCCTCTGCTGATTTGATAAAGGCTTCGGGCAGTTCGCCACCACGGTAAACATTCAGACCAACCTCGTTACGGTAATAAGCCAGTGTTTGTTCGACTTCGTCCTCTGTTTTGCAGAGTTTTGATAGGTTGCTCGCTTGCACCGCCGACATGTCAGTGTCGGCATCAATACCTAGGATATGGGCCATGCCGTAGGTGACCACAAGGATATCCGCTACCGCATCACGGACTTCAGACATATCTTTATTGTTAATCCCTTCCACCAGCTCAGCCAGCTCTTCGTGAATCAGGTGTAGTTGTTTGCCTGCCTTTTCCCAGTCGGGGTTTTGCAGATCGCCTTTCAGGTTGCCGAAGACAGTGTTTAGATAAGATACGTCGGTGAAATTACTCATTGTGCTGTGTATACCGTTGACAGTTAAAAACGGCCTCTATGATGACGGTTTCACCTCTGAATCGCAATTTTGAAAGGGCGGGAATGCAGTTAATGGTCATTATTGTTGATTGCATAATTAGAGAGGGAAGGAAGAACTGTGGTTCTCGGCAAAAAGCATCTCGCTGTTTCTAGCTCGACACGACCTGTTCGCAGGCACCTTATTCTGTTTTAAAATCATAACGATTAGCATTCGGGTCACCTTGCTTCATTTTAATGCTAGGCGAACGCGCAGAACTTACCTTCTTAACGGCATGATTGCCTTGAACGGAGGTCTTATCACCACTCACACCAGGAGCAATGGGGGCTTTTTCATCACAGTGTGGGTGGCACAGCGCAGATCTATCTATGATGATATCAATGCCCCCGATGGGGTCATTGCCGGCCATTGCTAGTGTCGTTGATGAAAGTGCGACAGAGACCGCGATGTTAGATAGCAGTAATTTAAGCTTCATGAATGTCCCCCAATTGTACTTTGTATTGTGAGAACCGTGCGCTCATTCCCTCGTTACTATTCAGAGTATATAGCATGGATGAATGGAACCTTAAAACTATCTTGAAGCACGTAACATTGCTTATCGAAATGCTAAAAACTCTTTGGTTTTGACCGCGGCGGGCGGTGGCTTTTTTGAAGAAGTGTTTGGTGCTGAGTCGGATGTGATGAGAAGGTGACGGGTTCGATTGAAGATGTTGCCAGGTTTGATAGAAGAGCTCTGATACACGAAAGCCACCGTTGTCAGACGGTGGCTTGTTGGTTGAGTGATGCCGCGTTGATTACTGACGAATCAAGTAATCAAACGCCCCGAGTGCAGCGGTTGCACCGGCGCCCATAGAGATAATGATCTGCTTGAACGGCACGGTAGTGACATCGCCAGCAGCAAACACGCCCGGCATACTGGTTTGGCCTCGGTCGTCGATAACGATCTCGCCGCGGTTGCTCAGTTCGATAGTGTTTTTCAAAAAGTCGCTGTTGGGCACTAATCCGATCTGGACGAAAATACCGTCTACATTGACAACGTGGCTTTCGTCGGTGCTCCGATCTTTATACGAAAGGCCAGTGACCTTATTGCCATCCCCCAGTACTTCGGTGGTCATAGCCTCTTTAATAATGGTGATGTTAGGCAGTGATTCTGCTTTTTTCACCAACACCGCATCGGCCCGTAAGATATCGGAAAATTCCAATACCGTTACATGTTCAACAATTCCAGCAAGGTCGATCGCGGCTTCGATGCCGGAGTTACCGCCACCAATGACGGCTACGGGCTTGCCTTTAAATAGAGGGCCATCACAGTGCGGGCAGAAGGCGACCCCTTTAGTTTTATATTGCTCTTCGCCGGGGACGTTCATTTCGCGCCAGCGGGCACCGGTGGCTAGAATCACCGATTTAGCGGTTAAGATAGCACCGTTCTCCAGTTCAACCTGTTTGACCTGTTGGCCATCAGGCCCCGCTATGTCACGGATATCGACGGCACGCTGGTTCGTCATCACATCGATGTCATACTCTTTGACGTGCTCTTCTAGTCCCGCGACCAGCCTAGGGCCATCGGTTGCCTTAACCGAAATAAAGTTCTCGATAGCCATGGTATCCATCACCTGGCCACCAAAACGGTCAGCGACAATACCGGTACGAATGCCTTTACGGGCAGCGTAAATCGCGGCGGATGCGCCGGCGGGGCCGCCACCGACGACCAGCACATCAAAGGGTGCTTTAGCGGCGAGTGCTGCGGCTTGTTTCTCGTCGGCACTATCATCGACCTTGTTAATAATCTCTTCTAATGTCATGCGGCCATTGCCAAAGGGTTGGCCGTTTAACATTAGGGTTGGCACTGCCATGATACCGAGTTCTTCCACTTCTTGTGGGAAGACTCCGCCATCGATCATGGTTGCGCTGATGTTGGGGTTCAGTATTGCCATCAAATTAATGGCCTGAACTACATCGGGGCAGTTGTGGCATGAAAGCGAGATATACACTTCAAAATTGAGTGGCTTGGTCAGGCTTTTTGCCTGCGCCTGTAGCGCTTCACTTTCTTTACTCGGGTAGCCACCGGCTTGTAGCAGGGCTAACACTAGCGAGGTGAACTCATGCCCCATCGGCACACCGGCAAAGGTGACTCTGGCGACTTCTCCTTTAGGCGCAATCGCCATGCGGGGTACGCGGCCTGAATCATCGGTTTTGATGTTTAGGGTTATGTTGGCTGATAGCTCAGCGATCTCTTTCGCGAGTGCTTCCAGCTCTTTTGATTTTGGAGTTTCGTTTACAGACACCGTCAACTCAATCGGACTATCGATTTTCTGAAGGTAGGTGCCCAGTTGTTGTTTCATGTTGCTGTCTAACATAAATCACCATCCGGATTGAATTGAGTTAAAAGATATTGAGCGGTAGGTTAAATCCCCCACCATCAACGCTTTTAAGAAGCGTGATGGTGGGTGTCTTTCTTCTGCGATGGGGTAGCCTATAAAAGCCCCGTCATCGCTGGTGGATCAGATTTTGCCGACGAGATCGAGTGATGGTGCTAAAGTCGCTTCACCTTCTTTCCATTTCGCTGGGCAAACTTCACCTGGGTGAGCTGCAACATATTGTGCGGCTTTGATTTTGCGCATCAGGTCGTCAGCATCACGGCCAATACCTTCGGCAGTGATTTCCATCGCTTGAATCACACCTTCTGGGTCGATCAAGAAGGTCGCACGATCCGCAAGGCCTTGGCCTTCACGCAGTACACCAAAGTTGTTAGTAATAGTGGCAGTCTGATCACCAACCATGTAATAGTTGATAGTGCCGATAGCGTCAGAGGTGTCGTGCCAAGCTTTATGGCAAAAGTGTGTGTCGGTAGAAACAGAGAACACTTCAACGCCCATTTTTTTCAGCTCTTCATATTTGCTGCCGAGGTCTTCCAGTTCGGTTGGGCAGACAAAGGTGAAGTCAGCAGGGTAGAAAAAGAAAACAGCCCATTTGCCTAATACATCCGCTTCGGTGATATCGACGAATTCGCCCTGTTTGAACGCTGTAGCTGAGAAAGGTTTGATAGTTGTGTTGATCATGATAGTCACTCCAGTGAGTAAGATGTTGTGTTTGGGAACGAGATCTATAATGCACTACCGGCCCGTATAGGTTAAATTGATTGTATTTAGCATGTTGATAGCTAATATTTATATAATGAGTTGAGGCGGCTTGAGCAATACGATACAAAGGACTTCAGTATTGAGATTGTGCGAGGGATTTCTTGTCTTATAAGGGGTATGTGTTGGTATGTTGCATTCTTGGAGACATCGCTAGTTATTAGCCCTGAATCGCTGCGGGTAGTGAGTAGGTCAATAATGAGTGTTCATCTTTGTTCTGTTTAACTTCCAGTCTTATGTAGGAAGTTACAGAATTGACCTGAGGTTTAGATACTCAGCACTGGCCGTATAGGCCCTTCAGACGAAGGCCAGATTTAGTTTTACCACTGGCGAGTTCACTATTTATCCATAGGCTGAACGGTCAATTCCATACTTGTTCAGCTTGTTATACAGGGTGCTTTTGGCAATATTTAACTGTTTGGCGGCTTGGGTGAGATTACCTCCGTGCTCTTGAATAGCACGACAGATCACCTCTTTTTCTGCTTGATCTAGAGGGTTTACCGTCGCGACAGTCTGATCATTGTGAGCCTCATGAGTAGTGGGTGTTATGTTTTGCAGAGGACTCGGTAGATCGTCTGGTGTGAGTTCTTCACTATCGGTTAGAAAATAGGCGGCTGTGATAAGGTTACTTAATTCGCGAATATTACCGGGCCAACGGTGATGTTGCAGTAGAGACTGTAACGCCGGACTGATTGTCTTTTTCGGCCCCCCATGTTGTGCGGTTAACCCCTCGAGTATATGTTCAGCCAGTACTAGAATATCTTCGTTACGCTCTCTTAGGGGGGGAATTGTCAGAATCATTGATGATATACGGTAGTATAGATCCATGCGAAAGCGTCCTTCCGTTACTTCCTGCGCAAGATTTCTATTGGTCGCAGCAATCAAACGAAAATTTACTTTACGAGGGTAGGTTTCACCGATGCGACAGATCTCTGACTCCTGTAATACACGGAGAAAAATAGGCTGCAAATCGAGAGGCATCTCACCTATCTCATCTAAAAAGAGAGTGCCACCGTTAGAGGCCTCGATTTTACCGATCATCCCTCCACGGCGAGCGCCAGTAAAAGCTCCTTCTATATAACCAAACAACTCACCTGCTAATAGGTCTCTGGATAAGCTTCCGCAGTTAAGGGCGATAAATTCTTTGTTGTTTGCCTGACTCATTTCATGCATTGCATTAGCAAACATCTCTTTGCCAACGCCAGTTTCACCCTGCAGTAATACTGGGATTGGGGTTTTTGCTAAGCGGGTAGCTTGCTTTATAGATTTTTGGAATAGTGCACTATTACCGACTAGCCGTGAAAACCCTTTTTTATTATTGTCAGTAATTATGTTGGTTTCTTTGGGCAATTTTTGTGTTGGGTTGTGCCGAGGAGTAGGGAAAGGCACGATAGCTATAAAGCCAATATGCTCGCCATGATGGTAGATGGGCTCAACCCATTCTGGCTGAAGTTGGTGAATAATAGATGTTAACTGTCCTGAAAAAGGCTCATTTTTGTTTAGGCTAAGGATAGGATCAAAAGGACTCAAGTTTATTTTAAGGCCGCGGGCGGCTAGCACTCGATCTGCTTGATGATTAGAACGTATTAGATAGCCATTAAGATCTAACAGGAGCAGACCGTCATTTCTTGGAATACTGAAAAGCTCGAGGGTTATACCCAGTAATTGGTCACGTTTTGCTAGTTGTTGTTGTACCAGTTGACCTTCGATTAGGTGGGCTCCGGAAACGGCTAGTGCCAGACAGTAGTCATGCAGTGTTTCTTTGAGGCCGGAGATATTTACTGCCCCTAAAATGGTGTTTTCAAATGGATCGCGAATGACTGCAGCAGAGCAGGTCCAAATATTTATATTTTCGCAAAAATGCTCAAATGCGTGCACCTGTATAGATGAGCCTGTACGGAGTGCTGTGCCAATAGCATTTGTACCGGCAATTTGTTCGCTCCAGTTAACGCCGGGAACCAGCCTGTAATTATTGGCTAAGTCGAGGGTGTTATCATCCCCTTGTGAGCATAGAATCGTCCCGTCAGGAGCGACTAAATGCATAATGGTTCCAGAATCCGCCAATAAATTTTCAGCATCACGAATAATGGGTTTAGCTGCAGTGATAAGGCCCTGATAATCTTCTTTCAGGGAGTCTAGCTGGCACTTATTCATCCTAACCTCCTTATTGGCGATCAGGGGGTTAACGTCTGTCGAGATGCAGCGTTGCCAAGATGCTTGGATAACTGAGCGGACAGCATTATCTTGAATAGCCCCTTTATTGAGTAGCACTTCTCTAGCTTTTGCTATTTTCTGGGGATGCTCGACAGCTGCTGTTCCTCGTAAGGAGGTTCTTATATTTACAGGCTTCATACCATTTTTTTATATTTATTTATAGGTCGTTCAATTCTGCACCGACTGCCATCGTTTTACAATCGTCTGTTTTTCAGACGGTTTTAATTAGACCTACTCTACTTTTTATCCTGTTGTAACGGAGTAACTCGTTCGATTATTTTTAATAAACCCGTTTGATAAACGGTCGATGAACGACTGATTATCGAACGATTCTGTATTTTTTATTCGTATATATATACTTGGATTTTTATTTAATTATTTGTTTTTTATGGATATTTTTATATTGGCATAGTGGCTGCAATTGAATCTATTGATCAGTTTAGACTGATTGAAATACTTACTATGGCAAATCTCACCAGGTAAGCAGAGACAATAAAAATAATATGAGGATAAAATTTTGAATCAATTAATGAATCCAGTAGAAGTCCTAGGAATAGATGCCGGTGGCACTATGACCGATACCTTTTTTGTCCGAGCCGACGGAGAATTTGTCGTCGGCAAAGCACAAAGTAATGTTAATGAATCTCAGGCGGTACTTGAATCGAGTACCGATGCGTTGGCCCATTGGGATCGTAAGGTTGAAGATGTATTTCCAGAAATGGTGACCTGCGTTTTTTCCGGTACGGCAATGCTGAACCGAGTAGTCGGTCGTAAAGGACTGCGCACCGGTTTGATTGTGAGTAAAGGGTTTGAAGATTTTCATCGTATGGGACGTGCGATCCAGAGCTATCTGGGTTATGCCTTCGAAGATCGTATCCACCTAAATACTCACCGTTATGATGAACCCTTGGTGGATATCAAAGACACTCGAGGGGTTACTGAGCGGGTCGACTCTAAAGGGAACGTGGTGATTGCGGTTCGTCTTCATGAGGCCCGTGAAGCAGCACGTGAATTGATTGAGCAGGGTTGTCAGGCGATTGTTATCAGTCTTCTCAGCTCTTATCTCTATGAAGACCACGAGAAAGCGGTTCGCGATGCTTGCAAAGAGGTGGCGTGTGAGATGGGCGTGGATATTCCGGTGTTTGCTTCAGTAGATTACTACCCGGTCCGAAAAGAGAGTCATCGAACCAATACCACTATTCTCGAAGCGTATGCTGCTGAACCGTCAAGAGCGACATTAGGTACGATCAGCGACAGCATGAAAGATGTCGGCGGGCAATTTGATTTGCGCGTCATGGCGAGTCACGGGGGGACCATTAGTTGGAAGGCTAAAGAACTGGCTCGCTCATTGGTATCCGGTCCGATCGGTGGTGTGATTGGCGCTAAATATCTAGGTGAGAAATTAGGATATGAAAATATCGCCTGTTCCGATATAGGTGGAACTAGTTTTGATATGGCGTTAATTACTAAAAACAATTTTGCCATTCATAAAGATGGCGACATGGCGCGATTGGTGTTGTCTCTGCCATTGGTTGCGATGGATACCATTGGTGCGGGTGCTGGTAGCTTTGTACGTATAGATCCCCACGCTAACGCGATAAAACTAGGCCCAGACAGTGCGGGGTATCGCGTCGGCACTTGCTGGCCAGAAGGTGGTGTGGATACAGTGTCAGTAACGGATTGCCACATTATTTTGGGCTATCTAAATCCGGAAAACTTCTTGGGCGGAATCCTTGAACTGGACGTTGATCGAGCTCGGCGTGAAATTAAACGACAGATTGCTGATCCACTCGGCCTATCCGTTGAAGACGCGGCGGCAGGTGTTATTGAACTGCTGGATCTATCATTGCGTCAGCATCTGCGGGCGATGATTACCGGTAAGGGTTATAGCCCAACGGATTTTGTCTGCTTTTCTTACGGTGGTGGTGGCCCTGTACATGCTTATGGTTATACCAAGGGGCTAGGCTTTAAAGAGACGATTGTGCCGGCATGGGCAGCAGGTTTTTCTGCTTTCGGTTGTGCTACGGCAGACTTTGAATATCGTTACGATAAGAGTGTTGATATCGGTATTACAGAAGAGTCCAGTCAGGTAGATATTGCTGCGGCTACTACAACTCTACAGACTGCTTGGAATGAGCTACGGGACAAGGTCTTAGAAGAGTTCCGTATTAATGGTTTTAAGGATGAAGAAGTGACCCTAACACCAGGATATTCAATGCAATATCTGGGACAGCTCAATGATTTGGAGATTGACTCTCCTCTTGAGTCGGTTTCTGGTGCGGAAGATTGGGAAGATCTTGTTCAGTCTTTCAATGAAACTTATGCCCGTGTATACGCTGACGCTGCTCGGTCCCCTGAGCTAGGTTATGGCATCACCGGTGCCATTATGCGGGGTACGGTGGAAACGAAAAAACCTAATATTCCAGTAGAGCCGGATGCTGGTCCAAACCCTTCAGCAGAATCCCGTCAGGGCACTCGTCCTTTCTATTATGAAAAAAAATGGGTTGAAGCCAATATTTTCAAAATGGAATTACTTCAACCGGGCAACGAAGTTAAAGGCCCTGCTGTGATTGAGTCTGATGCAACTACCTATGTGATACCGCCAGGTTTTGAGACCTTTTTGGATGTGAACCGGTTGTTCCACTTAATTGAGTGCAAGTAATCCGATAATAAATACAACAAATTGAGGAAAACAGATGACTATTCAAGAAAAATTCAACGGCGAAAGTAGCAGACAGGTAAGCCTTCTGAAAAGCGGTCTGACGCTTAATGAGCATCGGAATTTGATTCTTAAACGGACGGAAGACAGCGGCTTTTATAATGGTTTGGAACGTTTGGAATTTAAAGAAACGGACCCTATTGGTTATGAGCGGATTTTTTCAAAGCTACGTGCGGGTCTTGTTAACTCCCGAGAGGTCGCTAAAAAAATTGCAGCGTCACCTATTGTTGAGCAGGAGGGGGAGCTGTGTTTCACCCTCTATAATGTTGCTGGCGACTGTATCGCTACCTCGACAGGCATCATTATTCATGTGGGCACTATGGGGGCGGCGATTAAGTATATGATTCAGAATAACTGGGAAGCTAACCCAGGGATCAATCCAGGAGATATGTTTACTAATAATGACTGCCAGATTGGTAACGTGCACCCCTGTGATATCGCCACAATTGTGCCTATTTTTCATGAAGGGGAGCTGATTGGCTGGGTTGGAGGTGTTACACATGTTATCGATGTGGGAGCCGTAGGCCCAGGCTCTATGTCGAACGGCCAAGTTCAACGGTTTGGTGATGGGGTACAGATCACCTGTCGTAAAACCGGTATTAATGATACGCCACTACGTGACTGGTTGCATGAAAGTCAGCGTAATGTGCGAACCCCTAAGTACTGGATTCTTGATGAGAAGACCCGTATTGCCGGTTGCCATATGATTCGTGACCTCGTTGAAGAAACAATTCGTGAAGAGGGAATGGAAGCCTACGAAAAATTTGCGACTGAAGTGATTGAGGATGGTCGCCGTGGATTGGCTAGCCGGATTAAAGCGATGACTATTCCGGGTAAGATCAAAACGGTTGCTTTTGTTGATGTTCCTTATGCGCATGAAGATGTTGTCGTTCCATCACCTTTTGCCAAGGTTGATACGATAATGCATGCGCCTTGTGAAATTACCATCAAACCGGATGCGACTTGGCGTTTGGATTTTGAAGGTTGTAGTCGATGGGGCTGGCATACCTATAACGCCAATCCTGTTGCTTTCACGAGTGGTATTTGGGTCATGATGACGCAGTCCCTTGTGCCAACCGAGCGGATTAATGATGGCGCTCGCTATGCTACTGAGTTCCGCTTGCCCAAGGGTACTTGGACCAACCCAGACGATCGACGTACAGCGCATGCTGATGCTTGGCACTTCCTTGTATCCTCCTGGAGCTCGTTATGGCGAGGTGTGAGCCGCACCTATTTTGGTCGTGGTTATTTGGAAGAGGTTAATGCCGGTAATTCCAATCCATGTAACTGGTTGCAAGGTGGTGGTATTAACCAAGAAGGTGAAATCCATGCGGTTAACAGCTTTGAAACTGCGGCCTGTGGTACGGGTGCCTGTGCGGTTAAAGATGGCTTGAATCATGCTGCTGCTATCTGGAACCCTGAAGGTGATATGGGTGATATTGAGATTTGGGAGTTGGCTGAACCATTACTTTACATGGGACGGACCATTAAAACCAATACGGGTGGTTATGGTAAATATCGCGGTGGTTTAGGGTTTGAAACCCTGCGTATGGTGTGGGGCTCTGCTGATTGGACGATGTTCTTTATGGGTAACGGCTACATGAACAGTGATTGGGGACTGATGGGTGGGTATCCTGCTGCGACTGGTTACCGATTTGAAGCACATAACACAGGTCTGCTGGAGAGGATTGAGGAAGGTAAATCGTTACCACTGGGCAAAGATCGTGATCCAAGTGAATGCGAACTTGAAAAACACCTAAGTAAAGATGCCCTAGTGAAACGGGATAAACAGTGTATTACCACAGAGGCGATCTTTGAAAATGGTGACCTGTATCTCAACTATTTGCGCGGTGGGCCTGGGTTTGGCGACCCATTAGATCGGGATATTACGGGTGTTGAAAACGATCTAAACCAAAATTTCGTGCTGCCAGAATTTGCCGAAAAAATTTATGGTGTGGTGATCTCTCAAGATAGTGATGATACATGGCATGTCGACGAGGAGAAAACGCTACAACGACGTGCAGCGGTTCGTAAAGAACGTATTGCCCGCGGTACTCCTACCCGAGAATGGATGGAAACAGAGCGTCAGAGCATTTTAGATAAGGACGCATCGGTGCAGGTTCAACAGATGTTTGCATCCAGTTTCGATCTATCTGAAAGTTTTCTGAATGAGTTTAAAACATTCTGGGATCTACCCGAGAAATGGGATCTGCTAGAAGAGTCGCTGGGTATTCCTATGTTCGGTGCGAAGCATCATATGGATATAAGTGAATTACCTGATGTACACCCCGTGATTATGACAGAACAGTAATCAACGGCCTCGAGGGGGCAGCCCCTCGTGATCCCTTATTTAAATTGAAATCTAACAACTCAAATCTAAAAACAATAAAGAGAGAGTGATTATGTCAAATTTTACAAAAAAACAGGTGGCAGATCTGGTTAAAGGTAGCCTTGACTGGGATACCCTACACATGATGCTTTCCATGCCTAAAGACAAAGAGCGCTATGCTAATTATATGTCCGTTTTACAGGATCAAGTATCTTGGGACGATAGAATTATTATGGCATTTGGGCCTCATCTTTTCTTGGCGGAGACAATCGACGATAAATCGTTGGTGACAAAATGTTCATGCGGTCATGACTTTGGTGATTACCGGACTAACTGGAAATTGAATGCGCTGATTTATGTCCGGGACGACGAGGAAAAAATGCAACAGGTTTATCCTAAATTGATGGCGCCAGATACTAGTTGGCAGGTCTACCGTGAATATTACTGTCCGACCTGTGGGGTGATGCATGATATTGAAGCACCGACGCCATGGTATCCTGTTATCCATGATTTTCAACCGGATATTCCTGCGCTGTTTGATTGGCTGGATCTTCCCGCTCCCGTTAATGCGTAATTGATAAGACTCGACTCACATCGCTTCCGGTTACTTGCTTGAAGTGTTCTCCCAATGTTGAGTCGAGTCATCACTGTTTTTTAGTCATGGAGCATCTTATGTCAGGTAACTATAACGAATCTCGGAATGCCGAAAACCCTTTTTTTGCATTACAAAAAATCTATGTCAAAAACTCATCCTTTGAATCTCCAAATACGGTTCGGGTATTCAGCGACGAGTGGAAACCAACCGTATCAATGGATTTGAATACCACCTATGAGCAAGCAGAAGAGGGGCTATATGAAGTGGTACTGTCGGTTTCTATCACCGCTAAAAACCATGATCAGTTGGCATTCATTGTCGAGGTTGATCAAGCGGCTATTTTTATGATTAGCGGCTTTCCTGAATTGCAAAAAACCGAAGCATTGGGTGTCGCCTGTCCTTCAGTTATGTTTCCTTATATTCGTGAAACTATTGATCATATTATGGTTAAGGGTGGTTTTCCGCCTTTAATGATGGCTCCGGTGAACTTTGATGTGCTGTATGCAGAGAAGAACCGTAAGTCTGCATAGAAAAATCAGCGGGGTATTGAAAAGCCGTTATGAGTTATATTTTTAATATCCCGTGTTATTAGACGGTTATCATTCTGTGTTACTGGCATTTGAGGATCGGGTGATCGTTTTAAAGACTACCGGTCAGTGAACTATATGTTCAGCGTAGCTTTGACAGATTCCTGCTTGATATAGGTTAAAACTAAAGAAGAATGCCTCATCATTTTTTAGGATGTACGTGCTATTAGTCAGTGATAGAGCCTGTCTATCTGAAAAGAAAGAGCACTGAACTCTTCTATGATTAACGTTAAACAGACTTAGCAAATTGCCATCAAAACCTTACAGTGAGACCACTGTTATTGTTAGTGTTTTTCTCGCTAAACCTGTGTCGTTAATGGCCAAAAGAGCAGCGCTAAATCGAATTTTATGACGGCTGTTATCGGTTTTTTTCAGTGTAGTTCTAATGCGACTTTAATGTTGTGTCTATTTTTTTGGTCTTAATCTCTGTGCCACAATATTGAATTTATTTTTTAATTTACTTTAAAAACAATTAATTAGGTGGCTATTTAGATAGCGTATAAGCTCACTTGTAATCTCAATTGGTATGCCAGCAGCGTTCCGGTAGTCTGGTTTGAGTCCTAATGACTATGAAGACCCCTAACAAAAACATTAACAAGGGATACCGAGATGAAAAAGACCTCTTTGCTATTTGCAGGTGTCGCACTTGCGTTGAATATAGCCAGTGCACAGGCTGCTACGTTGAGAATGGCCTATGATGCAGACCCTGTTTCTCTTGATCCATATGAGCAGCTTTCAGGCGGTACGCTGCAGCTTTCGCATATGACTTATGACCCATTAGTTCGTTGGGATAGAAATTTAGGCTTTGAGCCGCGTTTGGCTGAAAAATGGGAACGTATTGACGATAACACGATGCGTTTTCATCTGCGTAAAGGCGTTAAGTTCCATAGCGGTAATACGCTATCGACAAAAGATATTGAGTTTACTTTTAAGCGCTTACAGGACTCACCCGATTTTAAAGGTGTGTTTGCACCGTTTAAGGCACTCAATGTCATCGATGATTACACCTTTGATTTAGTCACCGCTAAGCCATTCCCGCTCGTCCTGAATAACATGACCTATCTGTTCCCGATGGATAGCGCTTTCTTCTCTGGGGAAGATGCTAACGGCAAGCCAAAAGACTTGCTTGTTAAGCATGGCGATTCATTTGCCTCACGGACTATTTCGGGTACGGGGCCGTTCACGGTTTCTTATCGCGAGCAGGGCGTAAAAGTTGAGTTTGCGCGTAACCCGAATTATTGGGATACCAACTCCCCAGGTAACGTTGATAAGATCGTATTCACCCCCATCAAAGAAGCACCGACCCGTGTAGCGGCTCTGCTGGCAGGTGATGTCGATTTTATCGCCCCAGTGCCACCGACGGATCATAAGCGTATTAAAAGCAGTGATAATGTTGAGCTGGTCACCATGAGTGGCACACGTATCATTACCTTTCAGATGAACCAAGAACGCAATGAAGCCTTTAAAGATGTGCGGGTTCGTCAAGCGGTTAACTATGCGATCAATCAAGAGGGTATCGTTAAGAAAATAATGAAGGGCTTCGCGACGCCTGCTGCACAGTTTTCACCTAAAGGTTATTTAGGATATAACCCAGCCTTAACGCCACGCTATGATCTTAAAAAAGCGAAAGCGTTAATGGCTGAAGCGGGTTATAGCGATGGCTTCTCAGTCACTATGATGGCGCCTAATAACCGTTATGTGAATGATGAGAAAATTGCTCAGGCGGTGGTGTCTATGTTGGCAAAAATCAACATCAAAGTTGATTTGAAAACCATGCCAAAAGCACAATACTGGCCTGCCTTTGATGAGCGTGCTGCTGATATGATGATGATTGGTTGGCATTCAGATACTGAAGACACCAACAACTTCTTTGAGTTTTTGTCCGCCTGTGCCAATAAAGAAACCGGTGCTGGACAATACAACAGTGGTAACTACTGCAACCCTAAAGTTGATGCCATGATGGCTGAAGCGAATGCCGTCACCGATCCTGCTAAGCGTGCTGGTATTATGCAAGCCATGGAAAAAGCAGTGTATGACGATGCTGGCTTTGTGCCGCTGCATTGGCAGAACCTAAGCTGGGGGGCACGTAAAGGTGTTGATATTGCGCCTATCGTCAACGGCATGAACTTCCCCTATCTCGGCGACCTTGTCATCAAAGAGTAAGCCTCTTTAATTTAAACCTTGCGTTTTGTGATGCCTGTTTACAGCTTTATGTATTCAGGCATTACATATAGCCTTTGGGGAGCATTGCCCCCCTAGAATAATAAGCAGATAACCTAGCGTTGGAACCACCGCGCCAAACCCTAAGGCTGATCATCATGATTGCGTTTTTTGTAAAACGGTTTTTTCAAGCGGTTGTTGTGATGTTTGTCATCAGCCTTATTAGTTTTTCTATTCAGGATAACTTAGGTGATCCTCTAAGGGAGCTAGTAGGGCAATCCGTGTCAGAAGAGGAGCGTCAGGCGCTGCGTGATGAGATGGGATTAAATGATCCCTTTCTAGTGCAATATCTGCGTTTCGCTAAAAAAGCAGTGCAGGGTGATCTTGGCGATTCCTATTTCTTTAAGAAACCTGCGTTTGATGTGATTATGAAAAAACTACCGGCGACCTTGGAGTTAGTCTTTGGCGCTACCATTATTATCATTCTTTTTTCAGTACCGATTGGTGTGTACTCTGCGATAAACCCCCAGAGTTGGTTCTCAAAAACGGTGATGGGTTTAAGCATCGTCGGCATATCGATCCCGGTATTCTTGACGGCGATAGGGCTTATTTATCTATTTGCCATTGAGCTTAATTGGCTACCCTCTTATGGGCGTGGCGAAACCTCTAACCTGTTGGGTTGGGAAACCGGCTTTTTGACGGCCGATGGTTTAAAACACCTGATATTACCGAGTTTCACCTTAGCATCCATTATGTTGCCGCTGTTTATTCGCCTGATTCGATCTGAAATGATGGAAGTGTTGCAGTCAGAATATGTGAAGTTTGCTTGGGCTAAGGGGATCTCCCCGCGACGTATCTACTTTGTACACGCACTTAAAAATACCATGTTGCCGGTTATTACGGTGGGTGGCGTGCAGATCGGCACCATGGTGGCATACACCATTTTGACCGAAACTGTTTTTCAATGGCCGGGCATGGGCTTCTTGTTTCTTGAAGCGGTGAATCGCGTCGATACGCCATTGATCGTGGCTTATTTGATTGTGGTGGGCGCTATCTTTGTTGTAACCAATACCTTGGTTGATCTTATTTATGGTTTGGTTAATCCGGCCGTTAAGTTGGCAGGTAAAAAATAATGTCTGAGTCTACTTTTAAGACGGAACAGCCACCTACCGCTTTACAGCGTTTTAAAGCGTCCCACTTTTGGCATAGCTTTAAGATTGATCGGGTGGCCCAGCTGAGTTTTTTGATTTTTTTAGCCTATGTTGTCTTGGCTATCTTCGCTTCATTGATCGCACCGTTTGATCCATACGATGCCTCTCAAATTGATATTATGAATTCAGAAATACCGCCCAGTTGGCAAGCGGAAGGTGAAGCCGACTTTTTGCTAGGCACTGACGCTCAGGGCCGGGATATGCTGTCGACCATCCTCTATGGCACGCGGGTGTCTTTGTTGATTGGGCTTTGTGCCGTGGCCTTGCAAGCGTTGCTGGGAATTGTCATTGGTTTGACGGCGGGTTATATCGGTGGACGTGTCGATAGTTTCTTGATGCGTATCGCCGATATTCAGCTGTCTTTCTCGACGCTCATGGTCGCTATTATTGTGCTGGCGGTGTTTCAGGCAACCTTCGGCACCGAGTTGTATCAACAGTTGGCCATGATCATGTTGATTTTGGTAATTGGTATTGCCGAGTGGCCGCAATATGCGCGTACGATTCGTGCTTCGGTGTTAGCCGAGAAAAAGAAAGAATATGTCGATGCAGCGCGCGTGATGGGCTTTGGGCGATTAAGAATCATGTTTCGTCATATATTGCCGAATACACTGTCGCCTATTCTTGTGATCTCGACCGTGCAGATCGCCAATGCGATTATCTCAGAAGCTTCGTTATCTTTCTTGGGGCTGGGTATGCCGGTGTCGCAGCCTTCGCTGGGGTCGCTGATTTCGAGTGGTTTTGAGTATATTTTTTCTGGTGTGTGGTGGATTACCGTTATTCCCGGTGTTGTGCTGATTGTGCTTGTCCTCGTTATGAATCTGCTCGGCGACTGGATGCGCGATGTTCTTAACCCAAAACTGTATAAGGGGTAACGCATGCCATTGTTAGAAGTTAATAACTTAGAAGTCTGCTTTGGCCTGCGTAGTGGTGCGGTTAAAGCATTGCGCGATGTCAGTTTTACGCTGCAGCGCGGTGAACGTCTGGGTGTGGTGGGTGAATCCGGTGCGGGTAAATCAGTACTGGGTTTCTCGATTATCAATCTGTTATCACGCCCCGGCCATATTTCATCCGGCAGTGTGCATTTTGAAGGCAAAGATCTAGCAAGTTTAGCCCCAGAAGAGCTACGTTCCATTCGTGGTAATCGTATCTCGATGATTTTTCAAGACCCGATGATGACCCTCAATCCGGTATTAACTATCGGTGTGCAGATGGTTGAGTGTCTCTTGGCACATCGCAGAATCTCGAAGGCGGATGCCAAACGCATCGCCCTGAAGAAGTTACAGCAGGTGCAGATCCCCTCACCGGAAAAACGTTTGGATCAATATCCTCATGAGCTCTCTGGGGGGATGCGACAACGTATCGTGATCGCTATCGGCTTGTTGCTTGACCCTGACATCATTATTGCCGATGAGCCAACGACGGCGCTGGACGTTACCATCCAAGCGGAAATTATGGATTTGATGCTGAATTTGTGTGAGCAGAATAACGTGGCATTGATCCTCATTACCCACGATTTGGGTGTTGTTTCTCAAGTGACGCAGCGCATGTTGGTGATGTATGCCGGGCGTATTATCGAGCAGGGGCCAACGAAAGAGATCATCAATGATGCACAGCACCCCTATACGCAAGGGCTTATGAACGCCTTGCCACAAATGGCGCTGCCGGGGCAGAAACTGAATCAGATTAAGGGCACGATGCCGCCTTTACAGCGCATTCCTAAGGGCTGTTCGTTTAACCCTCGGTGTGAATATGTCATGGATATCTGCAAACAAACACTGCCGTCTTTCACTCAGTCGGGTAACTGTCAGGTTGCTTGTCACATGGTGGCTGAACCCATGCAAGATAAAATGCTGATTAAAGAGGTCTGATGATGGCAGAGCAAGCTAATTCATTGGTGCAGATCCGAGATTTATATAAACGTTTTTCTATCTCTGGCGATTTGCTAGACCAATTGCAGTTTAAAGGTGGCAAGTTAACCCGTCATCGAGAGTATGTGCATGCCATCAATGGGGTTTCGCTGGATGTGATGCAGGGCGAAGCCTTATGTGTGGTCGGTGAGTCTGGGTGCGGTAAATCGACTGTTGCCAGAACAGTGATGGGGTTACTTTCGCCGACCGCTGGGCAGATCGCTTATCGAGGCGAGCGTATTGATAACTTGAGCGATAAGCAGATGTTGCCTTATCGCAAAAAGATGCAGATGATTTTTCAGAATCCTTATGCCTCTTTGAATCCACGAATGACCATTGTCGAAACCTTGCAAGAGCCGATTAAGTTTCATAACCCGTCGATGACCCGCGGTGAGATACAGGACAAAATCGCCGAGGTGATGTTATCGGTCGGGGTTGACCCTAGTTGGGGAGAGCGTTACTCCCATGAGTTCTCGGGTGGCCAGCGACAGCGTATCAGTATTGCCCGTGCATTAGCGGTTAACCCTGAGTTTATCGTCGCCGATGAACCTATTTCAGCCTTGGATGTATCCATTCAGGCGCAGGTTTTGAACCTGATGATGGATGCACAGGAGCAGCGTAATTTAACCTATCTGTTTATTACCCATGACCTGTCGGTGGTTGAGCATTTTGGCACCCGTGTGGCGGTGATGTACCTAGGTTCACTGTGTGAGTTGGCATCGACTAAACAGTTATTTTCTAACCCTCGCCATCCCTATACACAGGCGTTGATGTCGGCTATTCCGCGTTTAGAGGATGACCGACCGGACTACATCAAGTTGACGGGGGAAGTACCCACCCCGGTTAACTTACCCTCCGGCTGCGTGTTTCATGGCCGTTGCCCCCATGCTAACGAGCGCTGCAAGCAGGAAATTCCCGTGCTGACAGCGTTGGATGATGGTACTCAGGTTGCTTGTCATGGTGTCGAAGAGGATCGTCTTTAAATGGGGCGCTTAAGTCGATAATGTAGCGGTAGTGAGGTTTAAATATCGCGCTATCAGGTTTTAAAAAATTGTAATAACCCTTTTTATATAGGCATGAGCATGCTCAAGATTAGCAGCCAGTTTGATGCGGGTAATATAGAGGTGGTTGAAGCCTCGTCGTTACAAAATATTCAGCTTAGCATTCGCAAAGATCAGCACTCGGACTTTTTTCAGTGGTTCTATTTCCGTGTGCAAGGCGGTCAAGGTGAAACGCTGCGAATGCGTTTAGTGAATGCCAGCGAGGCGGCTTATCCCGATGGTTGGGATGATTATAAAGCGGTGGCTTCTTATGATCGTCAAACCTGGTTCCGGGTGCCGACCGTCTATGAAAATGGTGAATTGATCATTGAACATACACCAGATCAAAACAGCATTTACTATGCGTATTTTGCCCCTTATAGCTTTGAACAGCACCTTGATTTAATCGCTGCGGCGCAGCAGTCTTGGCGCTGTGAGGTTGTCGATGTCGGCAGCACCTTAGACGGTCGAGATATTAATCTGTTGCGTATAGCGACCGATGAATCAGCCGCTGACCAGCGAATGAATATCTGGCTAACGGCACGCCAGCATCCAGGCGAAACCATGGCGGAGTGGTTTGTCGAAGGGGTGTTAGAGCGTTTGCTTGACGAAGACGATGCACTGGTCAATTGGTTATTAGAGCGTTGTGTTTTTTGGCTGGTGCCGAATATGAATCCTGATGGCTCTGTTCGAGGGCACCTGCGCACCAATGCTGCCGGTGCTAACCTCAACCGAGAATGGCATACACCGAGCTTAGAAAAAAGCCCTGAAATTTTATTTGTCAGAGATCAGATGATGGTTCATGGTGTCGATCTGTTCCTTGATATCCATGGCGATGAAGCGTTACCGTGTAATTTCATTGCTGGGCAAGCAGGCGCGCCCGATGTGACGGATAAAATCCTAGCTGAAGAGGCGCAGTTTGTTGCATCACTTTGCCGTGTTAACCCCGACTTTCAGATGGATAGGGGGTATGAGCCGGGTAAGTTTGGCCCCGAGACCCTGACCGTTGGCTCGTTCTGGGTTGGCCATCATTTTAAGTGTCCGGCGATGACGATAGAGATGCCGTTTAAGGATTACGATAAACGTCCAGACCCAGTTTATGGTTGGTCTCCTGAACGTTCTCGAAAACTGGGTGCGTCTATAGTGCATCCAATTAAAGATTGGCTGGCGACGCGCTAATAACGTTAGGGATAGGGATGTGGGGTGGATAATGTTCGGAGCATATAGCGCATGGAACTGAGGTGGCTCGATGATTTTATCGCCTTGGCTCGTACACGCCATTTCTCACGAGCAGCGGAGGAATGCAATGTCACTCAGCCAACCTTGAGTCGTCGTATTAAGTTGCTTGAGGATGAGATGGGGGTCACACTGATTGATCGAAATACCCTGCCATTGAGCTTAACGCCCGCCGGTGAGGTGTTTCTGTCAGGCGCTGAGAATATGTCGCGTATCGCCCGCGAGACCAAATCGCAATGCCGTGAAATACGCAAACAAGTCGAAAGCCGTTTGCGGTTTGCCACCACCCAAACTCTGTATTTACTGTTTTATCGCAACTGGTTAATGCCGGCTTCTGAGCGGCACAGCACGCCGGTGGATTTGAACCTGAATTCAACCTCGTGGGCAGCCAGTGATTTTGTTACCGCGTTAACACAGGGTCAGTGCGATCTGGTGTTGTGTTACTGGCATCCATTGACCCATGTTTTTCAAGAACTTGAAGGGCCGGAGTTTGAACACCTCGTCGTCTGTGAGGAGGAGTTAGTGCCGGTGACCGGATTAGGTGAGGATAATCAGCCGCTGTTTCAACTGCCGGGCAGCTCCCGTAATCCACTTCCTTATATCAACTATCACGCTAGCTCATACTTAAGGCCACTGGTTGACCATTCGCTATTACAGGTGGAACAGCCGCCTCATCTGGTGACGATTAATGAAAATATGCACTCGGTGAATGTCAAAGCGATGGTGAAAGAGGGTTTTGGTGTGGGGTGGTTGCTGAAGCGTCTGGTGAATGAAAGCCTAGCGTATAACAGCCTTTCCTTAGCGGGGGATGAGCAATGGAATATCCCGCTACAAATTCGTTTATACCGTTTAAAAAATAGCCACCGTACAACGCTCGATTCTTTTTGGCGAAAGCTGAGTGAAGAGCTAGAAACCGATGGTCTTATAGAGGTGCCGAATTAATGACAGAGTTTCTGTTTAAAGATCATTTAGCCATTTTGCAACAACGTAGTGCCGATCTATTAGCGCAACAGGGACTGGATGCTCTGCTGATTCACTCAGGCAGTAGTAAAAACTACTTTCTCGATGACTATGCCCCAGCGTTTAAGCCCAATCCACACTTTGTACAGTGGATGCCGTTTCTAACCGAACATCCCGAATGTTGGCTGCTCATCAAACTCGGTAGTAAGCCGAGTTTATATATCTACTCGCCGGATGATTTTTGGCATATGACCGCGACAAAGCCCACTGATTTTTGGAGTGAGCTATTTGATGTGCAGCTATATACCGACCGCGCCGCTCAGATAAAGCAGATGAAGGTCAAGGGTGAGGTTGCTTTGATCGCTGAAGATTATATCGAGTTTTCACAGTGCAAGGTGCAGCATAATCCCGAAGCGTTGATGCACGCCTTGCACTATCGACGCGCCGAGAAAACGGCATGGGAGCAGCACTGCATTCGTGAAGCCAATGCTATCGCCGTTAAAGGACATCGTTCTACTCAGCGTGGTTTCTTAGCAGGATTGAGTGAGTTTGAATTGCACCAAGGTTATCTGAGTGCCACGGTTCATCTTGAAAAAGAGTTACCGTACAGCAATATCGTCGGCTTTAATGAACATGCTGCGGTATTGCATTATCAGTATAAAGATAGAGTCGCTCCGCCACAGATGCGTACCTTATTGGTTGATGCAGGTGCGGTATATCACGGTTATGTCGCGGATATTACCCGCACGGTAAGCCAAGGTAATCAGGACTTTCAGGCGTTGTTGGCTGGGATGGATCAAGCACAACAGGCGCTGGTTGAAACCATTAAGCCCGGTATCTCGTTTATAGCGCTGCATGAAACGATGCATCAGCAACTGTTTTCGATGCTGTGCGATGCCGGCATTGTTAAGCATGATTCGCTGCTTAGCCCTTCTGATCAACTGATCATCACCCGTACTTTCTACCCACATGGTTTAGGCCATCTATTAGGTATACAGGTGCATGATATCGGCGGTTGGCAGCAGGATATCAATGGCCTAATGTCCGCACCACCGGAGCCGCATCCCTTTTTACGCTTAACGCGAACGTTGACTGAAAATATGGTTGTGACGATTGAGCCTGGCTTATATTTTATTCCCTTACTGCTGGAGCAGTTGAAAGCTACACCGCTGGCTAATCACATCAACTGGGCGTTAGTCAATCAGCTGATACCTTGGGGAGGCATTCGTGTTGAAGATAATGTCTGCGTGACGGCTAATGGGGTAGAGAACTATACTCGTGATGCTTTTAGTGGATTAAATTAGCAGCGTATCAATTTCTTTAAAGAGCCGCGCCAAGGTGCAGTAAAAAGCACAGCACTAAAGCTTGACACAAAAGCGTGGCACAAAAGAGTAGAGGGTTATGGCAACTGACAATAAGGCTGATCATCCAGCCAATGATAGTTTTAGCTATGATGACGAGCAACGGCAAAAACCGGTTGATGATCCGTTAGCCGCCATTAAAAAAATGCGTTTAGAGCAGTTAGCGGTATGTCGCTTAAAAACAGAGAAAGAGCTGCAAGCGATGCAAGATAAAGCTAACAAGGGTGAGGGTAAAGCCTCGAGCTAAAGTGTTGTTATCGTAAAAAGCGGGACATTATTGATTACCTAGCCATAGTTCTGTGTATTCTCGGTGTCGATCGGTTCAGATATCGAGAGTGTCCCTTGGGCTTAGAAAGAGCACCGGTTTACCTTTTACTACCATATCTTCTGTGTAGTTGACCCAGTCAATTCGGGCGCCTTGTTGATCATACAATTTTATAATATCGCCCTTATTGGAGAGCCTTAATGGCGATAGCTTTCTCAGAATAACAGAGCAGCCCGGTTGCAGTATGGTGTTATCGATGAGGTTGGTTAAGGGGATGGTTCTATCTGAGTTATCCGCGAGTTGCCAGCCGGCAAGGTCAATCTCTGTTGCGCCAAGGTTTATCAAGCTAACCCATTCATGACCCGAATCAGTTCCGACGGGGTCAACTAATGCGGCACAGATGAAAATATCACAAATATCATCATGAACCGTTTGCCGAGTTTGTCCTTTGGCTAGGATGTCCGCGGGTTTGGCTATTTCAATATTCTCAGGAAAATGACTGACATTCTCTTCAGCGGTGACATGATCACCGGTGTAATACAATGGGTTGGCTTGATAAATTCGGTTATCGAAACGTAAACCGGTTAGCGCCTCAATCTCACTCACGGTCACTTGATAATGTTGGTTATTGTAACGGGATCTTCCTTTTTTATCGCTCAGGGCCTCTTCATCTTGATAAATAATAAAGGCACGTACATCAAGGTTGTTGGTGTTTTTATTGATGAAACAAACAATCTTAAAAAAGCCGGCAGGAATTAGGGCCGTCTCTCTACCTGAGGGTCTTACCGTTCGATCATTTGCACCGTAAAACGGCCCTGAGAATGAGGTGATTTTGCCATCAGTATCAAGGTCGAGGTCGAAAACCCAATCCTCTAAGCCACGCCACTCATCTCGGTTGAGATTTTCATGCTGTAAACAACTATTGGAGTAGTAGAAGGTTTCATTTGCTGCATATTGAGCATCTCTGGCGGTTTCGCCCTGTGCTGCCGAGGTTCTTTTGGCCATGTGGCCTTTATCCCACGGGTTGCTCGCGTAGTAAGCGTTATCCAATTGATGATTGAAGCCAATACGATTATCTATTTTCCAGGCATCCGAGCGGGTTGTCGTTTTTAGGTTACTTTGATCGATATTGAGGCAGACGATCACGGCGGATCGCTTTACTTGGGCGCTATTCATGATGATTGAGTAGTTTGGGTAGTCGAATATTTTGCCCACATCCAACACTTCTTGTGATAACTCTGTCGAGAATGTGGGTAGCGGTAAGACGATGCCTTTCAGAAAATCTTGACGGTAACCTAGCATAGGGCTCTCCCTAGACGTTATTTCCAGCGCTAAAGTTTAAGCGCATAAAAAGCCTAGCCGCTGTTGGAAAAAGAGCAACTCTAAACACGCTATAGACTAATGATTGATCATGTTTTGGCTGTTTTTTACACATTATCATCAGAAGTGAGCTATACCGAATGACTCGTACTGACGAAATTCTAGATAATGATAAAAGGTAAGGAGTGTTACATGGCTGCAAAATTTGAGATATATGAAGATAAAGCGGGTGAGTTTAGGTTTCGTTTAAAGGCGGGGAATGGCGAAAACATCGGTGCTTCTGAAGGCTATAAGGCTAAAGCGAGCGCTAAAAATGGTGTTGAATCCGTCAGGAAAAATTCGGTGTTGCCAGAACGGTTCACGGTATTTGAAGGAAAGAGTGGAAAGTGGTATTTCAATCTTAAAGCCGGTAATCATGAAATTATTATGACCAGCCAAGGTTATACAACTGAAGCAGGGGCCAAGTCTGGCACTGAAGCGGTCACTCGTGCTGCTCCAGAGGCTGAAGCGGTCATCCTCTAAGGCCTGCCTATCTGTACTTAAGGGCCTTTAAAAGGCCTTTTTTTGTGTCCATAAAAAATGGGAATTACCGATTAAGATCGGTTACTTTTACAGGGTAAGGGACGATGCTTATTTGCTATCGGCCCGTTTAATTAAATAAATAAATTTTACTTTTGTGCTCAGCCAGTGTGACCAAAACTCTTGTTCCTTGCTTACCCAGCACTGTATCCGCCTCCCAGTCCCGGACACGCTGACGAGTGTTGACTATTATTGGTCTTTCATCTATTGAAATGGAGTCCTCTATTGGGGAGCGTTTACAACTTTTGCCACGGTGATCTCGCTTGTGACCCTGTCTTAAATGCGTATATAGCTGTCTTTCAGCGGCTTTGTCTAACGCCGCATAACGATAAATCCATTCATGGCTTACGGGTAAATTGATAAGTTTACCTATTGCGCTAATCTGATCAGCACTCCATTCCTTTTGCAACGCCCACTTAACATACGTGATCACCTTAGAGGGAATTATATACTTAATCGCTTTTGCCCTAGCAGCAAAGATTTTTGATGCGATTTATTTGGATGGTAAGTTCCGTAATGATTGTTGCGCAACAAGCTCACGGCAAATTGTTGATCAGTTAACACCGATCTGACGAGTAATACTAAATTGTGTAAAACCTGCGAAATAAGAATGGAAATCTGATATCGTTTCCCTCCGGTTAACTGCTGGTAATTTATAGAAACTGCTTTTTGACTTTGGCTAGATGAAGAGTACCACTGTCAGAGGTTAACCACCTCACACCGTTGAACTATGAGTGTTGCACTTATTATAGAACCCCCAGACCACTACAATCAAAGCTGAGCGGGACAAAAGAACACAAAGAAAATACACAGAAGGAAGAAAGTGGGATGAGTTACATAGCTAAATTCAAAGGATGGGATAAGCTTGGTCTTTCTGACCTGATTGTTGCATATCGTAAAGCTAAGGCGGATCACTTCTTTGAGAATAGTTTTCCGACCGCTGTTAAATTTGCCGAATATGAACAAGATCTGCTTGAAAACTTGAAGACACTGCTTGAAACGCTTCAGAAGTCGAAGGGGTTCAAAGATAATAAAAAATTGTTAGGTGACTGCCGGTTAATACCGAAAAAACTCAGACTTGATCCCAAAAAAGACATGAAGAATGGACACACTCATTTTTCGGATCATGATAGAGAGTATGAATATCTTTGCGAGTATAACAAGCTTATTCCAGAGTTTAGAATAGTAGGAGATTTTCCGGTAGATGCACATGTATTGTCTGCATTATGGATTAATATGGTGGGTCATAAATTTGATAGTTGTCTGGATGATTCCTGTTACGGTGCAAGAGTTCGCCGAATTCGTAATGAGGAAATTATCGATAAGAAAGCACCTAAACCTTTTCATATAACGGCTATAGGCTCGTTTGCCCCCTATTATCAGCCTTATAAAAAATGGCGTTCAGACGGTTTAAATGCGATTCGGGATGAGCTGGAAAAAGATAGAAAAGTTGTAGCAGTTTCACTGGACCTTCGCAGCTATTATCATTTGCTCGATCCTAGCGTTATTGCTGCTCATACGTTCCAGAAAGAGATCGGGTTAGTTGGTGAAAAATCACTTAGTATCGATGAACAAGACTTTACTAGTCAATTGTCGAAGCTCTTGAATAAATGGGCTAAGAAAGCTGAAAAGTTTTCTACTGAGCTTCAGGAGGGTAAAAAAGGCAAAGTCACGGGCGGTTTAGTTATAGGTTTAACCGCTTCACGGATAATTTCAAATGTTGTGTTACATAAGTGGGATGCATTGATTCGAGAACAAATAACGCCGATACATTATGGGCGTTACGTTGATGACATGTTCCTTGTTTTACGAGATCCTGGGACGATTAAGAGTACGGCTTCACTTATGCAGTTCCTACAGGCCAAATTGGGAATTGATACGTTATCTGAGAAAAAAAGGAAAGGTAAGCCAAAAGGTATCTGGCGTATCAATCTTGGTATGGATTACCAAAAGAAATCAGTTATAGAGCTGCAAGCCGATAAGCAAAAGCTTTTTGTTCTTCAGGGCCAAGCAGGTTGTGATCTTCTTGACAGCATTGAAAAAGAGATTTACGAGTTGTCCAGTGAACAGCGTTTAATGCCATCACCTGATCAACTAGAACGGTCGACGGCAGCCAGAGTGTTATCGGCTGCAGGGTCTGTAGGAGAGGAGGCTGATTCATTACGGCGTGCCGATGGCCTTACAATTAGACGATTAAGCTGGTCGTTACAACTGCGGCATGTTGAGACCCTCGCGCATGATTTACCCGCGAACGCCTGGAAGAAAGAGCGAGCTGAATTTTATCAGTTTGCACATAACCATATTTTACGGCCTGATCAGATCTTCGCTCACTATGTGTATCTACCTCGTTTACTTGGCTTTGCTATTAGTATGGGAGAGTGGGAACAAGCGGAAGCGATCGTTCGGAAGGCGTTTCATTGTTTGACTCAGCTAGCAAAATCTAAAAAGCATATTAGCCATATTGCTATGAATGGTTGTCGTTGTTTGCCAAGTGAGAAGGTATGGAGTCATGTACATGGCTCATTGGCTTGGTCTTTTATCGATGCAGCGGCGAAATACTATGACCCTCAGAGTTTATTGGTCGAAAAGTCAAACTGGAGGGAGTCAAAGTTGGCAACCATTTTTATGGATCAGCTATGGAAAGAATTGGATGTTGCGGAACTTCTTGGCTGGACTATCGGCAGCAAAAATTTTTATGATAAAGCGCCTTTGCTGGCAATATGTGATCTTGCGAGAACCCCTTACAAGCGCATTCTTTCAAGCAGGTCTGCAGCTGAATTACTTAAACGGCGGGACAAAAAGAAAGAGTATATGATTCTAAAAGCATTTGAAGAAACGGAGCTGATCGATGTCGATAATCTACGAAATTTTTTAAATTCTTCAAGGTTTAAACGCTTAGCTACAGTTCCTAAAGATGAGAGAAAAGAAGAGACTATATACACGCCATATCTTTTCCCTACCCGGCCATATAGTGCTGCTGAGATTGCTGAACTTGCTCCTGAATGCGTTGGTTTTGGGAAGATAAGCGAAATAAAACCTCAGTCTATATGGGCTAAGTATGTTAGGGCTATGCGTGGGGTTTGGGTTAAACCGGCACTGTTAGAAGATGAAGTGTCTGAAGTAAAGCTAAAGACAGGCAAGCTACAATACCGAAAACGCTTTCGTATTGGCACACAGAAGAAAAAATCTGTAGTTGTAGCGATTACTAACCTTCTAACGGAGGAGAGTGCGTGGGCAGGATCTGCATGCAATAAACCTGAATTAACACTTGATCGATATAAGCGGATTTCTGAATTAGTAAATCAGGCTCTAACAATAAAACCTCGGCCAGACTATTTATTATTGCCTGAGTTATCGCTGCCGTTGCAATGGGTAGATAGTGTTTCCAGTCGTTTAGTGAGGGCGGGTATCAGTCTTATTGCTGGTACTGAATATCGTCACTATGAAAGGGGCGAAATTGGTAGTGATGCGTGTTTAGCATTAACCGACGATCGACTGGGTTTTCCATCTTCAGTGCGGATATGGCAACCCAAAGTAGAGCCTGCTGTCGGTGAGGACCGTGACCTTACGTCCAAAATGGGTAAAACTTGGCGAAAGCCAAGCCGTCGTAGAAAACCGATTTATATTCATAATGGTGTTTATTTTGGCGTAATGGTTTGCTCTGAGCTGTCTAATAGTAAGGAGCGGATTAGGTTTCAAGGCTGGGTTGATGCGCTAATGATTCTTTCATGGAATCAAGATTTAGATACGTTTGCATCGTTAATTGAGTCTGCGGCACTTGATGTCCATGCTTATACCATTCTAGTTAATAATCGAAAGTATGGTGACAGCAGGGTCAGAGCTCCGAGTAAAGAATCATTTCGGAAAGACCTTGCTCGCATCCGTGGAGGCGAAAACGATTTCTGCGTTGTTGTGAAGTTGGATGTTGATGGTTTGAGAGCTTTCCAAAGCAGAGCTAAGCGTTGGGCAGATAAAAGTGATCCGTTTAAGCCTGTACCTGAAGGATTCGAAATTAAGGGCTTGCGGAGGAAATTACCTCCGAAGTAAGGATGTTCGGAATTGCTCACCTATAGTTAGTTGAAATATATGGTTCGCGACGAAGCTTTATCTTTGATGGCTTTTTTAAAATCCAGTGATAGTAGGGGCTGGGTGGAGTTGGCCGATTCATATATTACTAGAGGTGTATAGTAGTTTTAATTTAGAAAAGAACTCTCAGCCGCGTGCGATTAGCTTGTAAGTTTGTAGAAGGGTTTGGAAGGACGGTAGAAAGGACTAGATTAATCACCAAGTTTTAACTAAGTGATTAAAAAGATCTAATCCTTTCTATTTGTTTTAGAGCTTACAGACCCAACTTCTCAGCCACATAATCGGCATCTTTATCGCCTCGGCCAGACAGGTTAACCAGAATGGTTTTATCTTTACCAAGCGTCGGTGCTTCACGCATCGCCCAAGCAACGGCGTGGGCGCTTTCTAGTGCAGGGATTATGCCTTCCACTTGGGAGAGGGTCATAAACGCATTCAGGCATTCGTCATCGGTGACGGATTGGTATTCAACCCGTTCGATATCTTTCAGATAGCAGTGTTGCGGGCCGACACCGGGGTAGTCGAGGCCCGATGCGATGGAGTGAACCGGCAGCGGCTCGCCATTCTCATCCTGTAGGACATAACATTTGAAACCATGGATCTCGCCGGGTGTGCCTAGCGTTAAGGTAGCGGAGTGGTCTTTGGTGTCCAGCCCTTTACCGGCGGGTTCGACGCCGACAATTTTCACCTCATCATCGTTTAAGAAAGCGGTAAATAGGCCCATCGCATTGGAGCCGCCGCCGACACAGGCGGTGATGATGTCCGGATTTTTGCCATGTCTGTCGTTAAACTGCTGACGGGCTTCACGACCGATAATACTTTGAAAATCCCGTACCATTTTCGGGAAAGGGTGAGGGCCAACCACGGAGCCAATGGCGTAGATAAACTCTTCCGGGTTTTTCAGATATTCTTCAAAGGCGCTATCGACAGCGTCTTTAAGGGTGGCCGTACCACGGGTGACGGGTACCAGTTTACAGCCGAGGATCTTCATTTTAGTGACGTTAGGATGTTCTTTCTCAATATCGACCTGACCCATATGAATTTCGCAGGGGATGCCCACTAACGCACAGGCCGTGGCGAGGGCCACACCATGTTGTCCGGCGCCGGTTTCGGCAATGACTTTCTTTTTGCCCATGAACTTGGCCAGTAGCGCTTCACCTAGGCAGTGGTTAATTTTATGCGCGCCAGTGTGATTGAGGTCTTCGCGTTTAAGGTAGATCTGAGCGCCGCCGAGCTGTTCGCTCAGGCGTTTCGCATGATAGATCGGGCTTGGGCGGCCCACATAATCCTGATTAAGTTGCATCAGCTCAGTTTGAAATGATTCTGTATGACGAATCTCTTCGTAAGCTCGATCGATATCATCCATCACTTTTTTTAGTTCAGGGGGAAGTATCTGGCCACCGTAATGACCGAAGAATCCCTCTTTGTCGGGCATCGGGGCAAAATCAAACTTACTCATAAAACCTCTCTTTGTTCAGCTACGATGGCGTGACTATGTGATACCGTCAGTGATGAATAGCTGAAATGTTTGTCATATTGTTGAAGCAAGAGAGGAAATATATCGCTGCTGTTGGCGGATGCCAACTATTAGGACTAATTATTTGGTTATTGGTGGTCTGTCGATCAGTGTTAACCGAAATCTAGTTCGATCTGCTGTTCTTTGGTGGCGGTTTTTTTAAAGCCAAGTGACTTCTGTCGTCGGCTGATCTCTCTTAATTGAGAGCGAGCTTCATGGTAGCAATGAAAAATGGTGTGATTCACCATATCTTTGTTATTCTGCCTGTTGCTCCAGGATTCGCTCAGCACCCAGTCCCCCATCAGATCCTGATAGAGTCGGACAATAAAATAATCCTGTTGCTTGCGCCAACGAATAATCAAAAAGTAACCTGAACTTATTTGCCTAGAAATGATGTCAAACCGTAAGGCGGGCAATTATAATCGGCGTTTGGTTCCTTAACCAGCTGATTTTATAACCTTTGGAGTGATCTTTGAAACCATCCAGACTGAACATTGTTGCTGATGAAAATATTCCTGCATTGGAGCGGTTATTTGGTGATCTTGGCGAGATTCGCAAGGTGTCGGGCCGAACGATGAAAAATAGTGATCTGCAGCAAGCGGATCTATTATTGGTGCGTTCAGTCACGCAGGTGAATCAGGCACTACTTGAGAATACGCCAGTACGATTTGTTGGCACGGCGACTATCGGTACAGACCATATTGATATGGATTGGTTGGCGAAAAACGATATTGGTTTTTCCAGTGCCCCCGGCTGTAATGCCGATGCGGTCGCTGAGTATGTGGTGAGTAACCTATTGTTAGTGGCGGCAGAGCAGGGATTTAAACTCACCGATAAAGTCGTCGGTATCGTTGGGGTGGGCAATGTTGGTCGGCGACTGCAGCAGCGTCTAGCACAGCTAGGCGTTAAGTTATTATTGAATGATCCGCCAAGGGCCGCTGCCGGCGAGCAGGGGTTTGTTGAACTGTCATTGCTGTTACAACAAGCCGATATTATCTGCCTGCATACCCCGCTGACGAAAGGGGAGTACCCTAGCCACCATTTGTTAAATGCCGAGAACCTTGAGCTTATTCGCCCCAGTGCGGTGTTGTTAAACGCAGGGCGAGGGCCGGTAATCGATAATGCGGCCTTATTGCATTGGCATCGTTCACGTGCAGATGTGACCCTCATTCTGGATGTATGGGAACATGAGCCCTGTGTGGATTCGCTATTAGCCCAGCGAGTGCGCATCGGCACCCCCCATATTGCAGGTTATTCTTTGGATGGGAAAATTCGTGGTACCTGGATGCTTTATGGCGCCTTTTGTCAGCATCAGGGGATCGCGCCACAAATAACTCTGTCTGAGTGTTTAGCTCAGGCGGGTGCCGTGCCTCAGATCAGGTTGGATGGCCACCAGACCTTGACCGACATCGTACATTCCGTTTATCAGCCGGAGGCCGACCATGAACGCTTTATGGCTTCGCTAGCCGATGTTGAGAATCAGCCGCTTGCCTTTGATCAGTTGCGTAAAAGCTACCCCGTGCGACGGGAGTTTGTGGCGGCACAGTTCATCGGTGAGCAACCGCTTGAGGTGCTCTCAACGCAGCTTAAAGCGGTCGGTTTCAAGGTTTAACCCTGATCATTCATAGGAGTGCGGATATTAATCGCTTAAATTCATTTATTCAGAACAGGGAACCGGTCTAATGACCTTAACTCTGGAATCTACTCAAACGGCTAAAACGCTGACTGATCTGCGTTTGCAGATTGGTGATCCTGTTCGTGTTGAGATCCGTTCCCCACGAGCAAAGTTTACGGCGAGGCTGGTGGGCTATATGGAAAATGGCGGCATTATGATCTCCGCCCCTTCGAGTACCAGTGGTGTACCTACGCTGATTAATGAAGGCAACATGGCCAGTCTTCGTCTAATCAGTGGCAACAGGATCTGTCACTTTACCAGTAAAATACTGAAACAGTATGATCAGCCTTTTGGCTATTGGTTGTTGGCTTACCCTCAGACAATTGAGTTGAAACGGATTCGAGGACATAGCCGAGTGCCTGTTCGCTTGAGCTGCTCTATTGATGATTATGATGAGATGTCTGAACGGGAAGGACTGCCTGCGAGTGCGTTATGTGTCGATATGAGTCTGAGTGGTTTGTGTTTGCAACTACCGTATGCGCTGGGCGATATAGGCGAACATTATTATCTGACGACGCGGCTAAGAATCGGTGATATTGATCAGGTGTTATTGGTGCCGGTTGAATTAAGAAATATTCATAACAGCTCGCTTGAGTCGGGCAGTTTGTTTAACCATGGATTTAAGTTTTTCGAGTTGGATGAAGATACCCGACTGATCATCGCGGCCTTTGTCTATCAACAGTTTTTAGTGGAGACCGGTCATCTCGATCAGACGGGTCAGGAGTTATAGATGTTTCGGCTTGGTTTGATTGTTAATCCGCTGGCAGGTGTCGGTGGCAGCGTGGCTTTAAAAGGAAGTGATGGCGATGCGACGGCACAGAAAGCGCTGTCGATGGGAGCTGAACCGAAAGCCAATTTACGCACGCAGCAAGCATTAGCCGCATTAGCGGGACTGGATATCGAGCTATTGACCTATCCTGGAGAGATGGGTGAAGACTGTGCCCGTCTAGCGGGATTTGAGCCTCGAGTTATTGGCAGTATTACCGCTGGACAGACCCGTGCGGAAGATACCGAACGTGCGGCTCAGGCGATGGCGGCGCAGGGGGTTGATCTTATTTTGTTTGCCGGCGGTGATGGCACCGCACGTAATATCTGTCATGCCATTGGTGACTCAACACCGGTGCTAGGCGTGCCTGCTGGGGTGAAAATACATTCCGGCGTTTATGCGGTGACACCCAAAGCGGCCGGTGAAGTGGTGGCGATGTTGGTGCGAGGTGAGTTAGTCACTTTGGCTGATCAAGAGGTTAGAGATATTGATGAGGCTGCGTTCAGGGAGGGACGGGTCCGTGCTAAGTATTATGGTGAGTTGCTAGTGCCTGAAGAGGGGCGTTTTTTGCAGCATGTCAAACATGGTGGCCGTGAAGTGGAAGAGCTGGTTCTGGATGATATCGCTGCCGATTTTGCCGAAAACATGCAAGATGATGTGCGCTATATCATGGGCTCTGGGTCTACGGTGCAGGCATTGATGGATAACCTTGGGCTAGAAAATACTCTTTTAGGCGTTGACCTGATTGAGAATGGTGAATTGATCGGTCAGGACCTAACGGCCCATCAGCTGTTGGATATGACGGCGGGCTTTGATACTAAACTGGTGATTACGGTTATTGGCGGTCAGGGGCATATTATCGGTCGCGGCAATCAGCAACTCAGCCCCGAATTGCTGCGTCGTTTAGGACGTGAAAATATTATTGTGGTGGCGACTAAGAGCAAGATAAAAGCACTAGAGGGCCGTCCTCTGATAGTGGATAGCGGTGATCTTGAGTTGAATCATCAACTTGCTGGATTAATTCGGGTTGTCACCGGTTATCGTGATGCCATTCTTTATCGTGTTGCCGATTTATAATCGGTTTTAACGGCCAGTGACGAGCAAAATAGCGATTCTTTGATAAGCTGTATATAGGGTTTATTAAAGGAGTATTGTCATGGGCTTCTCATTAATACGTTTCTATTTACAGCTACTGCTGCCCGAATGGATGTCTAATCGGCATCCTGACAGTCGTCACTTCTATCGGCGAAAATTTACCGATGCTTATAAAGAGCGACGGTGTTGGGCATACCGCATCTGGTTAGGCTCTGTTCTACTCATGTTAGCGATACCATCGCCTCCGGTGATTATAGGCTTAGGACTATTTACCACGTTCTTATCATTTTCGTTGTTGGATGAGTATTGAGTTATAAGATGTTTGTTTCTGCGAATATGCTTAACCTGTGCATCGTAGGTTAAGTTGCGCTGCCTCTGATTAAGATGAGAATACCGCTTAAGGAATAGTGTTGGCATTGAATGATCGGCATAAAAATGGAGTATCTGACGAATGCTAGACCAGCGATATGCACTGTTAAATTTTTATATGGTAGTGATTTAATCGCATGGTTGTTCTTTCTATTGATTCACTAACACCAGACTATAAAAGCCGCTAAGCGGTTTTGTACATTTAAAGCCCGTGGTTTTCTTCTACGTGTCCTGTCGGTAGGTTCTGTAAGTATTGGCTCGTTGTCTCTGTTTGGACGAAAAAAAACCGGGCTGGGCCCGGCTAAAAATGTAGAAACTGTTTTGGGTGATCAAAACAGCAAAGCCTTACGGGGACACGTAAGGAGTATCTAGTTGATAGGTTGTGGAGCAACCCATCAACTGGATCAGGGGTATCAAGCTGCCATGAGTAGATAGCTGCCGATACTCGCAAGCATCAGGCCTGCTAATTGGGTTATCCGTGGTGTTATCCAACCGCTGGCTTTAAATGTGGCCATACCGGCTAAGTGTAAGAGTGCAGAGCTGCTCATAAAGCCAATGGCAAAGAGTAGGGCGGAACCCGCAGCGGTTTCTACCCCATGTGCTTGGCCATGTGCTAAGGCAAAGAGTGCGGTTAATGTCAGACTGACCGCGATGGGGAGGCGGACGGTGGTCGCGATGATAAGGCCACAAACAAGTACGGATACGGCAATAGTCTGCTCAATTAATGGCAATACGGCGCCATTTAAGGCTAGTGAAAAACCGAGGCCCAGAAAGGCAAGAAAGGTGAAAGGGATGCTGAGCTGATGTGTTCTTTTCTGCATGGCGGCCCAGAAGCCGATGGCGAGCATGGCCAACAGGTGATCCAAGCCTGAAAGTGGATGCGTCAGACCTGCTTGTAGGCTTGAAGCCGTTATATGGCCAGTATGTGCCATAGCAGGAACCGCAACGAAAAGAGAAAGAAGCGCTGTACTGGTTAATAAAGGGCTAAATTTCATCGATGCTACCTATTATTGTAAGGGTTCATGTTGATGGTGTGATTGCGATATGCAGATCTGAAACCATGTTTATGATGATGCCACTGAACATCTAATAGATAGAAACTAGCAAATCTGAGGCCAAGATTACGAAAGCCTGTTAGGATTTTATAAAATGACGTAGGCGCGAGTCGTGATCAAGGGTCATTAGGGAAAGATGATAAAATGCTATTCTTAATGCGGTGTATTGTTCGCTTAAACTGGTAAGTAGCTTTCCAGTTAATGAATAAATTGGTACTAAACTGTGTTTTTGCCCACTTTGTTTGGGCTTTATGATGTTAGTCACTTATTTATCGTTAATAATGTTTGTGCTGCACCTGCGTAATATGGAATATATAGAACTGTCGTACGATCAGATGTCTGACCGGTTCTAATGGCCTATGGAGTAAGTCTCTTGAGTACAAGATATCTCAAACGTTTTTTTAAACCTAAATCGATTGCGGTGTTTGGAGCCTCTGAAAAAGAAAACAGTATGGGCGGCGTGGTACTGCATAATCTCTTAGAGGGCGGCTATGAGGGTAAGTTGATCGCGGTGAATAAGCGTGGGTACGATGCTGTTCACGGTATTACCTGTTATAGCAGTTTGTCAAAGCTGCCTGAAATGCCTGATCTGGCCATTATCTGTTCGCCACCGGAAGGTGTGGCTGATTTAGTACGCCGGTTAGGTATCAATGGTGTCAAGGCAGCCATGATTCTGACTGGCGGGCTATCTCGTTCCCGAAATACGATGGGCAAAACGGTACGAGATGAAATAATGGAGTTTGCGAAGCCTCATGGTATTCGGATACTCGGGCCCGATTGCATGGGTATGCTGGTGTCTAGCAATCATATGAATGCCAGCTTTTCACATCTGAATATTCGCAAGGGCAAAGTGAGTTATGTCGGTCAGTCAGGTTTACTGGGTACCGCGATGATTGACTGGGCCAATGGTCAGGAGATTGGTTTTTCTCACTTTCTAACGCTAGGTGAGGGGGTCGATATCGACCTTCCATCTATCATTGACTATTACGCACAAGACCCTTACACGCAGTCGATTCTGATTCAATTGGATCATCTGGTTGGCTCTTCCCGTAACCTGCTTAGTTCGCTGCGATCGGCATCGCGGAATAAGCTCGTGTTGGTGCTGAAATCCAATATGATTTTTGATGAGGATAAAGTGCATAAGCCAGCACTGGGGATCAAGGATGAAGATCTCGTTTATGATGCGGCTTTGCGTCGCGCCGGTGTTGTTCGAGTGAAGACGGTGGATCAGCTATATCACGCATTAGAAACGCTGTCGCGGATGAAACCGATGCGAGGGGAGCGACTGGCGTTAGTCTGTAACGGCATGGGGCCGAATGCACTGGCAACGGATCAGTTGCGACGCAAGGGGGGAGAGTTATCGGAACTTTGCGAAGAAACCGTCACCGCGTTAAAAGAGGTGTTACCGGATCACTGGAACCTAAAAAACCCCATCGATATGCATGCTGATGCCACTCCAGAACGCTTTGCGCGGGTGACTCAACTGCTAACCAAAGACCCTAATGTCGATGCCGTCTTGGTCATTCATGCACCAACGCGTATGGCTCCCGGTGCCGAGACCGCCAAACAAGTCATCAATGTTGCCCGCAATACTCCCCGTAATATTCTTAGTTGCTGGATGGGACGGAGTACCGCGATCGAGTCGCGTAATTATTTTAATGCTGCCGGCTTACCGACCTTTATTACCCCAGAGGAGGCGGTCGATGCCTTTATGCATATGGTGGAATTTCGCCGTAACCAAGAGGTGATGAAACAAACCCCAGCACCCTTTATCGATTCCAATGTGCAGAACCATCTACAAGCGAAAAATTTGATTGCCAATGCGCTAGCTGAGGGCCGGGATTACCTGACTCACAGCGAAGCGACCGATCTGCTTGACCAATATGATATTCCCGTATCTCACAGTGAGTACGCCGATGATGTGGATGGTGTAGTTGATCTTGCTAAGAAGCTAGGCGGAACCGTTGCTGTTAAGGTGATGCACGGTGACAATGTTTATCCGTTTAACTATGACAACAGAGAGTCGCCCCGCTGGAAGGATTTAGCGCTCGATCTATTTTCCCCCGAAGAGGTTAGACAAGCGGCGACGAAACTGGCTTTTCGAGTGCAAGAACGGTTTCCTGAAGGGCCAAAAGGTTTTTGTGTTCAGCAGATGAAACGGGGTTATCAGTCGCTACAAATTAATATGGGAATTACCCGTGATCCAGTTTTTGGGCCTGTACTGCTGTTTGGTAAAGGGGGGTATTCGGTGGATGTATTGGCAGACCGTCAAGTAATGCTACCGCCCCTTAACCTGAGTTTAGCGCGTCGGCTGATTAGTAGGTCGCATATGTTCGATGTGCTAAAAGAAAGTAGTGTGCAGTTGGAACGAGATCTGGATCAGCTCAGTGACCTACTGATTAAACTCTCTCAGATGGTGGTTGAATTGCCTAATTTGAAAGGGTTGGAGATCAATCCGTTGCTGGTGAATCGGCGCGGTGTGTTGGCGGTTGATGTCGCCGTATCATTGGGTGAACCTTCGGTCTTAGCGATCTCGCCTTATCCTGAATACCTGACAGAAAATATATCGTTACGTAAATCGGGCCGTAAAGCGGTGGTACGTGCGATTCGAGGAGAAGACGAGCCAAGTCATCTCGCGTTTTATAACACCTTGAGTGCTGAGTCGATCCGTTTACGCTATTTCTACAGTCGTGGTATTCCAACGCATCAAGAGTTAGCTAACTGGACTCAGATCGATTATGACCGAGAGATGGCCTTTATTGTTACCGCTCCGAAACAGGGGGAACCCGGTTGGGAAACCTTGGGGGTGGTCCGGGCAGTAACCGATGCGGATAATGTGCGAGCCGAGTTCTCTGTCGTGATTAGAGATGATCTGCAGGGGGAAGGGCTTGGGGCCGTTTTAATGCAGAAGGTGATTGATTACTGTAAAGCTCGGGGAACTTTGATGCTGATGGGGTCAACGTTAACGTCGAATAAAAGCATGCAGGGATTGGCTCAAAAGCTGGGTTTCAAAAACCATTACAATATGGAAGAAGATGTGGTGGAAATGGAAATGATGCTTAATGAGCCAACAGAAGACTGGCAACGCAGCCGCCTAAAAAGTTAAATATGATACTCATTAGCCTCGTTTTGAGTGGTTGAGCACTCATTAGGTGATTTACGCGATAAGCAAAAAAGACGGACGTGTTATACAGCCGTCTTTTTTATTTGACACTTTGGCTGATATAAACGGAATCTCTTTTAACGATCTGTTATTAAGTTCAAGGGGATAATGCATTTATGGTAAGAGGCACTGCCGCAGGGCTGTCAACATAAGAGCTATAGCGGGAGCCCAAGAGAGGAAGCAACGCTATCGCTCGAGTAGCGAGTCGATATCTGGTCGGCGAAGAGGATTTAAGCGGTTTAAGGTGTTTCGTTTATAAATTGGGACAGAACATCTCGTGAAGCGTATGAATAATACGCGTGGCAGTATCCCCTGAGAGTGAGTAATAGATAGTTTGTGACTCGCGTCGAGTGCTAACTAAGCCATCTTTACGTAGTACAGCTAGGTGTTGCGACAGCGCGGATTGACTCAAATCGAGACAGTCGTTTAATTCGGTGACGGAAAGCTCTTTCCCATCCAAGTAACACAAAATTAGCAGACGACTTTCGTTGCCCAGTGTCTTCATGAGCTTTGCGGCTTTGCTGGAATTAACTTTCATCATAGCTAACGTTTCGGGTGTCATTCGCTGGGTCATTGTGTTCAATCGGTATCCGCCTGTTTTTATTATTTTACGGAACGTTATGCATAAAACTAACGGCCAGCAAAGGTTTGGTATTCTACTGTAGCGGCGGTCAATTCTCAATTTACTAATGTAGTGCTTTTAAATATTAGCATACACTAATATAATATCCAGCATTAAGAATGCTGTCGTAACAAATTGTTGTAATAGGACAGTGTCGTTTCAAATAGGTTTTGATAAACAGGCCTCTATAAAAAGTATCGCCACAAACAGGAACAATCGATGCGAACTACACTGGTTAATTTGTCAATGAACCGCCCTAAGTGGGTGTTTTTGGGCGTGTTGCTACTGACGTTGATAGCGGGGTTGCAGATACCCTCTATCCAAGTGGATACCGATCCGGAAAATATGTTGCCAGCGGATAATCCTGCGCGGGTTTTTCATGATCATGTCAAAGAGCGGTTTGGTCTGCATGACATGATCGTTGTGGGTGTGGTTAATAACGCGGCACAGGGTATTTATAATCCGCAGAGCCTATCAGAATTACATCAGCTTTCAGATGCGATTGTGCAGATGAAAGGGGTCATCAGCCAAGATCTAATGTCCCTCGACCGGGTCGATAATATAACCCAAGAGGGACCCGGTAGTATCCGCTTTGAATGGATGATGAAGCAGGTGCCGCAAGATCAGGCTGGCATTGATCAGATTCGAGCATCGGTCGAACGCTTGCCACTGCTGAATAATACTCTGGTGTCGGGTGATGGAAAGGCCGCGGGAATCTATGTGCCTATTGCGCAAAAATCAGAAAGCTATCGGATTTCCGGCTTAATTCAGACTGAAATTGATAAGCTTAGCGGCAATAATGCGTATTATATTTCAGGCTTGCCAGTCGCCGAAGATACCTTCGGTGTCGAGATGTTTCTGCAGATGGCCATTTCAGCTCCCTTGGCGGGGTTGATGATTTTTATCTTGATGTGGGTTTTCTTCCGCAGCTTTTTGTTGATTACTGCACCGATGCTGGTAGCGATGGCATCGGTCATTATTACCATGGGATTGTTGATTGGGCAGGGCTATACCGTCCATATTATGAGCTCGATGATCCCGATCTTTTTGATGCCGATTGCCGTGGTGGACTCGGTTCATATCTTATCTGAATTTGCCGATCGCCACCGTCCTGGTGAAGATCCTAAAACCGCGGTGAAAGAGGTATTAGGCCATCTGTTTACGCCAATGCTGTATACCTCCGTGACTTCCGCCGTGGGCTTTGCGTCATTGGCATTTACGCCAATACCACCGGTGCAGGTGTTTGGTTTACATGTAGCGTTCGGGATTATGTTGGCGTTCCTGCTGACGATTACCTTGGTTCCCGCTTACATTATCAGTCTTTCTCCAGCGCGTATGGCGCAGATGAAAGATCATAATATCGATGAAGATGATAATTCTCTGCTAGGGCGTTTACTGATTTTTATTGGTCGCTTTTCTATTGCTCGCGCTAAAGGTCTATTGGTGTTTTTTATCCTGATAGTGGTGGGCAGTGTATACGGGGTGGCACAGATTCAGATTAATGATAATCCGGTTCGTTGGTTTAAGCAGGATCATCCTCTGCGCGTCGCCGATAGAGTCATGAATCATCATTTTCCCGGCACCTATAATGCCTTCTTAGTATTGGATAAAACCAGTGATCTTCGCACCGGATTAGAGCAGCAATTGAGCCGGCGAGCAGCGCAAGAGGGCGTCGATTTACAGCAGCGATTGGATAGCGTTAACAGCGACAGCTTTATTGAATATACCAATGGTTTAATCAATCAGTTTGATCAGCTTAGCTATGATGACAGTGCCCATGAAACTATGTGGCTTGAGTTACTGGATCTTACCGAAAAAGCACAGATCGACAGTAAGTACTTTCTGACTCCGCCAGCGCTGCAGTATGTCGATCAATTACAGGCCTTCTTAGAGCAGTCTGATTATATCGGTAAGAGCAATAGTTTCCCGACACAGCTGAAAACGATTTACCGTGAGTTGAATGGTGGCACGGAAGATCAGTATAAATTGCCACCGAGTGCAGCTGCTGCAGCTCAGACCGTCTTGAGCTTTCAGGGATCTCATCGGCCGAATGATTTGTGGCATATGGTGACGCCGGATTATCGTTCGACAGTGCTATGGTTACAGTTAAGCAGTGGTGATAATCAGGATATGAGTCGGGTGTTATCGTTAGTGGATGGTTATGTCGCGGATCATCCGTTACCTGAAGGCGTGGAGCTTAACTGGGCTGGGCTGACGTACATTAATGTGGTGTGGCAGGATGAGATGGTA
Source organism: Amphritea atlantica (assembly GCF_018860855.1). Taxonomy (GTDB): domain Bacteria; phylum Pseudomonadota; class Gammaproteobacteria; order Pseudomonadales; family Balneatricaceae; genus Amphritea; species Amphritea atlantica_A. Next base: position 150,223 of record NZ_JAHKQE010000028.1, read on the forward strand.
AACGGCATGTTGAACAGCTTAATAGGGGCGTTCTTCATGGTGCTGTTTATTATGGTGCTGCTGTTCCGCTCGGTGAAAATTGGTTTGCTGTCGATGCTGCCTTTGACGGTGACGATTCTGTTTATCTATGGCCTGATTGGTCTCATCGGTAAAGACTATGATATGCCGATTGCGGTGTTATCCGCCTTAACCTTGGGTTTGTCGGTGGATTTTGCTATTCACTTTTTGGAACGTACCCGAGCCATCTATCGTCAATGTGGCAACTGGGAGCAAACGGTGGCCGAGGTTTATCGTGGGCCTTCGCGGGCTATCAGTCGAAATGCAGTGGTGGTGGCCATCGGTTTCACACCGTTATTATTTGCGCCGTTAGTCCCCTACATTACGGTGGGCTTCTTTTTGGCCGCGATCATGGCGGTATCGGCGGTCGTTACAGTGATGTTACTGCCAGCAGTGATGCAGATGATTAAAAATAAAGATAGCTTGTTTGGCGTTAAATCCTCGGCTAAGGAGAGAGAATCATGATTAAACAACTGTTTACGACATTGATCGTTGGGCTGACACTGATTACTTCAGTGCAGACAAATGCAGCGGATCTCACCGATGTGTCTGAGATCGTCAAGCAGGCAAACCTTGCCTCTTATTATCAAGGTGCTGACGGACGTTCTGAGGCGCGTATGTTGATTCAGGACTCTCAGGGACGCCAACAACAGCGGCAGTTTACTATTCTCAGACGAGATTATGAGGACGGTGGTGATCAACAGTTTTTAGTGGCTTTTAGCCGTCCAGCAGATGTTCGCGATACGGTTTTTTTAGTGGAGAAACATACCCAAAAAGATGATGACCGTTGGCTTTATCTCCCGGGACTCGATCTGGTGAAACGGATTTCCGCCGGTGATAAACGCACCAGTTTTGTTGGTTCAAACTATTTTTATGAGGATGTGTCGGGTCGTAACCCTGAAGAAGATCTGCATACATTGGTAGACACGACTGATGATTTTTATGTGTTAGAAAATACCCCGAAAGACCCGAACTCGGTGGAGTTTAGTCGTTATCGGGTGTGGATCGACAAAGGTAGTTTGTTACCGATGAAAACCGAGTACTACGATACCAATAATAAGCTCTATCGTCGGGTTGAAGTATTAGCCACTGAGACGGTACAGGGCGTACCTACGGTAACAAAGTCTCGGGTAAGCGATCTGGTTAGCGGTGCGAATACGACGATGGAGTTTCGCTTTATCCGTTATGACCTCGGCATGGATAGTTCGGTTTTCTCTGAACGTTCTTTGCGCAACCCGCCTCGTCAGTGGCTTAAACGTCCAGAGTCATGAGTATGTCGGCCATCAATACGCGTTTAACTAAGGTACTGCTGTCGCTTGCTGTGATCATGGCCCCGCCGGTGATGGCACAACAAGACCTGCCTATTGCTGCTGAACAGGGTGAGCAGGATTGGGGTGATGATAACTGGGGTGATGACAGTTGGGGTAATGATAGTACAGCTGACGATAATGCTCGTGTCTGGCATGGCTTTATTGAAGGGGGGCTGGGAAACCGCGTGGGCTATGATCCTGCTTTAAATGATCGCTTTTCGCCGATGGATGATGCGACGTTATCTGATCTTCGGGTTCGTCTTGAGACCAGTGGTTTTGTCGGAAATGATCGTTATGCGTTGAAAGCAGATCTCTATGCGGATGGTGTCGAAGAAGGATTGCGTTCGGATCTACGAGAAGCTTCTTATACCTTGAGTCCGAGTGAGCGAACCGATCTGAAACTAGGACAGCAGGTGTTAACCTGGGGAACCGGCGATCTGCTGTTTTTGAATGACCTATTTCCTAAAGATTGGCAGTCATTTTTTTCCGGTCGTGATACCGAATATCTGAAGGCGCCAGTGTTGGCCGCTAAAGGGAGTTATTATGGTGATGCGGCGAGTATTGATCTGGTATGGATGCCGGATTACACCTCGGACCGTTATATTAACGGCAATCGTTTTTCGTGGTTTTCGACCCAAGCGGGACAAAATGTAGCGGCACCCGAGGGCCGTATCGATGCAGAAGAACCTGCCAATAGTTTTGCTAATAGTGAGTTTTCTGTTCGTATTGCCGGTAGTATCGAGAGCACCGAATGGGCGCTTTATGGTTATCATGGTTTTCAGAAGCAACCGAATGGACTGGATGATGCGGGTAATCCGATTTTCAGTAGGCTGAATGTGCTAGGTGCGAGTGTTCGTGGCAATGTCGGTTCGGGCTTAGCGAACGCAGAAGTGGCGTGGTATATGGCCGAGGATAGTGATGGTAGTGACCCATATCTCCCTAACAGTCAGTTCCGTTTTTTACTTGGTTATGAGCGGGAGTTGCTACCAAGGTTAACTTTAAGCCTGCAATATTATCTTGAGCAGACTCTGGATTATCAAGCGTTAGAGGCCGCATCAACATCGGTTTATAACCCAGAGGAATACCGCTACTTATATACCACTCGGCTAAACTACCGCATGTGGCAGGATAATTTGGTATGGTCCCTGTTTGCGTTTTACTCACCCAGTGATGAAGATCATTATCTAAGACCCTCCGTTAGTTATCGCTATAACGATAATTTGAGTGTAGTGCTAGGGGCGAATATTTTTGAAGGAGCTAAACCGAACACATTCTTTGGCCAATTTGAAGATGCTAGCAATGTTTATGGCCGAATACGTTACGCTTTTTGATCGGTAGAAAACACAAAACCGGGCCATCGCCCGGTTTTTTAATTTACTCGTGCAGCGGCTCCGTTTTGTGAAATCGGTTTAAGCCTGTTCGCCTGTATTATCGGCTAACGTTGGTGCCTGTTTGAGTAATGTGTCGGTCAGCGTTGAGAGCTTTTCTTGTACGAGGTCATAGGTCTTATCGATATTGGTCGCAATATCACCATCGAGTACCTTTAGGCCATCAAGAATATCGCGTGCCTCGGTAAAGCCTTGATTGATCCCCCCACTAATCACATCAACAAAACTGGTTACCTGATTCTGATAATCCATCTCTGGGTGCTGTGCTTGATAGCTACTGAAAAAACCAGCGCTAAGCGAGACAATCCGATCCGCAGTCGCTTCTGGAGAAACATCTAAGCCGGAATCATAGGCTGTCTGAATAGCGGACGCACCTAGATCAGTTTCGAGTACCTTATTTAACTCGGTGACAGCAGAGCGGTAAAGCAGAGTCAGGGAATCATTGCCTGAGGAGATACTGACATCTAATGACGCTTGTAAAATAGCCTGATTATGTGCAGTTTTGTTTTGTTGTGCTTGAGTTGGCTCGGTCGTTTTATTCTGATCGGTGATCGGCTGATTTATCGATGTGATCTCCATATCGTCTCCTTTTATAAGGTGTTTAGGGCTGCGTTTAGCGATTCCCAGTAATACTGAGTGTTATCGGCAGGCTGGGCTATTTTATGCGTGAAAATTTTTCATTAGGGCCTTTTGCAACGTTTAGCCGACCGGTAGGGGGGCAAAAAAGATTAACGTTTGAAGACTTCATCTTAGTTTTAATATATAAAAAATGCCGCACTTGGCGGCATTTTTGTCATTTAAGTAGTTTAACTACCGTGTTGAATTCAGGGTTCTCAAGGTTAGTCGGCTTTCTTAAACCCGAGTAGTGAGGCGATGGTAAAGGCCGGACACCAGCCGGTAAAGGCTGATTGAAATAGACTTATACCGATCACCGCAGTGATATACAAAACCCAGAATGGTGCTGCAAAAAAGAGATAGGCGGCAACGGTGATTAACACCAGTGTACCGGCAATAAGATGAACGCCTTGATGCACACTCATTCCAGTACTGCAGGTTTGCTCTTTTAACTTGAGCAAGCGGAATATAGCCATCGCAGGACACCATCGCGTAAATGCAGATTGTAATAAGTTAAGGCCAACAAAGCCGGTGAGGTAATACCAAGCTGGGTGGAAATAAGTTCCCAATGCCAAGCTGATAAGAATGACAGATCCAGCCAGTAGTCGAAGAGCAGCGTTAAGCGTCATAATAAAATCACCTCGTTGTTAATGAAAAAAGCTCTCATGAAGAGTGATCATTATATTTTATTAAATTAGTAATTGCTAATGTAATAGATTAGATTGGATTGGCTCTTCTAAATAGCGTTTAAGCTTTGTTGAGAGGTCGTCGTGGCTGATATTGAGGTATGGATCATCAATCTGATATGTTTGTGCTAGATCGAAAAAATTGAGTTGGCAAAATAGCCTGCTTGCCTCATGCTTAGACTATAACCGCTGAGGAGATTCTGGTGTGGATATTGGCAAGATTTTGGTGAATATCGAGCAGGGCAGTGATGCCAGCTTTTTGTTGGAAAAGGCGGCCCGACTGGCTGAAGGAAGTGGCGCGAAAGTAGAATTGTTTTGTTGCTGTTACAACTCATCGTTGTATAACAGCTACCTGTTTGATAAGTCGTCGCTTAGTCGTGCTGAACAGGCTTATGTGCGTCATGTTGAAGGGGAATTAGAGCCTTTAACAGCATCATTCAAAGAGCTTAATATCGAGGTTGATATCGATGTATGCTGGCAACGTCATCAGGCAGAAGCCGTTGTGCGTAAGGTGTTACGTTTTGAACCTGATATTGTGTTGCATCCCGTCAAACAGCATAGTCGTCTTGGGCACTATGTTTTCGATCAGGCTGACTGGCAGTTGATTAGAGAATGCCCCGTGCCGCTGTTATTAGTGAAACAGCAAGCTTGGTCTGATGGTGGGCGTGTGGCCGCGGCGGTTGATCCATTCCACGAATGTGATGTCCCCGCGGAACTGGATAAAACTATATTGGCGTGGGCTAGTCGTCTGGTACATGTGTTGGAAGGCGATTTGAAGGTGATGCACAGTTTTAGTGTATTACCGCATTCAGTTATTTTTGATGAACATCTAGTGACTGATTTTGAAAGCATGCAGGAGACTGTGAGAACCTTGCATGTGGAGGCGTTGGCTAAACTGCTTAAGCCCTATGGTCTAACAACGGATAGCCCCGCCGTCACATTGAAAGAGAAAGAGCCCCATAAGGCGATTCTCGAATATGTGGAAGAGGCACATATTGATATTTTGGTGGCCGGTTCGGTGGCTCGAGGTGTAATTGATCGGATATTGGTCGGCAGTACTATCGAACGGGTTTTGGATGAACTTCATGCTGATTTAATGGTGATTAAACCCGCGGGGTTTATGAGTAGCATTAAAGAGATTGCCTAAGCTCGTTACTGACGATGAATCTGTTAGTAGCAATATCATCTCATCCAATATCGATAACTGAGAAAAGGAGCCTAGGCTCCTTTTCTGACAGGGTTATAGCGGGGTATGGATGGATCGAACAAGAGGGATGTTAACGCAGATAGTTTTGGCTGAACTCTCTAAACTGATCGGTACCGGATGTCTGAATCCACTCGAAGCCAACCATCTCTTTTGTCACGATATGAATACCACACTGGCGCATCCGCTCTAACGCCATCGCTTTGTCGGCGGGGTTTCGTGATGAGACGGCATCGGCTACCACAAACACTTCTCGGGCTTGCTGCTTAATCTGTATCGCCGTTTGCAAGACGCATACATGGGATTCCATACCCACAATAACAACCTGGTTAGGCTTGATGCTATTGATCTTCTCATTACAGCTAGGCTCTGCCATACAGGAAAAATGCATCTTCTCCATAAAACCCTCTTTCGGTAAAACATCCTGCAGTTCTGCAACGGTTGGGCCTAAGCCTTTGGGGTATTGTTCGGTGGTGAATATGGGCACATTGGCGAGTTTGGCGACTTCGGCCAACCAGCGAACATTGGCGATAACTGCATCACCTTCATGTATTGCCGGTGCGAGTTTTTCTTGAATATCAACGACCAGTAGGCAGGATGAGTTTGGGTAGATCAGCATATCAATTCTCCGCATAACAGTGGCTCGAAGCCAAGTTTAAACGTCGGACTTACATGCTTGATTGAGTAAGTTAAAGCAGGCCGACAGAAACCGAATGCTGGTAAGGATATACCCTCGGTTTGTATTTGGCTATGGCCTTGCTAACGGCTGGTTTTGGTTGTTTAACGGGTGTGTTTCGCCGGTAGTCGCCAACAGTATTGCGCAGGTACTTTAAAGTAATCAACCAGTACAACAGGTGTATCTGAAAGAAAGATAAATAGGCCGGCAAAAATGAAACTGCAACACAGGGTATAGCCAATATAAACCCGGTGTTTCAATAACGCGGTAAAATTAGCGACGATAATACTGGGCTGTAATGAACTACGGTCTTCAAACGCTAGTGATTCTGGCACTTGAAAGGCGAGCGGTAACATCGAGATCAAGGCATAGACCGCTAGAAAGATAAAGGTAGCGTTCCGCTCAAACTAAACGATCATATAGCCGCCCATCACCGGTGCTACTGCGGGCTAAGGCATAATGCTGCCCATGATGGATAGCACTTTGATGGCATTTACGGGCCCATGGATATCATGCACCTAATAACAAGTTACTTATCATGTTAATTATATTGGATAAAATATAAATACGGGTATTCCTGTATATAAGAATGCGCTAACATAGAGCCGACACGAGAATAATTAGGAAAGTGGATATTACATTATGAAAGTCTATGCAATCGATGGTATTACGCCTGTGGTTGATCCAACCGCTTATGTTCATCCAACCGCGGTGTTGATTGGTGATGTGATCGTCGGGCCGGGATGTTATGTCGGTCCTAACGCTTGTCTGCGCGGTGACTTTGGTCGCTTGGAGTTGAAGCGCGGCGCTAATCTGCAAGACACCTGTGTGATGCATGGCTTTCCCGGCACCGATACGACGGTTGAAGAAGACGGCCATATTGGTCATGGTGCGGTGCTTCACGGCTGTGTGATTGGCAAAAATGCGTTGGTCGGCATGAACTCTGTCATTATGGATGGCGCGGTCGTGGGCGAATCATCCATTGTGGCGGCGATGTCCTTTGTTAAAGCGAAGATGGAAGTGCCTGATCGTACATTGGTAGCCGGCTCGCCAGCCCGTATTATCAAAGAACTGACCGATAAAGAGATCGACTGGAAATCGGCAGGCACCCGTCAGTATCAAGATTTGACGCTGCGTAGCATGAATACCATGCAGGAAGTTGAAGCTCTGTCGGAAGTTGAAGCTGACCGCCCCCGTTTAGATGTGGGTGTTGAAGGGGCAATACCTAAATATAAAAGTTGAATCATGTCATCGTCAGATCGAGCTTTTACCTATTTGGACTGCTAGCCTATGGCCGTTTACTCTTAGCCGATTGAATGTCGCTAAGGTTAGCCCCGTTAGGTTAACTTAGGATCTGGCGGTGCATCTGCTATCTGCATTTTTGCACTGCTTCTCTTTGTTAACTGAGGTTAGCGCACTGATTGTTATAAGCGCTTAAACTGCCGCTATGATGCATGCAGGGTATAGCTTTTAATGACGATGCCCCATCCTTACTTCGTGAGATCTATATCTATCCCCGTGTAACCCCGCGACTCCACTTTGATTCTGACCCTATCCCTTTTGGCTAGCTGCGCAGTGTTGTTGACAAGGTAGAGTGTTTGCTCTACTTTGCAGGTAGAATAACTATTCTACTTATGAGATCGTCATGCTTAAAACGCAAATCGCAGCCCGTCTTGAAGCGGCATTTAGTCAATACGGTTTTGCCGAACCGAGTGTTGCGCAGTTAAAAGCGGCCTGTCAGGTCAGCCTGCGCACTCTGTATAAACATTACCCCTCGAAAGAGACGATGGTGGTGGCGGCATTGGATTATCGTCATCGACGTTATTTGGCATTTCTCTCACAGGAGCATCCGCCAGTGGGTGTTGAGTCGATTATCTATATTTTTAACCGGCTAGAGCAGTGGATGGCGGAGTATGCGCCGCACGGTTGTTTGTCTATGAATGCCATCGCCGCCTTTCCCGATAATCTGCAGATCAACGTGGCGGTGCAAGCGCATAAGACGGCGGTACGTCAGTTTTTGGCTGAGCAAAGCCTGCGGGATGATCTAGCGACGGCTATTTTTATCTTACATGAAGGGGTCTCTAGCGCTTGGCCTGTCTTAGGTCGGGATGCGGTAACGGCGGCCCAACAGGTGCTATTAACACTTTTTAACGAGGAGCAATGATGACTATACCAACAACGATGCAGGGTATTCAGCTAATCGGTCACGGTGGTTCAGAGATGCTGCAATTAAATGAAGCGATCGCTGTACCAACGCCCTCAGCGAATGAGGTATTGATTCAGGTGGCCGCTGCAGGGGTTAATAATACCGATATCAACACGCGGATTGGTTGGTATTCAAAGCATACCGATGGTGCTGAGACATCTTCTAATGGGATATCCGCTGAGGATGCCAGTTGGACAGGGAGCGCCTTACGCTTTCCGCTGATTCAGGGGGCGGATGTGTGCGGAACCATCGTTGCTGTCGGTGAGCGGGTTGACGCCCAGCGTATTGGTGAGCGTGTGTTGATTGAACCTTGCCTTAGAGAGGTTGATGGCCAATTATTAGATCAGCCTTGGTATTACGGTTCTGAATGCGATGGTGGATTTGCACAGTATACGACGGTAGCGGCTAGGCATGCCTATGCGGTTAATAGTAAGTTGACGGATATCGAGCTGGCCTCTTTTCCATGTTCCTATTCCACCGCCGAAAATATGCTGACCCGCGCTAAGGTTGTGGCACAAGACAGGGTATTGATATCCGGTGCCTCGGGTGGTGTTGGCTCGGCGGCGGTGCAGTTGGCTAAAGCGCGTGGTGCCTATGTCATCGCCATTACTAGCCCGAGTAAAAGTAAACAGTTATTAGCGTTGGGTGCCGATGAGGTCATTCCTCGGGATGCTGATTTAGTCGAGGCTTTGTCTGAAAACAGTGTTGATGTTGTGATTGATCTCGTGGCGGGGGAGCAGTGGCCACAATTCTTACAATTGCTAAAGCCGGGTGGTCGTTATGCGGTATCGGGCGCGATTGGTGGACCTTTAGTCGAGCTGGATGTGAGAACACTGTATCTGAAAGATTTAACTTTAATGGGCTGCACAGTGCTTGGCGAAGAGGTATTCCATAACCTCGTGCAGCGTATTGAACGGGGAGAGATTAAACCCATCGTGGCGCAAACCTTCCCCTTGGCGCAGATCGTCGCAGCCCAAACGTTGTTTTTGCAAAAACAGCACGTAGGTAAGATCGTGTTAACGCTAGCATCTTAATACGAGGTACTTTATAGAGGGCACGGAGATAAATGCTTTTTAATCAGCACTTATATAAACCCTTAGGTCAGTTCTTGTATAAGCATTTAGATACGCACTTAGATAAGTTCTTAGATAAGCACTTATAGAAGCACTTAGATAAGCCCAGACGGCAATTTGCCATCCATTGGCGCTGATGGACTATCTTGGCGTTTAAGCGGGCTCATCTGAGCGTACATACTGACAAGTAGGGAATCAGTGTTCTTTGCCGATGAGTCGCAGCCTGAGTGGGGCTTGCCTGAAGCCGTTGCAACAACGGTTTAATCCGGTAGAATCTGCGCTCATAATATCCATCATTGCGAACCATACAATTCGCATCTGCCATTATTTAGGAGTCGCTTGTGGAACTCGCATGTCTTGACCTAGAAGGTGTATTGATCCCTGAGATTTGGATCGCTTTCGCAGAAGAAACCGGAATCGAAGAGCTTAAAGCGACTACCCGCGATATTCCTGATTATGATGTGCTGATGAAACAGCGCCTGCGAATTTTGGATGAGCACGGCCTGACCCTGCCACAGATTCAAGCCACTATCGATCGTCTGTCGCCGTTGGAAGGTGCCCGTGAATTTATCGATTGGCTGCGTGAACGTTTTCAGGTGGTGATTCTGTCGGATACGTTCTATGAGTTTGCCGCCCCTTTGATGAAGCAACTGGGTTATCCAACACTGTTGTGTCATAAGTTAGAGGTGGATGAGACTGGGCGGATTACCGATTATACCCTGCGACAAAAAGACCCTAAGCGTCAGTCTGTCCGTGCATTTCAGTTACTGAACTATCGGGTAATAGCCGCCGGTGATTCATACAATGACACCACCATGCTAACCCAAGCAGAAGCGGGGGTTCTGTTTCATGCGCCGCAGAATGTCATCGATGAGTTTCCGCAGTTCCCTGCGGTACAGACCTTTGATGACCTTAAAAAAGAGTTTATCAAAGCCAGTAACCGCGATTTGACGTTGTAATCTTAGCGGCTAGCCAGACAACGCGTTCGCCTGATTGAAGGTGTACTCGGCAGGCTAGCACAATCATAAGGAGAGCGCTGAGGCGCTCTTTTGCCTTTGTTGGTGCGATGCGACTAGATAAATTTATCTGTAAAAGTAGCGAATATTCGTTGCCCGAGGCGTTAGCGTTAATCGAGCAGCGACGGCTTGTGGTCAATGATCAGGTTGTCACTGAGGCGTCCCATCAGGTACACCAAAACAATGTTGTCACGTTGGATGCTCAACGTTTAATACCGCGGCCGTTCCGTTATTTTTTATTGCATAAACCGATCGATATGATCTGTTCAAATATCGATGAGCAGTATCCGTCTGTGTTTAACCTTTTGACGGTTAATCGCCCAAGTGAGCTGCATATCGCTGGCCGTTTGGATGCCGATACCACCGGCTTGGTACTGATTACCGATGATGGGCATTGGTCTTATAGACTCACATCGCCTAAACATCAGTGTGAAAAAGTGTATAAAGTAGAGCTAACGCGGCCGCTGTCTGCTGATGCAGCGCAACGCTTTCAGTCTGGCATTTTGCTGCAAGGAGAGGCCGCACTAACGCGACCGGCGAGGTTGCAGGTCATTGATCCTTACTATGTGTATCTAACCCTCACTGAGGGGCGCTTTCATCAGGTTAAGCGGATGTTTGCCGCGATCGGTAATCGGGTGAAGGCGTTACATCGTCAGCAGATTGGTAGCCTATCGTTGGATGTGAAGCTGGGTGATTGGCGCAGCTTAACGACAGCAGAAGTTAAATCCTTGGCAGGGGATAATGAGAGCCAGAGTATAGCGATTACCGATGCCGCTAATCCGACTAACACACCTTATTCGTAGAGTTATAGATTGAGACCATGACGAGAAAAACATTAAGTTTAAAGGTTAAAAAAGATAGCGCCGCGGATAAAGTAAGCGATGATCCGTTTGAGGCTGACCCGCAAAAGCGTTTTTTAAATGGGGTGGCGATTCATCCGACTCCCTGTATTCGCCTTGAAGCCGGTTCTTCAGAATTATCTATGCGGGCCATGGATTTGATCACGCCCATCGGTATGGGGCAGCGAGGGTTGGTGGTTGCACCACCAGGCTCGGGTAAATCGACGCTGCTAAAGCATATTTGCCAATCAGTCGGGACGGCCTATCCTGAGATCAAACTTTATGCGTTATTGATTGATGAGCGGCCAGAAGAGGTTACCGACTTTAAGCGCAGTGTGACCGCCGAAGTGCATGCCTCATCGTCGGATGAAAGTTATGCTCAGCATGTGCGCGTGGCGAATGAGTTGCTGAATAAGGCGCGTCGGGAAGCCGGTGAGGGTCATGATGTGATGATCGTCATTGACTCACTCACCCGGCTGTCTCGGGTTCATAATGCCGAGCAAAAAAGTAGTGGTCGTACGATGTCGGGCGGCGTCGATGCGCGCGCATTAGAAATACCGCGTAAGCTATTCGGTGCCGCGAGAAAAATCGAAAACGGTGGTTCACTGACGATTTTGGCAACCATCCTCGTGGATACCGGTAGTCGGATGGATCAGGTCATCTTTGAAGAGTTCAAAGGCACCGGTAATATGGAAGTCGTTTTGTCGCGGGAGATTGCCAATTATCGTATTTTCCCCGCGCTGGATATTGCTAAAAGTAGCACCCGTCGAGAAGAGCTGCTGTTGGATGCGAAAGACATCGCTAAGATTCGCACGTTGCGCCGCTCACTGACCAACCTTAAACCGATTGAAGGGGCGAGACGCTTAGTTGAGCTATTGGAAACATACCCAACCAATGCCGAGCTTTTAAATGCAATGGTGACGGATTAGCACTGACGTGATCGTTACCCAAAAATGAGAAAGAGCGCGAAGGAGCTCTTTTTTTGTCGAAGGCTTTAGGAAAAGCTTTAGAAAGGATAGGCACTTTTTGGTTTTGTCTAATCACGTAGATGGGAAGCACGCCTCTGTGGTTTATTAACAATTGGCAACTTTAGTATGTAATTTTGGCTAGGTCATACATCTTTTTGGGGGGCAATCAGAAAATGTCCCCCCTCAACTCAATAAATAACGACAGAGTAGAAGCCGTTATTCAACCATCCTGAACTGCCCACCAGAGTTGGTGCAGGCCTGCTTTACTTGCTCTGGCTCGGAGCCGTAAAGATAATCATGCGTCTTAGTTTTCCCGATGGCACTCTGGTGGCTGCAAATGGCCTGTCGGGAAGTATGATCACAGCTGGCTATTACCTTGTTTGTGCCCTGGGAGCACTGGCTCCTGAACTGATCAGCTTTCGTCCGGCTGTAAAGTGTATAATCGATGCAAATGAATGAACCAGGATCATAGCAACTTAACTGGAATATGCCTTTATCGCCTTTATCGTCCGCTGATATGGTTTGCCCTTGCCCAGCCGGTGCAAGCTTCTGTTTCAGCGTATTAAGGTTCTGGCCGTCTCCGCCGACGAGTACATCCTTTGCAAAGGCATTGCCTATATCCACTTTCTTTGTATCTGAAATCCCCGCGCTACCGATCACTGCCAACCCGGCCCCCAAAGCAATAAGCTTGCCAAAATCCGGAGTCGAACTATCTTCACCATCATGAATCAACTTGTCACCGGAATAAATTCTAGTGAAATTCCGAACCCGGTCTCCTATTTCGGCCATTGATCGTACCCTGAAAGCCCCTTCACGCTTATTGTTAATGTAGGTTCCGGTGTAGCTCTCATTGAAGTAGTGTTGGCTGACATGGGCACCGTATACCTGTCCGTGAAATTTACCTTCCTTCCAATATCCAACTGACAGCTCGTCGATGCTATTAGTCCAGGCTCCGGGCCCATTCAGCGTTCCATCAACATAATTACCTATCCAGGTATTCCAGACCTTTCCGTCATCGAAAGGTTTAAGTAGCTGCCTAGCGCCAAAGCCCTCAAAAGTCCCATTTTTGTACTCACCAATAGATCTGACGATCATAAGGTTAGTGTAGCCCCAGATGTTTATGCCAAAACCGTTTATTTCCCCGTCTTTAAAATCACCGTATCGGTGCCATTGGTAACCATCCTTTCTTACTGTAGTCGTCAACAGGCGAGCAGTGCGATCCTTACTGGGGACTTCTCCCATCTGAATAAGCTTCATGTTATCTTCAAGGAGCATAGTGAACACACCCTCAATCATTACCCCCTGATCAAAACGCCCGACAAAATGTGCGCTCAGTTTTTCATCAACGGCTTCACCAATCCCGTGAGCCAGCCCATCGAAACATTCGCCTTGCACGAAGCGCCAGTCAAACTGATCCTTATTCACTTCGTCAGTTACTGCATAAGCACCATTATCTACCAGGTCACACCCCCTCACTGAACCGATATGAGGGTAACGGGCTGCCACCGCTGCATCATACCCAGCACGGGCTAGATTTATCATCTCCATCATAGTTTGTTTGTTAAAACGGTCTTGGAAATAACTGATGATGGCCTCATTGCGTGGGTCAAAGACAAGGTGGTAGGGAGCATCATGCTTCCTTTCGGCCATGGCAATGGAGCGAATTTTTTCCTCAAGATTTTTAAGTTCAGGTTCAACTATAAAGGGGTTAGCCCCTTGCTTCTGAAGGTCGGAAACAAAGTTTTCACGAGTGGTGGAACATCCGCACATTAGTAGTGATGTCATCGATATTAGAGTTATTACATTAATTTTTGACATATTTCCTCCGCTAAAACTACGTCGTCTGTGTCACGATACTTTCATCTCGGACTAGTCTGCCCAGAAGCTGATCCGCACGCCTGAATTAGGCATTCGAGCTATAAGTTTCAACGGATAGAAAAAAATTATACCTTTATCTGGCTTTATATCTCAAGAATTACAGGCACAACAGGTTTAGATAGGTATTTCGCCGCCTGGAGGGGTGTGTGATGTCATTACACTTGATCGACATTTTCAGACAACTAACTTGAAGTTGAAACTTTAGAGGATTAGAAAGGCTCTCTGGGTGTAACATTAGTGGACCTTTGAATAAACCGCTCCTGCGGCTAGTAACATTAGTATCCGTCCATAATTCGGCTTGGTTAGGGCATATTTTTACGACTAGGCGATGGTGGTTATAGGCATCACGGCGTAGGCACAAACATCGATAGCGACAAGACCGTTGATCTATAGCTATCTTGGTTGCTGTTCGATCATCAGTACAAAGTAGGCATTATCTATTATGATGAAGTGCTCAAATTGAAAAGACTGCTGCTTAAAGCATCAGTCTTTTGTTTCATGCAGCTAGGAGCCGCTTCTGTTCTATGGCTTTTGTAATCGTTTGTTTATTCTCGCTCAACCCCAGATATGTTTGTTGGGTCTGTTTTCGCCTTTTTCGCCAGGTGATTTTTTACTGGGTGCTTTCACTCGAGCTCTTGAGGGTTTGCTCGACGGCGTTTTAGGCATCGGTGGTTTACTGGTGCGAACAAAATTTAACACCGAGACTGGTACCTCTTTTCTCACGGCAAAACCATCAATCTCTTTACGCTCAATAATCTGGTCAAGTCGGCTTTCAATGGCACAAAGGTTTTTAAAATCGCCCATGGCAACAAAAGAGATTGCTTCACCCGTGGCGCCGGCACGACCGGTACGGCCAATACGGTGGATGTAATCTTCCGGCTTGAAAGGCAGGTCGTAATTCACAACGCGGCTGAGTTCACCAATATCCAAACCCCGAGCGGCAACACCGGTGGCCACTAAGTATTTAAGCTTACCCGATTTAAAATCCGCCAGAATTTTCTCACGCATCGCTTGGCTTCGATCACCATGGATAGCTTCCGCGACAATACCGCGCTTCGCCAATTGAACCACCAGTTTAGCCGCTGCGTGTTTCTTCTCAATAAAAATTAGCGCCTGATCCCACTGCTGTTCATTAATCAGGTGGCTCAGCAATGCGGATTTGGTGTCTTTATCGACCGTAATTAACCACTGATTAATGGTGGTGGCCGCTTTAGTTTTGGGTGAAACCGATATCTCAACGGCAGGGCTGGCGACTTTGCTATCGGTGAAGCGGTCGGCGATATCGCGAACATCGTCACTCATGGTGGCTGAAAATAGCAGGTTTTGGCGGGCTTCAGGCAAGCGGTCGATAATCTTATTGATATCCCCGACAAAGCCCATATCGACCATGCGGTCGGCTTCATCTAGCACCAATACTTCCAGTTCATCAAAATGCAGCGCCCGTTGGTGGGCCAGATCAAGCAGGCGGCCTGTGGTCGCCACTAAAATATCCACCCCTTCAATCAGCCGCTCTTTTTGTGGCTCGGGATCCACTCCACCATACACCGCCATCGAGGTGAGGTTCAGGTGGCGACTGTATTGCGCAACATTGTCCGCCACCTGAATAGCTAATTCCCGTGTTGGCGTAATAATCAGTGCGCGGATGCGTTTACCCCGCAGGGTACGTTCTTGATTAAAGCGCTCCAGTATCGGCAGAACAAAGGCTGCGGTTTTGCCGGTGCCGGTTTGGGCGGTGGCAATCAGATCTTTACCAGACAGAATGATCGGAATCGCTTGCTTCTGGATCGGTGTAGGGGTGGTATAACCCAGTTCGTTAATGGCGTGTAGAATCGGATCGGATAATCCAAGGTTTGAAAATGGCATAGAGGTTCGGATAGCTCGGCAAAGGAGAGTAGAGCGCAGTATAGCTTAAAAGCATGAAGGCTGGTGCGAGTTGTTAGATGTGGCTTCGTCACATGCTAGAGCGTCGCAGTGCTACTCACTAGAAAAATAACCGTTGTCGTCATGCTGGGACAATTGCGATAGCGTTAAATCCAGTGGGTTACTGGCGTAGCCGTATTGTAGTCTGTGACGTTGATCGGTCTGTGTCGCTCGAATAGGCATTTATCGGCTAGGCACTTAATCGACCCTGTATATAGCATTGTGTAACAAACCAACACTTTGTATAGCAATGTAACCACTAGCCAGCAATGCAGCGACGCCTAGCCACTGCGTTTACCAATCGTCTCTTCCAACGGCCACAATAGGTTGTTCACCTTATCGTAAGTCTCTTGATATTCGTCGGCGATTTCTGAATCGGCGACGATACCACCGCCGGCCCAACAATGTATTTCACCCTGTTGGCAAACCAGTGTGCGGATGGTGATACTGGTGTCGATCTGCCCAGAAAAGCTGAGGTAGCCGATGGAGCCGCAATAGATTGAGCGGCGGTGGGGTTCGAGTTCTTCGATGATTTCCATGGCGCGAATTTTCGGGGCGCCGGTAATTGAGCCGCCGGGGAAACTCTGCGCTAACAGGTCTATCGGTGTTTTGTTACTGGCGAGTTTGCCGGTGATGGTGCTGACGAGGTGATGCACGTTGGCATAGGACTCGACGGCAAAGAGTTTAGGCACGCGGACACTGCCGTGTTCGCATACTTTACTCACATCGTTGCGCATCAGATCGACGATCATCAAATTCTCTGAACGATCTTTCTCACTGTCATGCAAGGCCAGTTTAAGCTGTGCATCGAGGGCGGGATTGTTACCCCGTGGTCGGGTGCCTTTAATGGGTTTGGTTGTGACTCGTGCGTTACGCACCTCAAGAAACTGCTCCGGCGAATGGGATAGGATCGCGCCGTTGGCGGTTTCGATATAGGCCGAATAGGGTGTTGGTGCATGTTCTCTTAAACGCTTATAGGCATTCCAAGGATCGCCTTGGTAACGGCTACTGAAGCGCTGAGCAAAGTTCACCTGATAGCAATCACCCGAATGAATATAATCGTTTATCCGCGTCAGTGAGGCGTGGTACTCCGCTTCGCTCATATTACTGCTGAAGGGCGTGCTAAGCCGGAAGTCGTCGGCTTGCACTACCGATTTATCGTTGAGTTGCTGCAGAATTGTGGCTGCCTCGGCCTCATTCACCAGCGGCGTGCTCATTAAGACCGCTGTTTGTAGTTCATGGTCGACGATGACCGCCCAGCCATAAATGCCGACCTGCATATCGGGTAGATCGATATCGCTGATTGTTTGTTCTGGCAATGATTCTAAGCTGCGCCCTAGATCATAGGCGAAATAGCCAAGTAGCCCTCCACAAAAGGGTAGTGCTTTGATCTCTGTTTGTTGAGGGGAAGGGCAGCTTATCTGATAGTGATTAAACAGATTTTGTAGATGTGTAAAGGGGTTGCCACTCAGTTGCTGTTTTGTTGTCGGGGTACTGATATGGGTTAATTGATCTTGATAGCTTAACTGGGCTGCGGGATCGGCAGCGATAATGTCATAGCGACCATATTGGCCTGCGGGTTTGCCACTATCAAGAATAACCGGCGCCGGTAGGTGGCGGATACGTTCGAAATAGAGGGTTGAGTTAGCTAGATAGGAGAGTGGAAAAAGTCTGTACACCCGAAGAGCCTTTATACTGACCGGTCTTCAGCTAAAACCGGCGGTTGTTATGTCAGCGACTCGCTATTATTGTGTCGCCGTATAGTTAAACCTAAGCCATTAGACTCAGGCATTAAGACGGTGAGTCCCCGACATGTCAGGTCAGTGGTTGATATCGATTGTAACGGGACGTGGTGATGAAAGCGAGATGCACAGGTTTTTTTGTCAGTCGCAGGCATTATGAGCGACAACAGGATATTATTCATATTTTTCATAGCACTTATTACCGCATAGCCAAGAGCAGTTAGATAGAACGATGATGAAGCACCCGTATAAGATCAGTTCGCAGCAATTTAATCTTCCCGATCAACAGATCAGTTATCAGCTATACCGCAAAGCGTATGAGGGTAAGCCGCGTCGTTTGGTCATGTTGCACGGTGCCGGTGTGGCCGGTCAAGATACCTGGGCCGCCATCGCGATGCTGGTGAATCAGTGGGATGAAATCTTGATACCTGATCAGCGTGGTACGGGCAACACCCGTTACCCCAATGGCGAAGAGTATGCATTTACCGTGACTGAGCTGGTAAATGATATTGGGTCACTGGTGGATCACCTTGGGTGGTGGCAGTTTGATTTAGCGGGTTACTCGATGGGCGGCATGGTGGCCTTAATCTATAAGCAGCGTTATCACGATCGAGTACAGAAACAGTATTTGTTAGAAGCAGCGGTATTGGATCGGCCTAGCTGGGAATCAACGGTTGATCTACGCCATCAGTTTAGTGCGGCAGCAGAGCAGCTTAAACAAGATCAGGCGGAAACCGGTATTAAAGCCTTTTTAGATACCATTTCACCGAACCGAAAAATCACGCCACAGGCTGAGTTGTTGACAATCCAGCGCCTTGGCGCTCGTCCGATAGGTTTTGCCAACGCTTTGAACTGTGTGACCGAAACGATTAATTCGATTGATCGAGAGGCATTAGTCGCTGCCCAAGGCGATGTAACCAGTTTTATCGGGGGTCAGAGTGTTGATCTGATGCATCAGTATCAGCGGGATTTGGCTGAGCGACTGCCTAATTGGCACTATTTTATGGTACCCGGTACGGATCATTCGTTGCCTTTTCAGAAGCCTCGTCAAATAGCGCGGATCATGGACGCTGAGTTACTCCGTTTTCTGGCCTGATTCACACTTATCAACTAGACTGAAAGCCTCGTTATACGGGGCTTTTTTATGTCTGATTGTTACCTAGGACATACCCCTATACTTTTGTAGTATGTTGACAGTTTCGCCGTTAATATTGTTGACGCTAGGATTTCAGGTCTGTATTGTTACCGAATTCACGAGATTGTCGACAATCCAATAAGAAGGTTGTAATGGCAGAAATTATAGAATTAACCGATAGCACAACTGAAGTGCGGACTCTGGCAGACAGAGTCAGCGGCCAGTTGATCACTGCGATTGTACGTGGTGACATCCCGCCAGGCCAGAAGATCAGCGAGCCTGAATTAGCGCGTACTTACGGCATCAGCCGTGGGCCTTTGCGGGAAGCGATTCGTCAACTTGAAGGGCTGCGGTTAGTGGTTCGGATTCCCCATGTCGGGGCGCGCGTTGTCTCACTGACACCTGAAGAGTTGGTTGAAATCTATCGTATTCGTGAAGCACTCGAAGGCATGGCTTGCCGACTGGCGGCGGATAATATGTCGACAGATGAGATTAACAGCCTGCGCGAGTTGCTCTATCAGCACGAAAAAAATATTCAAGAGATCGATGGTCGAGCCTACTTTCAGAAAGAGGGCGACCTTGATTTTCACTATCGGATTGTTCAATCCAGCAAAAATACTAAGCTATTTGAACTACTCGGTGGCGAGCTTTATCACCTGGTACGTATGTACCGTTATCAATTCAGCGTTTCTAAATCACGTCCACAGCGCGCCCTTAAAGAACACCATCGTATCCTTGATGCGATAGAAGAGAGGGATGGAGAGCTAGCGGAGCTGCTGATGCGCCGACATATCGGTCGGGCACGCCGCAACATTGAAGAACGTCTGAATCCAGCGAACAAAGAAGAGAGGGAGTAACCCATGAGCAAACTGACCGCAGGCGGACGTTTCCGCAAAGCACTTGAAGAGACTAATCCACTACAGATCGTCGGTACTGTTAACGCTTATCACGCCATGATGGCTGAGCGTGTTGGTCATCGTGCGGTTTATCTGTCCGGTGGTGGTATCGCCAACGCATCTTACGGTCTGCCTGATTTGGGTATGACTACGATGAATGATGTGTTGGAAGATGTCCGTCGGGTCTCTAGTGCTGTAGAAACGCCGTTGATCGTTGATATCGATACCGGTTGGGGCGGGGCGTTTAATATTGCCCGGACGATTAAAGAGACGATTAAAGCCGGTGCCGCGGGTTGCCACCTTGAAGATCAGGTAGCGCAGAAGCGTTGTGGTCACCGTCCGAATAAAGAGATCGTATCGACTGAAGAGATGGTCGATCGTATTAAAGCGGCGGCTGATGCTAAAACCGATGACGACTTCTTCCTGATTGCTCGTACCGATGCGTTCCAAATGGAAGGTTTGAATGCCGCTGTTGACCGTGCGCAGGCTTGTTTAGAGGCGGGTGCCGATGCGATTTTTGCTGAAGCGGTACATACCTTGGATGATTACAAAGCCTTTGCTGATGGTATCAAGGGTGCGAACTTGTTGGCCAATATCACTGAGTTTGGTGCTACACCACTGTTCAACAAAACAGAACTGGCTGAAAACGGCGTGAACATGGTGCTCTATCCACTGTCTGCGTTCCGTGCGGCTAACCAAGCAGCGTTGAATGTGTTTGAAGCGATTCTGCGTGACGGTGATCAGAAAGCAGTTATTGATACTATGCAGACACGTATGGATCTGTATGACTTCTTGAACTATCACGACTTTGAACAGAAGCTAGATGCGCTGTTTAAAGAAGGCAAAAACAAGTAATCAGCCCTAGAGCTGAACCCGGTCCATGACCGGGTTATGTTGACATAATCAAAGCAATAATACTGTAACGGGTCGCCATGACTATCTGGCCCGGAAGCAGAAAGGAGAGATAGGATGGCAGAAGCTAAGAAACTGAGTGGTGCGGGTTTGCGTGGTCAGTCCGCAGGTGAAACGGCACTCTGTACTGTAGGCCAATCAGGCGCAGGCTTGACTTACCGTGGCTATGATATCAAAGAGCTGGCAGCTAAAGCCCAGTTTGAAGAAGTGGCTTACTTGCTACTGTACGGCAAATTGCCGAACCAAGGTGAGTTAGATGCCTATAAAGCACGACTGAAAGGTATGCGCGCTCTGCCTGACGCACTGAAAGCTGTGTTGGAACAGATTCCGGCTGATGCTCATCCTATGGATGTTATGCGCACGGGTTGTTCAATGCTGGGCAACTTAGAAACGGAAATGAGCTTTGCCGAGCAACACGATCATATTGATCGGATGCTGGCGGTCTTCCCGGGCATGATCAACTACTGGTACAACTATAGCCACCACGGTAAACGTATCAATGTTGAGACCGATGCGGATTCGATCGGTGAACAGTTCCTCTGGACGCTGCACGACAAAAAACCTGCACCACTGCATGTTGATGTGATGCATGCCTCTCTGATTGTTTATGCTGAGCACGAATTTAACGCATCAACCTTCACTGCAAGGGTTTGTGCCTCAACCCTGTCTGATATTCATAGCTGTATTACGGCGGCCATTGGTTCGTTACGTGGACCACTGCATGGTGGTGCTAACGAAGCGGCTATGGCAATGATTCAGAACTGGCACTCTCCTGAAGAAGCCGAAGCTGAAATTATGGCGATGCTGGCGCGTAAAGATAAGATTATGGGCTTTGGCCATGCGATCTATCGTGAATCAGATCCACGTAATGCGATCATTAAAGAGTGGTCTAAGAAACTTTCAGAGCACGCCGGTGATGAATCGTTATACGCCGTGTCTGAACGAGTTGAAGCGGTGATGTGGCGCGAGAAAAAACTGTTCTGTAACGCTGACTTCTTCCACGCGTCTGCCTATAACTTTATGGGTATTCCGACAGAACTCTTTACACCTATCTTTGTTTGTTCACGGGCCTCTGGCTGGGCCGCTCATGTGATGGAACAGCGGGCGAATAACCGTATCATCCGCCCATCAGCAGATTACACGGGCCCAGAAAGTGCTGAGTGGGTCGATATTGCTGATCGCGCATAACGCTATTCACTTTACTCGCTAGCTCTATTAGATAGCTCTATTAGGTAGCTCTATTAGATAGTTCTTTAAGTAAGGCAGGAGGGGAAGATTCCCCTCCTCGCTGACGATAATATTTTCAATACAGGTGTTATATGAACACTGAATACCGTAAACACTTAGCCGGCACCGACTTAGATTACTTTGACACCCGTGCGGCTGTCGATGCAATCAAGCCTGGGGCTTATGCAACACTGCCATACACCTCTAGAGTGTTGGCTGAGCAACTCGTACGACGTTGTGACCCTAAAGCGCTAACCGACTCGTTAAAACAGCTGATTGAGCGTAAACAAGATC
This sequence comes from Amphritea atlantica, assembly GCF_018860855.1. Lineage (GTDB taxonomy): Bacteria > Pseudomonadota > Gammaproteobacteria > Pseudomonadales > Balneatricaceae > Amphritea > Amphritea atlantica_A. Next base: position 172,265 of record NZ_JAHKQE010000028.1, read on the forward strand.
TCGATTTTCCTTGGTATCCCGCCCGTGTTGTTTGTCATGATATTCTTGGCCAAACAGCGTTGGTTGACCTTGCAGGTCTGCGTGATGCGATTGCTGAGCAGGGCGGCGACCCTTCAAAAGTAAACCCAGTCGTCCCAACGCAGTTGATTGTTGACCACTCGCTGGCAGTTGAAGCGCCGGGTTTTGATCCGGATGCCTTTGAGAAAAACCGCGCGATTGAAGATCGCCGTAACGATGATCGTTTCCACTTTATTGAATGGTGTAAAACGGCGTTCGATAATGTTGATGTGATCCCTGCCGGTAACGGCATCATGCACCAGATCAATCTAGAGAAGATGTCTCCGGTGATTCAGTCCCGTGATGGCGTTGCTTTTCCTGATACCTGTGTGGGTACGGATAGTCATACTCCACATGTTGATTCACTGGGTGTTATCGCCATCGGTGTTGGTGGCTTAGAAGCCGAAACCGTGATGCTTGGCCGTCCATCGATGATGCGTCTACCGGATATTATCGGTGTTAAATTGATCGGTAAACGTCAGCCTGGTATTACCGCCACTGATGTCGTGCTGGCGATCACTGAGTTCCTGCGTAACGAAAAAGTCGTTTCTGCTTATCTGGAATTCTTCGGTGAGGGCGCTAAAGACCTGACCATCGGTGACCGGGCAACGATCTCCAATATGACACCCGAATTCGGTGCTTCTGCCGGTATGTTCTATATCGATGAGCAGACCATCGATTATCTAAAACTGACTGGCCGTGAACCTGAACAGGTGGCATTGGTTGAACAGTATGCGAAAGAAACCGGCCTATGGGCGGATGATCTGGTTGATGCTGAATATGGTCGAGTGCTGGAATTTGATCTGTCGAGCGTGTGCCGTAACATGGCTGGGCCTTCTAACCCACACCGTCGTCTGCCAACCTCTGATCTAGAATCGCGCGGTATTGCGGTTCACCTTGATGAAGCGCTGGAAGAGGAAGCTGAAGGGCTGATGCCCGATGGCGCGGTTATTATCGCGGCGATCACTTCCTGTACAAATACCTCGAACCCTCGCAACGTGGTTGCAGCAGGCTTGATCGCCCGTCGTGCGAACGAGCTAGGCTTGGTGCGTAAACCTTGGGTTAAAACCTCTTTTGCGCCGGGCTCTAAAGTGGCCAAGCTCTATCTTGAAGAAGCGGGTTTGCTGTCCGAGATGGAAAAACTGGGCTTTGGTATTGTTGGCTATGCTTGTACGACCTGTAATGGTATGAGTGGTGCGCTTGATCCTAAGATTCAGCAAGAGATTATCGAACGTGATCTGTATACCACGGCGGTTCTGTCAGGTAACCGTAACTTTGATGGCCGTATCCATCCTTTCGCTAAGCAAGCGTTCCTGGCGTCACCGCCGTTAGTGGTTGCCTACGCGATTGCGGGTACTATTCGGTTTGATATCGAAAAAGATGTACTGGGTACCGATAAAGAGGGCAACCCGGTTACGCTGAAAGATATCTGGCCGAGCGATGAAGAGATCGATGAGATTGTTAAGCGCTGTGTGAAGCCTGAACAGTTTAAACAGGTTTACATCCCGATGTTCGATCTGGGTAAGGTCGAAAAATCGATCAGCCCTCTGTATAACTGGCGTCCACAGACCACCTACATTCGTCGACCTCCTTATTGGGAAGGTGCATTAGCCGGTGAGCGTACGATGAAAGGAATGGTGCCACTCGCGGTGCTAGGTGACAACATCACCACCGATCATCTGTCGCCATCGAACGCGATTCAGGCATCCAGTGCGGCCGGTGAATACTGTGCCAAAATGGGCTTGCCGGAAGAAGATTTCAACTCCTATGCGACACACCGAGGCGATCACCTCACAGCGCAGCGGGCGACCTTTGCTAACCCTAAGCTGTTGAACGAAATGTGCCGCGATGAAAACGGTGAAGTGAAACAGGGTTCGTTAACACGTATCGAACCGGAAGGCACTGAAAGCCGTATGTGGGAAGCCATTGAGACCTACATGGAACGCAAACAACCGCTGATCATTATCGCCGGTGCAGACTATGGTCAGGGTTCTTCCCGTGACTGGGCTGCGAAAGGTGTACGGCTGGCGGGTGTTGAAACTATCGTTGCTGAAGGTTTTGAACGTATTCACCGTACCAATCTCGTGGGTATGGGCGTATTACCACTGCAGTTTAAAGCTGGAGAAAACCGCAATACTTACGGTATTGATGGTACTGAGACCTATGATGTTGTCGGTGAGATCAGCCCACGCTGTGATCTAACCGTGGTCATGACACGTCGCAATGGCGAAGTGGTTGAGATTCCGGTGACTTGTCGTCTGGATACTGCAGAAGAGGTACATGTGTACGGTGCCGGTGGTGTACTGCAATGTTTTGCACAGGAATTTTTAGAAGCTAATAACTAGGTCGAGCTGGTTATGTAGGGCCGGACAGTGTTTTCTGTCAGGCCCTATTTTTAAATAGCAGAGTTTTTAATCAGTTTATTGCCACGTTATATGTAGGCGACAATCTCATTAAGTACTTTCTGAATAAGAGCATCATCAATGCGTGATGTTTAGAGACACAGGAATATAGCTATGACATTTGCTCCCCAGATTAAAATTCCCGCCACCTATATCCGTGGCGGTACCAGTAAAGGTGTTTTTTTCCGTCGTCAGGACTTACCTGAAGCGGCTCAGGTGCCGGGTGAAGCGCGGGATAAGATTCTGTTACGGGTGATTGGTAGTCCTGATCCTTATGGCCAGCAGATCGATGGGATGGGGGGCGCAACCTCGAGTACCAGCAAAACCGTGATTTTGGATAAGAGTGAACAGCCAGATCATGATGTTGATTATCTGTTTGGTCAGGTCGCGATTAATAAAGCCTTTGTTGATTGGTCGGGCAACTGCGGCAACCTTACCGCCGCAGTGGGTGCGTTTGCGATTAGCAATGGCCTAGTCGATGCTGCGCGTATCCCGGACAACGGTATCTGCGTCGTGCGTATCTGGCAGAAAAATATTAAAAAAACCATTATTGCCCATGTACCGATCACCAACGGTGAAGTACAGGAAACCGGCGATTTTGAACTCGATGGTGTGACTTTTCCTGCGGCAGAAGTGGTGATCGAATTTATGGACCCCGCCGATGGTGAAGGCTCTATGTTCCCAACCGGTAATTTGGTGGATGATCTTGAAGTGCCGGGCATTGGCTCTTTTAAGGCAACCATGATTAATGCGGGTATCCCAACGATCTTCCTGAATGCGGCGGATATTGATTATACCGGTACAGAGCTGCAAAAAGATCTTAACTCAGATGCCGCGGCGTTAGCGCGTTTTGAAACTATCCGTGCCTATGGTGCGGTCAAAATGGGGCTGATCAGTGATATTAGCGAAGCGGTTGCCCGCCAGCATACGCCTAAGGTTGCCTTTGTAGCGCCTGCGACCGATTACACGGCCTCCAGCGGTAAACAGATTTCAGCGTCTGATATTGATGTCTGTGTGCGTGCTTTGTCGATGGGTAAACTGCATCACGCCATGATGGGCACAGCATCGGTAGCGATCGCTACTGCAGCCGCTGTTCCGGGTACCTTAGTGAATCTTGCGGCCGGTGGTGGTGAACGCGAAGCCGTCACTTTTGGACACCCTTCTGGTACGTTGCGAGTAGGTGCGGCGGCAGAGCAGAAAGCCAATGGCGACTGGACCGCGAAAAAAGCAGTAATGAGCCGCAGTGCTCGCGTCTTGATGGAAGGTTTTGTGCGCATTCCAGGTGATAGCTTCTAACTGTCTGATAGATTATGAGTAGCGCCGGTAGCGATAAATGCTGCAGGGGTTACTGCGATGTCGAAGTGGCAGTCAGACGTTCGGGCCTCCCTATCAAGGATCGTGCGTTTCACTTCACGCTTAGGCTCTACATTATTGTGTAGAGCCTTTTTTTGGTTTTATCGCCCTCATCTGTTTTACTCTTCCTCCCTTTTTACCTGATTTATTTCCCCTCTTATCTTATTACTTTCTGTCGGGCAGCCTTTGCAAGTGCGGTCTACAGCCGTGCTTTAGTCTGTATTTTCCTAAGGGCTGTCGTTGGTGACCTTTAATGATCAATATATCTGTAACAGTAGGGGTGGCAAGTGATTAACCGGTTTGGATAAGTGCTGGATAGATCGTTGCCCGTTAATGCCTTTACGATGATCTGCAGCGCCCATCGCGTGGCGGTTTAGATGAGTTGGAACGTAATTTGCTGAAACAAGAGGATTAATAATAACGAGAGACGGTACGAACAGTTCCTTACGCTTTAGCATTTCCTCTGGGCAGGGGATGAGTAGATCGCGCATTGGACTCTTTGGACCTTCCAAAAGGCGAGCCTGCTGACGGAGATAACCGAAATGCCTCAATCAATAGAAACCTTCTATGAAGTAATGCGACGCCAAGGGATCACGCGTCGTAGTTTTCTGAAGTACTGTAGTCTCACGGCTGCTGCATTAGGGTTGGGGCCTGCGTTTGCGCCTCGTATTGCTCATGCGATGGAAACGAAAGAGCGAACCCCGGTTATCTGGGTACATGGTTTGGAGTGTACCTGCTGTTCTGAGTCCTTTATCCGTTCTGCACACCCTCTGGTAAAAGATGTGGTGCTGTCGATGATCTCTCTCGATTACGATGACACACTGATGGCCGCGGCTGGGCATCAAGCCGAAGCGGCGTTGGAAGAGACGATTCAAAAGTATAAGGGCAAATATATTCTCGCTGTTGAAGGTAATCCACCGCTAAATGAAGACGGTATGTTCTGCATTATCGGTGGTAAGCCATTCCTCGATCAGCTCAAACATGCGGCTAAAGATGCCGCCGCCGTGATTGCTTGGGGTTCCTGTGCTTCTTGGGGTTGTGTGCAGGCTGCTCGGCCAAATCCAACGCAGGCTGTTCCTATTCATAAAGTGATTACCGATAAACCGATTATCAAAGTGCCGGGCTGTCCGCCAATAGCCGAGGTGATGACTGGGGTTATCACCTATATGCTGACCTTTGGTCGTTTGCCAGAACTCGATCGTCAGGGTCGTCCTAAGATGTTTTATAGTCAGCGGATTCACGATAAATGCTATCGGCGTCCGCACTTTGATGCTGGCCAGTTTGTTGAGCATTGGGACGATGAGAGTGCTCGCAAAGGCTATTGCCTTTATAAGGTCGGCTGTAAAGGGCCAACCACCTACAACGCTTGCTCAACGGTGCGCTGGAACGAAGGCACCTCCTTCCCGATTCAGGCTGGTCATGGTTGTATCGGTTGTTCTGAAGATGGTTTCTGGGATAAAGGCTCATTCTATGACCGCCTGACCAATATTCCCCAGTTTGGTATTGAGAAAAATGCCGATGAGATCGGTATGACAGTCGCCGGCGGTGTGGGCGCGGCGGTTGCAGCACATGCAGCGGTGAGTGCTATTAAACGGGCGCAGCATAAGGGAGATCAAGAATAATGAATACGCCGATGAATACCAAAGACCTTGATAATTCCGGTCGTCGTATTGTGGTCGACCCCGTCACGCGAATTGAAGGGCATATGCGTTGCGAGGTTAACGTTGATGACAATAATATTATTCGTAATGCGGTCTCCACTGGGACTATGTGGCGTGGCTTAGAAGTGATTCTTAAGGGCCGTGATCCCCGTGATGCTTGGGCCTTTGTTGAACGAATCTGTGGGGTTTGTACGGGCACCCATGCGCTGACATCGGTGCGGGCGGTTGAAGATGCCTTGGGTATTCAGATTCCACTGAATGCTCACCTGATTCGTCACCTGATGGATAAAACCCTGCAGGCCCATGATCATATTGTGCATTTTTATCACCTGCATGCGCTCGATTGGATTAACCCCGTGAATGCACTTAAGGCAGATCCTGTGGGTACCTCTGAGCTGCAAAAAATGGTTTCGCCACATCATCCAAAATCCAGCCCCGGTTATTTTAAAGATGTGCAGACACGGCTGAAGAAATTTGTCGAGACGGGGCAGTTAGGTCTATTTGCTAATGGGTATTGGGATAATCCCGCTTATAAGCTGCCAGCGGAAGCTGATTTGATGGCTGTGGCTCACTATCTTGAAGCCTTGGATATGCAAAAAGAGATTGTCAAAATTCATACGATCTTTGGTGGTAAAAATCCACACCCTAACTTTATGGTGGGTGGGGTTGCCTGCGCCATTAATATCGATGGGGTTGGCGCATCCGGTGCGCCGGTGAATATGACCTCACTGAACTTTGTGTTGCAGCGTATCAAAGAGGCACAGGCGTTCACCGATAATGTCTATCTGCCAGATGTGTTGGCCATTGCGGGTCTCTATAAAGATTGGTTGTATGGTGGCGGGCTGGCGTCTAAAAATGTACTGGCTTACGGAACCTATCAGAAAGTGCCGTATGACCCCACAAGTAACTTGCTTCCCGGCGGTGCGATTATTAATGGTAACTGGGACGAAGTACATGAAGTCGATGTGCGCGATCCTGAGCAGATTAAAGAGTTCGTTGATCACTCTTGGTATACCTACGAGGGCGATAAAAAAGGTTTACACCCTTGGGATGGTGAAACTGAGCCTAAGTTTGAGTTGGGGCCAAACACTGTGGGCAGCCGCACCAATATTAAAGAGATCGATGAAGGGGCTAAATACTCTTGGATTAAAGCGCCGCGTTGGCGAGGCCATGCGATGGAAGTTGGGCCGTTGGCGCGCTACATCATTGCTTATGCATCGGGTAATGACTATGTGCAGGACCAAGTGGATCGAGCGCTCGGAACCTTTAATCAGAATACCGGTTTGGCATTGACGGTAAAACAATTTTTACCATCGACACTTGGCCGAACGCTGGCACGAGCTATGGAGTGCAAGCTGTGTGTTGATACGATGATCGATGACTGGCATCAGTTAGTTGGCAATATCAAGAATGGTGATAGCTCGACGGCCAATGTTGAAAAATGGGATCCGGCGAGCTGGCCAAAAGAGGCGATCGGGGTGGGGACTAACGAAGCGCCACGGGGTGCGTTAGGTCACTGGATTAAGATTAAAGATGGCAAGATCGAAAACTATCAGGCGATTGTGCCAACCACTTGGAATGGTTCACCGCGGGATGGTGAGGGTAACATCGGGGCATTTGAAGCCGCCTTGATGAATACGCCGATGGAGCGTCCGGATGAACCGGTCGAAATTTTGCGGACGCTGCACAGTTTCGATCCCTGTTTGGCCTGTTCGACTCATGTGATGTCTGAAGATGGCCAAGAGTTGACTAAGGTCAAAATCCGTTAAGACGAGCTCCATGGATGTTGCCTAGCAGCATCCATGTTGGAGGTATGCTATGGAAACAATCAAACAGAGAACGCAGACGGCAGTGTATGTGTATGAGGCGCCGTTGCGGTTATGGCATTGGATTACAGTGCTGTCGATTATCGTATTGTGTATTACCGGTTATTTCATCGGATCGCCACTGCCTACCATGCCGGGCGAGGCCAGTGATCACTTTCTGATGGGGTATATTCGCTTTGCGCATTTTGCCGCCGGTTATGTCGTTGCGGTAGGGTTTTTGGGCCGCATCTACTGGGCTTTTGTTGGCAACAGTCATTCCCGTGAGCTGTTTCTAGTGCCTTTTTTTAATAAGAAATGGTGGCTAGAGGTGCTGTATGAAGTGCGTTGGTATCTGTTTTTAGAGAAAACACCGAAGAAATATATTGGACATAATCCTTTGGGGCAGCTGTCGATGTTCTGCTTTTTTGTTATCGGTATCACCTTTATGATCATTACTGGCTTTGCACTCTACGCTGAAGGGTTAGGGCGGGGTAGTTGGGCCGATACACTGTTTGGCTGGGTGATTCCTTTGATGGGCCAGAGTCAGGATGCGCATACTTGGCATCATCTCGGCATGTGGTATCTCGTCATCTTTATCATGATGCATGTCTATGTTGCGATTCGAGAAGATATTATGTCGCGACAGAGTCTGATTTCGACCATGATTGGCGGCTGGCGCATGTTTAAAGATGATCGTCCCGATTGATCATTGCGTTGGGTGGATTGCTTAGCAAGGATCACTTGCAAAGAAAGTAAACGGATCAGTGAATCTGCCGGAGCCATGCTTCGGCATTTTTTTGATTGAAGGTAGGTATAGATGCAACGCTTACGGTTTTACGGACGTCGACCCGAACACCCCGGTGGCTTTTTGGATCGCTGTTATCTCACTCCGCTGAATATAAGTCAGTCAAAACTCGCTAAAGAGTTAGGCATCTCGCGGCGCCGAGTAAATGAAATTGTAAACGGTCAGCGGGCAATTACGGCGGATACCGCGTTACGGTTAGCGCAATTTTTTCATACCTCTCCGATGTTTTGGTTAGAAAAGCAGCAATTATGGGAGCTATATCAGGTGGGGCGGGAATCAACCTAATTGATCTGATCATCTGGATGTGAAACTGGTAACTAACTTTCCACTTTATTAAACCCTGCAAGCTGTAACCCCCTCTGTAACACCCTCTATATGGCCTATCGTCGAAATCTGCTGAGTTGGCACAAAGCTTGTAAACATGATTATAAGCGAGAACATAACCGGTTAAGAGGTGATAGGTCGCATGGCGGGATCTCAATCAGAACTTAGAGCAAACAGTGGGGCAGTCAATTCAGCGGATCAGACGCAACCTTTGCGGGCGATCATTCTGGGTATTGGTAACCTACTTTGGGCCGATGAAGGCTTTGGCATAAGGGCAGTGGAAAGCCTACACGCTCGTTATCAGTTTCCTGACAATGTTGAAGTGATGGACGGCGGCACTCAAGGTATCTACCTAGTGCAGCATGTCCAGCGTTGTGATCTGCTGGTGGTGTTTGATGCAATAGATTACGGCTTAGCGCCGGGCACCATGAAGGTGATTCAGGGTGATGATGTGCCTAAATACATGGGGGTGAAAAAGATGAGTCTCCATCAGACCGGTTTTCAAGAAGTACTCGCGATGGCGGAGTTTACCGGTCACTATCCGCAGCACCTGATCTTGATCGGGGTGCAACCGGTAGAGCTTGAAGATTTTGGCGGCAGCTTACGACCAGCCGTTCAGGCGCAGGTCGCACCCGCTATTAGCGTGGCGCTTGAATATCTACACACCTTTGGCATCCATCCTCAGCTCCGAGATCAGCCCTTACCTCCTCAGGAGCAACTTGCTCCAACCGAGCTGCAGCAACATCGTTATGAAGCAGGGCGTCCATCTGAAGTTGATGCCTGTCGTCTCGGTGATGAACGGTTTCTGAATGATACCACCGATGAGCGTAACAACTGATGTGTATTGGTATCCCCATGCAGGTGGTCAGCTGCAACGGATTATTGGCGCGATGTGAAGCGGACGGAGAACAACAAACCGTTGATCTGAGCTTGGTTGGTGAACTGCCCGTGGGGAGTTGGGTATTGGTATTCCTAGGCTCGGCTAGAGAACAGCTGACGGCAGAGCAGGCAAAAGAAACCGTTGATGCGGTGAACGCTCTTCGCAGTGTTATGCGAGGTGAAAGCGTTGATTTAGATTCGCTGTTTGCTGATCTCGTCGACAGGAAACCTCAATTACCACCACACTTGCGCACGTACACGGACAAATTAGAGGAGTCATAAAGCTATGTCTGAATTGATTGAACGCTTAACCAGCGAGTTAGGCTATCCGTTACTGGATCAATCGAGCTTCGATGGGTTTATTGAACAGCAGCCTTTTTCGGTGCTTTTCTTTACGGAAGATCCCGCTCGTTTTCCTGAATCCTTGGATGTTGCTGTGATTCTGCCGGAGCTATTAAAAAGCTTTCCCCAGTTGACGCCCGCGGTGATTAGTCGCGATGCGGAAAGAGGTTTGCAAGGGCGTTATAACTTTACTGTTTGGCCAACCTTAGTGTTGTTAAAGCAGGGGCGTTATCTAGGTGCTATCAGCAAAGTACAGGATTGGGATCTGTATCTACGGGATATCGAATCGTTGCTTCAGCGTGAACCGACCCGCAACCCCGGTATTGGTATTCCTGTGGTGGTTAACCCACAACAGAATACGTCTTGCGGCTGACCCGCTTGATACAAAAGCCTTGAACCACTATGTGACTCAAAACGCGTGACTCAAACGACAGGACAGAGAATATGAACCAGGGTGATATTCCACTGATTAATATGCCGGTTGGCCCCGGTAGCCAGCCCAGTAGCGATGACGATGCGGTGCTGGATTATATGCCGATGCCAAAAGAGATGTATACCTATGATCTGCCCATATTGCCGGAAACTGAACAGTTGGAAAACTGTCCGGAAGCGCTGGCTTTACTGGATAAACTGCAACAACAGTTGGATGGCTATAAGGTTGAAAAATCGGTTATCAGTCTGGATTTGAAAATGTTATCGGCAACCGGCTTGGAATTGATCAATCAGATTCTCGGTGAGGGTGAGGTCAGTCTTATTTGTAAAACTCAGGACCAGAGCAGCGCCGAGGTAAATGCACAAGAGACCGTATTGGCAGGTGTGTGGCGGTTACGTTATATGGATGCGGACGCACAGCAGGTGCGGGAAACATTGGAGATCGCCGATGTGCCTACCGTAGCCCGTGATTATGCTTTTGCTCAGGCCCAGTCGCTGGCGGTTGAAGAGGCTGCCTGGCCCGCGGGCATTCTTAATGCGCCACCGGTGTTAATTGAGTTGCAGCATAAGAGTGATCAGTATCAAGTCGGTGATGAACCTCATGTGGTGAACCTTTCGTTGTTACCCTTTTCTCCTGCAGATCATCAGCTACTCGAACAATATTTAGGGCAGGGCTCACTGGTGGTGTTATCCCGTGGTTATGGTAATTGTCGGATCAGCAGTACCGGTATTAAGCATATCTGGCGGGTGCAGTATTTTAATTCAACCGACCATCTGATTTTAGACACCATTGAGGTAGTCGATATGCCCGCGGTGGTGTGTGCCGCCCCTGAAGATCTGCAAGACAGTGCAGTAAGACTACGTGAAATCAGGGAGGTACTTGTCTGATGAGCCAAGATCAAGGTCAACGATTTGAAGGGAGCTATCTCGGGCAGAATGATCAGCTCAGGGATAGCACACGTCTAGAGTGTAAAATTTGTTGGTATGTATACGATCCAGCACAGGGAGATGATGTTTGGCAGATAGCCGTTGGCACCCCCTTTAGTCAGTTACCAGAGCATTGGCGCTGCCCAGAGTGTGATGGCGATAAAGATCAGTTTATGGTGCTCGATAACGCGTGATGGATATTGATCTGATTGAATCCCGTTACAACGATATTTTGCATACCAAAATGGAAGGTGTGGCGGTGCTTAATCACAAATTACAGGTTAAAGCACTAGGGTTTCAGCCGTTCGCAGAGGAGCTGTTGGGGGTGTTGATAACCCCTTGGTTTATGAGTCTGATGCTGTTGCCTGATGAGTCAACCGAATGGACAGAAAGTGATGTGGGTCGAAAGCTCATGCGAACGCTTCCCTCGGGCTCCTATGAATTCATTCTGGGTTGGGATGAAATCTTAGGGGGCTACGGGATGTGTGCCCTGTTTTCACCGATGTTTGATTTTGTTGATCAAGAAGCGGCCGTCGCTACGGCCAATGAAGTGATTAAAGCTCTGTTCGAAACAGAAAATTTTGCCCCAACTGATCGGCAACGAGAACAGTTAAAACAGCGTTTAGCCAATGCTGAAGCGAGCACTGACAAGGCGAGTGCGAGCGAGGTTGATACCGAGATGAGTGCGAGTTCCGATCAATCGATAGATAAAGAAAGGGCTGTTCGTTTGAGTCGCCGGCAGTTTTTGCAGGGACAGATTAGCGGGAAAGGTAGCGTTGATCATGGCTGAGCTTGCAGGAAAAATATCAGCCGAGCTGGATTGGCAGGCAGGCTATATCGTCGGTTTGAGGCTAAGCTCTAGCCGGCCTAAGCAGATGGGGCGGTTATTTGAGGGGCGTAGAACGACTCAGGTCTCTCGGATGATCCCTTTACTGTTTTCGGCGTGTACCGTTGGCCAGCGCTTGGGTTTTGCCCGTGCAGTAGAGCGTTGTCGGGGAGTTTGTGTCACTGAGGAAGTTGCGTTGGGTCGTCAACTATTGCTGCAACTGGAAAATTATCGGGAGTTACTGTTTCGTCTCGTGCAGCACTGGCTGCCCGCGACGCCGAGTCAGCTTAAAATATTGCAGTCGTTACAGAGTCTCGTGGTTGCCATGCGGCAACGGTGGGGGCATCTACTAGAGCCGGTTGAACCCGTGCCGCTATCATTAGATAATCGCGCCTTAAAACGTGAACAGATAGCGTTAGCGGATCAGTTAACCCAGTGGCTAGTACCGCTGTTGGGTGTGGCCCCTGAACAGTTGCCAGAATGGTTAGACCGCGTAACATCGGCATCACTATTTGACGCGCCGTTGTTGAGGCCGTTAAACGAGCTACAGGAGCGCTTTGCGCATATCCATTTAGGGTCAGATCTTCCGAGTCTGCCGAATTGGCATCAGCCTAAATCGCGGCAAATTTTGGTAGAGAGTTCAGCTGAAAGGCAGAAACAACTGTTTTGTGCGACGCCAAGATGGCAAGGGCGCTGTTGTGAAACAGGCAGCTATAGCACGTATCGGGCCGAACTTCGAGGGATGAGGCAGCAGGGCTGGCATGAACTCAGCTGTCGTTATGCGGCTGTTTTAGCTCACCTGAGTGATATTCCTGAGATGATCCGTGTGCTGGATAGCGCAGGCGTTAAGCCGGTTGAAAGTCAGGGAGTTGAGCCAGAGGTCAATGGTTTGGGGGTTGTGCAAACGGCTAGAGGGCAGCTGTTACATCGAGTGACATTGGTTGAGGATGTAATCACCGGTTATGACATTGTAGCACCTACCGAGTGGAACCATCACCCTCAGGGCCTACTGGCGATTAAGCTGCAGGGAGTTGCAACGGCAACGGCATCAGAGGCATTGTCATTAAGTCGAACGATGCTGCTATTGGCCGACCCCTGTGTTGAATTTGATCTCAGATTGAAATCAGGGGATGCTATCTAAATGCATGAAATGTCGATCTGTGAAGGAATTATTCAGGTGTTGGAAGAGCAGGCGGCCAGTCAGCACTATCAACGGGTTAAAACGGTTTGGTTAGAGATAGGGCCATTGGCCATGGTTGAGGTCGATGCTCTCCGGTTTTGTTTTGAAGCGGTCACTCTGAATAGCTTGGCACACGGGGCTAGGCTGGAAATTATTGAGTTACCGGGACAGGCTTGGTGTTTGCAGTGTGCCAAGACTGTCACGATTACAAAGCGTTACGATGCCTGCAGTGCCTGTGGCAGCTTTCAGTTGCAGGTGACTCAGGGTGACGAACTAAGAATAAAAGAGTTAGAGGTGGAATAAGCATGTGTACAGTTTGCGGTTGCAGTGAAGGCGAGGTGTCGATCGAAGGACATCACCATCATCATGGACATTCACATAGCCATCAACACGGGGATCACCATCACCCCGCAGACGACTCTGGGCACAGTCTAGCGCCGCCTTCTGGCGATGCCGATAACGCCAGTGTAATGGTGAGCGAAGGCGATAATCTACATTTCGGTCAGGGCCCCGCACATGCCCATGCGCCAGGTTTAAGCCAAGGACGGATGGTACAGATCGAACAGGATATTCTCGGTAAAAATGATCGCTATGCGGGTCAGAATCGACAGCGATTTGAGGCGATGAACCTGTTTGCGCTTAATCTAGTCTCCAGTCCTGGCTCGGGTAAAACCACATTATTAACCGCCAGTATCGAGCAATTGCAGCGTTGTCCTGTGGCGGTGATAGAGGGTGATCAGCAAACCGCGAATGATGCTGACCGGATCCGTGCTACTGGGGTTCAGGCGGTACAGGTGAATACCGGTAAGGGGTGTCATCTGGATGCTCATATGGTTGGGCATGCGATGGAACGTTTTGATGATCTGTCTGGTGGTGTGCTCTTTATTGAAAATGTTGGCAACCTTGTTTGTCCAGCGGCCTTTGATCTAGGTGAAGCCCATAAAGTGGCTATTCTGTCGGTTACCGAGGGTGAAGATAAGCCCCTTAAATACCCAGATATGTTTTATGCAGCCGACCTGATGTTGCTGAATAAGGTTGATTTACTGCCTTATTTGGATTTCGATGTTGAACAATGTATTGCGGCGGCTAAGCAGGTGAATCCTGATATTGAAGTGATTCAGATTTCAGCGCGTTCAGGCGAAGGGATGAGTGAATGGCTTAACTGGATCGAGCAACATCGGGTGGCTAGAATTCATCAACGCATCGAGCAGTTAAATAATCAGGTGTCTCTTCTTCAGGGGATGGTATAGCGATGCAGCCTAAACGCCCGACCGTCTTGTGTGTTGATGATGAAGTTCGTTCGCTGGAAACCTTAGAGCGCACTCTCGATGAAGAGTTTGATGTGCTCACCGCCAATAGTGCGGCGGCGGCAATGAAGATTCTTGAAACAAAAAAGGTTGAGGCGATTCTCTGTGATCAGCGTATGCCTGAAATCACGGGGGTTGAATTCCTAACCGATGTTAGACAACGTTGGCCCGAACCCGCGCGCCTGATACTGTCCGGTTATACCGATTCTGAAGATATTATTCGTGGCCTTAATGATGCGGGAATTTATCAATATATTACTAAGCCCTGGCATCCTGATAGCCTGTTGATGGTGGTCCGAAACGCTTGCGCATTATGTCAGTTGCAGAATGAAAATGAGCTGCTGACGATGGAGATGCGGCTGACGGCTAAGCAGGTTGAGAGCAATATTAACGATAAGAAAGAGTTGCTGAAATCTGGCTTTAAGATGGATGAAATTCGCCGCAGTGAACATAGTCCGCTAAATGAACAGTGTCGGCAGGCGGCACGCTTCTCTCCTTTTGATGTTTCTGTCTTAATTACGGGTCCGTCCGGTACGGGTAAAGAGTTATTTGCTCGGGCGCTACACTATAACAGTCTGCGTGCGGACAAGCCCTTTGTGGTGGAAAACTGTGGCGCAATGCACGATGAATTACTGGCATCAGAGTTGTTTGGCCATAAAAAAGGCTCTTTTACGGGAGCGATCTCCGATCATATGGGCATGTTTGAACAGGCGGACGGCGGTACGATTTTTCTTGATGAGATCGGTGAAATTACCCCCGCTTTTCAGATTAAGTTATTGCGGGTTTTGCAAGAACGCGAGGTTCGGCCGTTGGGCGATTTTCAGCGCCGCAAAGTGGATGTTCGGGTAATTGCCTCGACTAACCGGGATTTAGAAGAGGAGGTGCGGGAAGGCCGTTTTAGACAGGATCTGTATTTCCGTTTAGCTGAGGTTACCTTGACTCTGCCTGAGTTGGCACAGCGTAAAGTCGATATTCCGTTACTGGCTCAGGGTTTTTTAGATAAGTCGATGGTCGAGTTTGATAAGCCGGTCAAAGGTTTTACCGATGAAGCGCTGGCTTGCATGGAATCCTACTGCTGGCCGGGTAATGTACGTGAGTTACAAAATGAGGTACGGCGTATGTTGGTGCTGGCCGATGATGACTATCTAGGTGCCGATCTGTTGTCTCCCCGAGTATTGCGCGCAGCGCCTCAGGATGAAAATGGTGAAATGGAGCTGTTAGCCCGCTTGGATGGTAGCTTAAAGGATCGGATAGAAACCTTGGAAAAACGTATCTTGAGGGAAACATTGATCCGTCATCGTTGGAACAAAAGCCAAGCATCTCGTGAATTAGGTCTCTCTCGGGTGGGTTTGCGTTCAAAGTTAGAACGTTACCAACTCGAGCGAGCAACCGTTGTACAAAACACCGATAAACATTAATACCGGTATCATCAATAGCGGTATCATCAATAGCGGTGAGTCCGCTTGAACATTAATTTATCTAAATAAGCAGGACGCTTCCCGTTGATGGAGCGAGCCTGCTGCTGTGATTCCTCTTTCTTACCTCATGCTTACCTCATGCTTTTGCATTGATAAAATCAGTCGCTAGTATTTAACGTTGGTTAATTGCGATAGCATGCATTGCCTCTTAACGAAGTCATGTGTGTCTTTCAATAGGTTAAAAACAGCTAAAGCTAGGAATGAAATATGAATTTTATCGGGTCGACTATGGCTTTCAGGAGTGTAGTAGCCGCTGTTATTTTGACTTTATCAACGTTCGCGGTTGGTGCCGAGGGGCATTATGCTCCGGGTCATGGTGCGCTGGAAGTCTTCGGTGCTGAGGCAATGGCATTCACACCGCTGTGGGTGAAAGTTTGGCTGTTCTGTTTAATAGGGCTGTTTGCCATAGGAACTTATTTTGCTTGGAAACATCCTGTTGCGCGATGGGCTACCGGTGGATTTATAGTATCAATGCTGAGCGGCCATATAATATTCGCTCAAATGGGTTTGCCTTTCTTAGGTGGTAGTATCGCAATTATGCATCTTGTTTGCTGGACGCCGGCGTTAGTGATTTTGTTGCGTCAACGGCCCTTTTTCAAACCAGCAGAACCTTTGAGTTTTCGTATCTGGTCTGGCCTGATAACGGCAGCGATAGTGTTTTCATTTAGTTTCGACATTAATGATGCGACAACCTATATCAACTATATTCGCAGCTTAGAATAGATTTCCTGGGTTTAACCCTATGGGCTTTCGTCAATGCGGATTATTTATAAAGAGGTAATAGACGTCTGAGCGGAAGAGCAATATCGATGGGTATAAATAAAAAAAGGCCCTACATAAGCAGGGCCTTAAAGGGAACTAAGTGAAATTTACTTAGTTAACTTGGTAACTTCAGCCATTGCATTTTCGCCAGCTGTTTTAGCCAGTTCAGAGAATGCTTCACCTTGTGCTTTCAGCATTTCGAACAATGAAGTGTTCGCTTCAACGTTGAATTTTACAACGTCTTCAGGTGTTTTCAGTTCTTTTGCTTTTTCTGCTTCTGTTTTGAAGAACGCAGCCAGTTGTTCGCCAGCTTGCTTCTGTAGTTCAACAGATTTGGTGATGGTTTCAGCTTGCATTTCCATCAAGGTTTTTACAGATTCAAAAGATTTAGTGAAATCGATAGGGGTTGTCATGGTCGTTCTCCAATAAGATTATGTTGCAGTGCACAATGGAATCCATTTTAGCGAACCCTAGAACAAAGTCAACGGTTATTTTTGTGCAGTGCACAAAAGTAGGCCTTAATGAAAATAGTTCTTAAGGCTGTTTGTACTGTTAGTACAAGTCAGCGCGATAAAATTAAGTTATAAAAAAGCCCAGTAGTTTTCACTACTGGGCTTCTTGAAAAACAGTATAGCTTAGCTAGCCAGTTTGGTGATTTCTGCGATGGTTTCTTCGCTAGATTCTTTTGCCAGCGCGGTAAACGCTTCACCTTGAGCTTTCATGAGTTCAAAGAGTGCTTTGTTTGACTCGATGTTGAATTTAACGAATTCTTGAGGTGTTTTAAGGTTTTTAGCTTTTTCTGCTTCTGCTTTGAAGAATTCAGTCAGCTCTTCAGCGGCTTTCTTCTGCAGTTCAACTGTTTTAGTGACAGCAGTCGTTTGCAGTCCCATCAGTGCTTGAGCAGACTCTAAAGGTTTTTTGAAGTCGAAAGAAGTAGTCGTCATAATAATCTCCATATGTTTATGATGCAGTGCACAATGAAAACTATTTTAGTTGAAAAAAGTGGATGGTCAAGTCTTTTGTGCGACGCACAATGAAATTTTTCGGGGGCCCGGCGTCGTTACTGTATGAATAATTGATGGCGGAAAGCCAATCCAGCCAGAGCGGCTGGATTGGGTTGATACAGGGTTAATCATCTCCATTAAGTGCTTGTTTCAACTGTTCGATAACTTTAGTTGATAACCGGTTAATACGTAATGAATTGGTTTGCGCATCGAATTCAATCTCACTGTTGCTGTTGGGCTGGCCGAGAGAGCGTTTGGCAAAGTCGAGTTGCCAGTTGTCCATTTTAGCTTTTACTTTGGTGTAGGAATTAATGGTGCTGGTGTGCGGCTGAAACTCTTGGCTTACCTGATAGTTTTCTGAGTTGGCAAACTTACTGAAGGTTCCGCTAGCCTGTTCCGCCTGCTCGGGCAGGTGATTATCAAATATTTGTTCCACATCGGGCAGATAGGCTGATTGTCGATCGTCACGTTGACGGGACAGATAGCTGACGACATCTTCGACAATTTCATCCTGCTTTTCTTCAAGATGGTAATGGCGACAGAAATCTTCGCTGGCGCGGATAAGGTCGGAGGTTGATTTTTTTGATGGGACGACATCGGTGCAACCCAGGGCATTGGAAAAATAGTGAGTAATATCACCTTTACGGCGGGTACCAATAAAACTTAGATAGCTATCGCTGCCCTCTTTATAGGTGGTGATATTGATTTTAGCCGCTTGATGTAATTTTTCTAAGTCAACTTCGATGACTTTGGTCGGGTTCAAATCCTGATCGAAGGCTACGCCCGATTTATCACGTACCAGTCCAATCAGGAGGTAGTCGAATACATCGGAGGAGTAGTACATAAAGATCACATACCCGCCGGTGGCGGAACGTGCTGAGGGCTGCTGCAGCGATGCGGCCAACTGCGCCAGCGCCTGATCACAGAGCGATAAAAAGGTACTGTCATCGGGGGTACTGTTGATGAACATTTTAAAACTGGAAATAAATGGATAGCCTTCACTGTTTTCATCATTAAAGGAGCCGTGGGTCAGTGCCGAACGTCTGCCGTAGGCGGAGACCAGCGCGTTGAACAGTTGCTGCGCCATTGGGTCGGTGATATCGATTGCACCCCCTTTGTCACTAATGGTGGCAATGCTGTCGTCGGCTTCTTTAATCAGTTCACGGATGGCTAGAAATTTAAGGTCCATTAAGGCAGTTTCCGATGCTTTTACTTTGAGCGAGGGTTCGCAAGTTAAGGAGACATAGTGTAGCGGATTGACCGGCTGGGTTAAATATCCGGTGCGGTTTCCTGCTCGAGGCGGGTGAGTATTGTTAACGCTTGTTGTTGAGTTTCACCGCAATGTTCGGCCTGTGCTTGGAATGCACGGCACACTGGCGGAAAGTGTGGGGTGTTCCAGATAGTGCAGTTAAAGGCATCATCTAAATTGACGCAGGGGACACCGGCAGGTTTGCCGTTCGGCATATTGGGGATAGCGCTGCTTATCTGTGGTGCAATACAGCAGGCGCCACACTGAGGTCGGCATTTCATTCAGGAATATTATCCAGTGATTAAACCGCTATAATAGCGCATTCAGTCTAATAAAAGCCCTCCAGTATAAGGTTAATTCCTATGGCGCTTAAGCCAACAATCTATAAAGTCGAACTGCAATTGAGTGATACGGATCGTCACTGTTATGAAACCTGTCATCTAACATTGGCGCAACACCCTTCTGAAACATTGCAGCGGATGATGGTTCGGTTGCTAGTTTATGGTCTTAATTATCATCAAGATTTGAGCTTTACCCGAGGATTGTCCAGTACCGATGAGCCGGAACTTTGGCAGGTGGGCCCAGATGGGTCGGTCGAACATTGGATAGAGTTAGGGCAGGCATCGCCCGATCGATTGCGAAAAGCGGTCAGTCGTGCGCCAAAGATTTCTTTATATGCCTATGGTCGAGAAGTTGATGTCTGGTGGGATAAGCAGGGCAAGACGCTTGGGGAGTTGCCTAAAGTGAGTGTTTGGCGCTTTCACGACAGTGATGTTGCACAGCTAGATATGTTTATTAGCCGGAGTATGCAGTTATCACTGACGATCAGCGATGGTGAGTTGTTTTTGAGCGATAACACTAACCACCTGAGTTTACAGGTCGATCGTTTAGAGTAAGTTTGGCACTGATGGTGCTGCTTAGGACTAACGTATCTGAATAGGGTTTGAGCAACGGTGACCTATGCTCAGTCGGACTGTTTCTTTTAGCGATGAATAACTCAAAGAATGAAGAGACCCGGGCCCCACTGCAAGGGAAGGCTCTGCTGGAAGAAAGAGCCGTGCGTCGGTCAAGAAGGGCCCGGATAAAGAACAGTCTATACTTTTTTGTACTGGGTGCAATTCATCGTGCTTCAGCAGAGGGTCAGCATTACCCAGTATGGGTAGTCTGTTAAAGTTGATAGTTTGACCTAATACCTTGTTTTTTATAAGGGTTTTGTTTGGTGTTAATGATGAAAGCAGCAGGCAAGATTAGGCTTTGCCTGTTTCGCGCATCATCTCGATCATCTTCATTTCTTGCTCTGAAAACCCTGCTTTTAGCCGAGCTTCGTAATTAAAAGGGCCCTTTAACGGCTCTTTTATATATTTCCAGAGCAGGTCGATAAAGGTTTGATTAGGATCGAGTTGACGTTGTTGGCATTGATAATGAAACCAGCGAGTGCCTGAACTGACATGACCAATCTCTTCATTGCCGATCATGGTAAGAATATCGATCATCTTTTTATCACCGGCTTGATCAAACCGCTGAATCGCTTTGGGAACGACATCCAGTGCGCGGGCTTCCAGTACGCGGTGTACCATGCCCATTCGCTCTAACATATCATCAGCCGTGTCGATAGCTATGCTCCAGAGTTCGCCATGGGCCTTAAAGCTACCATAGTCATACCCCATCTCTCGAAGACGACCCCGCAATGCCATAAAATGGTTGGCCTCTTCGCCTGCACACTGAATCCAATTGGTATAAAATTCTTGCGGCATACCGCGATAACGATAGACAGAATCCAGCGCTAGATTGACCGCGGTTAACTCAATATGGGCGAGGGCATGAATAAGCGCAGCGCGCCCCTCCTCTTTACCGAATTTCCGTTCGTTGACTTTCGATGGCGGGACTATTTCGGGTTTGTCTAACTGGCCCGGTTGCAGGAGCCATTCAGGTGTGTCGCCCTCAAGCCATTCGAGCTCTCCAGCATTCCAACGGCTAACGGTTTGCCGGGTCAGTTCGATTTTCTGATCCGGATCGGCGGTTAAGAAGGCTTCTTTGGTGTATGCGTATAGATTTTGCAAAGACAGTTTCGCTCGATTGATAACAGACGGGCGTATTGTACCTGTTGGAGGCTTCGCCGAGGAGGGGGAGAGGCCTTTTTCTAACCTAAAGCTACGGGTTGTGTTATGACTCCTGCATAAATCGAGGCTTAACCCCATTAACCTCGCTGTGAGCGTTGTGAGTATTTCAACTCGCACGGGTCACGAAGGGTCGAGGAAAATACTAGCGATAGCGATGTTCGCTGCGATGCTCTTGTCGGTGTGTCCGACTATCGCGAATAATGACCCTATGGTGATCTGTGCGACGGTGTGAATCTTGATACTGGGGCTGATGATATTGGGAATAGGAGCGTTGGCGATAGTGGTTTCGCGGTGAGCCTCTACTGATAATGTGGTGAGGGTAGTCGATTGGCTGGCGATTTATATGAGTGTTCGGGTAGCTATTTAAGTAGCCCCGTGAATAGCGTCTGGAGATGGAGCCAGGGGTTGAAACAAATTGCCTACGATGGCTGTCGTGGTAATGCTCGGTGGCGCGGTTGGCGTAAATGTGGCCGCTAATCAGACGATCGCTGATCTGCAGTCGAAGATTGCCGCTATCGATGGAAATACCACTGTGAATACGGATATTACTATCGGCGAAGCTGTTAAATGAAAGCAGCAGTAATACGGCGATCAGTGGCGTGAGTAAACGTTTTAAGTAAGTCATAATTTAACCTCTGTATAGGGTTAAATTTTAGTGCAAAAGCGTCGTCGAGTGTGGCCAATCTAGCGGATGATTTTTCAGTTTGAAAGTTGACTTTATTCAGCGAGGATACATCTTGTAACGGGTTAAGGTCTAACGTAACGCACTACGTATAAACCTTATCACCGTTGTCTATCATGTTTTGTGTTGGTGGCGTGTAAATCCGAGAAAATTATAGTGCGGGCACAAAACGGGCGGGCCAGCTATTCCGTAGTGCACCGAAAATTAGACGTCTAAGTTTATACCAGTAGGTACCGAATAGAACGATAAAGACACCAAAACCGATAAACACCATCAAGGGCAAATTATTACTATCGAGTAGGTTGCTGCTGACAACTTTGAAAATCGCATAGATAGCGTATGACAAGCTCGATACCAACATGGCGCGACGATCCACAAACAGGGCGATTAATAAAAAGACCACGAAAAACAGCAGTAGGGCAATTTCACGGTTGCTGCCTGATGCTAAGAGTCCGCTATCATTAAACAGTAAGGTGGTCATCATGCCATGCACAATCAGCGGTGATGCCAGCAGGTGTAACCAGAAACCACAATCACTGGCGCGCAGCTGACGTTTACGATCGCGGGCATCGAAGCTCATAGCGGCGATAAAGACGCATAACCCGAGTACAGAAAAGAGTATCTGATGCTTTAGCATATCCACCCCGAGACCGCTGATAACCGCCGCGATGAGGCCCGCGGCAACGGGCAATAAGCTGAACGGCATGCGGTAACGTAGATAGAACAGTAACGAGGCACCACTGAGGGTTAGAAATTGCAGCGTCGCGGTTTCAAATTCTGCAATACCCAGTGCTTTACCGAGAAAGTAGAGTGTTGAGATTAAGATGGCGATGCCAGGTAAGGCCAGCCTGCGGATACGCACTAGCCATTCAGCCGCGCCGAGGAATAACACAGCGGGCACGAGCCATTCAAGCTGACTGAGGTGCATAGCGGCCACGGAGAAGGTGACAAACAGAACCCCGAGGGTGATAAAAATATCGCCGAAGTTGCGTACAAACCGCAGCTGCTCTTCGCCTACCGCTTCATCTTGTTGTTCAGCGCTACTGAAGAGAATCAGTTGCTGCAACTGCTGTTGCGAGATGATGCCCCGTTGTGCGGCCCTTTCTAATGTCTCTCTGTCCACAATCTTTCCTAATGATGAATAATAGCGGTAGTGTATCTTGTTTCGGTGAAAGCATACTTAACGGCGGCGAATACCAATGGTGCGCCCGATACCGCTAGGGGTCGTAAGGCTGGCTTGCTCTGTAGCCATGAGTTCTATGTTCTGGGCCACGGCGGTGGGAAACGCACAGCTACGGCGACTGCTTAAATCGACACACATCACCATCTGCTCGAGCGTTGAGGCGAGATAGTCAGTACCATCAGCGTTTTTGGCGATCATTTCAAAATACAGGTGTAGCCGTTTGCTGTCATGATCAAGCAATTGGCAGCGAACCTCTACGGGCTGATCGAGGACCACTTCGTTGTTATAGGTGATATGGTTTTCCAGTACCATCCACGAAATGTCGGTGGCTTTGGTCACCGCTTCGCTCAGTCCTAATCGGCCGACGAGTTCACTACCTGCTAGGTCAAAAATGAGAACATAATAGGCCACGTTCATATGGTTGTTATAATCAAGCCACTCAGGTTTGATGCGAGTGCGATAGATTACCTCGGCTGTATCGGGCATTGGCATAGATCCTTATTCTTGGGTATCGGTGTCGGCGGTTTTCTGTACGGCTTCTTTTTCTGCTTCTTTGGCGGCTTTCTGCTCAGCATTCCATGCGTTTAACTCTTCATAGTAAAGATCCCATACGCAGGGTGAACAGCCGCTTTCGCAGCATTCATAATCGCCGGGAGGGGTTGGTTTTTCTTTCGTCATGATTGTTAATCTATCGTGTTTAATTCCGACCATTTTACTATGTCTATACCCGCAGGCCCAGTAAACATACGAATCAAACCGGTTTTTACTATCTGTCGGCGGTGGTTTCTGCGACAATTACACTCCCCCATAAATAGTTGTCTCGCTGATATATCCATGAAAAAAACCGCCCCAGATTTGTTTTCCTATCCCCGTTATTGGGCTGAATGCTATGGCATTGCGCCTTTTTTACCGACCACTCGAGAGGAGATGGATCAACTGGGCTGGGATAGCTGCGATATTATCATCGTGACCGGTGATGCCTATGTCGATCATCCTAGCTTTGGTATGGCGGTGATGGGCCGTTTGCTTGAAGCCCAGGGGTTTCGTGTCGGTATTATCGCGCAGCCGGATTGGCGTAGTGCCGATGCTTTCATGAGTTTGGGTAAGCCAAATCTCTATTTTGGTGTGACCGCCGGCAATATGGACTCAATGATCAACCGCTATACGGCCGACCTACGATTGCGTCATGATGATGCCTATACCGCAGGTGGTAAGGGCGGCAAGCGACCTGACCGCGCGGTGATTGTTTATAGTCAGCGCTGTAAAGAAGCGTGGAATGATGTGCCGGTGGTCTTGGGTGGCATTGAGGCGAGTCTGCGCCGGATCGCGCAATATGATTATTGGAGTAATAAGGTTCGCCGTTCAGTCTTGCTAGATGCGACCGCTGATATTCTGTTGTATGGCAATGCCGAACGGGCGATTGTTGAGTTGAGTCATGGCCTTGCGGCGGGTAAAACCATTGATGAACTATGGAATATTCGCGGCACCGTGCATATGCGGCAGGCGCCTCCTGCGGGTTATGTTGAACTTGATTCGAGCCGAATAGACTGGCCGGGTAATATTGATAAACTACCGAATCCTTACGATTTCGGTACCGATCAAAGCGGTGCGGATAAGTTAATTGACCCTGCGACTAAGCGTTGCGGGGCGGACAGTTCTGTTGCGCCAGTCGAGTCAACGGCGGATGAGCATGTAGCGCCCATACGTATTATCCCTATGCCATTGAAACGTAAAGAAAAGTTGAATCCGGAGACAACCTATATTCGTCTGCCATCCTTTGACAAGGTCGCTAAGGATTCGGCTCTCTATGCCCATACTTCACGGGTGTTGCATCAGGAATCTAATCCGCATAATGCTCGAGCGTTGATTCAAAAACATGGCAATCGTGAGCTGTGGGTAAATCCTCCGCCGATTCCCTTGGAAACCCCAGAGATGGATGGCGTATTTGGTTTGCCCTACCAGCGGGTGCCGCATCCGTCTTATGGTAAAGATAAGATTCCCGCCTACGATATGATCCGCTTCTCGATCAATATTATGCGTGGTTGCTTCGGTGGCTGCACGTTTTGCTCGATTACCGAACATGAAGGGCGCATCATTCAAAGTCGCTCGCACGAGTCAATCTTGAATGAGATGGCTGAGATTCGGGATAAAGTACCCGGCTTTACCGGGTCTATTTCCGATCTGGGTGGCCCTACCTCGAATATGTATTTTCTTAACTGCAATGACGATGATATTCAGTCGAACTGTCGTAAGCTTTCGTGCGTTTATCCGACCATCTGTAGCAATCTCGTGACCGATCATAGTCAGACCACTGAGCTGTATCGTAAGGCCCGTAAAATGGAGGGGATACACAATATCGCCATCGCCTCGGGGCTGCGTTATGACCTTGCCGTGAAAGATCCTGAATATGTCCGTGAACTGGTGACTTATCATGTGGGGGGCTACCTTAAAATCGCTCCTGAGCACAGTGAACAAAATACCCTGAGCAAAATGATGAAGCCGGGTATGGACACCTATTACGACTTCAAAAACATGTTCGATCAATTCTCGGCGGAAGCGGGCAAGAAGCAATATTTGATTCCCTATTTCATTGCGGCCCATCCAGGCTGTGATGATGACGATATGCTGAGTCTGTCACTATGGCTGAAGCAGAACGATGTTAAAGTGGATCAGGTGCAAAATTTTTATCCTTCACCGATGTCGCTAGCTACGGCGATGTATCACTCGGAGAAAAACCCGTTAAAGCAGATTACCTATAAGAGTGAGACGCTTTACATACCTAAGGACAAAGCGCAGCGAAAAGCCCATAAGACCTTACTGCGTTATCATGATCCTGAAAACTGGGCTGATCTGCGGGTTAAGTTAAAGGAGATGGGGCGAGAAGATCTAATCGGTACTAAGCCTAGCCATCTGGTGACGCCTGAGGAGGCGCCTAAGCGTCGTGACAATAGTAAGACGGGCGTGCGCACAAGTGGCGCGAGGGTAGTGACGAGACCGGTCGTGAAAGGCAAGAAAGTGGGAGCTTCACGGCCAGCTAAAAAGCGTAAAGGGCAAAGCAGTATCAAAAAGCAGCAGCACTGATAACAGTGCGCTGCTCGCTCAATCGTTCGCTCAATAAAGGTCGTATGACTCTGTCAGGTGCTGTTTGAGTGAACGTTCCTCCATATAGTCTTCAATAATCTTGCGTTTACGGGCTTTCTTATCGATTTTTTTCTGTCTGCCAGGCGTAGGATTAATGAAAAAATCATTATCCATCTTATCTAGGTTTTCAGCGGACAGATCATCCAGACGAATTTTGTTGCTCATAAATACTTACCAGGGTTTTGTTATGGGTGATGTGTTAATAAAACCTTCTGGGGATGACGCTTGTGTGACACCGGTATGAAGCTTTAATAACGAAGTGATGACGGTTGCTGGTCGGCTGCTTGATAGGCGTACAGAGGCCTTGTGCTGTCAACTAACAGTCACTCAAAGGGTATTGAAAAGATAAAGAAAAAGGCAGCACGAGCTGCCTTTAGTCGTAGAATTCTCGTAATTCCTGTTCTAAGCGACGCTGTTCTATCAGTAGCTCAATGCGTCTTCTTTTTTCGGCATCACAGCAGAACTTCTTTTCTTTAGCATCGATCTCTATGTCGATATCTTCATCGATGATGTCATCGACGATATCGAGATCATCAGTAATTTCTTCTTTTTTTGTCATGGCTTCGCTCTTCACATGAATTTGACTATCTCTTATTGAGGTTAGCCAATACTTATAGATCACATGATCAAACCCACTTGCCTTGCAGGTTCGCGTCCATTTCGATTATGAGGTAAAAATTTTTGGCGTAAAATGATTTTTTTTGCATTAAATAATATTTTTCATGAAATATTTTAAGGTAAGAATAGTTAGAGAGATAGAGGAGTAATGCTAGGAATTAATGCTTAGGGTTTATGGCTTCAGTACTTGAGGGAATGAATGCAAAAAAAAACGCCTCGATTGAGGCGTTTTTTAATGAACCTAGTCATTAGAATTTCTGTAGTGCCGCAATCCGGTCATCAAGCGGTGGATGGCTTGACAGCAGCGCCATAAACCCATGCTTCATATGGCTACTGATGCCGAAGGCTATGAGCGTTTCAGGCATCTGATCCGGCACGTTATATTCAGCTTTCAGGCGTTGTAAGGCGCCAATCATCGCGTGGGGAGAGGCGAGTGTTGCCCCTGCTTCATCGGCTTTAAACTCTCGACGGCGGCTAAACCAAGCGACAATGGTCGAGGCCAGAATGCCGAGCACGATTTCAGCGACGATGGTAGTAATGAAGTAGCCGATACCATGGCCTTGCTCGTTTTTCAGTATTGCCCGGTCAACAAAGTGACCGATGATACGCGCGAAGAACATAACGAAGGTGTTAACTACCCCTTGAATCAGGGTCAACGTCACCATGTCGCCATTGGCGACGTGGCCAATTTCGTGAGCCAATACCGCGCGAATTTCCTCTTTACGAAAACGTTGCAGTAAGCCGATGCTGACAGCGACAAGCGCACTGTTTTTATTCCAGCCGGTGGCGAAGGCGTTGGCCTGTTGAGCGGGAAAGATACCCACTTCAGGCATACCTATTTTCGCTTTATCAGCCAGTTCTTTTACCGTGTCGAGCAGCCATTGTTCATCGGCATTACGTGCCTGAGTAATAACTTCAGTACCGCTGCTTCTTTTGGCCATAAATTTAGAGAGAAACAGTGATACAAAGGAACCGGCAAAACCAAATACCGCACAGAAGGCAAGTAGATTGCCAAGATCCATATCAACGCCGTTTGCCTGTAGGATAGACCCTACGCCAAACAAACTTAGCGTTATGCTGGCTAAGGCAATGACCGCAATGTTGGTTAACAGGAATAGACCGATTCGCATCATGATGTGATTGCTCTTTGTAGTGAAGTTGATGATATAGATATAGGCGATGAGAATAAGTTTCAACTGCTTTTTCGTTTTCGGAGATAAAAAACTGGCTCAATACTAGATGGGTTACTATAATCGCGCCTTTTTACCATGATATGTGCCAGAGCGGA
The DNA here is from genome assembly GCF_018860855.1 of Amphritea atlantica. Classification (GTDB taxonomy): domain Bacteria; phylum Pseudomonadota; class Gammaproteobacteria; order Pseudomonadales; family Balneatricaceae; genus Amphritea; species Amphritea atlantica_A. The sequence continues at coordinate 200,090 of NZ_JAHKQE010000028.1, forward strand.
CCCTATATATGCAAGCTATTTTTGATTCCATTTCTACCCAGCTTGATTTATCTCAGGGGGAGGTTCGGCGGTTATTTCATGGTCGAGGGCATTGTTTTCCCGGCTATGAGCAGCTGATTATCGATCTTTTGCCTCCTTTGGTCATTATTCGGTTATTTGAAGAACATCCCGTTGAGCTGCTCGAGCAGTTGGATCAGTTTTTCCAGCAGCTCGATGATGCGGTAAAACCGGATGCTTTGGTTGTACAGCATCGCTATCGGCGAGAAGACAGTGTTGAGCTTCGTTGGAATAACGGTACGGTAGACCCTGAGCAGTTATTACAAGTGAGAGAGCTTGGGTTGAAATACAATGTTCGTCCTTTGAAGAACCAGAATAGTGGTTTATTTTTAGATATGCGGGAAGGGCGACGTTGGGTGCGGCAGAACAGTCAGGGTAAAAATATACTCAATCTGTTTGCTTATACCTGTGCTTTTTCTGTTGCGGCTATTGCCGGCGGTGCCAGTCGGGTTGTTAATTTGGATATGAGTCGGGGTGCATTGAGTACCGGTAGGGATAATCATCGCATTAATCAACTACCCACCGATCAGGTGAAGTTTTTGGGTCATGATCTATTCCGCTCATGGGGTCGGCTGAAGCGGGAAGGGCCCTATGATCTGGTCATTGTCGATCCACCTAGTTTTCAGCGAGGCAGTTTCGTTGCGAGTGATGATTATCGAAAAGTACTAAGGCGCTTGCCTGAGTTGACGATGGCCGGCGGGCAAGTGTTACTGTGTCTTAACTCTCCTGCGCTAGGGAGTGATTTTTTATTGCAGCTGGTGGACGATTGTTGTCCTGAACTTAGGTATTGTGAGCGTATTACTCATCCGGCGGACTTTCCGGATCGGGATCCCGAGCAAGCGCTTAAGGTTCTATTGTTTCAAAAGACGGGCTAAACCGTCAGAAAGTAAAGTGATTATCTAATCAGGAATGTTATGAATTTGATTTGCTTGGATTTGGAAGCCAGTGGCTTAGGGCCTCTCTCCTATCCGATAGAGGTCGCCTGGAAAAGTACGGCTGGCCAGAGTGATAGTTTTCTAATTAATCCGGACTCTGTGCCTGGCTGGGATTTCTGGGACGAGTATGCTGAAGAACTGCATAACCTGTGCCTGTCTGAGTTACGCGAAGAAGGGATCTCGGCGGTCTCTGCGTGTGAGCGTTTGAATAAACAGCTGCAGGGGCAGGATGTTCTTAGTGATGCCTGGGAGTTTGATAGTTTCTGGCTTAGCCGATTGTTTGAGGCTGCGGAACAGACGATGGCATTTCGCTTGATTGGTTTGCCAGCATTATTGAGTCCTGAGGAGTTACTTGAGTACAAGTTGATTTGTCAGGGGCAGTGGCGACAGCATCGGGCGATGAATGATGTTGATCATATTATTGAAGCAGTACTGCGTGTGCACTCTAAGAGGGACGCGTAGTGAAGAGTCTAAAGCTAAGGTGTGATAGAGAGAACGATTGAAAAGGCAGCTCATTGAGCTGCCTTTTTATTTACCGTTTGTTTAATGTGGCTGAGTCGATTGAAAATTAGAGGTTAAGAACGTGTTTTTCGATATTAGTGCGTAGCTCTTCGTATTGTCCCATCTCTTCTGGTTTAAAGTAGAACTTATAGAAGTTGCGCTCAACGATGCTGCCTTTAGTATCGCCGATCTTTTCTTTGGTGCTTGAATAACGATAAGCCATTTGCAGATGAATAACGCGTGTGTGCGGTGGTACGCTGATCTGATGGCCTTCGAGATCGTAACGTGTCTTAGCCTCTTTGATGGTGTAGAAAGAGATCTCAGCTGCATGACCTAGATTGATCAGAAAGTTACTGGTGACTGGCAGGATATGGTTTTTTTCCATGCCGTTGTGTTCCATATAGATACCGCAATTTTTCTTGATCTTAATAAACATACTGATTCCGCGAGAGTAAGTTAATTGTTAAGGATGTTTTGCATCGCGGCGTTTGCTTTTAAGGGCTTTACGCTAAGCAACCAGCCATGCGTGCTTGTCTTCCTTATGTTTATCTTCCATGGGTCTATTTTTTAGTCGGCCTAAGGCAGTGTGTGCTGCAATGTAGCCAAATCATATGTCTGTTTTATAACAGGAATATGACTAAGTATAACGCTTGATGGACGAAATAAAAAAGCGACCTTTCGATCGCTAAGAAAAAAGCTTACGCCTGAGAGTAGTTTTTCAGAAATAGGCCAATTCGTTCGATCGCTTCAATCAGCTCATCTTCACGGGGCAGGCAGACTAAGCGGAAGTGCTGAGTATCTGAGACATTGAAGCCGCTACCCTGAACAATCAGTACCTTCTGTTGCTGCAGTAGATCCAGGGCCATTTTCTCGTCATTTTTAATCGGATAAACGTCTGGATCTAGTTTGGCAAATAGGTAGAGTGCTCCACGAGCTTTGACGCAGGAGACCCCAGGTATTTCGTTCAGTTTCTGCCAAGCGATGTTGCACTGGTCGTATAAACGTCCGCCTGGGGCGGTCAGTTCATTAATGCTCTGATAACCGCCTAACGCTGTTTGAATGGCATGTTGTGCAGGAACATTGGCGCATAGGCGCATGCTGGCCAGCATATCCAAGCCTTCGATGTAGTCGCGGGCTTGATGTTTTGGCCCAGTCAAAATCATCCAGCCAGAGCGGAAACCCGCTGCTCGATAGGCTTTAGACAGGCCATTAAACGTGATGCAGAGGATATCATCACTCAGTGAGGCCAGCGGGATGTGGTGGGCATCATCGTAGGTGATTTTGTCGTAAATTTCGTCGGCAAAAACAATCAGCCCAAACTCTTCTGCTAAGGCAATAATCTGTAGCAGAACGGCTTCTGAGTAGACCGCGCCGGTTGGGTTGTTAGGGTTGATGACTACAATGCCCTTGGTGCGCTCGGTGATCTTACTGCGGATATCATCGATATCGGGCGCCCAGTCCTTTTGCTCATCGCAATGGTAATGGATAGGGTTACCACCGGCGAGGCTTGCCGCGGCCGTCCAGAGTGGATAGTCTGGCGCAGGGATGAGGAGCTCATCATTGTCATTCAAGAGGCCCTGTGTTGCCATAACGATCAGCTCGCTGACGCCGTTACCAAGATAGATATCTTCGATGGTGACGTTTTTGATGCCTTTCTTTTGGCTCTCCTGCATGACTGCCTTGCGGGCAGAAAACAGGCCTTTTGAATCGCAGTAACCCTGCGCAGAGGGGAGATTGTAGATAACGTCCTGAACGATCTCTTCCGGCGCCTCAAAGCCAAACGGGGCTGGATTACCGATATTCAGTTTAATAATGCGTTGGCCCTCTTCTTCAAGACGCTTAGCTTCTTGAAGGACGGGACCGCGGATGTCATAACAGACGTTGATCAGCTTATTCGATTTTCTGATAACGGACATGGATTAATCCTGTAGTGGTGTCCTGTAATATTCTATGATCGGTAAGTAAACATAGAGGTGAGAAGGGTAGCTGCTTACCGAAGGATCGAAATAATACGCTTTTTAGCGGATGTTGGACAGTAACAGATTGATCTTTTCGTTTTCGTTATCTGTATTGGAGTTTTTTATGGCAAGTCATGATTTTAAAGTGAAAAAAACTGAAGCGCAGTGGCGTGAAGAGCTTACACCGGAACAGTATTACGTCTGTCGAGAGAAGGGCACAGAGCGGCCGGGCACGGGGCAGTATGATCAGTTTTTTAAAGAGGGTGAGTATCATTGTGTCGCTTGCGGCGAAAAACTGTTTGATAGCCAAAGTAAATTTGATGCTGGCTGTGGCTGGCCGAGTTTTGATGCTCCTGCGGTGGCGGAAAATATTACCGAAAATCATGATAGCTCTCACGGTATGATTCGCACCGAAGTGGTTTGTAGTGGCTGTGGCGCTCATTTGGGGCACCTGTTTCCTGATGGTCCGACGGATACGGGAATGCGTTACTGTATCAATTCTGTATCAATTGATTTCAGCGCTGAGGAGGACTAAGCGGTGAAATCGTTTAACTGGATCTATGAGCATGTCCAGGCCCACAAAGCGGGACAGGATATTGAAGCATTGCTGCCTCAGGTGAAGTCAGCCGATGAGCTGAAAGAGATCGGTGATGATCGTTTTTTATCTGAGATGAGTTTACGGGTGTTTCGAGCCGGTATTAGGCATGCGGTGGTGGATGCTAAATGGCCTGCATTTGAGTTGGCGTTTTTTGGCTTTGATCCTGAAAAAATCATTTTGATGAGTGATGATCAGTTGGAGAATCTGATGCAGAATGATCAGATTATTCGGCACTGGGGTAAGATTAAGTCGGTACGCACTAATGCGGCGATGATCACTGAGCTGGCCGCGCAACACGGGAGCTTTGCTTATTTTATCGCGGATTGGCCGGTCACGGATATTATCGGTCTCTGGGCATTATTGAAAAAGCAGGGGCAGCAGTTGGGTGGTAAATCCGGGGCTTATTTTTTACGCCAGATCGGCAAGGATACCTTTGTGCTCACGGATGATGTGGTGGCCGCGTTAAAAGCACAGGATATTATCGATAAAGCGCCCACCTCAAAGCGTGACCTACAGATAGTGCAAAACTGCTTCAACCAATGGCAACAAGAATCAGGCCGACCGATGGCTCACATCAGCCGGCTGTTGTCTTATACCGTTGGATGGTGAGTCGCACTATTGTGCCAAAAAGTTAATCAGTTTGGTGTCGTTGAACGCTCGGTTGACGGTCATGAGCAGAATTTCGTTGACCATCTTCTGGTTATCAGCGAGTGAAGGCGTCGTTGCATATTGATACTCTTTCTCTGTGCTGTAATTGCCGCTGAGAAATTTGCCATGTTTTTCCGCGATGACGTTGATCGTAGCGTTGAGCTTGACTGATTGCAGCGCTTTTTGAGTAGCAGTGTATTCCAAGTTTTGTAGCTGAACCGTTAAGCGTGTGTCAGATGATGGTGCCGGCGCCGCTCCGAGTCTGACCACGGCGACTTTGGCTCCCTGTTGCAGTGCGTCGGTGGCAGGGGTTGGCAGATTAACTGGGGCGCGGTCACTCAAGCGACTGATACGGTAGCCGATGGTATCGCTGTTGCGCATATCTTGGCTGTGGACTTCGATCTGTAGGTCGCTAGGCAGTGACGCTTGAGCACTAACCGAAGGATGCAGTGGTTCGATGGATACTTGGTGCGGTTTGAATGTGCTGCATCCTGTTAGCAGGATAGCGCCGGTCATTATTGCAATTAAGGCTTTGCGCATAGGTTATTGCTCCAAATCTGGGATCGTTTTTGGGGTCAGCTTATCTAAAAATAAGGCCAGTGAGTCCGCTAACTTCATAATAGGCTTCTTGCCCGGTTGTTCCAGCCATACTTCCCCGGTTTGATTGTCGATCGATAAAAACTTCTCTCCATCGGGTTCTGTGCAGGCAAAAAACAGGGTGGGTGGCCGTTTTTGTTTTTGCTTAGTCAGTAAGTGGCCGACCAAGTTCCCGCGTAGACGTTCACAATCTTTCTCGCTCCAGAGAAATAACAGGCTAAGGTCGCCCCAGTCTGAGGTTGCGGGAAGAGGTTCTGACCAATAGCGGCGATACCATGTACGCAGATCAAGATGGATACTGTAACCGAGGGCTTGCTCTAGGCGATCGAACATATCATCACAGCTATTGCTGCTGTCGGGTTGGCGCACCGGTAACCAGTTAACGGGTTGGTCTGGCTCAGCAACGGATTGAAGGCAATCAGAGGGCCATTCCGGGTCATAAGTCGTCAGTGGGGCGCGACCTATTTGGTCAAGCTGCTGCTTAATTGACAGTTCTACGAAGGCGTCAATTTTAGAAATAAGAGTCTGGGACATATTTTATGGGGTCCGATACGTCTGGAGATAGGTGGGTGTAGCCATCAGGCTGTCCTGTGATGAGTTTATCAGAGTAATGATCGATCATTGCAAAACTTCATGCTATTTAGCTTGGCTGTTGGAGGGGGACTGCCGCTTTTAGAATGAATTATTTTAGGATAAACGTTTGACATGCCAAGCAAAATCATTAGAATTCGGCTCTCGATTTAAGGGGCGTGTAGCTCAGTTGGGAGAGCGTCGCCCTTACAAGGCGAATGTCGGGAGTTCGAGCCTCTCCACGCCCACCAAATCGAATGGCTTGCCAAATTGTTTTTTATGTGCAAAATGGCGGTCGCGGGTTTGAGTACCGTACAATGCGAAGCGCGAGTTTCGGTTGTTAGATTACCAGTTTGTCACTGATGTGTGGGATGGTGGTCGCGGGTTCGAGTCCCGTATAATGCGGAGCGTGAGTTTCGTCGGTTTGATTACCAGTCTGTCACTGATGTGTGGGATGGTGGTCGCGGGTTCGAGTCCCGTACAATGTGGAGTGGTAGTTCAGTTGGTTAGAATACCTGCCTGTCACGCAGGGGGTCGCGGGTTCGAGTCCCGTCCATTCCGCCACTATTTTG
>NZ_JAHKQE010000013.1:0-10674 GCF_018860855.1 Amphritea atlantica
CTCTGGCTCTGGCTCTGGCTGAACAATAGATTGAATCATAGGAACATCATCGACAACATCACTCTCATCAAGCGTGCTTGCCGAATCGTCGACCGAAGGTTCTGCTATCGTCATTTCCACCGGAATTTCCGGCTCAGAGGTACGCACAACACGAGCCGCAGAAACACCTTCATCCATTTCATCGAATGAGGGGCCATCATGGTGAGGGGGAAAACTATCGGCAGGCGCAAACAGCGGGTCATTCTCATCCGTCACGTCGGGTGTTAACAGCGATGGGATACTGTATTCAGCTTGCTCTGATTGATTAGCAACGCTGGCTGACCCGTTTTGTCGCGCCACAGGAGTGGTAACAGGCGTACCTTTTGACGCTGCGGGCTTAAACGCTTCTTTTTTGAGTTCAGGTTTGAGTGTCGACTCAAACGCAGAATCTAGCTTGGCCTTCTCCGGTGCTGACGCCTGCGTCTCAGCTGCCACTTTTCGAACAGGTGAAAGATCTAGCTTATTAAAGCTAGGCTCCGCTTTAGCAACAGGTGTATCCGTAGCAAAAGTAGGTTCTCGACGGGAGTCCGCGCGGGTCTCGCCATGACTATTAGCCACACGCGCTCCGCCACCCGGCAATTCAGGATTAAAGGAAGATTCCTCGACGACCTCAGGTAGATCCGTTAACGACTTATCGATTTTCATCTTCAGTCGATTACCGTTACCACGCATCCGGCGCCAACCATCCAATACAATCAGGAGAACAACTATCACGCCACCGATAATTAGCCATTCGCGTAATCCTAATTCCATTGCCAGATATTACCCTTATCTAATTTATATACATGGCACAGAGACTCCTGTGCTGGATTTCATCAATTATTCAACGACGTGATCAATAGATAGTTCTAATATATCAACTTGCCCATGAACAGCAACAGAAGAAATGATTCCGCTCAAATCACCCGGCTGAGGTGTCGGTTGTCCTGAAGCCGATATCCGCGCAACCAACTCTACCGTTTCGGCCCCTGAAAGCTTAGCTTGTGGGCTCATTGCAGTACTATCATCCAGCACAACGGTGAGTGGCAGATCAGCTACAGTTAAACGCTTAGCCGCCAATGGCATACGGCCGCCCACTGGTCTTGCATAAATGAATACCGTCATATCCGGTGTGACTAGGCTACTTAATTCAGGATCGAGACTCACCGCTAGTTCCAATTTAACCTCAGCCAGTTCAGGAAGATCGGGGACAGACTCTCCTGCAGCCAATAGTTTTTCACGAGCGGAGCGAATACCCGATTTGAGCGAATCCGCTTGTTCATCTACAGCATTACGCAACCCTTTACGCCAGAACTCTATCGCCTCTTGATAGTCACCCTTTTCATAAGCGGCAATACCTAACAGACCCAGCGCCGTCACTTCGAATGGATCGATTGACAGCGTCTTATCGACTTCGCTATTAATCTGGTCATTCAATTGCCCCTGATTAGCAAAAAATAGTGCTTGGGCATATTGACCATTAACACCGGCATATTGCGGCATATCTTCTGGTAAATATTTTAGCGCGTTACGATAACCTTCAGCAGCGGCCGAGTAATTCTGCATACTCATAAAGGTGTTCGCTAGCAGATACCAACCCTCAGGATTTTCAGGTTCCTGCTCTAAGCGATTTTGCAGCGCCGTCACGGCTTCTTCAACCGTGGGAGTCCTACCATTAAACGGGTCAACCGGCCCATTTATCGCTATCGCCAAATCAGCTGAGCGGCCTTGCTTTGCATAGATGGCCAATCCTACTGCGGGCACTAATATCGCCAGTACGAAGGCAGTGACGACTCCACGCGAGGTCACTATCAGTGATTTACTCGATGAGGCAACGGTGTCATCCACATCCTGCAACAGGTTACGTTCCAGCTCTAATTTCAGGGACGCAAAGTTATCCTCATCGAGATTACCTGCATCACGTTCATGGTTCAGCTCCGCAAGACGTTCCTCATAGATAGAGATATTTAATTCACGACGATCAACATCAGCCTGGCTCTCCGCCTTAGACTGACGCCCTTGATAAACCGGATATAACACAAATGCCACCGCCAGCAGTGAAAGCAGTGCAATACCTAACCATAACGCCGTCATTTAGTTTGTTCCTGTTTCAGTAACTGATCGAGCTTTTGTTTTTCCGCATCGCTCAGGTTAGCCTTAGGCTTACCCGGCTCGGCTTTTTTTCGTTTACCACTCACCAACAAAACCACCACGACGCCGATCACTAACAAACCTGCGGGTCCATACCACAGCAAATAGGTTTGCTCAGTCATTCGTGGTCGATAGAGTACAAACTCACCGTAGCGACCGACCATAAAATCAATCACCTGCTGATCGTCAGCACCCTCTTCCAACATGCGGTGCAACTCGTTACGCAGATCTTCAGCGATCGGGGAATTAGAATCAGCTATATTCTGGTTCTGACACTTAGGGCAGCGCAGCTCAGCCGCTAACGACTGAAATCGTTCCCGGGTGGCGTCATCTTTAAACTCATAGGTATCGATAGCCGCATTCGCTAACGCGCTAACGCTCAGCAATATCACCAATAAAGCATGCCGGATCATCAGTTAACCTCCAACAGTTTCATACGCTCGCGCAAGTCATTCCACACCCGCTCGTCGATGGCACCAATATGCTTGTAACGGATAACCCCTTGAGCATCCAACAGAAAGGTTTCCGGCGCGCCATAAACCCCTAGATTCAACCCAAGCTTGCCTTCTGGATCATAGATGTTTACAGCATAGGGATTTCTATAATTATCCAGCCAGATCTTCGCTTTCTCGCGATCGTCCTTATAGTTAACACCGTAGATGGTAACCCCTTCATTTTGAACCATACGGTTTAACTGAGCATGTTCCGCCTTACAAGTTGGGCACCAGGTCGCCCAGACATTCAGTAAAGCAGGACGCCCCTTCAGATCGGCAGCGGTGATGATTTGTTGCTCGTCCAGCAGGTCCGACAAACTAAACTCAGGCACCGCTTTACCAATGAGCGGTGACGGTATGCTTTCGGTATTTTTACCAATACCATTCCAAAGAAACAGCCCTAGTGCCACAAATAACACGAGGGGAAAAATAACAATTAATCGACGCATCGTTATACCTATCTGTAGCTATCGAAATAGTTAATCAAGCGGCAGCCCGAGCAGCTTCGCGCCGGGCTTGTTTACGGTATCGAGGATCGGTAGCAGCCAATAAACCACCAGCGGTCATCAACAAACCGCCTAGCCAGAGCCAGCGAACAAAGGGTTTGTACTGCACACGCACAGCCCAAGCACCATCGCCCAATGATTCACCTAACGCCACATAAAGATCGCGGAACAACCCAGGATCAATATCCGCTTCAGTCATCACATTACCGCGAGCAGGATAGAAACGTTTCTCCGGTTTTAATTCACCGTAAAAATCGCCCTTATAAAGTACCCGAATTACCCCCATATCAGCAGTATAGTTAGGCCCCTGTTTCTTCTGCGCGCCTAAAAACTCAAACTGATATTCACTGAAATTCAGTACATCACCGGGCGCCATCCGCAGATCACGCTCTTCGTTATAAATACTAACCATCAGCGCGCCAACAACGGCCACAGCAATACCCGCGTGGGCTAACATCATCCCAATATAGCTACGAGACATACCCGTTAACGCTTTTTTCAGGTTACTGCGGCCCGCTATTTTCCGCCAAAAGTCCTTAATACTGGTAAAGACCACCCAGAAAACTAAGGTCATGACACCCGCAACCGTTAGGTTAAAGGTCTCTGCATAGAAATATTGAAATAGCAGACCCGCAATCAGACTCAATACCGCAGGTAACCACAACTGTTGCAACAGATAGGTCAGTGAAGTCTCTCGCCAGCGAGCGGCAACACCGATGCCCATTGCCCCAAGAATAAGCAGCATCAAAGGGATAAACAGCGAATTAAAGTACGGCGGCCCAACCGAAATTTTACCCCACCCCATCGCATCCACAATCAATGGATAGATAGTGCCGAGCAAGACCATCATCGCCGATACCACTAGCAGGATATTGTTAATCAACAGCAAGGTTTCACGGGATAACAAGGCAAAGCTAGATTCACTCTTCACATTGCCCGCTTTTACCGCATAGAGAATCAGTGAACCACCGATGGTGATCACCAATAGTGCCAGAATAAAGTAACCACGATCAGGGTCAGAGGCGAACGCGTGAACCGAGGTCAACACGCCGGAACGCACGAGGAAAGTACCCAACAGGCTGAGTGAGAAAGCAAAGATCGCCAATAGCACCGTCCAGCTTTTAAACACACCGCGCTTTTCAGTGACCGCGAGTGAATGCACCAGTGCGGTACCCACTAACCAAGGCATGAATGAGGCATTTTCGACAGGATCCCAGAACCACCAGCCGCCCCAGCCAAGTTCGTAATAAGCCCACCAACTTCCCAGCCCAATACCTAGCGTCAGAAACGCCCAAGCAATACTCGTCCAAGGTCGTGACCAACGCGCCCATGCCGAATCGAGACGCCCTGTCAGCAACGCAGCGATAGCAAAAGCAAAGGCTACCGAAAAGCCCACATAGCCCATATACAGCATCGGTGGGTGAATAATCAGGCCGATATCCTGCAGCAACGGATTGAGGTCGCCACCTTCCAGTGGAAACGCCGGCAGATGACGGTCAAACGGGCTCGAGGTCATCAGAGTAAAGAGGGTAAAACCAACCGCCACGATGCCCATCACCGCTAATACGCGGGCAACGATCTCTATCGGCATATTTTTACTTTTTAATGCTACTGCAACGGTCCAGCCACTGAGAATAAACACCCACAGTAGCAAGGAGCCTTCATGCCCTCCCCAAACCGCACTGACCTTAAAATACCAAGGCAATAGGGTATTTGAGTTGGTAGCAACATAGACGACGGAAAAATCATCGACGACAAAAGAATAACCTAAACAAGTAATACTGATCGCCAAAAAGAAAAACATCCCCAACGATAATGGCCGGGCATAATTCATCATCAAGGTATTACCCACAGAGGCACCGACCATCGGCACAACCGCCAGTAAAGCAGACATACAGAGCGCCAGAATCAGCGTATATTGTCCCAGTTCTGGAATCATAATGGCTGAGCTCCTTTAGCACGCATCTGTTCCGGCATTTTACCGGCTTTTTCTAACGCTTCAGCGACTTCCGGTGGCATATAGTTCTCATCATGCTTGGCTAGTACTTCAACCGCTTCAAACACCCCATCGCTGTTCATCTCGCCTTGCGCCACGATCCCCTGCCCTTCGCGAAACAGATCCGGCAGAATACCGGTAAAAGTAACCGTGACGTTATTAGCATAATCCGTCATATCAAAGGTAACGGTCAGGCTTTGTGTATCTCGCTTAACACTGCCTTCAACGACCATACCACCAGCTCGGATACGCGTTCCTTCCGGTGCTTTGTGTTCGACAATATCGGTGGGCGAGTAAAATAGATTAATATTTTGATTGAGAGCGTACATCACCAGTCCAACAGCGGTGGCTGCACCAAACACAATAAAAAGCACGATGATCAGGCGCTGTTTACGTTTAGGATTCATGAATTCTGTTTCTCCCTGCGCAGCCGGCGGGCTTGCTCACTAAAGATCTGACGCTTTTGCATCAGTGGATTGACGATATTGATCACGATCACGGCCAGTGCGATCGCATAACTCAGCCAGACATAGAGGCCATGACCTCCCATATCGATAAATTCGGCAAACGATTCGAAACTCAAACTCATATCCTCAATTAGTCATCAAGGCGCGTACCCAACTGCTACGACGCTCACGCTGAATAATTTCGTTGCGCAACCGCAGCATCATTGCTACGGCAAAGAAACAGTAAAAACCGATCACCATCACTAATAGCGGCAGCCACATTTCAGAAGGCATCGCAGGACGTTCGGTCAGAGTAAAGGTTGCCGGCTGGTGTAGTGTATTCCACCAGTCAACGGAGTATTTAATAATCGGGATATTCACCAATCCCACCAATGCCAACACGGCAGTAGACTGCGCCGCCGTGCGTTCGCTTTCAATGGCTGAATTTAGAGCAATAACACCCAGATAAAGAAAAAACAGAATCAGCATGGACGTTAGGCGCGCATCCCATACCCACCAAGAGCCCCACGTCGGCTTGCCCCAGATGGCGCCAGTTGCCAGCGACAAGATAGCAATAGACGCACCAATCGGCGCGCAACATTTGGCCACCATGTCAGCGACTTTCATCTTCCAAATCAGACCGATGGCACCCGCCACCGCCATCAACATATAGCAGGATTGTGCCAATATAGAAGAGGGCACATGGATATAAATGATCCGAAAGCTATTGCCTTGCTGATAGTCAGCGGGAGCAAACGCCAGCGCCCAGACTGTCCCTACCACGAGGGTCAACACAGCCGCTATCACAAAAATTGGTAGTAACTTACCCGTAATGTCATAACACCAACGGGGAGAAGCCAGTTGATAAAACCAACGTGGCAGCCACTTCTTATCAGCCATATTTCAACCTTATCGGGTTTTACCCACTTACACTAATTCTCAATGCGGCACCAATTGCCAGCGGAGCCAACACCAACCCCAGAGACAACATGGCTCCAAGAATGGCTAAATATCCCCCTAAGGGCAAGCCCGTTACAGCGCCTTGTACCGCCGCGCTGCCAAAAATAAGTACCGGAATATAAAGCGGCAAAACCAGCAGTGAAATCAACACTCCGCCTTTGCGTAAACCAACCGTTAATGCGGCGCCAATCGCGCCAACCAAGCTTAAGGTTGGTGTGCCAAGCAACAAGCTTAACACCAGCCCCCACATGCCATCCCCAGGCAAAAACAACATCACACCTAGCAGTGGCGCCAAGATAGTCAACGGCAAACCCGTCAGCATCCAATGGGCCAGCACTTTTGCCAGCACCACTAAATAAAGCGGTTGCGGGCTGAGTAAAATCTGCTCGAGTGTTCCGTCTTCAAAATCAGAACGAAACAAGCTATCCATCGACAAGAGTGTCGCCAATAAAGCGGCGACCCAAACCACACCCGGCGCCACATCAGCCAGGAAAGTGGGATCGGGACTAACCCCCAACGGAAACAGAGTCGCCACCATCAAAAAGAAAATCAGCGGATTGACGAGATCACTTTTACGCCGATATGACAGTAGCAGTTCTCTTTTTAATGCCCCCCAAAAAGGACCATCAAGCCGGCATTCGGTTATCATCGCGTCGACTGCCGGTCGATTAGGCATACTATCGCTCATAAAGTTCCCGCTAATTGATCAAGATTAAGACGGCGAATTTTATCACCCATCGCCAGCTCATGATGAGTCGTCAAAATAACACTGCCACCTTGCTCGGCATGGGCGACCATGAGGGCCTCTTGTTCGGCGACACCCTGTTTATCAATGGCCGTAAAGGGCTCATCCAAAATCCATAAAGGAGCACGACTGAGATACAGCCGCGCCAAGCTGACTCGCCGATTCTGCCCTGCGGAGAGCGTATGACAGGGAACATCCTCATAGCCTCTTAAACCGACTTTGAACAGCGCATAATCAAGCTGACTTAGCACCATATCGGGGTGCAAAGACCCATACCACTGGAGATTTTCTCGCGGCGTCAGTACCGCTTTAACCCCTGGCTGATGACCAAAATAGAGCAACGCTTCGCGGTAATCCGAGGCACACTTATCAAGATGCTCCCCTTGCCAATAAATATCACCCTCAAAATGGGATGACAGTCCACTGAGAATCCGCAGTAAGGTGGTTTTACCACTGCCATTCTGGCCTTCTATCTGAATCACTTCACCCGCATGCACCTCAAAGCAAAGCGCCTCAAATAGCACTCGCTCATCCCGCTCGCAAAACAGATTCTCGATTTTCAGTCTGGGTGTGGACAACAGGGCAACCTCAAAAAACCACTTCAAAAAAGCAAAACAGGCGATGCCTACCTTTATAATTAGCAATATCCGCCGAAAGCAAGGCATTATATACAAAATAAACAGCCGTGGTGCATAACTCGGTCAAAAGAACTAGGAAGGTGTTGAGCCGGTGCAGGAAAATCGCTAATGCTTAATCCACTGAGCATACAAAATTTACAAAACAGTGCGGGTAAGTCGCTCTCGGCAACCGAATTGGTGCGCGCCCTGCCGTTGAATACGCCGACGCAGATCAATGTCCGCCAGAGTACCCCCGATGCCTCACGACCCAATCAGTTTACCTTGCAAGTACAACTAGGAAGTCAGGTCTATCAATTAAAGAGCGACCAATCACTACCGCCAGGTAGCACAGCCACACTCACCCGAACCGCAGCGGGACAGTTACTCTTAAGCAACGCCCCCAGCCAGTCTCAAACGGTTCCGGCCGGTACTACCGGCACCCCAACGACTAACACCCAAAACACAGCCATGAATCAGGCGGCTATGCCGCTAAAGAACAACTCACAAACACTCGCGGGTACGACAGCGACGATTCCAGAGCGCTCCGCCTCGCAAATCAACTCACTCTTACCGCTAAACCGCCCCGTGCTAGCAACGCTATCGGTTGCTATTCGGGCGGGCACAGGGGAAAGTAACATCCTCGCGACAATCAATGGCCGCACGGTTCCCCTAACACTCAATCAAGCGCTGCCATTTGATGGCAAAGTCATGCTGACACGAACCTCCGACCAGCAGGTTCAAATACAGCCACTGACCTCTCCCGTTCAAAATCAGAATCTCAACAATACGATTAATGATGCATTACGTTATGTTTTACCCACACAGCAGCCGGTTGCCGGCAGTCTACTTAAATTGCAGCAACTCAATAACAAAACAGGGGGTGAAAAGAGTCCAGTCAACAGCGTCATCAGTTCACTGCTGAGTCTATTTGGTGTCAAAACAGGATCAGCCGCAGAAGCTCAGGCTGGGGTGCAACAAAACTTACTCAATGGCGGCCTGTTTACTGAAAGTAACTTAGCCAATCCCGGCAAACAGATCTCAAGTAACGAGATGAAATACCAGCTCAATCAGCTATTACAGCAAGCGGATAAATTACCGGAACAAGCACGCCAACAACTACAAGAGATAGTCAAAGGTTTACTCAATAGAGTCACCAGCAACCAGTTAGAAAGTCTGCAGAACACACGGATCAATAGTGACGGCGGCCTTGAGCGTTTTTTCGCCCTCGACCTGCCGGTTAAAAACGGTGAGCAACTCGATAATGTCGAACTAAAAATATCCGAACACCGTCGTCAACTCTCCGAAGATGAGTGGCAACACTCATGGCGCGTTAGACTACACTTTGATCTTGAACAACAGGGCACTATTGATGCAGAGCTAGTCTTGGAAGATGAGCATCAAGTCACCGCACATTTTTGGTGTAGCCAAGCGGACATTGCAGAAACGTTAAATGACAAGCTCCCCGAGTTCAATCAACAGTTACACCAACAGGGGTTTAATATCCAATCAACCCATTGCAGTGAAGGTGCTGCGCCGAAAGCGATCAACCGAATCGAGCCACTCATCGATGTCACCACCTAAGCGAGCCGTTAAATGAGTAAAAAAGCAGACGAGTATCAGAAAGCGATTGCCTTGAACTACGATCATGAGGGGGCCCCAACGGTAACCGCCAAGGGGCAAGGAGTGATTGCCGAACAGATTATCCGGCTGGCGAGGGAACATGATGTACATATTCATGAAAGCCCAGAACTGGTTGAAGTTCTACTACGCTTGGAGCTCGGTGATGAAATCCCAGAAGCCCTCTACCGCGCCATTGCCGAGATCATCGCTTTTACTTACAAGCTAAAAAATGGAACCGATTAAAGTAGATCTATTAAAGCTGATATCCAGAGGATTAACTCTGTTTATCGGGTGCCGCGATCTCTTTATGCAACAAGGCCATCAACTCAGCCTCTGGCCGGCCAATGCCACAGTTTTTCACCAGATCATCGACATCCGCACCCATCTCCATTAAACGAGCCGCCTGATTATAGGCCAGCACACCGGGATCACGATTGGCTAATTCCTGCTGTTTTTCAGCGGTAATATTCAACTGATTCTCTACATCCATCAGCCGATGTCCCATACCAATAGAGCTGCTCGTCAGTGCTTGTATTTCGTTGCGCAGCACATTGATCAACGCTTCATATTGTCGCTGATGCTGCTGTAGTTGTCGCTGGGCATGAATAGTGTATCCCACCGACACCGATGCGATCACGGCGACCACCGCCAAAGCTAGCCAGATCATCTTATCTCCTCATCACTGATGACAGGCCGCATTAAGGCCATCTAATAACGCGGGAATATTCATCACCGCACATTGATGTTGCATACAGGTGCCTAACAACCAAGGCCGAGCTTTCGGGTTGTTATTCCAAGTAATTGAGTCTTCCTCAATGGCTTGTGAACCGATCATCGAATCAATGGTGATCGCCCAGCCAGCATCTTTAATCTTAATTAACTCAGAGTAATCCGCTTGGTCGGGCTCATAGCGCTCGGGAATCGTCCACATAGCCGTATCAATCACCCGCACTAGCGTACCCGACTCATCATAGCTGCCTAAAATCCAGTCGGCATCATGATTCAGCCCCAGCTTCATGGTGCTTATATCATGCGCGCCCTGTAAATATTTAATCGGCAACGCTAACCTCACCCCATACATCTTCACCAACAAGCACTGTAGTGGTTCTGGTTCTGGTTCT
>NZ_JAHKQE010000013.1:11038-209944 GCF_018860855.1 Amphritea atlantica
TCTGGTTCTGGTTCTGGTTGAACAGTATCAAGTGACTCAATCTGCATATCCAATGTTATTTCCAGCTCATCCAGCCCAATATCTTCCATCTCAGGCCCGGCTTTCGGCAGCTGTGCCGCGACCAGAGGAACCTCACTCATATCCGCCTCTATCGCCTCTTCTTGCGCTAGATCCAACTCAGCCTCGATACTGTTTAGGTTATGATCATCTTTCAGCAGGGCATCCAGATACTCTTTCACCAATTGTTGCTGCCGGTTCAATTGCCCGTCACTCATACTCTGCTCCGTTCCGCCAAACCGCGTAAAATACGGATATACGCCTGCACTCCCGGCATGGTCAAATCCAGCTCAGAAGGGGTAACCCCTTTAGCACTCGCGGTAATAAACTTACTATCCACAGGCACGACCGAGGCGGCCATATGATCAACAAACCGCTGATGCAACTCCCGTAAACAGCTGACAGAAGCAGGAATTGTGCGGTCATAAAAAGTGGGAATCAAGGTATAGGTTAACTGCCGTTTTCTCGCCCGATTAATCATCGCGATAGTACGCAGCATGCGCTCCAAGCCTTTCAAGGCAAGAAACTCAGTTTGCACCGGTACTAACAGATGGCCGCAGGCAGCCAATGCATTGATCATCAACACACCTAACACCGGAGGACTATCGATCAACACATAATCATAACGATCTTTGACCAGCCGCAACGCTTTAGCGATCTGCAAGCCCATACCTTCCTGACCGCCGGATTTACGTTCCAGTGTTGCTAACGCAGTGGTCGCCGGAATAATATCAATCCCCTCGTTCGAGGTAGGCATTAATAGGGGTTCCAGCAGTTTAATATCCACATCTCGGCCCGGCTGAAACAGGTCATAAACGCTGTTTTCCAACTCATCCGGATCATATCTAAAATAGCTGGTCATTGAGCCGTGAGGGTCTAGATCGACCAATAACACCCGCTGACCTGCATCAGCCAATAATCCGGCCAATGCGACCGCTGTTGTGGTTTTACCTACACCACCTTTCTGATTAGCTACCGCCCATACCTGCATTATTGCGGTGACTCCTGTGCCTGCGGAGAAAAACTCTCCGGTGACGTTAATGTTTCTATATCCAGAGGTTGAGTCGACTCTTGGCGGCTAAAACTAATCCGCCCCTGCTCATCCTTCACGGTTTTTATGGCTGATTCAGGCAAGCCACTTTCTGTCAAAATCGTACTCACTGCATCTTCACTCACCTGCTCACTGCCAAAAGCAGAAACAACCCGCTGTGTTTTACGATCCCGAGTGACCACAATAACAATACGTCGATTGATCCGACGGCCAGCTTCGGTTCCGTTATCACCCAACGGCTGATATTCCCCGTAGCCCACTGCGGCCATTCGCTGCGGTGGCACACCGTTCATCTCTAAGATCCGCACCACTCCAGCAGCTCTAGCGGCGGACAATTCCCAGTTAGAGGGGTATTGGTCAGATGAGATAAACTGATTATCAGTATAGCCTTCAACGTGTATTGGGTTGTCATACTGTTTGAGTATTTTCGCTACCCGTTCAAATACCGGGTCGCTGGTGATCGCTGGTAACGAACCACCTTCCGGATAAACAAGATTAGCGCCCAACTCTAATGCCACCCAGAGGTTATTACTCTGTACTGCGACATGCCCACTACGGATCAGTTTTTTAAATTGCATTTGCAGCTGCTCGCCGATCGCTTGCAGTGCAACGCTATTTTCCGGTTTAGGTGGCACTATTTTGACAGTCGATGCTGCTTGACTTGCCTCACCATGGGATAAACCAACGCCGGTTGGCAAAACCTCCGACGGACTTCCAACGGGAGAGTTTAACGTCTGCTTTTGAGAAAAAACATCTGAAAACGATTCGGCAACTTGCCGGTATTTTTCTTCATTAACCGACGAAATAGCATACATCACCACAAATAGAGCCAATAACAACGTCAGAAAATCAGCGTAGGAGATAACCCAACGCTGAGAGTGCGCATCTTGTTCATCAACTCGACGCCTGGACACGTTAAGACTCCTGCTCCAGATAACCCTGCAACCGTAGCTGAATAATGCGTGGATTCTGCCCCTCAGCAATCGACAGCAGCCCTTCGAGCATCATCTCCTGAAAATAGAACCGCTTCAGTATCATCGCTCGAATTTTATTAAACAGAGGCAAAAATAGAAGGTTAGCAATCGCTACACCGTAGATTGTTGCTATAAACGCGGTGGCGATACCCGAGCCTAGATTGGCGGGGTCAGCCAGATTGGACATCACATGGATCAGCCCGAGAACCGCACCAATAATCCCCATTGTCGGGGCATAACCGCCCATACTCTCAAGCACTTTAGCCGCCTGCAGGTCTCGATTTTCACGGCTTACCAACTCGGTTTCCAGCGTCAATCGAATAACATCAGGGGTGCGACCATCGACCAACATCTGCAAGCCATTACGCACAACGCTATCACTTTGCCCCGCGATCTCATCTTCTAAGGCCAACAACCCTTTACGCCGAGCAAGCACACACCAGTTAACAATATTGTTAACCCCTTCGCGATAATCTAAATCAGCCTTACCAAACACGCTCGCGGATAATTTAATAGCCCGTGAAAGCTCCCCTGGCGTCGACTGAATCAGCACGGCGGCAAAGGTCCCACCGACCACGATTAATAGCGCTGGTAAATCCAAGAGTTCATCAAAACCACCGCCTTCGAGGTAGTTACCACCAAAAATGGCAATAATCGCTAGCAGTATGCCACTCATGCTTACGAGATTCATCGATGCCCCCAATGGTTAAATAACTGTCGGATACTTTCTATATTGAGTACTGCATCGGCAAGTTCCGCCTGAATAATAGCCTTCGGCATACCAAAGATAGTACAGCTCTCCTTATCCTGAGCCCAAACCGTGGCTCCCGCGTTTTTCAAAATACGAGCACCGTCACAACCATCGGCCCCCATCCCCGTCATTACTAAAGCCAATGCCCGATGACCGTAGCCTTTGGCTACCGAGGCGAAGGTAAGATCGACACTGGGCTTGTAGGTCATCCGCTCATCACTCGCGCGGATAATCAATTTATTGGGATGCGCCGGATCAAGAATCATCTGCTGACCGCCCGGTGCGAGGTAAGCATGTCCAGGCTTTAGTTGATCGCCATTCTCGGCTTCTTTAATGGTAATAAGGCTCAGATCATCGAGACGTTTGGCAAACACCGAGGTAAATGCTTTAGGCATATGCTGTGTCAGCAGTATAGGCACAGGAAAATCAGCAGGAATCTGCGTCAAAATAAACTGTAACGCAGCAGGACCACCGGTAGAAGAACCGATAGTGACAATATCGCATTCAGGCCAACGAACCTGATCAATCTTATCCACCCGAGATGCACTGGTCGTGGGCGCCGTACTCACAACGCGTTCTTTACTTCTCGCGGCGATTAACGAAGCGGGCCGTTGTTGCTGTCGCCCTAATGTGAGAATTTTTTCTGCCAAAACACTTTCTATATGCGCAGAATCACCCGAGCCGGAACCGGCTACCCATGCTCGAGCATCTTTTTCCATATAATCGGCCGCCCCCAGCGCTAACGCTTCTAGGGTAACCGATGCACTGCGACGCGTGAGCGAAGAAAGCATGATCACCTGACAAGGGCTCTCAAGCATGATCTGCTTCAATGCCGTGATGCCATCCATTTTAGGCATCTCGACATCCATGGTGACAACATCTGGCTTCAGCTGCTTAGCTTTAGCCACCGCCTCGATACCATCTTTCGCCGTATCCACCACAGTGATACCGGAGTGATTGGTCAGTATTTGCTTGATGCGGTTGCGAAAGAAAAATGAATCATCAACAACTAAAACTCGAACGGCCATACAATTATCCAGTATAAGTCTGCCGAGCGCATACCATGCTCAACTAGCGTATGCCTTCAGCAGGCTGGGAATATCAATGATCAAAGCGATCCGACCGTCACCGGTAATAGTGGCACCGGATAACCCTGGTGTTCCATGTAAAACAGAACCCAGCGGCTTAATAACCACCTCCTCTTGACCGACTAGCTGATCAACAACAAAAGCAACCTGCATCGTACCTACATTGGTGATGACCACATGGCCGTTTTCAGGCAGGGGATCGTTCTCATACCCTTTCATCAACCAACGTTTCAAATGAAACAGCGGCATCGCTTTATCACGAACAATAATCACCTGCTGACCATCCACCATATTAATTTGGGTCAAGTCGAGGTTGAATATCTCATTCACATTAACCAGAGGTAGCGCAAACGCCTGACTCTCTAGCAGCACCATCAGCGTAGGCATAATAGCTAAGGTCAGTGGCACCTGTATCTCGATACGCGAACCCATACCAAGAGTAGAATCAACATCCAATTTTCCGTTCAGCTGAGAGATTTTGGTTTTCACCACATCCATCCCAACACCCCGACCGGAAACATCCGATATCTGCTCTTTGGTGGAAAATCCCGCCGCAAAAATCAGGTTGTAGCACTCATGATCAGTCAGCCGCGCGGCCGCTTCATGATCGAGCATACCCCGCTTAACCGCCAGATTTCTCAGCAGATCAGGGTCCATGCCGGCACCATCATCCTCAATCACTAGCAGAATATGATCGCCTTCCTGCTCAGCCGATAGCAACACATGCCCTTCTCGGGGTTTATCATTGAACTCCCGAACGGCAGGCTCTTCGATACCGTGATCGATGGCGTTTCGAACCAAGTGGATTAGTGGATCAGCCAATGCTTCGACTAAGTTTTTATCGAGATCGGTATCTTCACCACGTAGCTCAAGATTAACCTCTTTATGCAGCTGACGAGAGAGATCTCGAACTAAACGGGGGAAACGACCAAATACTTTTTTCACCGGCTGCATGCGGGTTTTCATCACCGACATCTGCAGATCAGCGGTCACCATATCCAACGATGCCAGCGCTTTTGACATATCGCCGTCATCCACCTCGGCACCCAATCTAACCAAGCGGTTGCGAACCAAAACAAGTTCACCGACCATATTCATGATCTGATCCAGTAAACGGGTATCCACCCGAACATTACTTTCGGCTACCGGCTTGTGGGGTTGAGGCTGAGGTTTTGCAGCTGTAGGTGCTTGAGCATCTTCGCTATTGTGGACAACCGGCGGCGCAGCGACGGTTTGCTTTGCTGGCGTCACCGAGGTGGTAGCAGCAAAAGCACCTTCACCCTTAGACTGAAGGTCATCTAATAAATGTTCAAACTCATCATCAGTAATCAGTTCGCCGCTTGTTGGTGCCGCCGGCGGATGAACAACGGCTGAGGGTTGTACCGTACCGAGTAATTGATCAAACTCATCATCGGCACTACTCTCTACAGGGTCTTGCGGACTGACGCCGGGTGCACCACCGGGGCCATGTAGTGTATCCAGTAGATTATCGAACTCATCTTCCGTAATTAGATCGGACGTTGGTGAAGCAGCGGCCCCCGGCGCACCATGAGCGCCGTGTAGTTGATCTAATAGATCATCAAACTCCTCTTCGGTTATCAGGTCTGACGTCACTGCTGCATTATTCGCTGCTAAATCACCAACCAACATATCAAACTCAGCACTAACCTCTGCATCATGTTGGGCCGGTGTCGCTTGAACAACCTCTTCCACAAATACTTGAGTTTGAACCGAGATCGCCGGTGCCTGGCCTGAAGCCATCGCGTTTAAGTCTGCTAACAGTTGTGGGTCGACCGGATCGGGAAAACCACCCTGCTTAACCGTTTCAAACATCGCATTAATATTATCCAATGCTTGCAACACGAGATCCATTAACGTCGATGACACTTTTAGCGCGCCATTACGTAACTGATCAAATAAATTCTCGGCGCTGTGACAACAGTCTACCATGGGGTCCAACTGCAGAAAGCCTGCGCCCCCTTTCACCGTATGAAAACCGCGAAAGATAGCATTGAGTAATTCGCTATCCTCAGGGTGTTGCTCAAGATCGACTAACTGTTCAGACAGCTGTTCGAGGATCTCCCCGGCTTCGACTAAAAAATCTTCCAATATTTCCTGATCAACATTCAAGGACATTCGTATTACCCTTTAAAAACCGAGGCTAGACAGCAGATCATCAACATCATCCTGACTGGATGCGACCGCCCCTTGATTACGCCCTTTCACTTGCGGCCCTTCGGCTGTCACCTCTAGGCGCTCAGCATCCGCTGACGCATCGGCCGTAGCATCGCCATCAACCGATTTATGGGCTGCCAATGCCCCTAAACTATTGACTCGGGAAGCCACCGCCATTAATCCAACCAGTTTTTCTTCAATATCGGCGACCAATTGAATCACGCGTTTAATCAACTGGCCCGTTATATCCTGATATTCCTGAGCGAGTAAAATCCCCGTCAAGCGCTCTTTGAGCTTAGCCAAAACGTCCGAATGATCGACCGCATAGCGGCACGCTTTTTCATACAAGGATTCAAGCTGCGGATGATCTTTTTTCAGTGCTGCCAGCTCATCAATTAACTCTTGTCGCTGTACAACATCCTTCTCGATCAAAGCAACGTAGCGCAGCGCATCATCGACCTGATCGATCGTTTTATGGGCGTTGGTTTCAGTCAGTTCGATCACATAAGAGAGGCGTTCAGTGGCGTCTGAAATTGAAGCTATATGTTGCTTAGAGTCCTGCAATAACTCGGTTGAGCTAACATCATCGGTAAAACCAACAATCGCGTTATGCACCGCCCGAGTCAGCGTGCCCACCTCATGATACAGCGCCCGGTGGCGCATCTCATTCAGTTGCTGTACCTCATCCATCGCCTGAGGCAACTGCCCTTGATTTAGCAGCTCGACTAACCGTTCTGCTCTCGTTTGCAGTTCTGCTTCAAACTGGTGTTGGTCATAATACGTTTCAAAATCAGACATTAACGCCTCCTAGCCCTGTAGGCGCTCAAAGATCTTATCGATTTTCTCTTTTAGTACGACTGCGGTAAAAGGCTTAATAATATAACCATTTACACCCGCCTGAGCCGCCATAATAATCTGGTCCCGTTTCGCCTCAGCCGTCACCATCAGGATCGGAATATGGCTCAGCGAAGGATCAGCCCGCACGGTTTTTAACAGATCAATGCCGGACATCTTCGGCATATTCCAATCGGTTACCAAGAAATCAATACCACCGGCCTTCAACACAGGCAACGCTGTCGCGCCATCGTCGGCTTCTACAATATTGGTAAACCCAAGATCACGCAGCAGATTTTTTATAATCCGGCGCATTGTTGAGAAATCATCTACTACCAGAATTTTCATGTCTTTATTCAAGACAATCCCTCCTAACACTCTTTTAAGCGATGAGTTATTCGTTCAATCTCATCGCCACTCTTTTAAACGGCCACGTAATCGTAATGCCGCCTGACTATGTATCTGGCTCACCCGTGATTCACTCACACCAAGCACTTTGCC
This sequence comes from Amphritea atlantica, assembly GCF_018860855.1. GTDB lineage: Bacteria > Pseudomonadota > Gammaproteobacteria > Pseudomonadales > Balneatricaceae > Amphritea > Amphritea atlantica_A. The sequence goes on from NZ_JAHKQE010000013.1 coordinate 18,470, forward strand.
AATCTCTTTAAGATTGAGTTCTTCATCGTAATACAGTGATAACACAAGCTTTTCACGTTCAGGCAACCCCTGTATCTCACGGGCTATGGCCTTCATAAAATCTTTTTGTTCAAACTCTTCAGAAGGGTTTGGTTCATTACTGGCAATGGTTTCGCCTGGCCCTTCATCCTGAGGCCCCGTCAACTTATCAAAACTAAAGAGACGACTTTCAGATGAGTCTTTCAATAATGCATGATATTCCGTCACACTAATATCAAGTTCCGCAGCAACCTCCCCATCTTGGGCATCTCGACCCGTACGTGACTCAATAATCTGAATAGCTTCGGAGACTCGGCGACCATTACGGTGCACAGAGCGGGGCGTCCAGTCTCCTCGACGTACTTCATCGATAATAGAGCCGCGAATACGAATACCCGCATAGGTTTCGAAACTAGCGCCTTTAGTCGCATCATACTTTTTGGCCGCTTCCAATAGGCCTACCATGCCGGCCTGAATCAGATCTTCCAGTACGACATTACTCGGCAATCTTGCCAATAGGTGATGAGCGATACGCTTTACTAACGTCGTATGCTGCTCAATAACCTCCTGACTTGACTTAAACTGAAGCGGATTATACATAGAGACCATACGCTACTCTGATAATTTATTCAGGCGCCGGTGATCAAGCGCTCAACAAAGAATTCAAGGTGCCCTCGGGAACTAGAAGGCATCGGCCAGGCGTCTACTTTAGTCGCTAGCTGCTTATATGCTAACGCCGCTTTACTCTGCGGAAACGCTTTTAAAACAGCACGTTGCTGCTTCACCCCCTTTCTGACTGCTTCATCATAAGGGATTGAACCCAGGTATTGAAGTGTCACATCAAGAAAGCGGTCAGTAACGGTTAATAACTTGTTATACATATTCCGCCCTTCCTGCTCAGAACGGACCATATTGGCCAATACTCGAAAGCGAGTCATCTTGTAGTCTCGGTTTAGTAGCTTCATCAGTGCATAAGCATCCGTAATAGAGGTTGGCTCATCACAGACCACCACCACCACATCCTGAGCCGCCTTAACAAAGCTCACCACCGCCTCAGAGATACCGGCGGCGGTATCAATCACTAAGATATCCAGATCATCCGCAATCTCACTGAACGCATGGATCAATTCCGAGTGTTCATGCACGCTGAGAGAAGTCATCGCTTGAGTGCCGGAGGCTGCCGGTACTATTCTGACGTTAGTGTCCACATCGATCAGCAAATCTTTCAAGTGACATTCACCGGACAGCACATCAGAAATATTACGCTTCGCTTTAACCCCCAGCAAAACGTCAACATTAGCTAACCCAAGATCGGCATCCATCAGAACCACTCGATGCCCCATCTCACCTAACGCAAGACTCATATTGACCGAAACATTGGTTTTACCGACGCCACCTTTACCACCGGTAACCGCAATCACCTTAACCGGCCGAGAACTACCCATGGTGGTTTCCTGTATCTGTTAACAAATCAGCTCTCCCAATGCTCATCTCTGGCCAACCTATCTTGCTGATGTTCATGAAATATCCGACGACTGCGGCTCGCTTTCTGCGCCGTAATCACCGCTCGGCTAACCAGATCTTTCTTATGCGCCACATCAATATCATCGGGCACCCGCTGACCATCGGTCACATAACTCACGGATAAACCATTTTCGATCACCAGATCTAGAGCTTCCCCTAGATTACCGGACTCATCCAGTTTACTCAGTACGCAACCACTTAAGCCCAGTGGCGCATAGGTTTCATACGCACTTTCAATCACATGTCGCTGACTCGAACAGGACAACACCAATAATTTTTTCAGCCGTACAGAAACATCTTCCAGCATATTCAACTGCGCCTGGGTATGAGGCTCGTGGGCATTCATACCGGCGGTATCGATCAGCACTAACCGTTTACCCCGCAGCGAACCTAGCACCTCATCCAAGGAGTTGTTTTCATCCACCACTCGCACAGGGATATCCAAGATACGGCCAAAGGTCAATAACTGTTCATGTGCTGCAATCCGATAGGAGTCGGTCGTCACCAGCGCCACACTGGAACTCCCATGCTTTAGCACGTACCGCGCCGCTAGCTTGCCGATGGTGGTCGTTTTACCAACCCCCGTCGGCCCAACAAATGCGATCATGCCGCCACGCTCAACAAAATCCTCCCCCATCACCGGAATATGATCACTAAAACGCGTTAGCGTTGTACGCCAAGCATCATCGAGTTCATCGGTATCAACAACCTTTGCTGATAACTGGCGGCTCACCTGCGGCCCCAAACCGATCCGCTCTAAACGGCGCTCTACCTTGGTTACGGCAGAATCAGCCACCTCATGACGGGAACGTTTAGCTACATTAGGCTTAGGCCGAACAGGCCTCTGCGGGGGTACGGGCGGGCTACTCAGAGGTTCGTCTACGGTCGGTTTCTGAGGTTGGTTAAGAAGACTCTTGAGCGATTCAATTTCCTGCTGTAACGATAGGATAGCATCCTGTTCGCTGGCTCGAGGCTCATCCACGGCGGGCACGGCGGGTTTAAATTCATGTCGCTGACGAGTCGGATCGAGTCTCGGCTCTGCCATTCGAGCGGGACGCTCTTGAACCTTAGGCGGTTGCTGCTGCCGGCCTTGCTGGCGGCGCTTGAGGGTATCTAAAATCTCACTCAGCTCATCGTCATCATCTTCTAGCTGACGGTTTTTTTGCCGAGGTTCTGGCGCACCTTCCTGCGCAGTCGCGATACGCGCTTGCGCCTTCCGCAACTCTTCGGTCAAGTTACTCTGCAGTTTAGCGGGTTGTCGAGGGGCTTCTTTACGGGCGTGTTCTACCGCCCGCTTGCGTTTAAAATCCTGTTGCGCCGCTTCATATTCATGCTCATGGGCAGCCACTACTTCAACGCCACCGGCCACGCGATGATTCGAGACGATCACGGCGTCCGGGCCGATCTCGTCCCTGACCCGTTGCATGGCCTGCCTCATATCCGGAGCAAAAAAGCGCTTAACTTTCATAACCGTCTCTATTCATTACCCAATCAAGCATTCGCCTAATTCTGGCCACCCACTGTAGCAATAATCGTAACCCGTTTATTTTCGGGGATTTCTTGATAAGAAAGTACACTAATTTGATGCTCTCCATAGCGTACAAATTTAGCTAATAACGGCCGTATAGGCGCCGCTACTAGCAATATCGAAGCCCGTCCTGCGATCTCTTGCTGCTGCGCTATCTCAGCAAGCGAGGTTTGTAATCGTTCCGCCATCGTCGGTTCAATCACCATCCCTTCACCGCCTTCGCCTCGCTGAACCGATCCGAGTAGTAACTGTTCCAACTGAGGATCGAGTGTAATCACCGGCAACTCTTCATCATTGCCAACGATATTCTGCACAATCATACGTGATAAAGATATACGCACCGCGGCAGTCAACCCCTGAGGGTCCTGCGTCCGCGCAACGGCCTCAGCCAGCGACTCGGTAATGGTTCTGAAATCCTTGACCGGCACCTGTTCCATCAACAAATTCTGTAACACTTTTAACAGTGTACTCACAGAAAGCTTGCTTGGAACCAACTCTTCTACCAGTTTTGGGGACGTTTTTCCTAACATATCCAACAATTTCTGTACTTCATCATGCCCCATCAACTCGTGGGAGTGAGCCTGAAGTATCTGATTGAGGTGGGTTGCCACGACGGTTCCGGCATCAACCACGGTATAACCTAGCGTCTGCGCCTGCTCTTTTTGGCTCTGCTCTATCCACACAGCATCGAGACCGAAAGCGGGATCTTTCACATTAATCCCTTTCAGCGAACCAAACACCTGACCGGGGTTAATCGCCAACTCGCGATCTGGATAGACTTCAGACTCACCAACCGACACGCCCATCAAGGTAATCCGGTAAGCGCCAGGCATCAGGTCAAGATTATCCCGAATATGCACCGATGGAACGAGAAAACCGAGATCTTGCGAGAGCTTCTTGCGCACACCTTTGATTCGACTTAACAGCTGCCCGCCCTGCAGCTTATCCACCATAGGGATAAGTCGATACCCCACCTCTAAACCGATCATATCGACCGGCATTACATCGTCCCAATCCAGCTCTTTGACATCCTGATCAGGCTCTGGCTGTTTAGTTTTCGTCGTACTGTCTTCAACCAGCGCCGCCGCTGTTGCCAAATTTCGCTGATTAATAAAGTAGGCACCCACACCCGCCGTAATCGCTAGCGATAAAAAGGCTACATGGGGCATACCTGGAATAGACCCCATAATAAACAGGATGACAGCCGCAACGGCCAGCGCCTTTGGTGAACCAAATAGCTGACTAATAATCTGCTGTCCCATATCTTGGGAAGAGTTAACCCGAGTCACCATAATCGCGGCAGCGGTTGATAATAGCAACGAAGGTATCTGAGCGACCAAACCATCACCGATGGTCAGCAGTGAGTAATAACGAGCCGCCAACTCAAAGGATAGATCATGCTGCATCATGCCTATACCCAGACCACCGATGATGTTGATCACCAGAATCAAAATACCGGCCACCGCATCACCACGAACGAACTTACTGGCACCATCCATCGAACCATAAAAGTCCGCTTCCTGAGTCACCTCTTGCCGACGAAGCTTGGCATCTTCCTGACTAATAAGCCCCGCATTCAGATCGGCATCAATCGCCATCTGCTTACCGGGCATAGCGTCCAATGTAAAGCGAGCACTTACTTCGGATATACGTCCAGCACCTTTGGTGACTACCACGAAGTTAATGATGACCAAGATCATGAAGACCACCAAACCCACGACATAGTTGCCGCCAATCACGACTTCACCAAAGGCTTCAATCACCTTACCTGCCGCATCGCCGCCTTCGTGACCGTAGAGCAAAACCACCCGTGTGGAGGCCACATTCAATGCCAACCGCATTAGCGTAGTGATCAAAAGAATAGTGGGAAAAACAGCAAAATCTAACGGCCGCATCGAATAAACACAGACCAGCAGCACAACGATAGACAGGGCAATATTAAAGGTAAAAAGGGTATCCAACAGGAAGGGTGGCATCGGCAGCGTAACCATGCCGAGCACGAGCATAAGTAGAAAAGGGATACCTAAATTCCCTTTACTCGCTCCACGAACATTGTTGTAAATTGCTGCTCTGTTCATTACGCCCCAAACGAGATCTCGCCGCCAACAAAGCGTCAAAAAAACATCATAAAATAATTAGTTATTTGTATATTAAAAAATAACATTAATAAGAGGCTAAAAACATCAATTTTTTGACGCTTTACTCACCATAGAGGAAGAAACTGCAAGAATCCCGCCAGATAAAGACGGTTAAGTAAAAAGAGGGAGATAAAACGGAGATATATCACTCATCCTGACGCAACTCATCAGGAATATCTAAGTCTGGTGAAACCGCCTTAGGCGCAGGGCCTTGCTGACGCTTATACCGCTGCAACTGGAAAACGTATGCCAAAATTTCAGCCACCGCCTTAAACAATCCAGCGGGTATCTCTTCATCGACTTCGGTTGAATGGTAGATAGCCCGCGCTAATGGCGGCGCAGACAGTATCGGAATATCATGCTTATCCGCGATTTCTCTGATTTTTAATGCGACGAAATCACCCCCTTTTGCCACCAAAAAAGGCGCACCTCCGCCTCCCTGATCATATTTTAACGCCACAGCATAATGGGTTGGGTTAGTAATAACCACATCAGCCTCAGGCACCGCCGACATCATCTTGCGCTGGGATATTTCACGCTGCAATTGGCGAATACGCCCCTTCACCTCAGGCTTACCTTCGCTATTTTTCATCTCATCTTTGACCTCTTGCAGGGTCATTTTGAGCTTTTGCGTATAATCGTAAATTTGAAATGGCACATCGATAAGAGAGATCAAAATCATGGTGCAACTCATGATCAGAAATGCCCAGATGACGATCTCAGTCGCATGAGACATGGCCGGAAATATATCCTGCGAGCCAAGCGAGAACAGTGCTTGTTTCGATGCCATCAGCACCAGAAACGAAAGCGAACCAACCACTAAAAACTTCGCTAACGCTTTAAATAGCTCCAACAGCGCTTTGAGCGAAAACATCCGCTTTATGCCCGCCAAAGGGTCGATCCGGCTAAATTTAGGCGCCATTGCCTTCATGCTCACATTCCAGCCACCTAAAGCAATAGGCCCGACAATCGCCGCCACCAGCAGCACCACAAAAAAACCTAAGCAGGCTCGCAGCGCTTCGGATAACGAATAACCTAAATGCGCAAACATTGAGGCAGGGTCCATAACCGCCTGCCGATCCAGGCTAAAGTTATACTTCATCATCCCGGCCATCTTATCTGCCACTTCGCCGCCGAACATCATGGCCGCAGCAGCCGCAGCCAGCAATAGAATAGTCGTCGCCAGCTCTTTCGAACGCGCAACATCCCCCTTCTCTTTGGCGTCACGTAACCGTTTCGACGTGGGTTCTTCGGTTTTCTCCTGACCGCTATCTTCAGCCATCTACAGCACCCCTACGCCGAGAACCTGATCGAGGTAATTGAAAGCAATTGCGACAAATCGTTGATACTGCCCTAAGAAGCCCTCTAGGCTTACCCAAGCAATCACCAACCCCACCAGCATCGTAAACGGGAAACCGATCGCAAAGATATTCAACTGCGGAGCCGCCTTAGCCATCACTCCGAAGGCAAAGTTAATCACCAATAAGGCTGTCACCGCCGGCAACGCCATCAACAATGCGCTAGCCAGCATCCACCCACCCGATTTAGCCAACGCCATATACCCAGAGACCGGCATGGAACCTGCCGATATGGGCAACACAAAAAAACTACGTGCCAGCGCTTCGAACATGACTAGATGACCATTAAAAGATAAAAACAGCAGCATCACCATCATCAGATAGAGCTGTGATAGCACTACGACCGAAACGCCGTTAGCCGGATCACTCACTGAAGCGAAACCAAGTCCCATCTGAGAGGAGATCAACTGACCTCCTAAGGAGAATATTTGAAACAATACCTGAAGCACAAACCCCATTGCCGTGCCAATAATCACCTGCTGAGCGATTAGAATATAGGCTTGCAAGGACATTCCGTCGACGACTGGCATGGCAGGCAAGGTGGGTATTAGCACCACGGTCATCGCTAACGCTAACCCCATGCGGATACGCACGGCCACCAACTGCGTACCGATCATCGGGATAACCATAAAAAAGGAGGCGATACGAAAGAAAGGCAGCAAGAATTGCGCTACCCATTGTTCCAACTGAAGCGTCGTCAGCTGCAGCACACTTTACCCCAGAAACAATGGAATATTGGCAAAGATGCTGTTGAATTCATCCATCAACTGCCCAAGAATCCAAGGGCCTGCCCACATAATAGTTAACAGGGTAACCAACAGACGGGGCAAGAAACTCAACGTTTGTTCATTAATCTGCGTTGCCGCTTGAAAGGTAGACACCATCAATCCCACCAGCAACGAAGGCACCACAATCACGGCCACCAGCACCACCACTAAAAACAGCGCTTCGCCAAAGAGATCAAGAACCATTCCCGGTGTCATAACATAGCCTCCACGCTCGGATTTACACGACGCGCCATCTTGATTTTAAGCACATCAAACAACAAAACTACCTGCCAATGTACCTATTACCATAGCCCAACCATCAACCAGCACAAACAACATTATTTTAAAGGGTAACGAAATAATAACGGGAGACAGCATCATCATACCCATCGCCATCAAAATACTCGCCACCACCAAGTCGATCACCAAAAAGGGAATAAACAGCATAAATCCGATCTGAAAAGCGGTTTTCAACTCACTGGTCACAAAGGAGGGCACTAATATCGTGAAAGGAATATCATCCGGCGTTTGAACCGCAGGAGTACGGGAGATGTTCATAAACAGGTTAAGATCCGTCTCCCGAGTTTGCGCTATCATAAAACCGCGAAACGGAATACTCGCCGCTTCCAGCGCCTCCAGCGAAGTGATCTCTTCACTCAAATAGGGCTGCACCGCCTGTTCATTCACCTCATCTAACACTGGCGACATAATAAACAGCGTTAAAAATAGCGCCAAGCCAACTAAAATCTGATTCGAGGGTGTTTGTTGTAAACCTAAAGCCTGACGCAAAATAGCAAAGACAATAATGATGCGAGCAAATGAGGTCATCATCATCAGAATAGCGGGCAGGAATGTCAGCAGCGTCATCAGCCCCAAAATCTGGAGCGTTACACTGTAATCCGCAGTACCATCGGCATTCGTCGTCAGCGTAACCGCGGGAATACCTACATCAGCGGCCTGAGCAAAACGAGGAAGCAGTATCAATAAAAACGGCAACAGCAGAGCGAATAGTCGTTTCACTCGGCCTCCTTACGACGCAAAACCTGCTGGAGTTTGGCAGCAAACTCACTCGGCTCAGTGCCGGACGCAATCAGAGGTTGATCATAACTTTGTAATAGATTCACTCGCCCCGGCGCTACCCCCAGCAATAGCTGTTGATCTCCGGCCTGAACAAGCACTAGCTTTTCCCGAGTCGTCAGCGGAACGGACGCAACCACACGCAAGGCTTTGTTCTGCCCCGGCAATCCAGAATAGCGCTTCAAAAACCAAGCCAATGACAGAATCAACGCGATAACCAGTATCAAGCCAGCCGCTAGCTGCATGATCGAACCGCTATTCACCGGATCGACCATCTGATGCGGCACGACAGTGGTCGCTTTACCGCTACTAGTTTCAGCCGCAACAGCCAGACCGCAACCCAGCCAGAGCAAAACAACTTGGCATAAGCCGAAACGCAAGCCAATCATCTTAGCTTATCTATACGTTCCTGCGGACTGATCACATCAGTCAGCCGGATACCGTAGCGATCATTCACCACGACCACTTCGCCATGCGCCACCAAGGTACCGTTAACCAGCACATCGAGCGGCTCACCGGCAACTCGATCCAGCTCTACAACCGAGCCCTGATTCAACTGTAGAAGGTTGCGAATAGAGATGTCAGACCGCCCCACTTCCATCGATAACTTAACCGGAATATCGAGAATGACATCTAAATTCGGATTATCCAATTTAACACTATCATCTCTCAGCTCATCCAAATCGATGGCCTGCCCTTGCGAGGCTTCAGACTGAGCCTGTTCAGCCATCGCAGCGCCCCAGTCGTCGAGACCTTCCTGCCCCTGCTTGTCAATATCGTCATTACTCATGAGTGATACGCTCTGTCCAACAGTTTAGTCATTTTTACTCCGGCTAATAATTTTTACCGCCAGATTCCCTCGGGATGTACCCAGCTTACAATTAAATACCGGCACTCGCGCAGCTTTTAGCTTCAACGTGTCAGCGATATCAATAGGAATAATATCACCCGCCTCCAGCTGCATAACATCTCGCAACTTCATTTTACGTTCGGCAACCACCAGATCCAGATCGATCGGTGCTCCCAACATATCTTTTTTGAGCGCAGTCAACCACTGCTCATCCAACTCTTCCTCTGCTGGTTTATAGCCAGAGATCAGGATATCCCGAATAGGCTCCAGCATGGAGTAAGGCATGGTCACATGAAACTCACCGGTGCCGCCCTCCATATCCACCTGAAAACTACTCACCACGACCACTTCAGAGGGATTAATGACATTCGCCATCGCCGGATTAATTTCATGCCCGCTAATTTCAAATTTAAGCGGCATAACCGGCTCCCAAGAGCCTTCTAAATCGATAAAAAACTGACCAATAACCTTATTAATCAGTCGAATCTCAGTGGGTGTAAACTCCCGCCCTTCAATTTTGGCGTGGCGACCATCGCCACCGAAAAAACTATCAACCAATCTAAAAACGAGTTTTGCATCCATCACCAACAAGGCAGTGCCTCGCAAAGGCGACACCCGTAGCAAGTTAATACTCGTAGGGACATAGAGCGTGTGGATATAATCGGAGTACTTCATAATCTGCACGCCGCCAACCGATACATCGGCGTTATTACGTAGCAGTGTAAATAGAGAGATACGGGTATGACGGGCAAAACGTTCGTTAATCATCTCCAGCGTCGGCATCCGGCCACGAACGATCCGCTCGTGACTGGCAAGATCATAAACCTTAACCCCTTCACTCTCTTCGACAACGCTTTCTTCAGTCTCAATATCCCCATCATCCACGCCATGCAGTAGCGCGTCGATTTCGTCCTGAGAAAGCAGATCTTTAACTGTCATATATGCTTATCCATCACTGCATCACAAAACCTGTAAACAGGATTTTCTCAACCCCAGGCTTGCCAATTGTCTTCTGCATAAAGTTTTGTACCGTCTTCAGCGCCTCTTGCTGAAGCATTACCTTACCTTCCGCCGTGCGTAACTCATCAAGCGACTGGCTGGAAAACAACTGATTCAAAATATTGACAATTTTTGGCATGTGCTTGGTTAAGGCCGCCACGACCTCGTCATCGCGGCTTTTTGCCTCGACATGAAGTTGCATATAGTGTGTCCGGCCATCTTTACTGCGCACAACGACGGTAAAGTAAGGACTACCTTCTAAGGTTCTAATCTTGGTGTATAACGCCGGTGCAGGCTTATTCGGCTTGGCAGTTTCAGCATCGGTCGCATCATCTGAACCGCCAACTAAGAACATCGCTACCCCACCACCAATAATGGCCGCCAAGAGAACCCCAGCAACGGCGATAAGAATCAGTTTTAGCTTACCCAATCCTTTTTTACTACCCTCAGTCGCCTCGCCAGCAACTGCATCCGTACTTTCATCAGCCATCATTTGCTCCACTGACTATCGGCCGGAAAACCGGCAAAAGCATAAACATACAACTCAAGCTGTAATATAACATACTGATTCAACAGCGGAAGCAAGCGCGTCAACATTCAGGCGCAGATCGCCCTTTAGGCATAATAATCTACTAAAGACAGACTCTCGGTCACTGCAGATTCATCCTGCCCCTCATCAGCGTTATCGTTCGAATAACCCGCAAAAGAGGCGCTACCCGACTGTGATTCATCCCGCTGCTGACCACTTTGATCTTCCACCGACGATTCCGACAGATTAAACCCCTGATCGGCAAACATCTCACGCAGTCTCGGCATATTTTGCTCTAACGATTCCCGAACACTCCCGTGAGGAGTTGTAAACACCACACTGACCTGATCGTTTTTCAGATGCAGCTTCACCTGCAATGAACCTAGTTCCGGCGGGTCGAGTTGAATCTCAGCAAACTGACCATTTTTTGACGCCATCAACATCACTCGATCATTCACCGCCTGCCCCCAGCTTGGCGTTCCCGGCTTAACCCCTTGAGGCATCACCTGTGGTGATTCTTGAGCAGTACGGGTTGATTTAGATGCCGCCGCTAGTGAGTCAGCAAAACCGGTTAGAGAGCCTTCTTGCCGACTCTCAGAGCGACCACTCAGTTCTAGACTAGCCGCTTTATCCCCGCCGCTAGACTTCAACGATGAACGAATATGCTCCGCATTTGACTGACCCGCCTGAGCGACAAGCTGGCCAGTAGCCGGATCAATAATCTGTCCAGCCTGACCTGACGCTGGCTGACCTGATACTTGCACCGCAACATCTGCTGTTACTTGGGTTACCGCTGCCTGTCCCGCGGCGGCTTGCACTGCTGCCTGATTAGCGGTTTGCTGAGCAATTTGGGATGCTGCCGCCTGGGCTAAATCATGAGTCGGCCGCACTGCTGTTTGATTCGTCAGGTCTGACAATCTAGCCCCATCAACTGCACCGGGCTCTATCTCTGCTTGAACGGTTTGACCCATAACGCCTCGAGCATCGAAGGCGTCGCTCTCCAGCGTGTTAGCAACCTTTCCTTTGCTCTTGTCACCCGTTCTAGATTCAGCAACCATCGGTGATACGGAATCTATGGGGTTCTGCGATGCTGCTTGAAATTCGCTCGATATGGCAGGCGCTTCACCCTTCGGCACAACCCCGTTTGATTCAGCAACGACGGCAACATCGCCCGCTCGATTAGCGGCACCGACAGAAGGCATCGCGTCAGTCGAAAAAGTCTCACCTAATCCCGCGGTTTTATCAGTTTTCTTCACTAACCCATTCAATGCCGAATCAGCGGAGACCACCACACCAGCATCACGATGCTGAGCAATCTGCTGTAACGTTTGATCTCCCAATTGAGTTGCATCGGGATAACGATCTGACGGCTCTTCTAACGAGCGATTTAAGTCTAACCGCTGCTCAGACATCTCTGCGGCGTCAGCCATGACATCATTAACCGTATCAACCACGATCTGTACACCGGTTGCTTCTGCCGAGGCACCCTTTATCTCCGTCATACCGGTAGGCAAAGGTCGACCTCCACCCGGCAAAGGCTGTCCGCTCTGCTTTTGCTCCGTCAGTACTGATCGCTGCTGCGCTTGCTGCATCGATTGATCGAATGATGATATTCCTCTGACAGCAGAGTTACTCAAAGCACCAGTTGATGGTGTTTCGGCAACACTCGTACTGCTGCCTGATACCGACCCAACATTTAACAATGACCCAACTCCTGTCGTCGAAAGCGTTTGATTCATGCTGCACTCCAGGCAGATTTATAGCTAGGCATGAGAATGCACAATCAGTGCCACATTAAAGAGAAAGGTTACAATCAGATAAAAGGGGGACGAATAAGCTGTGATCGCTCATCAAGTTCTTTCTGCAGCTGGCGTTCAGCCTCTTTGGACTCCTGCCCCTTCAGCTTATCGACCAGCATCTCGACAGATTTGAAGTGTTGATAAGCACTTTGCCAATGAGCAGTCACTTTTTCCAACTGCTCACGATCCATCCGTAACGCATTTTCTTGCTGTTCGACCGCCACCCTTAGCTTTTGCATAAACGCCTGATGGGTATGAATCTGCCCTGGAGAGATACCGCTAGCGCCGACTTGATAGAAGTTATTGGCATAATCAGTGCAATAACCCTGCAACTGCGCCAAAGTCCCTTCGCCTTGCTGAACCTTTGCCTGCGCCTGACTCAACCACTGATCAGCCTGCTTACGCTTTCGCTCAGCAAGATCTAACACGACCTGTAACCGCTTTGAACGCTTCATCGTTTCGCCTGATTATTCTGCTTACCCATCGCAATATTCTGCTGCCCCTGTTTCACTCCAGGCATACTGGCAGGGTTTGGTGTTAGCACCATCGCTAGATCGGTCAAACTCTTCTTAAACGCATAGGATTCATTTAACCCCTGCTGCAAAAAGGCGTTCATCAGAGGCATCCGCTCAATAGCAAAATCGGTCTCAGCATCACTCCCGCGCACATAAGCGCCTATAGATATAAGATCTTGATTCTGCTGGTATTTTGAATAGAGCTGTTTAAAACCCATGGCCGCCTGTAGATGATCAGAACTAACCACCGAAGGCATCGCACGACTAATCGACTGCTCAATATCAATGGCAGGGTAATGTCCCTTTTCCGCCAAGCTACGAGACAACACAATATGGCCATCCAAAATGGCCCGAGCAGAATCCGCGATCGGATCCTGCTGATCATCGCCTTCGGTCAAGACTGTGTAAAATGCGGTAATTGAGCCGCCACCTTGATCACCGTTACCGGCGCGTTCCACCAGTTTCGGTAGCTTAGCGAAAACAGAAGGAGGATAGCCTTTGGTGGCGGGTGGCTCACCCACGGCAAGCGCAATCTCACGCTGCGCTTGGGCATAACGGGTCAAAGAATCCATCAACAACAGGACGTTTTTGCCCTGTTCACGAAAGTATTCAGCCAATCGTGTAGACAGCTGGGCCGCCCGTAAACGCATCAGCGGCGATTCATCGGCGGGCGACGCCACAACCACGGCACGGCGCATCCCCTCTTCACCCAAGCTGTGATCGATAAACTCTTTAACCTCACGGCCACGTTCACCGATCAACCCAACCACCACGATATCGGCCTCGGTAAAACGGGTCATCATGCCTAACAAAACACTCTTACCCACACCACTACCGGCGAAGAGCCCGAGACGCTGCCCTCGGCCCACACTCAACAACGAATTAATCGCCCGAATACCAACATCTAATGTCTGTTTGATCGGCTGTCGACTGAGCGGATTAATATTGCGCCCCTGCAATGGCACGGTGGTTTTACATCCGAGTTCACCAAGGCCGTCCAACGGCTTACCGACACCGTTAATGACTCGCCCCAACAATTCAAACCCGACCTGCACATCACTACCGCCCGCCATGGGGCTAACTCTGGCACCAGGCGCTAAACCTTCCAATTCATCAACGGGCATTAAATAGAGACGATCGCCAGAAAAGCCCACCACCTCGGCTTCAACCGGCTCACCATGTTCGGGATAGATTAGACAATACTCTCCCATCGAAGCTTTGATACCCACAGCTTCCAGAGTCAAGCCGATCAAACGTGTTATCTGCCCATGAGCCACAGGCGCAGGCATTTGATAATCGAGCCCTTTAAGGCGGGATAGCCGCGTAATGAGAGGATCATTCATGGGCGTCTGATGACGGCTCAATCTCTGCCGAGACTGACGCCTCATCTTCCAACTGGGTGAGCGTATGACGTAGCTGCTTAGCCGCTGCTTCAAAACGGCGTTCAAGGGTGTTATCGAGTAAGCCGTAACCACTCACGACCTTACAACCACCGCGCGCCATTGTAGCTTCTTCCACCAACGACCAGCGCTCATTCAACACAAGCAAAGGCTCTAATGCGGGCACATCTTCAGGGTTTAAAATAACTTTAATATCGGCGCCGGTTTGCGGCAACTGAGCCACCGCATCATCGACCGCTTTAATCACCGGCGCACTATCCAACTCAATCTGCGCACCAATAACGGCCTCACTAAACTCTGTAATCAACTCGACCAACAACCGTTCAATCTCAGCAGTAATCTGCTGTAACGGCTGAGCCAACTGCTGCTGCAATGCTTTAAGCAACGCTAACTGCGCATCTATTTCAGCACGGGCTGCCGCTAAGCCCTCTTGATGACCTAAGGCTCGCCCCTCTTCAAGCCCCTTTTTTAGGCCTTCATCGTGCCCCTGCTGCAGACCCTCTTGATGGGCATCCTCGCGAATTTTCTCAAGTTCCGATAGCTTTAAGCGGCCATCGACAACTTCTTCAACCGCCTCTTCAACGACGGGTTTAGGTTTCTGCTGCAACCCGACCACATGACGACCCTGGACAACCGGTAACGTCCATAACGCCGCCGCTTTAGCGTCTTCTGCACGTATTCTGATTACCGATTTATCAATCGCCTTCATTGTCATCACAGCATCTCTTCGCCGCCGCTACCCAGCATAATTTCACCTTCATCAGCTAAGCGACGAGCCACGGTGAGAATCTCTTTCTGAGCATCTTCCACTTCACTAACACGTACAGGCCCTTTAGCTTCGAGATCATCTCGCAATAGCTCTGCCGCACGCTTAGACATATTCTTAAAGATTTTATCCTGCAACGAGGACTCCGCACCTTTCAGCGCAACCACCAAGGTATCGGTATTAATTTCACGCAGAATCACCTGAATACCGCGATCTTCAACCTCTGCCAAATTATCAAAGACAAACATCATTTCAGAGATCTGATCGCTAAGCGGTTCATCCACTTCGCGAATTTTCTCCATCAACTCCTGCTCGATATTGCTATCGAAGTAGTTCATGATATTCGCCGTTGTCTGCAACCCGCCTAGGCTGGCACTCTGACTACTAGATCCAGAGAATTGTAATTCAAGAATATCGTTCAGCTCTTGAAGCGCCGATGGCTGAATCTGATCGAGCGAGGTAATACGCATCATAATCTCAAGACGCACATTTTCATCAAACCGCTGTAAGACGTGCGCCGCCTGATCCGGGTCAAGATAAGCAATCACCACCGCCTGTATCTGAGGGTGCTCATAACGGATGATTTCAGCTACTTGCCGAGAATCCATCCATTTCAAACTTTCTAACCCTGACGTATTTGTGGTCATCAAAATACGGTCGACCAATGTCTGCGCGCGATCATTCCCCAACGCCTGACTGAGCATCTCTTTGATGTAATGATCATTATTGATACCGATACTGGTCTGATCACTAATCGCTTCCATAAAATCAGCCATGACAGATTCAACGGCCGACTGTGGAATATTATCGAGGTTACTCATAGTCAAACCGAGCTGCTGCACCTCTTTTTGTCCTAAATAGCGCAGCACTTCAGCAGCATCACTTTCCCCTAACGAAATCAGCAATACCGCGGCTTTCTGAATATTCGTTAGTTCAATGCCTGATTCGGTTACCTGATCATTCATTCTCAATCACCCACTGTCTAATCGCCTGTGCCACTTTCGCGGGATCTTCAGCAATCATGCTGCGAATTGCGTTCATCTGATACTCATAGGTTTCATTCGGCGTTGGCGCCAGTGCGTTATCGATACCACTAAAGGTAACATGGTCCGGCGAAATACCACTCATATCTAACGATTCAAGATCGCCGGCCATATCCGTTTCAGACTTAGCCTCAGCGCCATCTGCTGCCGCTTTCTGGGCGGCACTAATTGCCAAACTCTTCATAATTGGCCGCAGTACACCAAACACCAATAACAACACAAACAATCCACCAAGCACCTGCTTCACGAGGTCTAATACCCACTCCTGTTTCCAGATCGGCACCTCTTCTTCCTGATAGATCTCAGGTACGGCGAAAGGCGAGTTAATGACACTCACGCTATCGCCTCGAACGGCAGAATAACCAACGGCATCTTTAACCAGTATGGACAAGCGATCGAGTTCGTTTTGATCCCAGGCGGCACGAACCTTCTCACCGCCATCAGAATTAGCTGTGGGAATATCATCCACCACGACGGCGACAGACAAGCGATTAATCTGTCCCATTTGATGTTTGGTATAACTGATCGACCGATCTAGCTCATAGTTACGTGTCGCTTGGGAGCGGGCATTTTTAGGCGAGGAGCGTTCGATAACACCTTCATTTTGAATCCCCGTTGCACCAACCTCCGGCACTGAACTCGCCCCTGGTGGCTGATTAGACAAAGCCCCAGGCACACCGGATGCCGCATCCTGCCCAGTCGTACTTTCATCCAATACCTGCTCGCTACGCAACGCAGGAAGATCCGGATTATAAATCTCATCCGTTTGCTCAACCGCCGTAAAATCAATATCGGCAGACACTTCAGCCCGATAACGTCCCAGACCCACAACCGGCTGCAGAATACTGTTAACCCGATTGACTAGGGTTTCTTCGATTCGACGGGTATATTCGAGCTGCTTGGCGGCCAACACTACATCGGTATCCATATCCCGCGTATTCAGCAAGCGGCCTTTCTGATCGACTACCGTGACATCTTCACTGGAGAGCTCAGGAATACTGGAAGCAACCAAATTGGTAATCGCTTCCACCTGAATCGCCTCTAAACGACGCCCCGCCACGAGATCAAGAAACACCGAAGCGGTCGGTTTACGCTGATCACGGATAAACACAGATTGTTTGGGTAGCGCCAGATGAACACGGGCACTGCGCACCGCCAACATGCTTGTAACGGTACGCGCTAACTCACCTTCCAACCCACGACGATAGCGGGTGGTTTCCATAAACTGGCTAGTACCCAGCCCCTGCTCTTTATCTAGCAGCTCAAAACCAACGGTGTTATCGCCGTTAAAGCCTTCAGCGGCCAACCGTAAACGGGCTTTATGCAGATACTCCTCCGCCACCAAAATATTGTGGCCGGTAGAGTCAAACTTATAGGGAATTCCATTGAGCTGTAGCTGCTCAACAATCGGATTGGCATCCGCGTAAGAAATATTATTATACAGCACCCGATAATCGGGTTCTTGCGACCAGAGCACAACCGCAAAGCCGATCGCAATAGTGGCAGCCAACCCCACCATCAGACCTAACTGGCGCACCAACCCCAAGCGGTTAAAGCCAAAGGCTACCGACCCACCTGTTGTTGTCTGCACTGCTGCGTTTTCCATCTAACCGTGCACCCTGATGCTACTTATGCGTTTTATTGTGTGTTTCATCAGCATTAAATCGACATTTTAATGACATCTTCATAGGCGCTGATCATCTTATTACGCACCTGAGTTAACGCCTGAAAAGACACCGAAGCCTTCTCCATGCTGATCATCACCTGATGCAAATCAACCCCTGCAGAACCCTGCTCGTAGGAAGTTGCTAAACTTTTCGCCTGCGCCTGAGCGTTATTAACGCCATCGATGGCGCCTTTAAACAGATCAGCAAAGCTTTCACCATTTTGCTCATCGGCCACCTGCCGAATAGCAGAAGGGCGATTAATCTCAGAGGAAATGCCCTGCTGGGCCTGCATTTTGACTTCACGCATCTGCTGTAACACTGCGTTAATCTCTGCACGTTCAATCATACACACCTCGGAAATGGCAATATATTGACATTATAAGTTTGATCTGCCACTTAGCAAGCAACAAAACACTCTATTCGCCAATTTTATGACACAAACCCGTGCCAATTTTCAGTCTCAACCTTGTATAAAGCAAAAAACGAGCCATAGGCCCGTTTATTTTTTGACAGATCAATACTTACTTAGACGCCGGAGGCTGCCCATATTTCAGTCGAACATACATCAGCGCCACCGTAATAGCGTCCCCTAATGCCGTATGCCGCTCTAACATTGGAATATCCAGCTGTTTAGAGATGGTATCAAAGCGCAGATCAATATCACCGCCAACATACCGCCACTTGATAATATCGTGATACACATGAGACAACTCAATAGCCTTGCCCGGCAAACCAAAACCATAACGTGGGCGTAGGTATTTCTCTAACATACGCACATCGTAGTTAACGTAATAGCCTAGAATCGGACGATTGCCGACGAACTCCAGCACTTTCTCTAGCGCCTCATCCATATAGACGCCATCAATAAGATCCGCAGCCCGAATCTTATGTATCTTAATAGAATCGCCGGTCAAACTCTTAGGCGGCTTGAGCTTAATATCGAGTCGATCACTGGTCATCACTTTGCGACCTTTGATTTTCACCGCGCCGATAGACAGAATCTCACCCTCTTTAACATTAAGACTGGTGGTCTCACAGTCCAGAGACACCACTTCATCGCCTTCATAGGGTTTAAACAGCTGTGCATAAGGACCATTTTTATGATCCATACGCTCTTTTATTTTCCGAATACTTCTGGGAATAATCATATTCCGCATTAGCCTCCCAGGTGATATCTAAGCTCTAGGTGCTTCTTAAAACCTTTAACGATATGCATACCATCCCTCAGCAGATCTTTTTCCATTTTATCCAACGATGATAGCTCAAGAATATTAGGCGTTTGATCTACACCAGTTTCGGATTCATCGATACGTTTAACCTGCTGTTTCAGGCGGGTTTGAATAAACAGGGCAAGCGCCTCGCCCAATTCACGCCCGTGATCCGCTTTCATCTGGCCCATCTCCACCAGCGCTTCGATACGTTTGAAGGTGTTCGTTTCGAGTATTTTGAACTGTAGCGCCATGGTACGAATACCATGGACTATCGGGAAAATACCCGCTTTTTTAACATCCAGTTCGCCCTTATCTTTCAAATTACCAAAAAAGGTTAGCGGCGTATTAAATTCAATGGCTGCACGGGCAAAATGAGAAAAGAACACGTCATTATCTTGCAAGTGGCGCATAAACCAGTTTCTTGAGGCTTTAAATAACGCCGTATTACCCGCCACCGGATGGGCATCCACGGCGATAGCCAAATTCATCTGCGCCTCACCTTCGCACCGATAAGACCAGTCACTCATATCCTGCGTCCACTGACCTATCGACTTAACCCAATCCGGATTAGACACCATAATATTGCCCGGACATTTGGGGAAACCAAACGAGATCAAGGTTTCAGTAAAACGCTCCATCGTCGCCTGCATCTCAGGCCAGATCAGACCGTCACGATAGATCAGCGCATTATCCTGATCAGTTTTCATGATCTGCTCTCCGCGCCCCTCGCTACCCATCACCACTAAACACACATGCGGCTGCATATCTTGAGGCACAATAAGCCCAAATAGCTTAGCAATCACCCGCTCATTCATGGCGGCGATTAACTCCATCGCAAAACGCGCTTTAACCCCCTGCGACACTAAGGCTTTAATCAGATCATTCAGCCGATGCGCGGCCTCATATAGATCTTCAACGGTCTGCGCCCGCTCAATACGTAAGCCAATAACATGAGAGTGGCTGGAGAAATAACTCAACACATCGGTGAGTTCAATTACACCGGTCAGACGGCCATCATCCATCACCACGATTCGTTCTATCCGCTGCTGCGTCATCATAATCAGCGCGTTAAACAGATAATCATCCGATGTCATGGTAATCAGTCGATAACTGGCAATACCGGCGACCCCAGAATCGAGCGCCAGCTTGTCGATAATCACCGCATCTAGAAGGTCTGTACCGGTCACCATGCCATAACGATTACCCCGCTTAACCAAGACACAATCGGCACGTTTTTCACGCATCAACTGAGTCGCCTCGGTAATCGTTGTCCCATCCAGCACAATCAACGGCTCACGGATCAGGCCATCTTTAATCTGCGCCAACATAAACTCCGCCATATCCTGATCACCACCCTCTTGGGCTTGGATCTCAGTCTTAGCGGTAAGACTTTGCTGAAAGTAATCGGCAAATCGACTGTTACTGGCACACAGATCGAGCAAAACGCGAGTCGGAAGGATATGGCAGATAGTTTCATCTACAGCGATAAAATTATGGATCGCTTTGCCTTTGAGGGCCGACCAACCGCCAAAGTAATCTTCGTTGGTATAGTGAACATAGAGATGTTCCTGAGCATTCTTCTCCTCCACCTCATCACTCTCAGCAACACGCCCCTTTAAGATGATATACACACCTTCAGGCACACTGCCAGCGGCAAGAATGGTCTCACCCGATTGGTAATAGCCAATATCAAGGCTCGAAATCAGTATTGCCTGCTCTTTCTCGGTCAGCAAACTGAACGGCATATTTTCTATCTTGAAAGATGTTGGCATCGTTATCTCCTCGATCCACCGCGGCTTCAAAGCATCTGATTAAAGGGTCGCTAAAACCCTTTAGGCCGACACTTTCTCTATCAAAAACAGATCCGATAAAAAAGGCGCGTCAACCTTCGCTGACGCGCCTTACATTTAATCAGACCTTTTCAGATCTTAGTGCGCGTGAGCTTCGCCGGCACCACGTGGTACACGAATATTCTCAACCATTTCCTGAATTTCAGCAGGTGGTGGAGGCGTCATCATGGACACAACATAAGCAACAATGAAGTTCAGGATCATACCGACGAAGCCGAAGCCACCGGTAGAGATACCCAAGAACAGATCGTCTTTCGAACCACCCATAAAGGTGAAGTAGATCATGTAAGCCATGGTAGAACCCAGACCCACAATCATACCGGCAATCGCACCTTCTTTGTTCATGCGCTTGTTGAAGATACCCATCACGATAACAGGGAAGACCGAGGAGGATGCCAGACCAAAGGCCAGCGCCACCACCTGTGCCACAAACCCTGGCGGATTGATACCGAAGTAACCGGCAATACAGATCGCCACAATCGCGGCAAGACGAGCGTACATTAGCTCCTGCTTCTCACTGATATTCGGATTAACACAGGTCTTCATCAAGTCATGCGCAATCGCAGTAGAGATTACCAACAGCAGACCTGCCGCTGTAGACAGTGCCGCCGCAACCGCACCCGCTGCTACCAAGGCAATAACCCAGTTAGGCAACTGAGCAATCTCAGGGTTAGCCAATACCATGATGTCACGGTCAACATACACTTCGGTGACAAATGGAGCACCCGGAGCAGGTGTTGGATTAACCTTAGCGTTTGTTACCGCACGCTCACCATGAATACCACGAGCTTCGCCATCAAATGCTGGCTTACCACCTTCAAACGCTGAACCCGCAGAGTATTGTACTTTGCCGTCACCGTTATAATCGTGCCAGCCTAGCAGACCCGCATTCTCCCAGTTTTTAAACCAGTTAGGCATCTTCTCGTATTCAGTACCCACATTAGCGGCATCAGTACCGTTAATTGTTTCGATCAGGTTTACACGACCGAAACCAGCAACACCAGGAATAGTGGTGTACAGGATAGCGATGAAGATCAATGCCCAACCCGCAGACGTACGCGCATCCTTAACACGAGGAACCGTGAAGAAACGTACGATAACGTGTGGCAGACCCGCAGTACCCGCCATCAGCGCCGCTGTTAGACAGAAAACGTTGATTGTAGATTGCTGACCGGAGGTATATTCCGCAAAACCTAAATCAACCGACAACTTATCGAGGGTTGCTAGGACAGACATACCAGAATCCAGTGTCGCACCTAGACCAATCTGTGGCAGAAAGTGACCGGTAACCTGCATAGACATGAAGATCGCTGGCACCATGAAGGCCAGAATCAGTACGCAGTACTGCGCAACCTGTGTATAGGTAATACCCTTCATACCACCGAGTACGGCATAGAAGAATACGATCGCCATACCGATAATAACACCGGTGTTGATATCAACATGCAGGTAACGGGAGAATACAATCCCCACACCACGCATCTGACCGGCAACATAGGTAAAGGAGATGACGATAGTACAGATGATGGCAATAATACGCGCCGTCTGGGAGTAGTAACGATCACCGACAAAGTCAGGCACCGTAAACTTACCAAACTTACGCAGGTAGGGTGCCAGTAGCATCGCCAACAACACATAACCGCCCGTCCAACCCATCAGGTAGGCTGCACCGTCACGACCGATGAATGAAACCAAACCCGCGAGGGAGATAAAGGAAGCTGCCGACATCCAGTCAGCCGCCGTTGCCATACCGTTTGCGATAGGGTGAACACCACCGCCCGCCACGTAGAATTCTTTTGTTGACCCCGCACGGGCCCAGATAGCAATACCGATATAGAGCGCAAAGGAGCCCCCTATAAAGATGTAAGTAAGTAGATCAAGACTCATATTAGTAATCCTCAGCTCAGCCGTTATTGTTGTTATTCATGAACGTCGTATTTTTCATCAAGCTTGTTCATGCTGACTACGTACATCCAGATGAGAGCTACATATACGAAAATTGCACCTTGCTGCGCGATCCAGAAACCCAGAGGGAAACCGAAGAACGGAATTGCGTTCAATTGATCAACGAACAGGACTCCTGCTACGAAAGACACTACAAACCATACAGAGAGGTAAGTTATGATAATGCGTAGGTTTTCAGCCCAGTAGGCCGAAGCATTGTCTTGTGAAGAAGTAGACATTTGCACCATCCTTATTTTTGTTATTAAGGTTAATTAGAAGTTGTGGACTATTAGAATTTAACAAAGAGTGATGGCAAAAAAATCCCCTACTTTGGTCTGAGCAAAGATCCAAAAACACACCAATTCAGTCCCAGCCCAACGCCTGCGCCACCTTGAGCCATTCCAAAAAAACCTTTATAACTCAATACACTAGACAAAGGTATAAGAGCGATAGGGTTCTTCACCCGAGTTCGGTTACACTAGACACTACAACACCGTAACAACAGGCAGACCTGACTATGCTTTCTGGCGGCTCCATTATTCTTATTTCACTAGCCTATGTGGGGCTACTCTTTGCGATCGCCTACTTTGGTGATCGCAGTGCACAGGGACGTTCATATGCCAGCAATCCGGTTATCTACTCTCTTTCTTTAGCGATCTATTGCTCCTCTTGGACCTTCTATGGCGCCGTAGGTCGAGCATCGGTCAGCGGCTGGCAGTTTCTGGCAACCTATCTTGGCCCCGCCATCGTGTTTATCTTCGCCTGGCGGGTGATCGAAAAGATCATCTTGGTGAGCAAGCAACAAAACACCACCTCGATCGCCGATTTTATCTCTTCCCGCTATGGCAAGAGTCAGGCACTGGCGGTGTTAGTCACCATCATCGCCGTCTGCGGTACCATCCCCTATATCGCTATGCAGCTCAAAGCGGTGGCCATCAGCTATGACGCCATCGCTCCCGGCGCCACCGAAGCGCTCAGTAAGGGCAACGACACTGCCCTATTTGTCGCCTTAGTCATGGCGGTGTTTACGATTCTGTTCGGCACCCGTCATATTGATGCAACGGAACATCACGAAGGCATGGTATTAGCGGTCGCGTTCGAATCCATTATTAAACTTACCGCCTTTATCGCTGTCGGCCTGCTGGTCACCTTTCAAATCTTCGATGGCGTTCCCGACCTTATTAACCATATCCGCGCCCAACTGAATAACAATGCCAATTTCAGCAGCCCACTCAACGGCAATTTTCTCGGTAACAGCTTTCTAACCGAGATACTCCTCGCCTGCGCAGCAATACTCTGCCTACCGCGTCAGTTTCACGTCACCATTGTCGAAAACACCCGTATTGAAAACCTCAAAACCGCCCGCTGGCTGTTTCCGGTTTATATGCTGCTGCTATCACTGTTTGTACTGCCCATTGCTACGGCAGGGATGACGCTGTTTGCAGATTCCGATATCAATGCCGATACTTTTTTATTGATGCTGCCACTTCATGTCGGTTTTGAAGATCTAGCTACTTTCGCCTTTATCGGCGGCCTATCAGCCTCTACCAGTATGGTAATCGTCGCCTCGATCTCGCTCTCTACCATGGTTTGCAATGACATTGTTATGCCTCTGCTACTGCGGGTTTCTTGGCTCAAACTATCGAAAAACAAAGATCTCGGTGCAATGCTACTCAGGGTCAGACGGATCACTATCATCTGCTTGATGGTCATGGCCTATTTCTACTACCGAATTTTAGGAGATCAAGGCACACTGGCGTCCTTTGGCTTACTCGCCTTTGCCGCCTCGGCGCAATTTTTACCGGGATTGCTCGGTGGCGTTTACTGGAAGACTGGCTCGCGCCACGGCATTCTAGCGGGTCTTAGCGCAGGCTTTCTCATCTGGCTTTACACGCTGGTATTCCCAACACTGGCCAGTGCCGGGATACTACCCACCTCATTTATCGAAGATGGGTTATTAGGCTACGACTTTTTACGCCCCACCCAACTGTTCGGCATCACCGGCATGGACCCACTCACCCACGGCACCTTCTGGAGTCTATCGATCAATACCTTGCTCTACGTAGTGATCTCTCGCTATAGCCCGCAAAGATTGGTCGATCGAATCCAAGCCAGCGCTTTCGTCGATGTTTACAGCAAAAATCTATCAGAGACCTCGCGGGTTTTCAGTCATGCGACCGTCGGTGATTTACAGATACTCACCGAACGCTTCCTCGGTATCAGCCGCACACAGCACGCCTTCACCGGCTTTGCGCTTAAAGCGGGTATCGAACCGCCACTTTCCGGCGATAAAGCCAGCCCAGAGTTAATTCAGTTTACCGAGCGCCTACTCGCAGGCGTGATCGGCGCTTCTTCCGCGCGCATCGTGCTGGCCTCGACACTACGCGGCAAAGATATGCAGATTGGCGATGTGGTCACCATTGTTGACGAAGCCTCACAAGCACTACGTTTTAACCGCTCTCTCCTACAGTCCACCATTGAAAATATCACCATGGGTATTAGCGTGGTGGATCAACAGATGCGTCTAGTCGCGTGGAACCGCCGCTACATTGAGATGTTCGAATATCCCAACGGACTGATCTGTGTCGGCCGCCCGATCGAGGAGATATTTCGTTATAACGCCTCAAAAGGCGAGTATGGCTCAGGCAACATTGACCAACAGGTTAAAGAGCGTCTCAGAATTTTAAAAGAGGGCAAAGCACACTCCTATGAACGCTACCGTATGGATGGCTCAGTGCTTGAAGTGCGCGGCAACCGTATGCCCAACGGTGGTTTCGTTAGCACCTATATGGATATCACTGAGCATAAACGGGTACAGGAAGCCCTGCGTGAGAGTGAACAGAATGTGCGAACTTACACGGATAACGTGCCGGTACTGATCGCGTTTCTGGATACCGACCGAAACTTCCGCTTCGTTAACAAAGCCTACGCCACCACCTTCGGGCTAGACCGGCACAATATCGCGGGCGTTAACAGCGCAAGCATTCTCAGCCAAGAAGAGTTTGAGATGCGCCTGCCTTACGTCACCAAGGTATTACAGGGTGAACGGCAACGCTTTGAAACCCAAATCCCCTCCTCCGATGGCCACATCCGCTATGCGGAGGTCACCTATATTCCGCATATCAACGAAGCGGGCTATCAACTCGGCTATTTCACCCTCTACCAAGATATCACCGAGCGCCGCAAAGCCGAGCAACTGCTGCAAGAAACCAATGAGAATCTAGAACAGCGGGTACGGGAGCGAACCCATACACTGTCGGTGGTTAACAAAGAACTGCGTAAAGAGAACACCATTCGAGCTCTTATCGAGGATGAGCTACGCCAAGCTAAATTTGATGCGGATGCCGCCAACCTGGGTAAAACCCGTTTCCTCGCTGCCGCTAGCCATGATCTTCTGCAACCACTGAATGCCGCCCGGCTGTTCATCTCGGCACTAGCCCAGCAAAAACATACCGAAGAAACCCATCAACTGGTTCACAATCTTGACGGCTCGCTAAAAGCCGCTGAAAGCCTGATCACCACGATTTTGGATATCTCCAAATTAGACGCAGGGGCGTTAGAGCCAAACCTCAGCCACTTTTCCATTAACGCCATGTTCGATCACCTAAGCGCAGAATTTACCGCGCTTGCCGAAGAGAAAAATCTACAGTTTGATTTCGTAAAATGCTGTCAGACCGTCCACTCAGACCAACAACTGCTACGTCGAATTCTGCAAAACTTTTTATCGAACGCGATTCGCTACACCCAACAGGGCAAGATTATGCTTGGTTGCCGCCGTGTTGATCATCAGCTACGCATTGAGGTATGGGATACGGGTGTCGGTATACCGACAGATAAACTCAAAGAGGTTTTTGAAGAGTTTCATCGCATCAACAACCCAAAACACTCGCAGGTTGACGGACTCGGTTTGGGGCTGGCGATCACAGAACGTATCGCCCGCATGCTTAAACATCCAATCGATGTGCGCTCTTGGCCCAACAAAGGCACGGTGTTTAGTGTCACCGTACCACTAGGCGATAAGGCCAAAGCCGTTAAACCGCGTCCAGAAAAACGGGGCTGGATACGCAGTAAAGGCCTCGAAGGCATCAAGGTATTGGTGATCGATAACGAGCCTAAGATTCTCGAAGGGATGGAGGCGCTGCTGCAGGGCTGGTCCTGTTCCGTACTCACCGCGATATCCGCCACCAAGGCAAAAGCCGACATTATCGAGCAAGACTTTGTGCCGGATATTATTCTCGCCGACTACCACCTCGATGAAACACTAACCGGCGTGCTTGCGCTGCAATCATTAGCACCTCTGTGGGACCATCCCATTCCAGCGGTCGTGATTACCGCCGACCGCACCGAGGCCGTCAAAGAGGAGGTTGCTGCCAGCCATGCTGAGATTTTACACAAACCGATTAAGCCAGCGGCTCTTAGGGCGATTATCAGCAAGCTGATCGCGTCGGCAAAATAAAGCGCAATAGAGGCAGTCATAAGCGTACTTTAAAAATACCGCCAGCGAAGTACCGGCAATAGGCCAAACAGCAGAACCAAAAAAGCGCACTTCAAAGTGCGCTTTTCTCTTCAAACTAAGCGGTCAAATCATGACAACCAAGGTTTATCCAAGTTCAGTCTTTGGAGGATCAACACAGAGACGCTGTGCTGCAATTACGGCTTGGGTTCGGCTATGGACACCAAGCTTACGCAAAATAGCCGTCACATGGGCTTTAATGGTCGCTTCGGAGACATTCAGATCATAAGCGATCTGTTTGTTCAGCAAGCCTTCGGTCAGCATGGTTAGCACCCGAAACTGTTGCGGTGTCAGCGATGCCAAATTAGTGGCAAACTTCTGATCCTCTTCAGTTACATCGACCACACCCTCAGCCACCTCTTCAGGCAACCACTCTTCACCTTCGAGCACCGTAGTAATCGCCTCAGCGATCACATCAAGAGGGGATGATTTCGGGATAAATCCAGACGCACCATAGTCCAGCGCACGCTTCATCACTGAGGATTCTTCACTGCCCGACACAACCACCACAGGAATACCTGGGTTTTTGCCGCGTAAAAACACCAAACCGGTAAAACCGTTAGTGCCTGGCATATGCAGATCAAGCAATACTAAATCAGCATCTGAGTGATTTTCGACAGCCGCCTGAACCGCTTCCAGAGAATCGGCTTCAACGATTTCAACTCCCGGAACAGCCTGAGTAACGGCCTGTTTCAGTGCTGCACGGAATAACGGATGATCATCCGCAATGATTATCTTCTGCGCCAGTTGCATTCAGCTAATCTCCCTCCTTACCCGCTTTCAATCGATGAAAACGTGTAAATCTATCTGCTTATAAGGTGTAAATAACGACTCAAAGGCCGCTTGCACCCAATGATATTAACACCACTTGTAACGCAAAACTCCCCCCCGACCTTAAAATCGGGAGGGAGTTTTACAATTGTAGCTTGAAGTTAGCGCCTTAGCACCCTTACTTACGGTTCATGCGGTGTTCAATTAGGTCATCAACCACCGAAGGATCGGCTAGGGTCGACGTATCACCCAAGGCATTAAAATCATCTTCAGCAATTTTACGCAGAATACGACGCATAATCTTACCTGAACGCGTCTTAGGCATACCCGGTGCGAATTGAATCAAATCAGGCGATGCAATCGGACCGATCTCTTTACGCACATGCAGTCGCAACTCTTTCAGCAGCTCATCCGATTGTTCAAAACCAGACTGCAAGGTGACATACACATAGATGCCCTGACCTTTAAGCTCATGTGGATAACCCACAACTGCTGCTTCAGCAACCGCAGGGTGAGCCACCAGTGCAGACTCCACTTCAGCCGTTCCCATACGGTGACCGGAAACGTTAATAACATCATCCACACGGCCAGTAATCCAGTAATAACCATCTTCATCACGGCGGGCACCATCACCGGTTGTGTAATAACCCTTGTAAGTAGTGAAGTAGGTTTGCACAAAGCGCTCATGATCGCCCCAGATAGAACGACTCTGACCCGGCCAAGAATCTTTAATCACCAGATTACCATCGGTGGCACCTTCCAGCTCATGCCCATCGGCATCTAGCAGTGCAGGCTGTACGCCAAAGAACGGACGCGCCGCCGCACCCGGTTTCGCAGCGGTAGCACCCGGCAGCGGCAGAATCATCATCCCGCCGGTTTCAGTCTGCCACCAGGTATCAACGATAGGGCAACGGCTCTGACCGATAATGCGGTAGTACCACTCCCAAGCTTCAGGGTTAATGGGCTCGCCCACGGAACCGAGAATACGCAGACTAGACAGATCGGAATCACCCAATACATCTTCGCCCTGTTGCATCAAGGCACGAATAGCGGTTGGCGCAGTGTAGAACTGATTCACTTTATGTTTTTCGATAACCCGACCAAAACGGCTGTTATCCGGATAACTTGGCACACCTTCAAACATCAGTGAGGTCGCACCATTTGCCAGCGGGCCATAAACAATATAACTATGACCGGTGACCCAACCAACGTCTGCAGTACACCAGTAGATATCGCCATCTTTATAATCAAAGGCGTATTCATGGGTCATCGAAGCGTACACCATGTAGCCACCGGTCGTATGTTCCAAACCTTTTGGCGCACCGGTCGAACCCGAGGTGTACAAAATAAACATTGGCGCTTCGGCTTCCATCTCTTCTGCTGGACAATCCGCAGAGGCATCAGCCACCAAGTCTTCATACCACACATCAACATCATCGTTCCAAGCAACATCTTGCTCGACCCGCTTAACCACGATAACACTGTTGACGCAGGCTTTAGCCGCTGGATGTTCTAGGGCTTTATCGACGTTCAATTTCAGCGGTACAGATTTACCGGCTCGCAGTGAATAGTTAGAGGTCACCACAATCTTAGAATTAGCACCCTCAATACGGGCTGCCAGCGCTTCTGGGGAGAAACCACCAAACACAATAGAATGCACCGCACCGATACGGGTACAGGCCAGCATCGCTACGGCCGCCTCAGGAATCATTGGCATGTACAGAGTGACCACGTCACCCTTCTCGACGCCCTGAGCTTTCAGTGCATTAGCAAACTTACAGACACGTTCATGTAGATCACGGTAGGTGATATTTTCAGAATCACTCGGGTCATCGCCTTCCCAGATAATAGCGACCTGGTCGCCACGGGTTTCTAGATGACGATCAAGACAGTTATAAGAGGCATTCAGAGTGCCATCTTCAAACCAACGGATATCAACATTATGCGGATCAAAAGAGGTGTTTTTAACTTTGGTGTAGGGTTTAAACCAATCTAGTCGCTTACCTTCATTACCCCAGAAGGTATCTGGATCATTAATAGATTGCTCATACATCGCTAGATATTTTTCATTATTGATATGCGCAGATGCAGCCAGCTCTTCGCTAACCGGATATATCTTAGAATCGCTCATGTTGATGCCCTTAGCTTATTATTTATTCTTTGCTGTGATCATGCTGATTAATCCTCGACCAGCATGTCTCCCTATCCCTGCTCTACCGATTTTATTGTTATTTGCGGCGAGATGTTTCAACTAGCTTATTTCGCTAGCCCGCATTCAGAGCAAAACAGCCTCTCTGAAACGGTTGTTATAGTGATTAATGTTATACCTAAAGGAGCAATTCTTCCTGAATTAGACATTGGTCTATCCGTTGCAGGCCATTAGTCGTACAAACGGTTATTTGTACGACTTTAGTCTCAAAAAAACAGCTAATTGATACGCTTTAGTCAATCGCTAGCCTTTCAGCTCCGCATCGAGATCGATACCGGCTTCCCGCATTCGGGCCAATTTATAACGCAATGTCCGTGGACTGATACCCAGTTTCTCAGCCGCATCTTTGCGACTACCACCGGTTTCGCGCAACGTTTCGATAATCAGCTGAAACTCATGCTGTTTCATATCACTACCCAGCTGACTCTGCTCATCACTGGCCACCGGTGCCGCATTAATGCGCCCAGCCATATCGGCGGTTTGCATACTACCGGGCTGGATATGCAGATCGGCGGCGCCAATCAACGCACCCTGCTGTAAAATCAGCGAGCGCTGGACGATATTATCCAACTCTCGTACATTGCCCGGCCAGTGATATGCCTGCAAAGCCCGCTGCGCTTCATCACTCAGCGACACGGCGGTACGGTTCATTTTACGGGAATACTTCGCCAACAGACGCTGCGCCAATGGCACGATATCACCGACCCGCTCCCGCAAGGGCAACCATTGCAGCGGGAAAACATTCAGTCGGTAATAGAGATCTTCACGGAATTTATGCTCTGCGACAAACGCTTCCAATTTACGGTTCGTGGTCGCCAGAATGCGCACATCCAAGTTAATCACTTTACGACCACCGACACGCTCAACCTGTTGTTCCTGCAAGACACGTAACAACTTGGCCTGTAGGCCTAAATCCATCTCGGAGATCTCATCGAGTAAAATCGTGCCACCGTTGGCCTGTTCGAATTTACCCGGATTACTGGTATAAGCGCCGGTAAAGGCCCCTTTCTCATGGCCAAACAGAGTGGCTTCCAGCATATTTTCCGGAATCGCCGCGCAGTTAATCGCCACGAACGGCTTATCGGCCCGCGGCGAGTGCATGTGGATATATTGTGCCAACACCTCTTTACCGGTACCGCTTTCCCCCGTAATGAGTACTGTGGAATCAGTCTCAGCCACCCGCCGTGCGACCTGTAATAACTGTTTACTGCTGTTCTCTTCGGCGATCGGTTGGATGTTATCCGGCTCATTTAGATAGGTGCCGGTATACTGTTTCACCACATCGATTAACGCCTCGGGGGCGAACGGTTTCATCAGATAATCCACCGCACCACTGCGCATGGCATCCACCGCTTTATTCACCTGCCCATAGGCGGTGATTAACATGACCGGTAAACAGGGTTGTGTCTGCTGTATTTTTTCCAGCAACTGATGGCCATCCATACCGCCCATATTGACATCACTGACCACCATATCCACCGAGTGCTCTGCGATCACCTCAAGCGCTTGCTCACCGGACTCCGCTTCCAGATAGTCAAAGCCGGCCAGCTCTAGGGTATCGACCAGCGCCTCCCGCAGATCGGCATCATCTTCAACCACTAATATTTGCATCGTCATAAATTATCCGGTCCTGATTGATCGATTAAACCGCTCGGATGAGTGGCTTGGTCTTGATCTTCCATATGGTAGGGGATCAGAAAGGCGGCCTGAGTACCGACACCCGGCTGAGAGCGCAGTAAAAACTCGCCATGGTGCGCCTTCGCTACCACCTGAGCCACCGCTAAGCCTAACCCCGTGCCGTGGGACTTGGTCGAATAAAACGGCTCCATCACCTTGTGACACAGCGCCGCATCCATACCGGGGCCGTTATCCCGCACCTCGATGCCCAACTTATCACCCACCAATTGCGCTTCGATCACCAACTCACTGCCTTTGCCCCCCGCCTGCAGTGCATTGTTAACCAAGTTCATAATCGCCCCCAGCAGGGCGTCTTTATTACACTGTAGCTGTAGATCAGGTACCCGGTTGATACAGTCACAATCCGCATCCCAACTCACCAACGGCATATCCAGCGCATCTTCCAGTTCACGAAACAGCTGCGCGATACTGATGCGATCGTCCAAGCGGGTTTCTCCCCGCGCAAAGATCAACATATCCCGCACCTGCAACTCTAAGTTTTCTAGCCGTGACTTTACTTTACCGGCAAACTTAATTCGCTGCTCGGGGCGCAGTTCAGGCTTCATCAGATGCCCTGCATAGAGTAGCGCGGCGGATAGCGGGGTACGCACCTGATGCGCCAACGACGCCATCATCCGCCCCATCTCCGACAAACGCTGATAATGGGCCAGACGCCCTTGCAGTAAGCGGGTATCGGTCTGATCGGTTAACATCAACAGCTGGCCGGTTTCGTTGGCCAATGTGCTCGTCGATAAGCTGACACGGCGACCGCTTTTTAATGACACCTCGTGACCATCATCGCTACGCGGGGCAAAGCTACGTTGGATGATCGCCACCCAGGTTTCATGTTTGAGCGGCAACCCCAACAACTGCTCTGCCGCACTATTACACTCAGCAATTCGTCCTCGACTATCGATCACCACCACACCGGCAGGCAACAGATCTAGCAGATCTTCCAACCGCCCAGACAGACGATCATGGGCCGCCTGCTTTTCAGCACTCGCTTGACGCATCTGATCAAGCTGCGCCCTTAATCGGCTGTTTTCCTGTTCCAACTGAACAAGCTTAGTCTCTGCGTCTGTCATCATCTATTTTCGCTGAATTCCGTATTTACGCATCTTTTCCACCAACGTCGTGCGGCGAATCTGCAGCAGATCGGCGGCCCGCGCCACCACGCCGCCGGTCTTATCCAACGCCTGAGCAATAAAGCGCTGTTCAATATTCTCGGTATAGGCTTTCAGATCCATGCCCTCTTCGGGCAACACCAAGAGTTCCGCTGAATCTGATTCGGCATCGTCCTGAGCATCAACCGACGCCATATACAGGTCGGGATTCGGCTCATCGATATGACGAAATTTAGCCGGCAACTCACTCACGCCCACCACCGCATCGGGATAGAGAATCGCCAAGCGTTCCACGAGATTGGCCAGCTCACGGATATTGCCCGCCCAATCATGTTGCTGTAACGAACGGATCGCCGCCGGATGAAAACGAATACGGCCAAAACCATCGTTGGCAACGCGGCGGGAAAACTCTTCCACCAAGGGTGGAATATCCTCTATGCGGGCACGCAGAGGCGGCATATCAATCGGGAAAACATTGAGGCGATAATAGAGATCTTCTCGAAAGCTCCTCTCAATGATCATCTGTTCGAGATTTTTATGGGTCGCAGCAATAATGCGCACATCACAATCGATCGTCACACTACCGCCAACCCGCTCAAAACAACGCTCCTGCAATACCCGCAGCAGCTTTACCTGCATCGGCAATGGCATATCACCGATCTCATCCAGAAACAGCGTGCCACCATTAGCCAACTCAAACCGTCCCGCCCGCGAGCTGATCGCGCCGGTAAAGGCTCCTCGCTCGTGACCAAACAGCTCACTTTCCAGTAGATCCGCCGGAATTGCACCGCAGTTAACCGGCACAAAAGGCCCACTGTTGCGTTTCGATGCCCGATGCAGATTATTGGCGATAATCTCTTTACCCGTACCGCTCTCGCCGGTAATCAGAACATTAACATCCCGTCCGGCCACCTGACTGATCATTTTACGCACCAGCGCCATCGCCTCGCTGTGCCCCACCATGCCTTCAAACTGGCTAGCCACAGACTTAGGGGAAAACAGATCTGGCTGCCCAGCATACTGTAGCTGCAACTGGCGGTAGATCAGTGCGCGATGCAACATCACGGTTAGTTCGGTCAAACTCGCATCGGGATTCAGCCGCCCGATGATTTTTTCCTGCAACGGTTCCGGCAACTGCTCTAGTGCAGGCCAAGGGGTCATCGCGATCACCGGCAGTTTGTCATCTAACTGATCCAACTGCTGCATCAGCTTTTCCACCGAGATCGGCACGCTGCAATGCCCCAACCAAACCACCGCGCGATCTCCCGGCTCCGTAACATTCTGCAGCCAAGAAACATAATCGGTCGTTATATGGCTGATTTCAGCGAAGTCTAACCGCTTTGACAGGTGGATTCGGCTATCAGCATCATCATCAATATAAATAATATGTAGCGGGCTACTCATAGGGTTACCAAATTCATAGTCACTCTCGCTCAGTATCAACAGGCTGATGATTCAGCCGAGACCTTAAGCACAAGGTTCTAACAAGAATACGTCAAATTTATGACATGCAGAGATAAAAGACAACATAATCAGTGATGTTTTTTTGACGCCTTCAAATTTAACACCTTTAAAAAGCCACTCGCTCTCTAACACGCCTCAGCATCCGCCATGCCCTGTGTTAAAAACACCAGACAACAAAAAACCGCCCAGAGGCGGTTTCAAAGTTTTCAGCAAGAATTCGCTGTTATCTCAAACAGCGCTCTGCGTCAAAATAGTTATGCGGGCACGTCCATCTGTGTCCAACCGGATTTAATCTCTAATAAAAGATTCATCACTTCTTGAACGGTCTCCGCATCATTTTCGCGGTTTGCCTTAGAGATAGTACGCACCATATAGTCATACAAGGCGTCCAGATTTTCAGCAATATCTCCACCTTTTTCAAGATCGAGAAAGTCTTTCAAACCCAGAATAATGTCGCTCGCTTTATTCAGCTGGTCTGCGCGGCCCTGTATATCTTTCCGTTCAATAGAACCCTTCGCTTTTGCCAACGCGGTTAATGCGCCATCAAACAACATCGTGATCAACTGCTGTGGTGAAGCGGTCTGTACCGCCGTTGAAAGACCCACGCTTTTATACTGTTTTAAAGCATTCAGATTAACATTCATTTTTTAACAATCCCAAAACACTATAAATTATGATGAATATGTAAATGGTAAACGATCCGTCAGCCCCGTCAGCGAGTCTGAGGTACTACTAAAGCTGGCAATAATCTGCTCCATGGCCAAGTATTGCTGTGTTAAGCGGTCGCTGGTAATACTCATTTTTCGATCAAGACTTTCCTGATCATCCTCAATACCATCAAGCTGGTTGTTAATACTATCTTCTCTCGACTGAATTACGCCGGTACTCGAGAGAAAATTATCGATCAGCAGTGATAGCTCACCGGCAAAACCGCGAGAAAAGGTGAAACTAAAGTCACCCGTCGCGCCCTCTTCAACAGTTATATTGAGGCCATAAGGATCACTACCAATTTCAGGCAACAGCACTTCACCCGAACCAAATGCGGCTACACCTTCAATCATACCCGCAGCGTCTACCCCAGTCGTCGCCGTCGAGCTATTCGATAAGCCGGTTGCGGTGGCAAAGTCAGTGCCTGTACTGGCGGCAAACTGTACCTTAGAGGTACTACCGTATTGACGGGACTGCAGCTCTATTTTGCCATCGTCATTAATGGTGACATCCACAAAGGATTTGGTGCTATTGATCTCGCTATCACTATTAATCAATGTTTGCAGTTCGGCACGCAACTCTTCGGCGGTGGTGAAATCACCGGATAAGGTTAATTCACCCGAGGTTGTACCATCCACGCTTACGGCAAAGGTAAAATCACCCGCGGGAGTATCGTCTGTATTAAAGGCGGCAAAGACCGCATCACTCAACACGCTGCCTTTAGTGGGGGAAGTCGTCACCGATCCGCTATAGGTACCAGAGACTGTCTCGGTTGCATAACTACCAATCACAACATCGACACCGCTGTGAGTAGAAGAGGTCTGCGGAGAGAAAATAGCCGCAACCTGATCAAATTGATCAGCCATCGCAGTTTCAAAATCATCTTCATCGATGCCCAACGTACCATCCAACTCAGTACGAATACCCAAATTCGTCAGGGCATTAAAATCACTCACACCCGGGACTGCATCCCCAATCATGCTACGAATACGGCTTAACAGGTTTTTAGCCGTGCCATCGGTTGCCAGATCACCTTGTGTCGTTTCATTCGTATCGGCATCAGTCGAGATGCCCGTCAATGCTTGCAGGGTGTTATATAGGTTGTTATAGCCTTCAACAAAATCACGGATGGCCGTTTCAGCGGAATCCTTCTCTTCAGAGATAGAGAAGGTAAACTTCTCACCAGGGCTGGCCTTATTGATTGAGAATGACAGCCCCTGCATCACATCATCAATCTCATTACTGTCGCGATAGACATCCAAACCATTCAGTTTTAAGTGGGCATCTTGCCCTTGCTGGGTTTCAGTCACGCCGCCAGAGTAATCCGCGTTAAACTCAAACGCACTCAATCCATCGGTATCTTTACTGGCATCATCACTGGTGATTTGCAGTGCATTGCTCTCACCCGACGGTGCTGAAATCATTAGCTGGTAATTACCATCCACCAGCAAAACCGACGCTTGCACATCGGAATCGGCGTCATTGATTTTATCAGCGATATCCTGCAACGAATCATCAGCGGTCACCGCGATATTGATCGCTGTCTGCGTTTCGTTGAGGGCAAACGATTGCGGTATAGGATTCTCAGGATCAGTCTCATCGTAGGTCCAGCTGCCTAGACTGATGGTCAGATTACCCGACACATTGATCGCCGAGCTTGTATCAGAAGCGGTCGTACTCACCGCCAATGACTGCGCCTGCGCAACCTCGATCACTTCCAGCTGATAACTACCGACCTGAGCATTAGCACCGAGACTATTCGGTGTAACAACGTCCGTCTCGGGAAAGGAGACAGCACGGGAATTAAACGTATCATTATTCGCCAAAGGCTCTAACAGCCCCTGAAATTCAGACAAACTACTTTTTAATGTACCGTAGGCTGAAATCTGCGCATCTAGCGTTTCTTTCTTAGCGTCGAGGCTTGCTTGCTGAGGTGCCTTTTCGGCCTCGACAAGCTGACTAACCAGTGAAACGGTATCGATACCTGAGCCAAAGCCCAATGCGGAAATAATACTGGTTTCCATCACAACCTCTTTCGTCTAAATGCAGCAACAATTAATGATATAAAACTACGCTTATTAGTATAGTAGTTTACACCCTATCAAGCATGATCGTTAAATATTAACCCCATCATGCCATCAAGATGTTTAGCCAGTTTTAACGCCTCTTCAGAGGGGAACTGACGAATCACTTCCTGGGTTTCGCTATCCATCACCTTCACCACGGTGGCATCGGTCTCGCTATCCACCGAGAAATTCAAATTTCGTTGACCGTTATGCATAAATTCATTCAATTTATCCACAACCGCCTGCATCTCTTCAGCGGTCATATCCTGTTGAGCACTGTCAGTCACGGGCACATTGCTGATGGCTTCCGTTCCATTTTTGGACCCTACTGACTGCGATACGGTAGGCTGCGTTGCGGTAACCGCGCTGCCTGAATTCATAGATTCAACTGACATTTTCATTATCCTCAACGAAAAATCCCCCACCAACGGTGGGTGAGGGATCTTAGATTACAGGGCTTAGCGAAAGCATAGCGTTTAAGTCAAACCCTAAAGCGCTATGTTTAAACGCTTACTGTAGTAGTGACAACACCTGCTGTGGTGCAGCGTTAGCTTGAGCCAACATCGCAGTACCCGCCTGTTGCAGCACTTGCGCACGGCTCAGGTTAGCGGATTCTTCAGCAAAGTCAGCATCTTCGATACGTGACCGTGCAGCAGAAACGTTCTCTGATACGTTAGACAGGTTGCTCACGGTAAAGTCTAGACGGTTAGCCACCGCACCCATATCACCACGAGTCGAGTTGATAGTTTCGAGTGCGTTATCAATGATACCGATCGCTTTTTGCGCGCCGGCAGCTGTAGAAATATCAAGACTGCTCAGCGAAGAACCGAATGTACCACTAGAAGTAGAGTTAGCATCCAGTAGACCAGTTGCCAGCGCACCATCCGCTGTAACATCAACGCTAATTGGTGAACCACTATCAGAGGTCAGCTTAACACCACCTAAAGTATCAGCAGGTGCAGTATTCAAATCTAGTACTGCTTGGAAAGCAGCACCTGTATCGGCAGCACCAGTGTCATCACCAAATGTTATAGATGATACATCACCTTCAAAACGCAACTGTTGACCATCTAAAACCGCGGTAATACCTGTAGAGCTTGTTTTCGCATTAATTGATGCAGCCACATCAGCGATAGTAGCATCACTCGTAGTATCAATAATCACACCGTTCAAGCTGAAATCAGCTATAGCTAAACCGGAACCTGCAGTATCAGATGTATCAATTTCAACCGATGTAAAGGCATTAGCTGTAACGCCTGATTCATCACTAACGGCATTAATGGCAGCCACAGTATCTTGTAAATCGCCGGTTTCTCCAGCACCAACAGTAACACCATTGATGGTGACATCACCAGACGCAAGTGTCGTAGTACCGCCATCTGAAGCAACCCCTTCAATAACGCCAGAAACGTTACTTTCACGGAAACCTAACGCAGTTAAATCAGCTGTAGTACCGGCTGAACCACGCTCGACAGTGATGTCATCACCAGAATCTGAAGATAGAGTAATAGACGCCTGTACAGTAGCGGCTATGGTACCAGCGGCTCCACCAGCATCTGTAATACCCACACTCGCAACATTTTCAGCACTAATACTCAGCTCATTATCATCGGTAATTGAAGCGCTTAGTAAACCGCCACCTTCTTCGTTTAGCTTATCAACCAAAGACTCTAGGCTATCAGTATCCGTTACACTAATTGCTGCAGTAGTACCATCAAGCTTAGTCAAGGTAACTGTTAATGTGTCGGTACCTTCAACCAAGATGCCGTCACCTGAAGTAGTCGCAGTTAGCTCTGCATAACTCGAAGCCGAAACCCCACTCACATTGGTATTAATAGAATCAACAAGGTCACCCAGGTTATCGCTGGATCCGGTATAGGACTCACCGATTGCCATAATAGACTGGCCATTAATCAGCACTGTATTATTTTCAAGAGCGATACTAGCTTTGGTAATAGAGGCACCCATGACATCAGCACTAGTAGAACCTAAGCCCAATGATTTGGAATCCATTGCGCCGATTTCCATCTCGATAGTCTGGTTCGCTTCAGAACCCACCTGCAGACTGATCGTACCGATACTGCCATCAAGAACATTTTGGCCGTTGAAGCTAGTGGTTTCAGAGATACGATCCAGTTCAGCGATCAACTGGTTGACTTCCGCATTCATGGTTGCACGGTTACCACTATCGTAGGTACCAGACGCAGACTGAATAGAGAGTTCACGCATACGTTGCAGGATGTTGGTTGATTCGTCCAACGCACCTTCAGCGGTTTGAATCAGTGATTGACCATCGTTGGCGTTACGTACCGCTTGGTTAAGACCACTCACCTGAGAGGTCATCCGGCTAGCGATCGACAAGCCTGCCGCATCATCAGCCGCTGAGTTGATACGCTTACCACTACTCAGTCGCTCCATCGCTTGATCTTGCTCGTTCAACGAACTAGTCAAGTTACGCTGAGCGTTTAACGACATGATGTTGGAATTAATTACTAAGCTCATGAGTTGTTCTCCTCATATCAACCAGTTCTGACTGGCCGTTAATTTGTGCATTGTCGGTATCGTTCTAACGCTATTAACATTGGAGCGCTACCGGGTATGGAATACTTTATCGACCATCTTTCTAGATACTTTAGCGATTCTTTTAACGCTTTTCTTAGAGTCAGCGCTGATGTTCTTTGATAGTCTTAACAGAATCGCTTAGCAACTGCCTTAATCTGGCCAAGTAACTACTTTATCGGCCAATCATCAGCGGGCTTTAGAAAATAGTCAGGATAAAACCATGCTCGATAAAATCAGCCAGGCCTTGGCCTTAACCCAACAGATGTTGGCCGCCACCGAACACCAGCATTGGGATGAGGTAGAGAAGTTACAGCTGGCCCGACAACGGCTAATCAAACAATCCGAAGCCTTACCCACCCCCACCGATCAAGCCACCTCCGAGCAGATCAGCCAGCAGATCACCGCCATGCAAACGCTCAACGACCAAATCGCCCCGCTGTTGGAACAACGCCGCCAAACGTTGATAAAAGAAAAATTACAAACCAACAAAGGCCAAAAAATGAACAAAGCGTACAAATCCACGTAGGGTGCTGGTGAGCTTTGCGAACCGCACCATCGACAAACAGGTTTCGATTCAATCAACGGTGATTGCTTATCCTTCATTGCACCATCGGTGCGGTTCATGCTTCACCGCACCCTACATGTAAGGTGACTGCGAACCGCACCAGCCGTGACATCGGTGCAGTTCATTCCGTAGGGTGCTGGTGAGCTTTGCGAACCGCACCATCGGCGACGCATCACCAACACCGGCATTATTCTCCGAGGTTTATGTCGTTATTATCAAACCATGCCCAATTTTCGGGATAAACACCGCGTTTCACATAACGGTGAAAACTGGAATATGGCCAATCGCACACCCTTGAGACCCAACCATGTTTAACCGGATTCCAATGGATATAATCGATATGGTGACGCAGATCCCGTTCATCACGAATCAAGTGTTCCCAATAACGACGTTGCCAAATGCCCCGCTCGCCTCTTTTCATTCGGCTGAGAGAACGTGCTTCTGTTGCGGGGATTTCACGGGAGAACCCCGCTTTAATCAAGGCCCATCGCGTTTTAAAATCCATATCACCCGGCGGTAACGTCCAAATGCAGTGTAAGTGTTCGGGTAACACCACGATGGCATCGATTTTAAACGGATGATGATGTTTAACGTTGCGGAAGATCTTTCTTAACGAGGAAATATGATCAGTTAATAGCGACTGATTGTGACGCTCTGCGCAATTAACCGTGAAAAAGTAAGTTCCACCCTGAACCTTCATTCTGCGGTAATCAGGCATTCCTTGCCCTCCGTTCACGTAAAATGCTGATGAGTTTGCGAACCGTACCCGTGATATCGGAGCGGTTTATTTTTCATTGCACCATCAGTGCGGTTTATTCATCGCCGGAACCATTGGTGCGGTTCATTCTTCATTCCACACCACCGGTGCGGTTCGTTCCTCACCGGCACCCTACACGTAAGGTGCTGGTGAGCTTGCGAACCGCACCAGCACCCCACACGGAGGTACCAATCGGATTAACTGATATAGTTAAACAACGATAATGATGTCACTTGGCCGAAGGTGGCTTGTGCGGCTTCAAGCGTGATCTCTTCTAATTTGAATTGGCTGATGACTTCATCCAGACTCGCATCCTCCAATGATGACAGGGTGGATTCGGTGATCAATTGAAAATCCAAATTTGAACTAGTGGCGTATTCTAAAGTTTGCAGACGTGAGCCTAAGGTTGAGCGCGCGGCCAGCATCTGTTCGGCGCCCTCTTCGAACTGCGAAATTCCCGTCGCTACCGCCTCATTCAATGCGGTTTGATCTTCCGCAGATTCCACAGGCTTAGCCAGTACACTGGCTAAATCAGTCGCTACTTCTAAAATATTCTTTCGTTCTGAAGACGTATTAATAACCATGGTATTTTCATCTGAGTCAGTCGATACCATCGGTGTACGGTCAAGCTCAAAGGTTAAACCTTCATATTCAACAGTATCACCCGGCACAAAGGCAGCTGAATCCAGCGTGTTACCACCGCTATCACTGATGGTATAGCTATAATTGCCAACCGTGCCCGCCACGGTAACCGACAGATCACCTAGTCCATCGGTTGCTTTTGAGAAAGCCTCTTCCGCTGCCTCATTGGCAAACCCTGCTTCAGCGATAAAACTATTCCCGTTCGATACCGCTTGGCCCGTCAGGTTGACTTCCAAAGGCCCTTCAACTGATTCAAACAGGTACTGCCCTGAATCATTCGACGCCACATACAGACTGCTACCGACCTGAATCATGCGCTGCCCATCATCGCCCATGTATTCATAACTACCATCACCGGAGGCGACATAGGGCTGAGTTGAACCTTTACTGCCGGCAAAGAGGTATTCACCTTCAGAATCCTGAGTGTTCATCAAACCCGCCACATAATCCGTCAACTGATATAGTTCACTGGAAATACTGGCCCGATCCTGATCACCTAGCACGCCATTACCCGCCTGAACGGCCAATTCACGCATACGATCCACGGCAATATTAATGTCGCTAAGGATGGTATCTTCTAACTCTAAGCGACGTTCGGTGACATCGATATTGTCTTCGTACTTTTCGCTCTGGGCGAGTTCACGCTCAAGCTTGATTACCTGCGCCGCGGCAACGGGGTCATCTGAGGGATTCACCAGTTTTTTACCGGTGGTGATCTGCTCTTGCAGGTTGGCTAACTTAACCTGACTCTGCTGCATATTATCGGCGGCTTTCAAGTACTGCTGCTGGGTTGAGATACGCATAATTCAACCTTTCTATTAAAAACTATTTAACAAACTGTCAAAAATCGTCTGAGAGACTCGAATTAGCTGGGCGGATGCCTGATAGGCTTGTTGATATTGCACCAACTTTACCGCTTCTTCATCGAGGTTAACCCCTGACACGCTGTCTTTGGCGCTGGTTGACGTTTCCAACACCGCCTTATTCGCTTGCTCGGAGATCAGCGCCGAAGCGGTACGAGTACCGACCCTTTCAACGAGGCTGCCATAAACATCTTGATATGAGCCATTGTCTAACAGCTCACTTTGCTGCAGGTTAGAGAGCGCTATCGCATTACGGTTATCCGACACGCCATCTTCGTTGAAGCCAAAGCTAAAACGGTCTCCGGGGCTTGGCAGATTAGCAATACTGACCGAGTAACCATCTAACTGAATCTCACCGCCAGCGGTAAACGCCTGATCAGATAGCGGCCCAACCAACGGATCTAGCTCCAAAACCACGGGGTTATCGGCATCCGTCATATCATAAATGGTGTAGGTCATCTCTGAATCAGGAGTTCCCGCATCTGGGGTATTAAAGACAATCTGTATCGGCGGCGCTAACTCGCCACTGGTCACGGCGATATCACTAGAATCGGTCACCTGAGCCGTCGCCACCCCCGTGCCTTGGTTATCCACGCCACTGGTAACACGGATAGGGGAAGCCAATGCAAGCTGTCGACCGTCTTGAATAACCAGCGATAAATCTTCAGCGCCGGTTTTAACCGGCTGAATCAAAAATCGATCCCCCGACGCTAAGGCGTTAGAGGTATCGATGGTCACCTTGATGCCATCCACCGCAAAGGAGAGAGAACCACTATCGGCATCATAAAAGTATTCGCCCTGTTCCACCGACGCCATGGCGTTACTCACGTCACTCGAGGTTAACGCGGTTAACGGTGTCGGATCGGTGACCTCCGTCAGTTGATTGATGGAGATCTGCTGACCATCACTATTACGAGTAAGGGTTAGCTTATTGTTAGCGCCAACCACTAATTCGTAATCCGACGCCTGCAGTTGGGAAATATCCTGAATCTCCACCTGCGCCGTCTGTATATTGGAAATATTATTACTGCTTGAGGATATCCGCTGCTGCTGTAATACATCACTGTTCATATCGGTAAACAGGTTGCCACCGAAATCATTATTCAGGTCAATACCGGCCTGATGCTGTTCATTCATGCTTTCGGCAAAACCGATCGCAATGAGCCCCAGCTCGTTACGCGCATCACCCAACGCCTCTTCACGATATTCCAGCAAACCACCGATTTTT
Source organism: Amphritea atlantica (assembly GCF_018860855.1). Taxonomy (GTDB): domain Bacteria; phylum Pseudomonadota; class Gammaproteobacteria; order Pseudomonadales; family Balneatricaceae; genus Amphritea; species Amphritea atlantica_A. The sequence continues at coordinate 62,602 of NZ_JAHKQE010000013.1, forward strand.
CCGCCGGTCACTGAATCGTTGATATTGGTCACATTACCGGCAATAACCAGCGCCAATTCATTCTGCGAACCATCGGGATCTCCCTGCACGGTGATCACTCGCTCAGCGGACGAACCAACCACTAACGGCTGCCCATTACCGATAAAGATACTGTATTGATCAGAACTTTGATCAACCACCGCCACACCAACCAACTCTGTCAGTTGATTGGTCAGCTCATCTCGTTGATCACGTAGATCATTGGCCGAGTTATTGGCGGCATCGGCGATCTGGATATTTTTATTCAGCGCGGCAATGCTTTCAGCTAAGGTCGATACTTGGCTGGCATACCCTTCAAGCTGCTGATTAATCGTTTCTTCTTGGCTAAGAATCGTGGCATCTAAACTATTAAAACGCTGCACTAAGGCATCGGATTGCGCGACAAAGAGTTCTCGGCTGGCAATAGAGGTGGGGTCATCGACCACATTCTGCAACGCGCCAAAATAATCATCTAAGGCAGCAGATACACTTTGCGTATCACTGGCCAGCATATTATCTAACCGTGAAGACATATCAGCATAGGTAGATGATTGATTATAGGAAGACAGATCGGTCCATACCTGTTGGGTAAGAAACTGATCGGTGATCCTTTCAATATCCTGTACGAATACACCGGACAGATCAGGCATGGTGACTAAACCGACCTGCTGACGACTATAGCCATCCGTGTTGACGTTACTAATATTTTGACCGACAGTATTCAGCGCGGCTTGGTTGGCCTGCGCGGCCTGACTACCAATGTTTAACAAATTGGACATATATAAACTCCCGGGAACACTCTATCGGCAAAGCAGGGAGCAGACAGGTTTCACCTTATGACTGCTCACTATAGCGGCCAACCCCTAACTTTCTTTAATACTAGAACCGACACTCGTACCGGTGCTAAGCCCCGCCAAAACATCCCCATCAAAAATTCGACCGATTTTCTCGGCATAGTTGGGATCTGTGGCATAACCGGCCTGCTGTAAACTACTCAGGTAACCGTATGGATCACCGGCCTGTTCGAGTGCCTGTTGATAACGCGGGCTGTTAGTTAAAAACTCGGCATAATCACGAAAGCTCTGCTCATAAGAATCGTATACTCGAAACGAAGCACGCTCCTGCTGCGCCACACCATCACGAAATTCGACGGTGCCCACCTGCGCTTTCTCGCCATCCCAACGGCTATCCGCCTTAATATTAAAGAGGTTATGGCTGGTGCCATCGGGTGTCTGAATCAGATAGCGTCCCCAACCGGTCTCAAGTGCCGACTGGGCTAATAACACCTTAGGATCAACCCCCAACTCTGCCGCCACGCTCTCGGCCAACGGTAATAGGGTTGCCACAAACTGCTCTGGAGTATCGAAACGTCTCGGCTGCGAAGGCTCTGTTGCTGTCTGCTCCTGTGCTGCGGTGTCACTAACACTCACTTCTGTAGCTTCAGGAACGTCGAGTGCCGCTTGCGTCGATTCTTGCTCGGCTTGTTGCTCTAATGCTCGGCTATTCGCCTGTGCTTGACCCAAAATCGCAGACGCCGCCATACTCGCGGCGGTATCGACGGTGCGGTTTAACATCCGTTCTGAGTCGGATAGCGGTTTCAGCCGATTTTCCTCATCATCACTCTCCAGTCGTGGATCAACATTGCCGCCCAACTGCCGCACCAAAATCTCAGCTAAACCAAAGCCTTTATTTTCGGCGATCTCTTTCGTCAGCTGGGTATCGCTCATCTGCTGATAAAATTCCACCTGCGGACTATTGAAATAGCTGTCTTCGGAAAAGCTAGCATTGGCTTCGCGCATACTTTTGACCAGCATGTTTAAAAACAACTGTTCAAACTGTTCCGCCACCGCTTGCAGGGCTTCAGGATCTTTATCCTTAGCCTGTTGGCGCAACTTATTCATCTCACCTAATTCGGTGAAAAGCTGAGCATGTTGACTCGGGTCAGTGTTCATCATCAGCCTCAGATAACAATCAGTTCTGCTTTTAGGGCACCGGCTTGCCGCAACGCTTCCAAAATCGCCATTAGATCACCTGGAGCAGCCCCTACTTGGTTAACCGCTTCAACAATATCCTGCAAAGAAGCACCCGGCGAAAATTCAAACATATGGCCACTCCCCGCATCGACTTCAATGCCTGTACGCGGCGTAATGACCGTATCACCACCCGCCAGCGCATTCGGCTGATCGACATTCAGATCTTCGGTGATCGCCACCGTCATACCACCATGGGTGATAGCGACCGGCGAGACACGAACATTCTGACCGATAATAATGGTGCCGGTACGTGAGTTAATAATGACCTTAGCCACTTCCTGCGCAGGCTGAACCTCTAGGTTTTCCAACACCGACAGAAAAGATACTCGCTGATTGGGATTCCGAGGGGCAGACACTCGAATCGAGGTTGCATCCATCGCCTGAGCCATACCGGGGCCTAACAAACTGTTGATCTGTTCGGCGACCCGACGCGCCGTGGTAAAGTCAGCATAGTTCAAATTCAGCACTAAGCTATCGCCCTGTGCAAATGCATTCGGCACCGTTCGTTCAACGGACGCGCCGCCGGGGATACGCCCAACACTGGGCACATTGAGTGATAAGCGAGATCCATCAGAACCTTGTACACCAAAACCAGAGACTACTAGGTTACCCTGTGCAATCGCATAGATTTGACCATCGGCACCTTTCAGCGGCGCCATAATCAAGCTGCCACCCCGCAAGCTTTTAGCATCACCAATGGTCGATACGGTGACATCGATCACCTGACCGGGCTTAGCAAAAGGTGGCAGATCCGCATGCACCGCCACCGCGGCAATGTTTTTCGAGGAAGGGTCCATGCTCGGCGGAATCGCCACGCCAAAGTTATTCAACATGTTGCGAAAGGTCGCCGAGGTAAATGATGTTTTATCGCCGGTGCCATCCAAGCCCACCACTAAGCCATAGCCCACTAATTGGTTACTACGTACCCCAGCGACGGACGTTAGGTCTTTTATCCGTTCGGCATTAACTGTGCTGCTAAACAGCAAGGTCATTAAAGCGATCATCCAGAAACGATTCATCATGGTTCTCCGTATCATTCCCTTAGAACGGCCACAGCGGGCCAATAAAGAATTTTGACAACCAACCCATCGAGTTGGAATCATTCAGCTCACCCGAGCCGCTATAGGTGATCCGCGCATCGGCTAGCTGGGTTGAGTTCACGGTATTACTGGAGGTGATATCCTGTGGCCGAATCATGCCGCTCACTCGAATATATTCATCCCCCTGATTCAGGGTTAGCCACTTCTCACCTTTCACAATCATTAGCCCATTCGGCAATACTTCATGCACCGTCACGGTAATATTGCCATCCAGACTATTACTCATATCGGATGAGCCTTCACCATCAAACGCTGTTTCTGAATCACCCGAACCAAAGCTCAGAGGCTTACCTAAAATCGTTGGCTGAATACCAAAAACCGTTGGCGAGTCTATCGTTTGTGAATTTGATTTATCCACCGAGGTTTTATTACTTTTCGTTGAGGAGGTGCTTTCCTCTAATACGATCGTAATAATATCGCCGACCCGATGCGCTCGGCCATCACCATACAAACTGTTACTGGTGGCGGCATTAAAAATAGAACCTGTCACCTCTCGTGGAGCCTCCATCGCCTGAGGACGAACCGGTGCAAAGCGAGGATTATCAGGCTTTGGCACGGCACTGGTACACCCACCTAAAATAAGTATGACAGCCAGTATAGTTAGACGTAATTTCATCGGTAAACCTCTCAACTCATACTTATAGATTCTGAGTTACGTAAGACAACATCTGATCAGCGGTCGAGATCACTTTCGAGTTCATCTCGTAAGCACGCTGGGTGGTGATCATATTCACCAGCTCTTCAACGGCATTCACGTTAGAGCCCTCCAACATGCCCTGACGGAGCTGACCAGTCCCCCCTTCTCCGGGGTTAGAGAGTACGGGATTACCACTGGCGGCTGTTTCGAGGTAGAGGTTTTGGCCATAAGACTGCAACCCTTGAGCGTTAACAAAATCAGCCAGCTGAAGCTGACCAATCTCTTGTGGTGTTGCATCCCCCTGCACTACCACACTAACCACACCATCGACCCCCACCGTCATCGACTGCACTTCGTCAGGCAGGGTCAGACCGGGTTCGAGCAAGTACCCTTCCGATGTCACTATTTCACCATCAGAGTTCAGCTGAAACTGGCCGTGGCGCGTATAGCCGGTATCACCATTAGGCAATGCGACGGGCCAAAAGCCGCGCCCTTCAATCGAGATATCAAAGGATTCACCGGTGGTTTCCAGCTCGCCTTCCTGAAACAGTTTTTGCGTGCCAGCCACTCGAACACCCGACCCCAACTGCAAACCCGAAGGTAACTGAGAGTCATCGGCGGTCTGCGCACCGGGCTGACGTTGAATCTGATACATCAGGTCTTCAAAGACAGGGCGATCTTTTTTAAAGCCAACCGTACTGACGTTTGCCAAGTTGTTGGATATGATTTTCAGGGAGGTATCCTGCGCGCTCAAACCCGTTTTTGCTACAAAGAGGGCTCCATGCATACTTATTCTCCACCTGCATTATTCATTATTATGCTGTCACTGAAGTGACAATATTTGTGTTGCGGCAGAGGAGTTCTCTTCTGCCGTTTTCATCATTTTCACTTGCATCTCGAACTGACGCGCTAGGTCAATGACCGAGGTGAGCTCAGATATCGAGTTCACATTGCTGGACTCCAAAAAACCGGAACGTATTTTCACATTGTCATCCGGCAACAACGGCTGATTATTGCCGGTATGCATCATGCCATCGACCCCTTTAAACAGCTCACCGGCATCGGGATTAACCAGTTTAATACGATCAAGAATCGCCAGTTCATTAGCCCCATCGCCAGCCGGACGAATAGTAATCGTGCCATCACCGCCGATTTCCAACTGTTCAAAGGGCGGTAAAGTAATAGGTATTCCACCATTGCCCATCACCTGATCACCCGAGTGAGTGACTAGCTGATTAAGGCTATTAATCTGTAACTCACCTTGGCGGGTATAAGCCTCGTTGCCTTCAGCATCGATGGTCGCTATCCAACCATCGCCATCAATGGCAACATCCATTGACCGCCCTGTTTGCATCAGCGTGCCTGTGGCCATATTCGTACCGGGACGTTCGGCCATGGCGTATACTCTTGAAGCAAAACCATCGCCCTCGACTTGCATTGCCCGCGCTTGAGCAAAGTCAGCCTTAAAGCCTGTTGTCGTCGCATTCGCAAGATTGTTCGCGTGGGCTTGCTGAGAGCGCATATTCTCGCGCGCGCCACTCATAGCCAGATACAACACTTTATCCATTGGATACCCCGTTTGCCGCCTTAACACTAAAACGGTCAGACATTGCCGCTTTAGTGGTTTAAATTCACTAATAGTTAAAAATGCAATGCCTGTGCCAACCTTTCATAAAGACGTAAAAAAGGCGACCGAGGCCGCCTTATAAACAACTGAGTTATTACCCAAAATTAGATCTGGAGAATCGCCTGAGTGACGGTATTCAACGTTTCTAGGGTTTTAGAGTTCGCCTGGAAATTACGCTGCGCCTCAATCAAAGCAACCAATTCAGTCGACAAATCAACGTTTGACTGCTCTAGAGCCGCCGAACGTAAACTACCATTCAAACCAGTACTCGGTGGGTTCAGCAGCGCACTTCCGGATGACAGGGTCGCTGTCCATTCAGTATCGCCTGATGGTTGTAAGCCCGACTGATTTTCAAAGGTCGCAAAGGCAACCACACCTAGGTTTTGGGTTTCACCATTAGAGAAACTCGCCACCATCTCGCCGGTTTCAGCAAAACTGACACCGATCAGATCACCCTTAGTATAACCATCCTGAGAGGATGATTTGACGATCGAAGCGGAAGCAAACTGTGTACTATCGGTCAAATCCAGATCGATCTCGGTTTCAGTGTTCGCAGGATCAGCCCCTTTAACCGTTAAAGCAGGTGCCGTTGCACCCGCAACGAAACTGGTGCCATTAACACTATCCAAAAAGCCGGTACTCGGATCAAACCCAAGCATCACCGCACCAACTTCGCTTAGGGTATCGGTACTATCGGTTGAAAAACCAGACTCGCCAGGATCAACACTCTTACCAATATCCAGCAATTCAGTACCGTTCAGATAAGCATACATCTGATACTGACCACGATAACTATTATCCCCTTCATAGGTGTCATCAGCATTGGCCGTTAATACCGCAATAGTTGAAGAACCGGTTTCGGCTACGCTAAATCCAGTACCAATATCGCCATATTCCGCCTTAAAGCGAACATCTAACTGAAACGTACCACCCTCTTCAACCACAGTGACCGATTCAACACTTGGATTACGGTCTTTAATCTCAGCTTGCTTATCGGTAATCAGGGCGGAGATTTCATTTAAGGTAGAACCGCTAGGAATACTAATCGCCACGCCACCGATACTCAGCTCAGTATCAGCATCGGGACTCCCTAATGTATAAGCCTTGTTCTCATTCGCATCACGTTCAGTTTTCGTAGGGACAATATCCACTCCACCACTATCCTGAATGAGCATGTCACCATAACTACTGTATTGAGAGTAAGTTTCAAAGCTCACCGTTCCAACACCCGCTGCAGCGGTAGCATCCTGAGTAAATGTCAGTGTCGATGTATCGATACGCTTATCAGTATTCTGCAACGTACTTAGATCGGCAGCCGAGGGGGTACCTGATGCATCAAAACTAACATCAACACCACTAATATTTAAAGTATCGGGAAAACTCACATCGACCGCATAAACATCACGAACGGGACGCTGTTCAACCATATTATATTTAATGGTGTTTTCATTACCCAATGAATCATATGTCCGCACCGTGGTACTGTAAGTAAAGGTGGCGGGTACGTCTTTATCATACGGCGTACTTAACAGTGTTGGGTCTTCCGCATCATTAATATTAAACGACAGGTCGATATTACTGGTTGCATTAGGCGGACTTTCTTTCTCTGTTACTGCTAGGCTTTGCAAAGGTAAACGGTTACCGTCATCATCCAAACCATACCCTTGCAGATACTTACCCGTTTTAGACACGATGTAACCATCTTTATCCAACTCAAAAGCACCGGCACGGGTATAAGTAACGCCACCCTGACCATCATCCAACTGAAAGAAGCCCGATCCATTGATCGCTAGATCTAGGTTGTTACTGGTGAATTCAGTCGTACCCGCTTCAAAATTTTGTGCGATGTCCGTGACGGTCACACCGGAACCAGCTACATTACTTGAACCTGCCCCCACTACCGCAGAAGCATAGATATCACCAAACTCGGTACGCGAGGATTTGAAGCCAACGGTACTGGAGTTTGCAATGTTGTTACCGGTCACATCAAGGTCAGTCGATGCCGCTTTTAAACCTGTTATCGCAGTGCTAAAACCCGCCATAATTATCTCTCCGATTTAACCTATTCGTTTGACATCAGTAAAGTCGACTGAGCCTGCATCGGTATTCACTTTCATACCAATACCATTCTGTCCCAGCGTGACGCTATTAACGTTGTAAGCAATATAGCTAGTCGCGGTTTCGTAGTTACCATCAACTTGTGCCTGCGCGACTACTCGATAGTCTCCGGCAGGACGATCGCCCGCACTCCATACAAAGTATTGATCACCAGCCGCCTGACTGCCCATCTCGACTTCATCCACCAGATTATTATCGCTATCGTAGATTGAAACCCGTAGATTTTCGGTACTAACCGGCAATTCAACGACTCCTCGAATCTCGCCAGATTCAGCCACTTGCGCCGTATCTGTCTTGGCATAAATATCCTGACCAATCATCGACGAAGCCTGTAATGCCGCCTGACTCGACAGCAACGAAGCTGACATCGTCTCCATGGTGGTATTTAGCTTAGCGATATTTTCAACCGTACTCATACTGGCTATCTGCTGCATGAATTCGCTGGTTTCGGCCGGGCTAGTCGGATCCTGATTTTGTAGCTGCGCGATCATCAGCTTCATGAACATCTCGCTATCTTCACTACTACTGCTCGTAGTTGATGTGGAGCTGCTCTGATTCTGCGCATTGATCTGCTCGTAGATCGACTGCGTTCCTGAAACGTCATTAACACTCATATTTTTACCTCACTTCAGACGTTCTGCGCTTATTGCCCCAGAGTTAGTGCTCGCTGCATCATCTGTTTTGCCGTATTCATGATCTCAGCATTAATCTGAAAAGAGCGTGACGCAGAGATCATATCCGCCATCTCTTCTACAACATTGACATTGGGGTAGTGAACATAACCATTTTCATCGGCCATCGGATGATCTGGGTTGTACTCCTGACGCAGAGGCGCATCACTTTCCACAATCCCTGCGATAGCAACACCCTGCCCAGACTGCACACCTAACGGCGCACTACCTGGCTGAACGTTATCCATCTGCTTTAATTCAAACACCGGCTTACGGGCACGATAGGTTTCATCAGCACTACTGCTAACACTCTCGGCATTAGCCATATTACTGGCTGTGGTATTCAGTCGCACTGTCTGTGCGCTCATGGCTGAACCCGCTATATCAAAAACATTACCCAGAGACATGATTACTCACCCTTAATCGCGCTAGTTAAGCCTTTAAATTTATTATCCAGAAACTGAAACGATGCCTGATAATCAATTGCATTTTCGGTGTAGCGGGCCATCTCTGCCTGAATATCCACCGTATTGCCATCAACACTCGGCTGAGTGGGCATTCGATACATCAACTCTGATGCAAAATCAGAATTGATCAGCCCCGCATTATGATTCTCACTCGTGCGGCTCATCTGCAATGGCTGCTGACCCTCTTGAACACCCTTTAAGACACTTTCAAAATCGATGTCCCGAGCTTTGTAATTCGGTGTATCACTGTTAGCAATATTATTGGCCAGAATTTCGGCACGTTGAATCCGCAGGCCAACGGCCTGTTCATGAATCCCCAGTGCGTTATCAAAGCTAATTGCCATCAGTTTACCTCCAGTGTTTTCTTACACAGACATAATGCAAAACTGATACCAGAATAGAAATTCCATTGAAATACAGATAGTTAAAAACAGCTCTATACCAAAGCGGCAACCGCTATCCGGGCAATAGCGGCAAAGCGGCAAGAAAAAAGAGAGGGCGGCAAGCAAGCTGATCAACCGTCAGATCGCCTTACTTGCCTCGTTTTAGAAAGCGAATAGAAGGGAAATCTTTATTTAGCTTTATAGATGATACCAGGGCGGCAGTGAATCATGTCAAACAGGTCGTTGAGATTCCCAATAGATTCTGAGGCTCCCAACAATAAATAGCCCCCGGGCTTAAGTACTTTGTGAATTTTTTGCAAAATATCACGCTTGCGCGATGTCGAAAAATAGATCAACACATTACGACAAAATACAATGTCGCAAGGGCCAATATCGGGATACTCCCCTAACAGATTCAACTCTCTGAAGGTTACCCGCTGTTTGATCTTTGGTATCAATTTCCAAGCTTCTTCAACGCTGGGCTCAAAAAACTTTTTTAGCCGATCCTGCGATAGCCCTCGACCCAGCGCCAGCATCTCATATTCGGCTAAACGCGCCTGCTCAAGCACACGGGTGGAAATATCGGTGGCGATAATCTCCTCACCTAAACGCAAAGCCCCGGGATATTCGCTCTTAAACTCATCAATAATCATACTGATTGAGTAGGGTTCCTGACCGGTTGAACAGGCTGCCGACCAGATTTTTAATCGTTGAGAGGAAGCATTAACCGCCAACTCCGGCAGGAGTTTTTCTTTTAAAATAGTATAGGGGTGTATATCACGAAACCAGAGCGTCTCATTCGTAGTCATCGCATTAATGACCTGCTCTTTAAGACAACTGTTACCGGGCTGCCCCAATACAGCGGTCAATTGGCCAAGTGAGCTATATTCACCTTCAGCAAGAATTTTGCCTAGCCGGCTCTCAACCAGATATTGCTTATGTTTTGCCAACAAAATACCGCAAGCCTTCTCAAGAAAGAGACAAAACTGATCGAACTCTGGTTGAGTAATTCTTATTTTATTATCGTTCAGCGTTATGTCCTCATTCTGCGTTGAGTGACTCACCCCTCGATTGACTCAATTCGCTTAATCACCGCGTCAGCCAGTTCATCTGGATTAAACTTACCGATAAAAGCATCGGCACCAACACGTTTGACCATCGCTAAATTAAAGCGACCACTTAAAGAGCTATGTAACATAACATACAAGGACTTTAAGCGTATGTCCTCACGAATTCGCTTAACTAACGTATAGCCATCCATCTGAGGCATTTCAATATCAGAGATAACCATCAGGAAAGTATCGGTCAATTTTTGCTCTTTATCCGCTAGCTGAGTCAACATATCCAGTGCCGCCTGACCATCATTCGCGGTAACGACATTGATATTCAGATTCTCCAGTGCTTTTTTCACCTGCGTTCTGGCAACACTTGAGTCATCGACAACCAAAATACGATATCCCGCAGCGCTCTTTTTAACGCTCTCAGTGATCGTGGTGGACTTCACATCCGTACTCACTGGGATAAGATCGGCCAGTACCTGCTCAACATCCAAAATCTCAATCAAACCATTCTCATACTGAACTACGGCGGTCAGATAATTCTTTTCTTTGGTTTCGATTGGCGGTGGACTCACCTGATCCCATTTGGCGGGCAAAATACGATCAACATTACGCACTAAAAAGGCTAAGACCCGACGGTTGTATTCTGAAACAATCAAAAAACAATTCAGCCGTTCTGCGGCATCGACCGGAGTACCACCAATGGCCTGAGACAGGTCGATCACCGGAATCGTTTCACCGCGAATATGTGCAAGCCCCTTCAAAGCCGTGGTCTGCTTAGGGATGCCGGTCAGTTCAGGGCAGGTTAGAACTTCACGGACTTTGAATACATTGATACCATAAATTTGATCATCATTAAGTCCGAACAAAAGCAGCTCAAGGCGGTTTTGTCCCGCCATATTGGTACGTTGGTTTACAGTACTGTTTATACCTGACATGATGCTCTCTGTACTAAGCGTTACCTGAACATTGACAACCTGATTGCAATAACAAGGTTGCAATGAGAACTTCTGGATTCAGCGTGAAAAAATATACATTCTCCACAATAATCACACTTATAGCTATGTTAGCCGTGCCAGTAAAGGGCGCACAGTCAGAAGATTCGACCTCAATCACTAAGAATGCGCAACATTACTTAGAAAAACAGTACCAAATTAGCCACCCGCTGGCTCGCACCATCATCAAAGTAAAGCCACTCGCACAGACACTCGACAAACGCCAGTGCAATGGACCCATCGCCATTACCCACGCGCCCAGCAGAGCTAATCGCATCTCGGCGAAAGCAATCTGCCAGCAACCCGCGTGGACTATTTATCTCTCCGCTACGGTGGAACAATGGCTGCCCATCGTTCTCACTAGCCGCGCATTAAGAAAAGGCACCATTTTGGGGGATTCTGATATTTATCTCAAAGCATTTGATATCAAACGCATAACATCACCCTACTTTACAAACCCTGGTGAACTCATTGGCCGAGAAATAAAACGCTCGATCGCAGCTAATCAGGTAATCTCACCCTCACAGATTGAAAAAAAGTTACTGGTCCGCAAAGGTGACGTCGTTTATATTGAGGCTAATAAAGGCCCAATGTCTGTGCGAATGACAGGCACCGCCCAACAAGACGGTTCCTTTGGTGAGCAAATATCGGTTATTAACAACCGCTCAGGTAAGCGGGTCTATGGTTATGTTAAAAGTCAGGGCGTTGTCACTGTCAATGGCCGATAACAGCACCTCGCAGGTCGATATATGAACTGCTATACTAAAGCCATTATTTTACAAATACTGTTAAAGTTTCCCATCGACTCGCCGATAGCTGTGTATAGAACAGTATGAGGACCAGAAAATGGTTATTGATATCACGGGTTTAACGTCTTCTTCACAGGCGACTAACTCTCGTGCCAAGGTAAATGAACAACCTGCAACCGAGAGTGGTGCATCGCAATCACAGTCAAACACTGCGACAGAATCGACACGTTCGTCTGGCGTAAGTTTGAGTGCGGCAGCTCAGGCGGTACAGAAAAGCGCCGGACAGGTGGCTGAAGAAGGTTTCACCGTTAACGAACAGAAAGTCGCTGATCTGAAAGCCGCTATTGATAGCGGTAGTTATCAGATCGATTATGAGAGCACTGCTCGCAATCTGTTCCAGTTAGAAAGTTTGCTGGACTAATATCGGGACCCACAATATTGTGACAAATCCGCTGCCGCCACTTGAGCAAATAAATGCCCTGACCACTCAGGGCATTGCTTTTCTAACGACTCTCAATGAATTGCTCGATGCCGAATATCAAGCACTGCAGCAGCGGGAAGTTGAGCAACTGCAAACCTTGGTTGAAAACAAAACAGCGGTGCTTCTGCAGTTAGAAGAAAACAACCAAGCCCGCAATCAATATTTTAGTGCGGCAGGTATTACCCCCGACAAAACCGGCTTAACAGACTACCAAACACGTTTAACTGAAGCGGAAGCACTGTCATTCAAGGCTCACTGGAGTGAGCTCGAGCAGATACTGCGACAGGTTAATGATAAAAATAAGCGTAACGAAATAGTCATTACTCGTAATAGCCGCAATCTGGAACAACTGATGAATATTCTCAGAGGACAAAACCAGAAAAACACCCTCTATAATCAGAGCGGTGGAAAGGGTAACTACGCCGCGCAAAACAGTCTTGGAAAAGCCTGACTTTTTTAGTATTTCCCCGTGACCTCAGCCTTCGGAACAAGTAGAATTCACGCCGTTGTCTCCCCTTTAAGTTCAACTTAAGTTCAACTCGATTGAATCAAACCTAATCAAGGCTGTAAGTGGGATCACATATGCATGTCATTCGTCCATGCATCGAGGCATCAATACTTGTATGGGGATGTAGCTCAGCTGGATAGAGCAGCCCCCTCCTAAGGGGCAGGTCGGGGGTTCAATTCCCTCCATCCTCACCATACAACTCATTGATTTAAAATAGATTATCGATCAATATCCGTTAAGAAACGATATAAATACCTTTTGTTCCTCTAGGATTGCCGGTCACACACAGCCCTTGGCGTTGATAATACCCAAGTTAGCCAACACCCTTGCTCAGTTCCTCAAAAACTAACTCCAACGCTGATAAACTGGCACGTGCCGCAGTAATATCACCCGCGTCATACTGGCGCTGCATTAGATCAGCCATCGCATGCAGCTTTGCATGCGTCTCTTTGAGCCGTTGAACCTCTTCTTTATCAAATAACTGATTTTGCTGTTCCCGACGGATCCAGCTAGCGCATTGGCAGAGCTGATGATCGAAAATAGGCCAATTAGCCATGTCATGCCCAGAGCAGGCTACCTTGCTCCGCAGTTTTTCTATCCACTGATTATTAATTAGCCTAAAGATCTCGAGACTCTTTTCCTTATTACTACGTTGCTGTTGACCACAATCAAGCCATGCCTTATTCGGTATATAATCGTTTAACCACTGGATTAAACTTCCCGCGGGCATCGGTTTAGCAATAGCGTACCCCTGAGCTTGCTCACAGCCCATCACCAATAACATCAGGCCGTGATTAGAGGTTTCAACGCCTTCCGCTATCACGTTACGATTAAAGGCTTTCGTTAGAGAGATTACACCTTCAATAATGGAATAATCACTCGGATCATCGAGCACATCGCGTACAAAGCTTTGATCAATCTTAATCGTATTAACCGGTAAGCTTCTTAAATGGGTCAAGGATGAATAACCGGTACCAAAATCATCTAACGCAAAACTAACGCCGAAGCTATTTTGGCAGGTTTCGATAATACGGGTAATGGTATTGAGATCACCTAAAGCAGAGCTTTCTAATATTTCTAATTGTAGACGTTGTGCATTAACTGAAGGGTACGCCGCTATGTACTTTTCGAGTACGGTAACAAACATAGGTGACAACAGATGGTCCGATGAGATATTAATACTCACTTCAAGATCAACACCCTGCTGCTGCCAGTGGTTAAGTTGCTGTAGGGCTTCATTAATAACCCACTCACCAAGCCTAATTTCCAGCGGCGCACCATCGATATAGGGTAAAAACGCCAGTGGGGGGATAAGCCCTTTTTCCGGATGCAGCCAACGAATTAACGCTTCAACGCCAAACACCTCCCCTGTCACCATATTCACTTTTGGCTGATAATACAGCTGAAACTCATGATTAACTAAGGCTTGCTCGATCTCTTCTAGCTGAAGATTCTTTTGAATAATCCGCTGATCCGAATCGGGGCTATATAATTGAGAACGATGCTTTCCTAACAGTTTAGATTGATACATCGCGTTATCAGCATGACGCAACAGGGTATCGATATCGCCACTGTCTGAGGGGTAGAGGGTCACGCCACTGGAAGCGGTCACTTTATGTTGCACACTATCAATAAAATAGGGCATGGCCAACACTTGATGAAGACGCTGGATAGTCACCTCATACTCTGAAACGCATTTAATATCATTCAGCAGTATGGCGAACTCATCCCCACCTTGACGTGAAACAGTATCTTCATCTCGAATACAGCCTGTGATTCGAGCGGCGACTTCAACTAATAAGCGATCACCTATGTCATGACCATAATTATCATTTACGGGTTTAAAATCGTCTAAATCGAGAAAGCACACGGCTAATTGATGCCCTGTGCGTTTACTATGGGCAATGGACTGATGAAAACGATCGATAAACAGGGTTCTATTAGGTAGGTTCGTGAGAACATCGTAGTGAGCCATCAAGTTGAGCTTTTCTTGTTGCCGCTTGATACTCGTAATATCGGAGAACACACCCACATAATGTGTCACCTGATTATGCTCATTAGTTAACGACGAGATGTTCAGTAACTCAGCAAACAGCTCTCCCTCTTTTGTCCTGTTCCAGACCTCACCTTGCCAGTGACCATTCTCTGTAATTGCGGCCCACATTTGTGCATAAAATTGCGGACTTTGTTTACCGGAACTTAGCAAGCTTGTCGATTTACCGAGCACGTCTTCGCGGCTATAACCGGTGATTTGGCTAAATGCTGGATTAGTATCAACGATGAGTTGTTGAGCATCTGTAATGACGATGCCTTCTTGAGTATCACTAAAGACTCTTGCAGATAGTTGAAGCTTCTCTTCAGCTTTTTTTCGTAGATTAATATCTTGAGCAATAGCAATCATCGTCTGGGCAGGTTCGCCATTTTTTGAAGTAGAAGATACGCTCAGTTCAACCCAGACAACATGACCATCCTTATGAATATAACGTTTTTCCTGGCTTGCTTTACGTTTTTTCCCACTACGTATTGCTTCGAGATTATTCAAACCTAATGGTAAGTCGTCGGGGTGCGTAATAGCTCTAAAGTGTTTCCCATTGACCATCTCTTCGACAGAGAAACCGAGCATGTCGCAAAACCGCTGATTAATACGAACGAAGGTTCCCTTTTCAGCATCCACCAACGCTACACCAACGGCGGCCTGTTCAAAAAACGTACGAAATAGTTGTTCACTGGTAGCCAAAGACTCCTTCGATTTAAACTCATCCGTCACATCCCGAATGACACAGATAAGCTGATCACTATGAGGGATTCTATTAAGACGAACATCACAATGGGTCATTTGATGATTAGCCAGCAAAGCATAGTTAAAAGTTACAGCCTGTTCTGCCTGTAATGCCTCATCAATTTTTGATTGGAATAACAGAGCAATATCATCCGGCAAAAAATCAGCCATCCGCTTACCAACAAAATTATCCGGGTTTTCATCTTGTTCGCTTTTCTGTTGTGCTCGATAATCGAGGATGGTCCCATCGGATGTCATACGATAATACGTATCGGGTAAGGCGTTAAACAAACTTTGTAGCTCGGCACTATGGCTTAATTTAGCTATCTCGGCTTGCTTTAATTCAGTGATGTCCTGTACGGTTCCAGCCCTCAATTTAGCCAGCCCTGTTGCATCAACCGGGTGTCCACTTGACGCTAAAATCCAACGAATTTCACCGTCTTTACGACGAATCCTAAACTCCGTCGTAAAATCAGCTTTATTCTTAACCGCCTGTTGAAATCCCTTATCAACATCATCCCTTTCTTCAGGGATGACATGGTTGAGAAACATCTCATAAGTCCACTGCGGCAACAACTGGTCATACCCAAATATTTGATCATGCATTAGAGAGCGATGCGCTGTATCGTCGATATGATTATAATCCCAACTACCGATATGGCATCGCTCGAGAATAAATTCTAACCTAGCTTCATTTGCTTGGTTCTTATCTTCAATTAGTTGACACTTTGTCGTATCAATAGCTTGAACTAGATAGCCCAAAAGCTCGCCATTATCAGGATCATACAGAGCGGTGGCAGAGGCCTCGGCATAATAATCCGAGCCATCTTTGCCCTGAAAAATGTCTTTCGTGATGACTGGCGTCTGCAACTGCGATGCTTCAACTAATCGTTGTTTCCAAATCGTTTCCCATTCAGGAAAATTACACCATAAGGGTGACTTCCATATTGGCTTTCCAATAAAGTCGTCTTTTGTAAAGCCTTTAGATTTCAATACCGAATCATTAACGTCTAACACTTGCCCTTCAGGAGACAAGATCGCAACAAACGTAAGCGACTGATTGAAAAGAGCTTCCAATAATAACTGGGTATTATTAAGCAGCTGGTTAGAGGACGAACCTGAACTGTTTGATTTCATGCCGTTACCTGATTAGCCATAAAATTCAGCCCCCTTTCAGAACAGATGAACATAGCGCGTTTATGCGCTCAAAGTGCCCTTTTTTATACTATTAAGTAGTGTAGCCGAAATGAATGGTAGTAGCGCGAAATAACTGAAGCGTGTTTTAGAGCCCGCAGGCCCCCAATATCCAATAGTGACCGGTCAAAACAAGCTCAAGTCCTCGGTGATTGATGCATCTGCGTGCTTCATGAGGTTTCGATATCCATAAGAACAAAACGAGGGCGAACATGTACTCAGAAATACCACCTGAACGTGGAAGGCCGGCATTATCTTAAGCTTGAGCCTCATCAGATAGCTACATCAAATACAGCTTCGTCAAACACAGTCTCATCTAATATAGCCTCTACCAGCCAATCACCTTCCCGTTCACCTAGGTTAACTGTTAGAATCCTGCTCCCGCAGCCCAATGGCGCAATTCGATGACACAATTACCAGGAGTCACCCATGTCTAAGTGTTTTTATAAAGGTACTCCCGAAATCATGGGTAATTACGGCAAGAGTGGTTATAACCCTAATGCTAAAGTTAAACTCGGTAGTGACATCAGTCCGTTATTATTGAATGTTCCTTCTGAACAGCGTCAACAGGAAGTCGAAGCACTGGCTGTTGAACATGATCTAGTGATCAATGTGACCGTAGATGCAAGCATTGATGAAGACATTACGGCTCTTACCGCTCTGCTGGCAACGCCTAAAACACTGCATACGGAAAAGACACCGGAACGGAACGCGCCCTGCTCTTGCGGCAGTGGTAAGAAATACAAAAAATGCTGTGGCTAAAGATGTCCCGCTATCCCTGCCAAAAAAAGCCCGGATAGCATTTAAGAACGCTCTCATTCACTACGCCGCGAGCCGCAAAGTCAGCCGTTATTTAACCGGCAATGTTTCCGCCTGACTAAATGATTGCCAAATCATGCTAGCCACCGGCCCTAGGCTATCTTCCAAATTACGAATTAAGCGCACCTCTCCCTTCACACTATATTCAACATCGCTTGGGGTTAAACGAATTAATTCGCCGCGTTCAAGTTCATCTTTTACGAGATGTTCCGCCACATAACCCCAGCCCAATCCCGCCAATAGCAACTGTTTGACGGTAAAACCATCCTGAGCTTTCCAACGACGCACACCTTTATCCAGCATTAAGCTATCAGAATCAAAGCTAAAGCGACTGGTCTCGATGGTTAAATGTACCTGTGACTTTAACTGTTCAGAATGGAGCACCGGACCATCAGGAAACAGCTCCGGCGCGGCCACCATTAGAATACGAAACTGCCCGATCGGTAAGGTATCAAAATCACCTGCGGCATAAAGCGTTGGCCACCAGGGGCTCACCACTAAATCCGCCTGTTTATTTCGTAACATATCCAGTGCGCCAAAACGTGATTTTTCTGAAATTCTAAATTCGGTTAATGGATACGCTTGCTGACACTGTTTCAACACCTTCAGAACCTGCGTATACGGACAGACCTGATCAAACGCCACCCGAATCAAGGGCTCATTACCGGCACCTAAATGTTGCCCCAGAGAGTTTAGCTGATAGCTATTCAACAATAGCTCTTGAGACTTGCGATAAAATGAAAGCCCCTCTTCCGTTAAGCTAAGACGGTAACTGTCGCGGTTAAGAATTTTAAAGCCATACTCCTCTTCTAGCTTTTTAATCGCCACCGAAAGCGCGGGTTGGGTTTTATGCAAGCTTTCAGCGGCTAACTTGAGTGAGCCATATTCGACGATTCTACTGAGGGTACGTAATTGCTCGAGCGTCATATAAATTTAATTTAACGTCTTGGTAAGATTTTATTATTATTATTTAACCAAAAAATAGCCTATATTTCACTGCTTAATTTTACTATCAATCGATTCGAATTCTGATCAGCGACCATTCAATGATCTTTCGAGTTTGTGATACTCATTCAGAAAATCTATGCGAACCTTGATCAGGTTTAATTCAGACATATCAGCAACAGAGGTTTATCCATGCAGGTTTCATATCGGCCCGTCCAGCTCATCATGATGGCGATATTAATTGCTCTGTCCGGCTGTAGCGAAAACAATGCAGATGTATCTGCACCCACGATTATTCGGCCGGCGAAGATATTCCAAGTCACTAACCCCACCTCATCTGACATTCGCAGCTTTCCTGCAGAAGTCGAAGCTAATGCCGATTCAAAACTGGCCTTTAGAGTCAGCGGACAGATATCAGAAATGTTGGTAAGACCCGGCTATGAGGTAAAACAGGGGCAGGTGTTGGCCCGTCTAGACCCTACCGATTATAAGTTGACTCTGGATGACCGACAGGCGCGCTATGAGCTGGCCCATTCGCAATTCGAACGGTCAAAAACCATGTTGTCGCGAAAGCTAATTTCGCAATCCGATTATGATAAAGCCAGCGCCGAACTCAAAGTAGCGCTAGCCTCTTACAACGTGGCGAAAAAAGAGCTCGATTATACCTATCTGCGCGCGCCCTTTAGCGGCACCGTCGCGAGAGTGGATGTCGATAAGCATGAAAATATTCAAGCTAAACAAACCATCTTAGTGCTACAAACCAGCGATCAGATTGATATCACCATTCAGGTGCCTGAAAACATCGCCTCGCGCGCTAAAACGCACACCGGTTATCAACCATCCGTCGTCTTTGATACCCATCCCGATCAAAGCTTTCTCGTTACGGTTAAAGAGTGGGACACTCAGGCCGATCCTTCGACGCTCACCTATAAAGTTGTCTTTTCGATGCCCACGCCTGAATCCTTTACCGTGCTGCCGGGCATGGCGGCCAGTGTCAAAGTTGATCTATCGAAAGTCACCGACCTCAGCAGCACCCGTTTAATGCTGCCCGTCGGCGCCGTGTTTGTTGCTGAGGGAGCACCATTATCCGATAGCACTCGATATATATGGAAGTTTGATCCCGACACGCAACAGGTACATCAGGCAACCGTAACCGTCGGTGAAATCACCCAAGAAGGCATCGTGATTGAAAGCGGTATTAAACCCGGAGATCAGGTGGTCGCTGTTGGCGTCAACTTTCTTTCAGAAGGGCAGAAAGTTCGCCCTTGGAACAGAGAAGGTGGTCTGTAAATGAAGCTGACGGAATACTCCATTAAACGTCCCGTCACCAGCTGGATGTTTACTCTACTGCTGTTAATTGGCGGTATTATCGCTTACAACGGCTTAGGCCGACTAGAAGATCCCTCTTTTACCATTAAACAGGCGATGATCACGACCGCCTACCCCGGTGCATCCCCTACCCAAGTAGAGGAGGAAGTCACTTATCTGCTGGAAAATGCGGTGCAGCAACTACCCTATGTCGATTTTGTCACCTCAATCTCTTCGGCGGGCTTCTCACAGATCATCATAGAGATGAAAAGCACTTACCGGCAGGATGATCTCAAACAGATATGGGATGAACTACGGCGTAAAGTAACCGATATAGCCGGACAACTCCCCCCCGGCGCTGCAACACCCACCGTTATCGATGAATTTGGTGATGTCTACGGTGTGCTGCTGGCGATCAATGGCGATGGTTACTCCTATGAGGAGCTAAAAGACTATGTCGACTACCTGCGCCGCGAGTTGGTGCTCATTAAAGGGGTCGGTAAAGTAACGGTTGCCGGCGAGCAGCAAGAAGAGGTGGTCGTCGAGATCGCCCGTAGTAAGCTATCGGCTCTTGGCATTCCCGCTAGCCATATCTTTGAGCTATTACAAACTCAGAATCAGGTATCCAACGCGGGCAGCGTTAAGGTCGACAGCGAGTATATCCGCTTACACCCTACCGGCGAATTCAGCAGCGTAAAAGAGCTTGAAGGGTTGCTGGTATCTAACCCTGGCACTTCACAACTGGTCTATCTAGGCGATGTTGCCAAAGTCAGCCGTGCTTATGCCGAAGTGCCAAACAACATTATTAATTACAATAATCATGAAGCGTTATTACTGGGTATCTCGTTCAGCACGGGGGTCAATGTCATCGAGATCGGTGAAGCCGTCAAACAACGCATGGCTGAACTAGAGTACGTGCGCCCAGTCGGTATGGAAGTGAGCAGTGTCTACAACCAACCGACCGAAGTGGATAACTCTATGGCGTCATTCATGCTCAGTCTGGTTGAAGCCGTCGCCATTGTGATTGCCGTACTGCTAATCTTTATGGGCCTTAAGAGTGGCGTACTGATCGGCTTGATTCTGCTGCTAACCGTGTTTGGTAGTTTTATCTTTATGAAGATCTTTGATATCGAGCTGCAACGTATTTCGCTCGGCGCACTTATCATTGCACTAGGGATGCTGGTTGATAACGCTATTGTCATCACAGAAGGCATATTGATCGGGCTGAAAAAGGGACAAACAAAGCTTCAAGCAGCACTGGAGATCACCCGTCAGACCAACCTCCCTTTATTAGGTGCGACGGTGATTGCGATTACCGCCTTTGCGCCGATCGGCCTTTCTTCCGATGCCTCCGGTGAGTTTGCCGGCAGTCTGTTCTGGGTACTGTTTATATCGTTACTGCTCAGTTGGGTAACGGCAATCACCCTAACTCCTTTTTTCGCAGACCTGATGTTTAAAGAAAGCACCGTTATCCGCGATGAAAATGATGACGATGCCGAGCTGTATCATGGTGTGATATTCACCGTCTACAAAGCAATACTTCACCTCTGTATGCGTTTTCGCGTCGCGACCATTATCATGATGGTAGCGTTGTTTGCCGTTGCCATCGTTGGTTTTGGCCAGGTGAAGCAATCCTTCTTCCCCCCCTCGAATACGCCAATGTTTTATCTGGATTACTGGCGCTATCAGGGATCAGATATTCGCGACACACAGGTGGATATCAAATCGATCCAACGTTACCTGATGCAACAGGATAAGGTTGAGCAGGTCACCAGTACAACAGGACAAGGGGCTCCACGCTTTATGCTCACCTATGCCCCAGAAAAATCCTATGCGGCTTTCGGCCAGATTATTGTCAGGGTTCAGGATCGCGAGTCATTGCCAACGGTAATGGCTGACCTGAGAGATTATATGAACAATAATTACCCTCAAGCCCAGTTTAAAGTAAAACGGATGGAGATCGGGCCTTCTACCGATGCCAAGATCGAAGCCCGCTTTAGTGGCCCCGAACCGGATGAATTACGCCGTTTAGCCAGCCAAGCCATCGCCGTATTGCAGTCAGATCCCGGCGCTCACAATATTCGCCACGACTGGCGGCAACGCAGCAAAGTGATCCGGCCACAGTTCAATGAAGCGATGGCCCGCAGAGTCGGCATCAGTAAACAAGATCTAGATCAACTATTACTGACCACATTCTCCGGCCAACAGGTAGGGCTCTATCGCGAAGGCACCCGCCTGCTACCCATTATCGCCCGTGCGCCGCAAAATGAGCGTTTAACCATTGATAGCTTGCCAGAGCTTCAGATCTATAGTCCGGCAACAAACGCCTACGTACCTATTACTCAGGTCACAAATGGCTTTAAAACAGATTGGGAAGATTCACTCATTATCAGACGAGATCGTAAACGAACCATTACCGTTATGGCTGATCATGATGTTTTAGGGGATGAAACCGCGGCAACTTTGTTTAACCGGATTAAACCGGGTGTTGAGGCGATTCCGCTACCGCCGGGCTACCAACTGGAATGGGGGGGTGAAGATGAATCGTCCCGTGATGCTAAAGCAGCTCTGTTTGGCGGACTACCGCTGGGTTATCTTTGCATGTTCATCATCACCGTGCTGCTTTTTAACTCAGTTAGAGCACCGCTGGTTATCTGGGCAACCGTCCCCTTAGCATTAATCGGAGTATCCTTCGGCTTGCTGGTGATGGGGGCTCCGTTCAGCTTTATGGCTCTTCTTGGACTATTGAGCCTGTCAGGCATGCTGATTAAAAACGGTATTGTCTTAGTTGATCAGATCAACCTAGAGCTTTCGTCGGGTAAAGATCCCTATCTAGCCGTGTTTCATTCAGCGATCAGCCGAGTGCGGCCTGTGTCGATGGCAGCCATCACCACTATCTTAGGGATGATCCCGCTATTATTTGATGCCTTCTTTCAATCGATGGCGGTCACCATCATGTTTGGTCTGGGCTTTGCCACCATTCTGACCTTAATAGTGGTGCCCGTCCTCTATACCATCTTCTACCGTATACCCCGTCCAACCCACAACAAGGTATAACGCAAAAGGCCGATGACGAATATTCGTCATCGGCCCTGTGTTTCAAACATTACCCATGTTTTTCTCGATGTCGACGCGACAGACAAAAATCAGCGTCTAATCGTCAGGCTTGAAATTATTCAATACTCACTAGCAACTCATGACCAACCACTTCATCGATCACGTCATAGGGGATGCGATACTCTTTTTCTTCGAATTTCACGACCGCATAGTCGTAGCACATTTTTAATATGATGCAGTTAGCAACCGTGTCACCTTTAGCGACTCGGATTATATTTCGATTATGAAGAAGCATCTCAAAAACCTTTAAAACAGATTAACTGAACCGAATGACGGCCCTTGATTCTATCATTCTCTGCTCGCCAACCCTATATTCTATTGAATCCGAAAAGCGCTACAGGGAGATAACGAAAGAAGCACCGACATAGCCATATTAAAACCGCCTATTTCAGTAGTGGCCCTAACGAAGATGTTGGCAACTCGGTCAGCGGCATCTGACGATATTTTTTCAGCAGTATTTTTTTAGCATTCTGCTCCGGTTTCAATACCGCCCGCTCAACAAGGTTAAGGTAACGATCCACCATTTTAAGCCGCCCTTCTCGACGCACATTATCATTGCGAGCGGTTTCCAAAAACAGCTGGGCCAGATTCAACATCGATGAATGGTTATTGAAATCAAAATCAACCGCCGCGCCAAAGGATTTTATGGCCAGACCGACCTTACCCGACAAGTAATGCTTAATACCCAACCGATTGGCTTTATCACTCATATCCGGATTGATCTGCTTGGCATAGACCTCCCGATTGTTCGGCACCTCTTCGACTTTTTCCAACACCGGCAGAGCTTCGCCTGACATCACCAGCAACTCTCGATCAATATCAACAGGGGTATCTAGCTCTCGGTTGATCAGCTTTGCATCCCGAAGAAAACGCTCTTTCTCTTTATCATCCCCTAGATCTTCAGCTAACTGGCTGCGGATAAGAAACGCCCGCACCTCCGCATTGCGATCCGCAGAGAACTGCTGGCGAGCACTAATCAGCAAGCCATCAATCTCACGTTCTATCTGTTCACGGGCATTGTCATCACTGCTTTTCACCTCCATGCGTCGCAGGTTAGCCAGTTTCAGATAGGGTTCTGCTGAACGATAACAACTCTTTTTGCCCAGAGAGATAGAGCGCCGATAAGCGCCTTTTGCCAGATCAAGCTCCTGAGTCTGAATGGCAACCCGCCCCAGTTCCATCTGTCGCGGAATGCCCAGAGGCGCACGGGTTGTCGCTTCCTTTAAGGTTTCACGGGCCTGCACCAGATCGCCCATCTTTTCATGCACTTCAGCTAACAGATCATAAGCAGCAATTAACAGTGGATTATCATTAATCAGCTCTTGCAGCAGCTGCTCTGCCGCGGTCAAATCATCCAAACCGCAATAAGCCCGACAGAGATAAAGCCCCGCTTCCTTATCCCGAGACTCCCAATAAATACCATCGAATAACTCGCGGGCTTTTTCATACTCTCCAAGATCGAGCAATAGAGTACCACGCACTTTTTGCAGATGATTATATTCTGGGTGTTGCCGATCGATCAGCGCTTCGCAAATCTGTAATGCCTGATAACGCGCACCGGATTCAATCGCCAGATCAACGGGGCGTAAAGCCTGCTTACGGCGCATAATATGATCGAGCCGATATTTCAGTTCTTCGATAGAGAACGGCTTAGTAATAAGATCATCGGGCTGGCTATCAATCGCGTGCAATATGACTTCCTGCGATGAATCACTGGTCATACACACCCATGCAGCACTGGGTTTAATAAAGCCGCGAAAACGAGCCTCTTCGAGAATTTGGATACCCGTAACGCTGTCACTGGCATTATGACCTAACAGGATGACGTCAAAATCACTTTGCGCGATTAATGGGATAACCTTGTCATTAATGGTGACCGCTTTAACATTGCTGATGCCCAGCTCACGCAGCATATAGTAGATCGTTGCACGCATGTTACCGCTGCTGTCGATTAACAGGACATGCTTGTCCGAGTAATCGATCTGAGAATCAGTTGAGTTGTTATGCACAGAGGCCACGGTTTACCTTGTCTTAAACTTAATTCAAACAAGTATAAGAGGCATAACCTCAGGGAGAAAGGAAAAACATACCAAAACGGGATCTGTTTTTGCTAGACAAAAAAAAGCACCGGTGTAGGGTGAAACACTCGGTGCTAAATACAGTTCTATGCTGTGGAGGTCATCATATCGATTTACCAGCAAAGAGTTACTGACCCAGATCAACGGCAACCTAGGTTCAGCATTTATCGCCTACAACTTTTGACTAAGCGCCGCCACAGTGTTATTCCAGTAAACTTACTATAAATAAAAGAATCTGATCAGATATGACTACCGCATTTATTACTCATCAAGACCCTAGTCTGCATAATATGGGGCCGGAACACCCAGACAGCCCGATTCGCCTTTTAGCGATCCAGAAAGTTTTGCAGAAAACCGGATTGATTGAGCATCTTAAACAGATGGAATCGGTTCATGTCACCCCTGAGCAGATTCAGTTAGCCCACGCCAACCTGCACCAAAAACGACTGGAAATGAAAGTCCCCGAAGAAGGGGTCTTTTATGCCGACGAAGATACCGCGCTCTGCCCAGACTCCCTGCATGCCGCCAGCCTCGCCGCCGGATCGACAATCCTAGCGACCAATCAGGTACTCACTGAAAAGGTTGATAATGCGTTTTGTTCCGTGCGCCCGCCCGGCCATCACGCAGAACACAATGCAGCCATGGGGTTTTGTTTTTTTAACAATGTTGCCATCGGTGCTATGCACGCGCTGCTTCAACCTAACGTCAACCGCGTTGCAATTGTTGATTTTGATGTGCACCACTGCAACGGCACGGTTGATATCTTCAAAGACAAACCCGAAGTGTTGGTCTGTTCGACCTTTCAACACCCCTACTATCCAGAGCGATATGCTAATATTCAACGAGACAATATCATCAACTGTCCCATTGAAGCCCATACTCGCGCATCAGTGTTCCGCGAAAAATTAGAAAAATACTGGCTACCGGCCATTCAACAACACAAACCCGACATCCTATTTATTTCTGCCGGCTTTGACGCCCATCATGAAGATCCGATGGGTGATCTAAATCTAACAGAAGAGGATTATCGCTGGGCAACACAGTTATTAGCAGATGCAGCCAGAACCACCTGTGGCGGCCGTATCGTCTCGGTACTAGAAGGCGGGTATAATCCGGTATCACTCGCGTTTAGCGTGCAGGCGCACTTAGAGGTCCTTGCAGGGTATTAAACGCAGCATACAGCGCAAGACTTCTTTATTTCTTGACGCTTCCCCCTTCTTTCTTCTTTCCCGAAACGCAAAAAACCGCCCGAAGGCGGTTTTTTTCTAGCAGCGAAAAATCAACCAACAAACTTAATCATCACACCCGCAGCAACCGCGGAGCCGATAACACCAGCAACGTTAGGTCCCATTGCATGCATCAGCAAAAAGTTTTGTGAGTTCGCTTCCAGTCCCAGCTTGTTAGATACCCGAGCAGCCATCGGTACCGCAGATACACCGGCAGAACCAATCAAAGGGTTGATCGAGTTACCACCGGCCATCTTGTTCATGACTTTAGCCATCAACACACCACAGGCAGTACCGATACCAAAGGCAATTACGCCCAGTAACAGAATACCCAGAGTTTGCAGATCAAGGAATTTATCAGCCGACAGTTTAGAACCGACCGATAGACCCAAGAAGATAGTCACGATGTTGATCAACGCATTCTGAGCCGTATCACTCAGACGATCAACCACACCACACTCACGCATCAGGTTACCGAAACAGAACATACCCAACAGTGGCGCAGCATCTGGTAGCAACAAGGCGACCAAAATCAACAACACGATAGGGAACATGATTTTTTCAGCTTTAGAGATATGCCGTAACTGAACCATAGCAATCTTACGTTCGGCTTCGGTCGTCAGCGCACGCATAATTGGCGGCTGAATCATTGGCACTAACGCCATATACGAATAAGCCGCTACCGCAATCGCACCCAGCAGATCCGGTGCCAGCAAAGACGCGACATAGATCGCTGTAGGGCCATCCGCACCACCGATAATACCGATTGCAGCGGCATCCTGAATGGTGAAATCCATGATTCCCAAGGTAGTCAACGACACGGCACCAATCACCGTAGCAAAGATACCGAACTGCGCTGCAGCCCCTAGGAATAATGTTTTTGGATTCGCCAGCAACGGGCCAAAATCGGTCATCGCACCAACACCCATAAAGATCAACAGAGGCGCCGCACCTGAAGCAATCGCAACGGTATAGAAGTTATACAACATACCGTTGTTAAAGCCATGATCATTAGCCGCATAAACAGCTGCCGTATGCGTCGCTGCATCTGCCGCATGGTAGGCATGTGTCACCGCTTCGGGTTCAGCACTGCTGATATTCAAGGCGGTAGCCAAGGTATGCAACATTTCAGGACCACCGAGGTGAATCGCATTCTCAACGGCAGACATAGCCAAACCCGCTTCCGGGATATTGGCCATAATGCCGCCGAAGCCAATTGGCACTAACAACAAAGGCTCAAAGTTCTTACGAATAGCAAGAAACAGAAGTAACAGGCCGATCAGAATCATAAAGACCTGACCCGGCGTCACATTATATATCCCTGACGCTTGCCAGAGGTCCAGTAGCTTATCCATTCAGAACCGCCCTTATACCAGAGTCAGCAGACTGTCACCAACCTGTACAGTGTCGCCTTCTTTAACATCGACAGTCGAAACAGAACCGGCACGTGCAGCACGGATCTCTGTTTCCATCTTCATCGCTTCCAGAATTACCAGTACATCACCTTCCTGAACACTCTGACCCGGTGAAACAATCACCTTCCAGATATTGCCCGCCAGCGGAGCCGGAACAGATTCAGCAGGACCCGCCGCAGGTACGGCAGCGGCAGCAGGTGCAGCGGCCGGCGCAGCAGCGGTGATATCACCACCCTCTGAAACCTGAACAACGTAGTTTTGACCGTTAACATTAATAGTGTAAGTCTGTGGACCAGTATTCTTAGGTGCAGCCATGGCTAGGGCGTCCTCTAATGTAGGTGCGGGTTCAAATGCGTCAGGATTACCGCGATTTTCAAGGAATTTAAGACCGATTTGTGGGAACAGTGCGTAAGTGAGAACG
Source organism: Amphritea atlantica (assembly GCF_018860855.1). Classification (GTDB taxonomy): domain Bacteria; phylum Pseudomonadota; class Gammaproteobacteria; order Pseudomonadales; family Balneatricaceae; genus Amphritea; species Amphritea atlantica_A. The sequence continues at coordinate 90,749 of NZ_JAHKQE010000013.1, forward strand.
TCATCAATCTCGTTCTCCCCAGCGGCTAGGCTAATGCCTTTTTCAGTCGCCAACGCCTTCAGCTCTGTTACCAACTTATCCATTTCGGATTCAAGCAGATCAGCCGGACGACAGGTGATGGCTTCGCCACCTTCAAGTACGCGAGCCTGCAATTCAGCGTTGTAAGGTGCCGGCGCTGCGCCATATTCACCCTTAAGAATACCCTGAACTTCTTTCGAAATGGTTTTATAACGCTCGCCCATCAGGACGTTGATCACTGCCTGTGTACCCACGATCTGTGACGTTGGAGTAACCAGTGGAATCAAACCGAGATCTTCACGAACCCGAGGAATCTCAGCCAATACTTCATCAAACTTATCAGAAGCACCTTGCTCACGTAGCTGGCTTTCCATATTGGTCAGCATACCACCCGGCACCTGAGCGACCAGAATACGGGAGTCAGTACCGCGTAAAGAGCCTTCAAATTTCGCGTATTTTTTACGTACTTCTCGGAAGTAAGCGGCGATCTCTTCCAGTTGCAATAGATCCAGACCAGTATCACGGTCAGTTCCAGCCAGTGCTGCAACCACAGATTCAGTGGCTGTATGACCATACGTCATAGACATTGAAGAGATAGCCGTATCAACGCGGTCAATACCAGCTTCAACCGCTTTCAGAATCGTCATGTCAGACAAACCTGAGGTCGCATGCGCATGCAGTTGAACTTCAAGATCCGTTTGTGCTTTCAAGCGAGAGACAAGATCGAACGCATCATAAGGTGTCAGGATACCGGACATATCCTTAATCGCGATGGATTCAGCGCCCATATCTTCCAGTGTTTTAGCGTACTCAACCCACATATCAATGGTGTGTACAACACTCTTGGTGTAAGAGATGGTGCCCTGTGCATGCTTACCGCTTTGCTTAACCGCTTTAATGGCGGTCTCTAAGTTGCGCGGATCGTTCATCGCATCAAAGATACGGAATACATCAACACCGTTGGTAGCCGCACGTTCAACAAACTTACTCACAACGTCATCCGCATAATGGCGGTAACCTAAGAGGTTCTGACCACGCAGCAACATCTGTTGTTGAGTATTAGGCATTGCTTTTTTCAGTTCGCGGATACGATCCCAAGGATCTTCACCGATATAACGAATACAGGAATCAAACGTCGCTCCGCCCCAGCTTTCTAGGGACCAGAAACCAACTTTATCCAGTTTCTCAGCGATTGGCAGCATGTCGTCAATGCGCATGCGGGTAGCAAACAGAGACTGATGCGCGTCCCGAAGTACTACATCGGTAATGCCAAGAGGTTTTTTATCAGACATGGGTATAGGCCTTTTGTCGATTAATGCTCTTTAAATACATATATGGTTTTGGCTGCAACTCAGTGCTTACGGAACTGATGTACGGCGGCAGTCATGACAGCAACCAACTCATCATTTCCTGTCGAGGCGGCTGCCGCGACAGCAGGTTTTGGCTTTGCGGGCTGAGGTTTCGCCTCAGGTGCAAACTTTGTTACCAGCTTCGACATAAAGCCTGTCGCAAAAACCAACAGGGTCAGGAATACGAAAACGAATCCCATACCAAAGACCATCAAACTCAGGCCTTCTGACATTAGATTATCCATCTAACGGGTGCTCCTTATTTTGTACGAAACCCATATGTCCGTTGCCGGCTTGTGGCCGCATCTCCTCCTCAGAGCGAAGGATCTGGCTGCAACAGAACAGATGAACAGTTAATAAATGGCCAACAATTAAACCTGAATTATGCGTTTCAGGCAACTCATTAAAAGACAATTGGCAGATAAAAAGTGTAGCCAACTTCTGTAAATAAACTACAAAAAACGCCGAAAACACGTCAATTAACAAACTTACTCATTAAACCGTCAACGGCCACCTTTACCCCTCAGGACGATAGACTTTAACGTTCAAATAACCCTTATCCTGCAGGTTCTGGGCATGCATCTGACTCATCACCCCCTTATCACAATACAAAAGATATTCATGATTAGGATCGAGTTCTTGAAATTTTGTTTCAAGATCAAAGAAGGGAATCGTCAACACTTCAGCCTTCGGCATATTCAGCGGTTTACGTTCCTGCTCACGACTATGACGTATATCGATAATTTTCTGGTGCTCACCGACTCGCGTTAAAGCCTCAATGGTGGTATTCACATTAATATCTTCAACAATTTTATCGATAGTGATGACCTGAGTATTATTTAGCGCCTGCGTTAACACATCGTAATCGAAATTGGCTTCTTCCTCTTCAATACGATCCATCTTAGCATTCGTTGTGGGACGATCTGAAATAACACCACAATATTCAGGGATATTTTTAGCGAAATCATATGCCCCGATGGTTTTGGTAATATCAATGATGTCTTGCTTATCCATCGTGATCAGTGGACGCACGACAAGTTTAGAGGTAACAGAGTCGATTACCTGCAGGTTAACTAAGGTCTGACTCGATACCTGCGCAATACTCTCTCCGGTAACCAACGCCGGTAACTTCATACGGTCGGCGACTTTTTCCGCGGCCCTCATCATCATCCGCTTTAAGATCACACCCATATGCGTGTGATGAACGTTCTGCAGTATTTCACCGACTACTTCATCAAATGGCACTGAGATAAACTTAACCCGTGAAGCGCTACCATATTTCTGCCACAGATAAAGTGCGATCTGTTTCACCCCCATCTCATGAGCGCGCCCACCCAGATTAAAGAAGAGAAAGTGGGTTTTACTACCCCGCCGCATTGTCATATAACTGGCGACCACTGAATCAAAACCGCCCGATATCAGGGACACGACATCTTCCTGAGTGCCTAAAGGATAACCACCTAAACCTTTATGCTGATGAGAGATCAGAAACAGATGTTCATCACGTATCTCGAGCTTCACAGTGACTTCAGGGTTATGAAGATCCACCCCCTTCGTATCGCAATGCTGCAACAGGCCACCGCCAATATAACGCTCTAGATCAACGGATTTAAACTCATGCTTTCCACCCCGCTTGATCCGTACAACAAAGGTTTTCCCTTTAACCTGTTCAGCATAGACCGACTTAGCAATCTGAAATACATCTTCAAAATCACCCAGCGGATATTGATCCACTTCAAGAATGTGCTGAATCCCCGGTGTACAGGTCATCAAATCAACTGCCTGTGCTCTCAATTCAGCATCCGCAGATGGCAACTCAACCTCAACCCGATCCCATAACCCCCGCACTTTAATATCATTATCGATACGCTTTAGTGTCACCTGCAGGTTAGATTGCAGACGCTGGATAAAGCGTTTACGAACAGGCTTGCTCTTGATCGTGATTTCAGGAAAGAGTTTGACAATAAATTTCATGGTTTACATCTGCGCAGGGTTAAAAGGGCGGCCATTATACATTGCTAACAAGGTGGGACAAAATTCATACGGCCCAAGCAAAGCCCGATACATTAAAAGAGTGCATATCATAAACAGCATTGGATGAGATCAAACAGGGATACAAGGCGCCCTTGCAGACAAACCACTAGCGCAGCATGAGTGAGAGCATAGACATAAAAAAAGGAAATAAGAAAGACAGGTCTGCACCATTTAAAATAATGACAAACATCGTTTCTGTGAAGTATTTACAGGATAGGGAGAGATTTTCTTAGATAGGAAGTTACAAAGAAATAATAGAAAAGAAAATAATATTAGCTGGTGCGCCCGGCACGATTCGAACGTGCGACCGCCTGGTTCGTAGCCAGGTACTCTATCCAGCTGAGCTACGGGCGCGTATCAGGTAATATTTTGAAGCAGATAAACAATTAAGCAGTTGAAACATTCACAATTATTTAGGTGGTGCGCCCGGCACGATTCGAACGTGCGACCGCCTGGTTCGTAGCCAGGTACTCTATCCAGCTGAGCTACGGGCGCTTACCTAAAAAGTTGTATTTACCATCCATTTACCATTTCCATAAGATTATCAATAATCTTTAAGGAGTGGTGCGCCCGGCACGATTCGAACGTGCGACCGCCTGGTTCGTAGCCAGGTACTCTATCCAGCTGAGCTACGGGCGCTAAATGGCGGTGAGAGAGGGATTCGAACCCTCGATAGAGTTTCCCCTATACGCCCTTAGCAGGGGCGCGCCTTCAGCCACTCGGCCATCTCACCTTGACAACGGCGCGTATAATACAAGATAGATTTTCAAAAGAAAAGCGCTAATCCTGTAAAAACGTAATTATTCACTTTCCTGTTCTTTTTCTTTCTGAATACGCTGATAGATCTCTTCGCGATGCACAGAAATGTCTTTAGGCGCGTTAACACCAATGCGCACTTGGTTCCCTTTAACACCTAGAACAGTCACAGTAACGTCATCACCAACCATTAAGGTTTCACCAACACGGCGTGTAAGTATAAGCATAGATAAATCTCCTTATTTAACAGACAAGTACTACAGACCTGACCACTCCTGTTTGCGTTATTACAAACAAAGGGCTGCCGCAGGGTGACCTTGCGTTAAACATTATATTTGTTCAACAGTAGCCTAACTATAGACCACTGCTGGTAAGTTTATTCGCTAACTGTATCAGCCGCGTCTAGATCGAAAGCAGAATGTAAACCACGTACTGCTAACTCCAGATATTTTTCAGCAATGACGACAGAAACCTTAATTTCAGACGTTGATATCATCTGAATATTGATATTGTCACCCGCTAGTGTATCGAACATCTTGCTGGCGACACCTGAATGAGAACGCATGCCAACGCCAACAATAGACACTTTAGCAATCTTATTGTTCCCACTGATCTCACGCGCACCTAACTCTTCTTGAACCTTCTGAAGAATCTCCTGTGCAACAGCAAAGTCATTACGATGAACCGTAAATGTAAAGTCCGTTGTATTATCCGCCGCGACATTTTGAAGAATCATATCAACTTCAACATTCGCCCGACTAATAGGCCCCAGAATACGAGAAGCAACACCTGGAATATCTGGCACACCCAGAACTGTCAGCTTCGCTTCATCGCGGTTAAATGCAATACCTGAGATGACCGGTTTTTCCACTGTATCGTCTTCCTCTGTTGTTATAAGTGTACCTGGACCCTCCTTAAAACTGTGCAGAACCCGGAGAGGCACATTGTATTTACCTGCGAACTCGACTGATCGAATCTGCAGCACCTTCGAACCAAGGCTGGCCATTTCCAGCATCTCTTCGAAGGTGATCTTATCCATACGACGCGCACCTTCTACAACCCTAGGGTCAGTAGTGTATACGCCATCTACGTCCGTATAGATCTGACACTCATCAGCTTTTAGCGCCGCCGCTAAGGCAACGCCAGTAGTATCAGAGCCACCACGGCCTAACGTGGTGATATTTCCGTCAGAATCAACTCCCTGAAAACCAGCAACCACGACGACTCGCCCTTGCTGCAGATCAGTACGAATCGAATCCACTTCAATATTCTGAATCCGCGCCTTCATATGCACATCATCAGTTAAAATCTTAACCTGGCCACCGGTATAAGAACGCGCACTCACACCACGCGCCTGAAGCGCCATACATAGCAGCGCTATTGTGACCTGTTCACCGGTAGAAACAAGCACATCCATCTCACGAGGATCAGGCTTGTCTTGCATCTCTTTCGCTAGACCAATCAGACGGTTGGTTTCACCACTCATGGCTGAAACAACCACCACAATATCATGCCCAGCTTCACGAAAGCCTTTAACCTTATCGGCTATACCCTGAATACGCTCAACGGTACCAACCGAGGTTCCTCCATACTTCTGTACATATAGGGCCATACTTATCTGTTCCCTTTCTCAGCCTCACGGCTGCCATCATTACAAATTCTGTTCAACCAACTGCTGTACAGTCGCTAACACCGCTGGCAGAGCCTCTGCATCGGTTCCGCCTCCCTGAGCAAAATCAGGACGACCACCACCTTTACCACCCAATGCTGCCGTCAGATTACGAACCAGATCACCGGCTTTCACCTGTCCAATTAGATCCTTCGTCACACCGGCAGCCAAACTGACTTTACCGTCAACAACGGTTGCCAAAACAACAACACCGCTACCCAGTTTATTCTTTAACTGATCAATGGTATCGCGCAGTGCTTTAGGATCGACACCGTCTAATTGTTCCGCCAGGACTTTAACGCCCTTCACATCAACCGCATTACCCAGCAGGTCCGCACCTTTAGCGGCGGCGAGCTGAGTTTTCATCTGTTCCAGCTCTTTTTCCAACTGACGATTTTTATCGGCTTGTTCCTGAAGTTTTGCTTCCAACTGCGCAGCAGACTGGTCAATATATGCCAACGCTTTAGCACCGGTGACCGCTTCAATACGACGTACACCGGCAGCAATACCGCCTTCTGAGATGATTTTCAGTAGCGCAATATCGCCGGTGCGGGCAGCGTGGGTGCCACCACAAAGTTCAACGGAAAAACCGTCGCCCATGGTCAACACCCGAACAGTCTCTTCATATTTCTCACCAAAGAGTGCGGCAGCACCGGTCTGTTTAGCCGTTTCAAGATCCATAATGTCGGTTTGCACCACCGTATTCAGACGAATCTGCTCATTACAAATCTGCTCGATCTGCTTCAGCTCTTCAGGCTTAACCGCCTCAAAGTGAGAGAAATCAAACCGCAAACGATCTGCATCACACAGCGAGCCTTTTTGCTGTACGTGATCACCTAGGACCTGACGTAACGCTTCATGCAGAATATGAGTTGCCGAATGGTTCACGGCCGTCGCACGACGTTTCGCTTCATCCACCTGAGGGGTGACTGTGTCACCAACGGCAAGACGTCCACTCACTAGGACACCATGGTGCAGATGGTTTTTGGATTCTTTAGTACAGTCTTCAACTCGGAACTCAACACCCGCAGCGGTTAACAGACCGGTATCGCCAACTTGTCCGCCAGATTCGCCATAAAACGGCGTCTGATCCAGCACGACCATACCATTATCACCCGTATTAAGCTGCTCAACCGGCTCGCCATCACAGAACAACGCCACAACCTTGGCCGTGCCATCCAGTTGGCTATAACCGGTAAATTCAGTTTGCCCTTCTAGGTACAGCGCATCATTGTAATCAACATTAAACTTACCCGCTGCACGGGCACGATTACGCTGATCTTCCATCGCTTGATCAAAACCATCCATATCGACCGTCAATTGATGCTCTCGGGCGACATCGGCGGTCAAATCAACCGGGAAGCCATAGGTGTCATACAGTTTAAAAACTGTTTCGCCGGGAATCTCTGTACCACTCAGCCCTGCAATCACCTCTTCCAACAAACGAAGACCATGATCCAGCGTCTTGGCAAACTGCTCTTCCTCTTTTAACAGTATGCGTTCAACCTGAGCCTGTTTTTCGTTCAACTCTGGGTAAGCATCACCCATCTCGGTTACCAATGCGGCCACCAGCGTATGGAAAAAGGCACCATTCGCACCCAGCTTATTGCCATGGCGCACAGCCCGACGAATAATCCGTCGCAGCACATAACCCGCCCCTTCATTCGAGGGGATAACATCATCACAAATCAAAAAGGCACAGCTACGAATATGATCGGCAATTACCCGTAAAGACTGATTATCAGTTTCTTGGCAGCCGACAGCTACTGAGGCAGCCTTCAACAAATTCTGAAACAGATCAATTTCATAGTTCGAATGAACACCCTGCAGCACTGCGGCGATACGTTCAAGGCCCATTCCCGTATCAACAGACGGCTTAGGCAACGGCGTCATAGAACCATCCGCAGAACGGTTGAACTGCATAAAGACGAGGTTCCAGATCTCGATATACCGGTCGCCATCTTCTTCAGGGCTACCCGGAGGCCCACCCCAAACATCAGCACCGTGATCATAAAAGATCTCACTGGATGGACCACAAGGACCGGTATCACCCATTGACCAGAAGTTATCTTCATCCAATTTAGAGAAGCGATCCGGATCGATACCCATTTCGTCTTTCCAAATCTTTTCTGCTTCATCGTCAGAGATATGTACAGTGACCCAAAGCTTCTCTTTCGGCAGTTCAAGAACTTCTGTCAGGAAATACCAGGCAAAGCGGATCGCATCACGCTTAAAATAGTCGCCAAAACTAAAGTTACCTAACATTTCAAAAAAGGTATGGTGACGCGCGGTATAGCCCACATTATCCAAATCATTGTGTTTACCGCCCGCACGGACACAGCGCTGACTACTGGTGGCTCGGCTATAAGAGCGTTTATCGCTGCCGAGGAAAACATCTTTAAACTGTACCATACCCGCATTGGTGAACATCAGGGTTGGGTCATTCGCTGGAATCAGTGAACTACTTTCAACAATTTCATGCCCCTGAGATTGGAAATATCCCAGAAAGGCCTGACGCAGTTCAGCACTTTTCATCTTTTTCATCGCTTTAATCGCTCGCAATACCTAACCGTTACATCACTGTTCCCGATACAAAACAGAAACTTAGAAACAGACGTGAAAATCATTACAAAAATGGCGAAGTAGTATATAACGAGACGCTTAAATCTACGAATATTTTTATTTCGGAAGGTTTTTCGAGCAGGGATGGATATTAGATATTATTAGGCAAAAAGGCTGACTTACTCATGTTCAGAAGCGGACTCGATCGCAAAATTGATTTGCGCCGCATTAAACCCCCGTTGCGACATAAAGCGCATCCTTTTACCTTTCTCTTTGTAGTCAGTCGAGTCTAAAGCGGTTCGGTACTTACGCGCATACAAATCCGCAGCGAGCTCGAACCAATCGATATCAGCCTCTTCAAAAGCGCTGGCAATCAATTCATTATCAATCCCTTTTCGCTGTAACTCGAAGCGAATTTTGATCAACCCCTGCCCTTGCCCCACCCGCATACGGATAAAACTTTCAGTAAAACGCTGATCAGACTGATACCCTTTGGATTCAAGTTCATCAAGCACCGCATCAAGATCCACTGATTCACAACGCGCTAATAACTTATCCCGTAACTCTTTACGGGAGTGCTCACGCCGAGCCAATAGACCAATTGCTGCGTTTTTTGCCTCAGATTGGGTTTCGAATACTCTCATCTTTCACCTCAGACAAATCATCTAACCAGAATCCACTAAAAAGGAGCCTTACGGCTCCTTATTTCAAATATCACTTAAACGTCTACAGATCGAGTTGAGGCTCAGCGGCCTTTTTTTCATCTTTCTCTTTTGGCGCTGGCACTGCTAACAGCTTCTCACGAATGGCTGTCTCAACTTCTACGGCTATTTCAGGATGCTCTTCGAGGTATTTCGCAGCATTCGCCTTACCTTGACCAATCTTGGTCCCTTGATAAGCATACCAAGCACCGGACTTGTCGACGAAACCATGTTTAACACCAAGATCGATCACTTCACCCATATGATAGATGCCGCGACCATACATGATTTGGAACTCAGCTTCACGGAAAGGCGGTGATACTTTGTTCTTAACAACCTTAACCCGCGTTTCGTTACCGACTATTTCATCACCCTGCTTCACTGCACCGATACGACGGATATCCAAGCGAACAGAGGCATAAAATTTAAGTGCATTACCACCGGTTGTCGTCTCTGGTGAGCCGAACATCACACCGATCTTCATACGGATCTGGTTAATAAAGATCACCAGCGTATTAGCATTCTTTACATTACCGGTCAGCTTACGCAAGGCCTGAGACATCAAGCGTGCCTGCAACCCCATATGCGAGTCGCCCATCTCGCCTTCAATTTCAGCCTTAGGCGTCAGTGCGGCAACCGAGTCAATAACCAATACATCAACAGCATTAGAACGCACCAACATATCGGTAATTTCTAGCGCTTGCTCACCGGTATCAGGCTGAGAAACCAACATATCATCAACATTAACACCCAGCTTTTCAGCATAACCGGGATCAAGCGCATGTTCAGCATCGATAAATGCACAGGTTTTACCCATTTTTTGGGCTTCAGCAATCACCTGCAGCGTTAGTGTTGTCTTACCGGATGATTCTGGACCATAGATTTCGACAATACGGCCGGTAGGTAATCCCCCTATGCCCAGTGCAATATCCAGCCCGAGCGAACCGGTCGAGATTGCAGGAATCGCTTCCCGAGGATGATCCCCCATCTTCATGACGGCACCTTTACCAAATTGACGTTCAATCTGACTCAGGGCAGCATCAAGTGCCTTCTGTCTGTTTGCATCCATTGTAATGACCTATCTCTGCAGCGCAGTTAAAATACTGTATGTTTGACCAGCATTATTAACATAGCGGCTTCTGTTTGCAAGTAAAAAATCTGTTTTTTTATACAGTGCTTTCATTCAGTTGTTTTATAAGCCCTTTTAAAGCTTCAGTCACAGCAGCCGAACGTACCGCATGACGATCACCGGCAAACTGAAAACAATGCGTCTCTGTTGGTTGTCCCTCGAGCGCCCAAGCCATCCAAACGGTACCGACAGGCTTCTCCGGTGTTCCTCCACCAGGACCTGCAACCCCGCTGATCGACACACTTAAACCGGCTAAACTATTCGCCACCGCACCTTCAGCCATGGCAACTACAACCGCTTCACTGACCGCGCCATCACTCACAAATAGTTCTTGCGGCACGCCCAACATCTGAGTCTTCGCTTCATTACTATAGGTCACAAAACCACACTCAAACCAGTTTGAGCTACCGGCTAAAGCAGTCATCTCCTGCGCCACCCAACCTCCGGTACACGACTCTGCCGTGGCAACTCTTACCTGCTTATCCTGAGCTAATTGTGCCAAAACTTTAACTTGTTGTTGTGTATCCATTTATTGCCCTAAACTGATTGACCAAAACCGACATGACCAGAAGACATACCCTCATCCCTACTTATGTAAACAAGTGATATTTCTTTTTCACGATCTCTTCTTCGGGAAAGGCTTATCCAAATTCAACTGAGCCAACCAATACCAATGACTGATATCTTCCTTAACCCATCGTTCTGAAATATCATTCAACTGTTTGGCTAGTTCGGCAGCGGCCAACTTCTTATCTAAACGACCATCCGGTAAAATTGGAGGCTCAATCGTTGCCTCAAAATTAGCGCCTTCTTTACGTTGAATATGTATTGGAATAACCGGTAAACCCTGCTTAACGGCTAACCTTGCTGCTAGCATCCGATTTCCAGCCAAAGGAATTTTTCTACCAAGTGCTGGCGCCCAAACGAGGCCATCTTTCTCTTCGTCAATGAATATCGACAAGCTTTCACCCTGTTTAAGGTAGTTCATCATATCTCTTGCAGCCCTAGGTGAAGCAGGAACATAACGCGTACCAGCATTTTCAGGGCGAAAATTTTTACGAACATCCATAGCCACTTTCAAGCGTGCTTTATCTGGAATCGGATCATATAGTGCCACTACATTCCCCCCAAAACGCCTTATTACCTCCCCTATTAATTCCCAATGTCCTGTGTGTATACACACATAGATAACTGGCCCATCAATACCTGATATACGTTCACCTCCTTCAACATTGAAACGCCTAAGGGCTATTTTATGTAAGACCGCATATTCACTATAAACACGACCAAGATGTTCAACATGTTGAATAATTCGCTGCTCTCTTAGCCGATGCTCCGTCAGCCCTTCTAAACACTCAAAGTTGCGGTGTAATCGTTCCACCCATTTTCTCTTTAACCTTATCGCCCTTTGTACACGGCGCCGTCCTAGCCAAGCTCCAATTGAAGAAACCATATCGATTGGTAACAAACGAAACACAGCAACCATAAAGAGTTCTGAATGTTGTCGAATGGAGAACTTCTGCTTACTCATACCCGCCTCTTTTACTCAGCACCATTGGCAAACCGCCTTTAGGCCGCAGTGTTAATCGACACTCAATCTCTACCTGATGATTTTCTGGTAGCCTTAACTCAAAACGCTGCGCCAACGTTGCTAAACATAAAATACCTTCAGTTAAACCGAAACGTAACCCTAAACAAACCCGATGACCTACACTAAAGGGGATATAGAGAAATTTATCGGGTCGTGGATTACCCGGCATGAAGCGCTCAGGGTAAAATGCATTAGGGTTTTCCCACTCAAGCTCATGCCGATGCAGCAACCAAGGTAATGCCAACATAATAGTACCTTTTTTAACCTTGCTGCCACGAATCTCATCATTACTACGAGCCTCACGACTGAGTAACGGAACCGGTGGGTAAAGCCTTAGCGACTCTTCAAATACCGCCCGCGTAAAAGGCAAATTAGCAACATCATCTAGAGTCGGCGTTCGCCCCTGAAGGACGCTATCAATCTCATCATACATTTTGCGACGCGATCGCTCACAACCATCAAGTAAATACCAACTCCAAGCCAAGGCGTTAGCGGTTGTCTCATGCCCCGCCATAAACATCACAATGGCTTCATTTCTTGCAGCTTCAGCCCCCATTGGACAGCCTCTTCGTCCTGAAGAGGACATATCCCCATCCAACAGTACCGATAACAATGTCAAACGGTCAGACTTATTGTCTTGCTTATAACGCTCAATAATCTGATCGATAACCTGATGTACCTCAGCAGCAGCCTTAGCTGCTTTTTTACGTTTAAATGGATTACCCAAGCGTCGAAGAAAAGGAAGACCAAAGGTATCCGCATAATCAAGCTGATTAATAGTATGTTGATATTCTGTAAAGCCATTCACAACCTTGGCAGCATCATTATCTGATACATCATCACCAAAAACAGTACGCCCAATAATCTGTGCTGTCAGCCTCGCCATTTCATTGAGCACATCGACAGTGGCACCATCTGGTAAGTTATTCCAACGCTCCCCTGTCTCAACAGCTGAAGCAGTCATCACCGCAGCAAAGTCAGCCAAAAAAGTACTTTCAAAAGGAGGAGAGCAGGCTTTACGACGAGCCTTCCAAAGCTCACCATCACTAACAAATAGCCCATCCCCCAATAATGGTTCAAGTGCATGTCGCATTTGCGGGCTTTTTTTATCATAAATATCATGACGATCAAGAAACACCTGCCTCACTGTGTCAGGTGAATTACAAAGAATGTACTCTTGATTCAACAACTTAAACGACATTTTTTTTGCTCTATATGCCTTATCAGACCAAATAGAGAGCATATTTTGATGAAATTTTCGCATATCCCATAAAGACAAACTTGACGACTTTGGCCTTGATGTTTTAACTGGTACAAATAATGACGGCCTTTCAGGTGTTTTCATGTTTATTTATCGACCAAAACAGTTAATTATCAAGAAAATTAGCTTTCTCTGCTGGAAACATATACAACAAAACAACTTATTACACTAGGGGAACTACAATTAGGAAGTCACAAAATACTCATTCCCTTTCTTTAGAATAAAAAAGTACAAGGTGTCACCTGTTTTGATGTTTTTCACCACTAAACAAGCTTATCTAGTCGCCAATATATGACAAATGCGTAACAAAGATTGTAGTTGAATAGATATAGCATAATAAGGCATCAACCAATTTACCAAATACAGCCCACTTTATACACAAAAGGCATTTGTTCCAAAACAGTTGATAAAACCTATATGCAAGACACAGCTCAGGCACTAGAGGATAGCGGTTTAACGACCGATTTGGTAACCTGCTCCACTTGCCTAAGTCATATTATTCAGTTCGACTCAAACCTGTCTAGTATCGAGCATCTGATCTGAATAACTGCGCGATAAAAGTGTCACTTTTTCTAACATGGTACTTAACCATAACGAAAAGAAACGCTTTAGCTGAGCAATATTATTGAGTACCTATGCACGACTCTAAACCCAACTGAACAAGTAGATACAAACAACACAACTACTTGTTACATAGCGATAAAATAGATATTAAATGAGCAAAAACACAGCAAAATCAAAGATAGAAAAACCCGAACACACCCCAATGATGCAGCAATACCTTAAAATTAAGGCGGAGCATCCTGATCAACTGGTGTTCTATCGCATGGGTGACTTTTATGAGCTGTTCTTTGACGATGCCAAAAAAGCCTCACAACTGCTCGATATTTCACTCACCGCTCGTGGTAAATCAGCCGGTGATCCGATCCCGATGGCGGGTATTCCATACCACTCAGCCGATGGTTATATCGCAAAAATTGTTCGTGCTGGAGAATCCGTCGCTATCTGTGAGCAAGTCGGGGATCCAGCGACTAGTAAAGGGCCGGTCGAGCGTAAAGTCATGCGTATTGTCACACCGGGCACACTCAGCGATGAAGCCCTGCTTGATGAGCGACGCGATAGCCTGCTGATCGCCGTCAATACCGATCTACAAGGTTACGGTATTGCCATCGTTGATATCAGCACCGGTCGGTTTAGTTTGCTAGAAATAAACGATGAAGAAGCGCTTCACGGTGAGCTCGAACGGATCAAACCCGCCGAAATTCTATTTAATGATGGCCATAATCTTGCTGAACAACTGCAAAACTATCGCGGATTGCGGCCTCAAGCACCCTGGAATTTCGAGCGGGAAACCGCCGAACGGCTTCTTTGCCAGCAATTTCAAACCAAAGACCTCAGTGGTTTTGGTTGCGACCACCTACCGGTAGCACTCGGTGCAGCGGGCTGCCTACTGCAATACGCCAAAGACACTCAGCGTACCGCACTGCCCCATATCCGCCGGCTGATTTTAGAACAACGCGATGAAAGCGTAATCTTAGATGCCGCCACTCGTAAAAATCTTGAAATTGATCAGAATCTGGCTGGCGGTCGGGATAACACTCTCGCCTCAGTCATCGATAAAACCGCTACCGCCATGGGCAGCCGGATGCTGCATCGATGGCTTAATCGCCCACTACGCTGCCGCAACACCCTGCAATCACGTCAAGCGGCATTACAATGGTTGATCAGCGATTATCAATTTGAACAGATATCGCCAGCACTTAAGCAGATCGGTGATATTGAACGGGTATTGGCGCGAGTCGCATTGCGTTCTGCACGGCCCCGCGACCTTGAAAGACTAAAAAACGCCTTTCAAGTATTACCTGAGATACAGGACCACTTGGCGACAACTAAGCCTGTACTGCTCAAGAATCTAGCGGAAACCATCAGTACCTTCCCTGAACTTTGCGAGTTACTGAACAAAGCCGTTATTGAAAACCCACCGGTGGTGATCCGAGATGGCGGCGTGATCGCGACCGGTTATGATGCCGAACTAGATGAACTTCGGGGGCTCAGTGAAAACGCTGGAGACTATTTAGTACAACTAGAGACCCGCGAACGAGAACGCACCGGCATTAGCACGCTAAAAGTAGGCTACAACCGAGTACACGGCTACTTTATTGAGATCGGCAAAGCGCAAAAAGCCGAAGTACCGGCGGATTATATTCGTCGTCAAACACTCAAAAACGCTGAACGCTATATTACTCCCGAGCTTAAGACCTTCGAAGACAAAGCCTTGAGCGCTAAAAGCCGAGCCCTGAGTCGGGAAAAATCACTCTACGAAGCGCTTATCGAAACCCTTGCAGAGCCTTTGGCTGAGCTGCAAGACAGTGCCGCAGCACTGGCCGAGTTAGATGTGCTCTGTAACCTAGCCGAACGTGCCGATACCCTCGACTATGTTGCCCCAACACTAACTGATGAGCCTCAAATTGAAGTTTCCGGTGGTCGCCATCCGGTGGTCGAGGATGTGCTCGACGACCCTTTTGTCGCCAACAACCTAAGTCTGTCACCGGAGCGACAAATGCTGATTATCACCGGCCCGAACATGGGCGGTAAATCAACCTATATGCGCCAAGCCGCACTGATCACATTACTAGCCCATATCGGCAGCTATGTACCGGCACAATCCGCGACCATCGGCCTGGTTGATCGGATTTTTACCCGCATGGGCTCGTCAGACGATCTCGCCGGCGGACGGTCGACCTTTATGGTGGAGATGACCGAGACAGCCAATATTCTGCATAACGCCACCGAACGTAGCTTGGTTTTAATGGATGAAGTTGGCCGTGGCACCAGCACCTTCGACGGGCTTTCACTGGCTTGGTCTGCTGCGGAATATCTCGCCAATGAAGTCAAAGCGATGACCCTGTTCGCCACCCATTACTTTGAGCTAACAGTACTACCAGAAATCTGCCAAGGGGTTTTCAATGTCCACCTGACAGCGATGGAGCATCAGGATCATATTGTCTTTATGCATGAGGTTCAGGAAGGCCCCGCCAGCCAGAGCTACGGTTTACAGGTCGCGCAGTTAGCCGGTGTTCCAGCGAATGTCATTAGCCGCGCCCGCCAAAAGCTGATTCAGCTTGAGGACGATACCGGACAAACTGAACAGCGCCGGCAACCACCACCGGTACAAGACGATCTGTTTGTCGCGCCACGACCTCATCCAGCGCTAACGCAATTAAAGTCATTAGAGCCAGATAACCTAACCCCCCGTCAGGCGCTAGAGCTGCTCTATACACTGAAAAAAGAAGCCGAACGCAGCTAAACTAACATTCAACCTGAACCAAATTTCAAACTAAGCTCTAAAACGAAAAAAACCGAACACAGATGTTCGGTTTTTTTATTTTATTAACAGTAAATTCGCCCTAATTCTTCAGCAAGTCTTCTCCACAGAGTCCATTACGCTCAACAATCTCACGCAGCTTACGCAGCGCTTCAACCTGTATCTGTCGTACCCGCTCACGGGTTAGGCCGATCTCTTTGCCAACCTCTTCAAGTGTACTCATCTCATAGCCCCTAAGACCAAATCGACGCGATAGCACTTCAGCATGTTTTTCTGGCAACGTACCCAGCCAACTTTCCAGATTACCGCTGATATTAGAGTTCTGCAGTAATGTTTCAGGATCGGAGGATTCCTCATCGGCAATGGTATCCAACAACATCTTGTCAGAATCTTTACCTACCGGTACGTCAATGGAGGTTACACGCTCATTCAGACCGAACATCTTCTCCACATTAGCCACCGGCTTATCAACGGCGGCAGCGATCTCTTCAACGGTGGGTTCATGATCGAGCTTTTGAGCCAACTCACGGGCGGCTCGTAGATACACATTGAGTTCTTTCACCACATGAATCGGCAAGCGAATAGTCCGAGTCTGATTCATAATAGCTCGCTCGATGGTCTGTCTTATCCACCAAGTCGCATAGGTTGAGAAACGAAAGCCTCGTTCTGGGTCAAATTTTTCAACTGCGCGGATTAACCCAAGGTTACCCTCTTCTATAAGATCAAGCAGTGTTAGCCCTCGATTGATATAACGGCGCGCAATTTTAACCACCAAGCGCAAGTTACTTTCAATCATCCGTTTGCGGGAAGGCTCATCCCCTTTTAAGGACAGCCGAGAGAAATAAACCTCCTCCTCGGCGGTAAGCAACGGAGAGAAGCCGATTTCATTTAGGTATAGCTGTGTGGCATCAAGCGTTTTGGCACTCAACAAATCGTTATGGGCCATACTCCCTTTGCCCCGTCCGCTATTGAGAAATGCGGGATCCTCTTTAGTCTTAACAGCCAGATCAGTCTCTTCTACATCAACTGAAACAGTCTCCAGCTCCTTTTCATTATTTTCTACATTTACCATCGTATTAATCCCGAGTAACTTAGTTATTATTGCTTTTTATTAGTTACTACTTAGTGATAATGAATTAAGTGTTCATCGTTTACGCGGCAGATACAACATTGGATCAACAGGTTGGCCATCTCTGCGAATCTCAAAATGCAGCATTGTTCGGGCAGCTCCACTATTGCCAATTTCAGCAATTTTGTCGCCTGTTTTTACCTTATCATTTTCTTTCACAAGAATGCGACTGTTATGCGCATACGCACTTAGAAATTTCTGATTATGGTGAATAATAACGAGGTTTCCGTAGCCTAATAAACCACTACCGGCATAAACGACTTCACCCGCTTCCGCCGCGTACACCGGCGCACCTTTACGACCGGCAAAGTTAATACCCTTATTCACCTTTCCTTTATTACTGAAACGCTGAATAATTTGCCCCGAGGTGGGCCAACGCCAACTCAATGCGCGTGTCGAAGCAGGTTTTGTGGATTTGTTAACGTTAGTAGAAGCACTTTTTTTACTCGCAACGACAGGGGCCGCAACCACTTTTTTCGTTGTCGTCCGCGTTACCGGTTTTGTGGGCTTTGTGGTTTTTGCTGGTTCAACAGATGTAGACTTTTTGATTGGTTTAACTGAGGAAGACGCCTGCGTCGGTCGCAAAGCTGAGGCTTTAAGGGACAAAACCTGACCCGGATAGATTTGATAACGATCACTGATATTATTACGCTTCGCCAACTGTCTAAAGTCTAGGCCATAACGAAATGCTATTGAATAGAGTGTATCCCCTCGGCGCACACGGTACTGGCCAGGCGGAGGCTGACTACTGACCACTTTCACCGGTTGACGGCCGCCAATGGAGCGTTCATCAATCGGCGTATAACGACTGCTAGAGCTACAGGCAGACAACATCAAAACAACGACCAACAACGCCGTCGTTATGAAGGGATCAGCATGAGCTCTCACCATAGTTTATTCCTTAACTGCCTGAAAGCGCTCCATAACAACGACAATCGCAATACCTACCAGCGCTAAGCCCACCGCCCAAAAGAGAAAAGATGACTGCCCGGTAATGCTCTCAAAGTGCCAAGGCAGCACATTATCTTGCAATAACGGCACCTGCTCACCATGCCGATTAATCGTATAGGACAGCGTATATTTCCATGGCCAGACTTTATTTAACGAACCCAACATAAAGCCAGACAACAATGCTAAGGTTACCTGATGATGATGACTAAACATCCAACTTAACACCCGAGAAAAACTCATAATGCCCACGACACAGCCTAACATGAACAGACTAATCAGCTGAATATCGGCGCCCTTAACCGCCGTCAGAATATGCGCGTACATCCCCAACAGCAGCAAAATAAAACTACCGGAGATACCGGGCAAAATCATCGCGCAAATTGCGATGGCACCGGAGATAAACACCATCATCGCTGTTGGCTCAACACTCACTGGCGCAAGACTGGTAATCAGATAAGCGATGATAGCACCGATGATAAAACTAGAGACCAGATTGGCATCCCATTTTTTGATATGACTCATCACCAGCCATACCGATGCCAGTATCAGACCAAAAAAGAACGCCCACAACAGAATCGGATAGTGACTCAGTAAAAACAGCACACCGCCAGCAATGGTAGCAATACTGGCCACAATACCCGCGAGTAACACGACGAGGAAGTTACCATTTACCTGCCGCCAGAAAGCGGCGGGGCCCTGTTTGAACAACACCCTCAGTGCCGCAGGGTTAAAGCTTTTAATGGTATTAATCAGCTCTTCATAGATGCCGGTGATAAACGCAATGGTGCCACCGGAAACGCCGGGCACGACATCGGCAGCGCCCATCATTACGCCTTTTAAAAAAAGCCCAATAAAATCCCTCGTTGTACGCTTTATATTCATTTGATCTTCCATCAACCTATCTGCTCAGCGTACCGTACCGCTCAAAAGTGGCACAAATTTAACCCCTTCAAGCACCGATGTTTCATACTCTGTTTCTGAGACCCTCATAACCAGTTTAAGTTGCTGATTCTGAGTGCCGCCCACTGGAATAACCAATCGCCCACCCACGGCTAACTGTACCAACAATTCGGGGGGGACTTCCTCTGGTGCTGCGGTGACCATAATGCCATCAAACGGGCCTCGGTCAGCCCAGCCCATACCACCATCACTGTGTCTCAAAGACACATTGCGAATTTTCAATAGCGAAAAACGCTGCCGCGCCTTCTCTTGCAGCGGTTTAATGCGCTCGACACTAAATACCTTATTAACCAATTGTGCCAGAACTGTCGTCTGATAGCCTGACCCTGTACCCACTTCGAGTACTCGCTCAAGCGGGCCACCAGCCAGCAGAATCTCTGTCATTCGCGCAACAATATAGGGTTGCGATATCGTTTGGTTAAACCCAATCGGTAACGCGGTATCTTCATAGGCCCGATGCGACAGCGCCTCATCAATAAAAATATGCCGCGGCGTATTACCCATAACATCCAGCACTAGCTGATCGGAAATACCCTGATCTTTCAGCCGCTGCACCAATCTGCTGCGGGTACGCTGGGAAGTCATCCCAATCCCCTGCAACTGCAACTTATTCACTCTGCATCCTCTAACCAGTTACTCAGATTATCCATACCGGAATACTGAGTCATATCAATATTAAGCGGGGTTATCGAGACATATCCCGATTTTACCGCAAAAAAGTCAGTGCCAGGACCACAGTCAGCCGCAGCACCCGCGCCGGCAATCCAGAATCGCTGTTTACCCCGAGGGTCAAAGGACTCAACCGGTGCATCGGCCATCACTCGGTGACCTAAACGGGTCACATGAATCCCTTTGAGCTGATCCAGCGGTAAATCAGGAACATTAACATTCAACACCGTCCGCGGTGCCAGTACCAATCCTCGAATATCCTTAATCAGCTTACGCACCACCTCCGCCGCCGTATCATAATGCTTTGGGTTGCTACCCTCTAACGATACAGCAATCGGTGGTAAGTGCAGATGCCGCCCCTCCATCGCAGCGGCAACAGTACCGGAATAGATCACATCATCACCTAGGTTACAGCCGCAATTAATCCCGGAAATCACCATATCAGGGGCATCACTGAAGATACCGCCCATGCCTAGATGAACACAATCGGTCGGGGTACCGTTAATACCGACAAAACCATTTTGATGGCGGTGCGATTCAAGGGGACGATCCAGTGTTAAAGAGTTACTGGCACCGCTACGGTTGCGATCCGGCGCGACCACGACGATCTCTGCATCTTGCGCTAAAATTCGCCCTAACGACTCCAGACCTGGGGCATACACACCATCATCATTCGATAGTAATAATCTCATTATTCCGCCTCTGACTCGGGTTGAGCCGATACCGATGCCGATGACACCTGTGCTAATTCACGCAACACACTGGTCGCGAAGCTACCGGCTGGCAGATCAAAGGCCAACAAGAACTGATCATCCGCTTCCCGTTCAACCGTCAGATTCCCAGGCATTAAACGAGTTGAACGACGTTCTTGATTCAAACCTAAACGCTCCAACCCTTCGAGTTGTTCCTGCCAAGGTTTGAGCTGATCAATTTCCCAAGCGGCCGCATCGTCGCTACAAATAGAGCGCCCTCGGCCCCACATTGCTGCAGTAAGGTGCAGATCACCTGAGCCGAGACGACTCAGAATCGTTGCATCTTCAGCATCAAAGGGAAAGCAGCTTTGGCTACCATTGATCATCAGCACATCGCCTAGCATCGGCTGAGCAAAGACAGACTGCTCTATACGCTGCGACACCAGTTGATTAAACATATATGAACGCACAGCTGAGATATAAAGACCTTTCTTGTGCCGTTGGCGCTCTTTCAACTTACCGGCAATCAGCAGCGCACCCTTAGTCAGGTTACCGCCATGATGGCCAAACCGCTGCTCACCAAAATAGTTTGGCACGCCCGCACGAATCTCTTCAACACGACTCAATAGCGCATCAGGCTCGGTCACTTGACGTAAACGAATCTGAAAACGATTACCGTTAAGGCTACCCAACCGTAGCTTACGGGTGTGTTTTACCGCTTTAAGCACTTTGATGGTGTCGGTCTCGAACAGAGACCAGGTTAACGGTGACCGACCCGGCAGATGCACACTAAACCATTGTTCGGTAACCGCATGACGATCCTTTTTACCGGCATAACCCACCTCTTTCGGGCTTACCTGACAAAAATGCGCCAACTGACGGGCAACCCAATCGGTGTTTTCGCCGGTTTTACGGATATATAGAAACACATGATCGCCGCTGCCTTCAGGCTCAAAAGAAAGATCTTCTATTACCCTGAAGTCGTCAGGCTCAGTTCGGATAACCGCACGACTGGCTGGCTCACCATATAAATATTGTAATTCAGTTGGAAAGTTCATTAACGCAAGGGCTTCCGTTACTGGCCGCTATCGGCCGATGGCTTACCTGGCAACGCAGGGACCAGTTGAAAGAAGGATTCTCCCTCTTTCACCATTCCCAGCTGATTTCGGGCTCGCTCTTCCAGCGCCTCCAGTCCCTGCTTAAGGTCTTTAACCTCGGCATCTAACTGATGGTTACGATTTACCAGAAGGTCATTTTCAGCCCGTTGCCGTTCGATCTCCTGCTGCAATGCCTGCACATCGCCAAGATTAGCTTCGCCAAACCATAGCCGATACTGCAGTCCGACCAAACAGATCAACAGCAACAACAAAATTGAACGAAATAAACTCCAGCGAAACACAGTTCGGCAGCACTCTTATTCTATATAGTCAAAAAAGGGGGCGTTAAGCCCCCTAGTATTTCACAGATCAGTTAAAAATTAACCCTGACCTTTGATTTCAGATAAACCGTTGTAAACAGCGTCCGCACCGAGCTCTTCTTCAATGCGCAGCAAACGGTTGTACTTAGCCACACGGTCTGAACGACACAGTGAGCCAGTCTTAATCTGACCGGCTGCCGTACCCACCGCCAAATCAGCGATAGTGGTATCTTCTGTCTCACCGGAACGGTGAGAGATAACCACGGTAAAGCCCGCATCTTTAGCCATCTTAATCGCGTCCAGAGTCTCAGACAGAGAACCGATCTGGTTGAACTTGATTAAGATTGAGTTACCGATGCTCTGCTCAATACCCCGGCTCAGAATCTTGGTGTTAGTCACAAACAGGTCATCACCGACCAGTTGGATCTTGTCGCCGATCTTCTTCGTCAGATATGCCCAACCATCCCAATCAGACTCATCCAAACCATCTTCAATAGAAACGATTGGATAGTTTTCGGTCAGTGCGGCAAGGTAATCACTAAAACCTTCAGCATCAAAGACTTTACCTTCACCAGACAGATCATATTTGCCATCTTTGTAGAATTCAGACGCGGCGCAATCCAGTGCCAAGGTAACATCTTTACCTAATTCATAACCGGCATTAGAGATCGCTTCTTGAATAACCACCAACGCTTCTTCGTTAGATTCAAGGTTTGGCGCAAAACCACCTTCATCACCCACCGCTGTACTCAGACCACGGGCCTTCAATACCGCTTTCAATGAGTGGAAGATCTCTGCACCACACCGCAGGCCATCAGAGAACTTAGTAAAGTTAACTGGCTGAACCATAAACTCTTGAATATCAACGTTGTTATCGGCATGTTCGCCGCCGTTGAGGATATTCATCATTGGTACAGGCAAAGAGAACTGACCCGCAGTACCGTTAATCTCAGCAATATGAGCGTAAAGAGGGATACCTTTAACCAAAGCCGCCGCTTTCGCTGCTGCAAGAGAGACCGCCAGAATCGCATTCGCGCCAAGGTTCTCTTTATTCTCAGTACCATCTAACGCCAGCATTGTATTATCCAATGCACGCTGATCGGTGACATCCATACCGATCAAAGCATCGCGGATAACACCGTTAACTGCGCCCACCGCTTTCAACACACCTTTACCCAAGTAACGGCTTTTATCACCGTCACGCAGTTCCAATGCTTCGCGAGAACCGGTAGATGCACCGGAAGGTGCGCAGGCAGAACCCATAATACCGGAATCAAGAATTACATCAGCTTCAACGGTCGGGTTACCACGGGAATCAAGAACTTCACGGGCTTTAATGTCAGCAATCTGTGCCATTGACGAAACTCCAAAAATAATAAGTATTCTTTACTTTTCAAGGTCAGCGTAGGTTAACGCCGCCTCGATAAAACCACTGAACAAACCATGCCCATCCCTTGGGGTAGAGGTAAATTCAGGGTGGAACTGGCAGGCAACAAACCACGGATGATCCGGAGCCTCGACTACCTCAACTAGTTCACCATCGACAGAGCGACCCGAAACAATTAAGCCCGCCTCTTCAAGTTGCGCAACGTAGTTGTTGTTTACTTCATAACGATGACGATGACGCTCTTTAATTTCAGTAGAACCATAAGCTTGATAAGCCGTGGTACCCTCTTTCAGGGTGCAAACCTGGGCGCCCAAGCGCATAGTGCCGCCAAGATCATCGGTATAGCCGCGAATCTCTTTAGCACCCTCTTCGGTCATCCACTCGGTGATCAAACCGATCAGCGGCGATGCGGTATTTGCATCAAACTCTGTACTGCTCGCATCGGTAATACCGGCTACATGGCGGGCATATTCGATGACCGCTACTTGCATCCCAAGGCAGATACCTAAATAAGGTACTTTATTTTCTCGGGCATACTTAACTGCCGCGATCTTACCTTCGACACCACGCTCGCCAAAGCCGCCGGGCACCAGAATAGCTGAAACATCTTCCAACAGATCGACACCATCGCGTTCAATCTGCTCAGAATCGATATATTTGATGTTCACTTTAGTGCGCAGCGCGATACCGGCATGGGAGATCGCTTCAATCAGCGATTTATACGCATCCAGCAGTTCCATATACTTGCCAACCATGGCAATGGTCACTTCACGATGCGGATTCAACTTAGCATCAGAAACGCGATCCCATTCAGATAGGTCGGCTGGCGGGCATTCCAGATTAAATTGCTCTATCACAATCTGATCCAGTTTCTGCTCACTGAGCATCCGCGGAATACGGTAGATACAGTCGGCATCCGGTAACGAGATAACCGCACGCTCTTCCACATTGGTAAACAGAGACAACTTACGACGTGAAGAGATAGGCAGTGCGAAATCAGAACGACACACCAGAATATCAGGCTGAATACCGATCGAACGCAACTCTTTTACTGAATGCTGTGATGGTTTTGTTTTGATCTCACCCGCAGTGGCGATATAAGGCACCAGCGTCAAGTGCATGAACATAGCCCGACGGGCACCTAATTCAACACGTAGTTGACGCACCGCTTCCATAAAGGGCAGCGATTCGATATCACCGACGGTACCGCCAATTTCAACCAAAGCGATATCCGCATCACCAGAGCCTTCCAGTACTCGACGTTTTATCTCATCGGTAATATGTGGAATCACCTGAACCGTACCACCGAGATAGTCACCACGGCGTTCTTTACGCAGCACGTGCTGGTAGACCCGCCCCGCCGTAAAGTTATTGCGCTTCGACATGGTCGTGCGGATGAAACGCTCATAGTGACCTAAATCCAGGTCAGTCTCGGCGCCATCTTCGGTAACAAATACCTCACCATGTTGAATAGGACTCATCGTCCCTGGATCTACGTTGATATACGGATCCAATTTCAGCATGGTAACTTTCAGCCCGCGGGCCTCAAGAATTGCTGCAAGTGAAGCGGATGCGATGCCTTTCCCCAATGAGGAAACAACACCGCCTGTGACGAAAATATATCGCGTCATGAGGAACCTGTATTTGGTCGTGAAAAGTGAGTCGCGCTGTTCAAAAAACAGCTACTAAAGATGGGGCTACAGGGTATCAGAATCACCCTGAACAGACAATGCAGTTGGCCGCCATTTCAACGCAAAACCACGGCCTTTTATTTCACTCTGCCAATCTTCGCAGAGACAGATTCCCGGCAGCGCCACAATCTCATCACCCACCACACATACCGGCCAGGTATTTCGCTGCCACGAGGGGATCTTATGTTCCTGAAATAACTTTTTCAATGAACATGAACCACCGCGTCCTAATGGGCGGCAACGATCGCCATCGCGCCGATTGCGCACCGTCACTCCCGCCAATGATTTCAACCCTGTTACACCCGATTCACAGCTTACCTCTAAGCAGCCTTGGGCAACCTGCAACCCACTAGGCGAAAGTGACCGGTGACCCCACTCAAACGCCTCAAGCGCCGCTTGCAACAACAACACACCCTGATGCCGCCGTAACTGCAGATGCCCAAGCTGTACAATCGGCTGTTTATCATCTCTGGCATTCATAAGCTGCTTAACAGCCAAAAGCTGGCG
The DNA here is from genome assembly GCF_018860855.1 of Amphritea atlantica. Taxonomy (GTDB): domain Bacteria; phylum Pseudomonadota; class Gammaproteobacteria; order Pseudomonadales; family Balneatricaceae; genus Amphritea; species Amphritea atlantica_A. The sequence goes on from NZ_JAHKQE010000013.1 coordinate 116,547, forward strand.
CTCACCCAGCGCAACACCTGCCTTTCTACACCAGAAACGCAGCAAATTATGCTGCCTCGGCTGACTTAACTTCATCAATGCACTGCAATTAAGCCCATCACCTTGTGCTACAGATTTGCTATCAATCACGGCTAGGTCTTGATGAAGTTGTTCTGATTCACGCATAAAACGAACGGTACCCGCACAACGACGGGCAAAACTAGGCCAACGGGCCTCAAGCAAGGGGATGACCTTATGGCGAAGATAATTACGATCGAATGACAGATCGCTATTACTAGGGTCTTCCACCCACACCAACTGCTCCGCTTCCGCCCACTGCTGTAGTTGCTGGCGCGATATATCTAATAACGGTCGAAACAGACTCGCCTTTCCGAGTGTTCGACACCGAGGTATACCTGCCAATCCACGCACCCCAGCGCCCCGCAGCAAACGAAACAGCATTGTTTCAGTTTGGTCGTTCAAATGATGGGCTAGCAATAAACAATCGCTAGGTTGCAGAATTTTTTCAAATACCCGATATCGTGCATCGCGAGCAGCGCTCTCTATGCTTGCACTCTCGGCCACAACAACTTTTTCATGATAAAAGGGAAGATGGAGTGATTCTGCCAATCCTCGGCAGAAATCGGTCCATTGGGATGATTGTGCTTGGAGCTGATGATCTACAGTAACCACCAACAATTGCTCAGCAGGCAACGCCCTCGCGGCCAAATGCAGCAATACGACTGAGTCGAGGCCACCACTTAAACCGATCACCCAGCGTTTTACCTCGCTGGAATGATTTTCAAGTTGCTGATTAAAGTGGCGCTGCAGCTCATTCATAATAATTGATATAACGGCCTTTCAAATACTGTCAGGCAAAAAAAACCGCCAGTTTAACCGACGGTTCCGATGTTACTGACTGATGCCGTAGGACATAAGACGCTGATAGCGCCGTTCAATCAGCTCATCCGGTTCGATATCAGTCAACCGTTCAAGGGTTTCCAACAAGTGCTTCTTCAAATTGGCAGCCATCAAGCCATGATCTCGATGGGCTCCACCTAAAGGCTCATCAACGATTTGATCCACCAATCCTTGTGCATGCAGTCGGTCAGAGGTCAAACCCATAGCCTTAGCCGCATCCGGCGCACGATCAGCGCTCTTCCATAGAATAGAGGCACAGCCTTCTGGCGAGATAACAGAGTAAGTTGAGTATTGCAGCATCATTAGCTCGTCACAAACGCCGATAGCCAATGCGCCACCTGATCCGCCTTCACCAATAACAGACGCAACAATCGGTGTATTTAGACGGGACATCGCCGCGAGATTGAACGCGATCGCTTCAGACTGGCCACGCTCCTCAGCATCAATACCCGGATAAGCCCCAGGTGTATCAATAAACGTCAGGATTGGCATTTTAAAACGTTCGGCCATCTCCATCAGACGCAATGCTTTTCGATACCCCTCTGGACGAGGCATACCAAAGTTACGAAGAACTTTTTCTTTAACCTCACGTCCTTTCTGATGACCAATCACCATCACGGGACGCCCTTCGAGACGCGCAATACCACCGATCAAGGCACGATCATCGGAAAAGTGTCGATCACCATGGATCTCTTCGAATTCGTCAAAGATCATGTCGATATAATCAAGAGTGTACGGACGCTGAGGATGACGGGCGATCTGAGAGATCTGCCATTCACTCAGGTCAGTAAAAAGAGATTTCGTCAATGTACGGCTTTTCGCCTGCAGCTTTGAGATCTCTTCCTCAATATTCAGCTCATTGTCATCACCAACCAGACGCAGCTCTTCAATTTTTGCTTCTAGGTCTGCTATTGGCTGTTCAAAATCCAGATAATTGGGATTCATGTATTGATATTCCGTAAGTTCGCTTCGTTCCGGCCGGGACACAGTAGCAACAGAGATCAGCCGACGCTAAAAAAGTTGGCCTAATTCTACCCCGAGTCGCGCTCAAGAACCACCCTGTATCAGTAGCGGATTCTGACCGCATCACCACCAAATTGATCTTTCAGTTTAAGCAACAGCTCATCTGTCGGCTGCACTTGCCAAGCTTCACCCAAACACAACGTGGCGGAAGCATCGACACTCTTATACCGCAGAGCAACCGGCATAGTGACTCGACCTTTATGCCCCTCTAACAGCTCACCAAAGGCCTTAAGCGACCGTTCCTTCAACTGCGAAGCATCACAATCTACCTCGATATGTCGCCCATAGCGAGCTCGACACTGAGTCACATCAACCACTTTATGGCCGCGCACCTTAAGCTTATCGGTGCCCGAGTAGCTATCGATGGTAATCTCCCCTTCGATCAGCAGAATGGCATCTTTATTCAATAACGGACGATATTCATCATAGGCTTCACCAAATAGCGATATCTCGATACGAGAGGTCCGGTCGTCCAGTGTGACAAAGCAGAGCGAATCACCTTTTTTGGTTTTCTTGACCCGCACATCCACCACCAGGCCCAGCATCTTCTGCTGCTGGCCACGTTGCGGCATCAATTCAGCAATTCGACGCGTGATAAAGTGAGGCAGTTCGGCTTCGTACTCATCGATAGGATGACCGGTAACATAGAGCCCCAGCGTGTCTTTTTCACCTTGCAGACGCTCTTTGTCGGTCCACTGACGCTGTTTCATGTACTCAGCGTAGGGATCACGGGGCTGCTCGGCCTCAACCTCACCAAACAGGTCGAACATCCCGGCGCTCTGATTGCGCTCAGACTGATCCGCCGCTTTAAGCGCCTCACCAATCGCCGCCCAAAGCTGAGCACGATCAGGTCCAAGGTGGTCCAGCGCGCCAGAACGCACTAAGGCTTCTAAAACCCGCTTATTGAGTTTTTTACTGCCGACTCGCTTACAGAAATCGAAGATATCCTTGAACTGGCCACCCTCATCACGCGCAGCCACAATGGCTTCTATCGGCCCTTCACCGACCCCTTTGATCGCGCCTAAACCATACACAATTTCACCCTTATCGTTAACGGTGAACATGTATTCACCCCAGTTAACGTCGGGTAGCACCAAAGGTAATTTCATGGTGCGACACTCTTCAATAAAGATCACCACCTTATCGGTGTTCTGCATATCAGAAGAGAGCACAGCAGCCATAAAGGGCGCAGGATAATGAGTTTTCAACCAAGCGGTCTGGTATGACACCAAGGCATAGGCCGCTGAGTGGGATTTGTTAAAACCATAACCGGCAAATTTTTCCACCAGATCGAAGATATTCCCGGCCAGATCAGGGTCGATGCCATTCGCCGCAGAGCCTTCCAAAAACGAGCTTCGCTGCTTCGCCATCTCTTCAGGTTTTTTCTTACCCATCGCTCGACGCAGCATATCCGCACCGCCGAGGGTATAACCGGCCATCACCTGAGCGATCTGCATAACCTGTTCCTGATACAGGATAATGCCGTAGGTTGGCTCTAGTACTGGCTGCAGACTATCTAACTGATAATCCGCATGGGGATATGCCAGCTCAGCTTGACCATGTTTTCGCAGAATAAAGTCATCAACCATGCCCGATTGCAGCGGTCCTGGCCGAAACAGCGCCACCAAAGCGACAATATCTTCAAAACGGTCGGGTTTTAGACGACGGACAAGGTCCTTCATACCACTGGATTCAAGCTGGAACACCGCGGTGGTTTCTGCTGACTTGAGCAACTCAAAGGTCGCTGGATCTTCCAGATCGATCAGGGCTATATCCAGCGGCTCTTCACCGGTCTTAGCCCGAATACGGTCGATGGTTTTCACCGCCCAGTCAACGATGGTTAAGGTACGCAGCCCCAAGAAGTCGAACTTAACCAGTCCGGCCTCCTCAACATCACTCTTATCAAACTGGGTCACCAAACCATGACCATACTCGTCACAATAAGTTGCCGAGAAATCGGTCAGTTTGGTCGGCGCGATAACCACACCACCGGCGTGTTTACCTACGTTACGGGTGAGCCCTTCTAGCTTCAGGGCCATCTCCATAATTTCTTGCGCTTCTTCGCTAGACTCGACGAACTCCTTCATTAAGGGTTCTTCAACCATCGCACGAGACAGCGTAATACCCACTTCAAACGGAATAAGTTTAGATAGTTTATCCGCCAGACCGAATGGCTTGCCCTGTACGCGCGCAACGTCCCGCACTACCGCTTTAGCCGCCATGGTACCAAAGGTAACAATCTGCGATACCGCATCCCGACCATAGGTTTCCGCTACATAGTCGATTACTCGGTCACGGTTATCCATACAGAAGTCGATATCGAAGTCAGGCATCGATACCCGTTCTGGGTTTAGGAATCGCTCAAATAGCAGATCGTATTCCAGCGGATCAAGATCGGTAATTTTCTGTGCATAGGCTACCAGCGAACCCGCACCCGACCCACGACCAGGGCCGACTGGCACGCCGTTATCCTTACCCCACTGGATGAAATCCATTACGATCAGGAAGTAACCAGGGAAACCCATCTGGGTGATAATATCCAGCTCAAACCGCAACCGCTCTTCATAAGGACGGCGATTTTCGGCATAGTCAGGGTCATCCTTGTCTAAAAGGATAGCCAAACGCTCTTCCAAGCCTTTCCAAGATACCTCGGCAAAGAACTCATCCATGGTTTTCCCTTCCGGGATTGGATACTTCGGCAGGTAATAGGTACCCAGATCGAGCTCCACATTACAGCGTTTAGCTATTTCGACGGTGTTCTCAACCGCAGAAGGAATATCACTGAACAGCTCAACCATCTCTTCGGCTGACCGTAGATATTGCTGTTCACTGTAATTCTTAGGCCGGTGAGGATCTTCGAGTGTGCGCCCCTGGTTGATACAAACCCGGACTTCATGTGCCTCAAAATCTTCAGGCCGCAAAAACATCACTTCATTAGTCGCCACCAAAGGACAACCAGTCTCATGGGCTAGCTGCACTGTCGCATGCACACAACTTTCATCACCGGGACGGCCGGTACGCTGAATTTCTAGATAGAAACGATCAGGAAAGACGGCTTGCCATTGCGCCAGAACCGCATGGGCTGAATCGTTGTCAGCCAGCGCTCTACCCACTTCACCATCTTTGGCGCCGGATAGTGCGATCAATCCAGCAGAACGCTCCGCAATCCAGCTGCGCTTTAGTAACGCCAGCTCCGGCTGAATATTCTGCCCCTTTTCATAGGCGAGCGAAATCAGCTCCATCAGGTTACGATAACCCTGATCGTTCATGGCTAACAGCGTCATCCGATGGGGTGTATCTTCGGGGTCTGCGTCGTTTTCAACCCAGATATCCGCACCGAAAATCGGCTTAATACCCGCGCCAGTTGTGGCTTTAAAAAACTTAATCAAGGCAAAGAGGTTCACCTGATCCGTAATCGCAATAGCAGGAATTTGCTGGTCTTTCGCCACCTTAACCAGCTCTTTAATGCGAACAAGTCCATCAACCAGTGAAAACTCCGTATGCAGACGGAGATGTACAAATGCCGGATCAGTCATTTCAACTCGTTTAATCAATTATGTCAGTGTTTAACGCTAGTAACTCTGCCACCGGTCTAAAACTGCGACGGTGTTCAGGGAGCGGGCCTAACAGACGTAGCTTTTCCATATGCAGGGCGGTGGGATAACCTTTGTGCTTAGCAAAACCATAACCGGGATGACGATGATCCAATGCCACCATCTCCCGATCACGATAAACCTTTGCCAAAATCGAAGCGGCACTAATCGCCGGCTCTTTCAGATCACCCTTCACAATCGCTTGCGCCCCACAGGGCAACCCAGGCGGGCAACGATTACCATCAATCAAGGCGAAATCAGGCGTAACACTCAAGCCTAAAACGGCCCTCTGCATTGCCAACATCGTGGCGTGCAGAATATTTAGCTGATCAATCTCTTCCGGTGTTGCCCAAGCGATCGACCAAGCCAGCGCACGCTCCTGAATCAACGGAAACAGTTGTTCCCGCTTTTTCTCCGAAAGTTTTTTCGAATCGGTTAAACCTTCAATAGGCTTAGTTGGATCAAGAATCACCGCAGCCGTGACAACGTTACCAATTAAAGGACCTCGACCAACCTCATCGACTCCCGCAACCAACCTGCCGAAGGCCTTAGACATTGGTGTCACCATTTAACCGGCCTCGAGACTCGAGTAATTTCACTATGGCATCAACCGCTTTTTTACTCGCATCTTGGCGTAACTGCTGATGAATCTCACTGAAGCGTTGCTTCAATTCACTTTGCCCATCGCTATCAAGCAGCGCCTGCTCTATCGCAGGACCTAATACCTCAGGACGCACATCATTTTGCAGAATTTCCGGCACCAGCGGCGCATCCGCTAACAGGTTGGGCAAAGAGATATATTGACTGCTAACCAGGCGTGACAAGATTTTATAACTTAACGGCGCCATACGATAAGCAACCACCATTGGCTTCTTCAAGAGCAACGCTTCGAGGGTCGCAGTACCCGAGGCTATCAACACCGCATCCGCCGCTGTTAGCACTTCACGGGAACGTTTTAATACCAAAATGATAGGTAGATCACTGTATTGTCTGTCAATTAGCTCACGTAAATGATCATAACGCTCTTGATTCGCCGCCGGCATCACAAACACCAGATCAGCATTTCGCTTGAGTAACCAGCGCGCAGTATCCAAAAAAGGCTCAGCCAGATATTTAAGCTCTCCGCCCCGACTACCAGGCATCAATGCCACTATTCGCTGACCATGAGGCAGGTTAAGACTGGAGCGAGCAGCGCTCTGATCAGGTTCCAGTGGAATCATATTGGCTAAAGGATGACCAACAAATTCGACCGGCATGCCATGCCGTTGATAAAATTTAGCTTCAAAGGGAAACAGAGTTAGCATCAAGTCGGTGGTTTTAAGTATCTTAAACACCCGCTTGCTACGCCAAGCCCATACCGAAGGACTCACATAGTGCACGGTAGGAATACCGGCTTGACGTAATTTACCTTCAAGATTGAGGGTGAAATCAGGGGAGTCGATACCGATAAAGATATCCGGTGGCTGTTGGCTAAAGTGAGTAACCAGCGATTTACGAATGCCTAGCAACTCTCTTAATCGGCCCAGTACTTCAAACAATCCCATTACCGATAGACGCTCCATCGGAAAAAGACTGACACAGCCTTCTGCCTGCATCAATTCACCGCCAATCCCCTCAAAGGTTATATCGGGAAAGCGGTGTTTGAGTTCGGCAAGCAGGCTGGCACCTAGAATATCTCCGGATGCCTCTCCAGCGACAATACCAATACGCAGGGTACTCATACCCTAACGAATGATGCCTCGGGTTGAGGCTTTAAGGGAATCAGACAGCAATTTGAGTTCGGGTGTTTCAAGCACCAGTGGCTCAAGCTGTGAAATAGCCTCTTCAAGCTTTAAACCCTGACGATAGATAATTTTATAGGCCCGCTTAACATTCTGAATAGCCGCTGCAGAAAAACCGCGCCGTCTCAGTCCTTCAGCATTGATACCGTGGGGTTGAGCGCTATTGCCATTGGACATAACAAATGCGGGGATATCTTTAAGCACAACGCTTCCAGCTCCACACATGCTATGAGAGCCAATCAGACAAAACTGATGCACCGCGGTAAAGCCACCGAGAATAATATGATCACCTAGGTGAACATGCCCCGCTAACGCACAGTTATTAGCCAGAATATTATGATCGCCCACGATACAATCATGAGCGACATGAACATTCGCCATAAATAGGTTATGACTACCAATAACGGTGATACTGTTATCTTGAACAGTGCCTCGATGAACAGTGCAGCCTTCTCGGAAAACATTATTATCTCCGATCAGCAGCTCCGTTGGCTCGCCGTTATATTTCTTATCCTGACAGTCTTCGCCGATACTGGCGAACTGGAAGATATGATTGTCAGCACCAATTTTAGTCGGCCCTTTAATAACAACATGAGAATGTATTTTAGTTCTCGGACCGACCTCAACATTAGGGCCAATAACGGTCCATGGACCCACTTCAACATCATCAGCCAAGCGGGAGGATGGGTCAATAATGGCCGTGGAATGGATCAAATCTACACCTTTCTATCTGCGCAAAGAATCGTTGCGGTACTGACAACATCACCGTCAACAGTAGAGCGAACTTCAAACTTCCAGATACCGCGTTTTTCGGAAATAATTTTCGCTTCCAACTGCAACCGATCACCAGGAACAACAGGACGTTTAAAACGTAATTTATCAGAACCGACAAAATAGTAAATAGAACCATCTTCAGGCGTTTTACCCATGGTTTTGAAACCTAGGATACCGGCAGCCTGAGCCATCGCTTCAACAATCAGAACCCCAGGCATCACAGGATAATCTGGAAAATGACCATTAAAGAAGTTTTCATTCACCGTCACATTTTTATAAGCGACGATCGACTCACCAGGCACTAACTCAACCACTCTGTCAACCAGAAGGAAAGGGTAACGGTGAGGTAAATATTTGCGGATCTCTTTTACATCCATCATCATTCAGGCTGACCTTAAGTATGCTGCTTTACAATTTTTCTAACTTTTTAACCCGATGAAACAATTCGTCTAAATGACGAAATCTCACCGCATTACGCTTCCACTGCTGATGCGGTTCCATCACTGTACCAGAAGAGAACGCCCCTGCTTGCAAGATCGATTTACTAATCAAGCTCATTGCCGTGATATGGGTACCATCGGTAATGGTCAAATGTCCCGTTATCGCGCAAGCGCCGGCAATAGTACAGTTTTTTCCTATTCGAGTGCTACCGGCAATGGCTGTACAACCGGCTATTGCCGTGTTGTCACCAATGATTACGTTATGAGCGATCTGAATTTGATTATCCAGTATAACTCCGTGACCAATCACCGTATCATCTAAAGCGCCTCGGTCGATCGTCGTATTAGCACCCACTTCAACACGATCGCCTAATCTGACACCGCCTAACTGATGAATTTTTATCCATTCACCTTGGTTGTTAGCAAAGCCAAAACCATCTGCACCCAGCACCGCACCACTGTGAATAACACAGTTAGCACCTATCGTAATCTTATTGTACAGGGTTACATTAGCGGCTATACGAGTATTTTCACCAATCACACAATCGGCCCCGACAACACTGTTAGCACCAAGGGACACACCCGAGTTAATAACAGCTCGATCACCGATAACGGCATGGGCATCAACCGATACATTATCTGCCAGCACGGCAGACTCACTGACCGAGGCTAGCGGACTCACGTTACCTTTAGCAGACACCGCCTGATCACAAAACAATGCCGTTGCCCGAGCATATGCAATATAGGGATCAGCGACCACTAAAGCGATTGACTCAACTTCATCCCGATGCTCAGGACTCACTAACACCGCACCAGCCTGAGACGTCTTCAACTGAGACTGATAGCGTCCATTATGTAAAAATGATAACTGGCTTTGAGTAGCAGACTTAAGCGTCCCGATCCCATCAATGAGATGTTCCGAATCAACCGTTTCGGCCCCCAGCAAAACCGCTAGCTCCGAAACAGAAAAACACCGCTTAGCCATAGATTGATTACTTCTTATTCAGTAGTTCAACAACACGACTGGTAATATCCAACTCAGGCTTAACGAATATTGTCGCCTGCTTGTTAACCACTAGATCATAGCTTTCGCTAGCGATTAGATCACGAATAACCGCATCTAGCTTAGGTCGCATCTCCTTAAGAAACGCATCTTCACGTTGACGCTGCTTCTGCTGCAGAGATTGGCCCAAACGCTGATACTCGCCATAGGCTTTCTGAAACTGAACCCGCTGCTGATCCTGTACTTCTTTAGATTGGGTTCCAGCACCTTTCTTAATCTTGTCTTGAATTTTCTTTACCTGGGCCTGTAGGTCTACTAACTGTTTTTGCTCACTACTGAACTCTTTAGTCAGTTTATCGCGAAACAGATCCGCTGCTTTACTGCTCAGCAACGCCTGCTGCACACTCAGAACCGCCACTTTTTCTGCCATGGCATTAAAACTGAGCAATACACCTAGGATAATTATCAGTGGTCGAAACATTTTCTTCTCCATTTAGAATGTTTTGCCAAGTGCAAATTCAAAGAACCGCTCTTCATCATCGTCATCAGCATTCAAAGCTTTCGCGAGTGCAACCGAAATGGGTCCAATCGGGGTTAACCAACTAAAGCCAAAACCTGCCGAATAACGCAGATCATCTAGCCTAATACCACTGTCACAGTTGGTACTACCTTCTAAACAATCGGTCTGGAAGACATTACCGGCATCAACGAACAGCAATGTACGCATTGAATTAGAATCTTTGACAAAGGGTACAGGGAAGATCAGTTCCGCGCTCATATCGATGGCAACATTACCACCCAAAGGATCTTCATCATCGCTAGAGTCTCGAGGACCTAAAGAATTAGAGTCATAACCCCTGACTGAACTCAAACCACCGCTGTAGTAGTTCTTAAAGAACGGATATTCGTTATCCGCTACTTTACCCGCAAAAGCCAAACGTCCACGCAACGAGCCGACCAACCCCTCTCCATCTTCGGTCAATGGGAAGTAGATACGCCCCTTATACTGCTCCTTATGATACGACAGATCGCTACCAGGAATTCCAATTTCAATAGACGCACTTTGTGAATACCCTTGTGTTGGAAAGATCTTCCGGTTCAGGTGATTATCACTCCAACCAAGACTCACGTTGAAGATATTGTATTGATCACCTTCATTTTCGATGAAAGTTATTACTTCAGGCGCTGTATCATCAACCGTGTTTATCTTCACGCCTTCATAGTTCAAACCAAAGTTAAGGCGCTGATAGTCATCCATAGGATAACCAAAATTTATCCCTGCACCCAAGGTATCGGTTGAATAATTACTGACATCTTCCTCGTCGTAATCGGTCTCACGAGAGTAAATATTATAACCACGGCTCACACCATCAACGGTGTAGTAAGGCTCTACATAGCTAAATTTATACTCAGTTACTGTGTCACTTTGAGTAATACCAAAGCCAACACTGTTACCCGACCCTAGAAAGTTTTCCTGCTCAACACTCAGGTTAAAAATTGCACCACTGGTTTGCGAGAAACCAACACTCGCAACAAAATTACCGGTATTGTCTTCGGTAACACTGTATTCCAGATCAACGAGGTCATCCGTTCCTGGCACTGGCACCGTTTCAACATTAACCTCTCTAAAGTAGCCTGTTTGGTCTATTTTTTGTTTAGAGCGTTCAATAGCCGCAGAAGAAGCCAACCCGCCTTCCACCTGAGTCATCGAGCGTCGAGCGACCTTATCCGCCGTTTTCGTATTTCCCTTAACCGAAACACGGCGCACATACGTTAGCTTACCCGGTGCAATAAAAAACTGCAGATTAACCGTATTATCATCTTGAACTTGCGGGACTGGGCTGACATTGGCAAACAGATAGCCCTTGTCGCCTAATTTACGAATCAACGCATCTTGAGACGCCGTCATTTCACGACGGGAGAACGTAGCGCCTTCAACGACGGTAATGGCGTCCATTAACTCTTGCTCATCAACCACCAAATCACCGGCTACCGACACCCCAGACACAGAGAATTTCTCTCCTTCGGTCACACTCACGGTAATAAACACGTGTTTTTTATCAGGTGATAGTGATACTTGTGACGAATCTATCGTGAAATTAATATAGCCTCGGTCTAAGTAATACGAGCGCAAGCGCTCAAGGTCACCGGACAGTTTCTCCCGAGCATATTTATCCGAATCACTGAAAAAATCCCAAAAACCAGGCAACTTCAGCGAGAAATCCTCTTTTAATTCCTCGTCAGTGAAAACTGTGTTGCCGACAATATTGATATGCTGAATGGTGGCAACCTTGCCCTCTTTAATATCAATATTCAGTGCCACGCGGTTTTCCGTTAGCGGCTCAATCTCTACTTGAATATCGGCACCGTAGCGCCCTTGCCCTGCATACAGTCGCAACAGATCCTGACGGATTTTATCCAAGGTAGCCCGTTTAAAGACATCCCCTTCGCGAAGACCATTCTGCTTCAGACCATCCAGCAGCACCTCATCCTCCAGCACCTTATTACCCTCTAGGCGGATAAGGCTGATGGCAGGACGTTCCTGTACGTTAACGATAAGAACATCGCCTTCACGGGCAATTTCAATATCATCAAAATAACCGGTACGAAACACTCGTCGAGTCGCTTCAGCAATGTCACCCTGATCGACACTCTGGCCTGAATCAATATCAAGGCTGCGAAGCACAAGGCCTGGCTCGACTCGCTCTAGCCCTTTCAGGCGTACGTCGTCTACCGTGAATGATTGTGCCGCAGCTACCGATGTATAAAGGGCCAGGGAAAAAAGAAGTCCGAATCTGATCTTCATGAACTGGTTCTTATATTGTAGTAAATAATTAAAGTCGCATTAGATCATTAAAAATAGCGACGCCCATAAGCGAAAACAAAATAGCCATTCCAAGCCTTAAGCCAACCATCTGTAACTTTTCAGATACCGGCCGCCCCCTTAGCAATTCAACCGCATAATACAGCAGATGACCACCATCCAACATGGGAATAGGCAAAAGGTTAAGAATACCAAGACTAATGCTCAAATAAGCCAAAAATCCAGCAAAGGCCTCAACACCTGATGCAGCAGAAGCCCCCGCCACTTTAGCAATGGTTATCGGTCCACTCAAGTTTTTTACCGACAACACACCTTTGAGCATTTTCCACATAGAATCAAGCGTTAGGCTAATCATCTGCCAACTTTTCGAAGCCGCTTGACCCATTGACTCAAATACACCGTAACGAACCTGCCGCAGCATCTCCGGCGGCCACTTAACCGCCGCCACGCCAGCGCCAACATAGCCAACCACACCACTCTCTTCAGTCTTACTATCAGGAGTCATATTTAATGACAACTGCTGACCGGCACGATCAATATCAACCGCGAGCGATTGCCCTGGATGTTGACGAATAATGGTGACCAATTGACTCCAATCTGACACCGCCTGACCGTCTACCGCTATCACTTTATCACCAGCCGACAAACCGGCCTTACTGGCAGCACCTTCCGGGATTACCTGACCAATCAATGCAGGATAAACGGGACGAAACGGGCGAACACCAATCGCCGACAAAGGACTTTGGGTTTCCGGATTAAAGTGCCAACCCTGCAAGTCCAGTCGATACTCTTGAGGTACACCATTCAAACCTTGACGGGCTTTGAAAGGCACAACAGCAGATTCACCAATATAGGTCGCCAGCGCCATATTAACATCATCCCATGACCGCGTATTTCGACCAGCGACCGACATAATTTCAACACCCGGCTGCAACCCCGCCCGCTCAGCAATACTATCGGCAATAATACTACCGACAACCGGCGCAACTTTCTCAACACCAGAAACAAACATCGCCCAGTAAACAACTACCGCAAAAATAAGATTAACGATAGGCCCGGCAGCCACAATCGCAATACGCTGTAACACCGGCTTACGATTAAAGGTTTGATCTAACAACTGAGGATCAACATCACCCTCACGCTCATCTAGCATTGATACATATCCGCCCAGGGGGATCATGGCGATAACATATTCCGTATCTAGCCGATCACGCCAACGCAGCAGCGGCTTACCAAAGCCAACAGAAAAACGTAATACTTTGACACCACAGCGCCGAGCCACCCAAAAATGGCCATACTCATGAATCGTTACCAATATGCCTAAGGTAACAATCAGCGCCAATACAGTATTAAGAATATCCATCTTTCCCCAAAATCAACTTATCGACAACAGATGCAAGCACAGCACAAATACCGGCGCAGCAGAGGTGATACTATCGATTCGATCTAGAATCCCACCATGCCCAGGCAACAACTGACTACTATCTTTAATGCCACGATGACGCTTCAACATACTTTCAAAGAGATCACCTAAAACCGATGCCAACCCTGCTAGCATCGCTATCAGCAACAGATAGACTCCAGTAAGCAGATCAAGTTCAAGATAGAATACAAAACAGAGCGAGATAAGTGCACATGAAGAAAGCCCGCCCCATAAACCGGCTCGGGTTTTTCCCGGACTAACGTTTGGCGCAAGCTTAGCTCGCCCCCAAGTTTTACCCGCAAAATAAGCACCGATATCCGCCCCCCAAACGAGCAGCAGCAACATCAGCAACAGGACATCACCTTTTGGCTGATGCTGTAACGTCACCAACGCCATCCAAGTGGAGGTTAGCACCAAGACGCCGATCAACGAGCGCTGCCAACCAGCCTGCCAAGCACTCGCAACGGGGTAACGCACCACCCAAAACGCCGCCATTAGCCAAAACAACACGGTAACCCAAAGAAAATCGGAAAACAGAGCCTCAGGAGAGTAGTAATTGAGTGCCGCAATCAAGGCCGCAATTAAGGAGGTATAAGCAAGACGGGCTGTCGCTGGGATCAAACCGGAGAGATTCGCCCATTCCCAAGCACCTAACAAAACGATACCGGCAACAAACAACTTAAAAACGTCGAAGCTGGAGAGAAAAAGCCCCGCTAAAACCACTGGAGCTAACAGGACTGCGGTCCAGATTCTCTCTTTAAGCATTCTCAGCCTCTATCTGTTCACTAGTTTTACCAAAGCGCCGCTCACGAGTAGCGTAACTCTGAATCGCTGCACCCAGCGCATATTTATCAAAATCAGGCCATAGCAGATCGCTAAAAAAGTACTCGCTGTAGGCCATTTGCCAAATCAAAAAGTTACTGATGCGCTGCTCACCTGCGGTACGAATACACAAATCAGGGGCGGGCTGATCACTCAGGCAAACCATCTCCCCCAATAATTCAACATCGAGCTGATCCGGCGTAAAACGCCCATCAACACAACCTTGGGCAAAACGCTGCGCCGCCTGAACAATATCCCACCGCCCGCCATAATTGGCAGCGATATTAATAATCAGCCCAGTATTCGACGCGGTTAGCTGCTCAGCTTTATCGATTTTCTTTTGTAACGAACGACTAAAACCGCTCTTATCACCGATAATCCGCAACTGAATATTATGCTTATGAAGCTTTTTAACTTCACGATCAAGGGCTAGCGCAAACAACTCCATCAACCCCTTAACCTCAAGAGGCGGCCGCTGCCAATTCTCACTACTAAAAGCAAACAGCGTCAACACTTCGACACCCAGCTCCGCGCACCCCTGCACAACACTGCGAACGCTATCCACGCCTGCCCGATGGCCAGCAAGACTTCCCTTGCCATGTTTTTTTGCCCATCGATTATTACCATCCATAATGATTGCAATATGGCGAGGAACAGATCGACCCGAAGGCAAACTGAGCTGTAATTTTTCAGACATATCAATTGTCGGCAACCGAAGCCACCGACTATTCCCTATCAAATTTCCATCAAGTCTGCTTCTTTATCCTGGAGCAATTTATCGACATCGGCGATAAATTTATCGGTCAGCTTTTGAATCTGATCCTCTCCACGACGGGCATCATCTTCGGTAATCTCTTTTTCTTTCAAAAGATCCTTAATATCACCGTTCGCATCGCGACGAATATTCCGAATAGATACACGACCATTTTCAGCTTCATGACGCGCCTGACGAATATAGCCCTTACGGGTTTCTTCTGTCAGTGCAGGCATAGGCACTCGAATCACAGCCCCAGCAGTAGATGGGTTTAAGCCCAGATCAGACTTCATGATCGCCTTCTCAATATCCGGTACTAGGTTAGATTCCCATGGAGAGATAGACAGTGTACGCCCATCTTCAACACTGATATTGGCCACCTGACTTAGAGGCACCGCAGAACCGTAATAACTGATATGCACCGTTTCCAGAATACTGGGATGGGCACGACCCGTACGGATCTTTCTCAGGTTTGTGGCTAAAGCTTCCAGGCTTTTACCCATACGATCTTGGGCATCCTGAGCGATCTCATTCAGCATATATATCTCCTACCGTCGCATTATTATCAATGACGGTTCCTTCGTCGCTGCCAACAATCAGATTGGCCAACGCACCTGGTTTATTCATATTGAAAACCCGAACCGGCATATCATGGTCCCGGGCCAAACAAATTGCAGTCAAATCCATAACACCCAACTGCTTATCCAGCGCTTCATCAAATGTCAGATGCATATAACGCTTGGCAGACGGGTCTTTCATTGGATCCGCGGTGTACACACCATCTACTTTGGTGGCTTTAATCACAACATCTGCATCGATTTCAATGCCTCGTAAACAGGCGGCAGAATCTGTTGTGAAAAACGGGTTACCGGTTCCCGCAGAAAAAATAACAACGTCACCCTGAGCCAGGTAACGGACCGCATTACGGCGATCATAATCATCAACCACGCCGCGCATCGGTATCGCAGACATCACGCGGGTTGCTATATTACAACGTTCGAGGGCATCGCGCATCGCTAAGGCATTCATCACGGTCGCCAGCATCCCCATGTGGTCACCGGTTACCCGGTCAAGACCCGCTGCACTCAAAGCAGCACCACGGAACAAGTTGCCGCCACCAATCACCATGCCTATCTGAACACCTATACCGACCAATTGGCCAATTTCCAGCGCCATGCGGTTCAGCACTTTGGGGTCAATCCCGAAATTGCCTTCGCCCATTAGGGCTTCGCCACTTAATTTAAGAAGTATACGTTTGTATTTGGAATGCTTATTTGAGGCAGGCATCGGTATCGTCTCCACCCAGACTGAGTTCGCACCAGTGTAACAAGAATAAAATAGATTGCGCACCCAGAACAGGCACGCAATCTTCACAGGGTCAGTATTTAACCCTTCAGTTGCTCAGCAACTTCAGCAGCAAAGTCTTTATGCTCAACTTCGATACCTTCACCCACAGCGATGCGGACGAAAGACGCGACAGAAGCACCAGCATCTTTAACTAGCTGACCGACTTTCACATCTGGGTTTTTAACGAATGGCTGTTCAACCAAGCTATTTTCAGCCAGGAATTTGTTGATACGACCAACAACCATTTTTTCAGCGATCTCAGCAGGCTTACTAGCCATATCAGGCTGAGCCAAAATGATCTCTTTTTCTTTAGCAACAACATCAGCAGGCATGTCGTCTTTGCTAACCACTTGAGGGTTAACCGCAGTAACGTGCATCGCAACGTCTTTTGCCAACTCAGCGTTACCGCCAGTCAAAGCAACAATCGCAGCCAGTGTACCGGTACCATGAACATAGGCAGCAACGGTTTCGCCTTCAACCAGCAGAACGCGACGAACGCTAATGTTCTCGCCGATTTTCTGAACCAGCGCATCACGCACGTCAGTCAGCTCACCCGCCATCAGCGCTGCTACATCAGTCTGTTTATCAGCAAACGCTTTTTCCAACACTGTGTTAGCGAAAGTCGTGAAGTTTTCATCACGGGCAGCGAAATCAGTTTCAGAGTTAATCTCGACGGCAATAGCATAGCTATTATCATCAGCAACTTTAGCAACAACGATACCTTCAGCAGCCGTACGACCTGATTTTTTAGCCGCTTTCATGCCAGACGCTTTACGCAGATCTTCAATCGCCTTGTCTACATCGCCATCAGCAGCTGCCAGCGCTTTTTTACACTCCATCATGCCGAGACCGGTACGATCGCGCAGCTCTTTTACCTGCTTAGCGGAGAACTTTGCCATTTGGTTTTACCCCATCAACAATCTATTAATTCAAATTCAAAAAAAGGGGAGCAACTCAGCTCCCCTCCCGCGTGTTTGAATAGTCTATCCAAACCGCTTGACAGCTTGGTTACTCAGCAGCAGCTTCGTCGTTGTTTTCAACTTCAACGAATTCGCTTTTGGCAACAGCATCAATGTCAGTACCGTCAGAACATGCATCAGCAACGGCCTTAACATAGATCTGAATAGCACGTAGTGCATCGTCGTTACCTGGAATAACGTAATCAACGCCATCTGGGTTGCTGTTGGTATCAACGATACCGATAACTGGGATACCCAGCTTGTTAGCTTCGTTGATAGCAATACGTTCATGATCAACGTCAACAACGAACAGTGCGTCCGGTAGGCCGCCCATATCCTTGATTCCGCCGATAGACAGTTCCAATTTCTCCATCTCACGCTGACGCATCAAAGCTTCTTTCTTAGTCAGCTGAGCGAAAGTACCATCCTGGCTCTGTGATTCTAGATCACGGAAACGACGGATAGACTGACGGATAGTCTTGTAGTTAGTCAGCATACCACCCAACCAACGGTGATTAACGTACGGCATATTTGCGCGAGACGCTTCTTCTTTGATGGTTTTGCTGGCAGCACGCTTAGTACCCACGAACAAGATCTTGTTCTTGTTTACAGCCATGCCTTTAACAACATCCAAAGCACCGTTCAGTGCTGGCAGAGTGTGTTCCAGGTTGATGATATGAATCTTGTTACGAGCACCGAAAATGTATTTACCCATTTTCGGATTCCAGTAACGGGTCTGGTGACCGAAGTGAACACCTGCTTTAAGCAGGTCACGCATTGTAACTTGTGCCATTATACTTTCCTAAATTTTCAGGGTTAGACCTCCATGCACCCCATCCCCCAACCGCAAGCGGCACCCAAGGTGATGTGTCGGTAACATGTGTGGATTTATGAAACCTGCGACTTCTGATACAGATTTCGAGCGCGACTTTATACCATAAATTACTTTTTTTTTGAAGCACAATTTACAATCTATTTATCGCAGCCTTTTGTTCTTAGCCGCTAAATTCGCTACAATTGCGCCACCGTCAACAGTCTCCATCACTATTTCTCACGCCCCAAAGGCTTACATATTTAAGGGTTTATATGAGTATCACTATCAAAACGCAGGAAGAGATCGAGAAAATGCGTGTCGCAGGCCGTCTGGCTGCAGAAGTTCTGGAAATGATCGAACCTTTCATTAAACCAGGCGTCACCACCGATGAGATCAATACGATTTGTCACGATTATATGGTCAATGAGCAGGACGTTATTCCCGCACCGCTTAACTACCATGGCTTTCCTAAATCAATCTGCACTTCGGTTAACTACGTTGTGTGTCACGGAATTCCTAACAATAAACCGTTGAAAAATGGCGATATTGTCAATCTCGATATCACCGTTATCAAAGACGGCTATCATGGCGATACCAGCAAAATGTTTTATGTTGGCAACGTAGCCCCGCACGCTCAACGACTGTGCGAAGTGACCCTTGAATGTCTTTACAAAGGTATGGCACTCGTCAAACCCGGCGCTCGTCTAGGCGATATCGGTCATGTTATCCAAAAACATGCCGAAGCCAATCATTACTCTGTGGTACGTGAATACTGCGGCCACGGCATCGGCATCGGCTTTCATGAAGACCCTCAGGTGGTTCACTACGGCACTCCCGGAACCGGCGTTGAACTACAGGAAGGTATGTGTTTTACCATTGAACCGATGATCAATGCGGGCAAACGCCACGTTAAAACATTGAAACGCGATGGCTGGACAGTCGAAACTCTCGACAAACGCCTTTCCGCTCAATGGGAACATACATTACTGGTAACCGCCGACGGCTTTGAAGCGCTAACCAAACGTAAAGACGAAACATTCTAAACTCATCGCTGACGGGGATATCCATGTCGCACACCGCTTTTGCCGCTGATGAAACACTCTTTTCAGCCAGTGACTTTTCAGCCGCTTTGGCGGAGTCAAACTCACCTATACCGGTTTTTAAAAACACCTTAAAAGCCGCACAAGAAACCATGGATACCCGTTTTCGGGCGGGTGAAGATATCCGTAAACTGATCTATGGTCGAGCCTGGCTCGTGGATCAACTGCTACTGCAAGCTTGGCAATTGTTTGACTGGCCTGAGCAGAAAAACTACTGCCTAATGGCCGTTGGCGGCTATGGTCGAGGCGAGCTTCACCCTAAGTCAGACGTTGATATTTTGATACTACTAGACGACATCACCGATGCCGAAGTACAGGACAGCATCAGTGGATTCCTCACCCTGCTTTGGGATATCAACCTTGATGTCGGTTCGAGTGTGCGCACCCTTGACGAATGCTACGATGAAGCGCAAAACGATATCACTATTGCCACTAATTTGATCGAATCCCGCCCCCTCGTGGGCAATGCCGATCTACACGTCCAGATGTATCTACGCGTAACATCCGAGGGCGCTTGGACCGATAAAGAGTTTTTCTTGGCGAAGGTGAACGAGCAAAACAGCCGGCACGACAAAACCAATGACACCGAATATAACCTAGAGCCCAATCTGAAAAACTCTCCCGGAGGGTTACGGGATATGCAGACCATTGGCTGGGTTGCAAAACGTCACTTTGGTGCCACCTATATTCGTGATTTAGTGGATCACGGATTTTTGACTGAACTCGAACTAGATACACTCAACAAGGGCGAACTCTACCTTTGGACGGTGCGCTATGCGCTGCATATGCTCTGTCATCGCCGAGAAGACCGCTTACTGTTTGACCACCAGCGCAGTCTGGCTGAACTGTTTGGCTACACCGATCAAAACGGTGCTTTAGCCGTTGAACAGTTCATGAATAAGTATTATTTGGTCGCCAAAGCAATGTCTGAATTCAACGGCATGTTGCTGCAGTATTTTGATGAAGTCATTCTGCGGCACGAAGAAGAACAGGTGATCGAACCACTCAACAACCGCTTTAACCTACACAACGGTTTTATCCGCGTTGCTTATGAAAGCGTCTTTGAGCATCACCCCTTTGCGATGTTAGAGATGTTTGTCCTGCTAGCCCAAAACCCCGAGATTAAAGGCGTTCGCGCCTCGACCATTCGGTTAATCAGAAACAATCGTCACCGAATTGATGACGAGTTCCGTAACGACATTCGCAATACATCGTTATTTATGGAACTGCTGAGACAAGATAAAGGCGTTTCTACCGAACTAAAACGCATGAATCGCTTTGGTATCCTCGGTCTCTATCTGCCGGAGTTTGGCAAAATTATTGGCCAGATGCAGCACGATCTATTCCACATCTACACCGTTGATGCGCACACCCTGAAAGTCATCCAGAAGATTCGTAAATTTCGCCATCAGGATCAGCGCGAGAAATTCCCCATCGCCTATCGAATTATCAATCAGCTGCCCAAGCTAGAACTGATCTATATCGCTGGCCTCTATCACGATATTGCCAAAGGGCGTGGCGGCGACCATTCCGAGTTAGGCGCTGAAGATGCTATCGCTTTTTGTCTGCGTCATCACTTAGGCAAATGGGACACACACCTAGTGCAATGGCTGGTACGCAACCACCTGTTGATGTCCATGACGGCTCAACGTAAAGATATATCGGACCCCGATGTTATTCTCCACTTCGCTAAGCAAGTTAGGGATATTGTCCATCTAGATTATCTTTACATTCTCACCGTCGCCGATATAAACGCCACCAACCATAGCCTCTGGAATAGCTGGCGAGCCACATTAATGCGCCAACTTTACACCGAGACCAAACGCGCCCTGCGGCGCGGTTTAGAAAATCCGGTGAACAAAGACGACCGTGTCGAACAGATTCAAAATGAATCACTGGCCATTTTGCAGCGCAAGGGTTACGAAGAAGATGACGTGCTGGAATTCTGGAAATTACTGGGGGATGACTACTTCCTACGGGAACAACCCCAACATATCGCTTGGCAAACTCAAGGGGTGCTCGAACACGGCGATTCTGACCAACCGCTGGTGATGATCCGTAAAACCTCCTATCGAGCATTCGAAGGGGCTACCGAGATCTTTATCTACATGCCGGATCTACCTAGTCTATTTGCGGCCGCAGCATCCGCGCTTGATCAACTCAAGCTAAACATCCAAGATGCGCGCATCATGGTGGCGGATAACAATCAGGCACTGAACACCTACACCGTGCTGACAGAAGACAATGAACCGCTGCCTGATGACGATGCCTTCTTAGAGCAGATTCGCCATCATCTCGTGGAAGAGCTCGATGACCCCGATGATTATCCAGATATCATTCAACGTCGTATTCCGCGTCAGATGAAGCTGTTCGCCTACCCAACACAGGTCAACATGAGCACCGACCCTGCCACGCAACTGACGACGCTAGAGATCATTTCACCCGACCGCCCGGGCCTACTGGCACGTTTAGGGGGGATTTTTGTTGATTTTGATATTTCAGTCCGTAAAGCAAAGATTGCCAGCATTGGCGAGCGGGTAGAGGATTTCTTCTTTATCTCCGACAATCATGGCCACCCTATCAGTGATCCGGATATCTGCATCAAACTGCAGCAAGCGATCTGCCAACAACTCGACGAATACAGCTAGCCTAACCAGCCATTCCAAACCCACTAGCGAATAGATAATAGGGAACACCCATGGATAAACAAACTCAGACTGAACTTGAAGCTGCCGCCTTCCGCCGCTTGGTTCAACATCTTGATGAACGTAAAGACGTGCAAAATATCGACCTCATGATCTTGGCCGGATTTTGCCGTAACTGTTTATCAAAGTGGTACAAAGCCGCTGCAGATGAGCAAGGTGTAGAGCTTAGCTACGAAGCCGCCTGTGAACAGGTCTACGGCATGCCTTATAGCGAGTGGAAAACTAACTACCAACAAAATGCCACCCCAGAGCAACTAGCAGCGTACCAAGCGACTCAGAAGCCCGCATAAAGGGTTTTACTGCCAACACCTACTTACCCATCCAAGCTTAAAATAGCCATAAAAAAACGCAGGCGTTTCATCCGCCTGCGTTACTGATAAAACACCATCATCGCTGTCGCGTTAATTACTGGCATCCCAGGCCTGCTGTAACTGATTCAGGTCAACCTCAAGAATCGTGGCATAAACATCGGCCTGTACCGGATAGCTTTTCACCACCCGTGCCCCACGAATAATGCCAGCGACCGCCCCCTGAAATGAATTATCCTGCAGTATCAAATCTCTTACCGACGTAGTACCCGCTATATATTGCCCATGCACCAATGCAGTCAACTCTCGATAGGCATCCAGCTTAGATGCTTTCATCGCCTGCAACACTTTATGCTGCTGACTCTGGCCCGACTGCAAACTAATGGGAGCGTACCCAGTCACCTGAACCCAATTAGGCTCGACCGCCGAGTCATCCACCCGAGGTGGTAGGTCAGGTAGCGCTGAAACAATATCTTTCGTTGATTCAACAAAGGTTTCGCAACCACTTAGCGAGACTGCCAACACCAACGCAAAACAGATCTGCGATAATCGCTTAATATAGCCAGTCAATATCATTGATCACTCTCCGAGATGCGCCGCCGAGTACCGTTCTCAATAATCATCCCTTCATCCATCGCTTTAATCGGGTTATATCCAGGCAGTGCACCTTCCAGTCTCGCGGTGGGGATATTCGTTTGCGAGGAGGCTAAAATCTGTCGCGTCGTGCTATCCAAGACTCGGGCATTAATAATAATGCCGTCCTGATGCTGGCTGTAGGTGCCGGTGAGCACAAAGTGGATGCGGAAACGGTTACGAATGCTCGACAAATTAGCCGTCGATAACGGATCTTTTACGGTAGTATTCAGGCTCACGGCACGAAAATCGACCAAATTATAACCATGCTGCTGCAGCTGAAAGATGAAGTTTTCACTAAGCCGCTCACCCGTAGGCGTACCCGAGGCTTTACTACCGAGCTCAACAAACGGCAAAATAGCGATCGGCAACCGTTTAACCCGGCTCTCCTGCAAGCCCACGTCCAACTGAACGGCCATTTTCGCAACCGCCTCACTTAACGGGTCGACGCCTGAAGGCTGATCATCGATCACGCTAACCTCATATTGAATCAACGCCTGCTGCGCCTCAAGATTTGCCGCATCTGCTTCACGCATCTGCACCAACGCTTCAGGGTCAACATGCTGTACAGTCACAGGAATCGGTTGATTCAGCGCACAGCCTGCCAACAGGATAGGACAAAGCAGTAAAGAATATCTCATCAACACCCGACACTCAGAATTAAATAGGATTTTAAACTAACATAAATCAGGCACTTAAACAGTCCCCGCTGTATTGCAACGGACCAATAATTTGCATACCTTAGTGTATTATCGGTCAGCCACAAAGTATGTTTAATCCTATGATACGTATCGCCGCCGTTTTATTGCTTAGCCTTCTTAGCCTATCCCTTCATGCTGTCACCATGGAAGCCGAAGGTAGCGCCCTAATATTCAATCAGGATATTGATTCAGCCCGCCAAACCGCCATCAAAAATGCCACCCAGCAAGCCTCGTTGCAGGCCAGCGCAATTGTCAGTAGCACTCAACGTATGAATCAAGGCGTACTGAGTATCGATAATATGCAGGTCAGCACCCTTGGCATGCTCAGTAATATCGAAGTACTGGACGAAAAAATACAGGGGCGGATGCTTTGGGTTAAAGTCCGCGCCGATGTCGATTTTGAAAAAGGCTGCCCTGCTGGGATTTCCGGACACGGCTATCAAAAATCGGTTGCGGTAACCGCTTTCCCCCTACTTTATCCACAGCAAGCGAACCTCGGTGATCTCAGCAATATTCAAACAGAGTTGAGTCACATTCTCAGCAATCAGATCAATCAAACCAGTAATCTCAAAGCGCTCAACGCTGGCATGCTCAATGTTCAAGAAAGCGCCGCAACGGCCCCGACTCGTCAACTTAGTGCCGGCGCATTAACCACCGTATTGGGCTACACACGGCAATTGGATGTGCAATATATCGTCTCCGGTGTTATCCGAGATATGACCATGTATGACTTATCCGTCACCGATCCAAAACGTAATTTCCTAGTAGACCTGTACAACAAAATGGATTATCGCAGCAAACGTCACCTGCGCAGCTTAGCCTTAGATCTGTATATTCATGACGGTTTTTCTGGGGCACTCCTCTTTAGTAAACAATACGCTATTGCCGGACGCTGGAACCTTGAACCCGAAGCCCGACCTCGGTTTGCCAGCGCTGAATTCTGGCAGCAGGACTACGGCCAGCAAACTCGAACCCTGATCAACCAGATAGCTAGTGACCTGAATGACGAACTACGCTGCATGCCTTTCTCTGCCCGTATCACTAAAAGCGAAGACAACTTACTCTGGTTTAATGCCGGCGCGCTAGCGGGTATAAAAGTGGGCGATAAACTCACGGTGTATCGCAAATCAAACTTTTTCACCGATAATATGCGCAGCCATGTACAGCTAACCAATACCCGAAAGACCATGACCGTCACTGAAGTACAGCCCATGTTTGCCATCGGCCGACTAGCCGAAGACGGTACTATCGACAATATCCAGCCAGACGATGTGGTTATCGCTTGGTAGCGAATAAAACGCCAAGCCGTCTCGCGGCTACTTAGTTACACAAAATGACACCTTTATTTTAAATCAGCCAAACCGGCTGAAAACAACACCGAGATACCGATACAAACCGGCTGAGACACTATTTAAACACTACAACGACGGTCATATGTGACTATCCAATCACCAAAAACGTTAGCCTTTTCAGTATGCTATTTTAGGTTGAGTTGCCCGTCAGACATTAAATTAACGAGCAAACAGATTTTACCCGCTTGTTAACCAACCAATTAAATAGGCATAATCATTTATTTACTGAGAGATCGTTATGATCAATCAATTACAGGAAAAGTATCAACTGTCGTTATTGTTGCTACTCGCGTCGGTTGCTTCACTGGGAATTTTTCCGTTTGTGGTGATGCGTTATCTTGCGGGCAACATCACTGCAGCCATCATGGATATGATGCTGATACTGGGGATCTCTGCGTTAGTCGTTCATGCGTACTACTTCAAAAAGATCCGCATTGTCAGTGCGATAATAGCCTTCTTTATTAATGCAGGCCTTCTAATTGTCGTTATCGCCAATGGCTTAGATAGTTTTTTGTGGGTTTACCCCGTTTTTGCAAGTACCTTTATTCTTGTGAAGCCCATCGAAGCCCTTGCCATCAACATTGTTGCCAGTATTCTTTTAATCGCCCTGTCTGATATTTTTAACTCCGTTTCTCTGACCTCCTACGTTGTCACAATCACTATGCTATCAATGAGCACCTTTGTTTATGCTAGCCACAGCGCTAAACAGTTTCACTTACTGGAAGCACTTAATACTATCGATCCACTCACTGGTGCACTGAACCGACGAGCGATGAGTTTAGACATAAAAGCGGCCTTAGCTAGTTCAGAGCGTAACGGTATAGAACAATTATTAGCCATCCTCGACTTGGATTATTTCAAAGCCGTCAATGATAAGTATGGTCATGCTGCTGGAGACCAGGTACTAAAAGATTTTGTTACCATTACCACTGCCCATATTCGAAAGTATGATCGTCTTTATCGATTCGGCGGAGAAGAGTTTGTACTCTTAATTCCCGTGACCAAAGAGCAACAACAGCCTTTCATTGCTAATCTTAGAGCAACGATTAAACAAGAATTAAAAACGCCGGATGGTGAAGAAATAACGGTCTCATTAGGCGTTGCGCCCTGGGTAGCAGGTACAACGGTAGAGACTTGGCTTCAACGCGCAGATGATGCACTATATCTAGCCAAGTCAAAAGGTCGCGACCGTGCTGTTTTCAATGACGAATAATGAATATTCATACCAAGCTATCGATACAATCACTTCTGCCCTATTCGATTAGTCACAAGTACGGGCCAATTCGCAAGTGATGCCGAGAACCTTCTCGACATGAGTATCTGATACTGATATTTCCTATCGATGAAGTTCTCCAGCCCTCTCAGGCTGATAAGTGATCTCTCTTATTTTGACTTTCAAAGAGCCACCACCGGGTTTTGGCCATTCAATTTCATCACCCTGAGACAAGCCTAACAAAGCACTACCCACTGGCGCTAAAATAGATATCGTTGTACCACTTGAGTCGACACTTTTGGGGTAAACCAGTGTGAGTTCAAACTCTTCTTGAGTCGACTCTATAATGAATTTCACCGTGGAATTCATCGTCACAATGGTCGGAGGCATTGATTCCGGCTCTACCACATTCGCTCGCGCCAGTTCTGCTTCCAACTCAGCAGCCCCGGCAAAACTACCTTTAGGCAAAGATTCAATGAGGTCATATAATCTATCTGCATCTAGTGACGAGATAGTAATTTCCGGTCTTGTATTCATGTCTTTTCTCAATACATTATCGATAACGTTATATTACAAACAATTAATCTTTCACCTCTCGCTAAACGGAAGTGTGCAAGATCATTTCAAGGTGAATCAGAATATGAGATTTAAGAAGGTGGCGCCTAAATTCCAGCCGTAACAACGGACTCATCAAGGAGTTGTCTCTTTGATAGATAATTATTATTTGAAAACAACCCGATGCTTCTTTTGCTCGAAACGCACGCCAATACTTCGCTTTACAAAAACGACATTAACCTTAAAAGTTAACGCTTTTTTATACTCTGATATTAGTCTCTTCTAAGCGTTATACAAGCCTCAAAAACCACCGATATAAACAGTTAATGATGAAACATAAAAAACCGCCCGAGTGGCGGTTTTTATCAAAATTTTTGACCCAGCTAACGACTCTAATAACTAACGATAGACAAACTTCTCTGTCACGTCTAACAAGCCGCGAAT
Source organism: Amphritea atlantica (assembly GCF_018860855.1). Classification (GTDB taxonomy): domain Bacteria; phylum Pseudomonadota; class Gammaproteobacteria; order Pseudomonadales; family Balneatricaceae; genus Amphritea; species Amphritea atlantica_A. Next base: position 144,015 of record NZ_JAHKQE010000013.1, read on the forward strand.
TCAACTCCCAAGTGCCGCTCTCTTATTGACTACCGCGAATACTCACTTCAACTCGACGGTTCATAGCACGTCCACCAACAGTATCATTGCTAGCGACTGGATAACGTTCACCGTAACCCCGGGATTGCAATCGTAACGCAGGCACACCCCCATTCGATAAATACTGAGCGACACTCGCTGCACGCCGTTCCGAGAGCGTCTGGTTAGTTTCAAATGAACCCGTGCTATCGGTAAAACCATCCACACTGACTACCGTTTTATCAAACTTGAGCAGCACCTTAATAACCGAGTTCAATGTGGGATAGAAGCCCTGATCAATATTGTAAGCCCCCGTTGGGAAGGTCACGTTACCAGGCATAATCAAACGAATCGAATCGCCTACTCGCTCCACTCGTACGCCGGTGCCTTCTAGTTCCTGACGCAGCAACATCTCTTGCTGGTCCATGTAGTAGCCAATTCCGCCACCGACAGCACCGCCCAACAAGGCGCCCGCAATGGTGCCCTCAGTCCTTTTGCCATCGCCAGCCACTGCATTACCCAATACAGCACCAGCAACAGCTCCCAAACCGGCACCCGTGGTGGCATTACTGGTTTTAGATTGCTGAGTGTAGGGATCCAACGTCTGACATCCCGCGAGTGCCATAACACCCGCTAACATTATAACTTTCTTCATTATTTCCCCTTTGGGTACCCGTAAAACAGATCAGCCGGTTTCAGATATGCCCGAGTGCTGATAAGATTCATCATCACAACCATTTAAACAGTCTTCTGATTCTAAACGTGTTCAGTCGGCTTTTTAGTCGATCTTAGTCGCCATCTTGCCAACTAAGTTCCGCTTTAGCCAATATCGTGACTTAATTATCGTTTTTTAACCTGAATATCACCTGAGTGATACATTTTTACCGATATAGATCTGGTTTCAGGTTACAACAACTTATAGAATCGGTGTTAACACATAAGCAAGACCCCTGTATTGCGGTCGTATCACCTAGTCCCGAGGATTATCACTTGTCTCAACTACCAGTCATTGTGGGGTTCGGCGGCATCAGCCCAGCCGGACGAAGTTCCTTTCACCATGGCTATCGCCGCCTGTTGCTCGACAAGCTAAATGATACAGACCGCAACGAAACGCTACTCGATCTAGCAACTTTAATGGGCTTAGCGAGCTATAAAGACAACAGTTATATCGATCAACAGGGCAATCCAACCTCGGTTAATGCCCTGTTAGACATTATTAGACCGCAGGTTTGTAACAGCACCCTTATTCGTCGTATCGAAAAAGAGTGTTTCGATGTTCACAAAGTGACCTTCAACAAACCCGCCACACTCAACACCGATGGCGCGATAAGCTTTACCCTACGCGCCCGTCAAATGCCGAAACATATTCCAGCTAACTGGCAGGTCAAAGCCCTCTCTGCGAGCCAAATGGAAGTAACCGTTCAGGGAGATCTCGATGTTATCTTCCCTGACTATAAAGAAGCGCTCGTCCAGTCAGCAGGACAGCTACCCAACGGCTTTCAACCGGGCAAACTGTATCAGTCACGGAACCATCCACGTAATATTCAAATGACGATTTTCGGTGCCTCCGATGCATTGCAATCGGTTGGGATTCCATGGGATAAGATTGCCGCCAGCGTACGCCCCGATCAAATCGGTGTTTATGCCAGCAACTCAATTGGCCAACTGGATGATTTAGGCTTTGGCGGCCTCACCAAATACCCATCAATAGGCAAACGAACCACCTCGAAGCAGATGCCTCTGGGTTATGCTCAGATGCCTGCGGACTTTATTAATGCCTATATTCTAGGCAGTGTCGGCGTCACCGGCGGTTCATTAGGTGCCTGCGCTACTTTCCTTTATAACTTGCGTAACGCCGTTAATGATATTCGCGCTGGCCGTCGTAAAGTGGTGTTAGTCGGCGGCAGTGATGCACCCGTGATCCAAGAAGTCATTGAAGGCTTTCGTTCAATGGGCGCCCTCGCGGAAGATAAAGATCTTCTAGCGCTGGATAACTTGAGCGAACTCGGCCCTGATGACTATCGTAAAGCCTGTCGCCCCTTTGGTAACAACTGCGGTTTCACCATTGCAGAATCATCTCAGTTTACCCTGTTGATGAGCGATGATCTGGCTCTTGAACTCGGTGCAGATATCTATGGCGCAGTACCTGAAGTCTTTGCCAACGCCGATGGCCATAAAAAATCGATCTCCGCCCCCGGTATTGGCAACTATATTACCCTAGGAAAATCAGCGGCACTGGTTGGCCGCATGCTCGGTGAAGAGTCATTGCAACAGCGTAGCTTTGTACAAGCCCACGGCACCAGCACACCACAAAACAGGGTAACCGAATCCCACGTTATTAATGAAACAGCAAAAGCCTTTGGCATCAATAACTGGACCGTCGCCGCACTGAAATGCTATATCGGTCACTCCCAAGGCACTGCGGGAGGTGATCAATTAAACCTATCACTCGGTAGCTGGAAATACGGCTATATCCCAGGCATCGTAACGACCCCCGAGTTTGCTACCGACATCCACGCCAGTAATCTGCACCTGAGCAACCAACATATCGAAGTTGGTCCACAAGGCATGGACTCAGTGATTCTTAACTCTAAAGGGTTTGGCGGTAATAACGCCAGTGCGGTGGTCTTAGCGCCTCACATTACCCAACAGATGCTGCTGAAACGTCATGGACAAGAGGCGATCAATCGCTATCAGGATAAACTCCAAGTGACCCGTGAAGCGGCGTCACAGTATGATCAAGACAGCATCAAAGGGCTAACCCGGCCGATCTATCTTTATGATAACAATGTACTGACTGGGCAGGATCTTGAGATCAACAATAATGAGATCAAACTGCCGGGTTATACCCAAGCGATCAGTCTGGATATCGACAATCCGTTTAAAGATATGAGCTAAACAGATCAGAAGACATATGTTCAGGGCTATCAGTGTACCCACTATAACCCTGACCTAAGTCGATCTTTAGAGACTAAACGGACCGATCTCTGCTTTACACTAGAAATCGACACGATTTGGCAAGTCTTTGAGTATACCAACGCCTTTATAACGACAAAATTTTCGTCGACTGAGCGGATGTTGCTTCGATAATCTTTTGCAGCGGTTGTTGCCTAATCTGGGCAACCGTTTCGGCGATTATCGCTACTCGCTCAGGATAATTCACCTGTCCCTGATACCCAGACAAAGGCATATCAGGACTATCAGTCTCCAGCACAAAGCTTTCCAATGGCAACGTCGCCACCAGACGTCGCAATTTTGTCGCACGCTCATAAGTCACAGCGCCACCAATACCCAGCTTAAAGCCCAATTTAAGATACTCTCCCGCCTGCTGTTCACTGCCGGAAAACGCATGCACCAAACCCGCTCGCGTTAGCTTTAACTGCCGCAACTGTTTTAATACCTGATCATGGGCTTTCCGTACATGAAGTAATACCGGCTTATCAAATTGCTTCGCGAGTATTAACTGAGGCCGCAAAACCGCTAATTGCGCATCAAGATCGGCATCTGGGATAAACAGATCTAAGCCAATTTCTCCTACCGCAACAATCTCACTATGCCGTTTTAACAAATCTTCGAGAGTCTTCAGGGCATCCCGATGATCACCCTGCAGAAAGCAGGGATGCAACCCGAGAGCAGGGTAAAGACCCGAATGCTCAGCACAGAGATTAAGCACCCCTGCCCAGTTATCGACAGCCACACCCGGCACGACAAAACGATCCACCCCCGCATGACGGGCGCGTAGCAGTACCGCCGAAATATCCGCAGATAGTTCAGGAAAATCGAGGTGACAATGGGAATCGATGAGAGTCATAACAGAAAGTATACGGCAGATGATGAGGATAACGTACCGTCAATGACACTCACCGCAAAAATAGCAACGCGCCCGGAAGGCGCGCTTTGTTCTAGTGTTCTCGGGTTGCCCGGAACTGAAGATCAGGCCAACGCTCCTCAGTCAAACTGAGGTTAACCCGAGTCGGTGCTAAGTAAGTCAACAAACCACCACCATCGAGCGCTAAGTTATCGCCACCTTTGCGACGGAACTCTTCTAGTTTACGTTCATCATCACATTCAACCCAGCGAGCCGTAGAGATGGTAACTGGTTCGTACATACACTCAACCTTGTACTCATCTTTCAAACGGTAAACCACCACTTCAAACTGCAACTGACCGACAGCACCCAAAATCAGATCATTTTTATTGATCGGCTGGAATAGCTGTACTGCGCCCTCTTCCGACAACTGCTGCAAACCCTTCTGCAATTGCTTCATTTTAAGTGGATCTTTCGGCCGTACCCGACGAAACATCTCTGGAGCAAAGTGAGGAATACCGGTGAATTTAAGGTCTTCCCCTTCAGTAAAGGTATCCCCTATTTGAATCGTACCGTGGTTATGCAGGCCGATAATATCACCCGACCACGCTTCCTCGACATTCGAGCGATCGCCCGCTAAAAAGGTCACCGCATCGGCGATTTTGACATCTTTCTTGATACGCACATGGCGCATCTTCATACCGCGAGTATAGCTACCCGAACACACCCGCATAAAGGCAATACGGTCACGGTGCTTGGGATCCATATTGGCTTGAATCTTAAACACAAAGCCGGAAAACGCCTCTTCATCCGGTGCCACGGGGCGGGTAAGCGTTTCCCGCGCAATGGGCGATGGGGCGAGTTCAACAAAGCCATCTAGCATTTCCCGCACACCAAAGTTTGAGAGGGCCGTACCAAAATAAACAGGCGTTTGACGACCCGCCAGATACTCGTCCTGATCATACTCATGGCTCGCACCACGCACCAGATCGACCTCGTCAACAAAATCTTCATACAACGCGCCCAACAAGGTTTTGGCTTCATTAGTTGCCAATCCCTTAACCTGGATATCGTCGGGAATAATGCTGCCTTGGCCAGGGGTAAAGACATGAATGGTATCGGTGTAAAGGTTATACACACCACGAAAATCTTTACCCATGCTGATCGGCCAAGTAATTGGCGCCGCCGCGATCTTCAATACCTCTTCAATCTCATCCAGCAGATCAATCGGATCGCGAATATCTCGGTCCATTTTGTTCACAAAGGACAGAATCGGCGTATCTCGCAGACGACACACTTCCATCAGTTTGATGGTGCGATCCTCGACACCTTTTGCGCCATCCACTACCATCAACGCGGAATCGACCGCCGTCAATGTACGATAAGTATCTTCCGAAAAGTCTTCGTGCCCCGGGGTATCCAGCAGGTTAACGATGCGACCATTATGGGGAAACTGCATAACCGATGAGGTCACCGAAATGCCCCGCTCCTGCTCCATACTCATCCAATCGGAGGTCGCGTGACGATCTGATTTCTTACCTTTAACGGTACCGGCTTTCTGAATCAGGTTCCCGAATAACAATAATTTTTCGGTAATCGTCGTTTTACCCGCATCCGGGTGAGAGATGATAGCAAAGGTCCTTCGGTTATTGATTTTATTGAAAATATCTTGGTTTGCCATGTATTAATTCTTTTAGTTTGTACACGGATTTGTACACACTTTTGGAAGTACTCTCTTTTCAGCGCTTCGCTTGTAGAATCCGTCGTGTTAATCGTAATTGGCCGCTATTTTCCCTGATCTTGACTTTATAAACAATCAATGGTTATTTAATTAGTTACCATTTACTCTTAGCCTGCGCCAATTATCAGTAGTGGCTGCTGACAATCGTTGCTTTTTCCGTTCATGAACAACTGTAGCTAAACCACAAACTCCTTCACTAACAAAAGTCGATAATAGCCTGTTTAACAACGCCTATAATTGAACAGTTGTCGTTGATCGGTATTGCTGGATATTGTGGATTGAGAGGTTTCAAATATTTTTGCTCTCCATCCAAGACTAATTGCTTAAAGGTTGCTTCTTTAGAGTCTTCAAGTCGCGCAACAACCAATGAACCAGATGAGTAAGGAGCATCAGGATCTACAACTATAACAGCACCTTCTGGTATTGATTTTTTACCACTTGGATTTTCCATACTGTCGCCTTTTACACGCAATGTGAAACAACCTTCATGTGCTTTCCCAGTGACTTCACGCCACTCCTCTGCATCTTCAAAAGCAAATCCCTCCGCTATTTCAGTCCAATTCCCAGCCTGAACCCAGTTAATAAGAGGTATACACCCTTTGATATCAGGCCCTAATTCAACATTACCGCCTCCTAATCCAATCTCACCATTACCTGTGGCGAGCCAATGGGCATTTACGCGAAGCGCCTCCGCAATTTGCATGGTGTAACGAGATCTAGTCGATTTACCAGAGCAAATCTGACTGATTGATTGCTGTCTTATACTAATGCGACGAGCCAGCTCAGATTGAGTAACCCCTGTAAGCTGCAATGCATGGTTTAGTCGTTCGGATAAAGTTTTCATAAGGCAGCATTCTACAAATATAACTGTCACTCATCAACAGTTTATACTGTTGACTAAATAACAGTTTTAACTGTAACATTTAATCTTGTAACAGCTAGCCTTGTAATAGGAGACAGTATGGAAGTGTTCAACACGACACAAAAGCATCTCCGCCGCGCCATTGATTTAGTTGGCGGACAATCAGCATTAGCGAGAGCCATCAACTCAAAACAGCAAAACGTATGGTTTTGGTTGAATAAATCAGGAAGGGTTCCCGCTGAATTCGTTCTACCCATTGAACAAGCTACGCAGGGACAGGTAACCCGCTCTGAGTTAAGGCCTGACATCTATCCCGAGCGACCTAGCGAGATTAATACCAGTAATCAGTAAGAATAAAGTCAAGTAATGGTCAGCCTTTTACTTCTACACAAAAGCGAGCTATTCCATGCGTGATTATGGCAAGGTCTATACCCGCTTTTGGCTAAAGCAAAATGTTTTGTCTTGGAGTGACTCAGCGAAGTTGCTAGGACTGTATTTGCTTACATGCCCACATTGTAATTTGCTTGGCTGCTTTCGACTGCCGATTGGTTACGTTGCTTCTGACTTGAACTGGGATGAGCAACAAGTTGCCAAGGCTTTAAGTGAGTTAGAACAAGATCAGTTCCTCATTCGTTGCGAGGACTCTGGCTGGACTTTGATTCGGAGCTTTCTGAAGCACAACCCAATCGAAAACCCAAACCAAGGTAAAGCAGCCTTTCGGTTGCTTAAAGATGTACCTGCCGACTTCGTTGGTATGGCACCGCTTTTGAAATCTCTTGCCGCTTTTCAAGCTCGGCTTCCAGAAGAATTTTCATCATTGTTTATGCCTGATGGCAGCCCGGTAAGGGGATCTCAACGGTCGGATGACTCTGAGAGAAGCAATAAGCCAACAGTTAAAACTGTTGGCCAGATACAGTTTGAAGACTTCTGGGATGTACAAATACGCAAAGAAAAAAAAGCGAAAGCCAAAGAAGAATGGCTGCGCATGGGCCTCAATGAAGATCATGAACTCGCCTTGGAAGTCCTAACACGCTGGAAAGAGCAACGAGACAACCGATTGCAGTATCAAGATCGGACTAAGACTCCTATGCCACATAACTGGCTTTTAAACCGGCAATGGGAAGACGAGTACGTTCGCATTGATGAAGTACAGCAAACACCGACGAGCCTAAAGAATAGCAATCACCAATTGAATATTGAAGAAAGCAATCGTCGCATTGCTGAAAGCTGGGCCGGACCAGGTATTCGGGAGGTTCGTTCAAGTGCAGGAGGTTGATAAACGCGAGTTTGCTGATGTTTGGGGAGCCGCTTGGGCCATGTATGGCAAAAGCGTATCACCGCAATTGCTATCCATCGCATTTGAAGCCCTTCGTGCTTACAGCATTGAAGAGGTACGAATCGGTCTGACTCGGCATATTCAATCCCCGGATACTGGGCAATTTTTTCCAAAGCCCGCTGACGTGATCAAGCATATCGACGGCAACTCTGGCTCAAGAGCCATGGTTGCTTGGAACAAAGTTGACAAGGCTGTTCGTCAGGTTGGCGCTTGGACATCCGTGATGTTTGACGATGCGCTTATTCACCGCGTTATTTCAGACATGGGGGGATGGGTTGAACTCTGCAAGGTTGACGACAGGGAATACCCCTTTAAACAAAAAGAATTTTTAACACGCTACTTGGCTTACTTACTGCGTGACGAAGCGGTTGAATACCCAAGGCTCTTACAGGGACTTGCAGACCATCAGAACCAGCAAAAAGGATTTGATATGCAAGCTCCTATTGCCGTGGGTGACTTGTCAAAAGCGGCACAAGTTTACACAAGAGGCATAACCGACTTCAGCCCAGTGCCTTTAAAAAGAATAAGCCCGAAAGCCATTCAAGCGCTTCTCGGAAATCAATTAGAGGAGAAAAATGAAAACGATTAAAGCAAAAACCATTGCCCTAGTAATAGCCATATCCGCAAGCACTTCAGTCTATGCGTTTCCGGGCTATCAGTGGGAAAAAACGGCACAAACAGTTGGTCTTGATCCAGTCATGCTCTACGCCGTTGCCTTGGCTGAATCGGCCTCACATCGAGGTCTCAACATGACCAGCCCATGGCCATACGCAATTCGCAATGGTTCAAATGCAACCTACGCCAAATCTCAGACAGAAGCGGAGCAACTGTTAAACCAGGCACTTCAAGAGAGTGAAAAATACCAGCTCGATATTGGCCTTATGCAAATCAATTTGCATTGGCACGGACATCGGGTGAGCTCAGCGGCGGAACTGCTAGACCCCATCACCAACCTTACCGTCGGCTCCAGTATTTTGGCCGAGGCAATCAAGTCTTCACCAAACGATTTAGAGCTTGGCATAGGCCGCTATCACAGTTGGAACGAGGAGCGTGCACGCTGGTATGGGCAAAGAGTGCTTTCTATTTATCGCAATATTTTACATGAACTGGAGGTCCGTCAATGACAACCAATCAACAAGACTTCTATCAATTAAATTTAGCGTACCTACACGCAGCACGGGAATTGGCGCGCATTGATCCGCAAGAGGCTGTCTTGCGCTTTGGACTTACACGCGATGTGGTTGATGCTCTGATTAATGCTGGTGTTGACGACCTGCAACGAGTGGCGACCTCATCATTCATGCTGTTTCAACCAAGGGGTAATCAAAGCCAACTGATTGAGATGGTTAAGAGCAAAGGCACAGGTATCCCAAGAATCGCTTACCTATTATCAGCCCTAAACAACAAGGGGGATGCATGATTGATAACCTGTCCAAAAGTGAGCTGTTTAGCCGAGCCTCGCTACTTATTAAATACGGATTTCGAACAACCATTATCGCGCTCGATACTGGTTTGCCAATCCACATTATCAGAAGGCTTCACAAAGAAGTGACTGACAAGTCACCTTGTCCTGGTCAATTACCTGAGTCTGATGCCATCGTTAAAAGCAGAAGAGCCTTAGTTGAAGGCTCCCTGCTGATGGCGCTTTATGTCAATATTGGTGGAGACAATGTCTACAAGCAATTAAATATTGATGCTTTGATGAAGGCTTACGATGCGTACTTGGTTGCAAGAGAAGAAGCAGATCTTCCAGCTGAGATCCCCTGGAAAAAACTGACCATCAATGAAGGTTGGGTTCTAGCTCGTGATTTAAGATCACAGCTTGCATCCTTACATCGGTGTCGATGCGGCAGTCTGTATTTGACGGTATCTCAACAGCGCATTCAGCTTAAATGTCCTGTGTGCGAGATTATGGCCGAGCAAACCACTAGAGCACTTTTTGAGAACTAACATGCTGATACATGATTTGATTGTGCGCCGCCCGTGCACTTTGAGAGTACTAAAAGATGACAAACTTACTTAAATCTTTACCAGCACGCTGCTGGGTTATATCACTGGTTTTTTTTCTGGCGACTTTGGCTGCGGCTCATTTTTTTTCTTCAGAAATATTAACAGCATCTGCCAAGTTAGCGGCTTTGCCATTTCTGATTTGCACCATCGTTTTTTTCAGCTACTTGGGATTCAAAGCGACCTGTAACCCCATCGGACTTATAGCCATCATCACTATGTTTTTAGCAATCGCATATTGGCAAGCGAGTTGGACAATTGTTGGTTTGGGACTCTTTTTCTTAGCTATTTGTACTGGAATTAGATTCTTGAGCAGCCAAGTTAAAGATTCGGGTAGAACTTTGAGCATTGAAGAAAAATGGTATTGGTATAAGCTCCATTCGTTTTTTGATGGCTTTTATCCAAGGTATCCCAAAAGGCAAAAAAAATAGCCAGCCCATCACAAGCTGGCTACCTTCTGTTTTTAGCTCCTTCCTGATGCTTGGTTATAGGCCCTAATATCGATCAAGTTGTTCTGAGCATAATCTCCCGCAAGGGATGCATTTGAGATCACTGCAATCTGCTTATCCACAAATGCTTTATCTTCTTCGGACACACTGTCGTGGATGTGAGCGCCACTCTCATCCTTTTGACGATACTCATTTAGCATTTGTTCCCTTAGGCCAAGCATTTCAAGCGACCAACTCGATGAGTCTTCAGAGTTGAATACGCGCCCCGCCAAACCTTCATTGAAAGCTTGAGCGAACACTTGACTTTGAATCGGGGTCAATCCCATTCTCTGCCCTTCGCTGTATGCTTCCTGTTTAAAATCATCGGCATACTGTTCTAAGAACTCACCATATCGATTGTTAACTGCTGCACCAAACGCCCCCGCCAACATGGCTTCAGACTTAGTGCCCCAGTTTACTTCGGAAGCATACTGCGAACTCGATCCACTGTATGCATCATTAAACCACGTCAATGGGTTTTCCAAAGAGGTTCCTGCATCAACGGCGGCCTTTAACCCATCCCATGTTGATTTGCTGGCCACCGTTGCATTGTGCAAGAAACCTCGTGAGCCTGGATCTTCAAGTGCTTGCTCCTTGTAACTCTCATAGTCTTCGCCAAAATGATTCAAGGTATGCAGTGCTGCATCAGTATGCTTACCACTGAAATCACCAATTGCACTGGCGCTGTTGAAAAACATTTCAGCACCAGATACTCCGCTATCATCAGCCATAATGCGAGATCGCCACTGAGAGCCAGCTTCACTGTTTAGTCCAGATTGATAGGTACTTGTGTCAGAAGCTACAGCCTGCTGGGCTTGTTGCTGATGCGCATTTAACTGTCCATCTACACCAGACAGATTGGCTTGGTAAGCTGATTGAGCAGAGTTGAACTGCGTTTGTACTGTTGCAGCATCCTCATAGCCGCCCAATACACCCGATTCAACTTGGCTTTGAATACCACCAAAAGTAGGTGCCGTTGATGACAAGCCTTCATTAGAGCGCGGTTGTATTGAGCGTAAATCGACTCCGGTAGCCATGGCCATAACAGTCATTGCTGCTTGATAATCATTGTCTCGTTCAGCGGGCGTAGACGAGTTGCTATAGGTTAAAGACTCCATAGCTGCGGCCACATACGCCTGATTATCATCAGGTAGCAAGCGCTGATACATTGGAAGGTTTTCACGTAATCGGTTACCTGCTTCAACATGCTGGTTCATATAGCGACCTAAATAATTCATGACTTCAGGATTATCCGCTGCTAATCGAGTTAACGTCGCACCATCCGTGTTCCTTTGTCCTGATAGACTGTAGCTGGCCTGATCAAGCTCACTAAAGCGGTTTGATGCCGTGATAACGTCTTGTGCTGAACTCTGAAGTGACTGATAGTCTTGATTAGACAACGACATCTCAACGCCAGAGCGTCTTGAATCTGAAAGGTCCTTAACCATCGCATCGCGAAACTCAGCACGTCGTGAATCACTCGATGCCAAGCTTTGCATCTCCCCAGTGAGCGTATTTGCGGTCGTAGACCGAGAACTGCCTTCTGACGACTCAACTTGGCCACTAAAGTTACCACCTAGATCCAACCCAGCTCGTACCCTTGATAGTTTTGGTACACGAGATGAATCTGGCTTATCAACTCCAGGCAAATTACCCTGTGGAGAATCATTGCCGCCCGTTCCAAGAAGCCTCCCAAGAAAACCCTTATCGGCAACTTCTTTCTCACCGGGATTAGTAATGGTTCCATCGCCACCAACCCTTAGGCCTCCCGATAACACGCCCGATACCAAGCCACGTACAGCATCTTTTTTATCGTCTCCGAAACCATACCGTGTTTGCAGATCATCAGTAACCTGATTAACAACGGCGCTAGATGCGGAATTAGAAGAACCAATCTGACGTCCAACTAAAGAAAGGTTGTCGTAACTTAGCTTTTCACCAAAGGTTCGACTCATGGTATTGCCAACCTGACGGCTAAAGGCTTGAGTTGCCTGAGTCATGGATTCTTTTGCAGAGCCGACCATTGAACCCACTGCGTTTCCGACAGAGAAACTGCTTAGTAGGTTTGACGCGCCGGTCATAGCAGAACCCGTAAGGGCAGAATTTTGGAACATTGACTGTGATTGCATTACCGGGGCATTTTTCGCGACATCTGGACTTGCCAGCTTTTCATCAATGGCATCGCCGTTTTGAAGACGTCCAGCCAAGTGGGTTGCGGTTATTGCTGAGCCATACACGAGCATGAGCGAAATCGCCGGAACACTCGACGCCAACATGCCGCCAGTAGCTATCCAGGTTTGCAGCACTGAATCCATCTGCATCATCCCGGCAAAAGATGGCACTTCTGTACCTGCAAAAGCATCAAGTGCCGACATTTTCCCTGCAACGGTTAAATGAATATACAGGTTAATGATGGCCATGACAGGCATCCAAAGTTGAATCCAAAGCAGGATTAACAAGTACTTCCCGGCCATTCGCATCCCAATTTGGCCAAGGGCAATCACAAAGGCCATCAATGGGGTGATGGCGTAAATGAAACCCTCAAAAAACGTCATCATCGGACGAACAATACTTTGGAACAGAGTCTGCTCCGCCGCCCATTGGGTATTGCGCTGCTCTATCGCCTGGTTAACCATGACGGCTGCAGTGAAAGCTTGATCATCCATATACTTGCCCGTCACGCTTTGCTCATAAATAGGCAAAAGCAACGACGCGGTCATGTACTCTTGGGTGTTAACCGAAGCCAAACCAAGGTTATTCAATGCATTTCGGATCACGTCATCAGTGTCAGTGGCTGACGAAGTCCCCAATGAGGCTGACAGAACCTGTTTAAGCCTTGGAATGAAGGTTGATTCTGTCATGAGTTTCAGTTGGCTATAGGCTTCGGTGCAGTCCAGATCGCTACTGCTACCACTGAGCATGATTCGAGTGCCATAAATGCGCGAATCAAACCTAATCGCTGTCATCGGGTTAGGATCACTCAGCACCTGATCGAGGTTCTTTTGGCCGATGTCGATACCAATCAAGGTGCACTCTTTGATGTAGTTAAACCACGATTGCTCGATATCCGAGCCGCCGACACGATTTGCATCACCCAACCCAGAGCGATCCATCACCTGTTTTCTCACTTTAATCAGTGACTGTAAACTGGATGCAAAGCCGTATTCCGTCATGGCGGGAGTTGAGAAGGCGGTTTCAAACAATCGCGTGATTTGAAAGCCAACAGTAGAAATCGTACTACCTGCGGCAGCAACACCGATGGGCACATTATCAACCACTCGAACTTGCCCCGTGTACGCATCCTCAATGCTCACTCGGGTACTGGGTCCAAACATGGTTGCAAAGACTAGCCATGAGACTAAAACGTGTTGAAAGTTAATCCCACGACCACCTTGCATCAAGGCCTGAACAGAGACTATCAATACCCCAATGAGCAAGCCAATACGAACCATTGAAGTAAAGTCGCCTGTACCAGTGATCATCGCGACAGCGTTCAAGACCTGCTCTAAAAAAGCCGAATCCCCGATGGAATAGATTTCCCACATTGTCTATTCCCCCAGCGCTGTAGATTTAACTGTGTAATAACGCTGTTTGCGAATGGTCTGAATCACTTGGTTAAAATGCGCCAGCAATTCTTGCTCTGAGCCGTATCTTCGCTGCAACGCAGCGTACTCCTCATTGATTTGGCGACGTGCACGTTCAAGGTCTTCAGTTAACAACTTCGCATAGGCATGATCTTCCACACCGGAGGTACTTCTAGCTGCATTGAGCATGTCTTCAACCAATGCTCGGGCCATCTCAACAGCAATAAATGGCGCAGCTCTTGAAGCAAACGACCTAGCGGCCCCTTCATTTAATGCAGAAAGTGTTCGAATCATGCCGCCAATGCTCGCAGGAGCCGAGGTCATAAAAGCCTTTTCGGTGGTGCTAGCTGCCCCAGTATTTCGAGCAAACTTAAAAATAATGCCGTTACTAGAACCTGTACCAAGAAGTAAATTTTCGACCTGAGTTGATAACCCGGTTAGGGTCACGTTAGTGATTGTCGGATTTAGACAGCCGTCTTGTGTCACTGTGTCACATCGGTACATAGCGACGTTACCGCCATGAATTAGATGCTCAATAGTCACTTTATTGCCATTCAGTCTGGTCAGTTTTGGGGCTTTACCTTGGCCATCAGCCGCATTCGCTAAATCACCAACGATGATCGAGCCAGTCACTGACATAACCGCTTCAAGAAAACGTTCATCCCCCGATGCAAACCAGCTTGATGCCGAATGACGTTTCAGTGCTCGCCAGACCAAATTGCCTTTAATCGTTTTGTTCACATCAGATGCCGCGACACTTGAAGCATTCTCGTAAGGGTTCTTACCGTTGGATTCACTCCAACTGGTAAAAACGTCTCCAGCCCCTTTAAGTGAGCTCAACATGCTGGCTTCTGTTTGCCCCTTTTTACCAAAAGCAGCCAGGGTATCGTTCACGACTCCCTGAGCCATTTGACAGGAATTGCCGAAATACTCGTTCAACTGCTGGATTTTCTTTTGTAGTGTCTCCATGTGCTGGGAGCATTTCTCACACATAGCACTGAGCGCCAATTGGAATGCATACCCCTTGGCGTTTGCAGCAACAGAGCGAAGTAATTGAACAAACTGATCCGCGTTAACAAATGACAAACTTCCAGCGAACATATCAATGCCGCCACAACCGGCTTGGAATGACGGTGGCACCATAGAGACGAGGTTCTCATTCATGATCCTGTTACGAACAACAACACTTCCTCCAGATATAACGCCACGTCGTTGACTCTCGAATACACCAGGCGCAGTGCTGTTGGTCATTGAACCAAACAACTGGTTCATCTCCTGTTGCAAACTTGCTTGGCTCATAGACGAAAAACCAATCGCACAGGCGATTAGCGATACTTGAAATACTTTTTTCATCGTTACAACCCTCCTTGTGCACGCAGATAGCGAACAAGGAACTCAGGGTCCTGTAATATCTTTTCGTTAAGCTCTTGGGCTGACATCGCGAGTGACACGCCCGGTTGAACAGGTCTGGTG
The DNA here is from genome assembly GCF_018860855.1 of Amphritea atlantica. GTDB lineage: Bacteria > Pseudomonadota > Gammaproteobacteria > Pseudomonadales > Balneatricaceae > Amphritea > Amphritea atlantica_A. The sequence goes on from NZ_JAHKQE010000013.1 coordinate 159,332, forward strand.
GCATAGTAAGTTTGATCGTCAATCCAACCGGCTTGATGGGCTGCAAGAATGATTCGATTATTGAGCTCATCAAGGCTCATTGCGCCCTGGCCAATCGGAGTGATGACATTAGGCGGGTCTACTAAGAAGACCGCTGGAACAGTCGTAACGGACAACGATTGTGCTTGTCCTGAATCGACCTTGTAATTGGGAAACTCTCCACCGGGTAAAGGCAAGCCATCGACAGCAATAGCAAACACCTCGAAACCGTAGTTCAAGGCCATGGATTCGATGATAGGCGCTTGAGCATGGCAATAAGGGCAATCTGAACGATAGAAAAAGAACAAGCCAGCCCGTTTTGCTACCTCACCTAAAGCAACATCCCGTTGAGCGCCAGCTTCTCGATCCATCCGATTGGCAGCGTAGGTCGCCAAGGGCCTGCGACTGATTTCATCCAAAACAGGATCGCCCATGACCACCTGCTGACTAACATCTGCAAACCGTGACCCCTTATCCATCATGACGCGCTGAAGGTAAAGATAGGCTCTGACATTCTCATTCGTCGGCTCATCAATTGCCTTGTCCATGAACGACTGCATGTGCTCACGAAACCAAGCAGCACTGAAAGGCTTTAGCCCGCTCTGACTGGACTCAACGGAACCAGACTCCGGCTTTATAAGCTCTTCAGGCTGTTCAGGCTGTTCAGGCTCAGGAATGACCTGATACCAAAACCAGCCTTCCTGACCACGCTGATAGAATGGACCATCACTGGCAAGGGCGGGCAAGATGAATAGAAAGAAAATAATGATTGGGATGGCCACCCATAGGATGAACCAAGGTAACAAAGGGGTTCTCATTGTCAGCTCCAGAAAATCTCATAGAGCTAACATGCTAAAGATCCCGGTAAGTGTGATTGGCCAGATAGATGAAGGAATTGTGTGTGTTGCTAAGCACCTTTCCGGTTGACTCGACTTTTTGGGGAAATATGGGAAACTAGCCTGAAAATCACAGAGGGTCCATTTTCTGCACCTTCTAGCTAGCTGGGTATAATGGTCTACTCAATATTTTGGCATATCGATGCCGGTTAGGTGAAGAGGAGTTCATCTCATTACTTACGCTCTTTCAGCAGCAGTAGCTGCTTGGCTAAAGTACAAAAAAATCTTCATTTAATTTTTTCCCCCACAGCCTTTCAACAGTGACAATCGTCTTTGGCTGATTTGATGTCACAACAAAAACCAGATCACCTACCCAGTAGTAGTCGACATAATTATAGTTATTACTAATAATGCGCTTTACCGTATATTCGTCTTTAAACTTGATTTTTTTCGCCTTCGAGAAAGCTCGAATAACGGCAACTCTGCCACGGTCAAAATCATCGATGTCAGCTTTAGTTCGTTCAATATAGCGATTAACCGCATGTCGGCTTACTTCAACACCTAACATCATACCTTTGGTATAAGAACGCATCTTATTGGCAGATTGTAGGCAACGTGAACAGATAAAGCCCATCACTTCACCATCAGGTAGACCTCTCTGGGTCACAGGGTAGAAATCGAGCTTAAATCCCGGAATACCGGGCCAACGTTTGAAGTTACTGGTTACCGGTTTTTCGAAACCGCATATCTTGCAATGACAAGGCATTTGCAACATCCTTTAGTTCATCTATCCATTAGCGTTTCAAAAGGGCTTAAGAGTTACGACTTTCGGCACCATATTAAAGCCAATGGCCGAAAATCCGGTACTTTAAATGGGAAGTCAAAACTTTCAATATTAGGTTTAATGATCTCTGATGACTTGTTAACAAAGTCGGCAATTGTTGGCAGCTCTTTTTGTAGATCCACTGGCTCAGCTTTCTCTCTATTCTCTCTCGGAGCCAGCTGATTAAGTGTTTGGATTAACTCCCAGTCCCGTAAAAATCTCCAGTCTGATGTTTCTCTTTGTTGAAGCCCAACCACGGCTTGGCGCATATAACCGGAACGCTCAGTCACGCTATCAAAAACCTGAAAAACGATAATAGGGGCCTCTAATTCACTGATGCAGGCCAACGAAACGGGCTGCTCTAATGCAATTTTTAGGGACTTATCAAAGACTTTATGTCCGACGCCAATAATATTCTCTGCTGTTTTTCCGCCCGGAACATCTCGGTCAAACAACATGTTCTCATATTTTCGCCGAATACCCAGTTCATCCAACCACTCATCAGGGGTTTTAAATGTCAGGCCGGTATCCGTCGTTAATGGCCGCCGTCTATGAATAGTCAGCATGTTTTCAAAGTATTTTTTAAGCTCGGGCAGATCGACATTCGGAACATCTTTTAAGCCGGACAAATCGAAACGTGTCGCGTGGCCTACAAGCGCTTTAGCCGTGTCTATTACAGACCTTCCTCCAAGGGTTTCTGTCGTGTTATCAAACCAGCTATCAAGGCGTTCTGACTTAAGGCTACCGGATTGACTGAAAAGCTCGTTAAAAACAGAGGTGTCTGACATTCCGAGAACCAGCTGCAGAAGATCTTCTGGCTCGTCCATGGCTCCAGACAGTGCAGTGGTAATGCGTGCAAGTTTTTCATTCAACAAGTCCCATATTCGGGATTCGACCGTATCAGGGTTACGCAGAGAGATAACATCAACCGGATGCTGCTGGCCATACCGATTAAGACGCCCAACCCTCTGATGCAGGCGCATCGGGTTCCACGGCAGATCGACATGGATCAGCGAGTAACATTTATCCTGCAGATCAATGCCTTCGCCACCTGCTTCAGTCGAGATCAGGAAGCGAACCTTGCCTTCATTAAAGCGATCTGCCGCATCGCCACGGGGTATGGAAAACCTTGCAGTATCACCGTCTGCAAGTTCAACATGCTCAAGCCGTTCATCACCATTGATAAAGGTGACACAATCATGGCCATATTTAGTCATCAGCGCAGACATCAGCATCGCTTGGGTGGTTTTATATTCTGTAAAAAACAGCACTTGACGGTCTTTGAAGCGTCCATCCAGAATTTCGAGTATTTTTTCGATCTTGGTTTCAGAGGTTACCTGTTCGGCAGCGGCAACCAAGGCTTCTAAATTTGGAATCTCTGACTCCATCAGGGACAAAGACGCCTCAGCAAGTTTAAGGTCAATCTCTTCTTCAAGATCACTCAACAACGGAGATTCGTTGTTTGCCTGAGATAACACAGATTTCAGGTCTACCGATAGGTTAATCTTACTCTGGAGCTGAACCCTTTCCGCACACAGCCTGCCAAGGCGACCTTTTAATGCCCCCCTAATTGCAGCAACAGAGCTTGAAGCAAGCTTTTGCATGGCAATCAACACAAGCATCACCTGACGACCTTCCTGAGCCGCAAGTGAAGTAGCATAGGCTTTACCGGTCTCAATAAAATCAGTCAGCAGTTCATAAAATTCGGCTTCTGCATACCGGTAGCTATAAGTTTCCTGAAAGGTATTGACAGGTTTGAACAGCTTATTACCCTGCATATCGGTTACAAGGCTTTTGTTATTTCTGATCAGAACCTCACTCAAATATTGAATCTGCAAATCATCCTCTTTTTTAGGATCAAATAGATCAGGTCTGAGCAGTTTCAACAGCGACCAGAAACCAAAGGACTTACCCCTATGCGGCGTCCCACTAAAAAAGATACAGGATTCGACTTTATCCTGTTGAATCAGCCGCTCAACAAAGCGATACCCCAGCGTAGAGCCGCTGGTTTCATCGGCATTTAAGTGATGCGCCTCATCAACAATCACCATATCCCAAGGCTCGGCTTCCAACATACGCTCATGACGGCCATGCTTATCGGCTCGCAAAGTGGGCAAAGAGGCCACAACCTGGTTATGCGTATTCCAGAAATCTGATTTTTGCGTGTCTGCTTCGCTTGTATACCGCGCCAGCCTGATATCAAACATCTCTCTCAGCCGTACTTGCCACTGCTCGACTAAGGACGCTGGGCACAGTACCAGAAGTCGCCGCACCAAACCTTTCGAGAGAAGTGGCCAGAGAATAAGCCCCGCTTCAACGGTCTTACCAAGGCCAACATCATCCGCAACCAGGTAGCGAATAGGCCACTGCCGCGAGACCTTATGGCACACCCAAAGCTGATGGGGCAATAGTGATATCCGGGAGCGTGAGAACACCCCCCAAGCATCATTCACAGAATGAATAGCCGCAGCCTGGCACTTTGTAATTACTTTTAGAGGGTCATGCCACTCTCCCTTCGAGACAGCAGCATCCAAGCTTATACTGAGCGATAATGAATCGATACTGCACTCTTCCAAACCATGCTCGAAGCGAACAATGGCAGATTTTTCTTTGGCAAATTCAACAGTACCGGGACCATAGCGCTTATGAATGATGCCGTCACCAGAGTTCAGAGAACGCACTTCAGTAGGCGCAGTCATAGCAATACCTCGTCTTCAGGTAGCTTGCAGCCAATGAGTTCCTCTTGAAGCCATTGATCCTCCGCTACGATTCTTAACGGAATATCATAGTCACCATAAAACGTCGCCTTATCATTGCCGATCTTCTCTTCGATAAACTGAGCAATCATGGGTGAACGCTGGTGACGCAGCACGTCTTCTGATAGATCACAGCCCATCTCAGCCAGCAAAAGGCGTACTTTTTTATAAGGTACATACGCATGTTCACGCAGATAGGGCGTATCGATGACGTTATTACGGATCAGCTCCCTGACAACAAAATTGGCTCCTATACCGAGCGTATTACGAAGTGGAGAGGCTATAATTCCGCCACCCTGCTGATCGGTATCCGCTGAAGGCGTCAGCGCTTTTGCCAGATCAAATGGTTTCTGATAGCGCTCAAAACCCAAAAATAGTTCAGCGTAATCATCTAGCCTGCGCGATAGTTTGTAGATAATTGGGAAACGTGCCATCCAATACTCATAGCTTTGTTCATCGACTTGCTCTCCAATGAACTGATCCAAAACCTTCATCCAGTCTTTAAAGCGTTCCTCTGGATGTGTAGCAGTAAATACTTCCCACCATCCCCGGTGTTGGCAAGTCTCAATAAAGCCCCGGTGTTGAGAAGGCTTCATTCTTCCCATGGTATGAAAGCCACCTAGCAGAAGCAGCGTTAGCCATGAGGAACGATTATAATCACCCAGATCATCATCCAAGTAATTGGTTTTATGGGTATTTGGGAAAGTTTCTCTCTGGTAATCCTTCAAATACTGGTGTCTATGCTCGCCCCACCAGTGATAAATATTGTTGAGGGTTTCAGCGGCATCTATAGGCTTATGAGATTGAGGCTGAATATCATAAAACTCTGGCACTGTACGGAATTGCCATTTAATTTCCTCAGCCGTTTTCAATACCTTATAAATCAAGGTGCTGCGGCTTTCGTCATCCCAGTCTGATAGCAATTCTGAGTCATCACTTATCTCCGCCAGCCAAGTGCCATTAAGCCCTCGATGATGTAAAAGCTCAGTGACTTGACGTGCCAATTCACCCTTGATTAAGTAGTGCAAAGCGGCAACACGGCGGTTGTTACCTTCTGCCTGCAAAACCCAATCTTTAAGTTTTTCTGCCGGAGCATTCATTTTTTCCCGGCATAGCTGGAAAAATGCTCTGGCGTTTGCGCCATAATCATCTGACAGGCGGTAATCTGAGGGTGCAAAGCCCCAACGAAGCGCCTCATCGCCCTCTTGCTTGTGGAGCAGCAGGTTCTGAGCCTTGGTTTTTTGCCCCTTCTGATTGCGGAACATTAACTCGTGAGCTATTTCGGAAAACTTTTCAAAATCTTTTATCTGATCGGCAGGAGCATCAGCCTCTTGCCACGTCTTTAAGGTTGAAGCATTCAGTACGCTGCCCAGCTTTTCTGCGTCAGATGGCGAAATCTCTAAAGCGTCCGTTGAACTGACCAAAGAGGACAAGTTGACCGTCATCCACTGTGTGGAGGTTGACGCAAACTCAGGCACAACTAACTTGAGCCAAGTTGACCGTTCTTCTGTTATTGCCATGTTCGCATCAAGCATACCTTGAAAACAGGGTATATCTGCCACCACCGAAAATAGCGCATTTTGGTTTAGAGCACCTTTTAATACGTATCGGACATCTCCAGAGCGAATGCACCGCCCGTATTCTCCTGCCAGACCATTGGGAACAGCCCGCTGCTGAGTGGCCAGTTTGTGTAAGCCTCCTTTCAGAATCGTTTCCGCAATGATTCTGACACCGGACTCTTTAGACAGTCGTGGCAGCCTGGAAAATATGACTTTCCACAGTGAGTTCCAAAACTGATAGCGCGTAATATCTGAGTTCAGATTGAAAACCGATACCAGTTGCGGCCATTGCTCTTCCACAGCCTGATAAAGATGATCCAGTGATTCAGATAACTGCTGACCAATCAATTCAGCACGCTGTGTGTTTGCAGCAGCATCAGCAGATAATCGGGATCTGCCCGCATCAATCTCGAACATGGCGTTTATGGCAAATCCGAGATAATCCCTCTCTTTTAAAGGCGCTGTCACCCAAAGACTTGGTATTTTTTCCGGTAGTACCTGAAAGCCATCAGGCCCGAATGGGATAATAATATCGCTATCTTTTAACGTAATTTTCAAGGCTGATAGGTGACCTGACGGTAAGTCGATACGCCCGAAAGTTAAACGCTGACAATCCAGTACAGGTTTAGCGTCCCAGACCACTCTTTGCGTCTGTCCTGCGCTATCGCAGAGTTCAAGTGTATTAATCTTTCGGGCAAAAGCGACTAAAAGCCCAGCAACTGCTTTAAACGGTTTGATCAGCTCACAACCCTTGTGATCATCAACCAGTGGAAGATGAAGCCCTGTACCTGGCCATTGATTCTGGCGGTGCAGTTCAGCCATCCGGTACCTTAAGGTCTGGCTTGCCGGATTATTTGTTGGGGTGGGTAATAGCCCTCCGGTTATTTCAGCCTGCAAACGACCGCTGACAATTGTAGGGCGCTCCGATATCAACCAAACGCTCTTAAAGCCCAGGCCAAATTTGCCTGTGACACCCTCTTCTTTATCTGAGGCTGACAAAATCAGCATATTTTCCAGATCACGATCAAAGCCTTTATCTCTTCTGAGATCAGCATTGTTGCCAAACTGATTGATGGCACGCCCCCAGTGGATAAACACCAGTGAGTCCTGAGCAATATCAATCACCAGCTTGCGGATAGGGTCTGCGGAAACTTGTCCCTGACTGTGACGGTCTTCGATAATCAGCTCTAAATCTTGGAGGGCGTCGTCAGCATTCTGGAAAAGCTCGAAGGGAATATTTTCCGGTTGATATTGAAAATCGCCCACTTTTCTGCGAACTGATTCAAGAATAGCCTGCTGAGCTGTTTCGTCAGACTCGATAATCTGCTTTATGTGCTGTAGAACCTGTTCATGCTTGGCTTTATAGATATCAGCTTCAGGCTTATCGGAAAACTCCTGCTCTTTTGTTTCAAAGTCTCGATACTGGGTAAGGTGATCGCTCAGGCTTGGGTGCTTGTGCGTGCCAAGCTGTTTAAGGTAGAAGGGAATATTTTTCAGAATTAACGCTTGAGCGAGCTTAATATCCACTTGGTCGGATTTACTGAGTTCTACCCAAAGCGAGTCTAGCTGCATCTTTTTCTGGTTATAGACTTCACGCAGCAAATATTCACTGGATTTCCGCAGAAGCTCGGATAGCTGTTCGTCTGATAACGTCTCTGATGAAACCTTTCGCAATTCCAGATCTACCTGATAGTCATCAGATTCATTTATTTTGTAGTACTTGGGCTTATCGATAAAGAGATTGGAGGGTTTGTCGTTGAGGGGAACTGTAATGGTCTCCCCCAGAATGGACAGAACTGCCTTCGATTCACCCGAATGCACTGTTACCGACATGCGGAATTTGTCGATAGCCTCTTCAAGCGAGTCACCATATAGCCAGCAATACGCACCATGTTCTATATCCTCCGGTATCGTCCATGGAATCTGCTTGATCAGCCATTCTCTGGAGTGTTGCCCCAAGTGTTCATCGCATAGCTGTTGAACACCATCATCACGCCCCAGTAACAACGTAAACAGTGCAGTAAGTGCAGAGGGTACTCTGCCGGTCCAGGGCTGAAAGTAATTACGCACAATATTGGCAGCAGCAGCCGGATCTCCTCGATTTGAGCTATACGCATTCGTTTTTGAGGCTGTGTGAGTGTCATCAGACTTAATAACTTTGGATAAAATTTGACCCTGTTTATAGTCCAACATACAGCCTGCACTGATGCCTTCAACACCGCTGACCAGATCCTCGCTGTCGCGCCATTGTTTATCCTGGGCAAAAAGCTTCAGGTTCTGCAAGAAATCACTGGCATGTGGTCGTTGGCTAAACGCCTTAAGATAAGCATTAAAGATCTGTAATGTGGTTTTATCGCTGCGCTCAAGGCTGGCCAGCCAGTTCATTATTTCAACCAGCACCTCAATCTCAGTACCTTTGTTTAGCGCGTTAAACAAAGGCATCAGATCGGGCTTTTCGTAGCACTCATTTGCTGACAGTGTGAACAATAGCTGCCAGCCGGGATGGTTATAGGCTGAAAGAGTTTGTGCAGACTGTTGCAGTTCATCGTTATCAGCAATACTGATTCCACCCAGCCAATAGGGCTTAAGCACACCCATAACGCTGGCGAGCTTTGCAACGCCTTCGGAGCCCGTTGCAAAAAACGCATCTCTGGCCCTGCTGTAATATGCATGGGTTTTGAAATTATCGGAAAGCGCTGTTTCAAGTGAAAAGCTTCCGGGTATCTTAGCCTGCACCGATTCCAGTTCAGCAGTTGCTGCCGGTAAATACACAATATCCTTCGGCGCGACCAGATCTCCTTCAGTCGTGGTAATCCATGCCGTCGCCTTGATTTTTTGTTCAACCTCCCATGCTGGCTGTTGCTCAAGTTGATGCAAGCTTTCTAAGATATCCATCACCTTGCGCCAAACACTAATGGTTTGTGTATTGCTGAGTAGGATCTGGATATGGGCATTTTCATCCAGTGGCGGCAATAGATTTTTCTGGCGCTGGGCTAAGGCCGGATCAGCACTAGGAAAGATAAGGTCGATATTTTGCAGTAGCTTCTGATCAACAGATTGAGAGTCATCGGTGAAATAAACGTTCTGAGCATCACCCGGTACCGGCTTATTGTGGTGGCTCCAGTGAAAAGGAGCTTTGATCCAGAGTTGATCATCTTTGATTGCACTAAGTATTTGCTCACATTCTTCACGATCAAACAGATCAGCATCAATCGATGAAAAGCCTTGCTGACAGAGATCTTCGATAACATCCGCTGCCCGAATCTCTTTAATACCAACCTTGCGGGCTTTATCACGGGCAAGGCTATCAGCAACACCACTATCAATAAGGTTCCACGGGTTTTCCTCATCATCAACCAACTGAGACCAAAGCTTTAACCAAACAGGGTGTTGCTCATCGCCTAAGATCCACAGTGAATCGTTAACGGATTCAAAATGCGCCTGACTGGTATGTAGCAGGAAGCGTAGCCCCTGAATCTCAATATCACCTTCGGGCATTCCAAGCTTACTAGCCAAAGATGCACGCACTTTGCTATCACCTAACGTTCTGGACTTGGTGCCAAGAGAGCCCAATACGGCGTTGCTGTTACAGGGCTGCAGCTTTTCCTCAAAGATTAGCTTGGCCTTATCTGCATTAATGATAAGAACGCGATCATCGGGCAATACCTGCTGCAAATCTGTAGCCAAACCTAAACGTTCATTTGGTGTTACACCTGGGCTATAACCAAACAGCAGCGCATTATTTTTGGCTTCAGCCAGTTTGCTAGGTGAAATGGCTAACGAGGCTTTTGCTTTGCAGTCATAGGCTTCCAATATATTCAGGCGGGCGCAACGTTGGATTAAAGCGGGACGATCTTCTGCTTTCACGCCTTTGATGATTTGCTCTGACAGATCCAGAGTGGATTTGTAGCTGTAACCTTTTTCTGAGCTGAAGTGATTCAGTGCATCATCTACTTTGCATAGAAGCTCATAGGCGTCGCCCACCGATAGCTCGCCGCCCTTCCACTCTGAAGGGTAGAAGCGTTTTGGAATCAAGACGGTATCAATGCCTGACTGCATCAACTGCTTAATCAGTAGATCAGGCAAATTGTCATTGATACAAAAACAGTGGTTTTCAACGAAGTGAGAAACGATGTCACAAACAAGCTTCTGGTTCCTGCCAAGACCTGCTTCCCCATAGCGCATCAGACCTTCTTTAAAGATATTTCTAAGCAGGCTATTCACTGACCCCACGTTCAAAAACGGCCCCGCTGATTGCGCCAGGAATTGGGTAAAATAATCCAGAAGTTTCCCATCTGAAAATAGTTCGGGGTTGACGCGCTTAAATAAACGCAGAAGGTCTGCCTCACTCCACTGAGCCTCTTGCTTGTGGTGTATCACATTCGGCGAATCTAATAGGGTAAGATGATAATCTTCAGCAATATCATCGAGGGTTGTAAACAGCCGCCAAGGTCTTTCGCTGTCTTTTTCTGGTGGTGACGGAAGTGATAGGACAGGCTTGTTGCTGGGTCTTAAAACCCACCCAGCACTATTTTTTCGGAGCTCTCTAATCCAGCAGTTTTTCAGCGTGATCTGTTCACGGAAACGTTTAACCCAGGATATCAGCCCTAAACCACGAGAGAGTTCTGTACAAGCTTTATCAGTCAGTCGCTGATCACGGCAGAAAGCATCCAAGGCAGGTAATAGCAGCGGTAGGACGGCATGATTAAGCAGCTCCTGATTCCAGGCCCGACGCAGAGCTTCCTCATTGTCAAGTTCAATTGGAGCATACTGATTCAAACTATCTCGTCCATGGATGCCTTGCCGACCAGCATCAATAAAGAAGTAACCATGCAGCGTCAGTCGAAAATGATAGTCGCCATTAATAGTCACTGTTTCAGCTGCATGTTTTTCATCAAGTGGCAGAAATACAGACCAGTTGGCCGTCAGTCTTCCCCTTCCGGCTATTCGGGAAAAGAATACGGTGCCGTGAGGCTTCGCTTTATCCTTGGCCTCCTGCTCGCGCCCTAAGGTTCCCCGAACATAGCTACTGGGCCAAAATTCATTATTGTGCAGTTCGGTCAGCCTTTGAGACCACCCAAAATGCTCAAACCCCTGAAAAGCCATTGTCTGTTTGTTTTTACCATTGAGAACCTCGACACGTCCCTTGATATTCTGGTGGCGAATAGCCCCGACACTGTCTTCCGAATGAATCATACTTATTAGGGGCGGGCGTGCAGTGTTTTCCCCCAGTGCTACCTCAAATTTGATCTTACAATCCCCGGAATTATCAAACTGCCAAAATGAAATCCTTTCGAGAGTGCGTAGCATTGGAAGTAAAGCTGCAATCTTGACAGGAAGCATTTCGTCATCAAGAAAGTTGAGCAGTGATTTATCGTCGCCGGGGAACTCTGAAACAATCGCTCCAGAATGCTCGCCATTTGGTAATTCAAGGTGTGATTTCTGGCGCAGGGGCAACCATAGTATGAAACAGTGTTCCACCGATTTAGCTATTTTGTCAGTTATACAAGATAGGCTCTGTCGCATGAGTTGAGCGTCATTGTCTGAAAAAATATCCCACTCTCTATGCAGGCTATCCATGTCCTCGGGGCCACTCCAAGGATTCAAGACTTCTGCATAAGACCTGTCACCATCATGGGCTAAAAAGAAAAAGGCTTCACAAAAGTGGAACACGCTTTTCATTCCGAGACCGAACTTACCAATACTCGATTGGTCTGCGGCTTTCGCATTTTGGCCAAAGGACCGAATCCCTCGGGCATCCGTCGCTTTGAACTCACCGTTGTTAATCAGAAATAAACCAGGACCTTGTAACAAAGGATGGGCGGCATTTTTTAAGCCAGGAGACAAGCCGTAGTGCAACTCTGTGGCAGGAGCATCATCCGTGTTCTGAATAAGCTCTTTCAGGACTGGAAATCCTGTTTGGTAACGATCACGTAAGTTGTCAGCAATCAGATTAATAAACTGAATGGGGTCTTGTATGAATCCTGACATGTTATATTCCTTGTATGGTTAATTCCGTTCCATTTCAGGGTAAATTGGAGGCCCACCCTCAACGGCCATTGAGGGTCTTTATGCAGTAGCTCGATTGTGCGCCGGCTCCTCTTGCGAGAGACCGATAACAAGTGGGTAGCGCTGCATAACTCCGAAGCAATAACTCGAACAGTCATTGGGGCCTCGAGCCCGCATAGCAAGGCAGAGTCAGCTTATTATGATGAATACGGAAAGTCACATTGAAATCAACGTCGGTGTTGATGTCGGTAAGTCGAAACTTGATATAGTCCTTCATCCATTAGATCTCCATTTCTCAATACCCAACGATGATGAACATATTCAAAAGATCGTTCAGGTTCTTAAAACTCATCAGGTTAAACGTATCGTAACCGAAGCTACCGGGCGTTACGAGCACGCTTTTGTCTTTGCCTTGTTAGTATGGCCGCTTCAGAGCCAGACGTTATTTTTTGGTATTTGGTTGGGTTCCGAAAAATAACCTTGGCTCGTCAGTAAAAACCAGCAGCGTCATAATCGCAATTACCCGAAATATTAAGAGTAACCAACGTTTTAATTGAGTCACCTGGAACCATAACAAAGTACATTTTGCTCCCCACATGCTGCCAGAACTCGGCCTCTCGTACATATTTTTTGGCTTTTTGGATAGCGACGCTTTCAGGTAATTGGGCTTTAGTTAGTGCAGAACACAGCAGTTTTGAGCACAAAGCCTTCCAAGGATGCTTAGGTACGCCGTCGAAAGCCGTTCCTCGAATCTTTCTAGCGCATGACGCGTCACCACGACAGGTCCAATGTTCGGAACGTTGATGACCTCATCGATTTCTCTCACGGTAGCATTATCGACGCTGTATTCTTCGAAGGAATGTGAGAGCCAATCTTCCCGTTTTTCTACCGAGATCTGTGCTTCCTGGTATCGAGTGAGCAAAAACCTAGTCAGGCTGTAAAGTGAATGCTGAGTTGAGCGTTGCTTCTGTAACTTTTTGATGGCTCCTTTACTGACCCGGATTTGAAGGCCATTGCCGCTTCGGTTACTCCCCATCACCTCTTTCACTGACAGTAGGTGATGAATAGCATAGAGCTCAGCTGCAATTGGCTTTTGCTGCTCAGGTAGCTTGTCGTATTGCTCACCTAAATCGACCTTGAGCTCACCACCTCTTCGAAGGCCGGTCTTCCAGTAAACCGTAAACTCACCATCAGACTGCTTTGTTAACAGGGTTAATACCATCATGTTTGTTTCTCCTATTGGTTATCTTTTTTTCATTCTCCATGTTTTTTCAAATATGCAAGGCGCAAAAAAAGGGGCCGAAGCCCCTTGGATCAGATATGAACTTTAGGAAAGCCCATGGCACCGTAAACATTCAGCACATCATTCCAATCCCAACTTTTCACGCCGAGTGACGTTGGTATCGGAGGGATCAACACTTGTGTCAGAATGCCTTTCTGCCAGGCTTTTTTCTTGAGTTCATTCGCTGCATTCAGGCCGGTCTCAGAGAGATCGTGATCTGCCCAGATGTACAGCATTTTCACATTACTTGGTGGTTCAAACCTAGCCAGTAGGGTTGCATTCACAACCGACCAACATGTTTGCCCCGTAGCTCTGGTAACCGCTAAAGCTGTTTCGATGCCTTCAGACACACCTAGTACCTCACCAGGCTCACCTATAGGAATGGCACCACCTGTGATTGTTCTGTCACTTGGTATCGGCATCATCTTTTTAGGCTTTTCAACCGGCGCTTTGAATCCATCTTCACTTAGGTAGATCCGATGAAACGTGGCCGAACGCCCTTGCTGAGTAACGATTTTACCTAGCAGCGCTGGGTAGCTATCGATAAACAGACCATCTTCATCATGGTAAGGCAAGTTTGGATGAAACCTCAGCACCGAATCCCATTCAGGACGAAGCCGCGTAACAATGCCACGACGATGCAAGTAGTTCCAAACCGGTTGCGCACGAGTATCTGCAAGGGATAACGTTTCTCCCCAGGTTTGATTCAAGCGATGGATAATCGCTTTGTCCTCTTCCCGCTTTTTAGTCTTCCAGTCAACAGCGTTACTCGGTATTGCCCGAGTTGGTACTTGTCCGGGTTGAATACCTAGAACTTGGCCGATTGCTTCAATAGACTGAGCAAAGTTCCATCCATTAATCCAAGACAACAGTTCAAAGCCATCATGAAAGATACCGCAGGTATTACAAACGCCACCACCGGTATATTCAGCATCTTTGAACAGCCTAAAGCCATCACGACCGCCATGAACAGGGCAAGCCACATGACGGCCTTTTCGAGCAATAGCGGCATCAAGTTCTGGCACCAATGCCGCCAAGACTTGAAGCCATTGGCCATTGAGATATGGCCTTACTGTGTCAATTTGTAAAGGTAACGCCATATAACCTCCTTAAGTAAAATGCCGACTCCTACCACAGGAGGTAAAAGTCGGCTTGGGTCCTGCATTAGCCGTTCGGTTAATGCAGGAGCGTTAGTCAAGCTGGATACCATGTCGTCTTAATAGCCACATGATGGAATCACGAAGCACATCAGGATCGACAACCGCAGCCATCGCGCAAACACGAAAGCAAAATGGCGCTATTTCGTCATTTTGAATCCACGACAACACATCCTTGCGCAATCGAGTACTGACACGACCGTCCAGCAATACACGGATTGCATCCAATAGAATGCCTTCGCGTAACTGCCAGATTTCCGTGTCAGACCAAGTGACTGGGGCATCATCAAACTCAAATAGAAATTCGAGCTGTGATGATGTGTGTTGATGGGACTGCTTTTGTGATTTAGGAGAATGGGCAATGCGCCCATTCATTAAAGATAACCGCGTTCAGCAAGCGAAACGCAGCCCTCGGATGCGACCACGACATGGTCAAGCGTTCGAATATCAACAAGTGACAAGGCGTCACGGAGTCGATGAGTGATGCGTTTATCAGCTTCACTAGGCTCAGGATCACCCGATGGATGGTTATGAACCAGTATCACTGCTGCCGCATTAAGCTCTAGCGCACGCTTTGTTACTTCCCTTGGATACACGCTCGCCGCATCTAAAGTGCCTTTGAACAGCTCCTCAAATCGAATAACGCGATGCTTTGTATCAAGAAACAGCACGCCAAAGACTTCGTGCTCATACTCGTGCATCAGTGTTTGCAGGTATGAGAACGCCGACGATGGCTGTTCAATTTTGCGACCTTTACTCAATCGACCACGAGCAAGCTTGAGCGCCATATCTAATATATCCGCTTCGGTCACCTGCTCAGGAACGATGTAAGTACCGGCTTCTTCGCCAGCTAAGAACTTTCTGTTTTTCATAGGAGTCTCCAAAAAAAACGGAGACGAACCCATGCCCTGACGGGGGACGGAATCGTCCCCGCAGGGTGGTAAAGTTGATGTGGTTACTGAACTAACAGTTGTTGTGTTACTTCGAATAACTCACGCTTCAGATCTTTGACGTCGTTAATCACGATGCTTTGAGGAAAGAATTTCTCAACACTGCGTGTTTGAATCCCGATCCCCAGCAGCTCAAAGCCACTTCGTCTGCAACGGTCAACAATGTCATGCGTAGCAGCCCAGTTATCTGGGTCACCATCGGTTAGCACTATCATTAGCTTTCGCTTCTGTTTTTGTGCCAACAAACTGCTTGCCGCAAACCACATAGCTTGTGCCATAGGCGTACAACCTCGTGGTTTTTGGTCAAAACAGGCGGCCCGATGTCGAACCGATTGTTTGGGCAATAACGCGATAGAAACTTCCTGATGAATACCAGGAAAATAACTGACCGCAGGTACAACACCCGGTATACCTTCCAATGCCATGGCCAAAGCCAAAGCGGCTTCATTGGCAACATGAAAGTACTTGCGATTACCTTCGCCAATGGGTTTACCCATTGAACCCGATATATCAACAAGCAAGTGCACAGCAGCATTGGGCGCAATGCGAGGTTGCCTTTGAATAAACAATCTCGACTCACCTGCTTGTGAAGCGGCAAGACGATGGGTTGCAACTCGAAGACCGTGCCTTTTGGCATGATTCCGATTGTCCTGACTGGACTGAACCATGCCCCTAAGTCGGGCTCGAATTTGAGCGGACTCCGACGCTGATAAGGTCAAAATGGCCTCATCACCCAACATAGCTTGCTCTGCTTGGGGCAAACTGAGTGGAGTGACGCCCTGATGTCCTTCAGCTTGTTCCGACAACACTTCTGCCACTTGGGCAAAGGTATCGGGTTCAAACTGAGCGGCTCTGGCCTCTAAGGCTTGTCGTAAATTGTCAGCTTGATCAGAGTTATCTGAATCACCCGTTTCAGCAAAATCCCCCGTTGCAGACGAGTCTGTTTCTGAGGTTTGACTATCACTACTGTTATTGCTGTCATTACTCGCATCTTGTCCAATGTCATTACCGCTATCAGCATCAGACTCATCCTGTGGTGGACGAGATTCTTCTTCCAACATGGCAACGATGGCATCGACAAGTTTTAGCACTTCACCCGTAGACGCCAGGCTAGGCACTGCTGTCAGCATGGCGCTTAACCGGCTCATCGCTGCGGCAGGAAAGAGTTGTCTCACTCTTTCATCGACTGCTTGATACAAAGGCGTCAGCGCTTTCTGGCCCAGAAAATGGCATCTCAAGCGGAACAACAACCATGCTTGCAAGTTAGATGCAGGCTCAGGCTGTTCAGGTACACACATTTGATGTGTGTCCACCATGTACTCAATCACTTGCGAAATACTGCGCCTGGTTCCGGGGTAATCCTTTGCCAATTCGTTTTCAATGCGAACATCCTCAATAATATTGAGAAGTGCCTTACGGATCGGTTTGGACGACGCCTTCTGCACCATGTCAAAATTGGTATGCCGAATATGCGCCGCTTCATGAGCCAGGTAACCCCAAGCTATCTGTTGATAGTGTGGGTCGTCTGGGTTTGCTGTTGGGATCACAATCCGCTCACCATCGGTAAACGCATCTTGTCCTTGAATAAGCACCTTCACACCAAACTTTTCGCCATAAGCGGCGGCAACGATTGGCAGTGCGTTTTTTAATGGATGATTCATGGGAGTCTCCTAATCATTAGGGGGAATACTCCCTCAGCAGGAGCGTTTCCCCGCTGGGAATGTAAGTGTTTAAACCTGTGCTTTTAGCTTATCAAGGTCGTATTTTTGACCTAACCAAGCCACCAATTGAGCTGGACTTTCATGCTGCTCAAATGACGTTTTAAGCTGGTCTAAACTCAGGATGTCATCCAATGTCAGACCGTACTGGTCTTGTAACTGAGTAGACACCTCGTGTTGATATTGCAGCCAAGCTCGCTCATGAGCGGTTTGCTGCAATGCCATGTTTGGAACAAATACCATGGCCGTTACCCAAGCTCCTTGTGCGTCCGCATCTACGATCAGCACTGGGTTCTCGGGGATCACGACACTATGTGTTGAGTAAGACCGTTGTACTAACGTTCGACAACACGCCACTTCTGGTATCGATTCACTTTCAACAGCATCAGTCACACCACGAAAATGCGGTTCAAACTGGTTCAGTTGGCTGGGGTTATGGATGGTTGATTGCATAATTTCCTCTTACTTAGTTCAGAGGACATGCGCCCTTCAGGGCAACATGCCCTCAAGGACGTTAAAAATAAAATGAGTTTGGTACAGTCGAGCCAAGGTTTGGTCTGACGGTTGCTTGGGGTATTGCACGCAAGTTATCTGCCTGAGCAGATACTGGCTGTGCGGGTTTAGGTTCAGGTTTGGGCATCAGTTGCCTGATATCCAATTGACCTTCACCGTGCATTCTCATCTTGTCTGGATCAGACAAAATTAAAATGGTCGCCATCAGTTCGTGATAAAGATTGTCTGTCACAGGGCCGGTCTTCGGCAGACGAACAAATAAATTGTCCATCGCTTCAACCATCGGCTGAACTCGATGATCCAGGAATGACAAACTATCCAACTTGTCTCTTAACCGTTTGAGAGGATTAAGGGCTCGCTGGCTGATTTGATTCTTACCTGCAACGGAACGCTCAAACAGTTCGTTGGCATCACGGGCCACCTCCCTAAAGAGGGTGTGTCCCATGCCATTGACCTTGTCATCTAAGCCACCAGCTTGGTCAGCCGGTTGCATTCGATAGATGGCATAATCGAACTGAAGCCGTTGTTCCACGTCTTCGATGGGTGACAGTGCACGCCGGATTGCATCTGCAAATTCCGGGTGTTTTGCAACCCAGTCAAAAGTCACCTGATCATAGTTGTCCAAGAACAACTGCTTGCACTGCGCAAACTCCTGACCGATCCGGTCAAGCTCTGGAACAATCTGATCAATTCGGTCTTCAGGGACGGCATAGCCACCTAAAAACCGCACACCGACTTGCTCACACAAGCGCTGTGCTTCTTTCTTAAGCCGTTCAAAGTTCGCCAATGCCTCTGGGTCGCAAATTTTTTTACTCCCTAAGCTGGCAACATCCTTCGGTGGAAGTTGGCTTCCATTGGCTAATCTGAAATCTTCAGGCCTTAGTTTTTTTCTACCGCTCCAGATGGAACAGTCGATGTGACAAATCAAAAGTTTGTCGAGGGTTTGAATACTCATAGTGCATCCTCATGCGAGATGGGGACACACCACTCCCAACAGGAGCAATGGCCCCCGCTTGGGTGGTAGTAGTTGACGCGCTAATGGCAATACCGCTATCAGAAATAGTAATTTTGCGAATCAGGCGACGATTGGTTGATATCGATTTTCACAGGCATTAAGTCCAGTGCTTCAGCTATCGGGCGAACCCGCTCTAAATCACTGCCTAGCAACCGCAATACATCTTTTTCCAACTTCAGTTGGTCAGATACTTCTATCCCTTCAGGACTCGCTACTGTGAGCGAACACAGTGGTGGTAATTGACGCTTAAAGGCCAGTAACAGCAACAATGGCCATGGGCCATCATCAGTGTTAACAATGCCAGCGCCTTCACCTGACACCATGCTGATTTGATTGGTACTAGGTAATCCGCTTTTGCAAAACCCTAATGACCATTCTCCAATCCTGACCTGGTTATCATCAATAACAGCCAAGCCATAGGCTTCAAGCAGCTTTGCCATATCGAACAACGCTTTTTGCGCCAGCGAGATTTGGCCATTGACGTCCTTGCGAGTACGAAACTCCCAACTGACGTTATTGGCACACGCGACGCTATCTAGCGCATTTGAGAGTTCAAATGGCCGCCCTTGATGATCAATGCCGACTTGTCCAACCAATCGATAACCCTTGTTGATTTTCTCATTGATTCGTCGGTCTGCCTCAGTGTTAGGATCAGTCGAATCAATCAATCGCTGCTGCGACAATTGACCTGCTTTTCCAAACCGAACTTCAATCTCCTGGTTATCTGATCCAACGTAAATGGCCCATTCTTTGGCTGTCCCATCAGAATGACTGTAACGGTAAAGAGCAAAGCACTTTTCCATCATCAATCCTCCCAATGGTCACCGAAGACATCAGCGGCAATACGGTGAATGGCTTCTCGTTGCTCCAACTCAGCACGAGCCGTCAAAGACCGAACCAGTGCATACTCCACTGCGTTTGGAGCACCTTTAAAAGCAAGTGTTAACTTTGCCCAGCGCACCAAGGTCCTTGTGGACATGGTGATACTAAGCTCTGCACCGCCATCAGCGCCCCCAATAAAAAGACGACGGATGTCACCAGCCACTTTCACCATTTTTTGGCGAAAGACTTCTGGCAAGCCCGGCGCAACGTTCTCCAGAATGGCCTCCTCTACAGATGGCTCTGCATAGGTCGCTTCAATAATTCTAAAGCGATCAAGGAAAGCCAAATTCTGTTGAAGCACACCTTGATACAAGCTCGTCTGGTCACCGCTGCCCGCACTGTTGCCGGTTGCGATAAAACGAAACTTGTTATGTGGCATGATGATCTCACCGCCATTTTGTGCGATGACCAACGGGGCACCTTCCAAAATGTCATTGAGTCCAGCCAGTTCAGCAGGCTCAGCAAGATCCATTTCATTAATGATCAGCAAATGGCCATGCTTTACAGCCAGCGCCAGCGGTCCATATACAAAGGTCATGTTGCCATTAACCAGTGTGTGGTGACCGATAAGATCGGACAACTCCAATCGACCATGCGCAGTAATTTGCTGAACAGGCCAATTCAATCGAGAAGCCACTTGGCAAATTAGCGATGTCTTACCGCATCCAGTAGGGCCTGTAATATACAAACCGTCACCGTCTGGGTTAGACAAGAACGCCAATACGTCACGTAAGTCTTCTTTTCTAAAAAAATACTCGTCCTTGCGAACGGGAATGTTTGGATGGGTAGTGTCGGCACCAAATCCTTCCAGAACGAAAGCATCAGGAGCCGGGACATTAAACGCTTGATTCACTTGAACCAAAAATGGGGATTGTTCAGTCATGGTAAACCTCATCTATTGTAACGAGGCCCCATGCCCCAACAGGGACTGAAGTCCCCGTCGGGTGGTGTGTTGATTGTGGTATGGCTGTGTATGTAAGAGTTCAGCTCGCTCTATCATTCGTACCCAGCATTGGCTACGAGTGAAACTGCTTTCTGATACACTCGATGTAAGCGCATGAGAAAGGAGCCGAAATCGGCTCCAAGTGAACGTTAAAAATAAAATGAGCTCGGCGAGTCACCTGGCAGAACCAAGTTCTCTTGCTCAAGGCTGATTTTGATTGGTGTTTCAACGGGCTGCTCTGGCTTATTGGTGCTGATGCGCAACCGCTCTTGTGGCGCTTTTCGGTAAGCGGCTAAAACCTGTTCGTCCAGCTCGCCTAATTTATCGGTGGCCAATTGCTTGTAGTCCACCGTGCCCGCCATCATGTAGCGGCTGAGTTTGACCCCAGCATAGTCGGCATGAGCGTAGTTACCCATCATAGCGACCAATTTTGACTGAGCGTCTCGCATTTCCTCTTTCAAAGATTTAATGTGATTCTCCAGTCGAACAACTTCGGCATGTGCTGAACAATATTGCCGAGACAGCGATGTCCAGCGGTATTGGGCTTCACCCTTGGGAACAAAACAATCTTGCTCAGGGCATTTTGACGGTTCTTTTTTAGTCTGAACTAACTCCCAAAACTGAAGCGCCGTTTCTTGCAATTCAGTTAAGAACGCCGCGTCTCGTTGTATTTCAAACTCAATCAGTTGATCCTCAAAATAGAATACCAACCAACCACGCGTGCTATTGGCGACCAGTATTTGATGCTGTACTTGCACCCAATACAACTGGTACGCCTCGCTTTGTTCTCGGTGAGCTTGCACATCCTCAAAAACTGACTGGCAAGGACATTTCAGTTCAACGGGTTCGCCCGCATCGTTGATGCCATCAAAGCTGGCTCGAAAAATTGCGTTATGATCGGCTTCTGCACATAACGGCAGAAGAAAGTCATTATGCGCATTCTCAAATGCTCGCCTTGCTTGAGGCTCCAACCGTATACCGCGAAGCACATTAGGATTATTCGACAGGTCTTCTGGTAATACGAATCCGGTTTTTTCTGCCCATAATCGCCAAGGCGTTTTGTAGGGTGAACGCCCCATAATAATCGGGGCTTCAGATGCCGTAACACCTGCAATGCGCCACTGGTGCCATGCAGGAGTACGTTGTGATAGGTCGATAACCTTCATATTGCCTCCTTTGAGGGGAGACTCCCCCTGAAGGAGAGAACTCCCCTTCAGGGTTAGTAAAATGAATGCGTGGTGTTAAGAAGCTAAAGGCTGTGTTAGCGCTTTGGCTGCTTGTTGCTGTGCATTCAATATTTCTTGTTTCGCAAACGTCAGTTCAACACCTTGAAAATGTTCATTGGCGTATTCCAATGCGCTATTCCAAGCGTTTGAAGCTTCTGCCCGTTCGATAAGCTTGTAAACAAGCCCTCGGGTTCGATCATCAACTTGCTCGGGTGGAATCACCGATGGCTCGGCAACATGAGTGGCTTGGCCTTCGATAATTCGCTCCGCTTCGTCTTGATCGAAAATTCCCACAAAGCCAAAAGCAATGCGGGAACACTGGATCATGGATTTATGCCTTAGCATTCGCTTCGTGTGCGTCTGCCATGGACCATCTACACGGTAAGGGCCATTTTTACCATTACCTTCAAAAGGCGGTCGATAGACTTCATCCAGGTACTCAGTGATTTTGACTGGGTGCGAACGGTCGCGCCGGTAGATGATGCATTCCATCCATTCCGGGCATTCTTTCGCGCCATCCAGGGAGACTTTGTTTTCTGAAGTCTTAAACTCCATGCCATCAAACTGGTCATGTTGATTGATGATGCGAGACCATCCATCGACACCTACCACTGGGATAATCCCAGCTTGTTTATCAGGGAACGCAAAAATCTCTTTGGTGAAAGGGTTCAAGCCGTACTGATCTGCAACCACCAAAAGCGCCATCATCTGCTCATTGGTCGGCACACTACCGTCACGTTGCTTGAATGCTGTTGCTTTTAGGGTATCGAACAACTTGTTTGGATCGACACTAAAGCGCTCAGCAAAGCGTTGGATTAGCTTTGGTTTTTCCATTTTGGACTCCGACAATCAAAGTGGGAGTCTGCCCCTGACGGGAAAGTACTCCCCGCTGGGTTAAAGCGTTTTCGCTCGGTTAAAAATCTGGTTCAGGATAAGTTTGTGCCCAATTAGCTTGGGAGCCCGCATCATCCGCCGCTGATGGCTCAGATGCTTTGTTCACACTATCAAGAAGCAGAAACTCGTCCGCGTCCACTTCGGTCAATCGATGCTTAATACCATCTTTCTCCCATGAGCGCGTGCGCTGAGGCCCTTGTACAAAAAGCTTCGCTCCTTTTTGGATTAAATCTTTTGCCCTTAGCCCTAACTTAAATCCACCACGATCTCGAAAAACGACCCGATGCCATTCTGTATGCTCTTTGAGCTCATTGGATTGACGGTCGCGCCATTTTTCAGAAGTGGCCAGTGAAATACTGGTCACTAAATCACCTGATGGATAGGCTCGCATCTCTGGCTCAGAGCCAACGTAGCCTATGAGTGTTACTTGGTTTTTCATGATGTTCTCCTCGTCTTAGTTGAACTCTGTGCACACAGTCGTTTCTGCCCGGCTGGGCAAAGAA
Organism: Amphritea atlantica; assembly: GCF_018860855.1. GTDB lineage: Bacteria > Pseudomonadota > Gammaproteobacteria > Pseudomonadales > Balneatricaceae > Amphritea > Amphritea atlantica_A. The sequence goes on from NZ_JAHKQE010000013.1 coordinate 182,416, forward strand.
GACTGACGGCGCAGATAGGTTGGTATTTCGAGTAAAGCCATGTCGTACTGATTTGGCTCTTTATAAAACGCAGATGTCAAACGGGGCATACCAGGAGCTTTAGGCACTGCCATTGGACGACGTTTTGGTGTTGGTGTGAGCAATCGCTTGATTTGAGTAAGTACAAATCGAAACGGGCGCACGCTTTGACGAGCAACCAATCGCAAAAGCGACCAGCTCAGTTTTGCAAGCAACATAATGCCTGCGATTTGGATAATAAATCCGAAGATATATTCCATTGGTGACTCCTTATGTTGGTTTTGAAGGAGTCACCCCCAACTGGGGAAAACTCCCCTAGTTGGGTGGTGAAAAGGCGAACCGTAAGGAACGCATGGTTGAGCATGTAAGAACATGCAGGCTATTTGTTTAAGGAGGCTAGCTACCTCTTAGTACCACTGAGAATACTCAGCGGCGGGCTTCCTTTGAGCTCATGCTCTCAGGCGCAGATATCACTGAAACAGATCAGCAATATTTGATAGTCAGTGTAACCGTCTTATCCAGACAGGATAGTTAGAAAGATGCTCAATTCTTCCACCTAGCTGAAAGGCCATTACCTCACAGATGATTAGGCTAGGGGCTGATTATTGTCATATCAGGAGCAAACTTATGGCCCAAGCAAAACCCAATTACTCAAAACCCATCTTTGAACAATCATTCACAATTAACAGCTTACAGGCGCAACGTGTCGTTGACCGTGTTTTTAAACGGACGGTCAGTGCGCTTTACGGTATCGATGTCATCCTGCGCATTATTGGCGATGAGGACGAAATTGATGAAGTGGAACAGATCATTAGCCAGTTGATCGAGGATTGCTCCAAAGCGATAAACAGCGAAAAAGCTCGTTTGGACAAACTGATGGAATCCAATGGCATCGATGAGGTCCCCCACTACACCGGCCCAATTACTTTCAATGCCAGAATAAGCTCGCCTCAGGTTGGCCAGTTTGTCGGCTTAGTTCGCAAACTCGATGCGTTGATGATCTCAATGGACACACTCTGGTTATCTAGCGTGCTTAGCAACAAGCAACGTGTTGATGGCAACTACGCATGGCAACAGCGCATTATCAAACTTGCACGACGCATTATTGATATCGAAATTCGAGCACGAAAATCAGCCCAAGCTAAGGGTAAAGAAGCAGAAGTTGAGCAAGCGGTGCCTTCAACCGATGACGATATCACTGAAGAGGAAACAGATACCCCCGCCAACTAGCCAACTGGGCTCCCATCAACCAGCCCCTCTCGAAGGGGCTCTTCATCTTGCTGTATTTTCTATCAAAATCATTAAAATGAATTTAACTGTCATTTTTGGTCAATCTACATGAATAGAACTAATTTTCTCGTTACCTTCTTAATAGCGTTGTTCGCTATTCCTGCATTTGCAGAACATCCAGCATCGTTCAGCCAGGCAAAACGATTTGCCCGAGAAATCTACCAAGACAACCAGAGTACGTTTTACTGTGGATGTAGCTATAACAATGATGGTGCGATTGATGCTGCATCTTGCGGCTATGAACCAAGGAAGCAACCGAAACGAGGAGAACGCTTAGAGTGGGAGCACGTTGTCTCAGTTTGGGAAATTGGCCATCAACGCCAATGCTGGCAAAACGGCGGACGTCGGAACTGCGAAAAGAATGATCCTGAGTTTTCTAAAATGGTGTCGGATCTTCATAACCTCGTACCATCTGTAGGTGAAGTACCTGTCAAGACTATTAGTGGGCATTTTTTTGCAGCCCTTTAAATGACTACCTTCTGTCCATTTAACCCTTACTCGGCTCTGAAGGTGCTAATCGGTGTGCTAAGATCAACTGATCGTCACAGAAGGAGATCAATGGAATGGGATACTGGACTAGATGCAGGGCTAAGGGCTGCTACTCTCAAATTTACATTCAAGAGGTGACTCCACCGGGTGAGACCAGATCTAGACCATTACCTTTTGATGATGAGGATTTATCGGTCTGTCATCTAGATCACTGTTCTGGAGTACCAGCAACTAAACTCCCAATTAAATGCTGTTACTGCCACAGAAGGTATACAACGACTAGCGCTGGGATTTACCGTTGTCAGAATCCTCGTTGTAAAGAGCAGTTCAGAGTTTCAATCGAAGACGGTGTAGCCACTGTTCACAGATATTCGTACTAAATTACCAAAGACTAATGGAACCTAGTTGAACAGCAAGCACAATACCTAACAGATGGATGCTGACACCATTGGTAACGCTCACTTTTGGCGATGTGCTCGTTACCCAAAGTACCAAGTATCACAAAGAAACCAAGACTTGATCTTCCTACGCATAATAAACTAAAACTTATGTTCAAATTACGCCAGTTTTTTCATGATATCTCAAATGCATGCTTTTATACGAACATTAACAAAGTAAAGGGGCTTGCTTTTTACTTGTCAAGATTTCCCGTAACTGAGCTAATCCATAGGTTTCTAATTTAGCAAAATTACTAACTCACTATTGTCCAAAAACGAGTTTTTCCGACCGTCAGCTCCTCGCTCATAGCTTTCTATTCGATGAAGTCCAACCCTAATCATCGAAACTGTAAGATCAGATATGAGCTACTACAAACACATCTGTTACAAAATAGTCGCAGTTAATTCAATGCATATTTATTATTTTTTATATGCTCCATTAGCCCTGCAAAACCAGGCTAACGGAGCAATTTCTTTTAATTGTTCCCCGAAATTTCTTCCGTCGCCTCCTGGCGCAATTTCTGAGCATCCATTCCGTTTAGCCTTTCAATAGCTCTGTCTGCGGCACTCTGACGATTTCCATCAACGTTTAGCGTACTTCCTGAGCCTGTTAGTCTTTCCAGATCCAGTGAGGGTATTTCGGGTAAGTTGCCTGTTATCGACAAGATACCTATCCACTCATCCAGATTTACTTGAGTCCAATCTACCTGGTTTAACTTACTCGCAGTCAAACCTTCACAGTTTGGTGACTTCGCACTTCCCCAACCAAGACCCAATTGTGGACGCACTTGTTCTTGAATAATCCGTGAAAGCGGCGAAGTAAAGCAGCAATATGACTGCCGTTTCTCAACACAAGCACCTAAGAACTTAGACTTGCAGTAAGAGCCTACATAGTGGCAACTCTTTAATACCCGCTTGGCGTTCATTTCAAACTCACTCTGCTCACATTTCCAAATAAGCTTGATGAGAATCATGGCGACAGAATAGATCATGTAAGCCGTCATAACGGTGCTTAGAACCGTCCCGGCAGTCCCGCTCAGTGCAAAATCACCACCTGTAACGACACCATCAGCTCCAACCGCACCACCTACGTTGCTAAACAGTGCCGATTGCGCCCCCGAACCAAAGGTAGTGCCTACCCATTCAGCCGTTTTGTTAGTTAGCACCTGCATGAAGCCTGTCGCAGCTTGCTCCGCTCCCGCGCCAGCAGCCGTTGATGGCCCAGCCCCCATTAGAGAGTCCCATGCAGACACAAAAGGCTCTTTAACCGCACTCCAGGTACTCGTTATCGGCTCCCTAAGCGTATTCCACGAACCATAGATTGCCGAAGACGGATTCATGGCCATGACTGCCGTATCAAGTTTGTTAACCGCCACTATCATCGTGATATAGTCCGATAACGACACGCCACTTGGCTTTTCACAGCAATCCACTATGCCGCCAACGGCTTTTTTGCACTGGCCAGCATTACCTTTAAAGACCGTACACTCGACGTTATCTTGGCCATCAGCTCCCGTGCATGACATATCATTTGTCATAAACTGCGCCGCATTAAGCATCGCTGCGGCCTCTGCAAAGTTAGCCTGCTTGATTGACTCTGGTTCTAAACAATCTGTGCCCATACAGCGAACTGGCCCCTCACAGTTGTATTGAGTTTCCATTCGTGCATTTTGCACTTCGACGCTTTGTCCGCAGTCATACACCAAACTTTGGATATAGCAGAAGCCTTCATGACTAGCCCCGCCTTCAGTGCATTCGGTTCTGACATACTGGCAGGCCGGGTTTTGCTCTAGCGCGGCACACGTATTGATGGTCGTGTTTTGTCCATTATTGTCAATGGTTTGTGTATTACCATTGGCATCTAACCAGCTATCTGAGCTGCCCATGTTGAACTCAGGATGAGCAGTCGAAGCATTGTAGGTCGCTCTTGCCCTCCAGCATGAGAGTCCCAGTCCATCAGAACTGCCGCGACTGGTTAAATGAGCAGGAGACGAAACAACCGCCGGATAAAGGCTTCCAAGATTGGCCAACTCGCCACTACCAACCGTTAACCCGTCGATTCGTTTTGTGCCCGTATCCAAACACTGCCACTGCACCGCAGTAAACTGATCAGTTTGCATCAAGCATTGGTCTATGCCCGGATCAGTTGATTGATGAACAATGTCTTGCTCTAAGTACTTGCCAGAGAAGGTCAATGAAGCGCTCAGTTTCCCAGGAGCCAAACACTTCTGAACTTCTCGGCTGCAAGTATCGAAATCGACTTTGCTCCAGCCGGACTCGCATCTGGAACGAGTGACTTCCTGGGGTTCATGCCACGAAATAATCGACTCATTGACGACTTTACACAACGAGCCAACCAAGGTTCCTTTTGGACAGGTCACTTCAGGGTATTTAATGGACGGTTTCGTCTCAATCACCGTTTCCTTATTGCCCATCAGTGAGAGTGTCGTTTTCCAGCCATTTGTCTTGGACGGCGACTCGGTGATTTTTATCTCAGTATTTTGATTATCAAAAACTCTCAGCGTCGCGTTTCCAGTTTGCATGGTGGTGCTGTGCTGTGGAACAAAACTGATGGTTTCAGAGCTAAAGCAACCGCGCTCAATAGACCAGCTTTGTTGATGGGATTCAGCGGATACACGTCGCTCTAACTGACACTCAGTAAGCGTGCTGATCTTCTCGCACACCTGGTAATCAGGTACATGCTTGGTTTCAGTAAATGGCGTAATCGTCTGAGTAGGCTCACAGGCCTCAAAACTACTTGGCATAAAGTTGGATACCACACACTTTGGATCGCTGGTTTGTAATCCACAGTCATAGGTATCGGTAAAACGAGTACATTCACCTTTATCATTGGTCTCGGCACATTCTGACGACATGAAGCCACAGGAAGGGTTCGCTTCAAGTGCTTGGCAGGCCTGATTCTCAATACCCTTATAGCTTTCATCATCCACACTGACTTGTACACGCCGACACAAAGGCGATATGCCAGCGACGGGGCTTGGGGCAAAGTAGTGTTCACAAACTGAAACACCATTGACCACCGTACACCCGTTGGTTGAAGACGGCTGATCCGTGCATTGAATGCTATAATCTGAAAACTTAGCCGGGATATCCGCTGCTTGTTCGATACAGGACTGTGGTGACCAACTATCATTCATCACCACCTTGGTTGGATCAAAGCGTACCTTGATGCGTGCATACCCCTCACCACTACCCGTTACCGATACGCGAATTTTTACTGGCACTTCTAAACCGGGCTCTACCGCTTTTAGCTTAGCGGTTAAGTCGGTATTAGGATTGCGCTCCCAACTGGTACTAAGCTCGCAGCGACCAGCCGTTTCTGGAGGAAAGTTATTGTTCGGCCCTGACCAGACTTTCTGATCGCCAAGCCAAACTTGCATGTAGTCATCCCATTTGGCGTACTCAAGAACGGCTGAGGTAATCGCATCGGGGTTCACGACTTTGAGTGTGATGGCCTGTTCGAACACTTTACAACTACCACTCCAGTAGTTGTCACCAATTCGTCCAATCCAAACTTCAAGACACCCTTCACCACAAGAGCGAAGGTTCATCGGCCCTGAAACATGCTCAATGATGCCTGCTGTGTAATCGTGAGTGATAGTGCAGCTGTTCACCGCTGTATTGAGCCTGTCGCATTGCTGGTAATTTGGGCGGCCCTCACCTTGAGACTCACAGCCGGGGAAGCTTTGCGTCAATAGATTAAGGTCAGTTTGAACCGCATCAGTTAATGCCCAAAGCGGATCATTGACCATATCTGGCCGAGACCTGCCTTTGATTTGCTGTAGCGAACGAAATGCTTCACCCGTAGCGCCACTTTCGGATGCCATGCTCTCTTGGCGCTGTGTCCCTAATTGATTCATGCTGGCATCAGAGCCATAAACGCCCGTTAAGACATCCAATGAGCCCTGATCCATACCAGGGAAAAGCTCTTGCAAGTTAATGGACTCATTACCACTGCCATTCGGCACCGACAATGTATTGCCATTGAGTGCGGGCATCGTCCAGTTTTGCAGCAATTGCTTACCTTCCTGTTGTCCGCTTAGGCCGGATTGGCGCTGCACATCAGCGGCCACACCATGTAAGGGCAAGCACGCCATAGTGATTGATAAAATACCCGCTAACACTCGGGTAAAAAGTGTTGGTTTCATGATTAACCTCCCGAGTTACAGCAGTCTTGCCAGCGCCACAAAATGTAGAGCGCATCTTCACCGGCACCGGGGATCGTTCGCCACTCTCCCCATTTCATGGTGCTTTCACCGATGACATGCGCACTTTCAGTTTCCGGTACAGGGAAGAACATACTCATCTTGTATTGGGATTTCGGCAGCATGGGTTCGATAACAGGTCGGCATAGCGCACTGTTCCCCATTGTTCGCCTTGCAAGACCACGCCTGTGTTGAGCCGCGATTGCACGCGCCGCTAAATGGCTGGTGTTTTCTGCTAATGAGCCAAAGGCTAAAGTGTGGCCAGATAACGGGTAGAGATGGCCCCAACTGCCAGCACACCAAAACAGCTGGTCGATGGGTTTACCAAGTGTTGATGAGGCAGCGTCAGCGGTACAAGCAGATATAGCCAATGGATTGGCAACGGCAGCAGCTTCAGACTGAGTAAAAAAGGCCAGTTCATCGTTCAGCCATGTTGGGTCCAATTCCGACAAATACATCAAGTCAAAGTCCATGTAACCATCGGCATTGCAATTGCCATCCATGAACAAATCGAGCATGACCAAAAGCGGAAAGGCATAATAATGGTAATGGTAGAAAGCGAGATCACCGGTATCGTATTCACCTTCGCCATGACCACCTTGCAGTCGCCTATCACCTAACGGTAAACGAATCCCTCCCAGTGAAGGCGAACAACCCGGCGTCCTGACCAGTTCAATCAGACGCGCTGGCTCCCACATGCTGGTAACAATACCAGGCCTTGGTACGCCTAAGTTGTCTTCACATAAGCAAAACGACTTGTTTGATGCGCCGCTTGGGACATTGCCAGAGCCAAGAGGAAGCCCTGCAACCCGGATAGGAAAAATGCATGACCAGCAAACATCCGTCAGCAACTTGCCCGACAATAACCCCGCGTCTGAACAGGTCAGTTCGGCTTTTGCAGGAATAGATGCGCCTAGGACAAACATGACAACGAGAGTCCGCAACAGACGATACGTATTATTGAGCTTTTTCATGAAAAAGCTCCTTTGCTGGAATTTCTTCTATTTCAAACGCGATCCCCTTTGCTTGAACAAACGATGGGGTGACTTGCAAATCAAAGCGCTGTTTTAGCGAAGCATTTAGAAGGTAAACCGGACTGTCCAATGTCTTTTCGAGCGCATTGAGGCTATTCCAGCCTTGTGCACGGTCGAGCTGCGTGGTGATGAGCGTAATGCGGCGCATTATCCTATCTTGGCCCTCAAGCCAATGCGCAACTGCGTCCACTTCTTCAGCGTCCGACGCATTAAACACCACAAGCTGCTGAGTAAATGGCAAGGCTTTTAGCGGGTTAATACGCGTTTCTGCTGGGATCAATGTTCGACCATTGGCATCCAATAGTGGCCGCTGCATGACGATGGTTGGGTCAACCGTTCTTATCCGATACTGCGTGGCTTTGGGTAATTCAGTGAATGTTTGGCGAGACCAGAAACGCTCAATGGCTTTTTTCTTTAACGCTCCCAAGTCAATCGACTGTAAACGCTGCATCGCCACTTGCATCAAATCCGGTTCTAAAATCGAATGAATAGGACCACGTTGACCCAATGAACCGGTATTGCCTGTTTCAATTTGACGCTGCAACCAGTCCTTGCTGTAAACCCCTAGTGCACTTGCAGTCACCTTGTCATCTTCTATGCGGAAAATGGCAGGCACGCTAGTCACCCGCCAGTGCACAAAGGCTTTCGGATCGATTCGCACCTGAGGAACAGGATCAAGCCCTGTCATCAGCGTATGCCAGTCACGGATAGCCACCCCCAAGGTCTTGCCTTCAGGAATTCCCCGAAACAACACAATAGCGCCGGTAGCACTGGCCTCTTTGAAAAGCTGCTTCAGTGACGAGTCCCCAAGTGAGGACGACGCAAATATCAACCATTCATCGCTGTGTTTGAGCGACGCAGGTTGTTCAATCGGTGCAAAAGGTTCGATAAATTCAGATAAACCATCCACGGCATTTTGTAAAATGCTGCGGCTCATTTCGACGATCTTTTTGTCTTCGTCAGACAACGGAAAAGGCTCTTGTGCCCAGGACACGTGAACCCAAGACAATGGAGCAACCAACAATAATAAGAGGCATAGTCTTCTCATCATCCACCTCCTACCAAAGCGGCCAAGCGCGACCGACAATCTGCTCGCGCTTAACGGCGTTCCAATAGCGGGAGTCGAAACTCGTTGCGGCCTCACCGGAAAACCAATATTCGTTTTCTTGCAGCGTCAATGAGCGGCTAAATTCTGTTTCAGCCACACCAAGACGCTGGGCTAAGGCCATGCCGGTTGAGACTTCAGCACCGTTCACCAGCACATGTTCAGGAGTCACATTGACTTCATCCCCAGGCATCCCTGTTAAGCGTTTCAGCATACGAGTACCGTCGTTATATAACGGAGCAAGTCCTTTTGAGTGGAAGGCATACAAACCATCCTTAACGGGCTCTTTATTCCATAGGTCAATCAGATACACCGTGGTATCAGGCAGGCAGCGCTCTTGCTGGGTATCAATACCTATTCGGTAGCGCATCATGACGAAGGTGCCTACCAAGGCTATGATTAACGCAAGAACGGTCAACCGGATGAGATATGGCCGCCAAGGCATTCTTTTACGGAGTATCTGCATGAGACACCTCCTTTGAGCCTACTGGCACAAATACGGAATCATCAGCACCCACCACCGCTTGGGCATCCAGCACGATAAAACCGGCTGTTTTTAACTTTTCAATTTGCTGATTGGTCTGAAGCAACCTGGATTCGATGTCTTGTTCGCTGGCATTAGGGCCCAGTGATAACACCGCCTCCCCAAAATCCACGACCGCAATGGGCGTACTCAACGCCAACTGGCTATTGATGGGTTCGAGTGTTTTCATTAAGAGCCAGTTGGTCATTAAACCGCTACCAGCAATAGACAAAGTAATAGAGGCCATAAATGGCCAAAGCGTGGACTTATTCATAGCCTCGCTCCTTTAACAACTGGGAGATAGCATCAGCAACAGAAAGACCTTTGCGCGTTAACTGCTTAATCGCGTTTACATCTTCTGCACGGGACGAGTACAACAGCTTGTGAAACGGATCGACGATGAGGCGGCCAATCCCAGTGCCCATTTCGGTAATAAAGAAAATTTCGGAATAGACACCCGTGACGGTATGAACCGTTTTCAGGTATTCATAGCCGCCTTCACCTAATGGCAAACGACCTTCTTTTTTGAGCGCGTTGATGGTTTCAGCTTTTTGGCCAAGCAAGTACATATTGGCCGAGTTTTCTGCGATGGCTTTACCTGTAGGGCTGTCGTACAAATCGTTGACCGACTGCGTTACCGTTACAGCACTGCCGCCATATTTTCGAAATCGACGGTAACCCGTCTCGATGAACTTACCGACATCACCTTGAGTCAGCAGATCCCAGGCTTCGTCAATAAACACAATCTTGCGACGATCCCGCTCACCTAAGTACATCTCTTGTTGGATTTGGTAGATAAGCTGAAGCAACACCACTTGTTGTAGATGCTTGCGCCCCTTGAGCTCTTCTAACTCCAAAACGGTGAAACGGTTTTTGAAGCGAATATTGTTGTGACCATTAAAGAAACGGCCATATTCGCCCTGTGTCGTAAAAGGATAGAGCTGCTCACCCACGTCTTGCACACGTCGGTCTTCGTGATTTTTTAAGGCCTCTGCCACATCATCAACTAACATGGCACGACCTTTTTTCTCCCATAGTTCACGGGTCTGACGCTTTAGATTGGCCATCTGAAAATCGGTTAATAACTGCGTAGGCGCGGCCATTGCGGCCAATAACCCAACCAGCACATCCGCTTCTTCGTCATAGTCCTCAACGATTTCAAACGGATTCAAGCAAATGCCACTGTCCCGCCCGAACTGTAAGAACTCACCGTCATAAACTTCACACAGCTTTTCATAAGAGTGTCCAACATCAATCACCCAGCATTGCCCGCCTTCTGATAAGTAGGAGGAGATGATTTCGTTCACCAGAAATGACTTGCCAGATCCCGATTGCGCCGCTATGCAACAGTTGTAATTACTGCCCGAGTCATAAAGAGATACACTCATGATCTGGCCATTACGGGAAACAAAGTTAATCACTGGCGTGCCAGTGCCTTTCCAATCAGCAAACAAAGGCAACAGAGGGATCACATGCCGTGTCGCCATAGTCTTGAATCGAAACAAGTCGTTCATCGCCTGGCGGTCAGCACCAAATGGCAGGGCATTCAGAAAAATAGGCAAACAGAAGTACTTGTCTTCCATCAGCTCAAATCCGAGTTCTTTGAAATAGGTTCGAGCATTTGAAACAGAGCTGATGGACGCCTCTTCCGTTGGTGAAAACAGCGTTAAGGTCATATTTGCCCGAATAGGACGATCACCTTCTTGCAAGGCCTCAAAAAGAACATCAAACCCCTTTTTCTTGGCCGCCAGCACTGGCACAAACTTGAGCATCGGGCCATAGGCCTGATTGACCGCCCACTGACGCTTCGTCTCTAAACGAGATCGCATGGCTTCAGCTGAAGGAAAGTGAATGGTGACATTCAGCAAAAAGCTTCCGCGTAAGCCACGACTACCCGTCATCATATCGCCCGCAAAACTTGCGGCATGACCAAACCATATCCGCTCAGGCAAGCGCTTAAAAGATAAGGTTTTAACTCGGTAATCGCCCAGCATCAGACCTTGGCTATCCACTTTGATAGCCCGGTCATAATCCAACACCTGCTCTCGAAGTGGTTTATCTGACTCACTACGGATTGGTGATGGATTGCGCCAAGAAGCATCTTTTCCCCAGTTAAGCTGCGCACTTAATGCCGCGAGCCAATTTCGGTCAGTCATCTCCGTGACTCGAAAACCAACCGTTGCCAGCGCCTGAGAGAAAGAAGCCCGAAGCGCAGATGCTCGACTTAATTCACGCTCCGTCGGTATAGGACTTTCCAAAGGCAATTTGCAGGTGACGATCAGTTGAAAGTTGCGCACCTGAGTCTGGGTCGATTCTTCTATCGGTTGAACCGTCCCCCCATCGAGAAAGTCTGCACGTTTGCGTATCGACGCCCTGAGCAATGGATCGGATTGACGATGCCGCAAGCCCATCATGCGCTGAAGGTCGGTTTGAATATCAGGCGAAGCGTACAAGCCAAACTGCAGCAAAGTGTTTTTTGGCCAGTCGTTGTTGAGTAGGACATTAACCCTGTCTGCAACAGACTCATCACCACCCGGCAAGGGATCACATAAAAAACCAAAGCCAACACTTTGGTCTTCCATGAAAAAAAGTTGCTCATCGTCTGAATAGGCCAATACTGGCAACAGCTCTGAAGCGCGTTGCCCTGAATACAGAGAGGCTTTCATTAACGCCCCTCCAACCAAGCAGAAAGATCATAAGGACGGCCTCGGCTGAGGCGACCATCATTGGCGACAATGAAAGGCACACCTTGAATGCCCAAGATTTGAGCCGTCACCAAGGTACGCTGCATTGGCTCTAAGTTGCAGGCATCATCCTGCTCTAGGTTACCAATCCGGCCATTGAGCAATGCATCGATGGCCGCTTTTTTGTCACGCGCACAGCCAAGCTGGCGAACCTGACGCTCTGAATCAGGACCAAGAACTGGCACAGGGAGAATTTGGAAGGTGTATTCTTTGGTTAACGATAAGGCTTGTTTCAAAAGCTCATGGCAGTGCGGGCACCGTGGGTCAACAAAGACCACCACTTTCTTTTTGCCTTCGCCTAAAGTCAATGGGTTCAAATCATCCATTTTTAAGCCAAGGCGACTTAAGTCCAGCGTGTTTCCCGCTTCTCGAATTTCTTCAAGGCTGGTAAGCGGCTTTTTGGACCAAGCATCATAGAGCGTGCCATCAATGACGAACCGGCCACTGTCTGACATGAAAACAATACGGCCATTGCTTTCGACCGCTTTCATACCCGTGACAGGTAAAGAAACCATGCCGTCAATTTTGCCAACGGGGGACACTTCAGACACTGGCTCGGCTTGAACCAAAGGAGACAGCGCAAGCGTCAGAATAATTGGAGATAGTTTTCGCATGAGGAGTCCTCGTTAATGTAAATCGAGGCTCCAGTCTATGCAGTTGTCCTATGTGGACTCGGTTAGATAGATTGAAGAATTGGATGCCTTGCTAGGGTGTCACTTGTTGTTACGCATTATTCGTAACGGTATAGCTTTCATTCTGGCAGCCCTACAGATTTTCTCTAAGTCATTTGGTTTAGATAAACCCTGTTTTTCATACCCATAGTGTTAATTTTTGCACTAATTTAAACCAAAAAGGTTACTTACCGTCGAAATCCAACTCACGTACTCTCAAAGTTTCACACTCAACACTTTGTATATCCATTGACTACACACAAAAACAATTTAAACTGTGTATTAAATAGATATACAGAGGATGGTGTCATGGCTACAAAAACAGCGCCAATCAACATGCGAGTATTGCCATCGGTAAGAGATATTATCGATGCCGCAGCAAGTTTAAAAAAAGTCGATAGAACCGTGTTCATTCAGCAAGCAGCGCTCAATGAAGCGCATAGCATTCTGGCCGAACAGCGGGATTTTGTCCTTGAAGCAAAAGCTTTTGAAGCGTTTGATAACGAACTTCGTGCAGAGCCACAGACTCTTGAGGGCATGAAAGATCTGTTTAAAAGGAAAGCCCCTTGGGAATAAGTGCACCAACCCTACTAACTGATAAGCACCAGATTAACGCCTTTCAATGTGGCATCGAAGAACTCGATACTTGGTTAAGAAAACAGGCATTAAAGAGTCAAAAGCGGGGAACCGCGAGAGTGTATGTGGTCAATGACACTGACGACCACCAAGTGGTTGGGTACTATGCCATTGCCATGGGCTCTGTTTCGAGAGAGCAAGCATTCAGTTCACTAAGAAGAAATAGCCCTGATCCCATTCCCATGGTGATTTTAGCAAGGCTTGGGGTGGATAACGCCTATCAAGGTCAAGGCATTGCAGCCGGTCTACTAAAAGATTGTATCATTCGCTCAGTACAAGCAATGAACGCTGTCGGTGGAGCAGGAATTTTAGTTCATGCTATTGATAGCAGTGCACAAACGTTCTACAAAAAATTTGGCTTCAAAGAATCGACGATTGATCCTTTAGTACTCATGACACGGATCTGCGATATAGAAAAATCATTGCCCACAGAGCGAGATGACGGCTCCCCTTTGACATGAGAAGCCGCCAATATTATCAAGTGCCTAGTAAAACGGCGCTGATTGCTGGAACAGTTGTACCAATGACTTCTTGAGTGCTGATAACAACAGGTAAGGTTGCAGACATAACACTTTCAACGACTGTTGGCGTATTGTAGAGACCCATACCGCCACCAATGCCCAAGGCAAAAGCCATCAAGCTTTGGCGAGCGATACCGCCCACAATACCCACCAGAACCATGGCTCCCGCTACGATCCGTCCCAAAGTACCTTGGGTCCAATCTTTTAGGGTATCCCACACATCGGTGAAAGCACCACCACCGGTGCCCGCAAATGAGGGCTCCGAAATCATTAAAGTCATCAAACCAAGCGCACCAATGGTCATTAGGCGTTGAGTTTGAATGCTGCTAACTACATTTGTCATTCGTTAGTTTCTCCGTAGATACTCAAGTTATCGCGCTTACCATCAGCTCCCGCTGAGGCTGAATCGCTTTGAGTCTGAAGTGGACGTAGCACTGGCGAAACCGTTCGAGGTGCTGACACCCCAATATCCCACCGGCGCGGTTCAATTTCGGTAAACACGTAGCTGGATAAATTCAGATCCCCACGGTCATCCTCCCAAGGCGCAATCCAAATCCGCATCACTCTTGAAGGAATGCGAATAGGTGCAGATTGCTGCGTCTCAGGTAATGCTGGATGGCTCAGCAGTCCTGTTTCTATATCAGATTGTGAATACCCAGAGGGAGAACCCATTCGAGTCGCCACAACATCAATCGTCTTGGGTGCAGCCCCATTACTGGTAAGCTCATAGACTTCACGAGCGGATAAACAGCGCACACCGTCAGGCATACCTGGGCATCCATATTCACTACTCCCAAGACCCAATGAACTACAGCCCGACAATAAGGTTGAGCCGACTGCCAAGAAAAATAATCCAGTTTTAGACCACTGGTTTGACTGGTGCTTTGGGTTGTTCTGCATTGATGTCGTCATGGTTAACTCTCCTCTGGATACACATCTTATTGTCTGAAACGGACTTCGATCGGTTAGCAACATGCAGGATTTTTTCATCTTCTTGCACCTCCCCCTTGCGAAGTGGCCAACGACAACGAGGCACCACGAGTGACTATGACTTCAATTTTCCTTGCAGCGTCTACCTCTATGACTGGGAACATATTTTCAGCCATGTCCAAATAGAACTTGGCCACTCGATCCAATGCTTTACCCGTGCCTTTAATCGCAGCACCTTGTAATGCTTCTTGGCTCATGACTTGCTGGTACAGCTGAGTATCACCGGCATTACCCGTCTGAATCGTCGGAACAGGATTTACATCAAATGCGCCAGCCAACCCTTGAAGGAACCCGGCCATCATTGATTTGGCCACCAGTTGGCCTTGTTTCGACACTAACCGGCCACGAATACCGGCTTTGCCGTCTTCACCCACGGCATAAGAATCCAGTCGTGTTTCAATGACGCCGCCATCTTCTCTCACACATGAAATGGTCTCGCCTCGCAAATAGGCACGCTCAGAGCTCAAATCACCGTAACCTGCGGCGATCAAGAAACACTCTTTGATATCCGCTCTAAATCGGTTGGGTAAAATGGCTTCCTTTTGAATCCTCAGCAATGCAGGAAAAGGTTCGCGTCTTGCGGACTCGTGAGTAGGTGCATCCAAACCTGTGATCAAAGTACCTGAGATGATGCTGCCCGCCGGTAGATACAAAGGCGGCGCTTCTTGCACAACAACCTCTGGTTCAGCAACCACTTCAGGCTCAATCATACGAATCGTGATTGGCGGCAATGGAACATCCCGTGCTCGTGTACCTTGACCATTGACTGGCTGCTGATAGAGCGGATCAGGCAGCGGCGCATTGGCAAAATAGTCGTCTGGGTTAGACGGCAGTGGCTTTTCTTCTTTAGGCAATTCCATGGCAGATAAAGGCACTTCAAAACGGTTACTTGTGCCTTCAACTGCTGCATCACCTCCAGCGCGAACATCATCAAGTTCCGCTCTAAGGCGGGCCAGCTCCGCATTGACCTCACTTGGTATAGAAGGCGAACCTGGGCTTAGCCGTCCTGAATCGACGTCACGACGCAAGCGCTCAACTTCACGACGTAACTGTTCATTGCGCTCACTGAGTAGTTTTACGTTCGCAGCCAAACTATCGACCCCAACATCACGAGTATTGGTATCCGTAAGAATGTGCCGGATCGTTTCCTGTCGGTTCCGACTGCTTGAGCCATCGTCAGGATTAGGTGAAAACACCATCACCATAAGAATGAGACCACCAGCAATACCAGCAACCGATAGACCCCGCTTCATGTTCGGGCTCATTTGTTCCCATTGTGCTTTCATCAAAACTCACCTCCCACAAGAAGCGAAGGTCGCTGACTTTCCACCGCTTCTTCACGATGATTGCGAACAACCACATACAACTCCGTCTTTTCACCCGGCAACAAGATATTGCGAGGCCAGTAGGAGATTGCCACTATATCTGGTGCATGACAGGCTAATTCACTGGATTCTATCGGCTCATCGGCAAAGCTTTCCACCAGTCCTACATAGACGGTGAAGTAATGCCCTGTCACAATTTGCCCCTGCTTAAAACCAAACTTTAAGCCAGGCTGAAAGCATTTCGGGCTGATGTCTGTTTGGCCAGCCAAACGGATGTCATAGCCTTGTGGCAACTCATTTAATGCAAGGCGTCTGAGTAAATCACGTAAGCTATCGACGTATGGCTGAGCCGTTTCCCAAGTGGCGGCTCTTCGGTTCACGACGCCCTTAATAGGCCACTGCTGACCATCAATAGCTAAGGTGATTTCACGCGGTGGAATACGACGAGGTACTAAGGTGACAGATAATGCGGGCGCTTCCTGACCAGGCGGAGTGATGTAAAGTGAAACCGGTGATTCTTTGTCCGTGGCCACATATACAACATTCCCCTTGATTTGCGTCTGAGCATCACTGGTTGTTCTCACCTGAGGCGATTCAAACGGCGTCACAATCCGATTCAGATGCCCAAGCGCTACAGGGATCAGTTCATTAACCCCCGGTGTCATCAGTAACGTTGTTGGCACATCCGTTGAAACCGTATTGGTTTGAACAGGTGGATTTGCTGTAGCAGACTGCTTCATCACACTGGCTGGCACAATCGGCAATTCCACGTCTGCATACGACGCTTGAGATAACAGGACGCCACTCAAGCTCATTGCGATTAAGCCTGGTGTCATCCATCGACTAATTTTGGTTCGCATCATTCACCCTCCGGTTTTGCTCTTGGGTCAACTTTTCACGAACTCGCTTCGTTCTAGCTTGCCCCTCATACGTATCCATCCAGCTAAGTTTTGGACGGTATTGCTCAATATCGATGTCAAACTCATAGGTGCGAGTTTGGCGCTGCTCATCGCCAGATGGTCCAGAGACCAAGGAATAACCGGTCACAAAGACATGGCCGGTTTCATACTCATACTCCACTTGTCTGGGTTGGAATTTGAGCGTAACTCGGTCTTCGCGGATTTGTCTTGCCTGAATCTCCAGTGCATCGACCACTTGCTGGTACACCGCTGGAGAAAGTAGCGGCTCAATAGCAACCCGGATAAAAGACACATTACCCGGCGTCACGTTGCCCATAAGCTCAGCCAGATAGAGCCCCCAGGATTCCAGGTAAGGCTGAGTAGCTTGGTTTCGTGACACTTCAGCCGTTTCAGACAAGGTTGGCGGTTGAATGGCCACTACGGTATTGCGAGAAAATGCCGCTACCGCAAGCAGCAAATTAGATAGCACCAGCACCGCAATCAGGAACCGTTGCCATCGGTTTTCTAATTGCGTGCCTTGCCATGATTTTAAAAACACGTCGAACTTCACGGCAGATAGCTCCTGATAAATGGGTTAGGGATCGTCTTGGCTTTGGTTGGCAACAGTCCAGCCCAGTAGATGGCGTGAAGAATAAAACCATCTGGGCGACCATCACGAAAACGCCGATAGAGCTTGGTTGTTACCAAGCCCAACAGACATAAAACCAAGGCATTACCGGTAAAAATGCCGATCACTAGCCCCAACAGAATGGGAGCCATCTCATCGGCACTCCAAAGCAGGAAGTGCGGCGGGTCATCGATATAAGATGGAATACTTACAGGTTCCATAGTCACTCCTCGTTGTTTGAATTGAGAAGTGAAGAATGCCTTGGGATTGACAGGTTCAGTGGTCAGCTAGATGCCGAATTCTTGAAGGTTTTGAGGTGACTTAGCGATTCTGCTCTTACAACCATCTTGATATCGCAACCTTAAGGGTTACAACTGGGTCATGGTAATTGACGCATTACGTTCAGATTCAACGGATGTGATGCAGAAATTGTCAACTACGAGGATTATCACTCATGGCCATTCATAACCCCGCTCACCCTGGTGAGATATTAAAAGAGTTGGTCATCAAGCCGTTGGAGTTGACGATTACCGATGTTGCAGAGCATTTAAATATAAGCCGTAAAACCCTATCCAAGGCATTAAACGGACGAGGTGCAATTACTCCAGGAATGGCTGTACGCTTGGAACTGGCTTTTGCTAAGCCATCTGCTGACCACTGGTTGTGACTGCAAAATGCTTATGATTTATCGTCTCTCAGAAGTCAAAAGGCAACGCTGCAACTCCAACCTTATGAACTAGCATAGGGGTAAAATTGATGTCTCTAAAAACATTGAAAAAGAAAGCAATTAAAAATCCTAGCGTTGCTTGTGAATATCATAAACTCAGTCACGGGGCGTCAACTTACACACAAAAACGTTCGAACACGCAACCCTTAAGCAGCTAGTTTAAAACTGTCTCTGGTTCTATTGGCGTATTCCCTCAATGCTCGTGTTTTTAACTCAAGTGCGCCAGCTTATACCGAGTGCTCCTCCCCCCGGCGTCACTTTTTACTAAGCAACCAAGCTCGACCAAAGCCGCTAAATGACGAGAAGCAGTTGGCTTACTCACTTTCGCCACTTTATGATATTGCGACGTATTAATGCCTTGGTCAAAATCCCCATCCAGCATTCGATTGAGCACTTTTACTTGTTCTGAGGTGAGTCGCGTTTGATCGACATTTCGCCAGAAGTTTGTTTTAAAAACCGTTTGGTCGATTTCTTCTAGCACATTAGTGAATGTTTCACCTAAGGTGTTTAAAAACCACATAAGCCAAGCGGTAATATCAAGTTCACCTTTCTGGGATTGCTCTAATATTTCGTAGTAGCTTTTACGGTTGGCTAAAATCGCCACTGACATCGCATAGAAACGGACTGATTGACGCTCAGCCTGTGCCAGTGCCAAATCAGTGAGTAAGCGGGTGATCCTGCCATTGCCGTCATCCAAAGGATGGAGAGTCACAAACCAAAGATGTGTTATCGCAGCTCTAAGCAATGGATCTAAAGCTGGGTCCTCACGAGAGTCATTAAACCAGCGAATAAACACGCCTAGTTCGGACTCAAGCACCTCTCGGCTCGGCGCTTCAAAATGTACTGTGGGTTTATCAATCCTACCCGACACAACCTGCATAGGCTCATCCCCGCGTAGCTGTCCCCCTATAACAGGGTTGAACAAGGTGTAGCCCCCAGGAAACAGTCGTTTATGCCATTGTAATATTCTCTCAAGAGAGAGCGGCGAGTCTAAATTATCCACCGCATCTATCATTATTTCTGCGAGGCCATCTGTACGTTCAGTGGTTGGAAATGGTTTTTCCTCAGAAAGACCAAGCTTATTAGCCAACGACGAACGAACAGAAAAAGCGTTGAGCTTCTCACCTTCAATGGCACTCGAATGAATAATGTTCGCCAATAGCGTGTCTAACACACTTTGCTTTTGGTTTTTAGGTTGGCTCGTCATCTTGCCTAACAACATTCCTTGGTGAAAGCGAATGTCTCGTAACTTGGGTTCAATGACTTTTTCATCCCAGATAAAGTTTGGCCAATCAGCTTGTTGCCAGATCCACATTTTGTCGCCTTTTGATTTAAACAACACCTTATTCAAATCATATTATGATATGAATAAAATCCACAATCAAATCTAGTTATGATGCGAATAAGCCAGGTATTCATATCATCACTCGATGTTATCACCTGTCTTGGCAGCCATTAACCTAGGCCTCATATCTTCTTCTGCAAGTGACTTAACGCCAACCCCGCCATCAATGCCAAACCGATGATCAGCGAAGGTAGCACCACCGGTGGAATAGCCAGCGGGGCGAACAATCCCATAAATAATAAGATGACGCCAGAGCCCAGTATTATCATGCTGTAGCGGTGAATAATAGGGCTCGAAAAATCAAAGGTTGTTTTCTTAATCTTCCAGGTCATCAAGCCGTCCCACAGTGCCGGTAACATGAGAATAAGCGCAAAGGGCAACCAGACCATCAGCAAAGCAAATCGAGTGAACACTTGGTATAACACATCAAAAAATGCCTGAATACGGTCTTCTACCCAGACAAACCAAAAGCCGCCCATGTTCTCCATCCCTTTAGAACGCAGTCGTTGCTCTTCAGTGGGAATTAGAAAATCACGCACAGATTGTTCCATCTGCGTATCCACAATCCATGACTGATACCAACGATGGCTAGTTTGACTAATCCAATGGCTAGTTTGATCGCCCAACTGATTTTGGATCATCTGCTTCTCTTTGCTTATGACCCGAGCAGCCCAATCACCGGGCACTAACACGCCAATAGCAATAATCTCCAGCATCAGTGCCAGACACAGCAGCCAAACCGATTTATGCTTGCTCATGCCAAACATCCTCTTCTACTCGGGCCAGCATGGCAGCAACGGTCGGCGTCATAATTCGAGTTTTAATCACTTGCTGAATCCGCTTTGTCGTCGTATGACCACTCACATAACGCACATCGATGTGGCCTTCAACCAGATACGCCATCCGATTTGGACGATTACGAATCCAGGTGTGGAAGTACACACCATCCACGGCGGCCCACTCAAAATGGTCAGGATCACGCAGACGAATCCCCGTTAAAGCACTGGCGGCAGTCCAGGTCAGCGCCTCAATGAAATGCCACAGGCGTACACTGTCATCATCACAACTAACTTCTTCATAGCGACCCAAGCCATTAGACAGGCACAAATCAAAGATGGAATGGCCATCTAACATGAACGCATCCGTTAAATAGTCCGCCAAGCAATACACCGAAACCAAAGCATGAGGCCAGTCGGTTTCAAGCAGTCTTAGGGTTTCCTTGAACTGGGGGGTATGTTGCTGCCACTGAGCAAGCATTTCTTTACTGGTAAGTGTTGTCATTTTCAGACAAACAGAATGATGCATACAGACTCCTTAGGCTGCCTGTGTAGAGCTGGTTAAAATAGGAATTCGGCCTTTGATCACACGGCCACCAGAAAGCTTGGCGATGTACTCCAAGTTTGGAAGTTGGCCTAATAACTGCGGTGGAAACATATCGCCTTCTTCCTCCATCAAGCGTTCGCCATGATTGCCGGTAAACAATGCTGGGCTGTCCGAGTTGGACGACATACCTTGAGTTTGCATGATGTATTGCAACCGGGTCTTAGGCAGGTTGTCGGTAATGTACTGCTGCGTTTCGGCATCCATCACCCGAAGAGCTATCAAGTTGTTGATGTTACCTAACACCTGGCGAGCCTTAGTTTCACTGCCTGTACGAGCTGCAAAGTCAGCAAAGGTCTGAGTAGCAATCACACAACGCATTTTTGCGCCACGGCCTTTATTGAGCAGTTGAATGAAGGGATCGTTGACGACCTCTGCGGCCTCATCAATAAAGATATTCACAGGGCGGTTATCGACGCCATAGTTATAGCGGTCACCGGCCACGGCGGTGAGGTCTGATAACAACAACGACCCTATAGCACTACCAACCATGCCGTCGGTCAATGAATCCAAGCCGATATACGCCACTTGGGCATTGTTGATAATACGGCCAGAATCCGTAATTAACCGGCTGTCATCCACATCGTTTGAAATAGGTGATAGCAGTGGGCCTAGTTCACTTGAAGTGAGCATATTGAGCACCGGCATTAGTGAGGCGACCATTTTGGAATAGTGAGTTCTGTCATGCTCGAACATGCTTAAAAGCCCCTCCAAATCGGTATTGGCGGCAACGGGCTGAATGCGTTCGTAGTAGAAAAGCAGCATCGCCATGGCTTGTTTAACCAAGGTGTTGGCCTTTTCGGTAAAGCGCTTAATCTCCACACTAAAGTTCGGGTACACCTGCTCACCCCAAGCCGTGACGGCTTTTACTACCAAGCCTTCAGGACCGCCTTCCAAGAATCGCCTCAGTGTCTTCAGATCAGGGCGCTGTGAAGTAAGCAACAACCCTTGCACTATGTTATTCAGTGCCATTTGGCCAAAGGCTTTAAATGGATCAGCACCGGTTTCGGATGGGATTAATGCCGCAATACGGCTGGCAATTTCAGTGCCTCGGTTAAAGTTTCTAAGAGGATTAAGACGTACTGAATGCTCAGAAAAACCTGGATGAAAATACACAAAGCGCTCAGGACTACCGGCGGCAATACAGGCTCTCTGTGCATTATCCTTAAGTTCTTTGTCTCCCTTGGGGTCAATAATAATCACGGCTTCATTGCGCAAAATGGCCTGGGTGATCATCGCATCAAAGCATCGGGTTTTTCCCGCACCGGTCGTACCGACAATTAAAGTATGCCCTTCTGTGTGACCAACTGGCTGGTACACATCTTCTTCTTTGGGCTCGACACCATGAATCCAAGTCGAACCCATTTGGCTATTCTTTCGATAAGAGGCGTGACCCTGGTTAAGCAAGGTTTGCTTATCACGTTTTAATATTTCATAAACACGTTGAGCATGACGTTGGTCCCACTCAAAGCCATAACCTAACCACAATTCATCAGGATGTTTTGCCATCACTTTTTGCAAATGCGACAGCGCCATAAAAGCCAATGGTTTGCCTTTTAGCCCCTTCTGCAACTTATAAAGACGATAAGCCTCGGGCAGGCGGTACAACGCCATGCCCGAGGAAATCCCTGTCATCCACCAAAATGGCTCAGGTGGTAGCTCCGTCAGCATTTCTGCGGCAATCGCCCCAGTGGCTCCAACCAGCCAACCTGCTGCTGCCATGGCCTCATAGTTCGTGCGCCAGGGCATTTCGTATGCGTTTTCTTTCATTCATGCTCCGCAAAATAACCGTTTGCAATCCGCTTAATTTCAAATGGATTAACGTTTAGCGTGAGCGGTAAACAGAACCGTTTCCCCCTCATCAAACTGGCATTGGTCACTGGCCGAGATCCCCCGAAGCAGTTGTCCGGCTGGAATGCCATGCTCATTGGCGACTTGGCGTAAGGTTTGAATCGTGACGCGAATACCATCGGCACTATGATCCACGTCTGGGTAATCGCCATCGGTCAGTAAGATGGGCAAATCTTTCACAAAATTAACCATCTGTTGGCGCTGTGCGTGTTTGGAGTCTGTACTTGAGTTCGCATTGGACGTAATCGGCTTTTGCTTACGCTCCGCTCTTGAGGCGGGCTCTTTTGCTTGGGCATTGGTTGTCTTAGTTCGACTCGGACGCTTTGAAGCCTCTTCGTTCTGAATTGCTGCCACCGGTTCTGCGTCTTGTTTGGGAAGGTCAATCAGTGCAGTAAGCCCTTTAGAAATCGATACTTTCAGCAGTAACCCTTGTTCCTGAACGCCATCTTTCGTAGTTACAGTTCTGGCCTTACGTGTCGGGTTTGCGGGATCTAATTCAAGCCAATCCAATCGACTGAGCTCAGCAAGCAGTTTTCGGGGTGCACACCAATGTCTTACGGCATCGGGATAGCGGATCAGTATCTGTTCACCAACCATAATCAACGCACTGCTGGCCTCTTGGAACCACGCCAAAGATTCTGGCAAATTCAATGCTTCTTCGTTTTGCTGGCTTACGTTATTCGCGATTGCAGCATCGTTTGAATCGTTAGGTATTTCGCATCCATCATCCGAAACATTCTCATTTGCCTGGGGGTTATTAACATCACTGGCATGACAAAGTTCATCATCTTGTTCGGACGATTTTGTCGATGGCGACTCAGTCGAACTGCTCTGTTCGATTGATGATGACGCTTCAGACAAGTCTGAATGCTCACTAGAGCGACTCTGAGGCTCTGCTTGTGATTGTTGTGTTGCTTCCCACTCAGGTTTACTAAACAGCGTCACACCACTTGGCACATTCGAGCTGAACAATAAATCGGCCCCAGATATATGCAGCATGGGTAACCAGATTGGCTTGTCGTCTTTGATCAGTACTTCAGGGGCAAGACTTTCATATCGCTCATTTGAGCCGGATTTCGTGGCCAATCCTCGCTCAATGAGGATGTCCGCAAGGGTATCGGGATCTCTTGGGATGCCTGGTATCTTGTCTTTGGCCAATAGCTCAATAATGTCCTTAGCGGCACTTTTCCAGACCAGGTAAAGATTGGTCGATTGATTCGATTTTCGTACCCAGACTCTGGCGTCTCGCTGATTGACCAGCCATTGCGAACTGGCAAGTAATCGCCTCATGGCATCAAGTAGATAGCGTTCGACTGGGACACCAAGGGCATTGTCGTCAACGGAAATTCGTTGAGCTTTCAGGTCTCGCTGGACACTGGTTTGGTCGGCTTCAATGACCAATTTAGACAGGACATGCTCGGGATCGGTATTGCCAATTGCCTCCAGCATGGCTTGCAAAATCTCAGGGCCAGGTTGAGTTAACCAGGCGAGCAACTCAGGAGTCATCACTCGGTTTAACACCAGAATTGAAAATTGCTCGTGCCGCTTGCACCGTCCATCGCGCCAGCGAATGAAATAGCGTTCAATGCTGTTGTTACTGGTCCACTGAGATAATGTTTCTAAAAAAGGGTTCCACTGATAGCGTCCATCTTCGTCTATGATGGACAGGTCTGAAACGGGCTTACCAATATCATGGAACAAACCGCCAAGAGCCGCTGCAACACGCCACCTTGGTTCCAGCTCTTTTTTCTCAACAGGTGTGCCACTGGCAACAAAGATGATCCCTTCAGCAGCTTGTGCCGCCCAGAAAGCAACTTCCAACGAATGACGTAATAAACCACCAGCACCACTGTGATGATGATGCTCAGAAGCTGGCAACAAGTGAACATAGGACGCCAGATGATCAATGCAGGGCTGAATCAGCCTTTGAAAATCACGCTGGTTAAAGCCAAGTACTTGGCGCAGTTTGGCAATTAGCTCGTCTTGTGTGGACTGCAAATCCTCGGGTGACGCAGCTGGCAACCCCTTCAGAAACGGCGGATAGCGTGGAATGTCTGTATCCAGTTGCGATGAAAGCTCTGGTACTGCTTTGGTTTGAAAAAATAGGTTTTTGAACATAGTGAACCTCCGACACGATAGTGTGAAGGTTCACTTTGAGATTGTGAGTTAGGAAGATACAAAAAAAACTAATCTAATCGATGAACATTGGCATCGCACCGAGTTAAGTCGACGCATGCTCAGAATCAATTTTGAAATTGCATCTACGATAAACGACCTTTGCTTACACGGCGGTCAAAGTATCCCCACCGTGCTTAGTCACTCTTGGGCGACACTGAATCTTCATTGCGTCGCTGACAAATGCGTTATCACTGGCTTTGCTAGACCAAATATATGCCTCACCTGGTTTTAACGCTCCAAGCTTCTCAGGCGTTAGTGATTTCAAACCGATACAGGCTTTTTGAATATGCTTTAACCAGTCCGGAGCGTTGAACTTATGCAGAATAATCTGTGATGAAAGCTGAATAAGTTCCACCGGTACAGACGGTGGATCTTGGCTGGCAATCATGACACTGGTGCCCTTGTGACGCATTTCGCGTACCGTTTCCACAAGCCCTTTTACTAGGTCTGGACTATCGATGTATTTATGACATTCATCAAACACAATTAGCTTGTTAAAAGACTGCCCTTGGTACTTGGCTTCCGAGAATATTTGCAGAAGCACCACAAATAAGCCTAATGCCTCATCTTTTTCGATGAATTCGTCTCGAACATCTACAACGATCATTCTGCCTGGTCGAATCAGCGAACCAACGTTTAATTGGTCATCAATGTATTGTTCAGCAAAATCCAAACGCATGTCTGCTAGGTCTTTAAGTGAATCCGAAAGACTAGAGTTTTGTATTCCATCCCTTATCGCTTGGATCGAGAGGTTATTTCGATTTTTACGCATAATATTGCCTAGTTGGCGGATATATGCGGCTTGGTTGCCGATAGCCCCCATCAAAAATTTCCAGTGTCCAGCTTGCAATTCAGAAGAACAAAACTTCAACGGATGTACCTCAATTCCAGGGTACTCAGCACGACGTTCGTTTAACTTGTCTTCAGGAGCTAACAACACAACATCATCTAAGGAAGCTGGCTCCGCACCATATACTTCTTTAAGCTTAGCTAACTGAGTAACATCATCATTTGGGGCTATCATCGACGTAAACTCAGGTTTATAGTCCTGAGTAGCACTGTAATGGAATATCACACTGGCCAACTCTTTATGCAGCGTATTGATCGATGGAATTGATTTAGTTGCCATCTCCACAACTGAGCCTAATGTATAGCTTTTGCCCCCACCTTGAACACCAAATAAACTTAGTGTGTGTGTATGGTTTAAATCTAAGGCTATTTTCCGTCCATGGACCTCTCCCAATAGGCCAAACTGAGCAGAGTCACCGTTGACACCAAGAACAATATCGTGGGGAACGACCTCAACTTTATTACCCGTTGTGATGATAGGGATGTGCAAGTTTTCATCAGACTCTGGCTCTGGCTCTGGCTGAACAATAGATTGAATCATAGGAACATCATCGACAACATCACTCTCATCAAGCGTGCTTGCCGAATCGTCGACCGAAGGTTCTGCTATCGTCATTTCCACCGGAATTTCCGGCTCAGAGGTACGCACAACACGAGCCGCAGAAACACCTTCATCCATTTCATCGAATGAGGGGCCATCATGGTGAGGGGGAAAACTATCGGCAGGCGCAAACAGCGGGTCATTCTCATCCGTCACGTCGGGTGTTAACAGCGATGGGATACTGTATTCAGCTTGCTCTGATTGATTAGCAACGCTGGCTGACCCGTTTTGTCGCGCCACAGGAGTGGTAACAGGCGTACCTTTTGACGCTGCGGGCTTAAACGCTTCTTTTTTGAGTTCAGGTTTGAGTGTCGACTCAAACGCAGAATCTAGCTTGGCCTTCTCCGGTGCTGACGCCTGCGTCTCAGCTGCCACTTTTCGAACAGGTGAAAGATCTAGCTTATTAAAGCTAGGCTCCGCTTTAGCAACAGGTGTATCCGTAGCAAAAGTAGGTTCTCGACGGGAGTCCGCGCGGGTCTCGCCATGACTATTAGCCACACGCGCTCCGCCACCCGGCAATTCAGGATTAAAGGAAGATTCCTCGACGACCTCAGGTAGATCCGTTAACGACTTATCGATTTTCATCTTCAGTCGATTACCGTTACCACGCATCCGGCGCCAACCATCCAATACAATCAGGAGAACAACTATCACGCCACCGATAATTAGCCATTCGCGTAATCCTAATTCCATTGCCAGATATTACCCTTATCTAATTTATATACATGGCACAGAGACTCCTGTGCTGGATTTCATCAATTATTCAACGACGTGATCAATAGATAGTTCTAATATATCAACTTGCCCATGAACAGCAACAGAAGAAATGATTCCGCTCAAATCACCCGGCTGAGGTGTCGGTTGTCCTGAAGCCGATATCCGCGCAACCAACTCTACCGTTTCGGCCCCTGAAAGCTTAGCTTGTGGGCTCATTGCAGTACTATCATCCAGCACAACGGTGAGTGGCAGATCAGCTACAGTTAAACGCTTAGCCGCCAATGGCATACGGCCGCCCACTGGTCTTGCATAAATGAATACCGTCATATCCGGTGTGACTAGGCT